>NZ_JMPP01000021.1 GCF_000735435.1 Klebsiella planticola ATCC 33531 | reverse complement strand
ATTCAGAGTCAAGCGTTTATTTTCGCTTTTCTCCGTTGGCGTTCATCTCTGAACCCCGCTGACCCGGCGGCTTGCGTGCCGTTGTTCCGTGTCAGTGGAGGCGAATTATAGGGGGTAATTCTGATGTGGCAAGTTTAAATTCAAATAAATGATTCGTTCGCTCACTTATTAAACAATCCTGCATCCGGACTTTAATTCTTGCCTGGTTTTTAAACAAAAACGAGCCCAGAGGGCCCGTTTTTGTCGTTTTGTGATTTACTGCACTGCCACTATATGGTCGTCTTTCACCACCAGCTGAACTTCTTTACCGGGGATCAGCTCGCCGGAAAGAATTTGCTGCGCCAGCGGGTTTTCGATCTGCTGCTGGATAGCGCGTTTTAACGGACGAGCGCCATACACCGGATCATAACCATTCGCACTCAGCAACTTCAGCGCTTCATCGGACATGTGGACTTCGTAGCCACGTTCTTCCAGACGTTTGTACAGACGCTGCAGCTGAATCTGAGCAATCGAAGCAATGTGTTTTTCACCCAGCGGGTGGAAGACCACGACTTCATCGATACGGTTGATGAATTCCGGGCGGAAGTTCTGACTGACCACACCCAGAATCAGATCTTTCATGTGACTGTAATCCAGTTCGCCGAAACGTTCCTGAATCAGATCCGAACCAAGGTTAGAGGTCATAATCACAACCGTATTACGGAAATCGACCGTTCTCCCCTGTCCATCGGTCAGACGACCGTCGTCCAGCACCTGCAACAGGATGTTAAACACATCCGGATGAGCCTTTTCTACTTCATCCAGCAGGATGACAGAGTAAGGACGACGACGTACTGCTTCCGTCAGATACCCGCCCTCTTCATAGCCGACATATCCCGGAGGCGCACCGACCAGACGCGATACGGAGTGTTTCTCCATAAACTCAGACATATCGATACGTACCATGGCATCATCGCTATCAAACATAAAGTTCGCCAGCGTTTTGCACAGCTCCGTTTTACCGACACCGGTTGGACCAAGGAACAGGAACGACCCGATTGGACGGTTAGGATCGGACAGCCCGGCCCGGCTACGGCGAATCGCGTTGGATACTGCTTCAACCGCTTCGTTCTGACCAATCACCCGACTGTGCAACTCCTGCTCCATACGCAGCAGTTTTTCACGCTCGCCTTCCATCATTCGCGCTACCGGAATACCGGTCCAGCGTGCCAGCACTTCGGCAATTTCCGCATCCGTCACTTTATTACGCAACAGACGCATCGTTTTACCTTCAGACTGTGTAGCCGCTGCCAGCTGTTTTTCCAGCTCCGGGATTTTGCCGTACTGCAGTTCAGACATCCTGGCCAGGTCGCCAACGCGTCGCGCCTGCTCGATGGCGATTTTTGCCTGTTCCAGCTCAGCTTTAATCGTCTGGGTTCCGGAGAGCGACGCTTTTTCCGCCTTCCACTCTTCTTCTAATACGGAATACTGACGTTCTTTATCCGCCAGCTCTTCATTCAGCATATCCAGACGTTTCAGACTGGCTTCATCGGCTTCTTTCTTCAGCGCCTGCTGTTCCAGCTTGAGCTGAATAATACGTCTGTCGAGTCGGTCGAGCTCCTCCGGCTTCGAGTCAATCTGCATACGGATGCTGGATGCCGCTTCATCGATCAGGTCGATAGCTTTATCCGGCAGCTGACGGTCAGCAATATAACGATGCGACAAGGTTGCCGCTGCGACGATCGCCGGGTCAGTGATCTGTACATGGTGGTGCAGCTCATAGCGCTCTTTCAGACCACGCAGGATCGCAATGGTATCTTCAACGCTTGGCTCAGCAACAAACACTTTCTGGAAACGACGCTCCAGCGCAGCATCTTTTTCAATATACTGACGATACTCATCGAGCGTGGTTGCGCCGACGCAGTGCAGCTCACCGCGCGCCAAAGCAGGTTTCAGCATGTTGCCGGCATCCATTGCGCCGTCCGCTTTCCCCGCCCCGACCATAGTGTGCAGTTCATCAATAAACAGAATGACGTTGCCTTCCTGTTTTGCCAGATCGTTCAGCACCCCTTTCAGGCGCTCTTCGAACTCACCGCGATACTTGGCCCCGGCCACCAGCGCCCCCATATCCAGCGCCAGAACCCGACGACCCTTCAGCCCTTCCGGTACTTCACCGTTGACAATACGCTGTGCCAGTCCTTCAACGATGGCGGTTTTACCAACGCCGGGCTCACCAATTAAAACCGGGTTATTTTTAGTTCGGCGCTGCAGAACCTGGATAGTACGGCGAATCTCTTCGTCACGGCCAATGACCGGATCCAGTTTGCCCTGTTCAGCACGTTCGGTCAGATCGACCGTAAATTTTTTCAATGCCTGACGTTGGTCTTCGGCACCCTGATCGTTCACGCTTTCACCTCCGCGCATTTGTTCAATCGCCTGAGTCACATTGGCGGTTGTTGCTCCGGCGGATTTTAAAAGGTCGGTCAGCGTACCGCGTGATTCAAGCGCCGCCAGAACGAACAGTTCTGACGAAATAAAATTGTCCTTCCTCTTTTGCGCCAGCTTGTCGCAAAGGTTCAGAATACGCACTAAATCCTGAGACGGCTGTACGTCACCGCCGGTGCCTTCCACCTGCGGTAAACGGCTCAGCGCCTGAGTGATATTGGTGCTTAACTCTCCGGCGTTAATGCCCGCAGAGGTTAATAAAGGACGTACCGATCCCCCTTCCTGATTCAGCAAGGCGCTCATTAAATGAAGAGGTTCGATGAATTGGTTGTCGTGCCCGAGTGCAAGCGACTGGGCATCGGCAAGAGCAAGCTGGAATTTATTGGTAAGACGATCCAGACGCATAACTCCTCCCATAACAGGTCAAATTTGCTACTGGAGATTAAATGAGGTCATCCCTCAATTATTCAAGGTTAAAGACCTGAACTATGCGAAAAATAAATTTGCCTTCTGGACCGTCTTGATTCGCCAGGTTATCTCAACCAGATAAAACTCGCCATACGACCCGTAGTCTTATCGCGACGATAAGAGAAAAAATCATCCTTTTCGCTTAGCGTACAGCGATCGCCGCCGAAGATCTGCGTGACACCAACATTGGCTAAACGCTGACGAGCCAGCCGATAGATATCAGCAAAATATTTCTCGCCGACGGGGCGGAAAGCCTCTTCCGCTTTCCCGTCCTTTACTATAAACGCATCCCGCACTTCCGGACCGACTTCAAAAGCCTCGGGACCGATCGCCGGGCCAAGCCAGGCCAGAATGTTTTCCGGCTTATCGGCGAAACATGCGACCGTCGCTTCCAGCACACCGTCGCATAATCCGCGCCAGCCGGCATGAGCAGCGGCAACTTCCGTCCCTGCGCGATTACAAAAAAGAACCGGCAGGCAGTCCGCCGTCATTACCGCGCACACCGTACCCGGTGTATTACAGTATGACGCATCCGCCCGTTTTGACTCATATGGCCCGCCGTCCAGGGTGAGCACCGCGGTGCCATGAACCTGCTCCAGCCATACCGGATATGACGGCAGCCCGCCAGCGGCAAACATGCGCCGACGGTTTTCTTCCACGTGCTGCAGATTGTCTCCGCAATGGGCGCCCAGATTGAGCGAATCGTACGGAGGCAGACTGACGCCGCCAATACGCGTGGAGCTACAGGCAGCCACGCCTTCCGGCACGGCCCATTGCGGTACAATCAGTTTAGTCATAGCCAGTCAATATCATCCTTGTGATCTTCATAATCTGCACGCATTGCCTCAATCAGATCAACCATATCCTGAGGAATTGGCGCATGCCATTCCATCTCGATACCGCTGATCGGGTGGTACAAGCGTAACATCGTCGCGTGCAGTGCCTGACGGTCAAACTTGCGCAGGGCGGTGATAAACGCTTCCGATGCACCTTTAGGCGGACGCGGGCGGCCGCCATAGACCTGATCGCCCACCAGCGGATGGGTGATGTGAGCCATATGCACACGAATCTGGTGAGTACGGCCGGTTTCCAGGCGCAGGCGCAGACGCGTGTGAATACGGAAGTGCTCCATAATACGGTAATGCGTTACCGCCGGTTTCCCCATCGGGTGCACCGCCATATGCGTACGTTTCGTCGGGTGACGGCTGATAGGTTCTTCTACCGTACCACCCGATGTCATGTGACCAATTGCTACCGCTTCATACTCACGGGTGATTTCACGCAGCTGCAGCGACTCCACCAGACGAGTTTGTGCCGGGATGGTTTTCGCTACGACCATCAGACCGGTCGTATCTTTATCCAGACGGTGAACAATACCCGCGCGCGGTACGTCGGCAATCGGCGGATAATAGTGCAGCAGCGCATTCAGCACAGTACCGTCGGGGTTGCCCGCGCCTGGGTGAACAACCAGATCGCGTGGTTTATTGATCACGAGGATGTCATCATCTTCGTAGACGATATTGAGCGGAATATCCTGCGGTTCGAAGCGCACGTCTTCTTCGATTTCAACATCGATGGAGACGCTCTCTCCCCCTAAAACTTTTTCTTTCGGCTTGTCGCTGACAGCGCCGTTTACCAGCACTCGCTGGTCGAGGATCCATTCTTTTATGCGCGAACGCGAATAATCCGGGAACATTTCGGCCAAAGCCTGATCTAAGCGTTGACCGAGTTGATTTTCGGACACCGTTGCGGTGAGTTGTACTCGTTGTGCCATATACAGCTTCTTCGTTTAACGTTGGGTTTTACGGCTTTGCCGTTTAATATAGTGTGCTATTGTAGCTGGTCTTAATCGGGAGCAGGAACAGAGATTCTCCCGCATAAACATTTTGAGGAAGTCAAAACGTCATGACGCGCATGAAATACCTGGTGGCAGCGGCCACACTGAGCCTGGCTTTGGTGGGTTGCTCCGGCTCAAAGGAAGAGGTGCCTGATAATCCGCCGAATGAAATCTACGCGACCGCCCAGCAAAAGCTGCAGGACGGTAACTGGAAACAGGCAATAACGCAACTGGAAGCGTTGGATAACCGCTACCCGTTCGGTCCTTATTCCCAACAGGTACAGCTTGACCTGATTTATGCGTATTACAAAAATGCCGATCTGCCGCTGGCTCAGGCAGCCATCGACCGCTTCGTTCGTCTGAACCCTACGCATCCTAACATTGATTACGTCATTTATATGCGTGGTCTGACAAATATGGCGTTGGATGACAGTGCGCTGCAAGGATTCTTCGGGGTCGATCGCTCCGATCGCGACCCGCAGCACGCTCGCGATGCCTTCAACGACTTCTCCAAACTGGTACGCGGTTACCCGAACAGCCAGTATGCGACCGACGCCTACAAACGTATGGTGTTCCTGAAGGATCGCCTGGCGAAGTACGAGCTGTCAGTGGTTGATTACTACACCGACCGCGGCGCATGGGTTGCCGTCGTGAACCGTGTCGATGGTATGCTGCGCAGCTACCCGGATACTCAGGCGACTCGCGATGCGCTACCGAAAATGGAAAACGCCTACCGCCAGATGCAAATGAACGCTCAGGCAGACAAGGTGGCGAAAATTATCGCCGCTAACGGTAAAAACACCTGATCGTTTTTCAGATAAGCAAAACGGCAGCCATGAGCTGCCGTTTTTTATTGTTCAGGCGCCTGAGCTGAAGCGTTTTAGCGCCGAGTCATCCTATCAAATATGACTCCCTTTCCCCTTTCCGACAAGTAAAATCTCACCTGTTCCTGCCCTGCCTCACAAAATGAATTCGTTGACAAAAAGTGACATTAAAATGTGATATAGATCACACATCTTGACATTGGGAGAGGTATGCTGAGTTCACCAAGACGGGAAAGACAAGAGGTAAAATTTATGACAATGAACATTACCAGTAAACAAATGGAAATTACTCCGGCAATTCGCCAGCATGTCGCAGACCGTCTCGCCAAATTGGATAAATGGCAAACCCACTTAATCAACCCGCACATCATTCTCTCTAAGGAGCCGCAGGGTTTTGTCGCTGATGCAACCATCAATACGCCAAACGGGCATCTGGTCGCCAGCGGAAGAAGCGAAGATATGTACGTCGCAATCAACGAATTGATCAACAAGCTGGAACGGCAGCTGAATAAAGTGCAACACAAAGGGGAAGCCCGCCGCGCCGCAACATCGGTGAAAGAGGCAGGCTTTGTGGAAGAAGAAGAGTAATCCTTAACTTAATATTGTGTAACGCCACGCGCCTTCGGGCGCGTTTTTTATTGACAGGATGAAAACAGTACGGGTACTGTAATCTCAACTCAGCAAAGGAATTCATCGTGAAACGACTAGCGTTCTTCTTCGCATTCTTTTTTACCTTCCCCTGAACGGGAGGCGATTCGTCGTGTGATAAAGAATGCGAAGACGAACAACAAGGCCTCCCAAACGGGAGGCCTTTTTTATTGATAAATCAATAACAAGAAAGGCAACACATATGACCGAGGAAAACCCGTTACTGGCTCTGCGCGATAAGATCAGCGCACTGGATGAAAAACTGCTCGCGCTGCTGGCAGAACGCCGCGGACTGGCTGTAGAGGTCGGTAAAGCAAAGCTGGCATCGCACCGTCCGGTTCGTGATATCGACCGCGAGCGCGACCTGCTGGAGCGTCTGATAACGCTGGGGAAAAGCCACCATCTGGATGCCCACTACATCACCCGTCTGTTTCAGCTGATCATCGAGGATTCCGTTCTCACCCAGCAAACCCTGCTGCAACAGCATCTGAATAAAATCAATCCACATTCAGCGCGCGTGGCTTTCCTGGGACCAAAAGGGTCATATTCACATCTGGCCGCCCGCCAGTACGCGGCGCGCCATTTCGAACAGTTCATTGAGAGCGGTTGCGCGAAATTTGCCGATATTTTTAACCAGGTGGAAACCGGCCAGGCCGACTACGCGGTCGTTCCTATCGAAAATACCAGCTCCGGTGGCATCAATGATGTCTACGATCTACTGCAGCATACCAGCCTGTCGATCGTCGGTGAGCTCACGATCCCAATCGATCACTGCGTTCTGGTCTCAGCTTCAACCGATCCGCAACACATTCAGACCGTATATAGCCACCCGCAGCCGTTCCAGCAGTGCAGCCAGTATCTGAGCCGTTACCCACACTGGAAAATTGAATACACCGAAAGCACCTCTGCGGCGATGGAAAAAGTGGCTCAGGCGAACTCACCGGGCGTAGCCGCGCTGGGTAGCGAAGCCGGTGGCGCACTGTACGGCCTGCAGGTTCTTGAACATTGCCAGGCAAATCAGACACAAAACATCACCCGTTTCCTGGTGTTGGCACGTAAAGCGGTGAATGTTTCCGAACAGGTACCGGCAAAGACCACGCTGCTCATGGCAACCGGCCAGCAGGCCGGTGCGCTGGTTGAAGCGCTGCTGGTGTTGCGCAATCACAACCTGATCATGACCAAGCTGGAATCTCGTCCGATTCACGGTAACCCGTGGGAAGAGATGTTTTATCTGGATATCCAGGCCAACCTGGAATCAATGCCGATGCGTAAGGCACTAAAAGAGCTGGCCGAGATTACTCGTTCCATGAAAGTTCTGGGTTGCTACCCAGGCGAAAACGTCGTGCCGGTCGATCCTATCTAACGCTCTGCAAATACGGGTTTCTTCATCCCTGCCACCGTCACCGGCAGGGTGAAGATAGCGCCGGAGAGCGGATATTTCTGGACTTCGTCGGCAGACATATTTTCGCGCGTGGTCGTAATGTACAACGTGCGCATATCCGCGCCGCCAAAACAGACCATCGTCGGGCAGCGCACCGGTAATCGATGTTCTTCCAGCTGTTCACCGGTCGGTGAAAAACGGGCGACACGCCAGCCATCGAACATTGCGCTCCAGTAGCTACCCTCTTCATCCACGGCCGCCCCGTCCGGGATACCTTCTCCCGGCTGAAAACGACGAAAGACTTCGCGTTTGCCGGGCTCGCCCTGCTCATCCAGCGGAGTGCGGTAGATAACGGCGTTTGGCGTATCCGAGGTGTACATCCAACGCTTGTCCGCGCTAAAGGCCAGACCGTTGGCGCCATGGATATCGCACTGAATCACCCGAGGAGTGAGATCGTGGTTGATGCGCATCAGCAGCGCGCCGTTATAATCTCCCGGCCCCCAGAATGTACCGGCATAAAAGCGCCCGTCGCGATCGGTGCCGCCATCGTTAAAGCGTGCCAGCTGCGGGTTGCTCGGATTATCACAAACTTTGCGCCGCAACAGGCCATGGGCATCGGTAAGCCAGATAGCGCTGCGTAGCGCCACAATGAAGCCCCCTTTCTCGCGCAGGGCAAAGCAGCCCACTTCTTCGGGAAACTGCAGAACCTGATGTTCGCCGCTGCGGATGTCGTAACGGTGAATTTCGCACTGCAGAATATCGGCCCAGTAGAGCGCCTGCTCGGCTTCACTCCAGGTCGGACATTCCGGCAGATGTCCTGCGTAATCAAACAGCGGTTGTGGTTCAGCCATCGTTTTCATCCCTATAAAAAAAGCCAGCGGGTTTCCCCTCTGGCTTTGATTATATATGGTTTTCCGTTACTGCCGGTTATCATTCGCCTGACGCAGCAGCGTCCGACTTTCGCTCTGGAAGCGCTGGGCATAATCGCCAAACCAGTGCTCTACTTTGCGGAAGCTGTCGATAAACGCCTGTTTATCCCCCTGCTCCAGCAGGCCAATCGCTTCACCAAAGCGCTGGTAGTAGCGTTTAATCAGCGCCAGATTGTTTTCCGACGACATAATAATGTCGGCATACAGCTGCGGATCCTGCGCAAACAGGCGGCCAACCATCGCCAGCTCAAGGCGGTAGATCGGCGATGACAACGCCAGTAGCTGTTCCAGGCGAACGTTTTCTTCCGCCAGATGCAGGCCATAGGCAAAGGTAGCAAAGTGACGTAGCGCCTGAATAAAAGCCATATTCTGGTCGTGTTCAACGGCGCTGATACGGTGCAGACGGGCGCCCCAGACCTGAATTTGCTCGAGGAACCACTGATAGGCTTCCGGCTGACGACCATCGCAGTAAACCACCACCTGCTTCGCCAGGCTGCCGCTGTCCGGCCCGAACATCGGGTGCAGACCCAGTACCGGACCACGGTGCGCGGCCAGCATCGCCTGTAAAGGTTCCGCTTTCACCGACGCCAGGTCGACCAGGATACAGTCCGCCGGTAACGGCGGCAGCTGACCAATCGTATCGACCGTGGCATGGATAGGAACGCTGACGATGACCATTCCGGCATCAGCAACAATGTCCGCTGCCCGCGCCCAGTCGTCTTTCTCCAGGATGCGTACCTGGTAGCCTGAAAGCGTCAGCATTTTCTCAAACAGGCGCCCCATCTGCCCACCACCGCCGACAATCACGACCGGGCGCAGATTCGGACACAGCGTTTTGAAGCCTTTATCATTCTCGCTGGAATATGACTCGCGCATGACGCGACGCAGCACGTCCTCGATAAGATCGGGTGGAACGCCCAGCGCCGATGCCTCTTCCCGTCGGGAAGCCAGCATCGCAGCTTCTCGTTCCGGGACGTAAATCGGCAGCCCATACTGGCTTTTGACCTCTCCGACTTCCGCTACCAGCTCCAGGCGCTTAGCCAGTAGCCCCAGCAGCGCCTTATCGACTTCATCAATTTGATCGCGTAACGCGGTCAGTTCAGCAACCATACTATCCTCTTACCCCAGACGAGCCGCCAGATGACCGCGCAGATCTTGATCCAGTTCGCGGAGCAGTGCATCAGTCGTTTCCCAGCTGATGCAGGCATCGGTGACGGATACGCCGTATTTCATATCACAACGCGGCTGCTCAGAAGACTGATTACCTTCGTGGATATTACTTTCGATCATCAGGCCAATGATGGAACGATTACCATCTTTAATCTGTGCGACGACGGATTCCGCAACCGCAGGCTGGCGGCGGTAGTCTTTATTAGAATTCCCATGGCTGCAATCTACCATCAGTGACGGTTTCAGTCCCGCCTGAGCCATCTCTTTTTCGCACTTCTCGACATCTTCCGGGCCGTAGTTTGGGGCTTTACCGCCGCGCAGAATAACGTGGCCGTTCGGATTGCCCTGGGTTTGCAGCAGACAAACCTGGCCGGCCTGGTTAATCCCGACGAAACGGTGCGGCATCGCTGCGGCACGCATCGCGTTAATTGCCGTCGACAGGCTACCGTCGGTACCGTTTTTAAAGCCAACCGGCATTGACAGACCTGACGCCATTTCACGGTGAGTCTGGGATTCGGTCGTACGTGCGCCGATAGCGGACCAGCTAAACAGATCGCCGAGGTACTGCGGGCTGTTTGGATCCAGCGCTTCCGTTGCCAGCGGTAACCCCATATTCACCAGCTCTACCAGCAAGCGACGCGCAATCTTCAGACCGCCTTCAACATCAAATGAGCCATCCATATGCGGATCGTTAATCAACCCTTTCCAGCCCACGGTAGTACGAGGTTTTTCAAAATAGACGCGCATGACCAGGTAGAGGCTATCGCTGACCTCTTCGGCAAGTGCTTTAAAACGATGAGCGTATTCAATTGCCGCCTCTGGATCGTGGATCGAGCAAGGTCCACACACCACCAGCAGACGCGGATCGCGGCCGGCAATAATGTCAGATATCGTCTGACGGGACTGCGCAATTTGCGCTTCTTGTTCGAGGCTCAGCGGGAATTCAGCTTTCAGCTGATCCGGCGTGATCAGAACCTGTTCGTCGGTAATATGTACGTTATTCAGCGCGTCTTTTTGCATGATTGCGATCCTGTGTAGCTCGTTTGCGATAGTGGGTTCCTCGGTGAGGAGTGACGTAACGATACCACACAAAGTAAAGATTTCAATCCATAATCCGTAAATTTTACTTTACACCAGCAAATTAAATGGCTATTTATTCCGCCATAAGTGTAAAGATATTGGTACAATACGATATTTCACCCTGCCGACGCTCACCTTTCCCCCACCTTCGTTTACGAAAAATCCTGGGCAGAATTATCTCAAAGGAAAGGGGGCGGTTAATGACGCTCCCCACCAACAATGGTATCCTGCGCCCGGGCATCAGCGATCTGCAATTCATGCACCCCGACGAACCTGACGGATCCGTTAATGAAAGAGTCTCACCGTCTTTTTTTTATTTTTTTGTTATTTATCGTGGGCCATCCCGCTTTTGCCGCTGACGCGCCTAAAAATGTTCGGGCTATTGTTTCGGGTATTGTCACCTATACCCGCTGGCCAGCATTATCTGGCCCGCCCAGGTTGTGTATCTTTTCTACCTCGCGTTATACCTACAGCCTGGCTCAGGAACAACCTGAGGCTTTACCGTACAAACCGGTCATTGTGCGTAATACCGAAGAAGCGTTGAATACGGTCTGTGATGGATTTTATTTTGGCAGCGAATCGCCCTCTCAACAGGCGAAGCTCACCGCAGAATACCCATCACGCCCCCTGTTACTCATTGCGGAACAAAATAGCGAGTGTGCAATTGGCAGTGCTTTTTGCCTGATCATAAATGACAAAAGGGTCAGATTCTCCGTGAATCTGGATGTCCTGACACACAGCGGTGTGCGGGTTAATCCAGACGTACTGATGCTTGCCCGGAACAATGCACATGAATAAGGATTTCTCTCAGGCTCCGCGCCCCACCTTTAAACGAGCACTACGCCGTATCAGCGTGATAAGCGTGGTGATCTCTATGACCCTGGTCTGGCTATTGCTGAGTACCGCATCAGTCTTTACGTTAAAACAGTATGCGCAGAAGAATCTGGCGCTGACGGCCGCCACAATGAGCCGTAGTCTTGAAGCCGCGCTGGTTTTCGATGACAGCGCTGCGGCAGAAGAGACGCTGGCCACACTCGGCAGGCAGGGGCAGTTTTCAGAAGCGCTGGTGCTGGATAACCAGCAAAATCACTTCGCCGTCTGGCGTAATATGGACCTGGTTCGGCAGGAGAAATTCAGCGGGATCATCAGCAAATGGCTGTTTCCTGAACCAACAACCCAGCCAATCTGGCATCTGGGGAAGGTCGTCGGCGAACTTCGGCTGACGGCGCTGGACAGCCTGATAAGCCACTTCCTCGGCATATCTATCATCGTTTTGACTGGCAGTATTCTGCTGGCCTCATTTATCGCCTTATTGCTGACGCATTCTCTGCACCACGGTATCGTCACCGCCTTACAAAGCATTACCGAAGTGGTCCATGACATCCGGGAAAACCGCCACTTCTCCCGCCGGGTCCCTGAAGAGCGCATCGAGGAGTTCCATCTGTTTGCCCAGGACTTTAATAGCCTGTTAGGTGAAATGGAGGACTGGCAGCAGCAGCTGCAGGCTAAAAATGCCCAGCTGTTACGCACGTCGTTACATGATCCCCTCACCGGGCTGGCCAATCGCGCGGCGTTTCGCAACGTCATCAGTACATTAATGAAAGATGAGGCTGCCCGACGCAGTTCGGCATTACTCTTTCTTGATGGCGATAATTTTAAGCTGATTAATGATAACTGGGGTCATGCAACGGGAGACAAGGTCCTCATCGAAGTCGCCAGCCGGCTGATGAATTTTGTCAGCAAGCACCATCAGGCCTGGCGTTTAGGCGGGGACGAATTCGCGATCTTGTTGCGTGACGTTCACTCAGAGGCGGAAGTAAAGACGCTCTGCGCATCGTTATCCAGCCAGTTTCTTGAGCCGTTTAATCTGCATAACGGCCATACTGCGACCCTGTCGCTCAGCATCGGCTATGCGCTGGCCTGGGAACACGCGTCAGCGGAGAACCTGCAGGAGTTCGCCGATCAAAATATGTATCGGATGAAACACCGGCGTATTCCACAAGTACAAAAATAAAAGGAACCACAATGCTCAGGAAATATTTTGCTCCCGCGCTGATGGCCGCGGTTTTACTCACCGGCTGTCAGGCCCCGCAAGGGAAATTCTCTCAGGAACAGGTTGCCGCCATGAAGTCTTACGGCTTTACGGAAAGTGATGGCGACTGGTCGCTGGGTTTGTCCGACAGCATCCTGTTTGATAAAAACGACTACCATCTGCGCAGCGACAGCCAGGCGCAAATCCAGAAAATGGCCTCTCGTCTGGCTGCTACCGGGATTACGCACGCTCGGTTAGACGGACACACCGATAACTACGGTGAAGACAGCTATAACGAAATGCTGTCGCTTAAACGCGCCGATATCGTCGCGGATGACTGGGCGAAGGGAGCCAATATCCCGCGCAGCAATTTAACGACCCGTGGATTAGGTAAAAAATATCCGATCGCCAGCAACGATACGGCGAAAGGACGTGCTGAAAACCGCCGCGTTACGGTGGTCATCAGCACGCCGTAGGCACTTAGTCGACCGACTTCGCGAGCAAGACGGCCGTTGCCGCCCGCCAGCGTAGATAGTCAATGACCAGTCCTGCCGCGAGGCTGGCGCCCATTAACGGTAGCGCCAGCCCCAGCATCACTGCAATCGCCAGCGTGAGCGCGCGGGCGGGCCATCCCAGGTTGAACCACGCCTGAATCAGGGTATTCGCCGGGTTAAACGCCGCATGAGCCGGCCGCCGGATCCACCACAGACGATATCCCACCACAATCATCACGCACAGCGCGATCCCAAACGCGATCAGCAGCAGCTGATTGGCAAGACCAAACAGAATCCCCATATGGAAATCCACGCCCCAGCGGGTCAGCTTCGCCATTAACGGGAAATCGGCAAAGCGGGTGCGATCAACAACCTGCATGCTCTCCCCGTCAACTGCCACCGCGTCCACCTGCGTTGGCCAGCTTCGGTCAATTTCATTGACCGTCCACGCACGCCCCGCCGCTGCCGGAGGTCGGATTTCCAGCTTGCTGGCATTGAGACCCGCCGCGCGCGCGATTGTCAGCACCCGATCAAACTGTTCGCCTTTCGCCGCCGGCGCCGCATCGGCCATATGCCCCATATGATGTTCGGCATGCGGATCATGCGGCATCGGCATTGCGCTATGCAGCTGCGTATTCACCTGCGGGGTCAGCCAGCCGAATGCCGCGCGCATTTTATCCACATTGCCACCGGCCCACTGCGACCAGGTCAGCCCGGTGGCGGAGAAGAGCAGCATACCTGCCAGTAGCACCCAGCCGAGAGAAACATGCAGACGACGGCTATTCTGCATACGATTATTGATCCGCTTGCGGGGACGAGTCATCGCCCAGAGGACAATGCCACCGAGTGCCGCAACCCACATCCATGATGCAGCCAGCTCGCTATAAAGCCGGCCGCTATCCCCGAGCAGCAATGATTTATGGGCGTAATCGATCCACTGGCGCAACGGTAAAATTCCGCTGGTACCATAGACCGTCATATCGCCCTTCACTTTCAGCGTTACCGGGTCGATAAAGATCGCCCGGGACTCAGACTCTCCCAACTGCGGATCGGAAAACATCACCCGCGTGGTCTCCCCGGCCTTAATAGCCGGGCGCACCGCCTGTAAACGAAGATTCCCCTGAGTCGTCTCTTCCGCGACCATCAGCTGGGCGCTAAGCGGCTGACGATCGCCGTTCAGCGAACCATGAAGGGCATCCTGATAGAGCCAGTTCTCCAGCTGTGGAGTGGCCACGTACAGCGTCCCGGTAAGGGCCGCCACGAAGATAAACGGCCCGATAAACAGACCAATATAAAAATGGAGACGTCGCAGCAGGTTCAGCCATGCCGCGCGTGAGGTGCAGGTAGTCATACTTTTCCTTTCTGAAAGCAAAAAGAGAACGTAGCGCTGTGCGCATTGTTATTTTAGAAAGCAGAAAAAGCAGACCGACGCGGCGGCGCGCGGGTTTCGGGGTACAGCCAGGGGAAGAAATGCCGGCGCTTGAGCACCAGACAGGGGAAAAGCACGCGCACGCGGCGCAGGATAACGGAGATAAGCAGCGCCAGCGCAAAGAGCAGCCCCGGTACGTGAGCCAGCAGCACGCAGTAGCCACAGGCCTCCGCATGGTCGAGCGGCATCGTGTGCGTCGACTGGGGCGCAGGAAAGACCGCCGGGTGGGACATCGCCTGCTCATGCGGCATATCCGCCATCATCATCGCATGATGCATGCCGGGCATAGCGCTCATCGGATCTTTTTGCAGTGACACCGAGATTAGCGGCGCAACCACAATCAGCAGGATCGAAAACAGCGCCAGCCATGCGGCTCGCCGTATAAACGCTGATTGTAGAGAAAGTTTGCTGACCACCGCCCCTCCGAAATGAGAGCGATATTGTAAATGATTTACATCAGAATGGTTAAATTGAAGATAAAAAAAGGGCCGGCCCAGCGGGCCAGCCCTTTTCATCAGGATGTCGCGAAAGCGAATCTTAGTTAAGACGCTCTTTGATACGAGCAGACTTACCGGTACGCTCACGCAGGTAGTACAGTTTAGCTTTACGTACAGCACCACGACGTTTAACAGCAATGCTGTCAACTACCGGAGAGTGAGTCTGGAAGACACGCTCAACGCCTTCGCCGTTGGAAATTTTACGAACAGTGAATGCAGAGTGCAGACCGCGGTTACGAATAGCGATAACCACGCCCTCGAATGCCTGCAGACGTTTTTTGGAACCTTCAACAACCCATACTTTCACTTCCACGGTATCACCCGGACGGAAGGAAGGTACGTCCTGCTTCATCTGTTCTTGTTCAAGTTGCTTAATAATGTTGCTCATAATTTAATCTCTTATCCTGGGTAAACTGATATTGGGGGCTTACGCCATCCCATCATGTTTATGCTGCTGTTTTGCGTGTTCAGTTTTGAACTCCGCCAGCAACTTTGCTTGCTCTTCAGTCAGAGCCAGGTTTTCCAAAAGTTCAGGTCTTCTAAGCCAGGTACGGCCCAGCGACTGTTTCAAACGCCAGCGACGAATCTCAGCATGGTTTCCCGACAGCAAAACTGGCGGTACTTCCATCTCTTCTAACACTTCAGGACGGGTATAGTGTGGACAGTCCAGCAATCCATCGGCAAAGGAATCTTCCGTTGCCGATGCCTCATGACCCAGAACCCCCGGAATAAACCGGGAAACGGAGTCAATCAGCGTCATGGCTGGTAACTCACCACCGCTGAGGACGTAATCACCGATTGACCATTCTTCGTCAATTTCGGTCTGGATTACGCGCTCATCTATGCCTTCATAGCGACCGCACACCAGAATCAGTTTCTGATTCGTTGCCAGTTCGCTGACGCCCGCTTGATCAAGCTTGCGTCCCTGAGGTGACAGATAAATCACCTTTGCGCCTTCACCTGCCGCGGCTTTTGCTGTGTGAATGGCATCCCGTAAGGGTTGCACCATCATTAGCATCCCCGGTCCGCCGCCGTAAGGACGATCGTCCACGGTACGGTGCCGGTCATGAGCAAAGTCACGAGGACTCCAGCTCTGGATGCTCAGCAGGCCATTTTTTACTGCCCGGCCAGTTACCCCGTAATCGGTAATTGCGCGGAACATTTCAGGAAACAGGCTAATTATGCCAATCCACATAGCGCCGTCTTTTACCGTTTATCCGGAGAATTTAAAAACCAGGATCCCAGTCTACTTCGATGGTACGAGTAGCGAGATCGACTTTCTTGATAACCTGCCCATCGAGGAACGGAACCAGCCGCTCCTTGATACCAAATGCATCTTTCAGGTTTGCCTTAATGACGAGAACGTCATTTGACCCGGTTTCCATCATGTCGATGACTTTACCAAGGCCATAGCCTTCTGTGGTTACTACCTGGCAGCCCATCAGGTCTTTCCAGTAATAGTCACCCTCTTCGAGCTTCGGCAGCTGCGAGGAATCCACGACAATTTCGCAATTAGTCAGCAGATTCGCAGCATCACGATCGTCAATGCCTTTCAGCTTAATAACGATGTCCTGATTATGGTGGCGCCAGCTTTCCAGCTCAACGACCTGCCACTGACCCGCCTTCTGGATTAACCAGGGCTGATAGTCAAAAATGCTTTCGGCGTCTTCGGTGGAGGAAAACACTCTGAGCCAACCACGGATACCGTAGGAAGAACCCATCTTGCCCAATACGATCGGATCAACAGGTGCTTGTGCGGTGTGTTGCTTGCTCATCATGACCACCGTGACAGATTAAGCTGCTTTGTTTGCTGCTTTGATCAGCGCTGCAACGCGATCGGAAACGGTAGCGCCCTGGCCAACCCAGTGAGCGATACGATCCAGATCCAGACGCGTTTCTTCTTCGTTCGCAGAAGCGATCGGGTTGAAGAAACCAACGCGCTCGATGAAGCGACCGTTGCGTGCATTACGGCTGTCGGTGACAACAACCTGGTAGAACGGACGCTTTTTAGCGCCGTGACGAGCTAAACGAATAGTTACCATAACATCCTCTTGTGTGAATAGAACACCCGGGCCCCATCGAGGAACGGAGCCCGGGTGTCATATTAAAAGCCCGAAAATTTTACTGATTTCTGGGGAAATTGCAATCAGCATATGCTGCGCATAGGCTAAATAGGGCAAATAAGCTCGCCAGATATCATCGACCGCCCGGGAACCCTGGCGGCATCATCCCTTTCATCCCACGCATCATCTTCATCATGCCGCCTTTCGACTTCATCTTCTTCATCATGCGCTGCATATCGTCAAACTGCTTGAGCAGACGGTTCACGTCCTGCACCTGCATCCCGCAGCCGGCGGCGATACGACGCTTACGTGAACCTTTAATGATTTCCGGCTTAGCGCGCTCTTTCAGGGTCATCGAGTTGATGATCGCTTCCATCCGCACCAGCACTTTGTCGTCCATCTGCGATTTAACGTTATCCGGGATCTGCCCCATACCTGGCAGTTTGCCCATCAGGCTGGCCATGCCGCCCATGTTCTTCATCTGCCGCAGTTGCTCGAGGAAGTCTGTCAGGTCAAAGCCATCGCCCTTCTTCAGCTTGGAGGCCAGTTTCTCAGCCTGCGCGCGGTCAACCTTGCTCTCGATATCTTCGATCAGCGACAGCACGTCGCCCATGCCGAGAATACGGGAAGCGATACGATCCGGGTGGAATGGCTCCAGCGCTTCGGTCTTTTCGCCGACGCCGAGGAACTTAATCGGCTTACCGGTGATGTGACGAATCGACAACGCGGCACCGCCGCGGGCGTCGCCGTCCACTTTGGTCAACACCACGCCGGTCAGCGGCAGCGCTTCGTTAAACGCCTTGGCGGTATTTGCGGCATCCTGACCGGTCATCGCATCAACGACGAACAGCGTTTCTACCGGATTAAGAGAAGCGTGGACCTGTTTGATTTCGTCCATCATCGCTTCATCAACGTGCAGACGACCGGCGGTATCCACCAGCAGCACGTCGTAGAACTTCAGCTTCGCTTCTTTCAGCGCGGCGTTAACGATATCGATCGGCTTCTGGCCCACATCGGACGGGAAGAAATCAACGTTAACCTGCTCAGCCAGCGTTTCCAGCTGTTTAATCGCCGCCGGGCGATAAACGTCCGCGGAGACCACCAGCACTTTCTTCTTGTGCTTCTCACGCAGGAATTTACCCAGCTTGGCGACGCTGGTAGTTTTACCCGCCCCCTGCAGACCCGCCATCAGCACGACGGCCGGCGGCTGAGCGGCTAAATCCAGCGCCTGGTTCTCTTCGCCCATCGCCGCAACCAGCTCGTTACGTACGATTTTGACAAACTCCTGACCCGGGGTCAGGCTTTTGTTCACTTCATGACCCACCGCGCTCTCTTTGACGCGGCTGATGAAGTCACGAACGACCGGCAGCGCGACGTCCGCCTCCAGCAGCGCCATGCGGACTTCACGCAGGGTGTCTTTAATATTGTCTTCGGTAAGGCGTCCGCGGCCGCTAATGTTGCGCAGCGAACGCGACAAACGATCGGTTAAATTATCAAACATTGTCTCTCGCCTGAGGTGGAAACTGTCGGTCGCAGCAGCGACACGAAAACACGGATTTGGCGCAGTATAACACGACATGAAGCGCGATGTGATGCAACGGTTGGAGCAGACGTCGCGTGACGCTATACTGCTTCTCTTTCTTATTTAGTCAACAGTCGACACCCATATGCCTGTTTTTGCTCTGCTCGCGCTTGTCGCCTATTCCATCAGCCTTGCGCTGATCATCCCTGGCCTGTTGCAAAAAAACAGCAGCTGGCGGCGGATGGCGATTCTTTCCGCAACTATTGCGTTGATTTGTCATGCTTTTGCGCTGGAGTCACGTATTTTCCCCGGCGGCGAGAGCGGACAGAATCTCAGTTTATTAAACGTCGGTTCGCTGGTCAGTCTGATGATCTGTACCGTGATGACTATCGTCGCGTCGCGTAACCGCGGCTGGCTGCTGCTGCCTATCGTCTACGCATTTGCGTTGATTAACCTGGCTTTCGCCACTTTCGTGCCGAACGAATACATCACCCACCTGGAAACCACGCCGGGAATGCTGGTGCACATCGGCCTGTCGCTCTTCTCTTACGCAACGCTGATTATTGCCGCGCTGTATGCGCTCCAGCTGGCATGGATCGATTATCAGCTGAAGAACAAAAAGCTGGCCTTCAGCCATGAAATGCCGCCGCTGATGAGTATCGAGCGTAAAATGTTTCATATTACGCAGGTCGGCGTGGTCCTGCTGACGCTGACGCTGTGCACCGGTTTGTTTTATATGCATAACCTGTTTAGCACGGAAAATATCGATAAGGCCGTGCTGTCGATCGTTGCGTGGTTCGTCTATATCGTTCTGTTATGGGGCCACTATCATGAAGGATGGCGCGGTCGTCGGGTCGTCTGGTTTAACGTCACCGGCGCCGGCCTGCTGACGCTGGCTTACTTTGGCAGCCGCGTGCTTCAACAGTTTATTAGTTAACCCCGAACACCCGCCTGTCCCGGTAGGTGGCATCATTGCAGAAAGCCTGAAGACTGGCGCGATCAGCGCCAGCAGGCTCATAAAATAGCCTACCGGGCCAGGCGTTAAGGAGTCCCCCCTGGAACACATATCTACCACCACGCTGATCGTGACGCTGATTATCATGGTGATTATCTCTGCCTATTTCTCCGGTTCTGAAACCGGGATGATGACCCTGAACCGCTATCGACTGCGGCATATGGCGAAACAAGGCAACCGCCAGGCAAAGCGCGTAGAGAAGCTGCTGCGTAAACCCGACCGCTTAATCAGCCTGGTGCTGATTGGCAATAACCTCGTCAACATCCTCGCCTCCGCGCTGGGGACGATTGTCGGTATGCGACTGTATGGCGATGCCGGGGTGGCCATTGCCACCGGCGTGCTGACCTTCGTGGTCCTGGTTTTTGCCGAGGTCCTGCCTAAAACCATCGCGGCGCTGTATCCGGAAAAGGTCGCCTACCCAAGCAGCTTCTTACTGGCGCCACTGCAGGTGCTGATGATGCCGCTGGTCTGGCTGCTGAACACCATCACCCGCCTCCTGATGCGCATGATGGGCATCAAAACCGATATCATCGTCAGCGGCGCGCTGAGCAAAGATGAGCTGCGCACCATCGTGAACGAGTCACGCACCCAAATCTCCCGCCGTAACCAGGACATGCTGCTGTCGGTGTTGGATCTCGAAAAGGTCAGCGTCGATGACATCATGGTCCCGCGCAATGAAATTATCGGTATTGATATTAACGACGACTGGAAATCGATCGTTCGCCAGCTGACCCACTCTCCTCACGGACGCATCGTGCTGTATCGCGGCTCGCTGGACGACGCCATCAGCATGCTGCGCGTACGTGAAGCCTATCGCCTGATGACCGAGAAAAAAGAGTTCACTAAAGAGGTGATGCTGCGCGCCGCCGACGAAATTTACTTCGTGCCGGAAGGAACGCCGCTGAGCACGCAGCTGGTGAAGTTCCAGCGCAATAAGAAGAAAGTAGGCCTGGTGGTCGATGAGTACGGTGATATCCAGGGGCTGGTGACGGTAGAAGATATTCTCGAAGAGATTGTCGGTGACTTCACCACCTCAATGTCGCCGACGCTGGCTGAAGAGGTCACGCCGTTAACTGACGGAACCGTCATCATCGATGGCAGCGCCAACGTGCGTGAAATCAATAAAGCGTTTAACTGGCATCTGCCGGAAGATGAGGCCCGAACGGTTAACGGGATTATTCTGGAGGCACTGGAAGAGATCCCGGTTCCCGGCACGCGCGTGCGCATCGAGCAATATGATATCGATATTCTCGACGTCCAGGACAACATGATTAAGCAGGTGAAGGTCAAGCCGGTGAAGCCCCTTCGTGAAAGCGCCGCCGAGTAATCGACAGGCCTGACGCAGAGACGGTGGACCCTGGGTTCGCCGTTTTTTTTGCCCGCCACTCTCCAGGCAACAAAACCGCGGGGCGATAAAAAAACGGCCGCCCTCAGGCGGCCGTTGGAGGCGAATTATTTCGCTTTCGCCACGGTGACCATCGCTGCGCGAATGGTACGACCGTTCAGGGTATAACCCTTTTGCATCACGCCCAGCACGTTGCCAGCCGCCACATCGTCAGACTCAACCATGGCGATGGCCTGGTGCACGTTAGGATCCAGCGGCACATTGGTATCGGCAATCACTTCCACACCGAATTTGCGTACGACATCCAGCATCGACTTCAGCGTCAGCTCGATACCTTCAACCATGGAAGCCATGTCCGGATTGGCTTTATCGGCCACTTCCAGCGCGCGGTCCAGGCTGTCGATTACCGGCAGCAGTTCGTTAACGAACTTCTCCAGAGCAAATTTGTGCGCTTTTTCCACGTCCAGCTCGGTACGACGACGCAGGTTTTCCATTTCCGCTTTTATGCGCAGGACACCATCGCGTTCACGAGTCTGAGCTTCAGCCAGCTGCGCTTCCAGATTCGCAATTTTTTCATCGCGCGGATCCACCTGCTCAGCAGAAACTTCAGGCTCAACCGCCTCAACGTTCTCGTGCTGTTCCGTGATAATTTCTTCCGGGGCTTGCCCGTCAGGCGTTTTCTGTTCTTTACTACTCATGAATTTCTCCGCGTTTTTTTTCGCATTCATCTCGCTAACTTCGCTTATTATGGGGATCCGTTTCCGGGTTTCAAGGGAAGCTGTCAGATTGTCATCATTCATTTAACGCAAGGACATCCAGAACATGAAGAACCATTTCAAGTGTATAGGCATTGTGGGACACCCTCGTCACCCAACCGCGCTGACCACACATGAAATGCTCTGGCGCTGGCTCTCCGGCAAAGGCTACGAGGTTCTGGTCGAACAACAGATTGCCCATGAGCTTCAGCTTAGCAACGTCAAAACGGGCACGCTGGCGGAAATTGGTCAGCAGGCGGATCTGGCGGTAGTGG
Source organism: Klebsiella planticola ATCC 33531 (assembly GCF_000735435.1). GTDB lineage: Bacteria > Pseudomonadota > Gammaproteobacteria > Enterobacterales > Enterobacteriaceae > Klebsiella > Klebsiella planticola. Next base: position 97,532 of record NZ_JMPP01000021.1, on the reverse strand, counting down.
TGGGCGGCGACGGCAACATGCTCGGCGCAGCGCGAACGCTGGCACGTTACGATATCAACGTCATCGGCATTAACCGCGGCAACCTCGGTTTTCTGACCGATCTTGACCCGGATAACGCCCTACAGCAGCTCGCCGACGTACTGGAAGGCCACTACATTTCGGAAAAACGTTTTTTGCTGGAAGCCCAGGTCTGCCAGCAAGATTGCCAGAAGCGCATCAGTACCGCGATTAATGAAGTGGTCCTGCACCCGGGCAAAGTTGCGCATATGATTGAGTTCGAAGTGTATATCGATGAGGTATTTGCCTTCTCCCAGCGTTCTGACGGCCTGATTATCTCCACACCGACGGGTTCCACCGCCTATTCATTATCCGCCGGCGGCCCCATTCTGACACCCTCCCTGGATGCCATTACCCTGGTCCCTATGTTCCCGCATACCCTCTCGGCGCGTCCGCTGGTGATTAACGGTGACAGCACCATTCGCCTGCGTTTTTCCCAGCGCTGCAGCGATCTGGAGATCAGTTGCGACAGCCAGATAGCGCTGCCGATTCAGGATGGCGAGGATGTTCTTATCCACCGCTGCGATTATCATCTGAACCTCATTCATCCAAAAGATTACAGCTATTTCAATACATTGAGCACCAAACTCGGCTGGTCGAAAAAATTGTTCTGATTTTAGCAGCTGCCTCTTTACTGGATAAAAAACCAGTCTATACTGTACGAAAACACAGTAATGGTTTTTCATACAGGAAGGCAGCTATGCTGGCGCAACTCACCATCAGTAACTTTGCTATCGTTCGTGAACTGGAAATCGATTTTCACAGCGGAATGACCGCGATCACCGGGGAAACCGGTGCAGGGAAATCTATTGCCATTGATGCGCTAGGGCTGTGCCTTGGCGGAAGAGCCGAAGCAGACATGGTGCGAAGAGGCGCCAGCCGCGCAGACCTGTGCGCCCGCTTCGCCTTAAAAGATACCCCGGCGGCGCAGCGCTGGCTGGAGGAGAACCAGCTGGAAAGCGGACGTGAGTGTTTACTTCGCCGCGTCATCAGTACCGACGGGCGCTCCCGCGGTTTTATTAACGGTACCGCCGTCCCGCTTTCTCAGCTTCGTGAGCTCGGCCAGCTGCTTATCCAGATTCACGGCCAGCATGCGCACCAGCTGCTGACCCGGCCTGAACATCAAAAAACCCTGCTCGATGGCTACACCGGTGAGTATGCGCTTACTCAGCGTATGGCTGAACACTATCGTCAGTGGCATCAAAGCTGCCGCGAGCTGGCTCAGCATCAGCAGCAGAGCCAGGAACGCGCTGCCCGCGCCGATCTGCTGCAATATCAGCTGAAAGAGTTAAATGAGTTCAATCCACAGCCGGGCGAGTTCGAACAAATCGATGAAGAGTACAAACGCCTGGCCAACAGCGGCCAGCTGCTGACCACCTGTCAGCACGCGCTGACGGTGCTCGCAGACGGCGAAGAAGCCAACCTGCAAAGCCAGCTCTACACCGCCAGGCAACTGGTGACTGAGCTCGTCGGGATGGACAGCAAACTCTCGGGGGTGCTGGATATGCTTGAAGAGGCGGCGATTCAGCTCAGCGAAGCCAGCGACGAACTGCGTCACTATAGCGACCGTCTGGATCTCGACCCGAATCGTCTGTTCGAGCTGGAGCAGCGCATCTCTCGTCAGATAGCCCTGGCGCGTAAGCATCAGATCACCCCGGAAGAGCTCCCCGCATTTTATCAGGGCCTGCTGGAAGAGCAGCGGCTGCTCGACGACAGCGCGGGCTCGCTGGAATCCCTTAGCCAGACCGTGGTAGAACACCATCAGCTGGCGCTCGAGACTGCTCAGCAGCTGCACGCTCTGCGGCAAAGCAGCGCGGCAGAGCTGGCGCAGTTAATCACCGAGAGTATGCGCTCACTTTCCATGCCTCACGGGGTATTTGCCATCGAGGTTGCCTTTGATGAGCGTCATCTCACCGCCGAAGGGGCCGACCGTATCGAGTTTCGCGTCACGACCAACCCGGGGCAGCCGCTTCAGCCCATTGCTAAAGTCGCCTCCGGTGGCGAACTGTCGCGTATTGCGTTGGCCATTCAGGTCATTACTGCGCGGAAGATGGAAACGCCGGCCCTGATTTTCGATGAGGTAGATGTCGGTATCAGCGGCCCGACGGCGGCAGTCGTAGGCAAACTGCTGCGTCAGCTGGGCGAATCTACTCAGGTCATGTGCGTCACTCACCTGCCGCAGGTTGCCGGCTGTGGCCATCATCATTTCTTCGTCTGCAAAGAGACCGACGGCGAGATGACGGAAACCCATATGCACCCGCTCGACAAACGGGCGCGACTGCAGGAACTGGCCCGTCTGCTGGGCGGTAGCGAAGTCACCCGTAACACGCTGGCAAACGCGAAAGAGTTGCTCGCGGCGTAAACTTTTTGATTTTCGCAGAGTCATAGTGAACAGCAAATTGCCGTAAGACCTGCAGTCGAAGGTTTCCAACTGGGCAAAGGTCTATTATTATCGGCATATTACAGATGAGCCACGTACTGCTCGGGCCCGAAAAGGAATAAAATCACTATGCGCTGTAAAACGCTGACTGCTGCCGCAGCGGTTCTTCTCATGTTGACCGCAGGCTGTTCCACTCTGGAACGAGTGGTTTACCGTCCTGATATCAACCAGGGTAACTATCTGGCACCCAACGATGTAGCAAAAATTCGTGTCGGCATGACGCAACAGCAGGTTGCTTATGCGCTGGGTACCCCAATGATGTCGGATCCGTTTGGTACCAACACCTGGTTCTATGTTTTCCGTCAGCAGCCTGGGCATGAAAAAATCACCCAGCAGACGCTAACGCTGACCTTCAACAGTAGCGGCGTGTTAACCAACATTGATAACAAACCGGCTCTCACCAACGAGTAATGCGGTAAGCACCTTGCTGCAAAAAGACAAAAAGCGCTCACTGAGCGCTTTTTTTATCCCGTTCGCCGCTATTTCCCGGCATTTTTCTCCGCACGCTGACGACGCAGCTCTTTCGGATCGGCAATCAGCGGACGGTAGATTTCCACCCGATCGCCATCATGCACCACATCATGCAGCTTAACCGGGCGACTGTATATTCCGACCTTGTTCTTCGCCAGATCGATATCGCCGCGCAGCGCCAGCAGGCCACTGGCAATAATCGCCTGTTCGACCGTGGCGCCCTCTTCAAGCTTTACGCTTTGCAGGTACTGCTTCTCCGGCAGAGCATAGGCAACTTCCACCACGATGTTAGCCGACACGATAAACCTCTTTGGCCCTGGCCGTGAAAGCCTGCACCATATTTAACGCCAGCTCTTTGAAGATGCGACCAAACGCCATCTCAATCAGCATGTTGGTGAATTCAAAATCAAGATGAAACTCAATTTTGCAGGCATCCGAGCTCAGCGGGATAAACTTCCAGCCGCCAATCAGCTTTTTAAACGGGCCATCGACCAGACTCATTAAAATGCTCTGGTTACTGGTAAGGGTATTGCGTGTCGTAAAGGTCTTACTGATGCCTGCTTTGGACACATCAACCGCCGCCATCATCTGCGTCGGCCCAGACTCCAGCACACGGCTCCCGGTGCAGCCAGGCAAAAAATCAGGATAGGACTTCACGTCATTTACGAGTTGATACATCTGTTCCACACTGAAGGGCACCAGCGCAGTACGGCTAATCTGAGGCATAGCAAGTTCCACATTTATACACGTCGCAAATAATATCATTTATCTGCCGCTAAAAAAAACGCTGTGCCGCAACTCGTGCTAAGATAGCGCATTACACCTCGCAGGATGGATTGAGGTACTGTGTTCCCGTTTAGCAATGACTTCAGGACATTATGACCAAGAAAAAAGCCCACAAACCTGGATCAGCCACCATTGCGCTGAATAAACGCGCCCGCCATGAATACTTTATCGAAGATGAATACGAGGCTGGTCTTGCCCTGCAAGGGTGGGAAGTCAAATCTCTGCGCGCCGGCAAAGCCAACATCAGCGACAGCTATGTCATCCTGAAGGATGGCGAAGCCTATCTCTTCGGTGCCAACTTTACGCCGATGGCCGTGGCATCGACCCACTACGTCTGCGACCCGACGCGTACCCGTAAGCTGCTGCTTAATCAGCGCGAGCTGGATGCCCTGTACGGCCGCATCAACCGTGAAGGTTACACCGTCGTCGCCCTGTCGCTGTACTGGAAGAACGCCTGGTGCAAAGTGAAAATCGGCGTCGCCAAAGGTAAGAAGCAGCATGACAAGCGTACCGATCTCAAAGATCGCGAGTGGGCGCTGGATAAAGCCCGCATTATGAAACACGCTGGCCGCTAATACCCTCTTTTTAAGGGCCGGCTCAGCTGGCCCTTATGCGCTATATCGTTGTTGATGCTGCTTTTTCACCCACCCCGCCCCCATAATCGTGCGAACGAGTGCTGGTAACTCCATTCACAAATCTGTTATACTCGCCTTAACACATTGGGGCTGATTCTGGATTCGACGGGATTCGCGAAACCCAAGGTGCATGCCGAGGGGCGGTTGGCCTCGTAAAAAGCCGCAAAAAAATAGTCGCAAACGACGAAAACTACGCTTTAGCAGCTTAATAACCTGCTAAGAGCCCTCTCTCCCTAGCTTCCGCTCTTAAGACGGGGAATAAAGAGAGGTCAAACCCAAAAGAGATCGCGTGGAAGCCCTGCCTGGGGTTGAAGCGTTAAAACTAATCAGGCTAGTTTGTCAGTGGCGTGTCCGTCCGCAGCTGGCCAGCGAATGTAAAGACTGGACTAAGCATGTAGTGCCGAGGATGTAGGAATTTCGGACGCGGGTTCAACTCCCGCCAGCTCCACCACTTGCTCTTCCGGATACGTCCGGGGAAATCCTGAAAGCCCGCACGGCACAAGCCCTGCGGGCTTTTTTGTGTCTGTCTTTGTCCGAGGACATCCGGCTAAATCCAGAGAAAATTGGTACACGTTTAGGTACACGCTATACTGTGGTCCATTAAACGTGTACCAATTATGGAAGGGATCCAGGCATGGCGCGCATTACACGCCCACTTACTAACAACGAAATACTTAAAGCTAAACCACGTGAAAAAGACTTCACCTTACATGATGGTGATGGCCTGTTCTTGCTCGTCAAAACTACTGGTAAAAAGCTCTGGCGCTTCCGCTATCAACGTCCGAACAGTGGCAGCAGAACTAATCTCAGCCTCGGCTCATATCCGGCCCTTACGCTCGCAACAGCTCGTCAGATACGCGACCAGCATTTAACCACACTCGCACAAGGCATGGATCCACAGCAGCAACAAGAGCTAGCGTCAGAACAACATCAGATTGAGCTGGATAGCATTTTCTCAACAGTAGCCGCAAACTGGTTCCAGATTAAAAGCAAAAGCGTCACAGAAGATTATGCAAAAGACATTTGGCGCTCTTTAGATAAAGACGTGTTCCCCACTATAGGTTCGATACCTGTTCAGGAGATAAAGGCCAGAACGATTGTTGAAGCACTAGAGCCAATTAAAGCGCGTGGTGCACTTGAGACTGTTCGTCGTTTGGTACAGCGTATTAACGAGATAATGATTTATGCGGTTAACACCGGTCTGATAGATGTAAATCCGGCATCAGGTGTTGGTATGGCCTTTGAGAAACCCAAAAAGCAAAACATGCCGACGCTGCGGCCAGAAGAGTTGCCGAGGCTAATGCGTTCTCTGGTGATGTCGAATCTCTCTGTTGCGACTCGCTGTCTCATTGAATGGCAACTCCTTACGCTTGTGCGCCCTTCTGAGGCCTCAGGTGCTCGTTGGGCAGAGATCGATCTCGATGCCAAGCTCTGGACTATTCCAGCCGAACGGATGAAGGCCAGGCGAGAGCACATCGTTCCTCTATCTCAACAAGCATTAGATATTCTGGAACTGATGAAGCCAATCAGTGCTCAGCGTGAACATGTTTTCCCAAGTAGAAATGATCCAAAGCAGGCGATGAACAGCCAAACGGCTAATGCCGCTTTGAAACGTATCGGCTATGGTGGAAAACTTGTTGCTCATGGGCTGCGCTCTATCGCAAGCACAGCAATGAATGAAGCTGGTTTCAACCCGGATATCATTGAAGCAGCTTTAGCTCATAGTGATAAAAATGAAGTTCGGAGAGCATATAATCGTTCAACATATTTAGTACAAAGACAAGAAATAATGACATGGTGGGGTGGATTGGTAAAAGATAAACATTAAAATAAAAAATAAATGAGACTGATATTTTTCATTCCATCAGCCTCATAATTATAAAATAACACTATGATGGGACGATATTACATGCAACCGCACCAGCATAATTGAAACCGATATTAAACTTCAGCCTATCACCTACCTTCAATGCTTCCCAAAGGTCATGTTGAACCTCAGATCGTGGAAAAAAAATATCTTTTCCACTTCCATCGACCGTTACGAACCCAAATCCGCTGTTGATTCCTTTCAAACTCCCCCTAAATATTGTTGGGTTGATTTCACCACCGATATAATCTCTAATTTTGAACCGGTCATCTTTTGACACTCTGGAAGTCCGAAGATACTCGAAAATGTCAGCAGATAATGCAAGTTCTTTAGGATCACTTGACTCATATGCAAATCGAGCGAACCAAAATTGAGCATGAAAGTTTTTATCGCTCGGAGTAAATGCCCTTCTATAATAGTAAATCAAAGGAGCTCTTTTAGAGGGGTCCATTAATCTTAGCAATTCCGCATACTGATAATTCAACCGATGGTCGTTTCGTCTTCTTTCTAAAGCCTGCGTCAAAACCTTAGAAGCTTCATTAAAGTCACCTTTATCAATATATATTTTCGAAAGTCTTATCGCTATAAAGGGATCCCTAGAGTTATCACTGAAAGCAGCAAGTAATGAACTTAGTATTCTTCCATCATCACTCATAATTCCGGCAAATCTTGCTTCCAGGTTTGAGAGCATTGCTTCATCCGGATATGTTTGCTTGCTAATGGTAATTTCTTCTTCAATCCTACGGATTAGATCATCTATAATTTTCCCAGAAACATTATCATCCTTAATATTATCTTCAAAATTATCGATAGAAAGCTCAAGAAGAGTTGTTGAGATGTACGAACTCCCTCCCCATCGTCTTTGTGCTTCCTGTAATAAATGGCGAGCCTCTCCACGAAACTTTATCCTATCATAGGCTTCATTACTATTATTGGCTTTATCTCGCCATACTGTTGCCATGGTGTGAATTATACTGCTGTCATAAGGAGCCTTTTCCTTCGCATTCTCAAGTAATTCTATCGCAAGAGTTAAATTTCCATTTGGCCTTATCCTCTCAAAGTTTGCCATTTGCTGTAACAAATAGGGATCTTCCCCTATGGTTTTGAGAGCCTGTTGATAAATGCTAATTACATCTTGATAATCGGGAAAAATCTCATTAAGAGATTTTGCTCGCATAAATTGTCTAAAAGAAATCCTATCAGATTCAAATGCAATATTTATCTTATCCAATATTTGAGTATATTCATTATATTTTTCTAATGTATTGCTAAATGCACGATTGAATACTATTTCCGCTATTTCCGAGTGACGAGCTCTATAATGATAATCATCATTCCCCTCTGAATCCCACAATACTATTTTCTCCAATGGAGTAAAAAACTGCTGTTTGAACTCAGTGAAATTGATGCCGAAAATTCTAGCAATTAGGCCTGCTCTAACAGGAACTCGTAGCCTATTCAATGTGCAAATTGTTCGGTAGATTGTTCTTGCCTGTATAGGATAGATAGACTCGTATTCACTGAAGATAATATCTTCAAATGGTTCCCCCATAGTTGCTTCGTGCAAAGCAACTAATAATTGCCGCTCTGAATTAACAATAAACTCCTGTATACGCTCAGCTTTATTTTTATTTATGAGGTTAGGGCCTAAGCAATCATGAAACTCTAGTTTCTCGACTAAGTTTGTCACTTCAGACTCACTAAGATTATGCAAAGAATATACTTCTGTTATTAACTCTTTAAGTGAATCGCAACGTTGACTCCATTCGTTATATCTTTCAGCTGTTATTATCGTTATTTTCAACTCGGCTTTTATTGCGTTATTCATAAACGCAGCGATCTTGTTTACGTGTAATGATGCATCATCCCAATAAAGAAAAACTCTTTCATTGGTTTTTTCTATTACCTCTTTGATGATTTCAACAGTTAAATTATCTCCATTATTAACCCAAAGTGGGCATCCAAAATCCATAACCCTCATTTCCCAAGCAACTTGCCGGAGAAAAACTGTTTTTCCTGACCCTGCTTCACCTTTGAGCAAAATCAACTCGGCGGTATCACTTCTTTCAGTTTCAGGTTTTAGTATTACTTCCTCTAAGAAACGGTCTAATAAAGATCTTTTAATAGCTAATTCTGCACTTTGTGCATACCATCCCAAATCAGAACCTTTATAAAATTCCTTTGGGTTGAATTGTTCAGTATTCATATCAGAATGCACATATTGTATGCTATCTGTTAGAATTCTATTAAGCTCTTCGGATGGAGGTGCAGTAGTTACAAATATTTTTTGTATAGCATTATTCTGAACTGGCGTAATAAGATAGTTGAATCTTTCAGACCAAGGTATTACATCATTAACCTCTCTCAAAAAGGCCTCAAAGGTAAAATTTAAAGCATTTATTTTTTTGAAGCCCATAAATTAATTTCGGGATCTTTTATACCTGGCTTCAATAAATAATGCCTTTGTCCTTGGGGTACATTATTATTAACCATTGATATTATATGTCTTATATTTGCATCCTGTAAACTATGCCCAACAAATACAATGCTATATTCTATAGCCAACTCATATAAGTATTTAAACAATAAATTTCTATTTTTTTCGTAATCATTGAATTGTTCAACAGTCAAAATGAGTGGCAACTCTGGGTCTCTGGTTCTGGTTATGCACCCATGCAATTTTATAAAATTAAGTATATCAGTTGTCTTCTCACCCTCATTAAAGCCATCATTATTAGATAAATGTATAGAAAGAGTTTGATTTGTCTTTTTAGTTTCGTAACAAAACTCTATCATCCTATCATAATTAGTTGAAAAAATAGCTTTCCATTGGAAATCGGGAATTATTTTATGAAAATCGTTAACTTCAAGGTCCTCAAATATCTCCCTAATAAACTCTTGCACATCTATTATTCCATGCTCTGATATTGCCAAATCAGCAATTTGAGTCAAAGATTCATATTTATAATCACCGTTAAGGAATCTATCAGATATATATATTCCTAAATCATTCCCTTTAGGCACATCATATTTTTTTAGTTTCGCGCCAATTAAAGCACCGGAACCTAGAAATAGAACAACTCTTCCTCTTTTTATTTTATCTATAAGTGTCTGCGGTAGGCTCATGCTCTGTCCTCTAATAGTCTAGATGTGCCAGTAGAATTTTCAATTAGATAAATAATCTCACATTACAATTTAGGTCAACTACTTTCGCTAATTTTTTAGGTACCAAGCATATTTTCAATTGGTATATAAATGCGCGCAAGAATAACTTTTTGTTATATAATTTTTTATACCATGAAGCCCTATAGTTAGAAACCTTCCTATCCTTATATTAAATTTATGGCCAATGAGAATCCATGAAGACATTTTCAATGTTTTAGTGATCCAACATTCAGAAACCTGATACGTAGATTTTAATTTCTTTCTGTACGCTCAATGCTTTCCCCGCTCCTCCTGTCCGCTTCGTGAGTCGGTTTTCATGCAGATGCATCGCGAGACTCAGACTGCCACAGACCTGAATACGCCAGGGATATAGAACCTCTAGAAGCGATACAATGAACGCCGAAATGACTGATTTCCGCTGTGTCTGGATGGTTTTTTCTTACCCCTCGACTGGCTGCCTCAGAAGCTCACCACGCCCCCGAACAGCACCGCACCACCCACCAACACTCCCGCGAACCCGCGCAGCGCAGCGACGCGCTCAGGCCGCGAAATTAAATATCATTAAATAAATACTTTACCGCTGGCGCGCAGTGCTTTCCCCGCCTCGCCTGCCCGCTTCGTGGGTCGGTTTTCATGCAGGAGCATGGGCAGGCTCAGGCCGCGCCGGGACAGGGTTGCGAAGGGAGTGACGGGACGGGAAAGCGCATGCAAAACCATGCACCCTGTGGATGCATGGCTTAATTCGGGAAAAATAGCGGTATTTTCGGGGATTTCTTGCGGGGCTACCTGCCGGCCAGTTCCGTGCGCCGGCGGGCATAAATCAGGCTCTGTGCGGGGGTGTATTTTTCCTGATTATCCACCCGCGAAGCCGCGTCAGGCCTGAATCCGATGGCCGTTAAAATATCGCTGTCTTCTGCCGAATAATTAATTTCTTCACCGGTACTCAGCCACACGGACAGCGCTTCGCGCAGGTAATGCGCCGAACGGTCGAGCGCATGGCCGGTCAGGAGTGCGGGCTGCTGGCTGAGTCCCATCAGCTCCGGGGCAAGCGTGGCGGCCAGTTCAGAACCGTGCGCCTGCATAAAGTCATTCAGCCGGTTGCGGATACTGATGCGCTGTACCGCTTCATGGGCGCGGATATAGCGCCCGGCGGCCTGATTTATCTCCCATTTTTTGACATCGATAATGTCGCGCAGTGTCTGCATTCTGCCCGGTATACGGTCATCCCCGGCCAGCACCTGTTCCTGATATTCCTGCTCTGCGGCCGCCAGTTCGGCTTTACGGTTCAGCCAGGCGGTTTCGTTCTTCTGACAGGCTTCAAAGGCTTGCTGTAGCGTAAGGGTGGTCATGGTCAGTTCTCCCCTGATTAATGACGGTATGGCGAGCTGTAGCAGCCCTGCATCTTGCGGGGTGCCGGGGGTGTGACCGGCTCCGCGACAGGCGGCGTCTTCTCCGCCGGGGGCCGGATAACCTCGTCGATGGCTTCAGTGGTGCGGAACGTCGCCGAGCACTCAATATTGGTGCACTGGTGATAGCGCTGTTTGACGTTCTCCGACAGATAGCGGGAGGTGCGGGCATGCGCCGACTTTTTGCAGAACGGACAGTGCATCATGGCAGCAGCCCCCGCGCTTTCAGATCAGCCTCGCGCTGACGGATTTTCTCCTGCCAGACCTTGCGCTCGCCGGGCGTGCTGGCGGCGTCGTGGTCCATGTGCGGGAGGGTGACGGCCGGGAAGCCGGTCAGGGAGAGCACCGGCTCATCCGCTGGCGTGACGGAGAAGTCGCTCACTTTCCTGGTCAGGAAGGTCACCACCTGATGCATGACCTCTTTCTCCGGCTCGATGTAGCCCTGATGGCCGATGGTGTTGGCGAGCGGGTTTGCCATCACATCCGCTTTCAGCACCATCGCCCGGACCAGTGGCCCGAGGGTGTCGTTCAGCGCGCGGTTAAGCTCTTCCTCAGCGTATTTACTCAGCACAGCATGATGCGCCTGGCGGAATGCCCGCGCGGTGCTGTTGCAGGTGGCTTTCAGCTGGTCACGTTCAAAGGCCAGCACGTCGGTCAGGTTGTGGCATTCCTGCGCCAGCTCCCGGCGGGCCACTCGCTCGATATGGCCGCTTTTCAGCTCATCGGTCAGCATGGCACCCCCGGCACGGAAAGCGGCGCGCCATGTGCGGGTATCGCTGCCGTTGTCCTGCTCCAGCGCCGCTTTCTGCTCCTCCGCGCGGGTAATGGCCGTCAGGGTGTCCTCCATCCGGCGGGCCTGTTCAAGATGGGCTTCTCTGGCTGCGGCCAGTCGCTCCAGCGCCGGTTTCAGGTAATCAGGGATAAAGGTGGTGTCGGTCATGGCAGGTTTCCTCGTGGTTTCAACTTGAGGTGATTCTGCCGGGGCACACACAACAACACGACCTGTTGCGGTTGTGGCAGTTCTGGCACAAACAGGACGTCAAAACCCGGCTTGCCAGAGAAAGGTCTCAGGAAAAGCATACTCACTGTTTGTTTTTTTACATATAACTGTTCACCACTGTTCACCATAAGAAAAAATATAAGTAATACAGTAAGATAAGGGGTGAACAGTTGAGGTGTTGACTGTTCACCCACTGTTCACCACTGTTCACCTTTCTGTTTTTACGATGCTCTGCTTTCTTAGATTTTTTAGCGATTAAAAAATAAATTTATATAGATAAAAGTAATCATCGTTTTGCCAAAGAATTATCAGGGATTGCCAACGATTGTCAGGGATTGCCACTGTTTGCCATTTGCTTGTTAACAGTTTGTTGTGTGGTATTTCGCTGCAAAATGACTTGTTGCCCTCAGAGAAAATATGCACAAAATAGAGAGCTACCCGAGGCCGGACGGACACGACCGGCACTGTATGGACTTTATGAGGTAGCCCGATGCACACCGCTTTTTCTTCCCCGTCTTCTGCCCCTGCCGCGCCGCTGATGCCGGTCTCTGACACCGTTCAGGAGCGCTTTATTCGCCTGCCCGAAGTGATGCATCTGTGCGGGCTGTCCCGCTCCACGATTTACGATCTCATCAGCCGGGAGGCTTTCCCGAAACAAATCTCGCTTGGCGGAAAAAACGTGGCGTGGGCGCAGTCGGAAATCACCGGGTGGATGGCTGACCGTATCGCCGAACGCAACCGGGGCTATGACGCATGATGATGCCCGTTCCGCAAAAAGCCCCTTTTTCTGGCTTGCTTCCCTTCGCCGTTTCCAGGTATAGTTTTCTCGCTGTCGCAAAATCGGCAGCCGGGATTTGCAGCCCGTGTAACTTATTGGCGACACAACACGCGCCATGCGTGTTTTTTTATGTCGTTGCTCAGACACACCTATTTTTCGGGCTGTGGTGTTTTCACCGTGGCTCGTGTCAGATAATGGTGGTCCGGGTGGGGCAGCCTTCGGGCTGGCCGGTTTCCAATAAGGCCGGTACTGCAAACCCCGTCCGGGCTACCACCCATGAGATTTGCAGCTCTGGTGGTAGTGATAACCGCTACTTATTGGAGGTTGCCGCTATGGCTACGACCCTCACCCCGTCACACCCGCAGTTTGTCTTTGTGTTTGCCGCCGTTCGTCGTGCAGACCGTCAGCCCCGTATCTGTATGCTCCGCGCCGTGGCCGGGGATGAACACGCCGCACGCCTTTCCCTCGTTCGCGATTACGTCCTCTCGTTTGCCGGTCGTCTGCCGGTGGCGGAGGTGCGCGCATGAAACAGCCCGCCATCACCGTCAAAGACCTCGAATGCCTTGAGCACCTGCGCAACGTCGGCCAGTTCGTCGGCGAGCTGATGCAGGTGCAGGACTGTACTTCCCTGCGTCGTGACCCGGCCCAGCAGTTACAGCTCACCTCCGTGATTTACCTCATGACCGCCCAGCTCGACGGCGTGGTCGAGCGCTGCAACCACCGCTGGTTCACCGGGGAGGGCAACGTATGAAAACGCCTCTGCCGCCTGTATTGCGTGCCGCCCTGTATCGCCGCGCCGTGGCCTGTGCCTGGCTGACCCTGTGCGAACGCCAGCACCGCTATCCTCACCTCACCCTCGATGCGCTGGAAAGTGCCATCGCCGCCGAGCTGGAGGGCTTCTACCTGCGCCAGCACGGCGAGGTAAAAGGCCGTCTGATTGCCTGTGCGCTGCTGGAAGATTTGATGGAGGCCGGGCCGCTGAAAGCCGCCCCGTCGCTGTCCTTCCTCGGGCTCGCCGTGATGGATGAGCTCTGCGCCCGCCATCTGACATCGCCTGTACTGCACTGAGGGAGAAAAAACCATGAAAATGAACGTAACGGACACCGTAAAACAGGCGTGCGGCCACTGGCCGCGCATTCTCCCGGCGCTGGGCATGAAAGTGATAAAAAACCGGCCTCAGGCGTGCCCGATTTGTGGCGGTGATGCCCGTAGCGACCGCTTTCGCTTTGATGACCAGGAAGGGCGCGGCACATGGTACTGCAACCGGTGCGGCGCCGGTGACGGCCTGAAACTGGTTGAGAAGGTGTTCGGCATATCGGCACCTGAGGCCGCCCGGAAGGTGAACGCCGTCACCGGCCACCTGCCGCCGGTGGCCCCGGAGGTGGTGGCAGCCGCAGACGCCGGAACGGAGGCCGACCGCAAGGCGGCGGCCGCGCTGGCCGTCAGACTGCTGGAGAAAACCCGCCCGGCCACCGGCAACGCCTACCTGACCCGCAAGGGCTTTCCCGCTCTGGAATGTCTGACGCTGACCACGTCGCACAAAACCGGCGGCGTGGCTTACCGCGCCGGTGATTTAGTTGTACCGCTGTATGACGAGACCGGCGCGCTGGTTAACCTCCAGCTTATTAATGCTGAGGGTCTTAAACGCACCCTGAAGGGCGGGCAGGTCAAAGGGGCATGCCATCTCATCGACGGGCAGAAACAGGCCGGGAAACGCCTGTGGATAGCGGAGGGTTATGCGACCGCGCTTACCGTGCATCACCTGACCGGAGAAACCGTCATGGTGGCGCTGTCCTCCGTGAACCTCCTTTCTCTGGCGAGCCTGGCCCGCAGCAAGCACCCGGCCTGTCAGATTATCCTCGCCGCTGACCGTGACCTGAACGGCACCGGCCAGACTAAAGCCGCTGCGGCCGCAGCAGCTTGTGAGGGCGTTGTCGCCCTGCCGCCGGTGTTCGGTGACTGGAATGATGCGATGATGCTGAAGGGGGAGGACGCCACACGGAAAGCCATTTATGCCGCCATCCGGCCAGCGGCACAAAGCCCCTTCGACACCATGAGCGAGGCGGAATTTACCGCCATGAGCGCCAGTGATAAGGCGATGCGGGTGCATGAGCACTACGGCGAAGCGCTGGCCGTGGATGCCAACGGCCAGCTTCTGTCCCGCTATGAAAGTGGCATCTGGAAGGTGATAACGCCGTCTGATTTTGCCCGCGATGTGGCCGGACTGTTCCAGCGCCTGCGCGCCCCGTTCTCATCGGGAAGAATTGCTTCGGTGGTGGAGACCCTGAAACTGATTATTCCGCAGCAGGATGCACCGGCGCGCCGTCTGATTGGTTTTCGCAACGGGGTACTCGACACCCAGAGCGGTCTGTTCAGCCCGCACAGCAAATCACACTGGCTGCGCACCCTGTGCGACGTGGATTTCACCCCGCCGGTAGAAGGGGAAACGCTGGAAACCCATGCGCCTAACTTCTGGCGCTGGCTCGACCGGGCGGCCAGCCACAACCCGACAAAACGCGACGTGATTCTGGCTGCGCTGTTTATGGTGCTGGCGAACCGCTACGACTGGCAGCTCTTTCTCGAAGTCACCGGCCCCGGCGGCAGCGGGAAAAGTATCCTGGCTGAAATCGCCACGATGCTGGCCGGAGAGGATAACGCCACGTCGGCGGATATCGACACGCTGGAAGACCCGCGCAAGCGCGCCTCTCTGATTGGCTTCTCGCTCATTCGTCTGCCTGACCAGGAGAAATGGAGCGGTGACGGTGCGGGGCTCAAGGCCATCACCGGCGGCGATGCGGTGTCAGTCGACCCGAAATACCAGAACCCGTACTCGACGCATATTCCGGCAGTCATTCTGGCCGTGAACAATAACCCGATGCGCTTCACCGACCGCAGCGGCGGCGTGTCGCGCCGACGGGTGATTATCCACTTCCCGGAGCAGATAGCCCCGGAGGAGCGCGACCCGCAGCTCAGGGATAAAATCGCCCGCGAGCTGGCCGTGATTGTGCGCCAGTTGATGCAGCAGTTCAGCGACCCGATGAGCGCCCGCGCCCTGCTCCAGTCGCAGCAGAACTCCGACGAGGCGCTCAGCATCAAGCGCGACGCTGACCCGACGTTTGATTTTTGCGGCTATCTGGAGGCGCTGCCGCATTCCAACGGGATGTTCATGGGTAATGCCAGTATCATCCCGCGTAATTACCGTAAATATCTCTATCACGCGTATCTGGCCTATATGGAGGCCAACGGGTACAGGAATGTGCTCAGCCTGAAAATGTTCGGACTGGGACTGCCCATGATGCTGAAAGAGTACGGGATGAATTATGAGAAGCGGCACACAAAGCAGGGGATACAAACTAACCTGTCGCTGAAAGAGGAAAGCTACGGCGACTGGCTGCCGAAGTGCGACGAACCCACCGCGACTTAACCTGTCTCAGACCGGCAACCGCCGGTCTTTTTGTATCTGCCCCTCCCTCAAGGGTGAACAATCCACTGTTCACCCTTCACCGTATGTTCACCCTGTATCACTATGAAAGTATTAATAAAAAACTAAAGGTGAACAGTGTGAACAGTTAAACCCAAAAAAACTTTTTACCCCCCCCTCATCACCATCATATTGCGGTGATGGTCGCCGGAAACAGGCCAGAAACGCGCTGAGGTGAAGAGTTGACTGTTCACTCTTCACCAACTAATCACCACCTATCATTATGATATTAAAAAGAAAATAAGGAGGTGAACAGTGTGAACAGTTAAATGCAAAAAAACTTTTTATCCAGCCTTTGTAGATCCAGAAAAATCATCAGGAGGAAGAGCAATCGACAACTTTAGATAGGGAAGAATGCTATGACATTCCATAATTGGTACACGTTTAGGTACACAAATGAAAGTTGAACACATTAAAATAATTTAAATTTAAATACTTACGCGATTTATTCAGACTCCGCCAGCCCAAAATTCTCCATCGGTGATTACCAGAGTCATCCGATGAAGTCCTGAAAGCCCGCACGGCGTAAGCCCTGCGGGCTTTTTTGTGCCCTTAATTCGTCCCGTTAAACCTGAACCTCCTGATGAAATCCCGCCCCACCCTCAGCCTGGACGCTGGCACGATGGCGCCGTCCCCATGCTGCGGCGCCAGACCCCCGGCGCCTGGCCATACTGGCGCTTGAAGCTGCGATTGAAGGATTGCTGGGAGTCAAAGCCCAGCGCGATAGCCACGTTCAGGATCGGCTCGTCGCTGCGGGTTAAGCGCTCAAGCGATTTTTGCAGCTTCCGGGCGCGGATGTATTCGCCGATGGGATGACCGGTATGCTCTTTGAAGATCCGCTGAAGATGCCATTTTGAATAGCCTGCCCGCCTGGAGACCGTATCAATATCGAGGCGGCTTTCAAGGTTATTATCAATCCAGTCAAGTAAATCATGTATAAAAGCGCCAGTGTTCATGCCGGGTTCCCCTGGGCTGTTAATAAAAGTATCTTTATCTAATACATTTAAAAGTGACCTGCTTTTGCATAAATTGCAAGTTTTATTGTTACATTAAAATCCCTGCCTGAAATGTGCCTTTCCCGCGCAACGGAAACAGCACATAAAGTGCAACAATTATTCTTGCACTTAGTTAAGCGCCTTCCTACAATCGCCGCGATAGTGTATTCGCAACTGTTACAGTTTTGTGGCGATGAACGACACAAATGGCCTTAAGCCTGCCCGGACATAGGAAGTCGCGCCGCGTCCTTCGCTGCGTCTTGCCCGGCGGCAACAATTACCGGAATAAAAATAATGAGCCTGCAAAAAACCTGGGTTAACTTTTATCTGCGCGGACTGGGGAGCGCAGTCATCGCCATGCTACTTGCCAGCTGCGATAACAGCGCTGCGCAAAACGCCGCTCCGCAAGCCCCTGCCGTCAGCGCCGCTGACGTGGTGGTGAAATCCATTAGCCAGTGGGACAGCTTTAACGGCCGAATTGAAGCGGTAGAAAGCGTTCAGCTCCGTCCACGCGTCTCCGGCTACATTGAAAAAGTGAACTACACCGACGGCCAGGAAGTGAAAAAGGGCGAGGTGCTATTCACTATCGATGACAGAACCTATCGCGCCGCCCTCGAGCAGGCGCAGGCAACGCTGGCAAGAGCCAAAACACAGGCCAGCCTGGCGCGCAGCGAGGCCAGTCGTACCGACAAATTAATCAACACCAACGTGGTATCCCGTGAGGAGTGGGAGCAGCGCCGTTCGGCCGCTACCCAGGCGCAGGCCGACATCCAGGCCGCACAGGCAGCCGTTGATGCCGCTCAGCTTAACCTTGATTTCACCAAAGTGACCGCCCCTATCGATGGCCGCGCCAGCCGCGCGCTGATCACCAGCGGTAACCTCGTAACCGCTGGTGACAGCGCCAGCGTGCTGACGACAGTGGTCTCGCAGAAGACGGTCTACGTCTATTTTGATGTCGACGAATCAACCTACCTTCACTATCAAAACCTCGCCCGCAGTGGCCAGGGGGCTGCCAGCAATCACCTTGCGCTCCCGGTTGAGATTGGTCTTGTCGGAGAGGACGGCTACCCCCATCAGGGGAAAGTGGATTTCCTCGATAATCAGCTAACCCCGAGCACCGGCACTATCCGGATGCGCGCGCTGCTGGATAACACCCAGCGTCAGTTCATACCGGGCCTGTTTGCCCGCGTGCGCCTGCCGGGCAGCGCTGAATTCCAGGCCACGCTGATCGACGACAAAGCGGTCCTGACCGATCAGGATCGGAAATACGTCTATATCGTTGATAAAGACGGTAAAGCGCAGCGCCGTGATATCAAACCGGGTCGCCTGGCCGCCGGTTTACGCATCGTCCAGCAGGGGCTGAATCCTGGCGATAAAGTCATCGTCGAGGGTTTGCAAAAAGTGTTTATGCCCGGGATGCCGGTTAACGCGAAAACCGTGGCGATGACCACTAGCACCGCCCTCAACTGATCCCTTACCAGAGAATCCGACGCATGGACTTTTCCCGCTTTTTTATCGACAGGCCGATTTTCGCCGCGGTGCTGTCGATTTTGATTTTTATTACCGGGCTCATCGCCATCCCGCTGCTACCGGTCAGCGAATACCCTGACGTCGTACCGCCGAGTGTGCAGGTACGCGCGGAGTATCCGGGCGCCAACCCGAAAGTGATCGCCGAGACCGTGGCGACGCCGCTGGAAGAAGCGATCAACGGCGTCGAAAACATGATGTACATGAAGTCCGTCGCCGGCTCCGACGGCGTACTGGTCACCACCGTCACCTTCCGCCCAGGCACCGATCCGGATCAGGCGCAGGTTCAGGTACAAAACCGGGTATCGCAGGCCGAAGCGCGTCTGCCGGAAGACGTACGCCGTCTGGGGATTACCACCCAGAAACAGTCACCGACGCTCACCCTGGTGGTGCATCTGTTTTCGCCCAACGGTAAATACGATTCGCTATATATGCGTAACTACGCCACCTTAAAAGTGAAGGACGAACTGGCGCGCCTGCCCGGCGTCGGCCAAATCCAGATTTTTGGTGCCGGCGAATACGCCATGCGAATCTGGCTGGATCCGAATAAGGTGGCCGCACGTGGGTTGACCGCCTCCGATGTGGTGACGGCGATGCAGGAGCAAAACGTGCAGGTGTCCGCCGGGCAGCTTGGCGCCGAGCCATTGCCGAAAGAGAGCGACTTCCTGATCTCGATTAACGCCCAGGGTCGTCTGCACACGGAGGAAGAGTTCGGTAATATCATTCTCAAAACGGCCCAGGATGGTTCGCTGGTACGCCTGCGCGACGTTGCACGCATCGAAATGGGGTCGGGCAGCTATGCGCTACGTTCCCAGCTTAACAATAAAGATGCGGTCGGGATCGGTATCTTCCAGTCGCCGGGGGCCAACGCCATTGATTTGTCGAATGCGGTACGCGCCAAAATGGACGAACTGTCCACGCGTTTCCCGGAAGATATGAAGTGGGCCGCCCCTTACGACCCCACCGTTTTTGTGCGCGACTCCATTCGTGCGGTGGTGCAAACCCTGCTCGAAGCGGTGGTGCTGGTGGTACTGGTGGTGATCCTGTTCCTGCAAACCTGGCGCGCATCGATTATTCCATTGATTGCCGTACCGGTCTCGGTGGTGGGGACGTTCGGTATTCTCTATCTGCTTGGCTTCTCGCTTAATACCCTGAGCCTGTTCGGTCTGGTTCTCGCTATTGGGATCGTGGTGGACGACGCGATTGTGGTGGTGGAAAACGTCGAGCGCAATATCGAAGAGGGGCTCGCCCCTCTGCAGGCGGCGCACCAGGCAATGCGTGAAGTTTCCGGGCCGATTATCGCCATCGCCCTGGTGCTGTGCGCGGTGTTCGTGCCGATGGCCTTCCTCTCTGGTGTAACCGGGCAGTTCTATAAACAGTTTGCGGTGACGATCGCGATTTCGACGGTGATCTCGGCCATCAACTCGCTGACTCTCTCCCCGGCGCTGGCGGCCCTGCTACTGAAGCCGCACGGCGCGCCGAGAGACCTCCCAACCCGGCTTATCGATCGCCTGTTCGGCTGGCTGTTCCGCCCGTTTAACCGCTTTTTCCATCGTAGCTCACATGGTTACCAGGGGCTGGTTGGCCAAACGCTCGGACGACGTGGCGCCGTGTTTATTGTTTACCTGCTGCTGCTCGGCGCCGCCGGCGTGATGTTTAAAGCCGTGCCGGGCGGGTTTATTCCCACCCAGGACAAGCTCTACCTGATTGGCGGCGTGAAAATGCCGGAAGGTTCTTCGCTGGCCCGCACCGACGCGGTCATCCGTAAAATGAGCGAAATCGGGATGAACACTGAAGGCGTGGATTATGCGGTGGCGTTTCCAGGGCTTAACGCGCTGCAATTCACCAATACGCCGAACACCGGCACGGTATTTTTTGGCCTGAAGCCATTCGATCAGCGTAAACATTCTGCGGCGGAAATTAACGCCGAGATCAATGCCAAAATTGCGCAAATCCAGGAAGGCTTTGGCTTCTCAATCCTGCCGCCGCCGATTCTCGGCCTCGGCCAGGGTTCCGGTTACTCGCTGTATATTCAGGATCGAGGGGGCTTAGGTTACGGCGCGCTACAAACGGCGGTGAATACTCTGTCCGGGGCAATCATGCAAACGCCGGGAATGCATTTCCCTATTTCAACCTACCAGGCAAACGTACCGCAGCTGGATGTGCAGGTCGATCGCGACAAGGCGAAAGCGCAGGGGGTATCGCTGACCGATCTGTTCGGTACGCTGCAAACCTACCTGGGATCATCTTATGTGAACGACTTTAACCAGTTCGGCCGAACCTGGCGCGTCATGGCGCAGGCCGACGGGCCATTCCGCGACAGCGTGGAGGATATTGCTAATCTGCGCACCCGCAATAACCAGGGTGAAATGGTGCCGATCGGCAGTATGGTTAACATCAGCACCACCTACGGGCCAGATCCGGTGATCCGCTACAACGGTTATCCGGCGGCGGATCTGATCGGCGACGCCGATCCTCGGGTGCTCTCTTCCGCTCAGGCGATGACCAAACTGGCCGCGATGTCCGGCCAGCTGCTGCCGAATGGTATGAACATCGAATGGACGGATCTCAGCTTCCAGCAGGCCACCCAGGGCAACACGGCGCTGATTGTCTTCCCGGTGGCGGTACTTCTGGCGTTCCTGGTGCTGGCGGCGCTGTATGAAAGCTGGACGCTGCCGCTGGCGGTGATCCTCATCGTTCCGATGACTCTGCTCTCCGCCCTGTTCGGCGTCTGGCTCACCGGCGGCGATAATAACGTCTTCGTGCAGGTTGGACTGGTGGTGTTAATGGGGCTGGCTTGTAAAAATGCGATCCTGATCGTTGAGTTTGCTCGCGAGCTGGAAATTCAGGGGAAAGGGATCATGGAAGCAGCGCTGGAAGCCTGTCGCCTGCGTCTGCGTCCGATCGTGATGACCTCCATCGCCTTTATTGCCGGGACGATACCGCTGATCCTCGGCCACGGAGCGGGTGCGGAAGTGCGCGGCGTCACCGGGATTACGGTGTTCTCCGGGATGCTCGGGGTGACGCTGTTTGGTCTGTTCCTGACGCCGGTGTTCTACGTCACGCTGCGTAAGTTGGTCACGCGCGGTAAACCGGCGCTGGAAACGCTGCCTGAATAGGTGACAACAAAAAACCGCCTTCTGGATGAAGGCGGAGACGGATGACAAACCGGTTTTGGACATTATGCCCACGAGCTGCCGGGTGGCGGCTAACGCCTGACCCGGCCTACAAAACCCGTACTATCAAGCAATGGCACACTCTGCGTAAACCTACAAAACCCGTACTATCAAACGATGGCACAATCTCTGTAGGCCCGCGCAAGCGAAGCGCCGCCGGGCAATGTAATAAGCTCGCTCTTTATCAGCAATCTACGCCTTCGGTGTGAAGGCGATACTGATGACAAACCGGTTTTAGACATTGTGCCCACGAGTTGCCGGGTGGCGGCTGACGCCTGACCCGGCCTACCAAACCCGAACTATCAAGCAATGGCACAATCTGCGTAAACCTACAAAACCCGTACTATCAAGCGATGGCACAATCTCTGTAGGCCCGCGCAAGCGAAGCGCCGCCGGGCAATGTAATAAGCTCGCTCTTTATCAGCAATCTACGCCTTCGGTGTGAAGGCATTTTTTGCGCGGACGGCAGGATTAATGCGCTTTTTTCAGGATATCCAGTTCTGGTAACAGCTCGCAGCCGCTGGTATCGCCTTTTTTGACCTTTTCCAGCGCGCTTGCCACGGTATGACGGGCCAGCACATCCAGGGAGGCCTGCTCTGCTTCGTCGGCGATAGACTTGAAGTACCAGCAGGCGTTGGCGCTGACCACACAGCGGGCCGGCACATCGGGCCGCGACGCCCACAGCTTTTTATCTTCGATCACCGATACGTAGATATCGCGCAAGGTGATGCTCTCCGCCGGGCGACCAAGATGGATGGAACCGTTGCGTCCCAGCGTGGAGACAATAATACCGTCACGGGTGAGCGGCACCATTAATTTGCGGATAAAGCTCGGATTGGCTTCCAGGCCATAGGCCAGAATCGCACTTGTCGAGCGTTGACCCAACTGCTCCGCCATCGCTACGCTGAGAACCATCTGCAAAGCTGTCGGGAAGCGATAATCTAACATTTTATCTTCCTGGGTTGCGGCGAATCTTATTCTTTTTGGCGCCGCAGAGGTGAATAAGCAATGAACAACAATATAACAAATACGGTCATTTTTTTGAAGCAATCTACGCGCCACCCGTGGCGTAAAAGACACTTTCCGCACCACGGATATCGCCATCCAGGGTATTTAACCCCCCACGTTCATCGCTAAAGACGATCCCAGTCCGGCAGGTTGTTGGCACGCTTACGCCAGACATGAAATAGCGCCATCAAAAAGCCGAATAAGCCCCCGGCGGTCACGCTGGCGAACAGCGCGCCAGAGACGCTATAGCCTTCACTTTGCCAGGTGCTAAACCACATCATAAGCCCCCACAGCGGGCCAAACCAGGCGGCGAAGAACAGCGTATTCAGCCAGAATGGAGCAAACGGCGGCGGCGGCATTTTGCCTCCGACTTTCCAGAAAAGACGCAGCAGCGGAGGCGCATAGTTGCTCCGCCACATCTTTTTCTCCTCCATTAGCGCAAGCGCTTTTTTCTTCTTCTGTTCAAATGCCATCGTTCCGCTCCTTCCTCTGGAGATAAATAAAGCCCGTTAAGAGTGGTCAATATTCAGCCACAGGCCCGGAAAAACAGCAATACTCAACATTTGCCGTGCTGCTCCCCAGGGGAGCCAGACTGCCACCGCCCTCAATAATTCCACTTCGGCCTGGCCACCGTATTCTTCTTCAGCAAATTGCGAAACTCTTTCAGATACGGCTCATTGCTGCGCCCGCGTTTGCAGATCGCCGAGAACGGCGACTGGAAGCCAAATTCGTTAGGCAGCAGCACCCTCAGCCGGTTCTCCTTGATCCACGGCCAGGCATAATGCTCAGGGAGATAGCCGATATATTTTCCTGAGAGAATCAGCAGCAGCTGCGCATCGACGGTTTCCACGGTGGCACTGCCTTTACTGAAACCGCGCCGCCGCAGGTCGCTGGTATTCCAGTAGCTGCGGGTCACCAGCGGACACTGGCTGATGTGGTCTTTATCAAGCTGACGGCTGAAAAACATCGGATGAAGATCGCTGCAGTAGAGCCAGTGCTGCTCGCGATAGAGCGGCTCGCTGATAATGTTATGCACCTGGGAGTTGTAGCTGCCGATCGCCAAATCGATATGGTTGTTCAGCACGCCGTTAAGCTGCTCCGCCGGGGTGCGGATAATCAGCTTGATATGCACATGGGGAAACTTATCGCTGAAGCTACGCAGGACCACCGGCAGCGACAGCGCGGTTTCGGTTTCAATCGAGTCCAGCGTTGAGATGCAAATCGTGCCGCTGTGCTCGCCTTTCAGCAGCGCCGACTGGCGCTCCAGCTCGTTCAGCTCGCTCAGCACCCGAATCGCCTGCTGTAAAAACTGCTGCCCTTTCTCCGTCAGGGCAAAACCGCCGCGCCCGCGCTGGCACAAGCTGAACCCCAGTTGCCCTTCCAGCTGAGACATCGCGTTACTGATCGCCGACACGGAAATCCCCAGCTCCTGCTGGGCCCTGCTATAGCTTTCCAGGCGCGCCACCGCCTCAAAAACCTGCAGCTGTCGAATATTGAGATTGCCGTCGTTGAGCATGTTTAGTTCACCAATAAATGAACTAAGTATTTACGGCAGACGATGTAAAGTCCAGCCCATCTTTCGCACTATCTCCCTGTCGAGTATTTGTGTGTCAGATTCAGGAGCTGAAATGGATAACGTCTTTCATCAACCGCAGGGTGGCAACGAGATGCCACGTTTTGGCGGCCGCGCAACGATGATGCGCCTGCCGTTTATCGAAGATTTACAGGGACTTGATGCGGCATTCGTCGGTATCCCGTTAGACATCGGTACCTCTCAGCGCTCCGGTACCCGCTACGGGCCGCGCTATATCCGCACCGAATCGGTGATGATTCGCCCCTATAACATGGCAACCGGCGCAGCGCCTTTTGAATCGCTGTCGGTAGCCGACATTGGCGACGTACCGATCAATACCTACAGCCTGCTCAAATCGGTGCAGATCATCGAGGATTACTACACCGGTTTAAATAGTTTCCCCCTCATCCCGCTGACTCTCGGGGGAGACCACACCATCACCCTGCCGATTCTGCGCGCCCTGAGCAAAAAACATGGCCCGGTTGGCCTGATTCATGTCGATGCGCATACCGACACCAACGACGAGATGTTCGGCGAGAAAATCGCCCACGGCACCACTTTCCGCCGCGCCGTTGAAGAGGGTCTGCTGGACCTCAAACGGGTGGTGCAGATTGGCCAGCGTGCCCAGGGTTACGCCGCCGGCGACTTTCAGTGGGGCGTCGACCAGGGCTTCCGTCTGGTACAGGCGGAACAGTGCTGGCACAAATCCCTCGCCCCGCTGATGGCTGAAGTCCGCCAGCAAATGGGCGACGGCCCGGTCTATCTCAGCTTCGATATCGACAGCCTCGATCCCATCTGGGCGCCCGGTACCGGCACGCCTGAAGTCGGCGGCCTGACATCGATTCAGGCGCTGGAAATCGTTCGCGGCTGCCGCGGTCTGAACCTGATTGGCTGCGATCTGGTCGAGGTCTCTCCACCCTACGACGTGAGCGGCAACACCTCCCAGCTGGCGGCAAACCTGCTGTACGAAATGCTCTGCGTCCTGCCCGGCGTGAAATACCCATAGAGGATTCGGCTCATGCAACTCACGGTTTTTCGTACGCTCTGGGGTGTCACCACCCCATGGCAGCAAACGGTCAACGAGCTGAAAAGCGTCGGCTGCGCTGGCATCGAAGCACGCGTACCGCTGACCCCGGAAGAGCAGCAGACGCTGGCCCGACGCCTGCAGGAATCGGCGCTGGAGTATATCGCTATCGTCTTCAGCGGCGGCGGCGTGATTCCGGCGCAGGCCGAAACGCCGCAGCAGCATCTTGAACGTCTGAAAGGTCGTTTCGCTGACGCCAAAGCGCTGAACCCGCGCTTCGTTAATCTGCTGGCCGGCAACGACCGCTGGCCGCTGGCGCAGCAGGTGGATTTTCTCGGCCAGGCCCACGAGCTGGCGGCAGCGTATGAGCTGACCTGCAGCTTTGAAACCCATCGCGCCACCTCGCTGTATAGCCCGTGGCTGACTCTCGAGATTATCCAGCAGTTGCCTCAGCTGCGGTTTACCGCCGATATCAGCCACTGGATTGTGGTGAGTGAACGACTGCTGGATGACCCCTGCGATGATTTCAGCGCCTTTATCGACCGCGTGCACCACATTCAGGCCCGCGCCGGTTATGACCAGGGACCGCAGGTGCCCCATCCGGCCGCGCCGGAATATCGGGCTGCGCTGCAGTTTCAGCAGCGCTTCTGGCAACAAATCTGGCGCTCGCAGCGCCGGCGTGGGTATCAGCACACCACGCTGACGCCCGAGTTTGGCCCCGACGGCTATCTGCATCACCTGCCGTTCACCAACGTCCCGGTGGCCGATCTGTGGTCGCTGAATGCATGGATGGCGAAACATGAACAACAGCATTTCGCCGAGTTTTTATCGCTAACCGAAAAGGATCTGTCGTAATGAGCGTCGCAAAAAGTTCTTTCACTGAGTTACCGACCATCGATATCAGCGATCTGGCCAGCGACAGTCTGGCAAAGCGCCAGGCCGTCGCCGACACCATCGGCAAAGCGGCGCGGGAAGTCGGCTTTTTCTACATCACCGGTCACGGTATCGCCCCTGAGCTGATCGCCGGCATCCGCGCGGCGGCAAAAGCGCTCTTCGCCCTGCCGATGGAGCAAAAGATGCAGTACTACATCGGCCACTCCCGCAGCCATAAAGGCTATGTCCCGGAAGGCGAAGAGATTTACGGCTCCGGCAAACCGGACCATAAAGAGGCGTTCGATATTGGCTTCCAGGCGGCGGACGACCATCCGTTTGTGCTGGCCGGCACGCCCCTGATTGGCGCCAACGAGTGGCCGGAACTCGCGGAATTTCAATCCCGGGTGCTGGCCTACTATGACGCGGTTTTCGCCCTTGGCCATCGCCTGTTTGACGCCTTTGCCCTCGCCCTTGGTCTGCCGGAAGGATATTTCAAGGCGATGGTGACCTGCCCGCCGTCGAAGCTGCGCCTGATTCACTACCCCTTTGATGCCAGCGCCGAAGATGTTCCCGGTATTGGTGCACACACCGATTACGAGTGCTTCACCCTGCTGCTCGCCGACCAGCCGGGTCTGGAAGTGTTGAACGAAGAAAGCGTCTGGATCGATGCGCCGCCGGCGAAGAGCGCCGCCGGAGAAGAGGCTTTCGTGATCAATATCGGCGACATGCTGGAAGTATTAAGCGCTGGCACATTTGTTGCTACAGCTCACCGTGTTCGCAAGGTGCCGCAGGAACGCTACTCCTTCCCGCTGTTTTTCGCCTGCGATTACCACACGCTGATCCGGCCGCTGCCCAATTTTTTAGCCGCCGGAGAAGCCAGCGACTACCAGGAATTAAGCATTGGCGAGCATATGTGGAGCCAGGCGCTGCAAACCTATCGCTACCTGCGTGAGAAAGTCACCCGCGGCGAACTGCAGCTTCCGGAGCGCGCCCGCGGCACCAACACCTTTGGTCACCTGAAGAAACAAGCACAGCAAAAAACCGTTAATAACCCGTGAGGATACATGATGAAAAAAACGCTTAAGTCGCTCTCGCGCCGTGTGGCTTTGGGCATCGCCGTCGCCGCTTGCTTTTCTCCGCTGACCCAGGCCGCAGAACTGCTGACCGATGGTGTCTTTAAAGTCGGTATGGAGGTCACCTATCCGCCGTTTGAATCCTATGACAGCAACAATAATATCGTTGGCCTCGATCCGGAGTTTGCCGCGCTGATTGCCGAACAGCTAAAAGCGAAGCCGCAGCTGATCGACACCAAATTCACCAGCCTGATTTTAGGCATCGGCAAGAAATACGACGCGGTGATCTCCGGCATGTACGTCACGCCGGAGCGCCTGAAACAGGCCGATGCGATCCCTTACGCCCTGTCCGGCGCGTCGATCATTGCCCTGAAGAGCAGCGCGATTCAGCCCAAAACGGAAGACGATCTCTGCGGCGTCAAGGTGGGCCTGCAGCAGGGCACCACCTGGGTCACCAGCCTGAAGAATCACTCCGACGAGTATTGCCTGAAGAACGGTAAACCGGCCATCAGCATCCAGGAGTTCCCGACCGCGCCGGAAGCTTCGCAGGCCCTGCTGTCGAAAAACATTAACGCGCAGTTAGAAATCGCTCCGGCGGCGCAAATCATTGTCGATAAAAGTCGTGGGCGGCTGGCTATCAGCTCCACGCGGCTGGTCTACCCGCTGCCTCTGGGGATTTACGTTGCGAAGGGAAATAGCGAACTGGTGACCGCTATTAAATCAACATTAACCACCTTAAAAGCCAACGGAAAATATGACGCCATTATCAAGAAATACAATTTAGAGCGCATCGATTAAATACAATAAAGCACACGAGCAACAGGAGTCGGTATGGAGTTCGATTGGGGATACTTTTTCTCATTATTTAGCGTTGGGGCATTCTGGCAGGCGTGTATCACCGTCATCGTCGTCAGCTCATTGTCCTGGTTTATTGGCCTGGTATTAGGATTTTTATTAGCCTGCGCGAAGCTCTCCGGCCCGCGCTGGCTAAAGGTTCCCGTCGAACTCTATATTTGGTTTTTCCGCAGCGTGCCGTTAATGGTGCTGCTGGTCTTTGTCTATAACCTGCCGCAGCTCTTCCCGGTCACCCAGCCGCTGCTCGGTATTCCGTTTATTGCCGGATTAGTATCGATGACCGTTACCGAAGCAGCCTATATGGCGGAAATCCATCGCGGCGGATTAATGTCGGTGGCGAAAGGACAAAGCGAAGCCGGTCACGCATTAAGTTTCAGCTTTATTGGTATTCAGCGCTTAATTATTATTCCACAGGCGTTTCGTATTTCGTTACCCACCCTGATTAATGAATACATCACGATTATTAAGCTCAGCTCAATATTATCGGTTATTTCACTTCCGGAGCTGCTGCTCACCGGCCAGCGCCTGTATGCGCAAAACTTCCTCGTCATGGAGACGCTGCTGGCAGTCGCTGTCTACTACGTCATGGTGGTGACGGTCTTCACCTGGCTGTTCCGGGCGCTGGAAAATGTACTGGATATTCAGCAAAAGCGCCCGCAGACCTTCAATGACGCCGAGTGTGAAGCCCTGCGTCAGTCGCTGAAGGCGCCGCAGCATACGGCGAAGGCCGAACCCACCAGCGGCAATCCGCCGGCGCTCGATCTGCGCGCGATCGAGAAATCCTGGGGCCAGCATCAGGTCCTGAAAGGTATCGATCTGAAAGTCGAAAACGGGCAGGTCATCAGCATCATCGGGCCGTCGGGGTCCGGCAAAACCACCCTTATCCGCACCATTAACGCGCTGGAAAGCATCGATGCCGGGGAGATTGTGCTCTATGGCGAAGATTACCTTAAGGGGGCGGCTATCGTGGATAAACCGCAGATGCGCGCCGGCGTGCGGCGTATCGGCATGGTTTTCCAGAGTTTCAACCTGTTCCCTCACCGCACGGTGCTCGATAACGTCATGCTCGCCCCGCTGTATCACAAGCTGGTTGAACAGCGGGTGGCCAGAGAACAGGCCCTCTATCTGCTGGATCGCGTCGGCCTGCTGGCCCATGCCGAAAAATATCCCTGGCAGCTCTCCGGCGGCCAGCAGCAGCGCGTCGCCATCGCCAGGGCGCTGGCTTTAAAACCGGACATCATGCTGTTTGACGAACCCACCTCAGCGCTGGACCCAGAACTGGTGGGGGAAGTGCTGAAGGTGATTCAGTCTCTTGCCCGTGAAGGGATGACTATGCTGATCGTCACCCATGAGATGGACTTCGCTTTATCCATCTCTGACCGGGTGGTGATGATGGAAAACGGCGTCGTGGCAAGCGATGTGCCTCCACAGCGCATCCGCAACGGCGCGGAAGATCCGACGCTGAGCCGCATACGTGAATTTATGGGAGTGCAATAAATGACGACTGAACGTGAACTACGCCAGGACCTGGCTGCCGCCTACCGTCTGGCGGCGCTGTTTGGCTGGGAAGATACGCTGTATACCCACTTTTCCGTCCGCCTGCCGGGCGACGGCGAACCGCGGTTTCTGATAAACCCGTTTGGCATGATGTTCGATGAGGTGACGGCCAGTAATCTCATCGTCGTCGATATGCAGGGAAAGGTCGTGGAAGGCCACGCTCCGGCCAACTCAGCCGGTTTTACCATCCACAGCGCGGTGCATATGGCGCGGGAAGATGCGCATTGCGTCATCCATACCCATACGCTGCCGGGCATGGCGGTCGCCGCCTGCCAGCAGGGATTGTTACAGCTTAACCAGATCAGCACCGAATTTTACCAGCGCGTCGGCTACCACCCGTATGAAGGCGTCGCCTTTGACCTCGACGAGCGCGAGCGAATCCAGCGTTCGCTCGGGAACAATATCGCCATGATTTTACAAAGCCACGGGCTGCTGTCGGTCGGGCGTACCGTTGCCGATGCGTTTTACATCATGTACTACCTCAACCGCGCCTGCGAAATTCAAATGGCCAGCGCACAGCTCGCTCCGCTCAGCGCCATCCACACCATTCCTGCACACCTGAGCCAACACGCCTGCGAACAGCTGATGGGCGTGGAACATGAACGCCAGCTGGTCTGGCAGGCGTGGTTGCGCCGCCTGAACCGTCTCGACACTTCTTACAAAGACTAACGCCTATGCCAAACCTGACTATCGTTGTCGATTGCAATGACCAGAACTATGCCCGCGAGATTTGCGAGGCGCTGCAGCTGTTCCCGGAAGTGACCGCGGTCTTACCCGAACATCCGGCGGCACGCACCGCGGAATATGCCAGCTGCTGGTTTCCCGATGCCAGCCTGCTGACGCGTTCGCCGGCGTTAAAATTAATCCAGGCCGCGTCGGCCGGGGTGGACCATCTTCCCGATAGCCTGTTCGCCAGCCCTGTTCCGCTCTGCCGGGTGGTGGATGAGGATTTCCGTCATGGGATGTTCGAGTACGCCCTGTGGGGCGTGCTGTGGTTTCAGCGCAATTTCGATCGCGCGCTGGCGCACCAGCGTCAGCGCGTCTGGAAGATTTACCCGCAGCGGGCCGCCGCCGATTTTCGCATTGGCGTGATGGGGCTTGGCGAAATCGGCGGCTACATCGCCACCCGCCTCGCCGGTCTGGGGTATCACGTTTCCGGCTGGGCGCGCAGTGAGAAGCAGCTCCCCGGCGTCCGGTGTTATCACGGCGACGCGCAGGCCGGTGAATTTTTTGCTGAGCTGGATGCGCTGATCAACGTGCTGCCGCTCACCGAACAGACCCGCGGTATTCTCGCCCGGCCGCTGCTCGACAGGCTTCCCGCAGGCGCGGTACTCATCAACTGCGGACGCGGCGAACATATGGTGAATCACGATATTCTGCAGGCGCTGGATAGCGGCCGGCTGGCGGGCGCGGTACTGGATGTCTTCCCCGTTGAGCCCCTGCCGCAGGATGACCCGCTGTGGCTGCATCCGCAGGTGGTCATCACCCCACATATGGCCTCGATCGCGCCGGCGGAGGTGGTTGCTCGCCAGCTGCTGGAAAACATTCACCGCCAGCAACGCGCGCTACCGCTGAACAATCTGGTGGATAAACAGCGGGGCTATTGACCCTTTGCGCAGGCGATCCCCCGACCTGCGCCCTCATCAGCTGCTACGCTTAATGGTCTGTCTGACAACACATAAGGCCGGAGTTATGAAGATTGATCTTTCGGGGAAAGTTGCGCTGGTGACCGCATCCACGGCCGGGATTGGCTTTGCTATCGCCAAAGGGCTGGCGGCCAGCGGCGCGGAGGTGGTGGTGAACGGGCGCAGCGAGCGTAGCGTCAACGAGGCCATCGCCCGCCTGCAAAATGAGGTGCCCGGCGCCAGGCCGCGCGCCGCCGTTGCCGACCTGAGCAGTGGCGAAGGGGTCGCTCAGCTCCTGCAAGCGGTAACCGGCGTCGATATTCTGGTTAATAACGCCGGGATTTATGGCCCGCTGGACTTCTACGACACTGACGATGCCATCTGGGAAAACTACTGGCAGACCAACGTTATGTCCGGCGTCCGGCTGTCGCGTGCGCTGCTGCCGGCGATGGTGCAAAAAGGCTGGGGGCGGGTGGTGTTTATCTCCTCGGAGTCGGCGCGCAACATTCCGCCGGACATGATCCACTACGGGGTGACCAAAACCGCTCAGCTGTCGCTGGCGCGTGGGCTGGCGAAATTCGTGGCTGGTAGCGGCGTGACGGTAAACAGCGTGTTGCCCGGCCCGACGATTTCCGATGGCTTTGCCGAAATGATGAAAGACGAAGTGGCGAAAACCGGTAAACCGCTGGACCAGCTCGCCAAAGAGTTTGTGATGACCCATCGCCCCAGCTCGGTTATCCAGCGGGCGGCATCGGTTGATGAAGTGGCCAATATGGTGGTGTACGTCTGCTCAACTCAGGCCTCCGCCACCTCCGGCGCGGCGCTGCGCGTCGATGGCGGCGTGGTAGATGATATTGTCTGACCGCTTAGCGCCCGCCCGCTGACTAGCGGCCGGGCTTTTTGGCCGGATCGTTAACCGACGTCATTTCGAACTGACTTTCAGGATCCATGGCGTTGACCGCCTTTTGCAGTTCCGCGAGGGCAAACTTGAGGGAAGCCACCTCCTCCCGTAGCGCCTGCATCTCCTGCTCTTGCGTGGTGCTGCGGCTGGTTTTTGGAAAGGCTTCAAATACATCCTCTTCAAGGAACATACGAACCTGGCGGTTATCAACATTCACCAGCTGATACTTCAGCCGGCCGCTGTTGATCGCGTTATAGATAGTCTTGCGACTGACCATCGCTAGCTCTATGACGTCGCTGATGCGTAACATCTTGCCCCTCTCCGCTTCCGGCCTCACCGTCTGGCGCCCATCATTTTATCTTACTGCGTGACGACGGCATCGGTGAACACTTTTGCAATCTCCTCTGGCGTCATTTTAACAATATCGTTAACGCGATCGCGATCGGCTAATAATGCGAATAAGGATTGAATAATTGCCACTTTTTCGCAAGTTTTATCAATGGCCATCATCACCACGATCTCCGGCACCACCGCCTCTTCCGGCTCATCGGTACGCTGGAACGCTACGCCGGCCCGATTGATACCGATAGCAAACCCGGTGTGGTTAACATGCTCAAACTCGGTATGCGGAATGGCAACGCTGTGGGTCTCCATAAAGATCCCCGTCGGGTAGACCTCCTCACGAGCGAGCACGCCGTCGGTGAAACTCGGTTTTACCAGGCCATCCGCCAGCAGACTTTGGGCAAGGCGGGTCAGTAAGGCCGTCCGACTCACGGCCTCGTTAAACGTCAGTACTCGCTGAGCGCTAAACATCATTTTCCTGCCTCCGTCGCCGTCTCTGTCGGCCGTTCATTTTCCTGTGCCAGTTTGCGGCGGTTCCACAACACCAGCGCGAGGGTACAGAGGGTCAGAATCCCGACGCCAATCTCTTTGAGGTGGAAACTCTGGATAATCGCCCATGGCAACATCGCCCCGGCATAATCCACGCTACTGATACTGGTGGTGCCCTGCGGCAGCGAGAAGCCGGTGCTGACTGCGGTACTGGTGACAATCGGCGCCAGGTTGGTACCAATCAGCAGCGCCAGGCTCAGGGTTAACAGTCCGGTCAGCAGCGTGCGGAACATATCGCCGCGGCATACCGCCGTCACCAGAACAAAGGCGAAGGGTAAACCGGTTAATGACGCAAAAGGCAGGAACTGGTTGCCGGGAATGATTGCCGCGAGGACCAGCATCACCGGAATCATCAGCATCGAAACGGACAGCGTCACCGGATGGCCGACGCTGACGGCAGAGTCCAGACCAATGGCGATTTTACCAAACGATCCGGCCCGCGACTGAGCAATTTCCTGAATACGTTCGCTGATCGGATAGACCCCTTCCATCAGCATCTTCGCCATCCGTGGAATAATGGTCATCACCGCCGCCATGGTAATCGCCGTTTGCAAAATAGCCTTTACTTCAATTCCGGCAATAATGCCGAGCAGCGCGCCGATAATAGCCCCGAGAGAAGCCGGGTCGCCGAGAATAGATAATCTCCGCTGAATCACTTCAGTATCAATTTTAATATCACGCACCACCGGAATACGGTCGACAATAGCATTCACCAGCCATGCCGCCGGAACAAATGAGGCGGAAAAACCGTGTGGCACCGAAATAGACGGGAGATTTAAATATTTTTCGACATCGCCGCTGGTGCGGTCGGCAATCACCATCGTAATAATGCAGTTAATCCCGGCGGCAAATATCCCCAGCCACAGGCTATCGGTAATAATCGTCACCAGCGAGCCGGTAAACGCGTGATGCCACAGGTTCCAGATATCAACGTTCAACACCCGGGTGGTTTTGGTGTACAGCATCAGCACGTTAATCGCCACGCACACCGGAATCACCAGCGCTCCGACGCGCGTTCCCATCGCCACCGCCGCCGCTGCGGGCCAGCCCACATCCAGCACGTTCAGATTCAGACCGAAACGCTCTACCAGCGCGTGGCTGACGGGCGTCAGAGAATCGATCATCAGATTCACGGTAATGCTTAAGCCGATAAACCCGATCCCCACCATTAAGCCCGCTTTCAGGGCTTTACTGAGGGACAGTCGTAATAATAAACCGAGGAGCATAAATATCAGCGGCATCATTACCGACGCGCCTAACCCCACGATGTAATCAACAATAAACATGGCTTAACCCTCGGCGAGAATTAATTCTTTCACGCTGTTGAACACTTTATCGGTACCCATGCCGGTTAATAGCGGCAGAGCGTTAATGACCGGAACGGACAGCGCAACGGGCGACGTCGAGACGATAAAATCGACATCGTCACGGGTTTTGGCTTCCGCGACGGTACCTTGTGAAATACGAACCTTATCGAGGATATTTTCTTTTTTCAGGAAGTCCTGCAGTTTATTTAAAGCTACGGTGCTGGTGGCTACGCCAGCGCCGCAGCAAATCATCATGTGTTTCATATGAATTCCTCTCTGTTTTGGTGAGGGGAATTAAAACATGCGGAGGGGAGAGGAATTGTGATCAGTGTGTAATTTTACACACTGAATACACAAAGGATGGCAAAAACACACTAATCAATTGATAACTCTGAGAATTAAGTTTCATTCGAGAGATAATCAGCCATAAAACGTGACGTACATCTCATTAAATGGCTCGTTTATCGCAACATTTCCGCTTTTCATCTCAGGGCTGCGGCGCGTTATCGGTAATACCGTAGACGGCATATTTCTGCAGCAAAGCATGATATTCCCCGTTGTCACGCAGCGTTTTCAATGCCGAAGTCAGCTGTTTCGCCAGCGCCGTATTCCCTCTGCGAACGTAAATCCCCAGCGTTTGCGGATAAATCGTCTGCGGGGAACTCACCTTCAGGCGGCCTTTGCTACGCTGGGTAAACAGGCTGACCACGCCAGCGATATCTACCTGCGCCTGAATATTTCCGGAGAGCAGCGCCTGCAGCGTCTCCGGCGAGGTCGGGAACTCTTTTATCTCGATAGCCCCTTTGCCCTGCTGCTGGCATTCGCCCGCCGACAGCGCCTGCAGCTTTTTCACCCATGAGGTCCCCTGCTGTAGTCCGACGGTGAGCCCACAGAGATCGTGTTCCGTTTGCGGCGCAACGGGACTGTCGCTGCGCACCATAATATAGGCCCCGGTGTTGGCGTACGGGATAGCATCCGCCTGACGGGTACGTTCCTCAGTGATATACAGCGCCGAGATCACCGCATCCTGACGCCCGCCGCTCAGGCCAAGGATCAGGCTGCTGAATTTCGTATCCACCAGCTGGAGCGTTAAGCCTGTTTTCTGGCTAAGCAGCGCCGCCAGTTCGGCATCGAAACCCACGATGGCGTCATCCTGCCAGGATTCAAATGGCGGATAGGCCACCTCCATGGCTATTTTTATTTTTCCCGGCGAGAGAGTGGTATCGGCCGCCTGGGCCGCCGATGCCAGCCCCAACGCCAGTCCCAGCGAGGTCGCAAGATAACGTAATGAGAGAGATTTTTTCATCAGTTGGCTCCGGTTAAGCTGAAATGCGCCGATGATGAGCATCGGCAAGCTGGCAAAGCAGTTCGAACATCAGGGTCGCGCCGGTCAGGCTGGTGAGATTGCCCTGGTCAAACGGCGGCGACACCTCCACCAGGTCGGCACCAATCAGGTTCAACCCGGC
Source organism: Klebsiella planticola ATCC 33531 (assembly GCF_000735435.1). GTDB lineage: Bacteria > Pseudomonadota > Gammaproteobacteria > Enterobacterales > Enterobacteriaceae > Klebsiella > Klebsiella planticola. The sequence continues at coordinate 61,595 of NZ_JMPP01000021.1, read as the reverse complement.
AAGCTGGCGGAGACAATGCTGCGCCTGCAAGGTGGTCATACCGCCAATTTCCGGCGTTCCGGTGCCGGGGGCATAGACCGGATCCAGCACGTCGATATCAAAGCTGATGTAGGTGGACTGGTCGCCGACAATCTCCCGCGCCCGCTGCATCACCCGTTCGATGCCCTGCTCATTGACCTGCTCCATACGGATAATCGTGATGCCGTTTTCCTCCGCCCAGCGGTGTTCATCCGCGGAGAATAGCGCGCCGCGAATACCGATTTGCACCGTGCGTTTCGGGTCGAGAACCCCCTCTTCCACCGCGCGGCGAAACGGGGTGCCGTGGGTAAAGCGCTCACCGCCAAAATAGCTGTCGTTGGTGTCCGAATGGGCATCAAAATGGATCATGCCCAGCGGCTTATTCCTTCCCAGCGCCCGCAGAATCGGCAAGGTGGTGAGATGATCGCCCCCCGCGGTTAACGGCATCACCTGCTGCTGATTAAGGGCGTGATACCAGGCCTCAATGCGCGCCAGGCTATCCTGCAGATCCACGGGATTAATCCGCACATCGCCCAGATCGCCCACCCGCGCATAATCGTAGGGAGAGCGGCGGGTCACCGGATGGATCCGCCGCACCAGGCTGGAGGCATTGCGCAGTTCGCGCGGCCCGTGGCGCGTGCCGGCACGGTTAGTGGTTCCGCCATCCCACGGCACCCCCACCACACTGATATCCAGTTCGCTGGTCTGCGGGGCAAAAGGAAGACGGAAAAAGGTCGGTAATCCGCTAAAGCGCGGAATTTCACCATCCTGCGGCTGCGGGAACTCATGTTCAGTTGCGGATGTCATTGCAGTTTCTCCATGGCTTATCGGGGCGATAAAGAGATACTGCGGAAGGTAGTACAGAGAAAAAATAGTCAAAGCCAAAAAATTAGTTTAGAAAAATAAAAACAAAACCCGGGACTTACAGTGGAGTATTCCCCTATGTCAGTGGGCAAATTTCCCAATCTGCGCCTGTTACACGTTTTTATCACCGTCGCCAAATATCAGGGCTACGCCAACGCCCAGCAGGAGCTTAACCTGACGGTTTCGGCCATCAGCAACTACATGAGTGAGCTCGAAGAGAAGCTGGGAATCATTCTGTGCCGCCGTGGCAGAGGCGGATTTTCGCTAACGGAAAAAGGGGAGACCGTCCTTCAGCAAAGCATCGATTTGCTGAATTCGCTGGAGGATTTCGAACGCAATACGGCCTCCCTGCGGGGTGAACAAACCGGGATCTTTAATCTTGGCGTCATCGATTCCACGATTACCGATCCGATGCTGCCCATGAGCGATATTATTGCGACCTTCAGCGAACGCTTCCCGCGGGTACAGATAAACCTGCAGGTCAGAAGTCCGAATGCGCTTTTACAGGGCGTATTGAATAACGAACTGGATCTCGCCGTCGGGACCTTCTCACTTCAGGCCAACAGCGTGATTTCTCATCCGCTCTATCGCGAGCAAAACTGGCTCTACTGCGGTGATAAGCACCCGCTCTTTACCGTTAAGCATCTGACGGAAGCGCTGATTTCGCCGATGCGGATGGTCACCCGCAGCTACTGGAGCAGCAGTGATTTGGGGCGTAAAGGCTTTAAGCAGAGCGAAGCCAGCGCCGAAAGTATGGAGGCCCAGCTGATGCTCATCTTGTCCGGCAAATATATCGGCTATCTGCCGGAGCACTATGCGCTGCCGTGGGTACAAGCGCAAAAGCTGCGCGCCCTGCTGCCGACAGAATATGGTTACCAGGCTCCCTTCTCACTGATTTTTCGTCGCGGACGCAGCAAAGAGACCTTAATTCGCGCGATGCGGGATACCATCCGCACTCGTGCAAAGGGGCGAAAAGGCTAAAGGCTGGAGGGCGGAAAAATCAGGCGCTTACTCCCGGCCGCCGGTGGCCAGAATGTAGCGCTGCGGCGACACGCCAAGCTTTTTACGGAACATCGCGATAAACGCGCTGGCGCTAGCGTACCCCAGTTCATGAGCCAGTTTGCTCACCGTCACGCCGCGCGCGAGATTGCATACCGCCTCCAGCAGACGAATCTGCTGACGCCATTCTGAGAAACTGAGATGGGTCTCTTCGCGGAACAACCGCGCCAGCGTGCGCTCGCTGGCCCCCACTTTTTGCCCCCACCACGCCAGCGTGGCCGCATGGTCCAGCTCGCGGCAAAGAGTATCGCACACCTGGCGCACGCGCCGGTCGCTGGGGAGAATGACATGGCACAGCATGCTGGCAGGCAAGCGGGCCAGCTCGTCGCTCAACAACGCCAGAATCAGCGCCTGACGTTCCGTCGACACGGTCTCTTCCAGACCTGCTGCAATCAGGGTATGCAGTAGCGGGGTAGCGGCCAGTCCACGGCACTGGAGGCCAAACTGACGCGAGGCCTGAGGGGTTAAATAGAGATTTTGCGTCACGACGTGATCAATCGCCTGCAGGCCGTGCGACAAACCGCCGGGCAGCCAGATGGCACGACCGGGCGACAGCAGCCAGATATGCTGCGGAGTCACAATTTTTGCCACACCGCGCAGCGGGTAGATCAGTTGCCCTTGTTCATGCTGATGAACCGGCTCTTCGCTGCCGGGGGTATATTTCAGCTGGCGTAGCCCTTCAATAGCGTGCGGGATTGTCATCTTCACCTGCCCTTTGTCCGATTCTCACCATTTATCCGTACTGCTGCGTTTAGAGACAACTTTTGTCCGAATGGCGACATCCAGGTGACCAGTCGCGCCATTCTGCCATGGACAGGCTTCTCTTTTGAAGTTGAATAATTATCATTTCCATCCAATTCTAATAACAGTCGGAAATGCTATGAGACAGATTGGCAAGTTTCTCAGGGATAAACCGTTGAAAGTACTGGCATGTACGATCATCGCAGGATACAGCGGGCAAGCGTTCACTGCGGATAACGGGCAGGATAGCACAAAAGAACAGACGATAGTGGTTACCGCCGATGCCGGTGCACAGGGGCAGGATGACGAGAGCAACATCGTTGCGCACAGCGCGACGGCGGGCAGTAAATCCAGCCAGTTGATTAGCCGGACGTCGCAAAGTATTGCCGTCATCACCCAGGCGCAAATTGAGGCGCAGGCGGCAAAGACGATTCCGGAAGCACTACGCTACGTCTCCGGCGTCGCCTCGGAAAACGCCGGACCGGATACCCGTTTCGACACCATTATCGTGCGTGGATTCGAAGCCGACGAATATCTCGACGGCCTGCGTCTGCCGCGTGAAGCCTGGTGGAGCCGCCCGGCGTGGGATCCGTTCCTGCTCTCGCGTATAGAGGTAGTCAAAGGGCCGGCATCGGTGCTCTACGGGCAGGCCAATCCGGGTGGGATCGTCAATATGGTGAGCAAAACCCCGCAGGCTGACGCCGGCGGTCAGGTTTATGTCACCGCGGGCAATAACAACCTGTTTGGCACCGGTTTCGACATTACCGGCCCGCTGAACGCCGACAAAACGCTACTGGGCCGCGTCGCAGGGACCTTTTTCGATACGCAAACCCAGGTCGATCACACCCGCTACCAGCACTATGATATTGCCCCTTCGCTGACCTGGCAGCCGAACGAGCGAACCAGCCTGACCCTCCTTGCACAGCTGCGCAAAGACCCGGACAGCGGCTTCTACAACCAGATGCCGCTCTCAGGCACCCTGACCCATAACCCTAACGGGCAGATCTCCACCAGCTTCTACGGCGGACAGCCCGGTTTTGATAAGTACGAGCGTGAACAGGGCAGTATTGGCTATCAGTTCCGCCATGACTTTAACGATACGGTCATCTTCCGTCAGAACCTGCGCTATATCAGCAGTACAGGTAACTATCTGATGGTTTATCCGTGGGGCGAGCACGCCGACGCGCCGTTGATAGACCGCTATTCGATGAACCTGAAAGAGACCATGTCCAACTTTTCGGTGGACAACCAGGCGGAGTTTCACCTGCAAAGTGGCCCGATCGCTCACGTTCTGCTGGCGGGAATCGACCGGATGCACACTTCGGTACGCAGCCAGGCCGGCTACGGCGATGCCAGCCCGATCAACTATCTCGATCCGGACTACAGCACCCCGGTTGAAAAACCGGCCTTCACCAGCAATACCCACTCAACTCTGGATCAAACCGGGTTCTATTTACAGGATCAGCTGGAGTGGAATAACTGGATCGTCAATCTCGCCGGGCGGTACGATGCGGCGAAAACGAAAAGCACCGATCTGCTTACCGATAGCCGCAGCGAACGTAACGATTACGCCACCACCGGCCGCGCCGGGCTGCTCTACCACTTCGACAACGGACTGGCGCCGTACATCAGCTATTCGACGTCGTTCGTGCCGAGCAGCAATACCGATTTCTACGGCCACGCCTTTAAGCCCACCGAAGGTAAACAGTCGGAGATTGGTCTGAAGTACGATCCGGTTGGCCTCGATGCGCTGTTTACCCTTGCGCTGTTTAACCTGCGTGAAACCAACGTCGCCACTCCGGACCCGGATCATGCCAACTTCAGCGTGCAAACCGGTGAGATCCGTTCTCGCGGCGTCGAACTGGACGGCAAAATCAACCTCACCCCGGCCTGGTCGGTACTGGCATCCTGGGCCTTCACCGACCCGAAAGTCACCAGCGCTAACGACGGCACGGAAGGCAAACATCCGGTGGGGATTTCCCGTCACAGCGCCAAACTGTGGACCCAGTATGCGCTGAGCGGCCCGCTCGACGGTTTCTCGCTGGGCGGCGGCGTGCGTTATATCGGCAGCAGCTATGCCACCAGCGATAACAGCCTGAAAGTCCCGGCGGCGACGGTGTACGACGCGCGAATTGGCTACCAGTGGCGTGAATGGGGCGTGGCGCTTAACGCCGCCAACCTGACGGATAAAACCTATCTCGCCTCGTGTCAGGATAACGGCTGCGAATATGCGATGAAACGCCAGCTGATTGCCACCGTGAACTACAAGTGGTAGCCATGCTGTCACGACGCAGGTTGCTCACTGCTGCCCTGCTGGCCCCCGCTCTGTCGTGGGCCAGCAGTTCGCCTGTGCCACAGCGGCTGGCGGTACTGGACTGGGGGCTGACCGAAATGATCCTCGCTCTCGGCATTACGCCAGCGGGGGTTTCGGCGCCGGACTGGTATCGCAAACTGATCTCCGTTCCGACTCTGCCGGCAACGGTGCAGGATTTAGGCCTGTTGTTTCAACCTAATCTGGAAACGCTCTATGCGTTGAAACCGGACACAATTGTGATCACTCCCCAACACGCCCTGTTAAAACCGGCTCTGGCGCAGGTGGCCCCCCTCGTGACGCTGCCCGCCCACGGCCTCAGCGCCTTTATTAGCGCCACGCAACAGCTGGGTATCGTACTTAAACGTGAACCCCAGGCGGCCGCGCTGATCGCCGGTCTGTCCCAGCGCATTATCCGTGCCCGCGGCTATGCGCAGAAACTGCTTCAGCCGGTCTTGTTCGCTTCCCCGGTGGATGCGTTACACCTGCGGTTGTATACCGCCGGTAGTCTGCCGGGCGATGTACTGGCGGCCTGCGGGATGCGCAACGCCTGGCGTGCAAGCGGCGGCGCCGAAGGCAACGTCCTGGTGGAGCTCACCCGTATCGCCACCCTCGATGCCCGACCGATCCTGCTGGTCGCGGCGGATCAGCGTGAGGCGGTAGCGCACTGGCAGCAAAGCCGGCTGTGGCGAAGCCTGCCGCTGACCTCACGCTATCCACTCGCGCTGATTGAGCAGCCCATCAGCAACGCCGGCGCACTGATCACCGCCGGGCGTTTTGCCGATATTTTCAGCCAGCTGATGGCGGGGTGGCGCGATGCATGAGCCCTTTTCCCGTCATCTCTCCTGGGGCGTTATCGGCATGCTGTGGCTGGCTTCTCTGCTGCTGGCGGTCGGCGATGTGCGGCATCAGGGCGGGTTTGCCGCGCTGTTCGATGCCCACAACGTACAGCCGACGGCGATTATCCTGCACAGCATGTGGCTTCCACGACAGGGGATGGCCATCGTAGGCGGCGCGACGCTCGGGCTGTGCGGCTGGCTGATGCAACGCGCGCTGCGCAACCCGCTGGCGGAGCCGATCACCCTCGGGATGACTTCCGGCGCAACCCTGGCGATGGGCCTGGCGTCGCTGTGGCTACCGGCGCTGACCGGCGGAATGCGGATGGGGATGATTATCGGCGGCGAGCTGGTCGCACTGCTGCTGGTTCTGCTTCTGAGCTGGCGCCAGCGCCTCTCTCCGCTGGTGATGATTCAGGCGGGAATGATGATTAACCTGTGGTGCGGTGCGCTGACCATGCTGATCGCCATTATCAACGACCGTTTCCTGCTGACCGTGCTGATGTGGGGCGGCGGTTCGCTGGCGCAGGAGGACAGCCATCTGCTGCTGGCGCTGCTGCCGTGGCTGGCGCTGTGCGTCGGGCTACTGATGCTGCTATTTCGCCCGCTGGAACTGCTGCAGCTCCCGGAAACAATGGTGAATAGTCTTGGCGCTTCACCGCTGCGGATTCGTGCCGCCGCGGTGCTGCTGGCGCTGGTGATGAGCGCGCTTATCATCAATGCCGTCGGCGTCATCGGCTTCATTGGTCTTGCCGCACCGCATCTCGCCCGTTTTGGCGGCGCGCGCACCTCGCGCCAACTGGTGTTGCATAGCGCCCTGACCGGCTCAGGCCTGCTGTGGTTTACCGACCTTTGCGTTTCACGTGTTTCCCTGTTTAACGGCCAGCTGCTGCCGGTGGGGATGTTAACCGCTCTGACCGGCGGACCGCTGCTGATCCTGCTGGCACGCTTCGCCCGTCAGCAGAGTCTGGATACCGCCCCGCCGCCGCAGATGTCGTCCCACACCAGCCGTTGGATTCCCTGGGCGGCAGTGCTCGCCCTCGCGGTATCCGTGGCTATCTCGCTGTTTTTCGGCCACGGTCTGACCCACTGGCACTGGGCGCATTCGGCTGAGCTGGCTCATCTGCTGCCTTTACGGCTGCCGCGTCTGCTGGCGGCCATTAGCGCCGGCGCGTTGCTGGCTGGCGCGGGGGTACTGATGCAGCGGGTTAGCGGCAATCCGCTCGCCAGTCCTGAAGTGCTGGGTATCGGCGGCGGCGCGGCGATGGGGGTGACCGTGTATATTTTGCTGTTTCCCACCCACGGCAGCACTTTTTTGCTGTTCAGCAGCCTCTGCGGCGCGCTTATCAGCCTGCTGCTGACGATGTGGAACAGCCGCCGCAGCGCCTTTAATCCGCAGCGGGTGTTACTCAATGGCGTCGCCCTCAATGCCCTGTGCCAGGCGGCGGTGAGCATGGTCATGCTCAATAACCTTGCTGCCAGCTCGGTGCTGCTGCCGCTGATGACCGGCAGTACCTATTACATCAGCGCCCCTCTGGCGCAGTGGCTGTTTATTGCCACCCTGATTTTGCTGACCCTGACGTCGCTGTTCCGCCGCTGGCTGGTGCTGCTGCCGCTCGGCGGGGTTGCCGGTTCTCTGGGGCTTTCCCTGCCCCGCGCCCGTTTCGGGGTACTGACGCTGGCGGCGCTGATGACCGGGCTCGCCACGCTGCTGGTTGGCCCGGTGTCGTTTATTGGCCTGCTCGGGCCGCATCTGGCGCGTAAAACCGGTGTCAAAGGCGCGCTGGCGCAGCTCTACACCGCCGCGCTGCTCTCCGCCTGCATTATGACCCTCGCCGACTGGCTGGGACGCAACGCGCTCTATCCGCGCCAGCTTCCGGTCGGACTGGTGGCCTCGCTTATTGGCGTCCCGCTGCTGGTCTGGCCGTTGATTCGCGCAAAGGGCCAGCGTGGGGCTGAATAACAGATAAAAAGCCATGAAAAAAAGGAATGCCGCATGTCGGTTTTGTTGATTTTATTTCGTATGGTCGGCGGCTGGCTGCTGCTGGCGGTTGTCGCCGGGTTAATCAGCGGGTTTAGCAATGCGTCGCTGCTGGCTATGATTAACCACAGTCTGACGCTGCCGCAGGAGAAAAGCGCTCTCGCTCCGGGAATACAGTTTGCGCTGCTGGCGTTGCTGATGCTGGCGACCCGGATTGTCTCGCAGACCACGTTTATGTTTCTCGGGCAGAAAGTAAAGGCGCACCTGCGCGGCGAGCTCACCCGCCACGTCAGCGAGACCCGCTGGCTGTCGCTGGAACGTGCCGGGATGGCGAAAACGGTGTCAGTGCTGACTCAGGATCTCGACACCCTGGTGGTATTTTTTGTCAGCCTGCCAAACCTGTTTATCTACGGCGCGGTCATTATCGGCTGCCTGATTTACCTCGCCACCCTCTCCGCCAGCGTTCTCGCACTGGCGCTGGTGGCGATAGCCCTCGGCACTCTGGGCTATCGCGCCGCCCACGGCCGGGCGATCGGCCTGCTGCGCCGGTCGCGACAGCGGGAAGACACCTTGATTCAACAGTGCAAAAAACTGTTCGACGGCGGACGCGAATACCGGCTTAATGCCGCTCGCCGCCAGCGATTTGTGTATGGCGAGCTGGCGGACAACATTGAAGCCGTCCGCCGGGAACGGACCCGCGGGTATGTCCTCTACGGGCTGGCCACCAGCTGGGGAAGTATTCTGTTTTTTGCCTTTATCGGCCTGGTGCTGTTCGGCCTGCGGGACTCCCTGACGCTGGATCCGGCAGCCATCACCGGCTACGTCATGATCTTTCTCTACATGATTGTGCCGGTCGAAGGCGTGCTGTCATCGCTGCCAACGATTGCCAGCGCCCGGGTGGCGCTCCAGCGGGTGCAGCACCTGCGTGACCATCTGCCCCCGGAACAGCCGCAGCGCCCGCTGCCTGCGGTGCCCTTCCGCTCCCTGACGCTGCAAGAGGTTCGCTATCAGTACCAGGGAGAAGATGGCGAACGCTTTACCCTCGGGCCGCTGAATCTGCAGTTTACGCCCGGGGAACTGGTGTTTGTGGTCGGCGGTAACGGCAGCGGCAAAACCACGCTCGCCAATCTGCTGGTCGGCCTTTATCCTCCGGATAGCGGGGCCATTTTACTGAACGGCAGCAAGATTGCCGCCGACCAGCAGGCAGGCTATCGCCAGCTGTTCTCTGTGGTTTTCAGCGATTTTTTTCTTTTTGACGACGTGGCGTTTATCCATGAGCGGACGCCCGCGCAGGTGGCGCATTTGCTGCATCTGCTAAAGCTCAGTCATAAAGTACGTTTCCAGAACGGCCGTTTTTCGACGACCGCCCTCTCGCAGGGACAGCGCAAGCGGCTGGCGCTGCTGCAGGCCTGGCTGGAGGCGCGCCCGTTGTATCTGTTTGATGAGTGGGCCGCCGATCAGGACCCGGAGTTTAAGGCCGTGTTTTACCTGGAGCTGTTGCCAATGCTCAAATCCGAAGGCCGGACCATCGTCGCGATCACCCACGACGACCGCTACTTTTACCTGGCGGATCGGATTATCAAGCTGGAGTTTGGGCAGGTTGTGTAGTCCGCGCGTGCTCCGCGCAGGGGCGCGATTTCGCGGAGATATCTTTACCCGTCGGTAAGGTTATCTCCGCCGGCACCTATTCGTGAATCTTCCATTTTTGTTTGAGGATATTTTTATCCTGACTGTCCAGCCAGTGGTTCACCTTCTCCAGCAGCGGCTGATTATCTTTGTTCATCATATAGACTTTAAAACTGGCGGTGCCCGGGAAGGGTTTATCCGTCGCGACGCAGAAGACACCGGGCTCTTTGTTCTCGTAATAGACGCCTTCAATCAGGTCGGTGACCATCATATCGGCGGTTTTCTGGCGTAACGCCTCGAGGTTATCGACGTTATTTTTGACCCTGATAATCTGCGCATGTTTGAGATGAGCATCGACGTAGCTCTGATTGGTGCCGCCCGGGTTAACAATCACTTTCACATTGGGGCGGTCAATTTTTTCCAGGCTGCCGAGTGCCGGGGCCGCCATGCAGTTCGCCAGGGCGATTTTGCCGTTGGCCACCACCGGATGGCTGAGGGCGAAATCTTTAGCCCGCTCCGGGGTTTCAGTGACACCGCCCATCGCAATATCAAACTTATCGGCCTTCAGATCGCCGGAAAGCGTCGGCCAACTGGTCAGCACAAAGGTGACCTTAAGCCCCAGCTTCTGCCCCAGATCCTTTGCCATATCCACGTCGTAACCGCGCAGTTCGCCCGCTTCGTTGTGGAACGCCAGCGGAGCATAGTCGCCCGGCACGCCCACTTTCAACTCGCCGCTTTGTTGAATCGCCTGCAGATCCCGCGCCTGGCTACCGCAGGTAATACTCGCGAGTACGAAGGTCAGACAGACCTTTAAGTTCATACCATCATCCTTATCAATACGTGGGTTTTGTGAAGGTTTTGCGCGATTCCGCCGCGCTTTATGCCCGGCCAGTTTGTTGCACAGATTGCAGCATTGTTAATCGTATGTTTTATTTTTGTGATGCACAACCAGGAAACGTTGCACTTTCTTTGTGCATATTCTGGCGAAAATATACGCTCTTTGTTCGCCTGCCTCGCGCATTTTCCCAGTGATACCGCAAAAAACGGTTTTCCGGAACAGATGGCATGCATCGTGCTTTGTTAGTTGAGTAACACAATGCGGGTTCATGAGAGAGAAATCTCATTGAGAGGCGGGTATGAACGATAACTCCAGGCTGTTTCGCACCATCGAGTCGATATTTAGTCAGCTGACGCCAAGTGAAAAACGCATCGGCAGCTGGCTGCTGAGCCATCGGGAACATATTCCCTATGAAACGGCCGATAGCATTGCGCTGGCGACCGGCACCAGCGGGATCACCGTCGGCCGCTGCCTGCGTAAGCTCGGCTATCGTAACCTCGACGACGTCAAAAACGGTCTGAAAGATCATACCCCGGCGCCCTATAAACACTGGGGCGTCATCGACCGCCTCGACTCCTGGGCGCAGCAGCAAACCCAGCCCGATCGCGCCAGCCTGTCGCTACAGATGGAGCTGGATGCGATCCGCTATGTTTATCAGTTGGCGCAGGAAGAGACCTTCGCCCGAGTCAGCACGCGGATCGCCCAGGCCGATACGGTGATTGTGCTCGGGATCCAGTCAACGCGAGGCATCGCCAACAGCTTTTTTAGCCATCTCGAATACCTGCGCCCGCGCGTGACCTATGCCGACGGCAGCTCCGGTAGCTGGCTGGAGTCGCTGAACTCCGAATACGCACACCCTTACATCATCCTGACGGATACCCGCGCCTACTCCAGCACCGCCCGCCAGTTCTGTCGGGTTGCCGCCGAGCGGCGCATTGCCACCGCGCTGGTCACCGATATCTGGTGTCCGTGGGCCCGCGACTATCCGGTCGATCTGCTGCAGGTCAAAACCGATACCGGTCATTTTTGGGATTCCCTCGCCCCAATCAGCTGTCTTTTCAACCTGCTGCTCTCCGCGGTCGTCGAGCAACTCGGCCCGACGCTATCGCGCCGGCTGGCCGAAAACCGGGCGCTGCAGCAGGAATTTGGTCAATTTGAACGTGAATAAGCGCCTGCTCGTCAGGCTCCAGGACAGGAAACAACAGATGAATCAGCAAGTCACTCTGGTCGATATCCGCGCGCGCTTTCCGGCGCTGGCTATCGATCTCAAGTACGCCAGCGCCGATAACATTACCGGCCAGCCCATCTATGCCGAAGCCCGCTGCCTGCTGCACCCGGATGCGGCGGCGGCGTTGGAGAAATCGCTGCGCATCGCACAGCTGGCGGGCCTGAATCTGCAGGTTCTCGATGCCTATCGTCCGCAGCAGGCACAGCAGTTGCTGTGGAACGCCTGTCCGAACCAGGACTACGTGGTGCCGATTGCGCTGGGTTCGAACCACAGCCGCGGTACCGCTATTGATGTGACGTTAATCGACGAAAACGGCCAGCCGCTGGATATGGGCACCGCCTTCGATGAGATGGACGATCTCTCTCACCCTTATCACCCGGCAGTTCCCCAGGCCGCCCAACGTAACCGCCTGCTATTGAACGCCATTATGTTTGGCGGCGGCTTTAAGGGTATTTCCACGGAATGGTGGCACTTCGAATTACCGGATGCGGCCGGTTATCCGCTCCTTGACGATGTTTTCGCCTGCCTGTCCCCCGCTCACACTGACGGAGTCATTCCATGAATATGAGTCGCACCTCTTTTACCGGTTTTCGCCCGCTGCTGTTGGCCGTTGCGCTGGCAGCGGCTATCGCCCCGGCTTATGCTGCCGTGCCCAAAGATATGCTGGTGATCGGTAAAGCCGCCGATCCGCAGACGCTCGACCCGGCCGTCACTATTGATAATAACGACTGGACGGTCACCTACCCGGCCTATCAGCGGCTGGTCAAATACAAAACCCAGGACGGGAAAGGCTCAACGGACGTCGAGGGCGACCTGGCCGAAAGCTGGCAGGTCTCTGATGACGGTAAAACCTGGACCTTTTCACTGCACAAAAACATGCAGTTTGACGACGGCACGCCGGTCACCGCCGAAGCGGTAAAACTCTCTTTCGAACGCCTGATGCGCATTAAGCAAGGCCCTTCGGAAGCCTTCCCGAGCGGGCTGAAAATTGAGGCCGTGGATCCCGCCACGGTGCGCTTCATCCTGCCGGACTCGTTCGCTCCGTTCCTCCACACCCTGGCCAATGATGGCGCGTCGATCGTCAACCCGGCGGTCCTGAAGGCCAACGCCGCCGATGACGCCCGCGCCTGGCTGGCGGAACACACCGCCGGCTCGGGAGCCTATATGCTGCAGCGCTGGCAGAAAGGCCAGCAGCTGGTGCTGGTGCCCAACCCGCACTTCAGCGGCACGAAGCCGACCTTTAAACGGGTGACGGTGAAAATTATTGGTGAAAGCGCCGCCCGCCGTCTGCAGCTGACCAAGGGCGATCTGGATATTGCCGATGCGCTGCCGGTCGACCAGTTTGCGGCCCTGAAGAAGCAGGATAGCGTGGCGGTGTATGACTATCCGGCGCTGCGCGTGACCTACCTGTATCTCAACAACAGCAAAGCGCCGATGAATCAGGTCGATTTACGCCGCGCCGTCTCCTGGGCCACCGATTATCAAGGGATGGTCAGCGGCATTCTCGGCGGCAACGGCAAACAGATGCGCGGCCCAATCCCCGACGGTATGTGGGGCTTTGACCCGAGCGCGATGCAGTATTCCCTTGATATGGATAAAGCCAAAGCCGCGCTGGCCAACGTCGCCGATAAGCCAAAAACCCTGTCGTTCCTCTACTCCGATAACGACCCGAACTGGGAGCCCATCGCGCTCTCCACCCAGGCAAATCTGCAAACCCTCGGCATCCAGGTGAAGCTGGAAAAACTGGCTAACGCCACCATGCGCGAGCGCATTGGTAAAGGGGATTACGATATCGCTATCGGCAACTGGAGCCCGGATTTCGCCGACCCCTATATGTTCATGAACTACTGGTTCGAGTCAGATAAGAAAGGGCTGCCGGGCAACCGTTCGTTCTATGCCAACCCGCAGGTTGACGCGCTGCTCAAACAGGCCGTCGCCACTACCGACCAGACAGAACGCACCCGGGATTATCAGGCGGCGCAGAAAACCGTTATCGATGAGGCCGCCTACGTCTATCTGTTCCAGAAGAACTATCAGGTGGCGATGAACAAAGAGGTCAAGGGTTTCGTCTTTAACCCGATGCTCGAGCAGATTTTCAATATTGCCGATATGCACAAATAGCGCAGCTTAACCTTGTCATGCCGGGCCGTAGCGGGCCCGGCAGAGGGCGTCATCATGAGTTTCTGGGGTTTAATTCGACAACGCAGTTGGGGGCTGGTCCTCGTCGTCGCCGGCGTCTGCGTGATCACCTTTATTATTTCGCACCTCATTCCCGGCGATCCGGCGCGCCTGCTGGCAGGCGATCGCGCGAGCGACGAAATCGTCCGCCATATCCGCCAGCAGCTGGGGCTGGATTTACCGTTATGGCAGCAGTTTTTCCATTATGTTAACGCCCTGCTGCACGGCGATCTGGGGACCTCCATCCGCACCGGTCGCCCGGTGCTGGAAGATTTAAAGACCTTTTTCCCGGCCACGCTCGAACTGGCTTTCTGCGCCCTGTTTATCGCGCTGGTGGTCGGCATTCCGCTGGGGGTGCTTTCGGCGGTGTATCGCAACCGCTGGACCGATCACCTGGTTCGCCTGATGGCGCTGACCGGAATCTCTACCCCGGCGTTCTGGCTGGGGCTGGGAGTGATTGTCCTGTTTTACGGCAAACTGGACTGGTTGCCCGGCAGCGGGCGCCTTGACGACTGGTTTGACCCGCCAACCCGCGTGACCGGCTTTTATCTGATCGATTCGCTGCTGGAAGGCAACATCGATGTGTTCTTTAACGCGCTGCAGCATCTGATTCTGCCTGCAACCACGCTGGCCTTTGTCCACCTGGGGATTGTCGCCCGGCAAATTCGCTCCGCGATGCTGGAGCAGCTGAGTGAAGATTACATCCGCACTGCGCTGGCCAGCGGCCTGCCTAAATGGACCATCGTGATGCGCTATGCGCTGCCTAACGCGCTGATTCCCTCAGTTACGGTGCTGGGGCTGGCGCTGGGCGATCTGCTGTACGGCGCGGTGCTGACCGAAACCGTTTTTGCCTGGCCCGGGATGGGCGCCTACGTGGTCTCCTCTATTCAGGCGCTCGATTTCCCGGCGGTGATGGGTTTTGCCGTGGTGGTGTCCTTTGCTTACGTGCTGGTCAATCTGCTCGTCGACCTGCTCTATTTATGGATAGACCCGCGCATGGGTCGGGGAGGAAACTAAGTGATGATGACCCAGGAACGCCCCGGCGCTATCGAAAAAACCCGCCGCAACACCGCGTGGAAGCGCCGTCTGTGGCTGGTACGCAAAAGCCCGCTGACGCTGATCGGTGGCGCCATTATGTTGATCATGCTGTTTCTGATGATCTTCTCACCGTGGCTGGTACCGCACGATCCCAATGCTATCGATCTCACCGCCCGTCTGCAGGCGCCCTCGCTGTCCCACTGGTTCGGTACCGACGAGGTCGGTCGCGATCTGTTCAGCCGGGTGCTGATCGGCAGCCAGCAATCGATCGCCGCCGGTCTGGCGGTGGTGCTGATCGCCGGGATCAGCGGATCGCTGCTGGGCTGCCTTTCCGGCGTGCTCGGCGGACGCAGCGATGCGCTGATCATGCGGCTGATGGATATCATGCTGTCGATCCCTTCGCTGGTGCTGACGATGGCGCTGGCCGCCGCGTTAGGCCCAAGCTTATTCAACGCCATGCTGGCGATCGCCATTGTGCGCATTCCGTTTTATGTCCGTCTGGCGCGCGGACAAACGCTGGTGGTGCGCCAGCACAGCTTCGTCGAAGCTTCGGTGACCTTCGGCGCCTCCCGCTGGCACCTGATCAGCTGGCATATTTTACGCAACGCCCTGCCGCCGCTGGTGGTGCAGGCATCGCTGGATATCGGCAGCGCCATTCTGATGGCGGCGACGCTAGGCTTTATCGGCCTCGGCGCGCAGCAGCCCACCGCCGAGTGGGGGGCGATGGTGGCAAACGGGCGCAACTACGTCCTCGATCAGTGGTGGTACTGCGCCTTCCCGGGGGCGGCGATCCTGATCACCGCCGTCGGGTTTAATCTGTTTGGGGATGGGATCCAGGATTTACTGGATCCGAAGTCCGGAGGACGCAACGCATGAGTAATCGGGTTCTGACAATCGACAACGTCCGTTTGAGCTTCCCTGTCTACCAGGGGGAAGTACATGTCCTGAACGCGGTCTCGATGCATATCGACCGCGGCGAAATAGTTGGCGTGGTGGGTGAATCGGGCTCCGGCAAATCCGTCACCGCCATGCTGGCGATGCGTCTGCTGCCGCCGGCAAGCTATCAGATTCACAGCGGCCAGGTGACTCTGCTGGGCAACGATATTCTGCAAGCATCGGAAAAAGAGATGCGCGATATCCGCGGCCGCCGGGTGGCGATGATTTTTCAGGAGCCGATGACCGCGCTGAATCCCACGCGGCGGATCGGCAAGCAGATGGTCGACGTTATTCGTCAGCATCGTCCCCTCTCTGCCCGCGAGGCGCGCGCCAGGGCGGTCGCGCTGCTGGCGGATATGCAGATAGCCGATCCGCAGCGGGTGATGGAACGTTACCCCTTCGAACTCTCCGGCGGGATGCGCCAGCGGGTAATGATCGCCATCGCCTTTTCCTGCGAGCCCGACCTGCTGATTGCCGATGAACCGACCACCGCGCTGGACGTGACCGTTCAACGCCAGGTGCTGCGCCTGCTAAAACAGAAAGCGCTGGCCACGGGCACCGCGGTGCTGTTTATCAGCCACGATATGGCGGTGGTTTCACAGGTCTGCGATCGGCTGTACGTCATGTATGCCGGCGCGGTGATTGAAAGCGGTTTAACTCAGCAGGTGCTGCATCATCCTCTGCATCCCTACTCCGTTGGCCTGCTCGACAGCGCCCCGGATAACGGCGAGCCGCGTTCGCTGCTGCGCTCGATTCCTGGCACAGTGCCGAATCTGGCGCGATTACCGGGCGGCTGCGCCTTTCGCGAACGCTGCTTTGCCGCCGGCGAGGGCTGCGGCATCACGCCGATGCTCCGCCCGATAGAACAGACCGGGCAGCAGGCGGCCTGCTGGTACCCGCAACGGGAGAAAACGCATGTCTGAGATGCTGCTGCAACTGAACGATGTTCATCTTAACTTCCCGGCGCGCAAGAACTGGCGCGGCAAAGTCGTCGAACGGGTATATGCGCTAAACGGGCTGGATATCACGGCGTATCGCGGTGAAACCTTAGGTATCGTCGGCGAATCTGGCTGCGGAAAAAGTACCCTCGCCAGGCTGCTGATGGGCATGCTTAAGCCTTCTCACGGCCAGTTTGAGCGCGCGACGGCGTCCGGCAGCGGGCGTATGCAGATGGTGTTTCAGGACCCGCTCTCCTCACTGGATCCACGGCTGCCGGTCTGGCGCACCATCACCGAGCCGGTGTGGATCCAATCGCGCCCCAGTGAAAAGGCCCGACGTCTTCTGGCAGAGCAGCTGGCGTTGCAGGTAGGTATCCGCCCGGAGTATCTCGACCGCTTACCGCACGAGTTTTCCGGCGGCCAGCGTCAGCGCATTGCCATTGCCCGCGCGCTGTCGGCAAAGCCGGATATTATGGTGCTGGATGAGCCGACCTCGGCGCTGGATATTTCGGTACAGGCGCAGATCCTCAACCTGCTGGTCGAGCTGCAAAAACAGCAGAACCTGACCTATATCCTCATTTCGCATAACGTTTCCGTAGTGCGCCATATGAGCGATCGCGTCGCCGTGATGTATCTCGGGCAAATCGTCGAGATGGGCGAGGCGCGTCAGGTCCTCGATAACCCGGCCCATCCCTATACCCGGCTATTGATGGACTCGGTGCCGCGTATCGGCTTGGCGCTGGGCGACGCGCCGCGCAACACGGAATTACCCGGCAATCGCCATCTGCCCGAGGGCTGCTACTTCCGCGATCGCTGTCCGTTCGCCGGCGCGGGTTGCGAGAAACCGCAGCCGCTGCGCCCGTCTGGTAACGGGACCGCCACCCGCTGCTGGAAAGCGGAAACTATTGCCAGTCGCGGCGCAAACTAAGGGCGCTTAGTTATATTCGAGCGCAAAGGTCGCCAGGCTATTCGCCCGTCCGGGGGTTACCGCATCTCCCGTCTGCACATACTGGGCGGTAAAATTGATACTCTCGGCAGCGGCGGCGCTGCTGGCGGTAACATGTTTCAGCACCGGTAGATTACTGGAGACATTCATTTTCACACCGGTTCCCGCGGGCGGCGCCGGGGCCGGATTGTTACCATAGCTCAGTTTTATCCCCACCCCGCTGGCAGCGCCGTCAACCTGGGCCAGCGCTAAGGAATCGCTGATGCTGGGGTCGGCGGTGACGCCAAAAAAACCAATCCGGATATCGGTCGGCGTGCTGCAATATACCGGAATGCTAAAGGTCTGCGCCGCGCCGGCGGTGCTGGTTTTGCCTTTGAACTCCGCTTTATTCACCGTGCCCAGATTGACGCCGATAGACGCGCGGGTCACCTGACAACTGCCGCTGGCGCCAATATCAACGTTGAGGGCAGCGAGATCGATACTGACCGGCGCGCTAGCCACGTGGGAGGCGTTGCCAGCGTCCTGTTTTTCAATATATAAATTTCCCACCTGCGGCTGCCCCGGGACGCTGGCGTGATTGCCGCTGACCAGCGCAACATCGCCGGTTTTATAAAAGATGATATATGCTTTCACCACCACCTCCCGCTGGGCCAGCAGCGTCGACTGCTGCGAACTCTCGCAAACCGTTACGGATTCACTTCCGGCAGGCGCATCGCTGCCGTCAATATAGTGAATCGGGCCGCCGCCGCACTGAAAACCCAACGAATAGCCCATGCCGCTAAGCGCGGAGGCATACACATGCTGGCCGTTAATCACCCGTGGCGCACCGGTGGTGGCGCGCTGTTGATACACGATGCGTTTCCAGCCCGCGGTCGGCAGCTGTAGATCGCAGACGAAGTGAATACCGCCGCCGTTATCGGCCATCGCGTTGGTCATCTGCGTATCGGCGCGTAGCGTCGGCAGATAGCGAATATTCGGCACGTTAATCGTCATCTGCCCGACGCTGCCGCCGCAGCTCTCGGCCCAACCGTGTTGGCTATACATCCCCGCGATCAGCAGGAACACAAACTGTAATAAGCGAAAGCCACGATGCATCGCTCTTTCTCCTCGGTTTACGAACACAGGCCAGCGACGGTTTTCACCGTGTTCTGCTGTTGTTGATCGGCAATGTGGAAATGCAGCGAGCATTGCCGCGCGATATTGTTTTGCAGCCAGCTCACCTCAAGCACGCCCTCCTGAGGGATGCCGCTGAGATACGCCTGTCCGCCATCGGCCACCATTCCCTGCGGCGCGGCGCCCGTATCGTCCTCCTGCTGACGCAGCTGTACGCTGGCGCCGAACGGGACCGCCCCGTCGCGATTACGCAGCGTAAACAACACCCGGTTGCCGATATGGGTCTGGTAATTCGCCAGTACCACCGCGCCGCCGCCAGGGATGACGGTTTGACCTTGTAGATCCACGTCGGTGTCATTGCTCATTGATTCGGTATCCAGCGTGATGGTGTTTTTGCGGTATACCGTTAAGGTCGGTACCACGGCATAGCCGCGCCCGTCGGTATGCACGTTAGTACCGTCCTCAATCGCCACATCCGCCGCTCCTGGAGCACGGACGATGGCGAAACTGTCGCCGACGGGTTGCCCCAGCGTGACGCCATGCGGGTGCGCCACTACGGAGCCCGAAGCTCCCCAGGTCAGCTGGTTGCTGGCGCTATCATGGCGATAACCCAGCTGGGCGCTGCCATATCCGCCGTGATAATCCAGCGCAGCGCTGCTGTTGCTCCCCTGCCCGGCGTTAGCATGGCCCTGCTGCAGCGAGTAATCGAGATCGCCGCGTCCAGGCACCGCGCCGTACAGCGAAACCTGCTGCGATGAGTGGCCGTTATTATCGGAGGTGGTGCTGTAGCCGACCGAGCTCTCGTCCAGCCAGCCGCCCAGCGGGATGTTGAGGTTAAATGACCACGAGCGATCGGCTTTTTCCCGGTCGGAGGATTGGGTGTAGTAATAGCCTACGCCCCACGACACGCCTTTCCAGGCGCTATAGAACCCGAGATGTACCGTTTCATCATTGCTGTTGCTGTGCCAGTACGTTTGTGAATAAGCGGAAATCGCCAGGCTACTGACGGCGCCAAAGGACTGCGCGACAGAGATCTCTTCGCGTTGACGCTTGTTGTCCAGTCGCTCGCTCTGGCTTTCCAGGGCGTTAGCCTCGCTGAAGCCATAATAGCTGCCGGAGGAGTAGCGATAGCTGGCGAGGCTGAACGAGGTCCCCGTCGAGGCAAAATCCTTTTGATACTGGACGCGCAATGAATGTCCGGCGTAGTGTCGATCAGAGGGCGTCGCAGTATTGGCCCAGGTCACATCGCTCCCCAACGACCCCAGCTCGCCAAAACCACGGCCAATTCCCCACGCCCAGGCCTGATAATCCTGCGCCAGCTGAGTACCGCCATACAGAGTGAACTCCGCAGGCAAACCATAAAATAGCGTCCCCTGAACAAACTGCGGCGATCTGACCTGATGCTGACTCGAATGATAACGCCCTGCGCTGAGGCTAAATTTGCTTCGCCCTTCGCGGAGCATAAAAGGGACCGTGGAGTATGGTTGGGTAAAAGAGCGTACCGACCCATCGCTCTCTTTAACCTGGACCTCAAGATCGCCGCTCTGCGCCGTAGGGTAGAGATCGTTGATCGCAAACGCCCCCGGAGAGACAAAGGTTTCGTAGATAACATAGCCGTGTTGCGAAACCGTCACTTTGGCGTTGCTGTGCGCCATGCCGCGAATCACCGGGGCAAAACCGCGCTGGCTGTCAGGCAGCATTTCATCATCGGACATCAGCTGCACGCCGCGAAACTGCACGCTATCGAAGACCTCGCCGCTGGTGAAGGTGTCACCAATCCGCAGCAGGCTTTTGACCGATTTCACATCGCGCTGTAGCCAGGTGCTTTGCGAATGCCAGCGGTAATGCTGGTCATACTGCATGGATGAAATATTACGCAAACGCCACGGCCCCAGGTTGGCCCCGTTGCGTAAATTCAGGTAGCTGGAGCGGCTTTGCGTTTCAGACTGGCGAGTCTGTGAGCCGGTCAGGTTGTAGTTCACAAATGCCGCCGGGATCCCATCATCCCAGCGCGCCGGATCGACGTAGCCACGGCTTTGCACATTCATCGCCGCCTGCGGAATACTTAAGTTCAGGCGCTGTGTAGCAAAATCGAAACGGCTGCTGGCATCCGGAATAAACTGTTCAATCCGGGTAAACGTTTCGCCATCATGCAGCCGGGTCAAGGTGGAAAAAGCGCTAACGTTGACCCCATATTCCGCCAGCTTAGCAGAGGTCAACTCCGGCTGCAGGACCCCACGATCGTCGACGAATACGATCGGCCCCTCGGCAACCTGCTGGTTGTTAACCCAGATAGTCACCGGATAGGTTCCCGGCTGCTGTCCGCCCGATTTGGCAAAATAATGCAAATCCGCCATCTTTTGCTGTGGGTTAGCAAACTCTAAGGCCGCAGGATCGAAGTAATCGTCTGCCCACGCCGTAGCGCTCTGGCAGAGAAAAAACAGCAGCGTCGGAAGCGCCGCCGCGCCTAAGGCGCCCCGGATGGGGACAGCCATGACGGAATAGTCATGAAGGAAAACGGGGGCCTTTTTGTTCACAATATCCTGACCGACGAGGGAAAAAATAGAAACAATTACTGCTGCGTATAATCTGTGATGCCGCCAAAATCATTGATGGCGCGCCATTTCACCGTCCCCGAGCCGTTAACCGGCCACTCTTTACGGGTCAAAGGTCCGATCATTCCCGGTTCATCAATATCGTGCCCACCCACCGAGAGGGTAAAAAAGGAGACAAAGTATGGCGTCGGGTTCTGCGCCACCAGCCGGTTGCCAACAATCTTAAACGTTAACATCTGCCAGGCTTTCTCCGGATCGCCCGCCAGACCATGTGGCCGATAGAAAATTTTAAATTTAGATTTAATATTGACCTGTAATTTATTCGCATCGCCTTTTTGCGTCGGGGAGATACTTTTCACATTCAGCCAAAAGACGGATTCACGGTCATGAGGCAAGTCGGCGCCGATGAAATTAATTCGCAATACGTTTTCTTGCTCTGGGTCGAGGCGAAATAGCGGCGGCGTTACAATAAAAGGCACCTTGCTTTTATCATTTTCCGCATAGTTCTCTATCCATGACTGCACTAAATAAGGCGAATGGACATCGGCATTGGTGACAGAAATTGAGGCCTCGCGCTTCCCTTCCTGATAAATAACACGGGTCCCTCCCATGACAATACCGGCCTGTACCGTTGTGGATAACAGTAAAAAGGCAGCAGCCGCCGCCGCGATAATATGTTTCATAATTGCAACCATCAGCTAAGGTCTGAAATACAACTAAAGGAGAATGAGTTCTCAATAATAATGAGCAGGTGCTCCTGCTCATTTATTTCTTAGTTGTAAACCATATTGAAGTTTGCCGTGCCGTTTGCCGAACCGGCGGATACCGCACTGGTAGAGATATAATCAGCAAAGAACTCCAGATCCGCCGTCCCACTGTTGCTGCCGCTGGTCCCGGCGATCACCGCCTGATCCTTTGACTCTGTGCCGAGGTTAATTGGCGTTGCTTTATCATCTTCATACAGTTTAATCGCCACCCCCTGCGCCCCGCCATTTACCGCCAGCAGATTACTGTTATTGCTGTCGCGGGTGCCATCAAACAATACCGACACTTTAGTCACGGTGGCAGGGCAATCTTTCACTTTAATATGGAAAGCGGTTTTGGTGGTTTCAGAACCGGCGCCCGTAAAGTAGCTGCTCGCCCATTTCCCCAGATCGACAATCTGGTTGGCGCTGGTGCTATCGATATTACAGGAAGTATCGGTAATCGAACCGGAGAATTCGATCTGGCCACCGGTGCTTTGCGTACCGGCGCTGGCGCCCGGATTGACGGTTAATGTAGAATGGGCAGGTTGTGAAGGCATTGCTACGACAACGCCGGATACCAGAATACCGACTACAGTTGCCATAATACGAAGTTGGGTTTTCATTATTTATCTCATCTCAAACATATATTTATGACAGATTAATCACAGGGTCATAATGAGCCTGAAGCAATCTGCTGACGCTCCTCCTTGTTAATGATATTGGCGTTCCATCCGCAGGATATTAAACGCATAGCAGGAAATTCCGTCTGATTGCTTACGCGCATCGGCGGCAACGCTTCATCAGGCGGGAATTTATTCGCGGCATTTAATATTAAAACAAATACTATTCTTAGAATAAATCAAACGCAATGATTTATTTTGTTAATGAAATAATGTTTTACTTTACATGTCGAGTGGATTGCACAAATATCAAGAAAGTTATTAATTATAAAAACAAAGAAAAGCAACCCACCAATAACAATCCTCAACAAAACAATATGTCATTTGACAAAATTAACAAAAAAACATCATTTTATGCCGGATTATCCGCTGTGCTGGCGTCCACGGGCCCAGCAAAAAAACTAAGATTTTTCCTAATAAGTTTTATTTTCTTTTTGTCACCCCCGAAATAATAATAACACTAACCAATGAAGGATATCATTTTTCCGGCAAAATGATTTTCAAATGAAAGTTATTATTGAATAAATTTCATGTTCGTCGAAATAGCAACTGTCAGGGTGCCTGAGGTTTCCTCTTTTTTTTTATTAAAAAAGCAAAGTTCAAAAATCAACCAATCGTCAATCAGCGATAAAAAAACCGCAACCTCAGCATAAGGTCGCGGTTTTTGTCAGACCGATAAAGTCAGATAATGAGACGCCCGGTTAAAACAGGCCGAGCGGCGCAGTTCCGTAACTCACCAGCAGGTTTTTCGTCTGTTGATAGGCATCAAGGGCCATTTTATGGGTTTCGCGGCCAACGCCCGACTGTTTATAGCCGCCAAACGCGGCATGGGCCGGGTAGACGTGATAACAGTTGGTCCAGACGCGACCGGCTTTAATCCCACGCCCCATTCGGTACGCCAGATTGCTGTCGCGGGTCCAGACGCCGGCGCCGAGCCCAAACTGAGTCTGGTTGGCTATTTCCAGTGCTTCTGCCTCATCTTTAAAGGTGGTGACGCCGATGACCGGGCCAAAAATCTCTTCCTGGAAGCTGCGCATATCATTGCGCCCCTTAATCAGGGTTGGCTGAATGTAGTAACCATTATCCAGTTCAGCCGCGATACTGGCGCGCTCTCCGCCGGTCAGGATCTGCCCCCCCTCTTCGCGGGCAATCTTAATATACGACAGGATCTTATCGAACTGCTGGCGTGACGCCTGCGCCCCGATCATGGTGTCGGTGTCAAAGGGATCGCCGCGCCGAATCTGGGCCACTTTCGCCATCACCCGCGCCATAAACGGCTCGTAGATCGATTCATGGATCAGAGCACGCGATGGACAGGTACACACTTCGCCCTGGTTGAAGAAGCCCAGCACCAGCCCCTCTACCGCCTTCTCGATAAACTCTTCTTCTCCGTCCATCACATCGGCAAAATAGATATTTGGCGACTTGCCGCCCAGCTCAACGGTTGCGGGAATAATATTCTCCGCCGCACAGGCCAGAATATGCCGTCCGACGGGCGTTGAGCCGGTAAAGGCGATTTTGGCAATACGCTTGCTGGTTGCCAGCGCTTCACCGGCCTCTTTACCGAAGCCCTGCACCACGTTGAGGACGCCTGCCGGGAAGAGGTCGCCAATAATTTCCAGCAGCAGCGTGATACTCAGCGGCGTCTGCTCTGCCGGCTTGAGCACCACGCAGTTCCCCGCCGCCAGCGCCGGCGCCAGCTTCCACGCCGCCATCAACAGCGGAAAGTTCCACGGAATAATTTGCCCGACCACGCCCAGCGGTTCATGGAAGTGATAGGCCACGGTGGTTTCATCAATTTCCGCCGTGCTTCCCTCCTGGGCGCGCAGACAGCCGGCAAAATAGCGGAAGTGATCGACCGCCAACGGCAGATCGGCATTCAGCGTTTCGCGCACCGGTTTACCATTGTCCCAGCTTTCAGCAATCGCCAGATATTCCAGGTTCTCCTGAATCCGGTCGGCGACCTGGAGCAGCAGGTTGGAACGATGCTGTACCGATGTTTTCCCCCACGCTTCCGCGGCACGGTGCGCGGCATCAAGAGCAAAGTCGATATCTTTGGCATCGGAGCGGGGAAATTGTGCAATGTCACTCCCGTCCACGGGGGAGGTATTCATAAAGTATTCGCCGCCGAGTGGTTCGACAAATTGACCGTCAATATAGTTACCGTAGGCGGACTTGAATGAAACTAAGGCGCCCGGGGTGCCAGGATGTGCATAACGCATTGCAATCTCCTTCTGTAGGGTTGAGGCGCAGCGGGGTATTGGTTTTTTGCTGTTGCCTGCTGCACAGAAGCTTATGCAGAGGTTATGCCAGATTTATTGAAGGAATAAATATACAAATAATTCAATATCTTAATACGTAATCCTGTATCGCATGGGAACGTAATTTTGCTTATGTGTCGCAAATCGCAACACATGAGAAACCATAAAGCTACAATATTGCAACATCAGCCATCCGACCACGAGGTGCTCCGTGCAAGGCAATTCGTTTACCCTCGATCCCGAGGTAAAAACCAGCCCGTTGCTCAGCGATTCCTGGTTTCGTAGCCAGCAGTACGGCCTGGATCCCGCGACGGATGATTTCCCGCGCCTGGGTTCCGGCGAACTGGCGGATGCGCTGGCCAGCCATGCCCGGTTACAGCAGTTGACCCAGCCGGTGGTGAACACCCTGTCGCGTAAAGTGAGCGATCTCCAGTCGGTGGTGATCCTCTCTGACGCCAGCGGTCTGGTGCTGCAAACCTTCGGCAACCTGCACGCGATGCAGAAAGCGCAAAGCTTCGCGCTGGCTCCGGGAAATCTGTGGAGCGAGAGCGGGCGCGGTACCAACGCCATCGGTACCGCGCTGGCCATTGACGACAGCTGCGAAATCGACGGCCGCCAGCACTTCCTCACCCGCAATCAGGATCTCTATTGCGCCGCAATGCCGGTTCAGAGTCCGGATGGAAAAATTGCCGGGGTGCTGGATATTTCCGGCCCGGCCCACTTACCCCACCCCCACACGCTGACGTGGGTAAAAGAGGCCGCGAAGCAGATTGAATATCTGTGGGTAAAACAGAGTCTCCATCCGCAGCAGTGGCTGATGAGCCTGCACCCTCAACCCCACAAACTCGACAGCGTTGAAGAGCTGCTGCTGGTCTTTTCCGATAACGTGCTGACCGCCGGAAACCGCCTGGCGATGCGCGATCTGGGTCTGGATCCCGGACAACTCGGCCATATCACCTTTCAGCAGCTGTTTCCTCAGCTGACGCAAACGGCGGTAAATGTTCCGCTGCCGCTAACTCTGCAGCGACAAACCTATTACTACCGTTTGCGCGCGCCGACCCGCACCCACGTTGCGGTACCAGCGCCGGCCCCGGCGCCGACGCTGCCGGCCATTGAGCTGCCTTTCGCCAGTCAGCGTGAAGGAGAGAAGATGGTGCGTCTGCTGAATGCCGGCATTGCCCTGTGTATTGAGGGCGAAACAGGATGTGGCAAAGAGTTTGTCAGCCGCACGCTTCATCAGCACAGCCGCTGGCGTGACGGTAAATTCGTGGCGATCAACTGCGCGGCGATACCCGAATCGCTGATTGAATCGGAGCTGTTTGGCTATCAGCCTGGCGCCTTTACCGGCGCCAGTAAGAATGGCTATATCGGTAAAATTCGCGAGGCGGACGGCGGCGTGCTATTCCTCGATGAGATTGGCGATATGCCGATGCTGCTTCAAACCCGGCTGCTGCGGGTGCTACAGGAAAAAGAGGTTACGCCGCTCGGCGCCAGCCAGAGCGCCCCGGTCAGCTTTGCGCTTATTTGCGCCACCCACCGTAACCTGATGCAACATGTTGCCGACGGGACGTTTCGCGAGGACCTGCTCTATCGCCTGCGCGAATTCGCCCTCACTATTCCACCGCTGCGGGAGTGGCCCCAACTGCCGACGTTTCTTCAGCAGCTATGGCAAGCCCTCGGTGCCGAAGCACGACACGTCCAGCTCTCGCCTGCGCTCCTGACACACCTCTCCACCCTTCCCTGGCCAGGCAACGTGCGCCAGCTACAAAGCCTGATGAAGGTGCTGTTGGCGCTGGCCGACGAAGGAGAACAACTGGAAGTGGAGGATTTACCGGCAGAGTACCAGTCGGCCCCGGCTCCGGCCCCGTCGCGCGGGTTGCAGCAGCACGATGCGCAGCTGATTGCCGACACGCTATCGACGTATAACGGTAATGTCAGTAAAGCGGCGCAGGCTCTGGGCGTCGCGCGCAGCACGCTCTACCGACGCGCCGCGCGGACAAGAAACTAAACGTGAGCTACGGCGTAAAACGGGCCGGCAGCCAGGAAAACATGCGCTGGCTGATGGCTTCGCAAATCCGCACCATTGCCGGCCCAAAGGCCTGCCAGACCCCTTTACTCACCCAGACGGCAACCACCGCTACCGCCGCCGCGCCCACCATATCCAGCGGGAAATGGACCCCGAGGAAAATGCGTGACCACGCCACCGGCAGCGATGCGAGCAGGACAAACAGCCCCAGGCTGCGTAGACGCAGAGAAAGCAACGCAAACGCCGCACTGAACATCACCAGACCGTGATCGCTCGGGAAGCCGTTATCCGCCGGATGACTGATCCAGGTATGGCCCAGCGGCATCATAAACGGCCGGGGGTGGAACCACAGCGAGCCGCACAGATAGCCCAACGCAAGCGCCATCAGAATACTCAGCGTGCAAAACAGCGCCTGCCGGTGCCCCTGGCGACCGCCTAAAAACCACAGACCGAGCAGAATAGCCGGAACGATAAAGATCATTCCGCTTGCGCAGAAGCGGGCCAACGCCAGAAGGGTATCCGACGTCCCCGGCTGAGCATTCAGCGCCAGAAAAGCGCTTTGGTTAACCGTTTCGAGTACGTTCATTGCAAGGGTCCATGCCAGTCATATTACTGTCATTATCGCAACTCTCTCTTAAGTTACGCTTAACCCCGCGGCGAAGAGGTGACTCGTTTTATTGCTGGCCTCCGGTCTGGCGGATCGCCTGCGGCAATCCGGCGAGCAGCGCATCGATGGTGACCCGAATTTTCTGCGCCACCCACGGCGCCTCGGGCCAGAAGGCGGCGATCGGAAAGGTGACGCCGGCGCTTTGCGGCAGAATACAGCGCAGCCGTTCCTGTTCAACCTCCTGGGCAGCCAGCCAGTCCGGAATCCTGGCAATGCCCAGCCCGCTCACCGCCGCTGCCGCTATCGCCGTAAAATCATCCATCACCAGGTGCGCCTGCGGCGGCCAGGCCACGGGACCGCGACGGCATTTTCTGCGCTGGCGCCGCGGCGTTTTTTATTTTAGACTTATCTAAATTTAGAAAAGACTAAAATAAATGAATACACCAGAACAGCTGCAGTCCAGCGCCGGAGAAGCCGCCGCCCTGTTGAAAGCCATGAGCAATCCGAACCGGCTGATGATTCTGTGCATGCTGTGCGAGACGCCGCGCGCCAGCGCCGGCGAACTAGCACGGGTCACCGGTCTGAGCCCTTCGGCCACCTCTCAGCATCTGGCGCGCATGCGCGATGAAGGCCTGATCGGCAGTGAGCGCGAGGCGCAACGTATCCACTACTTCATCACCCACCCTGCGGTTCAGCAAATCATTACCACGCTGAAGACCATTTATTGCCCATAAGGAGCCGTCATGACTATCGTCACTCTTTCTCCTGAAGAGGCCCGGGCGCAAATCGCGCAAGGGGCCAGATTAATCGATATTCGCGATGCCGATGAATACGCCCGCGAGCACATCCCCGATGCCGAGCTGGTGCCGCTGGCGGCCCTGAATAACGGCGCAACGCTGCACACCGCCGCGGACGAAACGGTCATTTTTCATTGTCAGGCGGGATCGCGTACACAAAATAATGCCATTCGTCTGCTGGCTGCGGCGGCTCCGGCCCAGGTGAAACTGCTGGCTGGCGGCATTCAGGCCTGGAAAGCAGCGGGATTGCCCGTCAAAGAGGATAAAACCCAGCCGCTGCCGTTAATGCGCCAGGTGCAAATCGCCGCGGGCGTACTCATTCTGTTGGGCGTGGCGCTGGGCTATAGCGTCAGTAGCGGATTTTTCCTGCTCAGCGCTTTTGTCGGCGCCGGCTTAACCTTCGCCGGTATCACCAGTTTTTGCGGAATGGCGCGCCTGTTGGCCGTCATGCCCTGGAACCGACGCTGACGCCTGCGGCATCAGGCCTGTTGTATGCGGATATCCAGCTACGCTAAAGTGAAGGCGAACAGCGGCATTTATCCATGCCAGAGGAGATAAACGATGTATTCAGTAGGTGATCTGGTTCAGCCTCGTATGGGCGGACCCAAACTCAAGATTGTGGCCGTCGGTGAAGATCATATTGTCGCCGTGCAGGCCAGTAATGAACAGGGTGAGAAATATACGCTGAAGCCCGCAGACGTCACACCTTATAAAGAAGAAGGTGATTTTGGCGTTTGCTAATACACACGGTGGGATTCCCCACCGTTATTTTTTCGCTATCCGACAACAGCCTTAACTCCTGCCGAATATCACTTTCGCTAACGCTTAAATCAGAAAACTTTCCAGCGTCGCACCGGCCGCAATCGCACGGGCGATCGGCTTCGGCATACGCCCCTGGCCGGTCCAGGTTTTTTGGGCTCCGGAAAAATCGGTAAACCGATATTTTGCCGGACGCGGCTGGCGTTTTTTCGCCTCCTTCGACGGGCCTGCATTCTGCGTGACCAGCTCATCAGGCGTTATGCCGTCGGCAATCATCAGTTCCAGCCAGGTATTAATTTTTTCCTGGTATTCTGCCTGCTGTTGCAGGGCAGACTGCTGCTCTGACCGTTTTTCTTCAGTGACGACCCTGAGTTTTTCCAGCATTTCTTCAAGTACGTCAATGGAGAATTCACGCGACATTGCCCGCAGTGAACGGATATTATTCAACTTCTGTAACATTAAAGACATAAATTATTAAACGTTCCTAAATTGCATATAAGACAATAGCACCGGGTACTTTAATATATGAAGCCATTTATTACCACCTTTAATGATGTTTGATAAATATATTCAGACCACAATCTTAAATTTTTATTTAAAATAACCACAGCGGCTATCCAGTCAATACCCGGAATTAATTCAGCGATAATTTGAATAGGGTAAAAAAGCCACAAAAATATCATCAGTCCGTATATTACCTGCATGGTCAGCAGGTTAGCGGGATATGTCCGATGGATAGAGGATGTCACAACGACCCGCCAGTGAATGAACATGCATGAAAAACGAATACGCACCAACGACAGAAAACAGAATCCAATGCTATTTAAAGCGCCTTTGTGGCATAAATTATTCTAAAAGTGACGGAAATCACACTGAAACCTGACTTCAGGCGGTAGTCGGCACAATCGTGGCCTGGTGCGATCCTCACGCCCGCCCGCAAAAAAAAACATAAGACATTAATAAATAAACAAAAAATAAAGCATCAGGACAAAAGTAGCGCAGAGAAGACAAAACTACCTTTCGCAGAGTATTTTATCGACAAAAAGCCATTAAATAAAAATTTACAGCTAGTTGTCTCTTTCGATGCAGAGAGATAATCTACGCACATCAAAACAGGCAACCCAAAACGCTTTAGAAGAGCGCATTTTGTGGCGTATCAGACTTCATTTTCGAGGAGCACACCGATGTTCTCTGCGCAGTCCCGCTTGCGTCATGCGGTAGCAGACACCTTTGCGATGGTGGTTTACTGCACCGTTGTGAACATGTTGATCGAAATTTTTCTCTCCGGAATGACCTTTGAGCAGTCGTTATCTTCACGCCTGGTGGCGATTCCGGTGAACATTATTATTGCCGTGCCGTACGGATTTTACCGCGACCGCGCCATGCGCCTGGCACGTCACCTCAGCCCTTCCGCTTGGATGAAGAGTATTGCCGATGTTGTGGCTTATGTGACATTTCAGTCGCCGGTGTATGTTGCTATTTTATTTTCCGTCGGTGCCGACTGGCATCAAATTGCCGCGGCGGTGAGTTCAAATATTGCGGTATCAATGATGATGGGGGCGGTTTACGGCTACTTCCTCGATTACTGCCGCCGACTGTTCCGCGTCAGCGCTTACCAGCAGGCTAAAGCCTGAGTTTCAACACAACCTGCGACTGACCGCTGTCAGTCGCCTGCTCGTCTGTTTCCCCGCTTCACATCCCGGCACAAGTCATCATACGGTTAGTTATGCGACAGGCTCGGCTGCGCTTCGCCATATAATCCCTGCAAAAAACGCTCAAGCGCCATGCGCGAACTGAAGCCGTGTGGAATACCATAATGCTGCTGCGCATCTCCGGCCAAATACAGCGGAAACTGTTCATAATGATCGCAGGTTTTGATATCCGAGGCGGGTTCCGCCAGCGAATTACTGCGCTCTTTTAGCGCCGGATGAATAATTAAAGCGGTCCGCCCCATGCGCGCTTCGCGGTTCACATAAACATAATTATCGCCACGGCGATAGCCGTACGCTTTTTGCGTCACAACATCCATGGTGAAGCCGGCTTTTTCAAGAACACGCGCCACCTCATCGGGTCTTAAATACATACTCATTCCTCTTTATCTTTTACCGCACATTTACCTTACCTTATTCATCTTTGATAGTGCTTTCGGAAAATTCCAGAAATGGCACTGCAAAAGCATAATTCAAAATCTTGTTCTACACTTAATGACTCAATGGAATTAAGGGAGAAATCGATGGCTAACCGTCTGAACCGCAACAATGTCGATGAAAGCGCTGAAGATATTCATAACGATGTCAGCCAATTAGCGGATACGCTGGAAGAAGTGCTGAAATCATGGGGCAGCGATGCGAAAGATGAGGCTGATGCCGCACGGAAAAAAGCCCAGGCGCTGCTGAAAGAGACGCGTGCCCGTCTGAATGGGAACAACCGTGTGCAGCAGGCCGCTCGCGATGCCGCAGGCTGTGCCGATAGCTATGTGCGGGATAAACCGTGGCAGAGCGTCGGGGCCGCTGCCGCAGTTGGGCTATTTATTGGCGTATTATTGAATTTACGTCGATAATATAAACGATAAATGAAGATAACAAATACGCGTCTGCCCCTGTGTGCCTCTGGCCCAGGGGCTTTTTGTTGTCTTAGCGCATATTGACGTGAATCGCTACTTTAGGGATGACCTGAATCCTCAGTCAGCGGCTGTATTTATCAGCCGAAAACAGCGCTACTTTGAGTAGACGCACCGCCTCCGTTGCCATCGCCATCGATGTCAGATTGGTAAAGCTCACCAGCAGTCCCCCTTCGCCGCGGCTTTGCATACGCCAGTCGCTCAGCGCCTGTACCGACAGTCCGGCCTGTCGGGCTTTCACAGCCAGCGCCCGATCGTCACCGTTCACCGTAATAACCAGCTGAATACCCCCCAGCTGAGGGACGACGCTAAACCCCTGCGCCAACAGCGCGGACTCCAGCCACTGCCGGCGCTGCGCATAGCAGGTACGCATTTTCTTCAGATGACGCCAGAAATGGCCTTCGTGGATAAAGTCAGCCAGCGTCTGCTGCCACAGCGTCGGTACGCTACAGCTCATCAATTCGGCCTGCTGGCGAAAGGCAGCGACCTGCGGGAGCGGTACCACCAGCCAGGCGGCGCGTAATGCCGGAAACAGCGATTTACTGAAGCTGCCGGCGTAAATCACCCGCTGCGGGGCATCAAGACTTTTCAGCGGCGGCAGCGGCTTCCCGCGATAGCGAAATTCGCTATCGTAATCATCTTCAATAATCCAGGCGTCGTGTCGGGCAGCCCATGCCAGCAGCTGCCTGCGTCGGGACAGCGACAGCGCAACGCCCAGCGGACTCTGGTGCGCGGGAGTCAGAAGCGCGAAATGCGCATCGGGGTAATGGCGTTGCGCCCACGCCACATCCATCCCCTCTTCATCAACGGGAACCGGATCGATAACCCCTCCTTCCCCGGTTATCACCGGTCGAATCAGCGGGAAACCAGGATCCTCCATCCACATATGCTGACCTGGCTGCGCCAGAGTGCGGAGCAGCAGCCGCATGGAAGCAGCATAGTTGCCGGTCACCAGCACCTGTTCGGGCAGGCATTCAATACTGCGGGAAAGACGCAGATAATCGACAATGGCCCGACGCAGGATCATCTCGCCGCACGGATCGCCTGGCGCCAGGTCAAAACGCGTTTGCGTTCGCAGTCGCCGCCCCATCACCCGCGCCCACAGGCCTCGGGGAAAAAGATCCAGCGCCGGCAGCCCCAGCTGAAACGGCTGCGGCGCCGTCGGCGCAATGTCCGTCGGGCGACGCGCCGGTTCCCCCCGCAGCGGACTCAGACGCTCGCTGACAAAGGTGCCCGCCTGCCCTCGTCGCTCCAGCCAGCCCTGGGCCACCAGCTCACCCCAGGCATTCTCCACGGTTGCGCGGGAGACGCCCAGCTCCTGGGCATAAACCCGGCTGGCGGGCAGGCGGCTACCGGGCGCGAGTTCGCCGTGTTCAATCGCAGACTTGAGCTGTCTGGCAATGCGCTGATAGTGGGGGACTTTTTTGATTTCCATTATGGTCTGCTTTTTTCATTAAAATATGGCTATCTTTTGCAGTCCATTATAGTGCTATTTTGCTGCGGTCTTAGAACCCATTCCCCGCGGTTCATCATTGAGGAAAACATCATGAGCACACTCCGTCAGCCCTATAACGAACTGAGTCCGGAAGTCTATAACGCGCTGGTGCAGGCCAAGATTGCGCTGGAAAAAAGTGAGCTGGACGGCGCCCTGCTGGAACTGGTTTACCTGCGGGTATCACAGATTAATGGCTGCGCTTTCTGTCTGGAAATGCACAGTAAAGCGCTGCGTAAATCCGGCGTGGCGCAGACTAAACTGGATGCGCTGGCCGGCTGGCGGGTAAGCGGGCATTTCAGCGCCGCGGAACAGGCGGCGCTGGCCTGGGCGGAATCGGTGACGCATATTGCCAGCACCCATGCAGAAGATGACGTTTACCTGCCGCTGCTGGAGCATTTCAGCGCCCGTCAGATCAGCGATTTGACCTTCGCCATCAGCCTGATGAACGCCTTTAACCGCCTTGCCGTCAGCATGCGTCAGTAATTTCAGACCACGCGCCCTCCCCCTCGCCGGATTGGCCGGTGAGGGCATCACTTATCTAAAAACGCTATATATTGCGTGGTTGAACTTTTAGATAACTACATCTAGTATTTCCTGAACAGTTAACCGATAGCGGCCGTCGCACTTTTTTGCGCCGTCCTGTTATCTTAAATGGAAATACGAATCATGCGCATTACTATTTACACTAAAAATGACTGCGTCCAGTGCCATGCCACTAAGCGGGCAATGGAAAGCCGCGGATTTGCCTTCGAGATGGTGAATGTCGAGCATCATCCGGACGCCGCTGACATGCTGCGCGAACAGGGCTTTCGTCAGTTGCCGGTCGTGATAGCCGGTGAAACCCGCTGGTCCGGTTTTCGCCCGGATATGATTAACCGTCTGCGCCCCGAACCGGTGGCCAACGCATGAGCCTGATCGTCTACTTCTCCAGCAGTTCCGAAAATACGCATCGGTTCGTCCAGCGTCTGGGGCTGCCCGCGGTGCGCATTCCGCTTAACGAGCGGGAGCGCATCCAGGTAGACGCCCCCTACATTCTCATTGTCCCCAGCTACGGCGGCGGCGGCACCGCTGGCGCGGTGCCCCGGCAGGCGATCCGCTTTTTAAACGACCCGCATAACCGCCAGCGGATACGCGGCGTGATTGCCGCCGGTAACCGTAACTTCGGCGACGCCTACGGCCGGGCCGGCGACGTCATCGCACAAAAGTGCGGCGTACCGTATCTGTATCGCTTTGAGCTGATGGGCACCCCAACCGATGTCGATAACGTGCGTAAAGGAGTAAGCGAATTTTGGCAACGACAACCGCAGAACGTCTAACCACCGGAGCGGCGGATTTCCACGCCCTCAACGCGATGCTGAATTTGTACGACAGCAATGGCCGTATTCCGTTTGAAAAAGACCACCAGGCGGTAGACGCCTTTATGGCGACGCACGTGCTGCCCCATACCGTCTCTTTCACCACGCAGAATGAAAAACTGGAATGGCTGATCGCCGAAGGCTATTACGATGCCAGCGTGCTGGCACGCTACGATCGTCGTTTTGTGCTGGCGCTGTTTGACCACGCGCACGGCGACCCGTTCCGCTTCCGGACCTTTCTCGGCGCCTGGAAATTCTATACCAGCTATACGCTGAAGACCTTTGACGGCAAACGCTACCTTGAGCATTTTGCCGATCGCACCTGTATGGTCGCCCTCACCCTCGCGCAGGGGGATGAAACCCTGGCCCGGCAGTTGACCGATGAGATCCTCAGCGGGCGCTTCCAGCCGGCGACCCCCACCTTCCTCAATGCCGGGAAGCAGCAGCGCGGCGAGCTGGTCTCCTGCTTCCTGTTGCGTATCGAAGACAATATGGAATCGATCGGTCGGGCGGTAAACTCGGCATTACAGCTGTCAAAACGCGGCGGCGGCGTGGCGTTTTTGCTCTCTAATCTGCGTGAAGCCGGCGCCCCGATTAAGCGCATTGAAAATCAATCTTCCGGCGTAGTGCCGGTGATGAAGATGCTCGAGGATGCTTTCTCCTACGCCAATCAGCTTGGTGCGCGCCAGGGGGCCGGGGCGGTCTACCTGCACGCCCATCACCCGGATATTCTGCGTTTTCTGGACACCAAACGGGAAAACGCCGACGAGAAAATTCGCATCAAAACCCTGTCGCTTGGGGTCGTCATCGCGGACATTACCTTCCAGCTGGCAAAAGACGACGCCCAGATGGCGCTGTTCTCACCCTATGACGTCGAGCGCCTGTACGGTAAGCCGTTTGGCGATATCGCCATCAGCGAGATGTATGCGCAACTGGTCGCCGACGAGCGGGTCCGCAAACGCTGGATCCGCGCCCGCGATCTGTTCCAGCGGCTGGCGGAAATTCAGTTCGAGTCCGGCTATCCCTACATCATGTTTGAAGATACCGTCAACCGCGCCAACCCGATTGCCGGGCGCATTAACATGAGTAACCTGTGCTCGGAAATTTTGCAGGTCAACACCCCGTCGACCTTTGATGAAAATCTGGATTATGCCAGCGTAGGCCAGGATATCTCCTGCAACCTGGGGTCGCTGAACATTGCTCATACCATGGATTCGCCAGATTTTGCCCGCACGGTCGAGGTGGCGGTGCGCGGCCTGACGGCGGTCTCTGACATGAGCGACATTCGCTCGGTGCCATCGGTGGCGGCGGGCAATGCCGCCTCCCATGCCATCGGTCTTGGCCAGATGAACCTGCACGGCTATCTGGCCCGGGAAGGCATCGCCTATGGCAGTCCGGAAGGGCTGGACTTTACCAACTTCTATTTTTATACCGTCACCTGGCACGCGCTGCACACCTCGATGCAGATAGCCCGCGAGCGCGGTGAGCATTTTGCCGGATTTGAACAATCGCGCTATGCCAGCGGCGAATACTTCGAACGCTATTTGCAGGGTGACTGGCAGCCGAAAACGGCAAAAGTCCGCGCGCTCTTCGCCCACGCCGGCATCCGCCTGCCCGACCGCGACATGTGGCTGAAGCTCCGCGATGACGTCATGCGCTACGGTATCTATAACCGTAATTTGCAGGCCATCCCGCCTACCGGATCTATCTCCTATATCAACCATGCGACCTCGAGCATCCACCCGATTGTCTCAAAGATAGAGATCCGTAAAGAGGGAAAAACCGGGCGGGTTTACTACCCCGCGCCATTTATGACCAATGACAATCTGGCGCTCTATCAGGATGCCTGGGAAATCGGCCCGCAAAAGATTATCGACACCTATGCCGAAGCCACGCGGCACGTCGATCAGGGGCTATCGCTGACGCTCTTTTTCCCCGATACCGCCACCACCCGCGATATCAATAAGGCGCAAATCTACGCGTGGAAGAAGGGCATCAAGACGCTGTATTACATCCGTCTGCGCCAGCTGGCGCTGGAAGGTACCGAAATCGAAGGCTGCGTGTCCTGCGCGCTGTAAGGAGAACAGGATGACCCATTTAACGCGTATTCGCGCTATTAACTGGAACAACATTGAGGACGATAAGGATCTGGAGGTCTGGAACCGTCTGACCAGCAACTTCTGGCTGCCGGAGAAAGTACCGCTGTCCAACGACATTCCCGCCTGGCAGACGCTGACGGCAGTGGAACAGCAGCTCACCATTCGCGTGTTCACCGGACTGACGCTGCTCGATACGATTCAGAATACCATCGGCGCGCCGGCGCTGATGGCGGATGCGCTGACCGCGCACGAAGAGGCGGTGCTCTCCAACATCAGCTTTATGGAGGCGGTGCATGCCCGCTCCTACAGCTCAATTTTCTCCACCTTGTGCCAGAGCAAAGATGTCGATGCCGCCTATGCATGGAGCGAAGAGAACGCACCGCTCCAGCACAAAGCCCGGCTGATGCTGGAGTATTATCAGGCGGATAATCCGCTGAAGAAGAAAATCGCCAGCGTGTTTCTCGAATCCTTCCTCTTCTATTCCGGATTCTGGCTGCCGATGTATTTCTCAAGCCGCGGTAAAATGACCAATACCGCCGACCTGATTCGCTTGATTATCCGCGATGAAGCGGTGCACGGGTATTACATCGGCTATAAGTACCAAAAGGGGCTGGAAAACATCGCGGCCGACGAGCGGGAACAGCTGAAGAATTTCGCCCTCGATCTGCTGATGGATTTATACGATAACGAACTGGCCTACACCCGGGATCTGTACGCCGACAGCGGCTGGATTGAGGAGGTGAACGCCTTCCTGTGTTACAACGCCAACAAAGCGCTGATGAACCTGGGCTACGAGGCGCTGTTTCCGGCAGAGATGGCGGCGGTCAACCCGGCGATTCTGGCGGCGCTTTCGCCAAACGCCGATGAAAATCATGACTTTTTCTCCGGCTCCGGTTCCTCGTATGTGATGGGCAAAACGGAAGAAACTGCCGACGACGATTGGGATTTTT
Organism: Klebsiella planticola ATCC 33531; assembly: GCF_000735435.1. Lineage (GTDB taxonomy): Bacteria > Pseudomonadota > Gammaproteobacteria > Enterobacterales > Enterobacteriaceae > Klebsiella > Klebsiella planticola. Next base: position 23,994 of record NZ_JMPP01000021.1, on the reverse strand, counting down.
AACCTTACTTTCACCAGGAAAATATTGCCCGGTTTCCTGGTGATCTATTTCACATTATTAACTTTTATCACACAAAAAAAACCACATGATATTTCACTGACATTCTGCCGGAATATTAAGCAAGAATCGCGTGGTTCACCAATTATTCCCCTGTCATCTGTAAAAAATATTACCTGCTGATCATCAACGCTCAGCCCTTCTATCATGGGGAATACGCCGCAGTGCCCTCCTCTCATTTCGATGCCAATGGGACATTGAGGGTTGTCACAGAATCTGAGTATGTTAGGGTGTAAAAAGGTAATTATCTCCACCAGGTACTATATTGACATAATACAAATAACAGGAAACTCTCTATTGCATGGCAATTAAATTAGAAATTAAGAATCTCTATAAGATATTTGGCGAGCATCCACAGCGAGCGTTCAAATATATTGAAAAAGGATTTACCAAAGAACAACTACTGGAAAAAACGGGACTTTCGCTTGGCGTAAAAGACGCCAGTCTGACCATTGAAGAAGGCGAGATATTCGTCATCATGGGGCTTTCCGGCTCAGGAAAATCCACCATGGTTCGCCTTCTCAATCGCCTGATTGAACCCACCCGCGGGCAGGTGCTGATAGATGGCGTCGATATCGCCAAAATCTCAGAAGCCGAGCTGCGTGAGGTGCGCAGAAAAAAGATCGCTATGGTATTTCAGTCATTTGCGCTGATGCCGCATATGACCGTGCTCGACAATGCCGCCTTTGGTATGGAGCTGGCGGGTATGTCGACCCAGGAGCGCCAGCAGAAAGCGCTGGAGGCGCTGCGTCAGGTCGGCCTGGAGAATTACGCGCATGCTTACCCGGATGAGCTCTCCGGCGGAATGCGCCAGCGCGTCGGCCTCGCCCGCGCGCTGGCCATCAACCCTGATATCCTATTAATGGACGAAGCCTTCTCCGCCCTTGACCCATTAATTCGTACCGAAATGCAGGATGAGCTGACAAAATTACAGGCGAAACATCAGCGTACCGTGGTCTTTATTTCCCACGATCTTGATGAAGCCATGCGTATTGGCGATCGGATTGCCATCATGCAAAATGGCGAAGTGATTCAGGTTGGTACCCCGGATGAAATACTGAATAATCCCGCCAATGATTATGTCAAAACCTTCTTCCGCGGTGTCGATATTAGCCAGGTGTTCAGCGCTAAAGATATTGCCCGTCGAAGCCCGGTGGGCTTAATTCGTAAAACGCCAGGTTTCGGCCCGCGTTCGGCATTGAAATTATTGCAGGACGAAGACCGCGAATATGGTTATGTGATTGAACGTGGTAATAAGTTTGTCGGTATTGTCTCTATTGATTCACTGAAATCCGCCTTGAGCGAAGGTCAGGGAATTGATGCGGCGTTACTCGCATCCCCGCAGGCGGTAGATGCGCAAACGTCGCTCAGCGACCTGCTCTCCCACGTCGGCCAGGCACCGTGCGCGGTTCCGGTTGTGGATGAAGGGCACCAGTACATCGGCATTATTTCTAAAGGAATGCTGCTGAAGGCTTTAGATCGCGAGGGGGCAAACAATGGCTGATCAATCTAACCCGTGGGATACCGCACCGGCGGCGGATAGCGCTGCACAATCTGCCGATGCCTGGGGCACTCCGGCATCCGCACCGACCGATGGCGGCGGTGCGGACTGGCTAAACAGCGCGCCGGCGCCGCAGGCGGAACATTTCAACATCATGGATCCGTTTCATAAAACGCTGATCCCGCTCGACAGCTGGGTAACGCACGGTATCGACTGGATCGTGGTGCACTTCCGCCCGCTGTTCCAGGGCATTCGTGTGCCGGTGGACTATATCCTCAGCGCTTTCCAGCAGCTGTTATTAGGCATGCCGGCACCGGTTGCCATTGTGCTGTTTGCCCTTATCGCCTGGCAAATTTCCAGCGTGGGGATGGGCGTGGCAACGCTGATCTCGCTGGTTGCGATCGGCGCTATCGGCGCCTGGTCGCAGGCGATGGTGACCCTGGCACTGGTCCTGACCGCACTGCTGTTCTGTATGCTGATCGGCCTGCCGCTGGGGATCTGGCTGGCGCGTAGCCCACGGGCGGCGAAAATTATCCGCCCGCTGCTGGATGCCATGCAGACAACGCCGGCGTTCGTCTACCTGGTGCCGATTGTCATGCTGTTCGGGATTGGTAACGTTCCAGGCGTGGTGGTGACCATTATCTTCGCCCTGCCGCCTATCGTCCGTTTGACCATCCTCGGGATTAACCAGGTGCCCGCGGACCTGATTGAGGCTTCGCGCTCATTCGGCGCCAGCCCGCGTCAGCTGCTCTTTAAAGTGCAGCTCCCGCTGGCGATGCCGACCATCATGGCCGGGGTTAACCAGACGCTGATGCTGGCGCTGTCAATGGTGGTGATCGCCTCGATGATCGCCGTGGGCGGCCTTGGTCAGATGGTCCTGCGCGGGATCGGCCGCCTCGATATGGGGCTGGCGAGCGTCGGCGGCGTCGGGATCGTCATTCTGGCGATTATTCTCGACCGTCTGACCCAGGCCGTTGGCCGCGATTCCCGCAGCCGCGGCAACCGTCGCTGGTACGCAACCGGTCCTCTGGGGCTCATTACCCGCCCTTTCTGTAAATAGACTTCTCATCGCCCGGCGGCACTGCACCTGCCGGGCCCGCAGCTCTCCCTTCTCATTGATAAGGAATAACGATGCGACATAACACGATTATTGCCACAACGTTTGCCACTCTGCTCACCACCAGCGCTGCCTGGGCAGCCGACCTGCCGGGAAAAGGCATCACCGTCAAACCGATTCAAAGCACCATTACGGAAGAGACCTTCCAGACCCTGCTGGTGAGCCGCGCGCTGGAAAAACTGGGCTACACCGTCGATAAGCCCAGCGAAGTGGACTACAACGTTGGCTATACCTCGCTTGCCTCCGGCGACGCGACCTTCACCGCCGTCAACTGGCAGCCGCTGCACGACGATATGTACGCTGCCGCCGGTGGTGATAAAAGCTTCTACCGCGAAGGCGTTTTTGTTAACGGCGCGGCGCAGGGCTACCTGATCGACAAAAAAACCGCCGAACAGTACCACATCAAATCCATCGATCAGCTGAAAGATCCGAAAATCGCCAAACTGTTTGATACCAACGGCGACGGTAAAGCCGATCTCACTGGCTGTACGCCGGGCTGGGGCTGTGAAGCGGTAATTAATCATCAGATTGATGCTTATGGCCTGAGCAAAACGGTGGTGCACAACCAGGGGAATTATGCGGCGATGATGGCCGATACCATTGCCCGCTTTAAAGAAGGTAAGCCGGTTATCTACTACACCTGGACGCCGTACTGGGTCAGCGACGTGCTGAAGCCGGGCAAAGATGTGGTCTGGCTGCAGGTTCCGTTCTCCTCTCTGCCGGGCGTGCAGAAAAATATCGATACCAAACTGGCGAACGGCGCGAACTATGGCTTCCCGGTCAGCACCATGCACATCGTAGCGAACAAAGCCTGGGCTGAGAAAAACCCGGCGGCGGCAAAACTGTTTAGCATCATGAAGCTGCCGATTGCCGACATTAACGCCGAAAACGCCATGATGCATGAAGGTCACGCCTCAGAAGCGGATATTCAGGGTCACGTTGATGGCTGGATCAAAGCCCACCAGCAGCAGTTTGACGGCTGGGTGAAAGAAGCGCTGGCCGCGCAGAAGTAACCTTCCCTCAGCCCCGGATAGCGACGTGCAGTCCGGGTGCCTGATTGGCCACTCTGTTGCCCCGGCGCCGGCCGGGGCAACTTTCAGCCAGTCCCGTTCTCCCGGCGAGCACCGCTTAACAAGGTGTCAAAGCGCCCCGCTCTCTGCTAAGGTAACCTCACCTGTTCAATCATGTGATATTCACGTGAATTATCAATAAATAACGCGCTATGGAAAAACCTGCCCCTGCCAGTGAGGCCACGCTGTCTGAAGGGATTAAAGACAGTCTGCCGATTGTGATTAGCTACCTTCCCGTAGCCTTCGCCTTTGGCCTGAACGCCACCCGACTCGGCTTCACGCCGCTGGAAGGCCTGTTCTTTTCCTGCATCATCTACGCCGGCGCCAGCCAGTTCGTCATCACCGCGATGCTCGCCGCAGGCAGCTCGCTGTGGGTGGCGGCCCTCACCGTGATGGCGATGGATGTGCGTCACGTTCTGTACGGCCCTTCGCTCCGTAGCCGCATTCATCGCGCGCTGGATAAACGAAAAACCGCGCTCTGGGCTTTTGGTCTGACCGACGAAGTTTTCGCGGCGGCCACCGCCAGGCTGGTTCGCGACAACCGCCGCTGGAGCGAAAACTGGATGCTCGGCATCGCTTTCACCTCCTGGATATCATGGGTGTTCGGCACGCTGATCGGCGCCTACTCCGGTAGCGGCCTGCTGGTCGGTTTTCCGGCGGTGGAGGCCGCGCTGAGCTTTATGCTACCCGCGCTGTTTATGAGCTTCTTACTGGCCTCGTTCCAGCGTAAACAGTCTCTTAGCGTGACGGCCGCCCTGGCGGGTGCGCTGGGCGGCATTATTCTGTTCTCTATTCCAGCGGCCATCCTCGCCGGGATTGTCTGCGGCTGTCTGGCCGCGCTGATTCAGGCCAGCATTCAGGGGATGCCCGATGAACAATAACGTGCTGATTATCGGGATAGTGGTCGGCTGCGTGAACTATCTGTTTCGCTATCTGCCGCTGCGCCTGCGCGCAGGAAACGCGCGCCCGACGCGTCGCGGTCCGCTCAGCGTGCTGCTCGATACCATCGGCATCGCTTCTATCTGCGCCCTGCTGATCGTCTCCAGCGTGCCGGAAATCCTCAGCGATTCCAGACGGCTGCTGCCTACGTTGGTTGGATTCACGGCGCTGGGACTGGCGTTCTGGAAGACGCGCAGCATTATTATGCCCACGCTGCTGAGCGCGTTGGCCTATGGAATAGCATGGAAAATCACCACTTTTTTATACTTTTAAAGTATCAATTTTAGTCAATAATTGATTTGATTTATTTGTCACAATAGTTATTATATCGGCTGTAATTAATGAGGTCATACCCAAATGGATAGTTCGTTTACTCCCATTGAGCAAATGCTCAAGTTCCGCGCCAGCCGTCACGAAGATTTCCCTTTCCAGGAGATTCTGCTCACCCGCCTCTGTATGCACATGCAAGGTAAGCTACTGGAAAACCGCAATAAGATGCTGAAAGCGCAGGGGATTAACGAGACATTATTTATGGCGCTGATCACCCTGGAGTCTCAGGAAAACCACAGCATTCAGCCCTCCGAGCTGAGCTGCGCGCTGGGATCGTCACGCACCAACGCAACCCGTATTGCCGATGAACTGGAAAAACGCGGCTGGATTGAGCGTCGCGAAAGCGACAACGATCGTCGCTGCCTGCATCTGCAACTCACCGACAAAGGTCATCAGTTTTTACGCGAAGTTTTACCGCCGCAGCACAACTGCCTGCATCAGCTCTGGTCTTCCCTGAGTACCAGCGAGAAAGACCAACTCGAGCACATCACCCGCAAACTGCTTAGCCGCCTTGACCAGATGGAAGAGGATGGCGTACTGGCGGAGTCGCTGCGCTAAGCGCGGGAACTGCTCAAAACTTTTTCTGGATTGACAAGGAAAAACAGACAGGCCAGCAGATCATCTGCTGGCCTGTCTGATAAACAGGTCGGCTCAGCCGATGTGAAATAATAAGATCGTGGAGAATAACATGAGCGCAAATGCGGAGAGCCAAACCCCGCAGCAACCGGACAGCAAGAAGGGCAAACGCAAAGGCGCCCTTCTGCTACTGACATTGCTCTTTATTATTATTGCCGTGGCATACGGAATTTATTGGTTTTTGGTACTGCGTCATTATGAAGAAACCGATGACGCTTACGTGGCAGGGAACCAGGTGCAAATCATGGCGCAGGTGTCCGGCAGCGTGACGAAAGTCTGGGCCGACAACACCGATTTCGTGCAGCAAGGCGATCCGCTGGTCACTCTTGACCAGACCGATGCCCAGCAGGCATTTGAAAAAGCGAAAACCCAACTGGCCGCCAGCGTTCGCCAGACGCGTCAGCAGATGATCAACAGCAAACAGCTGCAGGCGAATATCGACGTCAAGAAAACCGCGCTCTCTCAGGCACAGACCGACCTCAACCGTCGTATCCCGCTGGGCGCCGCCAACCTGATTGGCCGCGAAGAGCTGCAGCACGCTCGTGATACCGTCGCCAGCGCCCAGGCCGAGCTGGATGTCGCCATCCAGCAATTCAACGCCAACCAGGCTATCGTGCTGAATACCCGCCTGGAGCAACAGCCGGCGGTTCTGCAGGCGGCGACGGATGTCCGTAACGCCTGGCTTGCGCTGCAGCGTACGCAAATCGTCAGCCCGATTAGCGGCTACGTTTCCCGTCGTGCCGTGCAGCCCGGCGCCCAGATTAGCCCGACCACGCCGCTGATGGCGGTGGTGCCGGCCACCAATCTGTGGATCGACGCCAACTTTAAAGAGACCCAGCTGGCGCATATGCGCATCGGCCAGGAAGCGACCGTCATCAGTGATATTTACGGCGATGATGTGAAGTACACCGGCAAGGTCGTCGGGCTGGATATGGGGACCGGCAGCGCGTTCTCACTGCTGCCGGCACAAAATGCCACCGGTAACTGGATCAAAGTGGTCCAGCGTCTGCCGGTACGTATTGAGCTCGATGCCAAACAGCTGGCTGAACATCCGCTGCGTATTGGGCTTTCAACGCTGGTTGAGGTGAACACCACCAACCGCGACGGCGAAATGCTGGCTAACCAGACGCGCAAATCTCCGGTTTATGAAAGCAATGCCCGTGAAATCGCCCTTGAGCCGGTGAACAAACTGATCGACGGTATCATCCAGGCTAACGCGGGATAATTCGGAGTGAGCGTAATGCAACAGCAAAAACCGCTGGAAGGCGCGCAGCTGGTCATCATGACCATTGCGCTGTCGCTTGCGACCTTCATGCAGGTGCTGGACTCCACTATCGCCAACGTGGCCATTCCGACCATTGCCGGGAACCTTGGCTCATCGTTGAGCCAGGGGACCTGGGTTATCACCTCCTTCGGGGTGGCGAATGCCATCTCAATTCCGATCACCGGCTGGCTGGCAAAACGCGTCGGGGAAGTGAAGCTGTTCCTGTGGTCGACGGTGGCGTTCGCCATCGCCTCCTGGGCCTGTGGGATGTCCAACAGCCTGACGATGCTGATTTTCTTCCGCGTGATTCAGGGGATCGTCGCCGGTCCGCTGATCCCGCTGTCGCAAAGTCTGCTGCTCAGCAACTATCCGCCGGCCAAACGCTCTATCGCGCTGGCGCTGTGGTCGATGACGGTGATCGTCGCGCCGATTTGTGGCCCTATTCTCGGCGGCTATATCAGCGATAACTACCACTGGGGCTGGATCTTCTTCATCAACGTGCCGATCGGCATTGCGGTCGTGGTGATGACGCTGCAAACCCTGCGCAGCCGCGAAACCCGTACCGAACAGCGGCGGATTGACGGCGTTGGCCTGGCGCTGTTGGTGATCGGTATCGGCAGCCTGCAGGTGATGCTTGACCGCGGTAAAGAGCTGGACTGGTTCGCCTCCAACGAGATTATCGTGCTGACAATCGTGGCGGTGATCGCCATCAGTTTCCTGATCGTCTGGGAGCTGACCGACGACAACCCCATCGTCGACCTCTCGCTCTTTAAGTCGCGAAACTTCACCATTGGCTGCCTGTGTATCAGCCTCGCCTATATGCTCTACTTCGGCGCTATCGTGCTGCTGCCGCAGCTGCTGCAGGAGGTCTACGGCTATACCGCCACCTGGGCCGGTCTGGCTTCCGCGCCGGTGGGGGTTATTCCGGTGATCCTGTCGCCGATTATCGGTCGCTTTGCCCATAAGCTCGATATGCGCCGGCTGGTGACCTTCAGCTTCATCATGTACGCAGTGTGCTTCTACTGGCGCGCCTGGACCTTCGAGCCTGGCATGGACTTCGGCGCCTCGGCGTGGCCGCAGTTTATCCAGGGCTTTGCGGTGGCCTGCTTCTTTATGCCGCTGACCACCATCACCCTGTCCGGCCTGCCGCCGGAACGGCTGGCGGCGGCATCAAGCCTGTCGAACTTCACCCGTACGCTGGCAGGGTCAATAGGCACCTCGATTACCACCACCATGTGGACTAACCGCGAGGCGCTGCACCATGCGCAGCTCACCGAGTCGGTGACGCCCTATAATCCCAACGCCCAGCAGATGTATGACCAGCTGCAGGGATTAGGGATGACTCAACAGCAGGCGTCCGGCTGGATAGCGCAGCAGATAACTAACCAGGGGCTGATTATCTCCGCCAACGAAATTTTCTGGTTCTCGGCGGCGATATTTATCCTTCTGCTGGGGCTGGTGTGGTTTGCCAGACCGCCGTTTAGCGCCGGGGGCGGCGGCGGCGGCGCGCACTAAGGTTTGACCTGAAGGGATCTGCGGATCCCTTTTTTATTGCCGGTTCTACGCCAACCTTGTCCAGTTCTCGCTAGTTTCTGTCCAGTTTGCTAAAGCAGCCCGCTCTGCGCTTCGGCAGGATAAAGATCCGACACAAGGAGAGAACTATGCTGACAAATCCCGGTGAAAAATATCGCCCCTGGCCGCCCATTTCCCTGCCCGACCGCCGCTGGCCGGATAACCCGATAACCCACGCACCGCGCTGGCTCTCTACCGACCTGCGCGACGGCAATCAGGCGCTAGCCGAACCGATGGACAGCGCACGTAAGCTGCAGTTTTGGGAGCTGCTGCTGGAGTGCGGATTTAAAGAGATTGAAGTCGCCTTCCCCTCGGCATCGCAGACCGACTTCAACTTCGTCCGTCAGCTGATTGAGGAACGGCGCATTCCAGAAGATGTCACCATCCAGGTGCTGACCCAGGCGCGAGAAGATCTTATCCTGCGGACCTTTGAATCGCTGCGCGGCGCCGATTGCGCCACCGTCCATCTGTACAACGCCACCGCTCCGCTGTTCCGCAAGCTGGTTTTCGGGATGGATAAATCACAGGTCATTGAGCTGGCCACCCGCGCCACTCGCTTGATTCGCCAGCAGTGCGAAGAGCAGCCGCAGACCCGCTGGCAGTATGAATACTCCCCGGAAACCTTCTGCTTTACCGAGCCGGAATTTGCCCTGGCTATCTGCGAGGCGGTAGCGGATATCTGGCAGCCCTGCGCACAACGACCGATGATTATCAACCTGCCCGCCACCGTCGAGGTCAGTACCCCGAACGTTTACGCTGACCAGATTGAGTTTTTCTGCCGCCATTTCTCCCGCCGGGCCGATGTCTGCATTAGCGTTCATCCGCATAATGACCGGGGGACCGGCGTTGCCAGCGCGGAGCTGGCGGTGATGGCCGGCGCCGACCGCGTAGAAGGCTGTCTGTTCGGTAACGGCGAGCGTACCGGCAACGTCTGTCTGGTCACCCTGGCCATGAATCTCTACAGCCAGGGGATTACGCCGCGGCTCAGCTTCCCGGAGATGAAACGGGTAGTCGAAGTGGTGGAGAATTGCAATCAGCTGCCGGTTCACCCGCGCCATCCGTGGGCCGGCAGCCTCGCCTACACCGCCTTTTCCGGTTCTCATCAGGATGCCATTAAGAAGGGATTCGATGCCCGTCAGCCCGGCGATCGCTGGGAGATGCCCTACCTGCCCGTCGACCCGCAGGACATCGGCTGTAGCTATGAAGCGGTTATCCGCGTCAACAGCCAGTCCGGTAAGAGCGGCAGCGCCTGGTTAATCGAACAGAATCACGGACTGAAGCTGCCCCGCGCGCTGCAGCAAGATTTCAGCCTGCACGTTCAGCGAGAGACCGATACACATGGCAAAGAGATGACGCAGAATGCCCTCTGGCAGCTGTTCCGTTCCCGTTACGGGCTGGTTGCGCAACCGCCGCTGGCGCTGCTGGAGTATAAAACCGACAGCCGACAGGACGGCCAGCTTGCGTTGCAGGGGACGCTACGGGTCAACGGTGAGACGCGTCGTCTTCAGGCTCACGGTAATGGCCTGCTCTCCGCGGCCGCCAGCGGCCTCAGCGCGCTGCTGAAGCAAGCGTTCGTCATTAAGGACTATCACGAGCATACGCTCGGTGAACGCAGCGACAGCCGCTCAGTGGCCTATATTCGCTGTATTTTCCCCAATGGCGACAGCCGCTGGGGCGTTGGAATCGATAATGATGTGGCGCGCGCCTCATTGCAGGCGCTGTGTCATGCGGTCGGCGCAGATGCTCAAGCCGGCGGACGGAAGTAATCGCTGGGGGCGACGCCCATCACCCGACGAAACATCGCGCTGAAAGCGCTATGGCTGCCATAGCCCAAATCCAGCGCCACCCGCAGCACCGATTGTCCCTGCGCCAGGCGAACCAGCGCTTCCATCAGCTTCGCCCGGCGCACCCATTCACTCCAGGTGAGCGTGGTCTGCTGCTGGAAATGACGGTTGAGCGTGCGTTCGCTCATATTGCTCTCTTTCGCCGCCTGCTGGCTGCTCCAGACTTCCCCTGGCATTTCCCGCACCTTGTGACATAAACGGCGCAGCGCCTCGCTCCGGGGCTCCAGCAGGCCAAACGGCAGCACCGTCATACCGCGAATCTCATCGAGAATGAGTTCATAAATGCGCTCGTCGCGACTGCCGGGTTCATAGCGCTCCGCCAGAGCCAGCGAGGAGACGATCAGCTCACGCAGCAGCGGCGTGATCTGCACGATCTGGCACGAGGACGGTAGATCGGCCCGGGCGAGCGGATCGATAAACAGCGTGCGGGCCGCGACCTGCCCGGTGATACGCAGCGCGTGGGGCGTACCTGCCGGCAGCCAGACGCCGCGTCCGGGCGGGACGACCCAGTAGCCCACCGGCGTATCAACCCGCACCACGCCGCTGAGGATATGCAGCAGCTGGGCGCAGTCATGCTGATGCCACGGTTCGCTATCACCGTGAGCGTAATCATGGGCAAACGGCACCAGGGCGCGGTATTGAAACGAGAAGGTTAAGGTCGTCGACATAGCGGCGCAGGAAGAGCGGCCCGGCGGAAATCGCCGGACCGACAAGCAGAACTAAATGTGCAGTTCTTGCAGGGTTTCTTTCGGCAGGGCCAGCTCATCGTTGCTGTTGATGCGCACATCGCGCTCGATGATATGGCGTGCGATCTCCTGAGCTTCTTCCAGCGAGTGCATGGTATAGGTACCGCACTGGTAGACGTTCAGTTCCGGGATCTGCTTCTGATCTTTCACTTTCAGCACATCGGCCATCGCCGCTTTCCAGGCGTCGGCTACGCGCTGCTCATCCGGCGTACCAATCAGGCTCATATAGAAGCCCGTACGGCAGCCCATCGGAGAGATGTCGATAATTTCCACACCATTGCCGTTCAGGTGGTCGCGCATAAAGCCCGCGAACAGGTGCTCAAGAGTATGGATCCCTCTTTCCGGCATCACTTCCTGGTTTGGTACGCAAAAACGCAGATCGAAAACGGTAATTTCATCGCCGTGCGGCGTGTTCATTTTCTTCGCAACGCGCACCGCCGGTGCTTCCATGCGGGTATGGTCGACTGTGAAACTATCTAACAACGGCATTCTTCACCTCCGATAGTGATTTTTTTTAAAATAAAATGAACTCTTCTTACACCCGCGAGTCTGAGTATATGAAAGACGCGCATTTATTATCATCATCATCCCTGAATCAGAGATGAAAGTTTGGCCACATTGATGTGGCCTTTTTCTTTTGTACCGCTTTTTGCTACGCGTGTCTTGCTAACAGGGCTTCAAACGGCTCGCTATCTTCCGCTTCCACCTTCTGCTGGCGCTTCACTGAAGCTTCACGTTCAGCGATAAAATCGTCTTCACGTAAAATTTCCAGCGGCTCTTCCCGCAGCATCGTACGATATTGATCGGCCAGCTCCCTACCGGTGCCGCCAATCCCTTCTTCAAGCATAGAACGCAGAATGCGGGCTGAGAAAGTTAATTCCGGATCGTCGAAGCTGGCAACCAGCTCGTCACACACCTGCTGGTAGGCTTCGCCACCGTGGATGCTATCTAACGTCTGCGCCACGCGACGCAAATCACGGAACAGATCTTTACCCACTTTAGCCAGCGGGAACTGCGCGCTTTCGCAGCCGATACCCAGCGTCAGGCCCGGCTTACGGCCTTCCAGAATCACGCGATTCCAGTTGGTGCGCGTGCACAGCAGCTCATCGCTGCTCATTTCCGGCGCATCGGCCAGCACGCACCAGACCATAAACAGGTCGAGGAAACGCACCTGCTGCTCGTCAACGCCAATCGGCGAGAACGGGTTGATATCCAGCGAGCGGACTTCGATATATTCAATACCGCCGCGCAGCAGCGCATCGGAAGGGGTCTCACCGCTGCGGGTCACACGCTTCGGCCGAATTGGCGCGTAGAGTTCGTTCTCAATCTGCAGAATATTGCTGTTGATTTGCAGATGCTTGCCGTCTTTCTCGAGGCCAATCCGGGCATACTCTTCCGACGGCGTTTTAATCGCCCGCTTCAATCCTGCCACATACTCGTGGAGATCGTTAAACGTAATCCCGAGATTGCTTTGCGACTTATTGGTATAACCCAGATCGCTCAGGCGCAGCGAGGTCGCATAAGGCAGGTAGTACATGCCATTTTCCGCTTTCTCAAACGGCAGCGTCGTCGGTTTGCCCTGCAGGAACGAAGAGCAGATGGCCGGGGAGGCGCCGAACAGGTATGGGATCACCCAGCCAAAGCGGTAATAGTTACGAATTGAACGGAAATAGCCGGCGGAAATCGCCTCTTTGCCGCTCTCCGCATCGTCAACGCCGCACTTCGCCTGCCAGAAAGCCATCGGCAGCGAGAAGTTATAGTGCACGCCGGAGATAGTTTGCATCAGCGCGCCATAGCGGTTCTTCAACCCCTCGCGGTACAGCGTTTTCAGACGGCCAATATTCGAGGTGCCATACTGCGCCAGTTCGATGTCCTGACCAGGAGCAATGTAGCAAGGCATGCTCAGTGGCCACATCCGCTCATCGCCCAGCTGGCGAGCGGTATAGCGATGAACATCGCGCATAATGGTGAGCATATGCTGAATGTCGCCATCAACCGGCGTAATAAACTCCAGCAGCGCTTCAGCAAAGTCGGTAGTAATCCATTTATGGGTCAGCGCCGAGCCAAGGGCCTGAGGGTGACCGGTCGTCGCCAGTGAACCATCGGCATTGACGCGCAGCGTTTCACGCTCAAGACCACGTTGGATACCCTGAAGAGCCTGTGGATTTTTTTCCAGCCAGGCCAGCGCCTGTGATACATCCGGGATCAATTTGACCTCCCGCCTGTCGAAATCGTTTGAATAAGCATAATTGTAATGGTGACCATACAGGTTATCCCAGAAGACGTTACTGTTGCCGGTTCCGCGCACGAAAACCGGAGCGCACTGGCAGTACGTGCGGATTTCGGGCACAGCCCAGGTGCAAAATAACCGCTAACACGGCCTGCCGGGATAGTCTTAGTTCCACAATTAGTGCCACCACGTCATGCCCTGAAGCGTTACCACCGCAATGACGATATAGCGTAACGCTTTGCCAAGGCATAAGAAAAAAAGTACCGGCCCCCAGGAGATGCGCATCCATCCCGCCAGCAGACACAGTAAATCGCCGATAACCGGCGCCCAGCTTAATAATAATGTGACCGCGCCGTAGCGCTTTAACCAGCCGGTTGCTTTTTCCTGCCAGCGCGATGTTTTGCGCAGCGGAAACAGGCGCCCCAGAATAACGTTAGTTACCCCTCCAAGGCTATTGCCGATTGTTGCTATTAATACCAGGGCCCACGGTTGGCTTGCCCCCGTAAGTAGCATAGCAACCAGCACAACTTCCGAATTGCCGGGAAGTAAGGTGGCGCTCAAAAAACTACTGGCAAACAGCGAGATCAGCGACAGTGCGTCGCTCACAACAAGCGCACGTCCACGGCATCCATCCCCGCACGCTTCGCCGCCTGCAGACCAAAATCAGCATCTTCAAAAACGACGCATGTTTCCGGCGCGACACCCATGCGCTCCGCGCAAAGCAGAAAGGTATCGGGCGCGGGTTTATGATTCTGGACATGATCGGCGGCAATCACCGCCGCAAAGTAATGACGCAGGCCGAGGTGCGCCAACAGCGCCTCAGCTACCGCGCTTTCGCTGCCGGTACCGACCGACATCGGACGGCGCCCGTGCCATGCCTTCACCACCTCTATCAGCGGTAAGGGGCGCACGCTATCCAGCAGCATGGCCTTCACGGCCACGGTTTTTTCCTCCGCCAGGCGGTGGGGATCTAAATCAGCGTGATTCAGTTCGATAATCGCCTGGGCTATACGCCAGGTCGGAGAACCATTGAGCGCGACCATCGCCTGCTCGTCGAAACGCATTCCGTATCGGCCCAGGACCTCGTGCCACGCCTTACGATGCGTCGGTTCGGTATCAAGGATGGTGCCATCCATATCAAAGATCAGTCCTGCGTAACGTTCGTACATCGTGTTCTCACAAACCGGGTAAGAAAACGTTACTTTATCGCAAAAGGCGCATGTTGTCGCGGCCAGCGCCTCAGGCAATAAAGGCGCCTTCGGGGCGCCTTTATATGACTCACATCGTGATTTATTTGATTTTTAAATCATTCTCAACCAAACGAACGCCCTGCACTCTGCGGGTGACTTCTACCGCGCGGCTGGCATCCTTCGCTGATGAGACAAAACCACTCAGCTGAACACGTCCTTTAAAGGTCTGTACGCTAATTTCAGAAGACTTAATGTCTTTTTCGTTAAACAGCGCCGTTTTAACCTTCGTGGTGACGACGGTATCATCAATATAGCCACCGGTACTTTCCTTTGTGGGCGATCCCGCACAGCCAGCTAACGATACGGCTACCAGAAGCGTCGCACAAAACGCAGGTATTGCTTTGAACCATTTCATGGATTTCTCTCCTTGCACTCATCTCACCCAAATCAGATCGATACATACGGGTAAATTATAGTGGAAAGAGTCACTTGCCAATAAAAAAAGTTCACTAAGCGGCGTTGAAAGAGATCCGCCGCCGGAATGGTGTAAGCAGCTTTTGCCAGAAAAGGCAGACAAGGAACGGATAAATGGTTTGGGGTTTGGGGTTTGGGGTTTTACGAAAAAGGAGGATCTGAAGAAGATGGTGCATCCGGGAGGATTCGAACCTCCGACCGCTCGGTTCGTAGCCGAGTACTCTATCCAGCTGAGCTACGGATGCATCAGGGAGAACTGCTTTACTACATTATCTTCGCTGGTACTGGCGATTATCTCGTAGACCGTGAAACAACAGTTCGGCTGTCATTTCGGAGAAGATGGTGCATCCGGGAGGATGACTCACTTCGCTCGCCCTACGGGCCGTTGCTTACGCAACGTTATCCTCCCTGGTACTGGAGATTATCTCGCAGACCGTGAAACAACAGTTCCGGCTGTCATTTCGGAGAAGATGGTGCATCCGGGAGGATTCGAACCTCCGACCGCTCGGTTCGTAGCCGAGTACTCTATCCAGCTGAGCTACGGATGCATCAGGGAGAACTGCTTTACTACGCGTCAGTGTCACATCTAACACTTGCCACACTGAGTAAGATGGTGCATCCGGGAGGATGACTCGGCTGTCGCCTCGCCCTACGGGCCGTTGCTAATGCAACGTTATCCTTCCTGGTGCTTGCGGTTATTACCGCTACCTCAACCACCCCTTCATCGCTGAAGAAATGGAAAAATATGGTGCATCCGGGAGGATTCGAACCTCCGACCGCTCGGTTCGTAGCCGAGTACTCTATCCAGCTGAGCTACGGATGCAAAATGGCGGTGAGGCGGGGATTCGAACCCCGGATGCAGCTTTTGACCGCATACTCCCTTAGCAGGGGAGCGCCTTCAGCCTCTCGGCCACCTCACCACACGCCTCTTACGAGTGCTTCGAAGAACTTGTTTCTGCTCTTCGTCGCTGCGATGGCGCACATATTACTTTCTGGTACTTATAAGTCAAACAATTTTTCGAGACCTTTTTCCGTTTGCACACTTACCGCGCAATTAGCCTGCAAAAACGGCAAAAAGAGTGTTTTATCAACAGGAATTCAGGGGTTTCGGCCAGCGGCAGGCAAAAGATAAATGTTGCGAACGATGGGCTATAAACAAAAAACAAGGTAGCAGAAGAAGAAAAGTCAGAAAGAAAAACGGGAGCTGGGGGGGTGCGCCTCACGGAATCGCGAGGCGCGAAAACCTTAGTAACTGGACTGCTGGGATTTTTCAGCCTGGATACGCTGGTAGATCTCTTCACGATGCACGGAGACTTCTTTAGGGGCATTAACGCCAATACGTACCTGGTTACCCTTAACCCCTAAAACTGTCACAGTGACCTCATCTCCAATCATGAGGGTCTCACCAACTCGACGAGTCAGAATCAGCATTCTTTGCTCCTTGAAAGATTAAAAGAGTCGGGTCTCTCGTATCCCGGCATTATCCATCATATAACGCCAAAAAGTAAGCGATGACAAACACCTTACGGTGTAAGCAGTCACGGCATCACATTCTGTTAAACCTAAGTTTAGCCGATATACACAACTTCAACCCGACTTTATCGTTATCAGTGCTTCTCTCGCAAGCTACCGTTATCCGAGGATAACGGTAGCTATGCATTTATAGTTATTACAGTTTTGCGCTGACCCAGCCTTTCACACTGGCTAACGCTGCAGGGAGAGCAGACGCATCGGTACCGCCGGCCTGAGCCATATCCGGACGACCGCCCCCTTTGCCACCCACCTGCTGGGCGACCATACCAACCAGCTCCCCTGCTTTCACGCGATCTGTCACATCCTTAGACACACCGGCAATCAGAGAAACCTTACCATCCGCCACCGTGGCTAACACAACGACCGTAGAACCCAGTTGGTTTTTCAGGTCATCAACCATGGTACGCAGCATTTTCGGTTCAACGCCGGCCAGCTCGCTGACCAGCAATTTGACGCCGTTAATCTCTTCTGCTTTGCTGGAGAGGTTTGCGCTCTCCTGCGCCGCAGCCTGCTCTTTCAGCTGCTGCAGCTCTTTTTCCAGTAGGCGAGTACGTTCCAGCGCGGCACGCACTTTATCGCCAAGGTTATGGCTGTCGCCCTTCAGCAACTGTGCAATATCGCCCAGCAGATCGCTCTGCGCGTGCAGATACGCAATTGCGCCTTCGCCAGTCACCGCCTCAATACGGCGAACGCCGGCAGCGGTACCGGATTCAGAGGTAATACGGAACAGGCCAATATCACCGGTACGTGAGGCGTGAGTACCGCCGCACAGCTCGGTGGAGAAATCGCCCATGCTCAGTACGCGAACGCGATCGTCATATTTCTCGCCGAACAGCGCCATCGCGCCGGACTCTCGTGCCGCATCGATATCCATAATGTTGGTTTCAACCGGCAGGTTGCGACGGATCTGCGCGTTGACCAGATCTTCCACCGCGCGAATCTCTTCCGGCTTCATGGCTTCGAAGTGAGAAAAGTCAAAGCGCAGCGCTTTGTCATTCACCAGCGAGCCCTTCTGCGCCACATGCGTACCCAGAACCTGACGTAATGCCGCATGCATCAGGTGAGTCGCCGAGTGGTTCAGACGAATACGCTGACGGCGAGCCCGATCGACATCAGCCTCCAGCGCATCGCCCACTTTCAGCGCGCCATGGGTCAGTTTACCGATATGACCAATGGCCTGGCCGTATTTCTGCGTATCGTTGACCGCGAAGGAGAAGCCAGCGCCTTTCAGTTCGCCTTTATCGCCCACCTGGCCACCGGATTCTGCGTAGAACGGCGTTTGATCCAGAATGACAACCGCTTCCTGGCCCGCCGTTACGCTATCAACGGCTTTGCCGTCGATGAACAGCGCGGTCACTTTCGCGTTCAGTTCCAGGTGGTCATAGCCTTTAAATTCAGAAGCGCCGTCAACGCGAATCATCGCATTGTAGTCTGCGCCAAAGCCGCTGGACTCGCGCGCACGACGACGCTGCTCTTCCATTGCGGCTTCAAAGCCGGCTTCGTCGACTTTAATATTGCGCTCGCGGCAAACGTCAGCGGTCAGGTCAACCGGGAAACCATAGGTATCGTACAGGCGGAAAGCGGTTTCGCCATCCAGCGTGTCGCCCTTCAGCTTGCTCAGCTCTTCATCCAGCAGCGCCAGACCGCGCTCCAGCGTACGCGCGAACTGCTCTTCTTCGGTTTTCAGCACATGCTCAACCTGAGCCTGCTGCTGCTTCAGCTCTTCACCGGCGGCGCCCATCACCTCAATCAGCGGAGCAACCAGTTTCCAGAAGAAGGTCTCTTTCGCGCCCAGCATGTTGCCATGACGCACGGCACGACGAATGATACGACGCAGCACGTAGCCACGGTTTTCATTCGACGGGATGACGCCATCGGCAATCAGGAATGCGCAGGAACGAATATGGTCAGCGATAACACGCAGCGATTTGTTCGTCAGGTCGGTTGCGCCGGTGACTTTCGCGACGTTCTCAATCAGAGTGCGGAACAGGTCGATATCATAGTTGGAGTTGACGTGCTGCAGAACGGCAGCAATACGCTCCAGGCCCATACCGGTGTCGACGGATGGCTTCGGCAGCGGCTCCATGGTGCCGTCGGCCTGACGGTTAAACTGCATGAAGACGATGTTCCAGATCTCAATGTAGCGATCGCCATCTTCTTCCGGGCTTCCCGGAGGACCGCCCCAGATGTGGTCGCCGTGGTCGAAGAAGATTTCGGTACACGGACCGCACGGACCGGTATCGCCCATCTGCCAGAAGTTGTCAGAAGCGAACGCCGCGCCTTTATTATCGCCAATGCGGATAATACGCTCACGTGGAACGCCGACCTCATTCGCCCAGATATCGAAGGCTTCGTCATCGGTTTCGTAGACGGTAACCCACAGTTTATCTTTCGGCAGCGCGAACCAGTTTTCCCCGGTCAGCAGTTCCCATGCGTATTTGATGGCATCCTGCTTGAAGTAATCGCCGAAGCTGAAGTTACCCAGCATTTCAAAGAAGGTATGGTGACGCGCGGTGTAACCGACGTTTTCCAGATCGTTGTGTTTACCACCCGCACGAACGCAACGCTGCGCGGTCGTCGCGCGAGAATAATGGCGTTTGTCGAGACCCAGGAAAACATCCTTGAACTGGTTCATCCCGGCGTTGGTAAACAGCAGGGTCGGGTCGTTGTGCGGCACCAGGGAGCTGCTCGCAACGACCTGGTGTCCCTTGCTATGGAAAAAATCGAGAAACGCCTGACGGATCTCAGCAGTGCTCTTGCTCATAATTATCCTGAAATCAAGCTATACACTTCACCTTTCACGCTGCCTCTACGCGGGCTGCGCTCGTTCACCTCGGCCACGTACCTCTGTACGATCCAGGTGACTCACTCCCCTGCTGCCTTGACGCAGCGCGAATGATTTTGTGTATAAGGAATAATCGTCGTGGGCGCTGATTGCCTGTTAACAGCCAGCGACCGGACGGAATAAAGTGGGAATAAGATAAGTTTTCTTTACTGGGAAGTAAAATACCCGATGGGTCAATCTGCAAAATTTCGCCAGATTTCCTGAATATCTTCCATCAGGTAGCCACGGTACAGCAAAAACCGCTGGATTTTGACTTTATCAGCAAATGCCGTCGGGAGCGGTTCGCCATATTTGCGCTGCGCCTGCTCTTTCGCCAGCGCGGCCCAGTCAATATCACACTCGCGCATCGCGCTTTCGCTGACGTCGCGGGGAATACCTTTCTGATTGAGCTCCTGGCGGATACGCGCCGGGCCATATCCTTTGCGGCTACGGCTGCCAATAAACTGGCGAACAAAGCGACCGTCGTCCAGGTAACGGTTCTCAATGCACCAGGCGACAACGGTGTCTACCTCTTCCGGCGTGACGTCCAGCGTCTCCGGGCCATTTTTGCCCAGTACCGGAGCAGCGAGTTTACGCCGCAGCTCCTGTTCGCTATGGTCGCGCATCGCCAGGATGCGGATTGCGCGGTCCAGCAGGCGGGCATAGCCGGAACGGCGGGATGAAGGTTCAGTCACGGGCACCTCGACAATCAAAAAGCAAAAGGGCTGCATCCGCAGCCCTTCGTTATCTTTTAATGAGATTATCAGAAATCTTCGTGGGTTTCTTCTGCACCCGCGCCGTTACCGTCAACCACGAAGTCCGGTGTGGAGTCCTGGTTACTCAGCAGCAGCTCACGCACTTTTTTCTCAATCTCTTTTGCCGCCGCCGGGTTATCTTTCAGCCACGAGATAGCATTTGCTTTACCCTGGCCGATCTTATCGCCGTTGTAGCTGTACCATGCGCCCGCTTTCTCGATCAGCTTCTCTTTCACGCCCAGGTCAACCAGCTCGCCATAGAAGTTGATACCTTCGCCGTAAAGAATCTGGAACTCAGCCTGTTTAAACGGCGCGGCGATTTTGTTTTTCACGACTTTGACGCGGGTTTCACTGCCGATGACGTTGTCGCCATCTTTTACCGCACCGATACGACGGATATCGAGACGCACAGAGGCATAGAATTTCAGCGCGTTACCACCGGTGGTGGTTTCCGGGTTACCGAACATCACGCCAATTTTCATACGAATCTGGTTGATGAAGATCAGCAGCGTATTGGACTGCTTCAGGTTACCGGCCAGCTTACGCATCGCCTGACTCATCATACGCGCCGCGAGGCCCATGTGAGAGTCGCCGATTTCGCCTTCGATTTCCGCTTTCGGCGTCAGCGCCGCCACGGAGTCGACAACGATAACGTCTACGGCGCCAGAACGCGCCAGCGCGTCACAGATTTCCAGCGCCTGCTCGCCGGTGTCCGGCTGAGAGCACAGCAGGTTGTCGATGTCGACGCCCAGCTTACGCGCATAAACAGGATCCAGCGCGTGCTCTGCATCGATAAATGCACAGGTTTTACCTTCACGCTGCGCGGCGGCGATAACCTGCAGGGTCAGTGTCGTTTTACCGGACGATTCAGGCCCGTAGATTTCGACGATACGGCCCATCGGCAAACCGCCGGCGCCCAGGGCGATATCCAGTGAAAGCGAACCGGTGGAGATAGTTTCCACATCCATGGAACGGTCTTCACCCAGGCGCATGATGGAGCCTTTGCCGAACTGTTTTTCAATCTGGCCCAGTGCTGCCGCCAACGCTTTCTGTTTGTTTTCGTCGATAGCCATTTTTACTCCTGTCATGCCGGGTGAAACCGGGTGGTGAATTCTGTTCTGTTGAGGCAATTATACTGTATAGTCATACAGTATCAAGTATTTTGTAGAAATTGTTGCCAGAGGAGATTTAGCGCATAAGCCGTTGCCTGACGACGCACCGCCTCCCGGTCTCCGGCAAAACATTCACGCCGGGTAACGCCCTGCCCGTTCGCGCAGGCCACGCCAAACCACACCGTTCCGACAGGTTTTTCCGCACTGCCACCATCCGGCCCGGCGATGCCGCTTACCGAAATAGCATAGGTGGCACGCGCCGCACGCAGCGCGCCAACGGCCATCTCAACTACCACCGGCTCGCTTACCGCGCCATGGCCGAGGAGCGTGACCTCGCTGACGCCGATCATCTGCGATTTGGCTTCATTGCTGTAGGTCACGAACCCTCGTTCAAACCACGCTGAACTGCCGGCGATGTCGGTGAGCACTTTCGCGACCCAACCGCCGGTACAGGACTCCGCCGTGGTCACCGTCGCACCGCGAGCTTTTAATGCCAGCCCGACCTGCTCACTCAGTTGCTTTAATTCAGAATCTGTCATTATCGCCCCGTTTAAGCCAGATAAAGAGGCCATCAAAGATAGCACTTTCAGCACAGATATGGGGATGAGGTCATGAATTTACGAGGGGGCTTCCGAAAATGAGCGGCCCCGACGACGTCGGGACCGTCAACGCGCGGGTTACTTCATACTGGCGGCGATCAGTTCGACGTTATGACGTAACATTTTCACGTAGCTATCCGCCACGCCGCCGGGTTTCGAGAGCGCTTCCGGATAGAGCTCTCCCCCCGGCTGCGCGCCAGTAGCGGCCGCAATTTGTTTCACCAGACGCGGATCGAGCTGGTTTTCCATAAACCAGGTATGGACGCCGTCGGCTTTAATTTGTTGAATCAACGCCGCCACCTGCGCCGCGCTGGCTTCGCTTTCTGACGACAGCCCCTGTGGTGCCAGGAAGGTCACGCCATAGGCGCGGCCAAAGTAGCCAAACGCATCATGGCTGGTGAGCACTTTGCGTTTTGCCAGCGGAATTGCCGTAAACTGTTTTTTTGCCCAACCGTCGATTTCAGTCAGTTGGCCGATATAGCGTTGCCCGGATGTCTCCAGCGCAGCCTTATCCTGCGGATCGGCTTTGATCAGGCCGTTGAGAATATTTTGCGCGTAAAGCGCGCCGTTAGCGGCGCTGTTCCACGCATGAGGATCGGTAACCGTTTTCCCCTCCTCATTGAGCGTGTGCGTTTTTACGCCGGTAGACGCCACCACCAGTTCGCCTTTAAAACCCGAAGCTTTGATTAATCTGTCGACCCAGCCTTCCAGTCCCAGACCATTAACCACCACCACATCGGCTTTGCTCAGCAAGGCGCTATCCTGCGGTGAAGGTTCAAAGGTATGCGGATCGCCGTCCGGTCCCACCAGCGTATCAACATGGACATGTTCGCCCCCCACCTGCTGCACCATATCGCCCAGCACGGAAAAACTACTCACCACGTTGAGCGTTTTCGCCATCGCACCCTGCGTTGCGAGGCCTAGCGCCAGCGCCAGAATGACTGCGGTACGTTTCATCATATTTCCTTACCCCATTAATTTACGCCAGCTGACGACCAGTCGGCTGCGCGTGCCAAAAAACACCGAAATAAAAAAGATCCCGCTGGCGGTCAACACGATGGACGGCCCGGCCGGTAAATTCGCCGTCCACGACAGGCTTAACCCCATCCAGGCGCAAAAGCCGCCCATCAGCGCCGCCAGCAGCAAGGTACCCGGCAAGGTTCGCGCCCAGCAGCACGCCGCTACCGCCGGCAGCATCATCACGCCAACCGCCATCAGCGTCCCCAGCACCTGGAATCCAGCGACCAGATTGAGCACCAGCAGCGCCAGGAACAGACCGTGCAGCAGGGCCGGGAGCCGAGGATGGTTCACCTGCAGCCAGGCGCTATCAAAGGCTTCGCTAACCAACCCACGATAAAGCAGCGCGATGCAGAGCAGCGTCAGGCTGGCGACCCCGCTGACAAACAGCGCCGCGTCGTTATCCACCGCCAGAATCGAGCCAAACAGCAGATGCAGCAGATCAACGCTGGAGCCGCGAAGCGACACCAGCGTCACTCCCAGCGCCAGCGACCCGAGGTAAAACCCGGCAAAGCTGGCATCCTCTTTCAGCGGCGTGCGTCGGCTGACCCAGCCCGCCACCAGCGCCACGGCAATTCCGGCGATAAAACCGCCGATAGTCATGGCCAGCAGCGACATGCCGCTCACCAGGTAGCCCACCGCCACGCCGGGTAAAATGGCGTGCGACAGCGCATCGCCCATCAGACTCATGCGTCGCAGCAGTAAGAAGACGCCAAGCATGGTCGTGCTCAGAGAGAGCGCGAGGCACACCAGCAGCGCGCGGCGCATAAAGCCGAATTCAATGAAGGGCTGGAAAAAGGTATGCCAGATCATGCCAGCCTCGCAGAGCCGAAAGCGGGCAGCACGTCGTCCGTATTACCCCAGCGGGCGCGCTGCGGTTCCAGCAGCAGCGTTTCCGGGAAGTATTCAGCGACGCGCTGGTTATCATGCAACACCGCCAGTACCGTCTGCCCCTGCTGATGCATCTCAAGGATCAGCCCCATCAGCTCGCGGCTGGTGGCTTCATCAATGCCGGTAAAGGGTTCATCCAGCATAACCAGCGGCGCCTGTTGCACGATGACTCTGGCAAACAGCATTCGCTGGAACTGCCCGCCGGAGAGCGCCTCAATCGGCGTTTTCGCCATCGATGTCAGCCCCACGCGCTCCAGCGCGGCGCCGATACGCCGCCGGAACTCGCTACGGAT
>NZ_JMPP01000020.1 GCF_000735435.1 Klebsiella planticola ATCC 33531 | reverse complement strand
AGCGGAAACTGCGATTCGAGGGCATGGCGCTGCGCCAGCCAGCCAATCACCGGACGCGATACCGTCCAGCGCAACCTGCCGCTGACCGGAGGAATAAAGCCGGCCAGCGTTTTCAACAGCGTTGATTTACCGCAGCCGTTCAGGCCGACAATGGCCGTCATACTGCCTGTCGCTATTACGCCGCTGAGGGCCGGCGTAATAGCCAGCTCTTCGTAACCGGCTACCAGATGATCGAGTTCAATCATGGCAGGGTTACCGCCCACCAGGTCGCCAGCCACAGGAGCGCCAGCAGCACACAGGCGATTCCTGCGCGTACCGCTGCGGATGTCATAAAAAGAGAAGTCACAGTCTTACCCAATCAATATGTTATAACGTAACAATATTAGATTGACGGAAAAATGTAAATCAGCGTCAACGGCGGGAAATGCTGCAAAATGTAACGGAACTCCCCTCATGACGAGGGGAGTATCGGGGAAAGGTTACTGTCCGCGGGCCTGAGAAACGGCCAGACCGAGCTGCCAGACGGCCATCGCGTAGTGGGTACTGTGGTTATAGCGGGTAATGGTGTAGAAGTTCGGCAGACCATACCAGTACTGGTAACCGGTACCGATATCCAGACGCAGCAGGCTGGCCTGCTGATGGTTGCCCAGCGGTTGCGTCGGCGTCAAGCCTGCCGCCGTAAGCTGCGAAATGCTGTAGTTGGTTTTGAAGCCATTCTCCAGGCCCGGCGCCTGACCCAGCGCCTGTACCGCAACCTGATCGCCGCTCACCCAGCCGTGCTGTTTGAAATAGTTCGCCACGCTGCCGATCGCGTCCACCGGATCCCACAGGTTAATGTGCCCGTCGCCATTGAAGTCCACCGCATACTGTTTATAAGAAGATGGCATAAACTGACCGTAACCCATTGCTCCGGCGAAAGAACCTTTCAGGTTTAACGGATCATCTTGCTCGCTGCGCGCCATCAGCAGGAAGGTTTCCAGCTCACCAGAAAAATAGTCGGCGCGACGCGGGTAGCTAAACGACAGCGTCGCCAGGGCGTCGAGAATGCGGGTTTTGCCCATCACGCGACCCCAGCGGGTTTCTACGCCAATAATCCCGACAATAATTTCCGGCGGCACGCCGTACACCTGCCAGGCGCGGTTCAGCGCATCCTGATACTGGTTCCAGAATACGACACCGTTCTGCACGTTATCCGGCGTAATAAACTGTTTTTTGTAACGCAGCCAGGCGCCGTTAGGCCCTGACGGCGGCAGTCCGCTCGGCGCCTGGCGGTCCATCAGGCGCAGGACGTAATCCAGGCGTTTCGCCTGCGAGAGGATCTCATGCAGTTGCTGTCTGTCGAAGCCATGCTTGCTCACCATTTTATCGATGAACTGCTCCGCCGCCGGGTTGTTAGCGAAATCGCCCCCCATCTCCATCACATTATGCTGCGGCTCCAGCAAAAAACCGCCGCCTCCCGCCGTCTGGGGTTCTGCGGTGGTTTTAGGTTTGCTGCTACAGGCAGCGAGGAGAACACACAGGGGAAGTAAAGCCAGATAGCGACGCTTCAACATGGGACATCCGTTTAACAAATTTGGCAAAGGATAATTATGGTAAAGCATGCGGCCGTCAACAAGGAAGCGGCAATGTATTTGCGGACAAAATAGTCCCGACAGCACCGCCCTTTCCGGTTCATTATCCGTCCGTTCACCTCCCCCTGGCCTCGGCTAATCTCCCTCTGAGCGCGCACAAACTTTCAAAATAAAATATTTACCTTTCATTTTGCGATCAATTTAACACTTTTAAATCTTTCAAAGTGATTAAAATGAGCTGCCAGTTAGCAAGAAAAATAACACTCTGAAGGAGAGAACAATGATTGAAGTCATTACCCACGGCGCCGAATGGTTTATCGGCCTGTTTCAGAAGGGAGGCGAGGTGTTTACCGGTATGGTCACCGGGATCCTGCCCCTGCTGATCAGTCTGCTGGTGATCATGAACGCGCTGATCAACTTTATCGGTCAGCAGCGGATCGAAAAGCTGGCGCAACGCTGCGCCGGCAATCCGATCTCACGCTATCTGCTGCTGCCCTGCATCGGCACCTTTGTGTTCTGTAACCCCATGACCCTGAGCCTCGGGCGCTTTATGCCCGAGAAGTACAAGCCCAGCTACTACGCGGCAGCCTCTTACAGCTGTCACTCTATGAATGGCCTGTTTCCCCATATCAACCCCGGCGAGCTGTTTGTCTATCTCGGGATTGCCAGCGGCCTGACCACGCTTGGCCTGCCGTTAGGTCCGCTGGCAGTGAGCTATCTGCTGGTGGGCCTGGTCACCAACTTCTTCCGCGGTTGGATCACCGATCTGACCACCTCGATTTTTGAGAAAAAAATGGGCATCCAGCTTGAGCAAAAAGTCCATCTTTCCGGAGCAACCTCATGACCCGTATTCGTATTGAAAAAGGCGCCAGCGGCTGGGGCGGCCCTCTTGAGCTGGACGCCGTTGTCGGTAAAAAGATCGTCTACATTACCGCCGGTACCCGCCCGGCAATCGTCGACAAGATCGCCAGTCTGACCGGCTGGCAGGCCGTCGACGGGTTTAAAGAAGGCGAGCCGCCGGAAGAGGAGATCGGCGTTGCCATTATCGACTGCGGCGGCACCTTACGCTGCGGCCTTTACCCGAAACGTCGTATCCCGACCGTCAATATCCACGCCACCGGCAAATCCGGCCCGCTGGCGCAATATATCGTCGAAGATATTTACGTCTCCGGGGTGAAAGAAGAGAACATTCGCCTGTTGACCCGCGACGGCACAGCGGCGCCAGAAGCGAAGCCGGGCCAGTCAGCCCCGCGGGATTACGATACCAGCAAAAAAATTACCGAGCAGAGCGATGGCCTGCTGGCGAAGGTCGGCATGGGAATGGGCTCCGTGGTGGCCGTGCTGTTCCAGTCCGGGCGCGACACCATCGACACGGTACTGAAAACCATCCTGCCGTTTATGGCTTTCGTCTCGGCGCTGATCGGCATCATCATGGCCTCCGGCATCGGTGACTGGATTGCCCACGGTCTGGCCCCGCTCGCCAGCCATCCTCTTGGCCTGGTCACGCTGGCCCTGATCTGCTCCTTCCCGCTGCTGTCGCCGTTCCTCGGCCCTGGTGCGGTTATCGCTCAGGTCATTGGCGTGCTGATCGGCGTGCAGATTGGCCTCGGCAATATTCCCCCGCACCTTGCGCTCCCCGCGCTGTTCGCCATTAACGCCCAGGCCGCCTGCGATTTTATTCCGGTTGGCCTGTCGCTTGCCGAAGCCCGTCAGGACACGGTACGCGTCGGCGTTCCTTCGGTGCTGGTGGGACGTTTTCTGACCGGTGCGCCAACGGTGCTGATCGCCTGGTTTGTGTCCGGATTTATTTACCAATAAGAGGTTCCTGAAGATGACCGTGATTTACCAGACCACGATTACGCGCATCGGCGCCAGCGCTACGCTGGCACTGGATGAGGAGATGCTGATTACCTTTCGCGAAGGCGCGCCGGCGGATATCGAGGAATATTGCTTTATTCACAATCACGGCGAGCTGTCCGGCACGCTGATGCCGGGCGCGGAGCTCCAGCTTGGCGAACAACGCTATCCGGTGACCGCCGTCGGCGATGTCGCCGAACAGAATCTGCGTGAGCTTGGCCATATCACGCTGCGCTTTGATGGCCATAGCGAAGCAGAGTTTCCGGGGACGGTCCACGTGTCTGGCCCCGTGCCGGACGCGATCGCACCCGGCTGTATATTGAAATTTGTTGCATGAGTTGTCAGGAGAAGACTATGAATCAGGTTGCTGTTGTCATCGGCGGTGGACAAACCTTAGGCGAGTTTCTGAGCCGGGGCCTTGCCGCTCAGGGGTATCGGGTTGCCGTTGTGGATATCCAAAGCGATAAAGCCACGCGCGTCGCGCAGGCTATCAACGACGAATATGGAGAAGGAATGGCATACGGCTTTGGCGCCGATGCCACCAGCGAGGCCAGCGTGATGGCCCTCGCCCGCGGCGTGGATGAAATATTCGCGCGGGTGGATCTGTTGGTGTATAGCGCCGGAATCGCCAAAGCGGCCTTTATCAGCGATTTCGCGCTCGGTGATTTTGACCGCTCGCTGCAGGTGAATCTGGTGGGCTACTTCCTCTGCGCTCGCGAATTTTCACGGCTGATGATTCGCGATGGGATCAAGGGGCGTATTATTCAGATCAACTCCAAATCCGGCAAAGTCGGCAGCAAGCATAATTCCGGCTATAGCGCAGCGAAGTTTGGCGGCGTCGGGCTGACCCAGTCGCTGGCGCTGGATCTGGCGGAATACGGCATTACCGTTCATGCATTGATGCTGGGCAACCTGCTGAAATCGCCGATGTTCCAGTCGCTGCTGCCGCAATATGCCAGCAAACTGGGTATTGCCGAGGACGAAGTCGAGCAGTATTACATCGACAAGGTGCCGCTGAAACGCGGCTGCGACTATCAGGATGTCCTGAACGTACTGATGTTTTATGCCAGCCCGCAGGCGTCTTACTGCACCGGACAGTCGATTAACATCACCGGCGGTCAGGTCATGTTTTAAACCCGGCGCGACCGGACCGGATGCCGTTTGTTCCCCGGTAGCGCTGCGCTGACCGGGCTACACGCCCGCAGAGATCTGCAGGTCCGTAGCCCGGTCAGGCGCAACGCGTCGCCTCCGGGAGAATTGACCCGAACCGCCCCCCCTCAGGAGACTTTTATGGTTAGTGCACTGATTACCGTCGCCGCGATCGCCTGGCTGGCACAACTGGCGCTTGGCGGCTGGCAGATTCGCCAGTTTAATCGCGCCTTTGACCGACTTTGCCAGCAGGGGCGGGTCGGCGTCGGGCGTTCATCGGGCCGCTTCAAACCGCGCGCGATCGTCGCCATCGCCTTTGACGACCACGATCGCGTCAGCGATACGCTGCTGATGCGAGGAGTGACCGTTTTCGCCCGCCCGCAAAAAATCCCCGCGATAAAGGGGCAATATCGTGAGGAATTGCGACCAGATATGATCTTTCCCCAGGATCCGCTCTGTCAGAATGCACTATCATTAGCGCTTAAACCGAAACATGTATAATTTCGTTGTAAAAGTAAATATCTTGCGAAATTATCACTTCGAAACTTAACGCAGGATAGGATACTACCGCTATGAAACCACGTCAGCGCCAGGCAGCCATTGTTGAGCACCTGCAAGCGCAGGGTAAATGCTCGGTTGAAGAGCTGGCGCAACACTTCGACACCACCGGCACCACCATACGCAAGGATCTGGTGATCCTCGAAAATGCCGGCACCGTTATTCGCACCTACGGTGGCGTGGTCCTCAACAAAGATGAGCCCGACCCACCCATCGATCATAAGACGCTCATTAACACCCATAAAAAAGCGCTGATCGCCGAAACAGCGGTGCACTACATCCACGATGGCGATTCGATCATCCTCGATGCCGGCAGCACGGTGCTGCAGATGGTGCCGCTGCTCAGCCACTTCAATAACATCACGGTCATGACCAACAGCCTGCATATCGTCAACGCCCTCTCCGAACTGGATAATGAACAAACGATCCTGATGCCCGGCGGCACCTTCCGTAAAAAATCGGCCTCCTTTCACGGACAGCTGGCGGAAAATGCCTTCGAGCAGTTCAGCTTCGACAAACTGTTTATGGGTACCGACGGCATCGACCTGAACGCCGGCGTGACGACCTTCAACGAGGTTTATACCGTCAGTAAAGCGATGTGCAATGCCGCCAGAGAAGTGATCCTGATGGCCGACTCATCAAAGTTTGGCCGTAAGAGCCCGAACATCGTCTGCGGCCTCGAGCGCGTGGATAAGCTGATTACCGATGCCGGTATTGACCCGACATTCCAGCGGGCGCTGGAAAAGAAAGGCATCGAAGTGATTATTACTGGAGAAGAACATGAGTAACTTTCTGTTAGAAGCCGGACGCCAGACCCTGATGCTGGAGCTACAGGAGGCCAGCCGCCTGCCTGAACGCCTGGGCGACGACTTCATCCGCGCGGCGGAAACCATCATCCACTGCGAAGGGAAACTGGTGGTCTCCGGTATCGGTAAATCAGGCCATATTGGCAAAAAACTGGCGGCCACTTTCGCCAGTACCGGCACCCCGGCCTTTTTCGTCCATCCGGCGGAAGCGCTGCACGGCGACCTCGGGATGCTTGATGGTCGTGACGTGATGCTGTTTATCTCCTACTCCGGCAGCGCCAAAGAGCTGGATCTCATCGTCCCGCGTCTGGAAGAAAAAGGGATCCCGCTGCTGGCGATGACCGGAAAATCGCAATCCCCGCTGGCGCTGGCGGCAAAAGCGGTACTGGATATCGCCGTCGAACGCGAAGCCTGCCCGATGCATCTGGCCCCCACTTCCAGCACCGTCAACACCCTGATGCTCGGCGACGCGCTGGCGATGGCGGTCATGCAGGCCCGCGGTTTCAATGAAGAAGACTTCGCCCGTTCACACCCCGCCGGCGCCCTCGGCGCGCGGCTGCTGAACAAAGTTCACCATCTGATGCGCCGCGATGACGATGTCCCACGCGTCGACCTTGATACCCGCGTGATGGACGCGATGCTGGAGTTAAGTCGTACCGGGCTGGGTCTGGTCGCGGTCTGCGATGCGCAAAACCGCGTGCAGGGCGTCTTCACCGATGGCGACCTGCGCCGCTGGCTGGTCGGCGGCGGGACGCTCAACGATGCCGTTGCCCAGGCGATGACCCGCAACGGCGTCACCCTGCAGGCGGAAAGCCGCGCGGTCGAAGCCAAAGAGCGGCTGATGAAGCACAAAATCAGCGCCGCCCCGGTGGTCGACGAAAACGGCCTTCTGGTTGGAGCGATTAACCTGCAGAACTTCTATCAGGCCGGGATTCTTTAAGCCCCAGACGTTTCGCCAGCCGGTGCAGGTTGGCGACATCCAGCGCCAGCGCGCGGGCGGCAGCGGCCCAGTTGCGATGGTTATCCGCTAACGCGCGGGAAATCGCCTCGCGCTGGAATGCCTCAGTCGCCGCGCGCAGATTGATCGCCTGCATCGGCACCGCCGATGTCGCGGCGGGCAGTCCGGGCGCGTCGACGGCAAACTGAAAATGCGTCGGATCCAGCCGCACCTCATCGCCAGCCTGCGTCGCCCGCGCCAGCACTACCGCGCGATGAATCGCATGTTCCAGCTCGCGCACGTTGCCAGGCCACGGCCAACTGCGCAGACTTGCCCGCGTGGCGTCGCTCAACACCACCTGCGCCAGCCCCATCCGCAAACGACACTGTTCGCAGAAATATCCAGCTAACAGCACCACGTCATCGTCACGATCGCGCAGCGCCGGCACCGAGAGCGGAAACACGCTCAGGCGATGATAGAGATCGGCGCGAAAACGGCCGGCAATCACCTCCTGGCGCAGATCGCGGTTGGTGGCCGCCAGTACCCGCACGTCAACCCTCAGGCTGCGATCGTCGCCCACGCGTTGGATATCGCCATACTGCAATACGCGCAGCAGCTTGGCCTGCAGCGCCAGCGACAGCTCACCAATCTCATCAAGAAACAGGGTCCCGTTATCGGCCATTTCAAACTTGCCGCTGCGGTGGCTGATAGCCCCGGTAAACGCCCCTTTCACATGTCCGAACAGCTCGCTTTCGGCCACGCTCTCCGGCAGCGCCGCACAGTTCAGATAGATCAGCGGATTGGCCGCCCGCGGCGACCCCTGGTGGACCGCTTTCGCCACCAGCTCTTTGCCGGTGCCTGTTTCGCCGCTAATCAGCACGTTCAAATCCGACGCGGCGACGATATCAATCTCTTTTTTCAGCTGCTGTATCGGCGCCGACAGGCCGATAATCTCCTGGCGGTCGGGGGGCGTATAGCTCGCGCTCGCCTCCGGCAGCACGTTCTGATTTTCGAGGCGGGCAATGAGCAGCGCGTTATTCAGCGCTCCTGCCACCAGCGCGGCAATCAGCCGTAGCTCCTCATCGCTGAAGCTATCGAAACGGTCGGCGTCCATACCGTCGAGGGTCAATGCGCCTATCAGGGTTTGTCCGGCAAACAGCGGCAGCCCCACGCAGGCGTGGACCTTGAGGCTCTCCTGGCCGGGAATCAGTCCGTCATAAGGGTCGGGCAGATCGCTGTCCGCCGGGAAGCGGACGACATCCCCCGCGCGAGCAATCGCCTCCAGCCGCGGGTGCCCGGCCAGCGCAAAGCGTCGCCCCAGCACATCCTGCGCCAGTCCGTCGATAGCCAGCGGCACAAACTGATGAGCGTCGTAGCGCAGCAGCGCCGAGGCATCGCATCCCAGCACCTGCCGCAGGGTGGCTATCAGACGCGAGAATCGATCGGCGTGACCAATATCGCTTTGTAAATCAATGGCGATTTTCGCCAGTACCTCTACGGAAAAGCTCATTGCAGCCTCATTGTCGTTTTGACAGTGATTATTGTCATAACGACTATTTTAACCATTGTCATTTTGACAGCAATCAGTTTAAGCAAAAACACATAATATATTTAAAATCAATCAATTAAAAAGTTGGCACGTAACTTGATATAAGCAACTCATCTTATTTGAACACGCTGAATTAATTGAGGTTGCTATGTCTATTCTGGTTAAAAATAATATTCATTGGGTTGGCCAACGTGACTGGGAAGTGCGTGATTTTCACGGCACCGAATACAAAACGCTGCGCGGCAGCAGCTATAACAGCTATCTCATCCGTGAAGAGAAAAATGTGCTGATTGATACCGTCGATCATAAATTCAGCCGCGAGTTTGTGCAGAACCTGCGTAGCGAGATCGATCTTGCCGATATTGACTACATCGTGATTAACCACGCGGAAGAAGACCATGCCGGTGCGCTAACCGAGCTGATGAACAGTATCCCGGATACTCCGATTTACTGCACCGCCAACGCCATTGACTCCATAACCGGCCATCACCATCACCCGGAGTGGAACTTTAACGTGGTGAAAACCGGCGACAGCCTCGACATCGGCAATGGCAAGCAGCTGATCTTCGTCGAAACGCCAATGTTGCACTGGCCGGACAGCATGATGACCTACATGACCGGCGACGCGGTACTGTTCAGCAACGACGCCTTCGGCCAACACTACTGCGACGAGCACCTGTTTAATGACGAAGTCGATCAGACCGAGCTGTTCGAACAGTGCCAGCGCTACTACGCCAATATCCTGACGCCGTTCAGCCGCCTGGTGACGCCAAAAATCACCGAAATCCTCGGCTTCAACCTGCCGGTCGACATGATAGCCACCTCCCACGGCGTGGTCTGGCGCGACAATCCGACGCAAATCGTCGAGCTGTACCTGAAATGGGCGGCGGATTATCAGGAAGATCGCATCACTCTCTTCTACGACACCATGTCCAACAACACCCGCATGATGGCCGATGCCATCGCCCAGGGAATTACCGACGTGGACCCGCGCGTAGCGGTAAAAATCTTTAACGTCGCCCGCAGCGACAAAAACGAAATTCTGACCAACGTCTTCCGCTCAAAAGGGGTGCTGGTGGGGACCTCGACCATGAACAACGTGATGATGCCGAAAATCGCCGGCCTGGTGGAGGAGATGACCGGCCTGCGTTTTCGCAATAAGCGCGCCAGCGCCTTCGGCTCTCACGGCTGGAGCGGCGGTGCGGTCGATCGCCTGTCCACCCGTTTACAGGATGCCGGTTTTGAAATGTCGCTGAGCCTGAAGGCCAAATGGCGCCCGGACCTCGACGCGCTGGAGCTGTGCCGCGAACACGGCCGTGAAATTGCCCGCCAGTGGGCGCTCTCGCCGCTGCCGGTCGCCGCAGCACAAAGCGCGTCGGAACAGGAAAACTGCGCTTGTGCCGCCGCTGCGGCAGCCGATCTCGGCCCGTCGATGCAGTGCAGCGTCTGCCAGTGGGTTTACGATCCGGCGACAGGCGAGCCGAACCAGGATGTCCAGCCGGGGACGCCGTGGAGCGAGGTCCCGGATAACTTCCTGTGCCCGGAATGCTCTCTCGGTAAAGAGGTATTTGATGTCCTGGCAACGGAGGCGGTATGAGCGATGGTATCGTGATCATCGGCTCGGGCTTTGCGGCCCGTCAACTGGTGAAAAATATTCGTAAGCAGGATACGCACATTCCGCTGACGCTGATCGCTGCCGACAGCATGGATGAGTACAACAAACCGGATCTCAGCCACGTCATCAGCCGCGGTCAGAATGCCGAGGATCTGACCCTGCAAACCGCCGGGGAGTTTGCCGAACAGTATAACCTGCGCCTGTTCCCCCACGTCCGGGTGAGCAATATCGACGCCGAGGCCAAAGTGGTCAAAAGCCAGGATCGCGAGTGGCGCTACGACAAGCTGGTGCTGGCGACCGGCGCCGCGCCGTTTATTCCGCCGGTACCCGGGCATGAGCTGATGCTGACCCTCAACAGCCAACGCGAATACGGCGCCGCGCAGAGTCAGCTCCACGATGCGCAACGCGTGCTGATCGTCGGCGGCGGCCTGATTGGCTGCGAGCTGGCGATGGACTTCTGCCGCGCCGGAAAGGCGGTGACGGTAGTCGATAACTCCGCCAGCGTGCTCTCAGCGTTGATGCCGCCGGAGGTCAGCAGCCGCCTGCAGCATCGGTTAACCGATATGGGCGTACACCTGATGCTGAAAACCCAGCTTGCAGGGCTGGAGCAAACCGCCGACGGCATTCGCGTCAGCCTCGACCACCAGCGCAGCGTCACCGTCGATGCGGTGGTTGTCGCCGCCGGTCTACGCCCGGAAACGGCGTTGGCGCGCCATGCCGGGTTGCTGATTCGTCGTGGCGTGGTGGTGAATAGCCGGCTGCAAACCAGCGATCCGGCAATTTACGCCCTCGGCGACTGCGCGGAAATCAATGGCAGCGTCCTGCCATTTCTGCAGCCGATTTTACTGAGCGCGATGTGCCTCGCTAAAAACCTGCTGTCGCAGGCGAGCGAACTGACGCTGCCGCCGATGCTGGTGAAGGTGAAAACCCCGGATCTGCCGCTGCATCTGGCCGGAGATACGCGGCGCGAAGACCTAACGTGGAATATCGTTGCCGCCAACGACGGCCTGGTGGCTAAAGGCGTGGATGCGGAGAACCAGCTGCGTGCTTTTGTGGTCAGCGAGGAGCGAATGAAAGAGGCCTTTGCATTGCTCAAACAATTGGTACGTTAAGCTGCCCGAACGGGCGTTATTCCCGGGTGGCGGCGTAAACGCCTTACCCGGGCTACAGATTCTGCGCCGGTATTTTGCCGGGCGCCGCGACGCTTACCCGGGCTACAGATTCTGCGTCGGTATTTTGCCGGGCGGCGCGACGCCTACCCGGGCTACAGATTCTGCGCCGGTATTTTGCCGGGTGGCACGACGCTTACCCGGCCTGCCGTTTGGCATTCGTCCCGTAGGCCCGCGCAAGCGCAGCGCCGCCGGGCAGCATGCCATCCGACCTCAGGTAGCCCAGCTAAGCGCAGCGCGAGCCAGGACGATATCCCCGACCTACTGCGCCAGGTTATCGTATCCGCGCCAGCGGTAATTGAGCACCGACAGCACCCAGCAGGCGACAAACAGCCCGATAACCACAAAACCGGCGTCGCCGAGATTATCGTTCAGCGCGCCGACCCAGCGCCATAGCCCACCGCTGAGCGAAAACTTGTCCATCAGCAGCCCCAGCGCTTCCAGACCACCGATAAATAACGCCACCACCACCGACGTACCGGTAATGGTCATATTGTAATAGAGCTTGCGCTGCGGTTTGCTAAACGCCCAGCCGTAGGCGCCGACCATCAGCACATTATCGAGGGTATCCACCAGCGCCATGCCGCTGGCAAACAGCGCCGGAAAGACCATGATCGACCAGATGGACATGCCGCTTGACGCGCTGGCGGCAGAAATCCCCAGCACGCCGATCTCTGTCGCGGTATCAAAACCGAGGCCGAACAAAAGGCCGACCAGGTACATCTGCCAGCTGCGACTAATCAGGCGGAAGGTTTTACCGAACAGCCAGCTCATCATGCCGCCGCCGGCCGCCACCTCATCGCTCACCTTGCCGCCTCTCTTCCACGCGCGAAAACTGCGCCAGACGCTGCGTAAAATCACCAGGTTGATAAACGCCATCAGCAATAAAAACAGCGCCGAGATCGCTGTGCCAATCACGCTGCCGGTATCGTGAAGCCAGTTCATCTGCTGGCCGAAAGCGGTGGCGGTCGCGGCAATCGCCGCCGAAGCCAGCACCACAATCGACGAGTGGCCAAACGAGAACCAGGCTCCGACGGCAAAAGGCCGCCGCCCCTGTTGCATCATTTTGCGGGTGACGCTGTCGATCGCCGCGATATGGTCGGCATCGACCGCATGGCGCAATCCGTACCCCCAGGCCAGCAGACTCGCCGCCATCAGCGCGCCGCTATCGCCAAACGCCTGCCAGGCCCAACCCCAGGCGAGCAGATTTGCCACAATCAGTCCCAGCACCAGCGCAGCGGCACGCGGCTGCTGGCGTAAAATTGTCACGATCATGATGATATCCTGTGAGCCTGCCGACGAGCCGCGGCCACGACCGCCTGACCAAACGCGATTGCCCCATCTCCGGCAGGTAGCTGCTGCGGAAACAGCAGAGTAAAATCCGCCAGATAAAAGGTCAATCGTGAGACCAGCAGCCGGTTATGCAACACGCCGCCGCTGAATGCCAACGTAGTCATCCCGCGCGACGTTGCACAATCGCGCGCCATCTCTGCCACTCCGCGGGCCAGCGCATCGTGAAAAGCCCAGGCTTTTTGTTCACGGCTCGCCCGCCACCCCAGCCACTGCGGCCAGAACGCGGCCAGATCCAGCTCCCCCGCCTGCCACGGCAGGCGAACAGGATGCGCAACGCCATCGCAGGCGGTGGCCAACGCCTCCAGCCGGCAGGCCGCCTCCCCCTCATAGCTCAGGCTATCCGGCGCGCAGCCCAGCGCGCAGGCCACCGCATCGAACAGGCGCCCGCAGGATGACGCCTTCGGCGCATTCATTCCCCGCTCAATAGCCCGCGCCAGCAGCGGCCAGTTGTGCTGGCGCAGCGCCGCGGTTTGCGCATCGTTTTGCCAGTCGTCAACGTAGGCCAGGCAGTGGGCCAGCAAATTACGCCACGGTTGACGAGCCGCCAGATCGCCGCCGGGGAGCGCCACCGCCGGCAGTCCGCCCAGGCGTTCGCACTGCCGGTAATTCACCCGCAGGCACTCGCCGCCCCACAGCGCGCCGTTTTCCCCCATGCCGATACCGTCGAGGACCACGGCAATCACATCGCCGCTATCCAGCGGCCAGCCGTGTTCCGCCAGGCAGGCGGCGGCATGAGCATGGTGATGCAGGACGCGCTCAACCGGCAGCGCCAACGAGGCCGCCCACTGCGTCGAACGGTAGCCCGGATGCGCATCGCTGACCACCAGACTGGGGGTAAAGCCATAAACCGCCTGCATCAGACGCCGCGCCTGATGCCACTGCTGTTCTACGCCTTCATCGCCGAGGTCGCCGAAGTGCTGACTCACTACCGCCTGCTCTCCGCGCGCCAGACAAAAGGTATTTTTCATATCGGCGCCGAGGCACAGCAGCGGCGGCACGTCGTGAAACCCCGGCGGTAACGGCATTGCGTCAGGCACATAGCCCCGCGAACGCCGTAGCATTTCACCACTTTGCCGCATCACCGAGTCGTCCATCCGCTGCACGATGTCGCGGTTGTGCAGCAGAAAGCCATCGGCAATCCCGGCCAAATCGCGCAGCGCATCGGCGTTGGCGATCGCCGGCGGCCGCCCGCTCAGGTTGCCGGAGGTCATCACCAGAGGGCGCGCCAACGCCTGCAAAACCAGATGCTGCAACGGATTAGATGGCAGCATCACCCCCACTTCACTCAGCGCTGGCGCAATGTCGTCACACAGGCCATCGACCTGCGATTTCTCTATCAATACGATGGGCGCCGCGGGTGAAGTCAGTAACGCCTGCGCCGCTTCCGCCAGGCCATCCGCCGCCGGCAGCATCACCGCCAGCGGCTTTGCCGGACGATGTTTGCGTGCGCGTAACGCCGCCACCGCGCGCGGATTGCCGGCATCGCACACCAGATGAAAACCGCCCACGCCCTTGATGGCGACAATCTGCCCGGCCTGTAGCTGATGAATCGCCGCCTGCAATGCCGCTTCTCCGACCAGCGACTCGCCTTGCGCGCGCCACTCCAGACGCGGGCCGCAGTCGGCGCAGGCTACCGGCTGAGCATGAAAACGTCGGTCGCCAGGGTGGCGGTACTCGGCCTCGCAGCGCGGACAGAGTGGAAAAGGAGCCATCGAGGTAAAGGGGCGGTCATAGGGCATCGCGCGAATAATGGTGAAACGCGGCCCACAGTGAGTACAGTTAATAAACGGGTAGCGATAGCGGCGCTCCTGCGGATTGTTCATCTCCGCCAGGCACGCCGGGCAGGTGGCCGCATCGGGCACAATCTGGGTACGCATACTTCCGCCGCCGCTTTCGCGGATGGCGAAATCCTGCGGCGGCGTACGCCAGTGAAACGGCCGGGTTTCCACGCTGTCGATACGCGCCAGCGGCGGGCAGCGGCGGGTCAGCGCGGCGAGAAACGCCGCCTCATCGCCCAACAGGCGCACCAGTACGCCGTCACCGTCGTTACATACGTCGCCGCAGCGAGCTGACTGCTGCGCCAGCTGCCAGACAAAGGGGCGGAAGCCCACCCCCTGCACTTTACCGCGAATGCGAATCTGCACCCCGTTCATCGTGCCGCCTTACCAGGCCAGCGCCGTACGACGACGTTTTTCGATATTCATCTGCTCAAGCTTATTGCGGTCCACGCAAATCAGCGCATGCGTCGGGCAGGCCTCTATACAGGCGGGGCCCTCCTCCCGGTGATGGCAAAGATCGCATTTATTGGCTTCCGCTTTTTCCGCCATCACGTTCAGCCCGGCACCGCTATGACGAATCACCGGACGCACCACCACCTCCATCGCGCCGTACGGACAGGCCACCACGCAGGTTTTGCAGCCGATGCAGCGCTCCTGCATCACGTGAATAAAGCCTTTATCCCTGGCGATCGCGCCGTTCGGACAGACGTTGGCGCACGGCGCGTCTTCACATTGGCGGCAGGCGGTCGCCGTCGAGACGTTGACGCCTTTGATCACATGGATACGCGGTAAGAAGGATTTTGGCGTCAGCGCGGCGCAGTCCTGATTTTCCTGATGAGAGACCACGCAGGCCACTTCACAGGTGCGGCAGCCGATGCATTTGCTCGCGTCGGCAATAATGAAACGGTTCATCCATTTCTCCAGCAGTAAGAAGGTTACGCGGCGGAGTATGCATAATACGTTCCAACTTTTATCGCACTGATAATAAAGGAAATTAATCACATATAGGCGGGGAACAGATTCTGTCATCGTCACATCTGACGATGACAGATGACGACGTCAGGCGAACGGTCCCGGGGCAATAGAGTCACGTTCAAGCAGCTCGCCGGGGAAGGTTTGCTGATATTTTAAATCACCGCCGTCGAGCATAAAGATCAGTCGGTTAATGCTCTCCTTGATCATCTCCGTCACCGGTATCTTGACGCTGGAGAGCGCCGGAACCATATACGGCGCCAGCACGATATCATCGAAGCCGATGACCGAGACCTGTTGCGGAATCCGCACGCCCTGCTGATGTAGCTGCTTCATCGCGCCAATTGCCATGTCGTCATTGCTCGCCACCAGCGCACTGTAACGGGCATCGCGCTGACGCAGCGTCTCTACGCCAGCAGCGCCGCTTTCCGGGGTCCATTTGCCCTCAACGATCAGGTCATTATGCAGCGAAATCCCGTGTTTCGTCAGCGCATCTTTATAGCCGGAAAGGCGTTCAATCCCGGTAGGCGAATCCAGCGAGCCGGTGATAAACGCGATATCACGATGGCCGCGGGCAATCAGTTTTTCGACCGCCGTAAACGCCGAGGCTTTTTGATCGGACCAGACGCAGTGGCTGGCGTTGCGCCGCAGTCGGCGGTTGAGCACCATAATCGGCTGCGGCTGGTTTTCTACGATTTCATCCATTTCATCAACGCTGAGAAAACGCGGATAGATGATAATGGCATCGCAGCGCAGGTCGAGCAGGTACTGGATCGCCTCGCGCTCTTCTTCCGCGCTGTGCTTGCCGTCGGCCAGAATCAGCTGCCGCCCCTTGTCTTCCGTCATCCGCGCAACGTGAAACAACAACTCGCTAAAATAGACCCCGTGATAAAGGGTGTTGGTCACCACCAGCCCCAGCGTCTGGCTCTTTTTGGTAGCCAGATTACGCGCCAGCAGATTGGGCCGGTAGCCGCTTTCCGCTACGGCCTGAAATACGCGATCTTTCGTTTCCTGGCTGACATAGCCGTTGCCCGACAGTACCCGGGAAACGGTCGCCTTCGATACTCCCGCGCGTTTCGCCACCTCCAGCATCGTTGCCATGTTGTTCTTCCTGTTGCAAAAGATGCCCGCAGTGTACTGCACGCCTCGCCGTTTTACAGCTTTGACTCGCGCGCAGCGCAGATTCTTTTTCATTTCACATAGCGATCAAAATCACAAAAATTAAAAATGATTTTTTTAGCTCTTGTTAGAACAAATGAAACTCATCATGATTTTGTGGAACCGGTTTCCTATATATCCCTGATAGCGCACGATCCTCAGGTGCGATAACTAGCCAGTACCCTATTGATTAAACAGGATAAAATCCGATGTCTAAAAATTACGCAGCCCTGGCAAAGCAAATTCTGACGGCAACAGGCGGGGCGGATAACATCACGGCAGTCACCCACTGTATGACCCGTCTGCGTTTTGTGGTCAAAGATGATGCGCGGGTGGACAGCGCCGCGCTGAAAAGCCTGAAAGGCGTGCTTGGCGTGGTGCGCAGCGACAATCAGTGTCAGGTGATCATCGGCAATACGGTATCGCAGGCGTTTCGCGAAGTGGTCAACCTGCTGCCGGACAATATGCGCCCCGCGGAACCTCAGGGAAAACCGCCGCTGACGTTAAAACGTATCGGCGCCGGGATCCTCGATGCGCTGATCGGCACCATGTCACCGCTGATCCCTGCCATCATCGGCGGATCGATGGTCAAACTGCTGGCGATGATCCTCGAGATGAGCGGCGTCCTGCCTAAAGGTTCGCCCACGCTGACCATTTTGACCGTTATCGGCGACGGCGCCTTTTTCTTCCTGCCGCTGATGGTCGCCGCCTCTGCGGCGGTAAAATTCAAAACCAATATGTCGCTGGCGATTGCCATTGCCGGGGTGCTGGTCCATCCGAGCTTTATTGAGCTGATGGCAAAAGCGGCCCAGGGTGAGCACGTCGAGTTCGCCTTTATTCCGGTGACGGCGGTGAAATACACCTATACCGTCATTCCGGCGCTGGTGATGACCTGGTGCCTGTCATATATCGAACGCTGGGTCGATCGCATTACTCCGGCGGTGACGAAAAACTTCCTCAAGCCGATGCTGATCGTGCTGATCGCCGCTCCGCTGGCGATCCTGCTGATAGGGCCGCTCGGGATCTGGATCGGCAGCGCCATCTCCGCGCTGGTGTACACCATTCATAGCTATCTGGGCTGGCTGTCGGTGGCCATTATGGGCGCCCTGTGGCCGCTGCTGGTGATGACCGGGATGCACCGCGTTTTCACCCCGACCATTATTCAGACCATTGCGGAAACCGGTAAAGAAGGGATGGTGATGCCGTCAGAAATCGGCGCCAACCTGTCGCTGGGCGGCTCATCGCTGGCGGTAGCCTGGAAAACTAAAAATCCGGAGCTGCGTCAGACTGCGCTGGCGGCCGCGGCCTCCGCCATTCTGGCCGGTATCTCCGAACCGGCGCTGTACGGTGTCGCGGTGCGGCTCAAACGTCCGCTCATCGCCAGCCTGATCAGCGGCTTCATCTGCGGTGCGGTGGCCGGTATTGCCGGGCTTGCCAGCCACTCGATGGCGGCGCCGGGCCTGTTCACCAGCGTCCAGTTCTTTGACCCGGCTAACCCGATGTCTATCGTCTGGGTCTTCGGCGTGATGGCGCTGGCGGTGGTGCTCTCATTCGTACTGACGCTGCTGCTCGGCTTTGAAGATATCCCGGTAGAAGAGGCCGCAGCCGATGCCAGAGCGCGCCAGACCACGACCCGACCATCACACGTCTGAACACTATTTTTTTGCAAGCGAGGTAACGCATGTCGACTTTTCCACACGGGTTTTTATGGGGCGGCGCGCTGGCCGCAAACCAGTCTGAAGGGGGGTATCTCGAGGGCGGCAAAGGGCTGACCACCGTGGATACGCTGCCCCACGGCGCGAACCGCATGCCGGTTAAGCTCGGGCTGGAGAAGCGTTTTCAGCTGCGTGACGATGAATTTTACCCGAGCCACGAGGCCATCGATTTTTATCATCGCTACAAAGAAGATATCGCCCTGATGGCGGAGATGGGCTTTAGCGTCTTTCGCACCTCAATTGCCTGGAGCCGCCTGTATCCCAACGGCGATGAGCTGGAGCCGAATCAAGAAGGGATCGCCTTTTATCGCTCGCTGTTTGAAGAGTGCAAAAAGTACGGGATTGAGCCGCTGGTAACCCTTTGCCACTTCGATGTGCCGATGCATCTGGTCATTGAATACGGTTCATGGCGCAATCGTAAAATGGTGGAGTTCTTTACCCGCTACGCCCGCACCTGCTTTGAAGCCTTCGACGGGCTGGTGAAATACTGGCTCACCTTCAACGAAATCAACATCATGCTCCATAGTCCCTACTCCGGCGCCGGGTTGGTGTTTGAAGAGGGAGAGAACCAGGAGCAGGTGAAGTACCAGGCGGCTCACCACGAGCTGGTGGCCAGCGCGCTGGCCACCCAAATCGCCCACGAGGTTAACCCGCTCAACCAGGTCGGCTGTATGCTGGCGGGCGGCAATTTTTATCCCTGGTCCTGTAAGCCGGAAGATGTGTGGATGGCGCTGGAAAAGGACCGGGAGAACCTGTTCTTTATCGATGTTCAGGCTCGCGGCGCCTACCCGGTATGGGCAGCGCGGGTATTCCGCGAAAAAGGGGTCGTGATCGCCAAAGAGCCGGGCGATGACGAGATTCTCAAGCATACCGTGGATTTTGTCTCTTTCAGCTATTACGCCTCGCGCTGTGCCTCAGCAGAGATGAATGCGCATAACACCAACGCTGCCAATATCGTTAAATCACTGAAGAACCCGCATATTCAGGCCAGTGAATGGGGCTGGGGCATTGACCCGCTCGGCCTGCGCATCACGATGAATATGATGTATGACCGCTATCAGAAGCCGCTGTTCCTGGTGGAAAACGGCCTCGGCGCCCGCGACGAGATTGATGGCAACGGCGAGATTCACGATGACTATCGCATCAGCTATTTGCGCGAGCATATCAAAGCGATGCGCGATGCTATCGAGGACGGGATCCCGGTAATGGGCTACACCAGCTGGGGCTGTATCGATCTG
Organism: Klebsiella planticola ATCC 33531; assembly: GCF_000735435.1. Taxonomy (GTDB): domain Bacteria; phylum Pseudomonadota; class Gammaproteobacteria; order Enterobacterales; family Enterobacteriaceae; genus Klebsiella; species Klebsiella planticola. The sequence continues at coordinate 308 of NZ_JMPP01000020.1, read as the reverse complement.
GTTTCTGCCTCAACCGGCGAGATGAGCAAGCGCTACGGCTTTGTCTATGTCGATCGCGATGATGCCGGTAACGGCACGCTGGAGCGCAAGCGTAAAAAATCGTTCTGGTGGTACAAGAAGGTGATTGCCAGCAACGGCGAAGACCTCGAGTAGCGCGTATTGCCGGGCGGCGCTGCGCTTGCACCGGCCTACAAGACCGTAGGCCCGGTAAGCCAGGAGCCCGGACAGGTGCGCGGCACCGCCTGCGGAAATTCGCCGGGGCGCTGCGCTTGCAGCAGCCTACAAGACCGTAGGCCCGGTAAGCCAGG
>NZ_JMPP01000019.1 GCF_000735435.1 Klebsiella planticola ATCC 33531 | reverse complement strand
CGCCACCGGGCATGGCTCAGAGCGCGGAAAATCCGCCGTCGCCAGCCCACCCATCCAGCCGCGCATACACCGTCGCTACCGCATCCTTAATGGGCTGGGTCATCGGGTAATAAAAGCCGACGATATCCGGCTGAATCCCAAGAAAAATCACCTCCCCCACGTCCTCTTGCAACTGATCAATCAGATAGTTAAGCGGCATATTGTGGGTGGTCATCATAAACATTTCGGCAATATCGTCCGGGGCAACAAGGCGGATTTCTCCGGGGTTGAGTCCCATATCGGTGGCATCGACGATCAGCAGGCGCTCGGGACGCAGTTCGCGAATGGCGACGATGTCGTTTTCCGGGGCGCTGCCGCCATCAATCACCACCCATTCACCGACCGGGTTGGCGGCGCACATCTCCGCCAACAGCGGGCCTGCGCCATCATCGCCCATCATGCTGTTGCCAACACAAAGTAAAACGTCAGTCACGGAGTCTCCTCACCATCAGATAGATGGCGCTTTCCTGGTGAATATCGTGCAGCATGCTGAGCATCGTTTTGCTCCACGCCTGCTGTTCGGGGGTCTGCCGGACCTGCGCTTTATCGAAGGCGTTGGCGAGCATCGTGACATGATTGCTGTCGATCACTATCTCGCCGTACTTCGGCACGCCCTCCATTTTACGCCGCGCGGTGCTGCCCTCTTCGAGAGTGGCAATCCACGCCAGATATGCCTGCCACGGGCAGCTTAGCGCCGCCTCCAGGCAGTCGATGACGCCGAGGTGGTGGCCAATCGCCAGGCTGTAATAGACCACCTGCTGCGCCTGATCGGGCGTCGCGTCGTTCTCATCAATAAATTTACGGCTCAGCTGACTGAACACCACCGTCTCGCTCATCGGATACGCGCCCCCTCGACCACCTGGTTCAGATGGGTGACTATCTCGGTCAGACGCGGATCTTTTTCCGCCTCCAGCCAGCGCACCACCTGACTATCGCCCTGCGCCAGCAGGCGCATATAGTCATCGGCAATCTGGCGGCCATAGCGATAGCCCGCCAGGCGACGCGCTTCGCGGTCGATACGCACGCGCAGCGGCTGCACCATGCCGGGGTGGAGAATTTCCGCCGCTTTGTCATCCTGCTCGCCCGGTAGACGGGCATGAATTTTCTGTTCCAGCAGACCCAGCGCCATCGCAAAGCCGTATAGCGTGGCGGCAGGAGTCGGCGGACAGCCCGGAATATAGACGTCCACCGGGACAATTTTGTCGGTTCCGCCCCACACGCAGTAAAGGTCGTGGAAAATACCGCCGCTGTTGCCGCAGGCGCCGTAGGAGATGCAGATTTTCGGATCCGGCGCCGACTGCCAGGCACGCAGCGCCGGCGAACGCATGGCGCGAGTCACCGCGCCGGTAAACAGCAGAATATCGGCATGGCGCGGTGACGGCACCACTTTGATCCCGAAGCGTTCGGCATCAAACAGCGGTGACAGGGTGGCGAAAATCTCGATTTCGCAGCCGTTGCAGCCGCCGCAGTCCACGCGATAGACGTAGGCGGAACGCTTAATTTTCTTCAGCAGCGATGCCTTCATGCTGGCGATGGACTCCTCCACCGTCATCGGCAGCGGAATGCCGTTTTCATCGCGCGGGCCTAGTAAGTTGCTCATCAGCTGGCCTCTCTCATATGGCGAGTCAGTTCAATACGGTCGGACGGCACCAGGCACTTCTGGCGTTTACACTCCGGGCAGGTCTCGAAGCTTTCGCGATGCAGCTCGGCGCGGGTATCGCCGTTGTGCCCGAGCAGCGCAATGGCGTAGTCGATCTCTTTTTGTACGGCGAACGGGCGTTCGCACACCCGGCAATGGCAGATGGCAAAGCGCGACTGCTGGAGGAAATCCTCTTTCTTCCACACCGCCAGTTCATACTCCTGCGATAGCTTGATGGCCGCCGTCGGACACACCTCTTCGCAGCGGCCGCAGAAGATGCAGCGCCCGAGGTTGAACTGCCAGGCAAGCTCGCGCGTCACCAGGTCCGTTTCCACCGTCAGCGCGTTCGACGGGCAGGCGTTCACGCAGGCCGCGCAGCCGATACACTGCTGCGGCGTATGTTCCGGTTTGCCGCGAAAGTTTTTATCTACCGGCATCGGCTCCAGCGGATAAGCGTGCGTCGCGTTGCCGGTTTTGATCACTTTTTTGATAAAGGTAAACATGGCGATTCCTTATTTCAGCGGCGAGTTTTTACGCTCGATGCTGTAGCGCTCCAGCTCTTTGTACGGCACCACTTTGCTTTTTTTCTTCCGCACATCGACCACGGTCATGCGGTCGGTACAGGAGTAGCAAGGATCGAGGCTACCGATAATCAGCGGAGCGTCGGAGACGGTGTTGCCGCGCAGCATATAGCGCAGGGTCGGCCAGTTGGCGTAGGTAGCCGCCCGGCAGCGCCAGCGGTACAGTTTCTGGTTGTCGCCGGTCATGCTCCAGTGGATATCATCCCCGCGCGGCGCTTCCGAGAAGCCCAGCGCAAAACGGTGCGGGATATAGGTAAAGCCTTCCACCGCCAGCGGGCCGCCCGGCAGATTATCGAGGCCGAAGTCGATCATATTCAGCGCAGTGTAGACTTCGTTGATACGTACCTTCAGACGCGAAATCACGTCGCAGCCCTGTTCGCTGTGCACCTCCATCGGCAGCAGGCCGTAACCGACAAACGGGTGGTCGGCGCGGGTGTCGCGGGCGTGACCACTGGCGCGCACCATCGGGCCGACGTTGCTGAAATCACGGGCGATTTGCGGGTCGAGGCAGCCAATCCCCACGGTACGCTGCTCCATATTCGGCGTGCTGAGCAGCATATCGACCAGCTCCTGCACGTCGCGGCGCATCTGCTGCGCCAGCGCTCTTGTCTGGATCATGTCCTCTTTCAGCAGGTCGCGGCGGATGCCACCAATCAGGTTCATCCCGTAGGTTTTACGCGCCCCGGTGAGAATCTCCGCCATCTTCATTGACGTCTCACGCACGCGGAAGAACTGCATAAACCCGGAGTCAAAACCGGTGAAGTGGCAGGCGAGGCCGAGGTTCAGCAGGTGCGAGTGCAGGCGTTCCACTTCCAACAGGATGGCGCGGATCATCTGCGCACGTTCCGGGACGACGATCCCCATCGCATTCTCGACGGAGGTGGTATAGGCCGTACTGTGGGCAAAGCCGCAGATACCGCACACCCTGTCCGACAGGAAGGTCACTTCGTTATAACCCATGCGGGTTTCCGCCAGCTTTTCCATGCCCCGATGGACATAGAACAGGCGGTAATCGGCGTCGATAATATTCTCGCCGTCGACAAACAGGCGGAAATGGCCGGGTTCATCGGAGGTGACGTGCAGCGGGCCAATCGGCACCACGTTATTTTTCTTACTGCCCAGCTCGTTGATGAACTCGTAGGTTTCCGCATCGGTGGTCGGCGCCGGACGCTGACGATAATCCATGCTGTCTTTACGCAGCGGATAAAGTTCATCAGGCCAGTCGTCCGGCAGCACCAGCCGGCGCTCATCCGGCAGTCCCACCGGTATCAGACCGTACATATCGCGCACTTCGCGCTCGCCCCAGACGGCGGCAGGCACCCGCGGCGTCACCGACGGATATTCCGGCTTGTCGGCATCCACTTCGACGCGCACGGTGATCCAGCACCGGGTCCCCTGCTCCATCGACAGCACGTAATACACGGCATAGTGGCCGTTAAGCTTACGTTCGTCGTTACCGAACAGCACCGACAGCCAGCCGCCCTGCTGGTAGTAGAGAAACTCCACGACTTCCGGGAGATAGTTGACCTTCACCGTCACGGTGAGCTGATCTTTGGTCTGCCAGGCTTCGTCGAGCACCACGCCCGGGAAGGCCTGATGCAGCGCGGCGAGATAGTGTTGACCGATTTTTTCTTCAGACATGCTCAAACTCTCTTAATCACGCCGCCAGCAAGGAGACGAAAGCTAAAAACGCAAAGCCAAAACCGGCCCAGGTAACGCGGGAAGTGGCACAAAAACGCAGACGCGCCATGCTGTTTTCAAACAGCGCGATAACCAGCACGCCTACCACCAGCTTGACGATGGCAGCGACCAGCGCCAGCAGCAGGCCGCCGAGGCTAAAACTGGTCATCGCTCCCCACGGAATAAAGACGCCGACAAACATCTGCAGCACGACCAGCTGTTTGAGGCTGATGCCCCATTTCAGTACCGCAAAGCCGCTGCCGCTGTATTCGGTCAGCGGCCCTTCCTGCAGCTCCTGCTCCGCTTCCGCCAGGTCGAACGGCAGCTTGCCCATTTCGATAAAGGTGGCGAACGCGCAGGCGCACAGCGCCAGGACCAGCGGTACCGAGTGGGCTGCGGGCCAGTGATAAATGGTGGCGGCGATCCGGCTGATGTGCGTGGAGCCGGCAACCTGCGCCGCAACCCATAGGCCCAGCAGCAGAATCGGCTCCACCAGCACGCCGAGCATCGCTTCGCGGCTGGCGCCGATCGCGGTAAACGGGCTACCGGTATCCAGACCGGCAATCGCAAAGAAGAAACGGGCAATCGCGAACAGGTAGATCAGCGTAATCAGATCGCCCAGTCCCGCCAGCGGCGACGAGACGGTCACCACCGGCAGCGCGCTGGCAATGGTCAACATCACGCCGACCATCACGAAGGGGGTCAGGCGAAAGACCCAGCCGGAAACATCCGGCCCGACGCTCTGGCGGCCCAGCAGCTTGAAGATATCCCGGTACTCCTGCAGCACGCCCGGACCGCGGCGATTATGCAAGCGAGCGCGGGCTACGCGGGTGATGCCGGACAGCAGGGGCGCGGCGGCAAACAGCAGCAGCGCCTGTAATAGTGCAATTAAAACGCTCATTCTCAGGCTCCTCGCGAAATGACAATGACCACCAGCGCCGCCAGCTCGACTAACGCCACGCCGCGGAACAGCGCGGGCGCCGAGGCGGACTGCCAGCCGGGAACCAGACGTACCGGATTCAGCCAGTGACGCAATTTCAGCAGCGGCGCGAAGGCCTCTTTAACCGGCATGGCAAAACCATGAGCGGTGATGACCATCGATTTTTCATGGTCGTAGCCGCAGACCCATGCCGCACCGCGGGAGCGCGCAGGCAGACGGTCGCCTTTAAAGAAGATCATCAGCAGGAACGGCAGCAGCGGACAGGCCAGCAGCAGAATGGCGATCAGCGGCTGCGACACCACGCTTGAGACCTGCGCCTGAACCGGTAGTACCCCGCCGACCAGCGTCAACAGCCACGGCGCGGCGACCCCGCCCGCCACGCAGCAGAGCGCGGCGAGTACCACGCTGACCGTCATCAGCAGCGGGGCGCGGGTGGCGTTCTCCGCTTCCGGAGTCCGCGGTGCGCCGAGGAAGGTCACGCCGTACACTTTCGCCATACACATCACCGCCAGCGCGCCGGTAATCGCCAGGCCAACGGCAAGCAGCGGCCCAAGCAGACGGCCGATAAAGGCGTCGCTGGTGCTCAGTTTGAAGAAGGACTGGTAGATAACCCACTCGCCGGCAAAGCCGTTCAGCGGCGGCAGCGCAGCCATCGCCATCAGGCCGACCAACATAGAGAGCGAAATCAGCGGCATTCTTTTGCCCATCCCGCCCAGTTTTTCGATATCGCGGTGGCCGGTACGGAACCACACGGCGCCGGCGCCAAGGAACAGCGTCGTTTTGAACACACTGTGGTTGATCAGGTGGTACATGCCGCCGATGAAACCCAGCACCATCAGGCTACTGCTGTTGAGCGCCAGACCGGTGACGAAGGCGCCAAGCCCCAGCAAAATAATGCCGATATTTTCGAGGGTGTGATAAGCCAGCAGACGCTGAATATTGTGCTCCATCAGGGCATACAGTCCGCCGATAAACGCGGTTATCATCCCCACGACCAGCAGCAACACGCCCCACCACAGCGGCGGCGCGCTCCCGGCAAGCGAGACCGTTAAGATGCCAAACAGACCGACTTTCATCACCACTGTGGAGAACAGCGCGGCGGCCGGCGCGCTGGCCCCGGCGTGCGCCTGCGGCGCCCAGCCGTGCAGCGGGATAACGCCCGCCAGCAGCGCGAAACCGACGAGCGCCGGCAGCCACAGCAGCATATTTTGCGGGGCATGGGCGGCGAGCAGGCTAATCTGCCCCAGGTCGAGGGTGCCGTAGAACGACCACACCAGCCAGCAGCTCCACGCCATCAGCAGCGTTCCCAGACGTCCCAACGCAAACCACAGCTTTGCGGATTGCGCGCAGCCGGTCAGAAATGCCCCGCACAGGGCCATCATCTCCGCCATCACCACCAGCGTGCCGAAGTTGGTTGCCACCACGGCACAAGTTGCCGAAGCCAGCAGCAGATTGACCAACAGACCGTTGGCTTTCACCTGCGAATGACGGTGCCAGACGATATTAAACAGGGCGATGGGCAGTGCGCTGAGGCCAATGGCGAGCAGCCATAGCGCATTGATGCCGTTCACCCGAACCGGTAAAGAGAGCATCTGCAGCATGCCGTCGCTCACCTGCACAGGGGTTATCAGCGTCGCGAGAGCGGCGACGATCAGCATCGCGCTGGCCACCGCGCCGCCGATCCCGGCAATCGCACCGCTTAACGGTTTTCTCAGGGTAAAGATAAATGCCAGCACGCCGCTGGCGGCATACCACAGCACCGCCTGATTCACTAAAGAGATCACGCTCATTTCACGCCCTCCTGTTGCGACTGAAACAGCGACAAATCGCCGAGGTCGGTATTAAAGGTCAGCTCACGCTTGCGCTTGCTGGCCTGGGCGATATCGCGGATATCCACCAGCAGCAGCGCTTTCGTCGGACAGGTACGCACGCAGGCGGGTCCCTGCTCATCGAAATGGCACAGGTCGCATTTCACGGCGATAGCGCGCACGCCGGGCACCCAGTCGAGCAGCGAACTGACGCGGGCTGGCGCCGGCGGCGCAGCGGGCGCCATAGGGGTATTGGCGTTGGCCGGAATATCCAGCGGACGACTGCCGGAAAATTCAATCGCCCCGAACGGGCAGGCAATGGCGCACAGCTTACAGCTTACGCACAGGCTTTCATTCAGCTGAACCGCGCCATCGACGCGATTGATCGCATTAACCGGACACACCGCGGCGCAGGGGGCGTCTTCGCAGTGGTGGCACATTTGCGGCGCCGATTCTTTTTCATTACGCATGACCTGTAGTCGCGGCATGGCCTGCAGGCCGTACTGGCGATGCGTCTCTGAGCAGGCGGCTTCGCAGGTGCGGCAGCCGATACAGACGGTGGAGTCAGCAATTACAAAACGGTTCACCGGGCAATCCTCGGGTGAAAGTCATTTTTGACGAAATCAGGGAGTTCAGATGTCATTTTCGACACGTGTCGACACCTTACGATTAATGGGCCAGCGCCAGATGGCTTAAATCCACCGGCTGGTCGTGTTCCATGGCGTCATACAGACGGTCATAGACGCTGGCAATAATGGCCAGGTAATGTTCCAGCACCTGTTCGCGCGAACGGTTGCTGATCCGGCCGTCAACGGTACCGTCGGATGCCAGCGTTGCCTGAGCAATCAATCGCTTATCATCACCATTGCGCGTTTCGACGTAGTACTCGATGGTGTGGTTGTTGAACCCTTCCGCCAGCGCGACATACACCTGAAAATGTTCAAACAGGACGAAGCACAGCTCTTTGTCCGGCGCGCAGCTCATCGCATGATGCAAACGCGCTTTTGACAGGGTGATGCCCTGAACCAGCGAATTGCAGTACTGGCGCCACTGATCCTGATAGCGGCGGTGACGGTCGGCGATGTAGTCCGCCTTTTCACTAATTTCCCAAATAGTCATCTCGGTCTCCCCGGTTGCATGAGATGCACCGTACAAGCATTTTCCATGCCAAATTTTAATTTATTGATATTTAATGATTTTAATAAAAATACGGCGTGGTGCTGACATGTCGATGACATCCGTCAGCTGTCGTCATCGACAGTTGTTCCGACAGTAGCGATGACCTGGCATCGTTATTGCATATATGGCCCATCGCGATACGGAGGCGACCATGCACGAAATCACTCTTAGCCAGCGGGCGCTGGAAATTATTGAACAGCAGGCGCAGCAGGCCGGCGCGCGTCGGGTTACCGGCGTGTGGCTGAAGGTCGGCGCATTTTCCTGCGTGGAAGCCAGCGCATTGACCTTCTGTTTTGAGCTGGTGTGCCGCGGCACGCTGGCGGAAGGCTGCGAACTGCATATTGCCGAACAACAGGCCGAATGCTGGTGCGAATCCTGCCAGCAGTACGTGCAACTCATCTCGCAGCACGTGCGGCGCTGTCCGCAGTGCCACAGCGACACGCTGCAGATTGTGGCGGACGACGGCCTACAGATTCAGCGAATAGAAGTGATCCCCGTTAATTCGGATTATCTCGCGGCGGCCAGCGAGCCAGCCGGCAAAGAGACAACGTGAGGATAACGGGACAGACCAGGAGTAAAACTATGTGTACAACTTGCGGCTGTGGGGAAGGCAACCTTTATATCGAAGGTGATGAGCATAACCCCCACTCGGCGTTTCGCAGCGCCCCCTTCGCGCCAGCCCCGCGCCAGACCATGACGATTACCGGCGTCAAAAGCGATAGCTTCTCCCCCACCCGTTCAGAGAGCGGCGACCTGCACTACGGCCACGGCGAAGCGGGTACCCATGCACCGGGTCAAAGCCAGCGCCGGATGCTGGAAGTCGAAATCGACGTGCTGGATAAAAACAATCGTCTGGCGGCCCGCAACCGCGCGCGCTTTGCCGCACGCGGCCAGCTGGTGCTGAACCTGGTCTCCAGCCCGGGCTCCGGCAAAACCACGTTGCTCAGTGAAACCTTGCTGCGTCTGAAAGGAAAAATCGCCTGCGCGGTCATCGAAGGCGACCAGCAGACGGTCAATGATGCGGCACGCATTCGCGCTACCGGCACGCCGGCCATTCAGGTCAATACCGGAAAGGGCTGCCACCTTGATGCGCAGATGATTGCCGATGCCGCCCCACGTCTGCCGTTGGCGGATAAGGGTATGCTGTTTATTGAAAACGTCGGCAACCTGGTATGCCCGGCGAGCTTCGACCTCGGCGAACGTCACAAGGTGGCGGTGCTGTCGGTCACCGAAGGCGAAGATAAGCCGCTGAAGTATCCGCATATGTTCGCCGCCGCCAGCCTGATGCTGCTGAATAAAATCGACCTGCTGCCGTACCTCAACTTTGATGTAGAGAAGTGCCTCGCCTGCGCGCGGGAGGTCAATCCCCATATTGAAATCATTATGCTGTCCGCCACCAGCGGCGAAGGCATGGATAAGTGGCTCAGCTGGCTGGAGGCACAGACATGTGCATAGGCATTCCGGGGCAAATCTGCGCCATTGACGGTAACCTGGCGAAGGTCGAAGTGTGCGGCATCCAACGCGAAGTCGATCTGACGCTGGTAGGAAGCGTTGATGAACAGGGGCAGCCGCGACTCGGCCAGTGGGTTCTGGTCCACGTGGGCTTCGCCATGAGCATTATTAATGAAGCGGAAGCCCGCGATACCCTTGAGGCGCTGCAAAATATGTTTGAAGTCGAGCCTGACGTGGGCGCGCTGCTGTACGGCGAGGAGCGATAATGCGTTTTGTTGATGAATATCGCGCGCCGGAGCAGGTGATGCAGCTGGTTGAACATCTTCAGGCGCGCGCGCATCTGCTGCCTCATACCGCCGGGCATCCGCTGCGTATTATGGAAGTGTGCGGCGGCCATACGCACGCCATCTTTAAATTCGGTCTCGACCAGCTGCTGCCGGAGAATATCGAATTTATTCACGGCCCCGGCTGCCCGGTCTGCGTCCTGCCGATGGGGCGCATCGACACCTGTATCGATATCGCCAGCCGCCCGGGGGTGATGTTCTGCACCTTCGGCGATGCCATGCGCGTCCCCGGTAAAAACGGCTCCCTGCTGCAGGCGAAATCTCGCGGCGCCGATGTGCGTATCGTCTATTCACCGATGGATGCGCTGAAGCTGGCGCAGCAGAACCCGCAGCGGGAGGTGGTCTTCTTTGGCCTCGGTTTTGAAACCACCATGCCCGCTACCGCGCTGACGCTGCGTCAGGCTCGCGAGCGCAACGTGGATAACTTCTTCTTTTTTTGCCAGCACATCACCCTGCTCCCGACCCTGCGCAGTCTGCTCGACCAGCCTGATAACAGCATCGATGCCTTTCTTGCCCCGGGTCATGTCAGTATGGTCATCGGTACCGAAGCCTACGGATTTATCGCCAGCGACTACCGGCGTCCTTTAGTGGTGGCTGGTTTCGAACCTCTTGATCTACTGCAAGGCGCGGTGATGCTGGTTGAGCAGACAATAGCGCAGTGCAGCCAGGTCGAAAATCAGTACCGCCGCGTGGTGCCTGATGAAGGCAACCCGCTGGCGCAAGCGGCGATTGCCGACGTTTTCTGCCTGTCCGGCGATAGCGAATGGCGCGGGCTGGGGGTCATCAACAATTCCGGCGTAGGCCTGACGCCCGCCTATCGGCGCTTTGACGCTGAAGCCCATTTTCAGCCGGCGCCGCAGCGCGTCTGCGACGATCCGCGCGCCCGCTGTGGCGATGTGCTGACCGGCCGCTGTAAGCCGCATCAGTGTCCGCTGTTCGGGCAAGTGTGTAACCCGCAAAGCGCGTTTGGCGCGCTGATGGTCTCATCAGAAGGCGCATGCGCCGCCTGGTATCAATATCGCAGTCAGGAAAATGAAGCATGAAAAGCGTCCAGTTAGCTCACGGTAGCGGGGGTCAGGCGATGCAGCAGCTGATCGCCTCCCTGTTTATGCAGGCGTTCGCCAACCCGTGGCTGGCAGAGCAAGAAGATCAGGCGCGTCTCGATCTGGCGCAGCTTACCGCTCAGGGCGATCGTCTCGCCTTTTCCACCGACAGCTACGTTATCGATCCGCTGTTTTTCCCCGGCGGGGACATCGGCAAGCTGGCAGTATGCGGCACCGCCAACGACGTGGCGGTCAGCGGTGCCCTGCCGCGCTATCTCTCCTGCGGATTTATTCTCGAAGAGGGGCTGGAGATGGCTACCCTGGAACGGGTGGTCAGCAGCATGGCCCGTACCGCGCAGGCCGCTGAGATTGCCATCGTCACCGGCGATACCAAAGTCGTCCCGCGCGGCGCGGCGGATAAACTGTTTATCAATACCGCCGGGATCGGCGCCATTCCGGCGGATATTCGCTGGGGGGCACAACAGATCGCTCCCGGCGACGTCCTGCTGGTCAGCGGCACGCTGGGCGACCACGGCGCCACCATTCTCAACCTCCGCGAACAGCTGGGTCTGGACGGCGCGCTGGCCAGCGACTGTGCGGTGCTGACGCCGCTTATTCAGACGCTGCGCGCTGTTCCCGGCATCAAAGCGCTACGCGATGCGACCCGCGGCGGAGTGAACGCGGTGGCTCATGAGTTCGCCGCCGCCAGCGGCTGCGGCATTGAGCTACATGAACAGAAGCTGCCGGTGAACGAGACCGTACGCGGGGTGTGCGAACTGTTAGGCCTGGAGGCGCTAAACTTCGCCAATGAAGGCAAGCTGGTGATAGCCGTCGCCCGGGAAGCGGCGGAGGCCGCGCTGGCGCAGCTGCAAAGCCACCCGCTTGGCCGCCACGCCGCGATTATCGGCGACGTGGTTGAGCGTACCGGCGTGCGCACGATCGGCCTGTATGGCGTGAAGCGGACGCTGGACCTTCCCCATGCCGAGCCGCTGCCGCGAATTTGTTAACGGAAAACGGCTCCCCGGATTGCGGCTAACGCCTTATCCGGGCTACCGGCTACGCACGGACCTGTAGCCCGGCTAAACGCAGCGCGAGCCGGGAAAAGCCAGCATCATTATCCGGCCCAAATCCGCGGGCGACCTCGGATGGGTTGGCGGCGGCAACAACCGCTTTATTAACATACTATTATTTGTGTCACCACTTTCTTACGTGCCGCTTTGCGGGTGCGTTTTGGACTTCAGTAATGTCGTATACACCATTGGGCGATTTCGGGCAGCAAGGGCTGTTCGATATCACCCGTATTTTATTACAGCAGCCTGACCTGGCGGCGCTGAGTGAAACGCTAACCCGTCTGGTTCAGCAATCCGCGCTGGCGGATCGTGCGGCGATTATTCTGTGGAACGCCGGGAACCATCGTGCGGCAAGGTACGGTTGTGACGAAGCGGGTCTGCCGGTCAGCTATGAAGATGAGACCGTACTGGCACACGGGCCGGTGCGTCGCCTGCTGTCGCGTCCCGATGCGCTGCACTGTGACAAGGCGACCTTTGTCGAGGCCTGGCCTCAGCTGGCCAGTAGCGGACTCTATCCACCGTTTGGCTATTACGGCCTGCTGCCGCTGGCGGCGGAAGGCCGCATCTTTGGCGGCTGCGAGTTTATCCGCGACGACGCCCGACCGTGGACCGAGAAAGAGTTCCAGCGGCTGCATACCTTTACCCAGCTGGTTGCGGTGGTGACCGAGCAGATCCAGAGCCGGGTCAGCAACAACGTCGATTACGATCTGTTGTGCCACGAGCGCGACAACTTTCGCATTCTGGTTGCTATCACCAACGCCGTGCTCTCCCGGCTGGATATCGATGAGCTGGTTAGCGAAGTCGCCAAAGAGATTCACCACTATTTCCGTATCGACGCTATCAGCGTGGTGCTACGCAGCAACCGCAAAGGCAAACTGAATATCTACTCGACCCATTATCTCGACGCCAGCCATCCGGTTCACGATCAGAGCGAGGTGAATGAAGCCGGTACGCTGACCGAACGAGTGTTCAAAAGCAAAGAGATGCTGCTGCTCAATTTACACGAGCACGACTCGCTGGCCCCGTACGAGAAAATGCTTTTTGAGATGTGGGGCAACCAGATTCAGACGCTGTGCCTGCTGCCGCTGATGTCTGGCAATACGCTGCTGGGCGTGCTGAAACTGGCGCAGTGCGATGAGAAGGTGTTCACCACCACCAACCTCAAGCTGCTGCGACAAATTGCCGAACGGGTGTCGATCGCCGTCGATAATGCCCTCGCCTATCGCGAAATTCAGCGGCTTAAGGAGCGGCTGGTGGATGAAAATCTGGCGCTCACCGAACAGCTGAATAATGTCGAGAGCGAGTTTGGCGAAATCATCGGCCGCAGCGAAGCGATGCACAGCGTACTCAAGCAGGTCGAAATGGTGGCGCAGAGCGACAGCACCGTGCTGATCCTCGGCGAAACCGGCACCGGCAAAGAGCTGATTGCCCGCGCCATTCATAATCTCAGCGGCCGCAACGCGCGGCGAATGGTCAAGATGAACTGTGCCGCGATGCCCGCCGGGCTGCTGGAAAGCGATCTCTTCGGCCATGAGCGCGGCGCGTTTACCGGCGCCAGCGCTCAGCGCATCGGCCGTTTCGAACTGGCGGATAAAAGCTCATTATTTCTCGATGAAGTGGGCGACATGCCGCTGGAGCTGCAGCCGAAGCTGCTGCGGGTTCTGCAGGAACAGGAGTTTGAACGTCTCGGCAGCAACAAGCTGATCCGCACCGATGTCCGGCTGATCGCCGCCACCAACCGCGATCTCAGGCAGATGGTCGTCGATCGCGAATTCCGCAGCGATCTCTACTATCGTCTGAACGTCTTTCCGATCCATCTGCCGCCGCTGCGCGAGCGTCCGGACGATATCCCGCTGCTGGTCAAGGCGTTTACCTTTAAAATCGCCCGCCGCCTCGGGCGTAACATCGACAGCATTCCGGCAGAAACCCTGCGTACGCTGAGCCACATGGAGTGGCCGGGTAACGTTCGTGAGCTGGAAAACGTGATTGAACGCGCGGTGCTGTTAACCCGCGGCAGCGTGCTGCAGCTGTCGCTGCCGGAGATGAATATCGAGGCGGAGACGATGACGGCCGAAGTGCTGCCGCAAGAGGGCGAGGATGAATATCAGCTGATCGTCCGCGTATTGAAAGAGAGCAACGGCGTGGTTGCCGGGCCGAAAGGAGCGGCGCAGCGGCTGGGATTAAAGCGTACAACGCTGCTTTCCCGCATGAAACGCCTGGGCATTAACAAAGATGAGCTAGTATAAGTCCTGTACTCACTTAATCAGCCACACAAGGAGATTTTATGGCGGTATCAGCACGTAACCAGTTGACCGGCACGGTCAGCGCAGTTGCCGCCGGCGCGGCCAACGATGAAGTGGAATTGACCCTCGCCGGCGGCGCAAAACTGGTGGCGATCGTCACCCACAGCAGCAAGGAGGCGCTGGGTCTGGTTGCCGGTAAAGAAGCCATCGCGCTGATTAAAGCGCCGTGGGTCACCCTGGCCACAGAGGATTGCGGCCTGAAGTTCTCCGCGCGCAATCAGTTTGCCGGGAGCGTCACCCGCATCACTGAAGGGGCGGTCAACGCGACGGTGCACATCAAAACCGACGCGGGCTTCGCTATCATCGCCGTCGTCACCAATGAAAGTCAGGAAGAGATGAAGCTGGTCGAGGGCAGCCGCGTGATTGCGCTGATCAAAGCCTCGGCCATTCTCCTCGCCATCCGCGCGTAATCCGCACTCCAACGCCGCTTCACACGAAACGGCGTTCTTTGAAACGTCTTGCCATTTTCCCCGCGACAGCCGGTTTGTACGGTTTTCCTCTCAGCATTTAAATAATAATCATTTTCATTTATAAATAGCCTGTGCTATATAACATAGCAATGGCTATAACAGATGATTAATTAACCACAATGATGTGAGGGATCCTATGCTGCACCTGCCGCCTCTGAAGCACCTGATCTTTACCGCTCTGCTCGGCCTGTTGGCGATCGCCCCGGCTCAGGCCAGCGAAAAATTCAAAGTGATCACCACCTTTACGGTGATTGCCGATATGGCGCAAAACGTCGCCGGAGAGGCGGCCCAGGTCAGCTCGATTACCAAACCCGGCGCCGAGATCCACGAATACCAGCCGACGCCCGGCGATATTAAACGCGCCCAGGGGGCACAGCTGATCCTCACCAACGGTCTGAACCTGGAACTGTGGTTCGCCCGCTTTTATCAGCACCTGAAAGGGGTCCCGGAAGTGGTCGTCAGCGAGGGGATTCAGCCAATGGGGATCAGCGAAGGTCCCTATAACGGTAAGCCCAACCCCCATGCGTGGATGTCGGCGGATAACGCGCTGATCTACGTCGATAACATCCGTGATGCGCTGAGCAAATACGACCCTGCGAATGCGCAGACCTATCGTCAGAATGCCGCCATCTATAAAGAGAAAATCCGCCAGACTATGGCGCCGCTGAAGGCGGAGCTGGCGAAACTGCCGGTAGAGAAGCGTTGGCTGGTGACCAGCGAAGGCGCGTTCTCCTATCTGGCCCGCGACAACGGGCTGAAAGAGCGCTACCTGTGGCCAATCAATGCCGACCAGCAGGGCACGCCGCAGCAGGTGCGTAAAACCATCGACACCATGAAGAAAGAGCATATCCCGACCATCTTCAGCGAAAGCACTATTTCAGATAAACCGGCGCGCCAGGTGGCGCGGGAAGCCGGCGCCCATTATGGCGGCGTGCTTTATGTTGACTCCCTGAGCGCCGCCGATGGCCCGGTTCCCACCTACCTGGATCTGCTGCGCGTTACGACGCAAACCATCGTCCAGGGCATCAACGATGGGATGAGGAAACAGCCATGACCGCCGATCTGCCTGGCCTCTCGGTCAACCGGGTCAGCGTAACCTATCGCAACGGCCACACCGCGCTGCGCGATGCCACCTTCAGCGTACCACGCGGCTCCATTGCCGCGCTGGTGGGCATCAATGGTTCGGGAAAATCGACGCTGTTTAAAGCGCTGATGGGCTTTGTTCGTCTGTCCCATGGCGAGATTGCCATACTTGGCCAGCCGGTTCATCGCGCGCTGCGCCAGAACCTGGTGGCCTATGTCCCGCAATCAGAGGACGTTGACTGGACCTTCCCGGTACTGGTGGAGGATGTCGTCATGATGGGCCGCTACGGACATATGGGCTGGCTGCGACGGGCCAAAGCCTATGACCGGGAAGTGGTTGATGCGGCGCTGGCCCGCGTCGGGATGAGCGACTATCGCCACCGGCAAATCGGCGAGCTGTCCGGCGGACAGAAAAAACGGGTGTTCCTTGCCCGCGCCATCGCTCAGCAGGGCAAGGTCATTCTGCTGGATGAGCCGTTTACCGGCGTTGACGTCCAGACCGAAACCCAGATCATCACCCTGCTGCGCGAGCTGCGCGACGACGGCTGTACCCTGCTGGTTTCGACCCACAATCTCGGTTCGGTCAGCGAGTTTTGCGATTACACGGTGATGGTCAAAGGCACCGTGTTGGCCAGCGGACCGACGGAAACAACCTTTACCGCTGCCAACCTCGAACTCGCTTTCAGCGGCGCGCTGCGCCACGTGGTGCTCAGCGGCGGAGAAGAGCAGATTATCACCGACGATGAACGGCCGTTTATCAGCCGTCGGACGACGGGAGGAGAAGGATGAACTGGCTAATCGAGCCGTTCGGCTATCAGTATATGCTGAATGCGATGTGGGTATCGGCGCTGGTGGGCGGCGTGTGCGCCTTTCTCTCCTGCTACCTGATGCTAAAAGGCTGGTCGCTGATTGGCGATGCCCTCTCCCACTCCATCGTACCGGGCGTGGCGGGAGCGTATATGCTCGGCCTGCCCTTCGCCGTCGGCGCTTTTCTCTCCGGAGGACTGGCGGCGGGCAGCATGCTGTTTCTCAACCAGCGTTCGAAGCTCAAAGAGGATGCCATTATCGGTCTGATTTTTTCGTCGTTCTTCGGTATCGGGCTGTTTATGGTGTCGCTCAACCCAACCTCGGTAAATATCCAGACCATTATTCTCGGCAATATCCTGGCGATCGCCCCGGAAGATATTATTCAGCTGGCGGCCATCGGCTCGATTTCAATGGTGATTCTGCTGCTGAAATGGAAAGACCTGATGGTGACCTTTTTCGATGAGAGCCACGCCCGATCCATTGGCCTGAACACCACCGGGCTCAAGCTGCTGTTCTTCACGCTGCTGGCCGCCTGTACCGTGGCGGCATTGCAAACCGTGGGCGCCTTCCTGGTCATTTGCCTGGTAGTCACTCCGGGAGCGACCGCCTGGCTGCTGACCGACCGCTTTCCACGCCTGCTGGCGATTGCCGTCGCTATTGGCAGCCTGACCAGTTTTTTCGGCGCCTGGCTGAGCTACTATCTGGATGGCGCAACCGGCGGCATTATCGTCGTGGCCCAGACCTTGCTCTTTCTGGTGACCTTTGTCTTTGCTCCCAAACACGGCCTGCTGGCCAACCGCCGTCGCGCCAGGGAGGGATCATGCTGCTGACCACGCTTCTCGAACCGTTCCAGTTTTCGTTTATGGTCAACGCCATGCTGGTGGCAGCCATCGTCGCCATTCCCTGCGCGCTACTGTCGGTTTTTCTGGTGCTGAAAGGCTGGGCGTTGATGGGGGATGCCATGAGCCATGCGGTCTTTCCCGGCGTGGTGGTGGCCTATATTGTCGGGATCCCGTTCGCCATTGGCGCCTTTGTTGCCGGACTATTCTGCGCCATCGCGACCGGCTATCTCGACGATAACAGTCGCATCAAGCGCGATACCATTATGGGCATTGTCTTTTCCGGGATGTTTGGCGCCGGGCTGGTGCTGTATGTCGCTATTCAGTCCGAAGTCCATCTCGACCATATTCTGTTTGGCGATATGTTGGGGATTTCCGCCAGCGATATTGGGCAAACGTCGACGATTGCCCTGGTGATTGCGCTGATTATCGGGCTAAAGTGGCGCGACTTTCTGCTACACGCCTTCGATCCGCATCAGGCTAAAGCCAGCGGATTACGCTGCGGCCTGCTGCACTACGGACTGCTGTGCATGATTGCCCTGACCATCGTGGCGACGCTCAAAGCGGTGGGGATTATTTTGTCAATCTCGCTGCTGATTGCTCCCGGGGCCATTGCTCTGCTGCTGACCCGGCGTTTTATCAGTGCGCTGCTGCTGGCGGTGGCGATTGCCGTAAGCTGTTCGCTGGGCGGCGTGTGGCTATCGTTTTACCTTGACAGTGCCCCGGCGCCGACCATCGTGGTGTTGTTTACCGCGCTGTTTATTATCACCTTTGTCTGGACGTCGGTTCGCGACAATCAAACCCAGGCGACGTCCGCAGAGACCCCGGGTAGCGGCTGACGCCTTACCCGGGCGACCGTACCGACAGACCGCACGCATTGTCGCCCGGCTAAGCGCTGCGCAAGCCGGGAAAGCCACCGCTACTTTTTAGGCCGGTATTTTTCCGGAAGCTCCGGCACGGGACGCCGGTCATCAATCAGGTGGCGAATCGTCAGAATCGGGTGACGCCAGAGCATTCGCGGCCCCGCCCAGCGCATGATCTGCTTCATTTCTTCGCGTTTTGCCGGCTGGTAGCAGTGGACCGGGCACTGCTTACAGGCCGGCTTCTCTTCGCCAAACACGCATTTATCCAGCCGCTTATCGGCATAGGCGTTCAGCGCCTGGTAATGCTCCACGTCAGCCTGCGCGTCCGGGCAGCGGCGCTGATAGAGCGAAATCATGCTGCGGATAGTCTTTTTTTCCCGGTTGATGCGTTGACCCGCCATTGCGCTTCCCCATTAATAAAGATGCAAAAATAATACACCTTTATGACCTCTGGCGCAGCCGTTTTCCCCTCTTGCTTACACCGGATCGGCAGACTTATCGAGGTGGCCCAGCGACTTCTCGGGGAAACAGACATCCCGTACCCGGCGCTTGAGTTCAGCCGCATCCGGGAAACCCTCATCCTGCTTGCGGTCCCAGATTTGTACGTCGTCGACGGTAATGGTGAAGATGCCGCCGGTGCCCGGGACCAGCGTGACCGAGCCGATATCGGTACTGAACGTATGCAGCAGCTCCTGAGCCATCCAGCTGGCGCGCAGCATCCAGTTGCATTGAGAGCAGTAGTTGATCGTAATCGCGGCTTTGTGACTCATGACTTTCTCGCTGTATCTAAAAGGGCTGATTGTAAACAAATTGCAGATTAAATGGGGAATACATGATTATTTTGTTGCAAACGATAATACCTATCATTACCATTCGCAATCAATAATCATGGAGAAACAGAGTCCGCTAACGGAAGCAACGGGACTCACCTGCAAATCTGGAAGTAACGCGTGAGCCGATACTAATAATTATCAAGGCGTGGCTACTATGTACAAATCCACTCAATCACCGGCCTGGTTTAAGAAAAGCCTGCTGGTGACTTCGTTGCTTGCAGCAATCTATCAGACGACCGCCGGGGCAGCTGATACCACCGCACACACCACCACCAGCGACACCTCATCGGATAGCTCCGAGCAGATGACCGTCACCGCACCCGCTCCCCTGCTCAAAGCCGGCAGCGAACATTCGGTCAGCGCGCAGGAGCTACAGGACAAAGGGGCCAAAGATTTTGGTTCCGTCATGCGTTACGAACCGCTGATCGGCGCGACCGGCGCTAGCGGCGGCTCGGGTAATGGTAAAAGCGGCTTCGACCGCGGCGGCTATACCGGTTATAACATTCGCGGGCTGGAAAGCAACCGCGTCGGGATTGATGTCGACGGCATCGCGCAGCCGGATGCGACCGGGCGCGGCTACGTCGGCCGTGCCGGCCTGAATACGTTTGGCATCGGTCGCGATTATATCGACCCGTATATGTACGGCAGCATCGATATTCAGTCCGGTGCCACCTCGACTGAAACCGCCAACACCTCTATCGGCGGCAACGTCTCCTTCCAGCCGAAATCTGCCGATGATTATCTGCGCCCGGGAAAAACCAGCGCCTTCGGCTACCGGAGCGGCTACGACTCTGCCGACCGCAGCTGGCATAACGGCGTGACGGTGGCCGGCGGAGATGAAACCCTACGCGGCATTTTCGTCTACAGCCGCCGCGACGGCCAGGAAACCCAAAATAACAGCGATAAGATTGACGCCTATCCGGCCAACTGGCACTCCGATGCCTTTATGGCCTCCGGCATCTGGCAGCCAAATGATGAACACAAGCTGACCAGCACGCTCGACTACTACCATAAAACCAACCACACCCACTTTGACAGCTGGGATAGCAGCGGCAACAGCATCATTGGCGATGCCAACCAGACCAGCCAGACTCGTCGCTGGGGCATCAGTTTGAAAGACGACTGGACGCCAATGAATGACTATCTCGACAGTATGTCGACCAAAGTCTACTACCAGCACACCGAGGCCCATGACTGGACCTGGATGCCGGACAGCACCACCGGATCGATGGAAACGGTCAACTCTGACTACGATACCGACACCTGGGGTATTCAGACCGCGCTGGCGAAATCCATTGGTCGCCACGACCTGAGCGCCGGGCTCAACGCCAGCACCACCAAAACCCAGCGCCCGTTCAGCCAGTCGCCGGTCCCGAGTATCTACAGCGAGATCATGCAGCCGGAAGCCGACAGCCGGGGCTACACCCTTGGCGGCTTCGTTCAGGATAAGATCAACTTCGATCTCGACAGCCACAACTTTGCGGTGATCCCGGGCGTGCGCGTGGTGCATCAATCCACCAAACCGGAGAATCTCGGCGATCTGACCACCAACAGCAGCGTGCTGACGGAGTCCTCCGTCGCCAGCCTGTACGGTAAAAACTCCGATACTCAGGTGCTGCCGTCCCTGACCTTCCAGTACGATATCACTCCGCGTACCATGACCTACCTGCAGTATAAACGCGGCGCCGAGTTCCCCAACGCCAGCCAGCTGTACGGCTCCTGGAACCTCGGCTCCAGCTACGCCGGACGAGCGCAGTATGCGCTGATTGGTAACACCGATCTGAACACGGAAACCAGCGACAATTTCGAATGGGGCTTAAAAGGCGAAGTGGTCGAAGGGATCACGATGCGTACCGCCCTGTTCTACAACAGCTATAAGAACTTCATCGCCTATAGCCGCTACACCCGTTCCGGCAATCCGGACCACTTCACCAACGTCCCGTCGAATATCTATACGATTTATCAGGCGGAAAACCGCGATAAAGCCTATATCTACGGCGGCGAAATCAGCGCCAAATTCAACTTTGGCACCTGGTTTGAAGAGGTTAACGGCCTGAGCGCGACGCTGGCCTACGGCTATAGTGAAGGGAAATCGAAATCCAGCTATCTCGGCGACAAATACATCGACCTCGACAGCGTGGCGCCGATGAAGGCTATCGTCGGCGTAGCCTGGGACGATCCGGCGAAACGCTACGGGACCGCGTTGACCGCCACCTTCGTGAAAGGTAAGCAGGCCAGCGCCACCAACCGCGAAAGCTATACCAACACGGGTTCCGCCATTACCGACTCCTCCAGCGAATACATGCGCGTGCCTGGCTACGGCATGCTGGACCTGACGGCCTGGTGGCAGGTGGCGAAAAACGTGCGTATTAACGGCGGCGTTTACAACATTACCGATCGACAATACTGGGATTACCTGAGCAGCCGCAATATTGAGACGTCGACGAATCAGGACGCCTACGATAAAGCGCTGGCGACAATGCCGGGCCGGACCTGGCAACTGGGCGTCAACGTCGATTTCTGATAGCCCGGAGAATAATAAACCCCATGGATTTCAGCATACCGACCGGCAGCAGCAGCGTGGGTCGCGATACGCAGACTCAGGCCGGCAGTGCAACGTCCCGTTCGCAACATGCTGAAAGACAGCGGGGATGAACCTGCTCCCCGGCCACGGCCGGGGATATTCATCGTAGAGAAGGATGTGAATCATGCAACACAACGCAAACGAACTGTGGCAGCGCTATCAGGCTGCCAAAGCGCAGGCTTCCGTTAAATATGCCCGTGATATCGCCGCTGAAATGGGCATTAGCGAAGCGGAATTAACCGCCGCTCGCGTTGGCCACGATGCCGTTCGCCTGCAGGACGACATGCGGGCAATCATCGCTGGACTGGAAAGCGTCGGCGAGACCAAATGCATCTGCCGTAATGAATATGCGGTGCATGAGCAGGTGGGCCAGTTTACCCACCAGCACCTTAGCGGCCATGCCGGGCTGGTGCTGAACCCGCGCGCACTCGATCTGCGCCTGTTCCTCAGCCAGTGGGCCTGCGCCTTCCACCTGAGTGATAACGGCCGCCAGAGTATTCAGTTCTTCGACCATCACGGCGACGCGCTGTTGAAAGTCTATGCGACGGCTCAAACCGATATGACGGCGTGGGAAGCGCTGATTGCGGGGCAGACCCATGCCGCCCCGACACCGTTGGCTATCCGCCCCGTTGATGCCCCCCGCTATGCCGCTTCCGCCGACGGCGCGGCGCTGGAAAATGAATGGCGCGCCATGACCGACGTCCATCAGTTCTTCGGGCTGTTGCGAAAATATAACCTCTCTCGCCAGCAGGCTTTCCGTCTGGTCAGCGATGACCTGGCCTGCCGCATTGACCACGATGCCCTGCCGCACCTGCTGGAAACCATTCGCGAAGAGGGCAACGAGATCATGATTTTTGTTGGCAACCGCGGCTGCGTGCAAATCTTTACCGGCACCCTGGAAAAGCTGGCCCCGATGCGCGGCTGGCTCAACATCTTCAATACCACCTTCACCCTGCACCTGCGCGAAGACA
This sequence comes from Klebsiella planticola ATCC 33531, assembly GCF_000735435.1. Taxonomy (GTDB): domain Bacteria; phylum Pseudomonadota; class Gammaproteobacteria; order Enterobacterales; family Enterobacteriaceae; genus Klebsiella; species Klebsiella planticola. The sequence goes on along the minus strand of NZ_JMPP01000019.1, from coordinate 71,933 downwards.
GTGTTGATGAAGTCTGGGTAACGCGTAAGCCGACCTCGGATGGCCACGTCACCAGCGTGGAGCTGTTTGCCCATGACGGTACGCAAATCGCCCAGCTATACGGCCAGCGTAGCGAAGGCCATCCGGAGCAGGCGACATGGCGTAGCCAGGTTGACCGTCTGACGACGGAAGGACAGAGCGCATGAAACGCTGGCTGATGTTATTTGCCGCTCTTCCCCTGTTTGCGCATGCCGCCGCAGAACGCATCATCTCTCTGGGCGGCGATGTCACAGAAATCGTCTATGCCCTGGATGCACAGCAGCAGTTGGTCGCTAAGGACAGTACCAGCACCTGGCCTGCCGCCGCGCGATCGCTGCCGGACGTCGGCTATATACGCCAGCTGAACGCCGAGGGGATCCTGTCGTTACGCCCGACAATCGTCCTGGCGAGCGCGCAGGCCCAGCCTTCGCTGGTCCTGCAAAAGGTAGAGGACAGTCGGGTAAGAGTGGTTAATATCCCGGGCGGTAACGATCTGTCGGCGATTGATAAAAAAATCGTCGCGGTTGCCGACGCGCTGGGTAAGCAGGCTGAAGGTGACGCCCTGCGCCACACCGTTGCCGCACAGATAGCGCAGATCCCCACGCAACCGGTCGGCAAACGGGTGCTGTTTATTCTCAGCCACGGCGGAATGAACACGATGGTCGCCGGGCAAAAGACCGCTGCCGATGGTGCTATTCAGGCCGCCGGGCTGCAGAACGCGATGCAGGGATTCGACCATTATCGCAGCATGTCTCAGGAAGGCGTGATCGCCAGCCTGCCGGACCTGGTGGTGATCTCCGCCGACGGGCTTAAAGGTATGGGCGGTGAAGCCGGCTTATGGAAACTGCCGGGGCTGGCGCAAACGCCTGCCGGTCGCCATAAACAGGTGCTGGTGATTGACGATATGGCCCTGCTCGGCTTTGGACCGCGGACGCCGCAGGCGGTCAGCGAGCTGAGGAAAAAAGCGGAGCAGCTCCCCTGATGCGCTCCACTCTCTCTCGCCATCTGTGGTTAATGACGCTGCTGCTGGTGAGCCTGACGCTGTTCGCGACTACCCTCGGCGCAATGCCTCTGCCGCTCGCCAGTCTGTGGCCGCCGGGGGATGAGGTGCTGCGCCATATCTGGCTCACCATTCGTCTGCCGCGCGTCCTGCTGGCGCTGCTGGTCGGCGCCGCGCTGGCGCTCTCCGGCTGCGTCATGCAAGGGCTGTTCCGCAACCCATTAGCCGATCCCGGCCTGCTGGGGGTCAGTAGCGGTGCAGCGCTGGCGGTGGCCTGCTGGCTGGTTCTGCCGCTGTCCGTTCCGGCGCTGGTGGCGCTGTATGCTCCCATGCTGGCGGCGTTTATCGGCAGTATCGCAGTCATGGTGGTCATTTTTATCCTCAGCCAGGCGAATGAGGGTTCGCTATCGCGCCTGCTGCTGGTCGGGATCGCCATCAACGCGCTGTGCGGCGCGCTGGTGGGGGTGCTGGCCTGGATAAGTAACGACACCCAGCTGCGCCAGCTGTCGCTGTGGGGGATGGGCAGCCTCGGCCAGGCGGAGTGGTCCACGCTGCTGGTCGCGGCCACCTTAATCTTTCCTGCTTCGCTGATCATCTGGCTAATGGCTTCCCGCCTCAACCTGCTACAGCTTGGCGATGAAGAAGCCCACTACCTGGGGATTAACGTCCGGGCCGTGCAGCGTCTGCTGCTACTGTGCAGCGCGCTGCTGGTGGCCTCTTCGGTGGCAATCAGCGGCGTGATTGGCTTTATTGGCCTTGTGGTACCGCACCTGATACGAATGTGGCTGGGGCCGGACCACCGCGCGCTGGTGCCAGGATCGCTGCTGGCCGGGGCGATCTTACTGCTGCTGGCCGATACCCTTGCCCGCACCGTCGCCGCACCAGCCGAAATGCCGGTGGGTCTGCTGACCAGCATGCTCGGCGCACCGTGGTTTTTGTGGTTAATTTTCCGCCAGCAAAGGACGACATATGGATAATCGTGATAGCACCTGGCGCGCCACGTCACTCTCTCTGCTGCTGGGCAAACGCCGGATCATCGATGATGTGTCGGTCCGGCTGTCCGGTGGAGAGATGACCGCGCTGATTGGCCCAAACGGCGCCGGTAAATCAACGCTGCTGCGGCTGTTGACCGGTTTCTTATCCCCAAACGACGGCGAACGTCATGTAGAAGGACGTTCGCTGGAACACTGGTCGTCGGAAGCGCTCTCTCGCCGCCGGGCGGTGATGTTGCAACGTACGCAGCTCCATGCCGACTGGCCGGTGGAAACGGTCATCGCCATGGGACGCTCGCCATGGGGTAAAAATCCGGACCCACAGATGATTCAGCAGGTGATGGTGGAAACCGGTTGCGACCACCTGGCGGGCAGGCGCTATCCTTCGCTTTCCGGCGGCGAACAGCAGCGGGTGCAGTTGGCCCGTTGCCTCGCTCAGCTGTGGCATGACGACGCTCCACGGGGCTGGCTGTTTCTCGACGAACCGACCTCGGCGCTGGATCTTTACTATCAACAGCATCTGCTGCGTCTGCTAAAACGGCTGACCCGCAGCGGCCAGCTGCACGTCTGCGTCGTACTGCACGACCTCAATCTCGCCGCGCTTTGGGCAGACCGCATTCTGCTCCTCCATCAGGGAAAGCTGGTGGCCGAGGGAACCCCGCAGGAGGTCATTCGCCAGTCGGTTATCAGCCGCTGGTACGGGGCTGAAGTGCGAATGGCTGAGCATCCCGATATTGCCGTCCCGCAGGTATATCTGGCGCCGTGAGTTGATGACACTATTGTGCCTGTTTTCTGCCGGGCGGCGGCGAACGCCTGGCCCGGCCGACAAAAAACGGTCAATCGTCCGGCGCCAGCCAGCAACGCTTTCCCGGTTCGCGCTGCGCTTTGCCGGGCGGCAATGGTGCTGGTGGGTCAGGCAGAATACCCGGCGATGCCAGGGAGGGCGCACGTTGTCAGCCGGACATTGACGCCCTTTCCGTTGGTGATTAGCCTTTTACGGTCTTGAAGCCGTGCCATCCGGCGTCCGCGCCATCGTCCATGAAGGAATGCCGCCTTCGCACGGATACTTCGCCGCTTTGGCTTCATCAATATCAATTCCCAGACCTGGCTTGTCGTTCGGGTAGGCATAACCGTGATCTATCTCCGGGCATCCCGGGAAGACATCGCGTAGTGCGTCATTCATCGGCGTGTACTCCTGAATACCAAAGTTAGGCGAGCTCAGATCAAGGTGCATGTTCGCGCAGACGCCGACCGGTGAGATATCGCCAGGCCCATGCCATGCAGTGCGCACACCGTTAAGCTCGCTATACACCGCCAGTTTCTTCGCTGGCGTAATACCGCCGATAGTGCTGACGTGGCAGCGAATATAATCGATCAGCTTATTGTCAATTAAGGGTTTCCACTCATTCACATTCACAAACAGTTCCCCCATGGAGATCGGTGTGGAGGACTGCTGGCGGAGCATTTTAAGCCAGTCGATATTTTCCGGAGCGACCGGATCTTCAAGGTAGAAGAGCTGATATTGTTCAAGCGTTTTGGCAAGATGAATCGCGGTCACCGGCGTCACGCGCTCATGCACGTCATGAATAAACTCAATACCAAATCCCAGCTTGTTGCGCAGATGGTCAAACAGGCGAGGAACACTTTTAGCGTAAGCGTCCGGGTCAAAATAGATTCCCGGCGTTTTGCTGCGCGGGGAACGCTTCGGTTGGATATTTTTCGCCCGCGCCAGCTGGGTCGCAATCAGCTTGAGATCGTCGGTACCCGCGCCGCCATACATGCCCATCTGACAGCGTACATACTGGTATCCCTCTTCCATTCTGGCGCGGATATTGTCTTCGACTTCCACTTCGTCACCGCCATCGGTATGGCAATATAGCGGAATGCCGTCGCGGCATTTACCGCCTAACAAATCATAAACCGGCATGCCCGCGAGCTTACCTTTGATATCCCACAGCGCCATATCCACGCCCGATAGCGCGTTGTTCATAATCGGTCCGTTGCGCCAGTAACCGCTGACCGCGCCAGACTGCCAGATATCTTCAATTCGCGTTGGATCTTTGCCAATGAGAAAAGGCGCCATGTACTCATCGATAGCGCTTTTCACGGCGAAGATTCGCTGGGTAAACGTCGCGCAACCCAGACCATACAGGCCTGGTTCGTTGGTTTCGACCTTCACAACCGCCAGATCAATGCCACCGGGTGCCGTCAGAATCGTTTTCACGTTAGTGATTTTCAGGTTACTCACTTTAACTCCTCAGTTCAGAGAATTAACTGCCTGTCATGCTGCAAGAGAATGCCATCGCTAAATATGTAGGTTGTCCTACAACTTTGCGTTGTTATAACACACCAGCCAGGCGATCGTTCCCTGAACATTTAATTCTGTGATCGCGATCATGCCACAATCACAAATATAAATACAAATCAATTAGTTACGATAAAAATCGCAATGGAGATGATGGTTAATGCGAGGTGTTTGTGATCCATATTGCAAATTTATTTTTAGCGTATTGCTTTTGCCTCGCCAAAAAACCAATCTTAAATAAGACAGTCGTCATACAAGTAAATTCAACGAGGAAATAAAATGAGCGCATTATTCGATTTAACGGGAAAAACGGCTCTGGTCACTGGATCGGCGCGCGGTCTGGGGTTTGCCTATGCGGAAGGACTCGCCGCTGCGGGCGCCAGAGTGATACTGAACGATATTCGCGAAACGCTGCTGGCGGAGTCGGTCGATGCGCTGGCAAGTAAAGGTTACAGCGCGCACGGCGCGGCGTTCGACGTCACCAGCGAAGAAGCGATTGAGAAAGCGTTTGCCGAACTGGATGCGCAGGACATCCACGTGGATATTTTGATAAACAACGCCGGGATTCAATACCGCAAACCGATGGTAGAGCTGGAGCTGGAAAACTGGCAAAAAGTGATTGATACCAACCTGACCAGCGCTTTCCTGGTCTCGCGCACCGCGGCAAAACGAATGATCGCCCGCCGTTCCGGCGGGAAAATTGTCAATATTGGTTCGCTGACCAGCCAGGCTGCACGGCCCACCGTCGCGCCCTATACGGCCGCGAAAGGTGGGATCAAAATGCTGACCTGCTCCATGGCTGCAGAGTGGGCGCAATTCAATATACAGAGCAACGCCATTGGCCCAGGCTATATTTTGACCGATATGAATACCGCCCTTATCGAAGATAAGCAGTTCGACAACTGGGTGAAAGACAGTAACCCATCGCAGCGCTGGGGTCGCCCGGAAGAATTGATTGGGACTGCGGTCTTCCTGTCCTCAAAAGCCTCTGACTATATCAACGGACAGATTATTTACGTCGACGGCGGCTGGTTGGCGGTACTGTAATCATTTCGCCAATCATCAACCTCCGTGCGTAAATCCTATTTTGGAATAGAGATCATGATAGATAAAATACAAACAAAACTAGCTCCATTACGTTGGAAAAAGCTAATACCGCTGGCATTTATCACTTATAGCCTGGCCTATCTGGATCGTGCTAACTATGGATTTGGTGCCGCATCCGGTTTAGCGGAAGACCTCAATATCACTCCCGGAATATCATCATTATTAGGTGCTTTATTCTTTCTTGGGTATTTTTTCTTTCAGGTTCCTGGGGGGATTTACGCTGAAAAACGTAGTGCTAAAAAACTGATATTCTGGAGCCTTATTCTATGGGGAATCCTGGCAACCGCGACAGGGATGGTGCATGATGTAAAAGTCCTTGCGGTGATTCGCTTCCTTCTTGGCGTGGCAGAAAGTGTGGTGATGCCCGCGATGCTTGTTTTCTTAAGCCACTGGTTTACAAAGAAAGAGCGTTCAAAAGCCAATACTTTCCTTTTCCTTGGTAACCCTATTACCGTGCTGTGGATGTCCGTTCTTTCGGGCTATCTTGTTGATGCCTTTGGCTGGCGAGGAATGTTTATTATTGAAGGCGTCCCGGCAATTATTTGGGCGGCGATATGGTGGTTTATTTTTGTTGACCGTCCCGCGGATGCCAAATGGCTAACACAACAAGAAAAAAATGATATTGAAGCCGCGCTGGCCGCTGAGCAAACTAACATCAAAGAAATAAAAAACTACAGTGAAGCTTTTCGTTCAGGAAAAGTCCTTTCCCTTTCCTTCATTCATTTTTTCTGGAATATAGGAATGTATGGTTTCATTATGTGGCTTCCGTCTATACTGAAATCAGCATCAGGTTTGAGTATTGTCGCGACGGGTTGGTTATCGGCAGCCCCTTATCTGCTGGCCGTGCCTCTTATGCTAGCCGCCTCCTGGTATTCAGATAAATTTCTGAATCGCAAAATTATTGTTCTGCTCTTTTTAGGTCTGGGCGCGGTCTGCTTTATCGCTTCCTTCACCATCGGCGCCGCCAATTTTTGGTTATCCTATGTGCTGCTGATGATTGCGGGTGGGGCGATGTATACGCCATATGGTCCATTTTTTGCGGCAATACCTGACATGATCTCAAGGAATGTTATGGCTGGTGCGATGGCCTTCATCGTCAGTTTTGGGGCACTTGGCTCATTCGTTGGCTCATGGATTGTGGGCTATCTGAATGGTTTAACCGGTGGGCCAGGCGCTTCGTATATATTCATGGGGAGTTCGCTTGTCCTCGCCGTCTTACTGACTTCAATGACCGCTTTTACCAGTAAAGAGTCCAGCAGTACGAAAGTACAGACTTGTTAATATTCGGCGCCCTAACGGGCGCTTTGTTTTGAAAAATGATATATTACCCGACTGTTTATCACTCACACGGACAGCGATCTTGAGCATAAAATCCATTCAAAAACAGAATGTTGTAAATGAAATTTATGATCAGATAAGCGCAAAGCTGCTGGATGGTAGCTGGCCGCCGGGTAGCCGCCTCCCGTCTGAAGCGGAGCTTACCACTTCCTTTAACGTCAGCAGGGTCAGCGTGCGCAGCGCGGTCCAGCGCTTTCGCGATCTCGGCATCGTCGTCACTCGCCAGGGGAGCGGTAGCTTCGTGAGCGATCACTTTACGCCGCAGATGCTGAGCAACGATCCTCGTCCAATCATGCATCTCAGCCGCGAAGAGTTTCACGACATGATGATCTTCCGCCAGACCGTGGAGTTCAAATGCGTGGAGCTGGCCGTCACCCATGCCACCGAGGAAGATATTCTCCAGCTTGAGCAAGCGCTCAATAATATGCTGATCAACAAAGGCGACTACAAAAAGTATTCTGAGGCAGACTACGCTTTTCACCTGGCTATCGTCAGGGCTTCACACAACAGTGTCTTTTATAATGTGATGAATTCCATTAAAGACATCTATTATTACTACCTTGAAGAGCTTAATCGTGCGCTAGGTATCACCCTTGAGAGCGTTGAAGCCCATATCAAAGTCTATATGTCTATCAAAAATCGCGATGCCAGCACGGCGGTGAAAGTGCTTAACGAAGCCATGTCGGAAAACGTTACCGCGATCGATAAGATTAAGTCTTCGACGAACAGCAACGATTGAGTGACCGTCTTCCCCCCTTCCTGCATCATTTCGTTGCCGGTATGGTTACCGGCAACAGCGGATTTTTATTGCATTAGAAAATTTCCCGATACCGCGATTTAATCTCTTCCAGCTTCGTGTCGCGCGGGTTGCCGCCGGTCGCAGCCTTCAGGTTGGCTGGCATGCTGCTCACCATTTCAGCATCGATGATCGTCACTGCCGGGATACTTACAGTCCCACCGCCTCCTTCTTGTTTTCCTGATATAAAGACTCCGTTATCATGCTGTCTATATGTAAATGAGCAGAAATGCAGAATGTCACGGGAACCAATGAGCACAGTACGGCGTAACGAGAACAATAAACTCCGCTAACTCATTAAAACTTAAAAATGGACATCATAACCTGATGAGCACACTAGAGAATCTTGACGCCCATACCCCGATGATGCAGCAGTATCTGAAGCTGAAGGCTCAGCACCCGGAGATCCTGCTGTTCTATCGTATGGGGGACTTTTACGAGCTGTTTTATGACGATGCCAAACGGGCTTCACAGCTGCTCGATATCTCGCTAACCAAACGCGGCGCCTCGGCGGGCGAGCCCATTCCGATGGCCGGGATCCCGCACCATGCGGTGGAAAACTACCTCGCCAAACTGGTCAACCAGGGTGAATCGGTGGCCATTTGCGAACAGATTGGCGACCCGGCCACCACCAAAGGTCCGGTCGAACGCAAAGTGGTGCGTATCGTCACGCCTGGCACCATCAGCGATGAAGCGCTGCTGCAGGAGCGTCAGGATAACCTGCTGGCCGCTATCTGGCAGGACAGCAAAGGCTTTGGCTATGCGACGCTGGATATCAGCTCCGGTCGTTTTCGCCTGAGCGAACCCGCCGACCGCGAAACCATGGCCGCCGAGCTGCAGCGTACCAACCCGGCGGAACTGCTGTATGCCGAAGATTTTGCCGAATCGGCGTTGATTGAAGGCCGCCGCGGCCTGCGCCGTCGTCCGCTGTGGGAGTTTGAAATCGACACCGCGCGCCAGCAGCTGAATTTACAGTTTGGCACCCGCGACCTGGTCGGTTTCGGCGTCGAAAATGCGCCGCGCGGTCTCTGTGCCGCAGGCTGCCTGTTGCAATATGTCAAAGATACCCAGCGCACCTCCCTGCCGCATATTCGCTCCATCACCATGGAGCGCCAGCAGGACAGTATTATTATGGACGCGGCAACCCGCCGTAACCTGGAGATTACCCAGAACCTGGCCGGTGGTTTCGACAATACGCTGGCGTCGGTGCTCGACTGCACCGTGACGCCGATGGGCAGCCGGATGCTCAAACGCTGGCTGCATATGCCGGTGCGCGACACGGCGGTGCTGGTCGAACGTCAGCAAACCATAGGCGCGCTGCAGGAGCGTTATACCGAACTGCAGCCGGTGCTGCGTCAGGTGGGCGATCTGGAACGTATTCTGGCGCGACTGGCGCTGCGCACCGCGCGTCCGCGCGACCTCGCCCGTATGCGTCATGCGTTCCAGCAGCTGCCGATCCTGCGCGAAATGCTGGCCGACGTCAGCTGCACGCCGGTCCAGCAGCTGCGCGATAAAATGGGCGAGTTCAGCGAACTGCGTGAACTGCTCGAACGCGCAATTATCGACGCACCGCCGGTACTGGTGCGCGACGGCGGCGTTATTGCCCCGGGTTACCATGAGGAGCTCGATGAATGGCGCGCGCTGGCGGATGGCGCCACCGACTATCTCGATAAGCTGGAGATTCGCGAACGCGAGCGCCTGGGGCTGGACACGCTGAAAGTCGGTTACAATGCCGTGCACGGTTACTACATTCAGATCAGCCGCGGCCAGAGCCAACATGCCCCGATTCACTACGTCCGCCGCCAGACGCTGAAAAACGCCGAACGCTACATTATTCCGGAACTGAAGGAGTATGAGGATAAGGTACTGACGTCGAAAGGGAAAGCGCTGGCGCTGGAGAAACAGCTCTACGAGCAGCTGTTCGATATGCTGCTGCCGCACCTTGCCGACCTTCAGCAAAGCGCCAGCGCGCTGGCGGAGCTGGATGTGTTGGTTAACCTCGCCGAACGCGCGGAAACCCTGAACTACTGCTGCCCGACCTTTAGCGACAAACCGGGTATTCGCATCAGCGAAGGCCGTCACCCGGTGGTCGAACAGGTGCTGAAGGAGCCGTTCATCGCCAACCCGTTGAGCCTGGCGCCGCAGCGCCGGATGCTGATTATTACCGGCCCGAATATGGGCGGTAAAAGTACCTATATGCGGCAGACAGCGCTGATTGCCCTGCTGGCCTATATCGGCAGCTACGTCCCGGCAGAGAAGGTTGAAATCGGCCCTGTCGATCGCATCTTTACCCGCGTCGGCGCGGCAGATGACCTGGCAAGCGGCCGTTCCACCTTCATGGTAGAAATGACCGAAACCGCCAATATTCTGCATAATGCCACCGAACACAGCCTGGTGCTGATGGATGAAATCGGCCGCGGTACCTCCACCTACGACGGTCTGTCGCTGGCGTGGGCCTGTGCGGAAAGTCTGGCCAATAAGATTAAGGCGCTGACCCTTTTTGCCACCCACTACTTCGAACTGACCCAGTTGCCGGAGAAAATGGAAGGCGTGGCGAACGTCCATCTTGATGCGCTGGAGCATGGCGATACCATCGCCTTCATGCACAGCGTCCAGGATGGCGCCGCCAGCAAAAGCTACGGTCTGGCGGTTGCCGCACTGGCGGGCGTGCCTAAAGAGGTGATTAAGCGCGCGCGGCAGAAATTGCGCGAACTGGAGAGTATTGCCCCAGGCGTTGCCGCCACGCAGGTCGACGGTACGCAGATGTCACTGCTCTCCGCCCCGGAAGAGACCTCGCCAGCGGTAGAAGCGCTGGAAAATCTCGATCCGGATTCTCTGACCCCGCGTCAGGCGCTGGAGTGGATTTACCGGCTGAAAAGCCTGGTGTAACGCCTGCTTGTTCAGCTGTAGTGACAAAAGGGCAGCCCGTTAAGCGCTGCCCTTTTAGCAAAATAAATGGCTGCGAGAAGCCATGACCTGACAAGCCATACGCGGGGTTCTCCCCGCGCCGTTGCTTCTTGTGCGATTGGTAAGCGAGAACAGCGTTCAACCCCATACTACGCGCGTTGATATTCAGCGCGCATAATGAGCCGCCTGCCATTAGCATAAATCCCGGCAGCGTAGTCCACGGTATAATGATTGCCGCAGGGGCATATCTTGCCTCCCTGCAAAGAACTGACTGGCATCTGAATTGTTCAGATTCATACGCCAGCCTCAGTGGATAGACATATCTCCTGGGACTTTCGCCCATCCGGGCCCTGTCAGTGCTCAAAGCCAGCCTCAAGCACCCGCCGCTATGCTCTCCCCACCGGCTGGCAAAAATTATCAGACGGAAATAAAACGGGATGGTTTTATTAGCGATTGCGAGAAGGCTCGCAAATACTCAGATGCTATTAATCCTTCCCGTCATGTTAATGAAGAAATAGTTTTCATTGATGAGGAAATATAAAAACAGTCCGGTTGTGCGATAAAAAGCGCCATCCGCGTTCCCCCTTCTATCCACAAGCTCATGACGCAAAAAAAGTTAGCCCTGGCGCTCGCGTAGAAAATCAATAAAGGCCCGGACCCGGGTCGGGATATGCTGCGCATCCGGATAAACCGCATACACGCCCTGCGGGGGAAAGGTAAACCCGGGCATCACCTGAATCAGTCTGTGCTCCGCCAGTGCCGGCGCCACCAGCCACTCGGGCAACAGCGCAACCCCGCAGCCCGCCAGCGCGAACGCCAGCAGCGCGCTGGCGCTATCCGCCGACAGTCGCGGCACCGCTTTAATGTCAAAAGCCACGCTCTCGTCGCGCGGTCCGGTGAGCTGCCAATGGCGTGGCGCGGACAACCGCTCATGAATAATCCATGCCGCCCGGGCCAAATCTTCAAGCGTCTCCAGAGGATGTTCCGCCAGCCATGACGGCGCGGCAACCGGGACAATCGCAAAACGGGAGATCAGCGCCGCGCGGTAGCGCGAATCCGCCAGCGTTCCGAGGCGGATCGCCACATCAAAACGCTCAGAGATTAAGTCCGCATGGTGCGAGGAGGAGACGTGACGCACCCGCAGCGCCGGATGCCGCTGGCTGAACTCAGCCAGCGCCGGAATAATCACCTGGGTGCCGTACTCCGGTGTGGTGGTGATACGGAGTTCACCGCTCAATCCGCTATGGCTGGCCCGCACTTCATCCTGCAGGTTTTCCGCCGTTTTCAGTAACGCCAGGCCGCGATGATAGAACAGCGAACCGGCCTCAGTAAGCGTGAGTCGTCGCGTGGATCGTAACAACAGCGTGACGCCAAGTTCGCTCTCCAGCTGGCGCACGTTAAAACTGACCACCGCCTTGGTTTGCCCCAGGACCGCCGCAGCCGCGGTAAAACTCCCGCTTTCCACCACCGCGACAAACATGGTCATACGTTGCAGATTCAGCATATTCACTTCACTTATTGTCAAAAAATTTCAGACAGTATATCCCCGGATGTCCTGTTTATCCGCCTGTCCCGGCGGCTTAGAGTAGCGGCCTTCTGATGAGGAATAAAAATGACAGTACGCAGCAAGGTCGCCACCGTTTTTTTACTGGGTTTCTTTCTCGATTTAATCAATATGTTTATCGCCAGCGTCGCCTTCCCCGGCATGAGCCGGGCGCTCAACGCCTCCGTCAGTGAACTGGCCTGGGTGAGTAACGGCTATATCGCCGGCCTGACGCTGGTCGTGCCATTCAGCGCCTGGTTGACGCAGCGCTGCGGGGCTCGCCGGCTCTTTATGCTTTCGCTCACGCTATTCAGTGCGGCAGCGCTGGCCTGCGGACTGAGCGACTCGCTGGGCAGCCTGATTTTTTGGCGCGCCCTGCAAGGGATGGGCGGGGGATTGCTTATCCCCGTCGGACAGTCTCTGACCTGGCAGCTTTTCCAGCCGCACGAGCGGGCGAAACTGTCGGCCGCCGTGATGCTGGTCGGTCTGCTGGCCCCCGCCTGTTCTCCGGCAGCAGGTGGACTGCTGGTTGAAACATTCAGCTGGCGCGGGGTCTTCTTTGCCAGCCTGCCCGTAGCGCTGATCACTCTGGCGTTAGCCGGCGTATGGCTAAAAAATGACGACGGCCCGGCACGGCCTTCCCGTTTCTTACATCTGCCGCTGCTGGCCGATCCGCTGTTGCGTTTCGCCATGTTGATTTATCTCTGCGTACCCGGGGTCTTTATTGGCATTAACGTGGTTGGCCTGTTTTACCTGCAGACAATAACCGGCATGTCGCCTTCGGCAACGGGCGCTCTGATGCTTCCCTGGTCGCTGGCGTCATTTGTGGCTATCTCTCTGAGCGGCCGTTTTTTCAATCGCCTCGGCCCTCGCCCCTTTATTCTCTCCGGCTGCCTGCTTCAGGCCGCCGGGATCCTGCTGCTGACCGGCGTCACGCCGCAAAGCTCAATTGCGTCGCTGGTTTTCGCCTTTATCCTGATGGGCGCCGGCGGCAGCCTGTGCAGCAGCACCGCCCAAAGCTGTGCATTTCTCAACATCGCCAATGGCGACATGCCGGATGCCAGCGCACTGTGGAACATCAACCGTCAGCTCAGCTTTTTGGCCGGAGCCGCATTGCTGTCCGCATTGCTGGCGGTCCTGCAGGTTTATTATCCGGCAACACAGGCCTGGCACGGGGTGTTTATCATCGCCGCGTGCCTGACGCTTATCCCGCTTCTGGGCTGCCTGTACCTTAATAACCAGGCGATAGTCACGCGCCTGCATCAAAAAATGGAGATCCCATGAACCCGTATATTCAGGAAACGATCGACGCCCATGTGGCTATTGAACACTGGCTGAGTCACAAACAAGGTGCGGTAGAGGCCTTAATGGCACGCTTTTCCCCTGATTTTTCAATGGTTGGTATCGGTGGAAACGTCATGGACCACCGGGCGCTCAGCGCTTTCTTTACGACCGCGGGCGGCAGTCGTCCAGGCTTGAGCATCATCATTGATAGCACGACCACGCTCGCCGAATGGCACGATGGCGCGGTGATATGCTATCGGGAAAGGCAGCGTGTACCCGAACAGGGCGAGACTCTCCGCTGGTCAACGGTCCTGTTCAGGAAAACTGGAGGGCGCATTTTGTGGCGTCATTTACATGAGACCCGACAGGCCTAGCATGCAAAGAAAAAGGCCCGATCGGACGATCGGGCCTTTTTGAGAGGAAAATTGCTTATTCGCGGAATAGCGCTTCGATGTTCAGCCCTTGTCCTTGCAGGATTTCCCGCAGGCGGCGCAGGCCTTCGACCTGGATCTGACGTACGCGTTCGCGGGTCAGACCAATTTCACGGCCAACATCTTCAAGCGTAGCGGCTTCGTAGCCCAACAGGCCAAAACGACGCGCCAGGACTTCACGCTGCTTGGCGTTCAGTTCGAACAGCCATTTAACGATGCTTTGTTTCATATCATCGTCCTGCGTGGTGTCTTCCGGACCGTTGTCTTTCTCATCGGCCAGAATATCCAGCAGCGCTTTTTCCGAGTCGCCGCCCAGCGGCGTGTCCACTGAGGTAATGCGCTCATTGAGACGCAGCATACGGCTCACGTCATCAACCGGCTTATCCAGCTGCTCGGCAATCTCTTCCGCACTCGGCTCGTGGTCCAGCTTATGGGACAACTCACGTGCGGTACGCAGATAGACGTTCAGCTCTTTGACAATATGGATAGGTAAACGGATGGTACGGGTTTGGTTCATGATCGCCCGTTCAATCGTTTGACGAATCCACCAGGTGGCATAAGTCGAAAAACGGAACCCACGTTCCGGGTCAAACTTCTCAACCGCGCGGATCAGCCCCAGATTGCCCTCTTCAATCAGATCCAGCAGCGCCAGACCACGATTGCTATAACGACGAGCAATTTTCACCACCAGACGCAGGTTACTTTCAATCATCCGGCGGCGTTAAGCCACATCACCACGCAATGCGCGACGGGCGAAATAGACCTCTTCTTCGGCCGTCAGCAGTGGGGAATAACCAATCTCTCCCAGGTAGAGCTGCGTCGCATCAAGCACACGTTGTGTTGCGCCTTGCGACAGAAGATCTTCCTCGGCCAGATCGCTATCACTGGGTTCCTCTTCTACTAAGGCTTTCTCATCGAAAACCTCGACTCCGTTCTCATCAAATTCCGCGTCTTCATTTAAATCATGAACTTTCAGCGTATTCTGACTCATAAAGATGGCTCCTACCCGTGATCCCTGAGCAAAGCACCTTCGCTATACATCATTCAACGACGCCGGACGGAGACTTTTTGCCCCGGTTAAGGGGCTGTTGCGACCGGCCTGGCGTCTGCTAACTGATGTGACGCTTATCCGTACTTCGCCAAATTATCGCTGCGGTAAATACTGCAGCGGGTTGACGGATTTCCCCTTGTAACGAATTTCAAAATGCAATCTTGTAGAGCTGGTGCCGGTGCTACCCATGGTAGCGATTTTCTGCCCCGCTTTGACTTCCTGTTGCTCCCGGACCAGCATTGTATCGTTATGAGCGTAGGCACTCAGGTAATCATCGTTGTGTTTGATGATAATAAGATTACCGTAACCGCGCAGCGCGTTACCGGCATAGACGACGCGTCCGTCAGCGGTCGCGACAATAGCCTGTCCCTTACTGCCTGCAATATCAATACCTTTATTGCCGCCTTCTGCGCCACTAAAGTTCTCAATAACCTTGCCATCAGTCGGCCAGCGCCATGTGGAGATAGGCGAACTGGTTGACGTACTGCTTGCAGTCGGTTGGTTTGTGCTAACAGCGGGAGCCGTCACTGGCGCGACGGTAGTCGTCGTCGCTGGCTTATTGTTCGGCAACATCTTATTAGCATTCTGTTCACCTGAGGATTCAGAATACGTAATAGTTGGTTGTGACGCAACCACTGCGGTCGATTTTTGTGCAGTATTTGAGGCCGCCGTCGCACCTCCGCTTGCCCGTACGCTTGCCGCAGCAACGGCGTTATCACCGGTGATTGGCTGGCCAGCAGAGTTGCCAACCTGCAGCGTCTGACCAACGTTCAGACCGTATGGCGCAGGGATGTTGTTGCGTTGCGCGAGGTCACGGAAATCGTTACCCGTTACCCATGCAATATAGAACAGCGTATCGCCGCGTTTCACGGTATAGGTGCTGCCACCCGTATAGCTGCCTTTCGGAATATCGCCATATTTACGGTTATAGACTATCTTGCCGTTCACGGTCTGCACCGGCTGCTGAGCCATCGGCTGAATCTGCGTCGCAGGGGTCTGAACCGGCTGTACCTGAGGTGTATGCGGAACAATGGCGGATCCTGTTGTCGACGGCGGAGTGATCAGCATCCCGGAATTCGTACCCGAGGATGAGGCTCCACCCGCCGAGCTAACCGGCGCAGGCGGATTATTGGTATTGGTACAACCTGCCAGCCAGAGTGAAACCAGTGATAACGCCGCAATACGGCTTAAGGTAAATTTTGGGCTTCCCGCGCTCATTTATCCCCCAGGAATATGTTAACTGCCAATATCTTGCTTACCGGACAACACCCGGCCAGGACACTGAAAATGTGTCCACCCTACGCCTAAAGTCAGGCAAAAAAAACCTGGATAAATCCGGGTCTCACGCCAGCTCCCCTTGCACCAGGGGAACAAAGCGCACGGCTTCGACGGTATCCATCACAAACTCATTACCGCGACGACGGATCCGTTTCAGAAACTGATGCTCCTCGCCCACCGGTAATACCAGCACACCTCCCTCATCCAGCTGCGCCAGCAGCGCTGGCGGCACTTCCGGCGGCGCGGCGGTGACGATAATCGCATCAAAGGGAGCGCGTGCCTTCCAACCCTGCCATCCATCGCCATGACGGGTTGAAACATTATGTAAATCAAGTTGTTTCAGGCGACGACGCGCCTGCCACTGTAAACTCTTAATCCGTTCGACCGAACACACATGATGAACGAGGTGCGCCAGTATCGCCGTCTGGTAGCCTGACCCGGTGCCAATCTCCAGCACCCGCGATTCCGGCGTCAGCGTCAGCAGCTCCGTCATCCGCGCCACCATGTAGGGTTGCGAGATGGTTTGCCCCTGGCCGATAGGGAGTGCGGTGTTCTCCCACGCCTTGTGTTCGAAGGCTTCATCAACGAATTTCTCACGCGGTACCAGGGTTATCGCCTCGAGCACGCGCTCGTCAACAATGCCCTGAGTACGCAGCTGATTCAGCAGGCTTTCAACACGTTTGCTTACCATTGTGTTTCCACTCCGACGCGATCGAGCCAGTCGGCCACCATCCCGTGAGCCTGGTGGGCGGTTAAATCAACGTGCAGCGGCGTCACGGAGACATAGCCTTCATCGACGGCCGCAAAATCGGTATCCGGCCCGGCATCGTGCTTCTCTCCCGGCGGGCCAATCCAGTACAGCGTATTGCCGCGCGGATCTTTTTGCGGAATAACCTGATCGGCGGGATGTCTGCTGCCGCAGCGGGTCACGCGAATGCCTTTAATCTGCTCAAGAGGCAGATCGGGCACATTGATATTGAGGATGCGACCGGTACGCAGCGGCTCGCGGCCTAAAGCACGCAGGATAGAGCAGGTAATTGCCGCCGCGGTGTCGTAGTGTTGATGACCATTCAAGGAGACGGCCAGGGCCGGAAAGCCGAGATGACGGCCTTCCATTGCGGCAGCGACGGTGCCGGAGTAGATGACGTCATCGCCGAGATTGGGGCCGGCGTTAATGCCGGAAACCACGATATCCGGACGGGGACGCATCAGGGCGTTGACGCCGAGATAGACACAGTCCGTTGGCGTCCCCATCTGGACGGCAATATCGCCGTTATCGAAAGTGAAAGTGCGTAGCGAAGACTCAAGAGTCAGGGAGTTCGATGCGCCGCTGCGGTTACGATCGGGTGCAACTACCTGGACCTCAGCAAACTCCCGTAAGGCCTTCGCCAGGGTCTGAATACCCGGCGCATGAATCCCGTCATCGTTACTCAGCAATATTCGCATAGTCACCCGTTGTATTGATAAGTTCCCTTACCACGCTGGTGGCGAAGCTGCCCGCCGGCAGCCAGAAACGCAGTTCAACGGTTACGTCATCCCACCAGTTCCAGCTCATCTGCTGCGGATAGAGCAGCATCGCCCGGCGCGCCGCTTCCACTTTTTCCCGCACCAGCAGAGCCTGGAGCTGCGTCTCTTCTGCAACGGCCGCCTGCTCGGCGGCCAGCGCCTCGCGTTGGCTGCCCCACTCGCCGCTTCCCGGTAACGCCGCCGTAATCATCAGTTCACGGTTATCAACCCGCTCCTGCAGCTGCGCACGTTCCTCAGGCGTAGCGACAAACCAGCTCCCGCGCCCCGCTAATTGTAGCGCATCGCCATCAACAACCTGATTAAATTCCGGTTTTTTTAATCTAATACTGACCTGTTGATTAAACAAGCCGCTACGCGCCGCCGACAGCCAAAAACTGCGTTTATTGCGATCGCGAACCGGTGCGCCGCTCTCCGCCCAGCGCAGCGCGCCCAGCAGATTGCTGCCGCCGATACCAAAGCGCTGGGCGCCGAAATAGTTCGGCACACCCTGCGCGGCAATGGCCTGCAGACGCCGCTCGACATCCTCGCGATCGCTAATTTCCCGCAGGATCAGGGTAAACTGGTTGCCCTTCAGCGCGCCGAGGCGCAGCTTGCGTTTATGCCGCGCGTACTCCAGCACCTGGCAACCTTCCAGCTGAAACTGACTCAGATCGGGCATCTCTTTGCCCGGAAGCCGGGCACACAGCCACTGCTCGGTCACGGCATGTTTATCTTTCTGCCCGGCAAAACTCACTTCACGCGCATGGATTTTAAGGAACTTAGCCAGCGCATCAGCCACAAACCGCGTATTGCAGTCCGTTTTCAGAATCCGTACCAGCAGATGCTCGCCTTCGCCATCCGGCGCAAAGCCAAGATCTTCGACCACCACGAAATCTTCCGGATTGGCTTTCAGTATCCCCTGCCCCTGCGGTTTACCGTGCAGCCAGGTAAGGTCATTGAAAGCGATCATGGCTGAACCTTATGCAGCAGCGCTACCGCTTCGCAGGCGATACCTTCACCGCGGCCGGTGAAACCCAGCTTCTCGGTAGTGGTGGCTTTCACGTTGACGTCATCCATATGGCAGCCGAGGTCTTCGGCGATAAAGACACGCATCTGCGGAATATGCGGCAACATTTTCGGCGCCTGAGCGATGATGGTGACATCCACGTTTCCGAGGGCATAGCCTTTGGCCTGGATCCGCCGCCAGGCTTCGCGCAGCAGCTCACGGCTGTCGGCTCCCTTGAAGGCCGGGTCGGTATCCGGGAACAGCTTGCCGATATCCCCCAGCGCCGCCGCCCCAAGCAGGGCATCGGTCAGCGCATGCAGCGCCACATCGCCGTCGGAGTGGGCCAGCAGCCCTTTTTCATAGGGAACGCGTACCCCGCCAATGATGATTGGGCCTTCACCGCCAAAAGCGTGTACGTCAAAACCGTGTCCAATTCGCATTAAGCCTTCTCCTGGTGTCGGGAACGGGTAAGGTAAAATTCTGCCAGCGCCAGGTCTTCCGGGCGCGTCACTTTAATATTATCAGCTCGGCCAGCGACCAGTTCGGGATGGAAGCCACAGTACTCCAGCGCCGAGGCTTCATCGGTAATGATCGCGCTTTCATTGAGCGCGCGCGTCAGGCAGTCGAGGAGGAGCTCACGAGGGAAAAATTGCGGCGTCAGCGCATGCCACAGATCGTTACGGTCGACCGTGTGCGCAATGGCTACCTTGCCGGGTTCCGCACGTTTCATCGTGTCGCGTACCGGCGCGGCGAGAATGCCCCCCACGCGACTGGTTTCGCGCAGCGCCAACAGGCGCTGAAGGTCGTCCTGGTGCAGGCACGGGCGCGCGGCATCGTGCACCAGCACCCATTCAGCTTCAGGCAGCGCCTGTAGACCAGCCAGTACGGAGTCAGCGCGCTCGGCCCCGCCGTCGACGACGGTAATCTGCGGATGAGTGGCCAGCGGCAGCTGGCTAAAGCGGATATCGCCGGGACTGACGGCAATCACCACGCGCTGCACGCACGCGTTCGCCAACAGCGCGGCGACCGCGTGTTCGAGAATCGTTTTGTTACCGATTGAGAGATATTGTTTCGGGCATTCCGTTTGCATGCGGCGGCCAAAACCGGCTGCCGGTACCACGGCGCAAACACCCGGAAAAGTGGCTGCCATGTCGTAATCCTGGGCTTGTTTATCGATTGTTCTGCGCCGACCCCTGGTTGCGCTTAGACGCATCCGGGACCAGACGATAAAATGTTTCGCCCGGGCGGGTCATGCTTAGTTCATTGCGTGCGCGCTCTTCGATCGCTTCCTGACCGCCGTTAAGGTCATCGATTTCCGCAAAGAGTTGATCGTTGCGCGCCTTTAATTTGCTGTTAGTGGCTTGCTGCGCGGTGACGTCGTCATTCACCCGGCTATAGTCATGCAGACCATTTTTACCGAACCACAGCGAGTACTGTAGCCAGACCAGCAAAGCCAATAGTAGCAGCGTTAATTTACCCATTCTGCCCCCTGAAAAACGGCATCATCATCCCATAACTCGCCCGAGTATTTCACTCCGACGCGCGGACGACGCCGCGTAACGCGGGGACTGTAACACATTTCTGTCGCCGATACCCAGGCTTGATTCATACGCAGAAAGGACTATCCCAACAACCAGAGGAACAGCAGACCAAACATCAGCCCCACGGTCAAAATCGTCGCGCAGACGCTGTACAGGAGCTTACCGTTCAACAGCGAGTGCAGCGCAATCCCAACAACCACGGCAACCGGCATTAAGGCGAGAAAAAAGGGCCAGGTATAGAGGAGGAAAAAAAGCGTATTACTGCCATACATGAGGAAGGGAATACCCAGCGCCAGCAGCCATGAAATAAAGCCCACGGCAGCGCCTGACAAAGACCAGGTGGTCTCGTCATGGGCCACCGGTGGTGGTTCTGAGCGAATAATACTGATGTTCTGGGTATTGCGCATATCGAATCCTGTTGACCGGGCGACCGGCATCTCAATGCCGCCGCCGTTTCAGGATCTGATAATATCGCTCTGTCTGAGGAGGTCTAATAGTTGGTGCACCAAATTTGTTACCAATTGTTCACCATCCAGATGAATTTCCGCCCTTTCCGGCGATTCATACACTGAATCAATCCCGGTAAAATTACGCAATTCACCCGCACGCGCCTTCTTGTATAACCCCTTTGGATCCCGCGCCTCACAGATAGCCAGCGGCGTATCGACAAACACTTCGATAAAGCGCCCTTCGCCTAAGCGCTCGCGCACCATCTGCCGTTCGGCACGGTGCGGAGAGATAAACGCCGTCAATACCACCAGCCCGGCATCCACCATTAGTTTCGCCACTTCCCCGACGCGACGAATATTCTCTTTACGATCGCTATCGCTAAAACCGAGATCGCTACACAGACCGTGCCGCACGTTATCGCCATCCAGCAGATAGGTGCTGACGCCCAGCTGATGCAGCGCCTCTTCCAGCGCGCCAGCAACGGTGGATTTACCGGAGCCGGAGAGCCCGGTAAACCACAGCACCACGCCGCGATGGCCGTGGTGCTGTTCGCGCTGCTGCTGGGTAACCGGATGGGCGTGCCAGACGACGTTTTCGTCATGCAGGGCCATTACTTGCCTCCCAGCAGGTCACGCGCGTCCCAGTGCGGGAAGTGTTTACGGATCAGCTGATTCAGCTCCAGCTCAAACGCGCTGAACGCTGATGCTGACGCCTGGCGCTGTTCCAGCGGTTCGCGCACCATACCGGCGCCTACCGTGACGTTGGTCAACCGGTCGATGAAGATCAACCCGCCGGTTACCGGGTTATGCTGATATTTGTCCAGCACCAGCGGCTCGTCGAAGGTCAAATCGACAAGGCCAATCCCGTTCAGCGGCAGCGACTCGACTTCACGCTGGGTCAAATTGTTGATATCAACCTGATAGCGAATGCCGTCGACGCGAGCGCGGGTTTTCTTGCCGGCAATTTTAATGTCATAGCTCTGGCCCGGGGCTAACGCCTGTTCGGCCATCCAGACCACGTCCACGCTGGCGCTCTGTACCGCAGGCAGCGTCACCTGAGCATCCACCAGCAGATCGCCGCGGCTGATATCAATTTCGTCTTTCAGTACGATGGTAATCGCTTCACCGGCGCCAGCTTCCTGCAGGTCGCCGTCAAAGGTCACGATCCGCGCCACGCTGGATTCCACGCCCGACGGCAGCACCTTCAGACGCTGTCCGACCTTGACGCTACCGGAGGCCACGGTCCCGGAGAAACCGCGGAAGTCGAGGTTGGGCCGGTTAACGAACTGGACCGGGAAGCGCAGCGGCTGATTTTCCACCACGCGACGAATTTCAACAGTTTCCAGCACTTCCAGCAGCGTCGGGCCGCTGTACCACGGCATGCTGGCACTCTGGGTCGCGACGTTGTCCCCCTCGAGGGCAGAAAGCGGAACAAAGCGAATATCGACATCGCCCGGCAGCTGCTCAGCAAACGAGAGATACTCTTCGCGAATGCGATTAAACGTCTCTTCGCTAAAATCCACCAGGTCCATTTTGTTCACCGCCACCACCAGGTTTTTAATCCCCAGCAGCGTCGAGATAAAGCTGTGACGACGGGTCTGATCGAGCACGCCTTTGCGCGCATCCATCAGCAGAATCGCCAGATCGCAGGTGGAAGCGCCGGTGGCCATATTGCGGGTGTACTGCTCGTGCCCCGGGGTGTCGGCGATAATAAATTTGCGTTTCTCGGTAGAGAAATAGCGATAGGCGACATCAATGGTGATGCCCTGCTCGCGCTCAGCCTGCAGGCCATCCACCAGCAGCGCCAGATCCAGTTTTTCACCCTGCGTACCGTGACGCTTACTGTCGTTATGCAGCGATGAGAGCTGATCTTCGTAAATCTGCCGGGTATCGTGCAGCAGGCGGCCAATCAGGGTACTTTTCCCGTCATCGACGCTGCCGCAGGTCAGGAAGCGCAGCAGGCTTTTGTGCTGTTGCGCGTGCAGATAAGCTTCTACGCCGCCTTCATTAGCAATTTGTTGGGCAATGGTCGTGTTCATGGCGGCTCCTTAGAAATACCCCTGACGTTTCTTCAGCTCCATGGAGCCGGCCTGGTCGCGGTCAATCATACGACCCTGACGCTCGCTGGTGGTGGAAACCAGCATCTCTTCAATAATCTCCGGCAGCGTTTGCGCATTGGATTCCACCGCGCCGGTCAGCGGCCAGCAGCCTAAAGTACGGAAGCGCACCATCTGCTTTTTGATCATCTCGCCCGGTTGCAGATCGATACGATCGTCATCAATCATCATCAGCATACCGTCGCGCTCAAGCACCGGACGTTCGGCCGCCAGATACAGCGGAACGATTTCGATATTTTCCAGATAGATATACTGCCAGATATCCAGCTCGGTCCAGTTGGAGAGCGGGAAGACGCGGATGCTTTCGCCCTTGTTAATCTGGCCGTTGTAGTTGTGCCATAGCTCCGGACGCTGGTTTTTCGGATCCCAGCGGTGGAAACGGTCGCGGAAAGAGTAGATACGCTCTTTGGCGCGGGATTTTTCTTCGTCGCGACGGGCGCCGCCAAACGCAGCATCAAAGCCGTATTTGTCCAGCGCCTGCTTCAGACCCTCGGTCTTCATGATGTCGGTGTGCTTGGCGCTGCCGTGAACAAACGGGTTAATCCCCATCGCCACCCCTTCCGGGTTTTTGTGCACCAGCAGCTCGCAGCCGTAGGCTTTGGCAGTACGGTCGCGGAATTCATACATCTCGCGGAATTTCCAGCCGGTATCAACGTGCAGCAGCGGAAAAGGCAGGGTTCCCGGATAAAACGCTTTACGCGCCAGATGCAGCATGACGCTGGAATCTTTACCGATGGAGTACATCATCACCGGGTTAGAGAATTCGGCGGCCACCTCGCGAATAATGTGGATGCTTTCAGCCTCCAGTTGCCGCAGGTGAGTGAGTCGTTTTTGGTCCATAACCGTTCCTTAAGCCAGATTCACCACAGAGGCGTTAAACGCATCTGCTTGAGTTGTTTGTTGAAACCAGGCGAGCTGGTGGTGTAATTGCACCACTTCGCCCACGACCAGCAGAGCGGGCATCGGGGCATCTTTCGCCAGCTCTTCGAGCTGCTGTAATGTGCCCGTTATCGTTTGCTGATCGGCGCGGGTACCGCGAGAAATCACCGCCACCGGCGTATTACTATCCCGACCGTGGACGATCAGCTGTGCGCTGATTTCCGCCGCTTTCATCGTGCCCATGTAGATAGCCAGCGTCTGACGGCTTTGCGCCAGCAGCGACCAGTCGTGCGCGGCGCTGTCGGCCTTGTAATGACCGGTGACGAAGGTGACGCTCTGGGCATAATCGCGATGGGTCAGCGGAATGCCGGCATAGGCCGTCGCCCCGGCAGCAGCCGTTACGCCCGGAACCACCTGAAACGGAATTCCTGCGGTGGCCGCCGCCTGTAGCTCTTCGCCGCCGCGTCCGAAAATAAACGGATCGCCGCCTTTCAGGCGCACCACCGTTTTGCCTTCTCGCGCCGCTTCGACCAGCATCTGGTTCGTTTCATGCTGCGGCACCGAGTGTTCGCCCGCGCGCTTACCCACGCAGATCATCTCGGCATCGCGGCGCACCAGCTCGCGGATCTCCGGCGTCACCAGATGGTCATAAAACACCACGTCCGCCTTCTGCACCGCCTGCAGGCCGCGCAGCGTCAGCAGCCCGGCATCGCCCGGCCCGGCGCCGACGAGAATAATTTCACCCAGCCGTTTTTCCGGATGATGCAGTTCTTCTTCCAGCACCTTATCGGCGGCGGCTTTATTTCCGGCAATCATCAGACTGGCAAAGCGGCCATTGAAGACCCGCTCCCAGAAGCGCCGACGTGCTGCCGTCGTCGTCAGATGCGTTTTGATATGATGCCGCCAGTAGCTGGCCGCCTCGGCGACGCGTCCCAGGTTGGTGGGCAGCAGCGCTTCAATTTTTTCGCGAATCAGCCGCGACAATACCGGTGCCGAACCGCCGGAGAATATCGCTATCAGCAGCGGAGAACGGTCCACGATGGAGGGAAACACCACCGAACAGAGCGGCTGATTATCGACAACGTTCACCAACCGGTAACGGGCGTTGGCGGCAGCGGAAACTCGCTGATTGAGCGCGTCATCGTCAGTCGCGGCAATCACTAAAAAGACGTCGTCCAGCTGTGGTTCTTCAAACGCGTGGGCCCGCCACTGAATCTCCTGGCGTTCAACCAGAGCGGCAACCTCTGCAGATAATGCTGCCGCCACGACCTGTACGTTGGCTCCTGCCCGGCGCAAGAACATAATTTTGCGCGCCGCAATATCCCCGCCGCCAATAACCAGCACCGGTTTTTCTTTCAGTTCGGCAAACAGGGGCAAATAGTCCACGTTGCAACAACTCGCTTACAATCAGTCATAGAGCGACTATAGGGTGCTGTTTAGAGCAAATGAAATTACTAAATGGAATGAGTAGTTACCCAAAAGAATAACGACCTGAAAAAGCAAATATCAAAAAGTGCTTAACGCGCGATTTTTCCGCTATTTAAGAGCAAATGAAATTGTTTAACCGCAGTCACAGTTTCATACTATGAGCGTTAAATTTTTCCCTCGAGAAAGGACCCCCGCTATGTTTTCCGCGTTGTGCCGCCGCCTCCTTCCCCTGGCGCTTGGCGCAGGTTTTGTCTTCTCCGCCCCGGCTTTCAGCGCCATGGGCGAAACCGCAAATACCCAGGCTCGTCATATCGCGACTGTTTTTCCCGGAAGAATGACCGGTTCGCCCGCTGAAATGCTGTCGGCGGACTATGTGCGTCAGCAGTTTGCCCAAATGGGCTATCAAAGCGATATCCGCAGCTTCCATGCGCGCTATATCTACAGCAATACGGATAAACGGAAAAACTGGCAAAACGTTACCGGCAGCACCGTCATTGCCGCCCACGAAGGTGCGGCACGCCAGCAGATCATCGTGATGGCACATCTCGATACCTATGCGCCGATGAGTGATGCTGATGTCGAACGCAACCTTGGCGGCCTGACCCTGCAGGGCATCGACGATAATGCCGTCGGCGTGGGCGTATTGCTGGAGCTGGCCGAGCGGTTGAAAAATGTGTCCACTCACTATGGCATTCGCTTTATCGCTTCAAGCGGTGAAGAAGAAGGGAATCTCGGCGCGCAAAATATACTGAAGCGAATGAGCGATGCAGAGAAGAAAAATACCCTGCTGGTGATCAATCTCGATAATCTGGTGGTTGGCGATAAGCTCTATTTCAATAGCGGGCGCAGCACTCCCGCCTCGATTCGCAAACTCACCCGAGACCGCGCTCTGGCTATTGCGCGCAGCAAAGGGATTGCCGCCTATACCAATCCTGGCCTCAATCATGATTATCCGCAGGGCACCGGCTGCTGTAATGACGCCAGCATATTTGATGGCGCAGGGATCCCGGTCCTGTCCGTGGAGGCCACGAACTGGTCTCTGGGTAAGAAAGATGGCTCTCAGCAACGCAACAAATCCGCCTCCTTCCCGCGAGGAACCAGCTGGCATGACGTACAGCTGGATAACCAGCAGCATATTGATAAAGCGCTGCCGGGTCGTATCGAACACCGCAGCCGCGATGTCGTCAAGGTGATGCTGCCGCTGATAAAAGAGCTGGCGAAGGCAGAAAAGCAGAGCTAATCCGCTGCCCGGCGATATGAAAAGCCCTCGTCGTTCAGACTGAGGGCTTTGTCTTAGCACAACCGTCGTCGGTGATTTAGCCTTCGTGCAGCCCGCACTCGCGCTTCAGGCCGAAGAAACGGGTCTCTTCTTCTGCCATCCCCGGTTCCCATTTGCGGGTGGTGTGGGTATCCCCTACCGAAAGATAGCCCTGTTCCCACAGCGGATGGTATGTGAGGCCGTGCTTTTGCAGGTACTGATAGACGGTACGGTTATCCCAGTCGATGATCGGCAGCACTTTAAAGACCCCGCGCTGAATGGCCAGCACCGGGAGCGTGGCGCGGCTGCCGGACTGTTCCCGGCGGAGCCCCGCAAACCAGGTTTGCGCGTTCAGCTCTTCCAGGGCCCGGTTCATCGGTTCGACTTTGTTGATCTCATTGTATTTCTCAATGCCTTCAACGCCCTGCTCCCACAGCTTACCGTAGCGAGCCTCCTGCCAGGCGGCGCTCTCCTTCGCCCGATAGACCTTCAGGTTCAGCTTGAGCTTATCCGTTAACTCGTCGATAAACCGGTAGGTTTCCGGGAACAGATAGCCGGTATCGGTCAGAATGACCGGAATATCCGGCCGTACCTGATTGACCAGATGCAGGCTCACCGCCGCCTGAATACCAAAGCTCGAAGAGAGCACGTATTCGCCCGGAAGGTTTTCCAGCGCCCACGCCACGCGCTCTTCCGCGCTCAGCTTTTCCAGCTGGCTATTGGTTTCCGCCAGTTGCAAAATGCGATCGACCTTCGGTAATTCGTTAAGGACATTTAGATCGAGTACGGACATAAAGACCTCATTTGTCTGTTTTGCCGGGCGTACTGCGTGTGCCCGGCCTACAAAACCAGTACCCGATAAGCTTAGCGCTACCGGGCGATGCCGGGCTATTCCCAGAAATCACGGGCTGGGTCGAGCACCGGGCGAATGATGCCCGCACGCACCGTAAAGTCGCCGAAGCCTTCACCCGCTTCGCGCTCTTTCGCCCAGCGCCCTACCAGTTCGTCGATCGAGTCGAGAATCTCCGACTCGGTAATGTTCTCGCGATACATCCGTGGAATACGCGTCCCGCTGCGGTTACCGCCAAGATGCAGGTTGTAGCGACCCGGCGCTTTGCCCACCAGCCCGACTTCTGCCAGCATCGCACGACCGCAGCCGTTCGGGCAGCCGGTCACGCGCGTCACGATATGCTCATCGCTCACGCCGTGCTTGCCCATGATCCCGTCGACCTTATCAATAAACGACGGCAGGAAGCGTTCTGCTTCGGCCATCGCCAGCGGACAGGTCGGGAAGGAGACGCAGGCCATCGAGTTTTCACGCTGCGGGGTGACCGCATTCATCAGACCGTGGTCGCGCGCCAGTTTTTCAATCCGCGCCTTTTCCGTCTCCGGTACGCCGGCAATAATCAGGTTCTGGTTCGCCGTAATACGGAACTCGCCCTGATGGATCTTTGCGATCTCCAGCAGACCGGTTTTCAGCGGCCGGCCGGGATAATCAAGAATACGTCCGTTTTCAATAAACAGCGTCAGATGCCATTTTTTGTCGATCCCTTTGACCCAGCCGATGCGATCGCCGCGACCGGTGAACTCATACGGACGGATCGGTTCAAACTTGATCCCCGCCCGACGCTCCACTTCGGCCTTGAAGGTCTCGACGCCGACGCGCTCAAGAGTATATTTGGTTTTCGCATTTTTACGGTCGGTACGGTTGCCCCAGTCGCGCTGGGTGGTGACGACCGCTTCCGCGACCGCCAGCGTGTGCTCCAGCGGCAGATAGCCAAACTCGCTCGCCGTACGGGCGTAGGTTTTCTTGTTGCCGTGTTCAATCGACAACCCGCCGCCCACCAGCAGGTTAAAGCCCACCAGCTTGCCGTTTTCGGCAATCGCTACAAAGTTCATGTCGTTGGCGTGCAGATCGATGTCGTTCTGCGGCGGGATCACCACGGTGGTTTTGAACTTACGCGGCAGGTAGGTCTGGCCGAGGATCGGTTCTTCATCGGTGGTGGCGACCTTCTTCTGATCGAGCCAGATCTCCGCATAGGCGCGGGTACGCGGCAGCAGATGTTCGGAGATCTTTTTCGCCCACTCGTAGGCTTCGGTATGGAGCTGAGACTCGTTCGGGTTAGACGTGCACAGCACGTTACGGTTCACGTCGTTAGCGGTCGCCAGCGCGTCCAGCCCCACGTCGTGCAGCATTTCATGGGCCGGTTTCACGTTCTTTTTCAGAATACCGTGAAACTGGAAGGTCTGTCGGTTAGTCAGACGGATGCTGCCGTAAATGGTGTTCTCACCGGCAAATTTATCAATCGCCTGCCACTGTTTAGTGGTGATGACCCCGCCCGGCAGGCGGCAGCGCAGCATCATCGCATGGCGCGGTTCGAGTTTCTGCGCCGCGCGCTCGGCGCGGATATCACGGTCATCCTGCTGATACATGCCGTGGAAGCGGATCAGCAAAAAGTTATCGCCGTTGAAACCGCCAGTCAGGCCATCCTGCAAATCTTCTTTAATGGTGCCGCGCAGGAAATTGCTCTCAAGCTTCAGCCGTTCGGCATCAACCAGTTTGCCTTCGACCACCAGAGGGCCGGGGTGTTTTTCGCTCATTAGTAGACATCTCGCTGATAACGGCGCTCAACGCGCAGCTCACTTAAAAATTCGTCCGCCGCTTCGGCGTCCATCGCGCCGAATTCGGCAATCACGTCCAGTAACGTCTGCTCAACGTCTTTCGCCATACGATTGGCATCGCCGCAGACATAAATATGGGCACCGTCATTA
This sequence comes from Klebsiella planticola ATCC 33531, assembly GCF_000735435.1. Lineage (GTDB taxonomy): Bacteria > Pseudomonadota > Gammaproteobacteria > Enterobacterales > Enterobacteriaceae > Klebsiella > Klebsiella planticola. The sequence goes on along the minus strand of NZ_JMPP01000019.1, from coordinate 42,927 downwards.
ATCCAGCGCCACAGTTCGGCCCCCTGCTCGCGCAGCTTGTCCTGAACATAGACTTTTTGTTGTTGATCGCGGGACCAGGCCAGGTCGATACGGCTCAGCACGCCTTCTTTGATATAGCGCTGCCACTCCACCTGATAGAGAAAATCTTCCGTAAAGTGCGGGTTGCCGAAGAACAGCCAGTTCTTGCCTTCCGCGCCGTCCGCCGCACGCTGCTGCATGAAGGCACGGAACGGCGCGATGCCGGTACCGGGGCCAATCATGATCACCGGCGTCTGCGGATTAGCAGGCAGGCGGAAGTTGTCGTTGTGTTCAATAAAGACGCGAACTTCGCCATCTTCTTCGACGCGGTCAGCCAGGAAACTGGACGCACCGCCGGCGCGGGCGCGGCCTTCGATGTCGTAGCGAACGGCGCCCACGGTGATATGGACTTCGCTTTCTACTTCCGCCTGCGATGAGGCAATGGAGTAGAGACGCGGGGTCAGCGGACGCAGCAGGCCAATTAACGCGTCGGCATCCAGCTGCGCCGGAGAGAAACGCACCATATCGACAATCGGCGTGGTCGCGGCGTATTGCTGGAGCTGCGCTTTATCGCCGACCAGCGGCAGCAGGGTTTCGCTGCGGGTTAAGGTGGCGTAATTCTCAACGATGTTAGCGGTATTAACCGTTAACTCGAAATGCCATTCCAGCGCTTCCGCCAGCGGCAGGGTTTTGCCGTCAACCGTGACCGGCTCATCACCCTTCAGCCACAGCAGCTCAACCAGCTCTTTCACCAGAGCCGGATCGTTCTGATACCAGACGCCCAGCGCATCGCCCGGCTGATAACGCAGCCCGGAGTCAGCGAGGTCGATTTCAATATGACGCACATCTTTTTCAGAATCGCGGCCGGTAATTTTCTGATTCACCGCCAGTGTCGCCGTCAGCGGCGCTTCTTTGGTATACGGGCTGGAGTGAATGTCATTCACCGCCCCGCTCGTCGCTCCCTGGGCCGGAGCCGCAACGGGGGCACGGGATTTCAATACTTCAACAACCCGCGCGCGCCATTCCGCCGCCGCAGGCTGGTACTCGACGTCTGCATCAACGCGATCCAGCAGACGCTCCCCGCCCAGTTCAGCCAGACGACTGTCAAAGTCTTTCCCGGACTGGCAGAAGAATTCGTAAGAGGTATCGCCTAAGCCAAATACCGCAAAGGCGGTACCCTCAAGCTTCGGCGCTTTTTTGGAAAACAGGAATTTATGCAGCGCAACGGCCTCTTCCGGCGACTCGCCCTCACCTTGCGTCGACGTCACGATAACCAGCAGCTTTTCGGAGGCAATTTGTTTGAATTTATAGTCGCCTGCGTTCACCAGTTTCACGTTCAGCTGCGCGGCGATCAGATCGTCACGCAGCGCTTCAGCCACGCGGCGTGCGTTGCCGGTTTGCGATGCTGAAATCAGCGTAATGCCCGGCATTTCTGCAGCCTGAGCAGGAACCGCTGTTGCCGCGCCGGAGTGCTGATTCAGCACGCCCCAAAAGTAGCCCGAAACCCAGGCAAGCTGAGTCGGGGTGAAGTCTGTCGTGGCCGCCTGAAGGCGCGCCAGTTGCTCCGGGTTCAGCGGGAGCAAATTGGAAGGTGGGGCCTGTGTCGTCATGCGTCGTTATGTTCCAGTAAGCAAAGCTGTTATTCGCACCCTGTCAGCGCGGCAAAAACAGAAGAGAATGTAAGGTTAACGGCGCTGATAGTAACAATTAAAGAAGGGATGGAAATAACAAATAACCAAATGGACTAACCTGTTTTAGTTATAGTTATTAACAACAAAAACGATTAATCAACTCTATGAAATTAAAAAGGATATTACGTTACCCGTGGGCAAATACGTCGATATTTCGCCCAGGGCCGTTTTAGTTAATGATAAAAAAACCGCTTTCCGGTACCCTACGGCGGTTTTTTTGTCTTATTGAGAGTAAAAGATGTCCACCACCCTGTTTAAAGATTTCACCTTCGAAGCCGCCCATCACCTGCCTCACGTACCGGAAGGTCATAAGTGCGGTCGCCTGCACGGCCACTCTTTTATGGTGCGCCTGGAGATTACCGGTGAAGTCGATCCCCACACGGGCTGGATCATGGATTTTGCCGAGCTCAAGGCCGCGTTTAAACCGACCTACGATCGCCTGGATCACTACTATCTGAACGATATTCCTGGTCTGGAAAACCCAACCAGCGAAGTGCTGGCGAAGTGGATTTGGCAGCAGATGAAACCGCTGGTGCCGCTGCTGAGCGCCGTAATGATCAAAGAGACCTGTACCGCAGGCTGTATCTATCGCGGCGAATGATGCGCTGGCCGGGAGCGGACGTTTCCTGGCCGCAGAACAGAAAGGCCCGGTGCGCAGCCTGCGACCGGGCCTTTTTATCAGGCAATGTTCAGATATTTATGCGTCTGCATCGATAACCGCCAGTTACGGGCAATACAGGTCTCGATACACAGACGCGTGGCGTCGTCTTTCTGACTGATGGGCTGCAGGGCGATGATGCGCGGTTTTTCATCGCTCAGCGTTTCCAGCAGTTCATCCAGCGCTTCGATATCCCGCACGCGCCCTACCGGATGCTTAATTTCATCCGCACGCAGCAGGGCTTGCGACAGCACATCATAGCCACCGCGCATATTGACCTTTGGCGATACCGTCACCCAGGTATTGGGGCTGCAGCGCACTTCATGGGTACCGCTGGTTTCAATCTGGCAGCTGAATCCGTTCTGCTCCAGCAGCGTGGTCAGCGGGGTTAAATCGTGGATGCAGGGTTCGCCGCCGGTGATGACCACGTGACGTGCGGTCCAGTCCTGACGCCCGATGATCGCCAGCAGGTCTTCGCCGCTTGCCGGGCCCCATTTATCACTCTCTTTGGTTTTCGCCAGAATACTAAACAGCGACACTTCCCGATCCGCAAGCTTATCCCAGGTATGTTTGGTATCGCACCAGGCGCAACCAACCGGGCATCCCTGCAGACGAATAAAAATGGCAGGCACGCCGGTGAAGTAACCCTCGCCTTGCAAGGTCTGGAACATCTCGTTAATCGGGTACTGCATAATCATCTCTGTTTAGGTTCGAAACGCGCATTATCGCAGATTTAGCGGCCGAGGTCTTGTCCTCAGCGGCGATTATCAACGCGCTGTTGTTGCTGAAATCAGACTAAGATTATAGCCTGTTGAGCAATACCAAACGATCTCTTCCGCTTTATTTCCCGCTGCCTTTAAAGACCTTCAGCGACGGGAGAAATAAATCGCCTCGACTTATTTCTGCATGTATTACGTTTTTTATACGGCGACTTTTGATGTAACTAAATATGTTTAAAATTACCTTTAAACAACGATGACAACACCATTCAGAATATAACAATAACTATAAAAATCATATATGTACAAATGGAAACATGAAAAACAGAATCTTCCTCACTCCGCAGATGTCCAATGCTATTCACGCCCGTTCGTAACCTTAATTCTGGCTTAAGAAAGCCTTCCGGCTCGCCATTTTCCATTGACTCACCGTTTAGTTTCAGCCGCCTAGAATCCAGCCGACCAACCATGATGAGACGGCGTTCATGAATACATTATTAATTACAGGCGTTACCGGTTTTCTGGGGGGAGCGGTTTTAGAGAATATCCTGAACCAAAATAACGGGATGAATCTGCTGCTTTTAGTTCGAGCCGATAATGATGACGCGGCGCTTGCCCGGGTCAAAGAAAACATGCGCAAGTTCAATGTCTCTGAGGAGAAACTGGCGGCGCTGGGCACGCAACATATTCTCGCGGGCGATTTGGCTAACCCCGCAGAATTCCTCTGCGACCCACGTCTGGAGCAGGTGACTCACGTGCTCAACTGCGCGGCTGTCGCCTCCTTTGGCAATAACCCGCTCATCTGGAAGGTGAACGTGGAAGGCACTCTGCAGTTTGCCCAGCGTATGTCCCGGGTTGCCGGACTACAGCGCTTCCTGCATGTGGGTACGGCCATGTCATGTTCCCCTGAGCCCGATTCTCTGGTCGCGGAAAGCGCCGAGTTTCGCGAGCGTGCCGAACACCTTGTCGAATACACCCACTCTAAATCAACAATCGAGCAGCTGATGCAGCAGACCTGCCCGACGCTTCCGTTGACGATTGCCCGTCCCTCGATTGTGGTGGGCCATACTCATCACGGCTGTCAGCCCTCCAGCAGTATCTTCTGGGTATTCAGCATGGGTTTAATGCTGCAAAAATTCCTCTGCTCAATGGAAGACCGGATCGATGTGATTCCGGTCGACTATTGCGCCGATGCGCTGATGATGCTGCTTGATAACCAGCTTGCGCAGGGGGAAGTCGTGCATATTTCGGCAGGTGAAGAAAATAGCGTGAAATTCGCGGAGATCGATCGCGCCATGGCCTCTGCGCTGGAGCAGGTGCCCGTCGGCGACAGGTATGCGCAGGTCAGCTATGAGGCGCTGGTCAAGATGCGCCGCGAACTGAAGGATATCTTCGGCCCCTGCAATGAACGTCTGATGCTCAAAGCCATGCGCCTCTATGGCGCCTTCGCTACCCTTAACGTACGCTTCAGCAACGATAAGCTGCTCAGCATGGGCATGCCGAAGCCGCCGCGCTTTACCGATTATATCGATCGCTGCGTGCAGACCACCCGCGGGCTTTCGATTCCGCAGCAGATGGCGGTCGACTTTAAGTAATTATCGGCGCGAAGGTAAAAGCGAGGGTAAAAAAAATGCCAGTCCGAAGACTGGCATTTTCATATCAGAGAAAGACGGGCTTATGCCTGACCTTTGATCTCTTTACGACCGTTGTACGGTGCTTTTTCGCCCAGCGCTTCTTCGATACGAATCAGCTGGTTGTATTTAGCAACGCGGTCAGAACGGCTCATAGAACCGGTTTTGATCTGGCCTGCAGCGGTACCAACAGCCAGGTCAGCAATGGTCGCGTCTTCAGTTTCGCCAGAACGGTGAGAGATAACGGCAGTGTAGCCAGCGTCTTTCGCCATTTTGATCGCAGCCAGAGTTTCGGTCAGAGAACCGATCTGGTTGAATTTGATCAGGATGGAGTTAACGATGCCTTTCTCAATACCTTCTTTCAGGATCTTGGTGTTGGTTACGAACAGATCGTCACCAACCAGCTGGATTTTGTCGCCCAGGACTTTAGTCTGGTATGCGAAGCCATCCCAGTCAGATTCGTCCAGACCGTCTTCGATAGAGACGATCGGGTACTGTTTGGTCAGCTCTTCCAGGAAGTGAGTGAACTCTTCAGAGGTGAACGCTTTGTTGCCTTCGCCAGCCAGAACGTATTTACCGTCTTTGTAGAATTCAGACGCTGCGCAGTCCATCGCCAGAGTGATGTCTTTGCCCAGCTCGTAACCTGCTGCTTTAACCGCTTCAGCGATAACAGCCAGAGCTTCTGCGTTGGAACCCAGGTTCGGCGCGTAGCCGCCTTCGTCACCAACTGCAGTGTTCATACCTTTCGCTTTCAGAACTTTAGCCAGGTTGTGGAACACTTCAGAACCCATACGTACGGCTTCTTTCAGGGATTTAGCGCCAACCGGCTGAATCATAAATTCCTGGATGTCGACGTTGTTGTCAGCGTGCTCACCACCGTTGATGATGTTCATCATCGGAACCGGCATGGAGTATTTGCCCGGAGTGCCGTTCAGCTCAGCGATGTGTTCGTACAGCGGCTGGCCTTTAGAGGCAGCGGCTGCTTTGGCGTTAGCCAGGGACACAGCCAGAATTGCGTTCGCACCGAAGTTAGATTTGTTTTCAGTACCGTCCAGGTCGATCATGATTTTATCGATGCCAGCCTGATCTTTGGCGTCTTTGCCAAGGATAGCCTGAGCGATCGGGCCGTTGACAGCGCCAACAGCTTTCAGTACGCCTTTACCCATGAAACGGGATTTGTCGCCATCGCGCAGTTCCAGCGCTTCGCGGGAACCAGTAGAAGCACCTGACGGAGCTGCTGCCATACCAACGAAACCACCTTCCAGGTGTACTTCGGCTTCAACAGTCGGGTTACCACGGGAGTCGATGATTTCACGACCGATGACTTTAACGATTTTGGACATTAGGTTTTCCTCAGTACAAGTTAAACTAAAACTCCAGACAAACAATGCACCCGAATGGGTGCATTGCCGTTCTAACTCTTTTACTTCGCCTGACGCTTTTGATACTCGCTTGCCGCTTTCACAAAACCTGCAAACAGCGGATGGCCATCACGCGGCGTCGAAGTAAACTCCGGATGGAACTGACAAGCAACGAACCACGGATGATTCGGTACTTCGATGATCTCGACCAACTGATCATCCCCGGAACGGCCCGCAACACGCAGGCCCGCATTTTCAATCGGTTTCAACAACATGTTGTTGACTTCATAGCGGTGACGATGTCGTTCAGTGATGGTCGGCTCGCCGTACAGCTGGCGAACCAGGCTCGCGTCGTCCAGCTGGCACTGCTGCGCGCCCAGGCGCATGGTGCCGCCGAGGTCGCTCTTCTCAGAGCGCACTTCAACGTTGCCTTCTTCATCACGCCATTCAGTAATGAGTGCCACTACCGGGTACTTACAGTCTGGCACAAATTCTGTGGAGTTGGCGTTTTCCATCCCCGCTACGTTGCGCGCGAACTCAATCAGCGCAACCTGCATACCCAGGCAAATACCCAGATACGGAATATTATTTTCACGCGCGTAGCGCGCAGTGGCGATCTTGCCTTCAACACCGCGGTAGCCGAAGCCGCCAGGGATCAGGATAGCGTCCAGATTCTTCAGAATTTCGACGCCGCGCGTTTCCACATCCTGCGAATCGATCAGCTTGATGTTAACGGTCACGCGGTTTTTCAGACCACCATGTTTCAGCGCTTCAATCACGGACTTGTACGCGTCCGGCAGTTCAATGTACTTGCCGACCATACCGATCGTGACTTCACCTGCCGGGTTAGCTTCTTCGTAAATCACCTGCTCCCATTCGGCCAGGTTCGCTTCCGGACAGTTTAAGCTGAATCGTTTACAAATATAATCGTCCAGCCCCTGAGATTTCAACAGGCCTGGAATTTTATAAATGGAATCGACATCTTTCATTGAAATAACGGCTTTTTCTGGCACGTTACAGAACAATGCAATTTTTGCACGTTCGTTAGCCGGGATCGCACGATCGGAACGGCAAACCAGAATGTCAGGCTGAATACCGATAGACAGCAGCTCTTTTACCGAGTGCTGAGTCGGTTTGGTTTTGACTTCACCAGCAGCTGCCAGATAAGGCACCAGGGTCAGGTGCATGAACAGCGCGTGTTCACGACCGATATCCACTGCCAGCTGGCGAATCGCTTCCAGGAACGGCAGGGATTCGATATCACCGACGGTACCACCGATTTCAACCAGCACCACGTCGTGACCTTCGCCACCCGCCAGAACGCGTTCTTTGATCGCGTTAGTGATATGCGGAATAACCTGTACGGTTGCGCCCAGATAGTCACCGCGGCGCTCTTTACGCAGAACGTCGGAGTAAATACGCCCGGTGGTGAAGTTGTTGCGGCGGCTCATTTTGGTACGAATGAAGCGCTCGTAGTGACCCAGGTCCAGATCGGTTTCAGCGCCGTCTTCAGTAACGAACACTTCCCCGTGTTGGATTGGGCTCATGGTGCCCGGATCGACGTTGATGTACGGATCCAGTTTCATCATGGTTACGTTAAGCCCACGGGCTTCGAGAATAGCGGCCAGGGAGGCTGCGGCAATGCCTTTACCCAGAGAGGATACGACCCCGCCGGTCACAAAAATATAGTTCGTTGTCATGCTGAACCTGAGAAGTTAGGGTGAAACGATGGAATAACCAGGACGGGAAAGTAGTATACCCGAACACGACGAGCGCCACAAACTTTCATTCTCCGTCTCCTTTCCAGGTCATGACAAACATAAGGAGTGAGAAAATAGCCCCTTTTGGGTAAATGTTTTTGACGCAAATCAAGCGCTTGTCATTTAAAAAATCACACAAATAGCGCTTGATCGCAAAATTTCGTTAGAGATCAGTTTCCTGGCGTTTTACCTCTTGCCACACTTCTTCCATGATATCGAGGTCTACGCCGGTCATCTCCAGTCCGCGGGCGGCGACAATTCGTTCAACTTCCCGGAAACGACGTTCGAATTTGAGGTTCGCTTTCTGCAAGGCGACTTCAGCTTTTACCCCTAAATGGCGGGATAAATTGACCGTTGCGAACAGCAGATCGCCCATTTCCTCCTCCAGTTTAGCTTCATCTACGACCGCCTGCTGCGCCTCGTGCATGACCTCATCGATCTCTTCATGCACTTTATCCAGCACCGGGCCGAGCGAGGTCCAGTCAAAGCCGACTGCCGAGCAGCGACGCTGAATTTTATGCGCGCGCATCAGCGCCGGCAGGCTGTGCGGAATATCGTCCAGCGCGGAATGCTGCGCCTTTTCCGCACGCTCAGCGCTTTTTATTTGCTCCCAGCGCGCCAGCACTTCGGCGCTATTGCCGGCAGTAGCATCGCCGAAGATATGCGGATGACGGCGCTCGAGCTTGTCGCTGATGGCGGCACAGATGTCGTCAAATGCGAAGCGGCCCTCTTCCTGTGCCATCTGGGCGTAGAACACCACCTGAAACAGCAGGTCACCCAGCTCTCCGCGCAGATCGTCAAAATCTTCACGGGCGATGGCATCCAGCACTTCGTACGTCTCTTCAAGGGTATACGGGGCGATGGTGGCGAAGGTCTGCTCTTTGTCCCACGGACAGCCGTTTTCCGGATCACGCAGGCGTTTCATAATGGCAAGCAGGCGATCGATTTGGGTCATAGTGATTCCTTGCAACATATTGGTTTTATTTATCTTCCCCGGATAAAACATGGGGAAAAATCAGCGAGGTTCGCGGAGAAACGACGCGCAAAACCCTCTCTCCATCGGAGAGAGGGTCAGCATGGGAGGAAAAGCAGTTAGCCGCCGTGCAGGCGGCGGGCATCAATCACATCCGGAACCTGATTCAGTTTCCCGAGCACGCGGCCGAGAACCTGCAGGTTGTAGATTTCAATGTTCATATCGATGGTAGCCAGCTGCTGTTTGGTGTCACTGCGGCTGGCTACGCCAAGCACGTTTACTTTTTCGTTAGCCAGAATGGTGGTGATATCGCGCAGCAGGCCGCTACGATCGTTTGCCACCACGCGGACGACCAGCGAGTAGCCCGCGGAGTAGCTTTCTCCCCAGACCGCGTCAACGATACGCTCCGGGGCGTGCGATTGCAGCTCAGCCAGCTGATCGCAGTCCGCCCGGTGAACGGAAATTCCGCGCCCCTGGGTGATGAAACCGACGATCTCGTCGCCTGGAATCGGCTGACAGCAGCGGGCGATGTGGTGCATCAGGTTGCCCACGCCCTCCACCACAACGCGACCGTTATCTTTGCTGCGATTCTGCGGCGCCCAGGTTTTCTGCTGCAGTTGTTTCAACGCCGCCGCATCCTGCTCTTCGGCGCTCGGCTTATTGAACTGCGACTGCAGGAAGTTGACCATCTGGTTAAGGCGGATATCTCCGCCGCCAATGGCCGCCAGCAGCTCATCCAGCTCATTGAAGTTGTAGCGCGGCAGCAGATGCTTCTCTGCCTCCTTGAGGCTAATCCCCAGATGCTCAAGCTCATCATCGAGAATCTGCCGCCCGGCGAGAATATTCTTGTCGCGATCCTGCTTACGGAACCAGGCGTGGATTTTGGAACGTCCGCGGCTGGTCGTGACATAGCCGAGGTTGGGGTTCAGCCAGTCGCGGCTAGGGTTTGGCTGTTTCTGGGTAATGATTTCAATCTGATCGCCCATTTGCAGCTGATAGGTAAAGGGGACAATGCGCCCGCTGATTTTGGCGCCGATGCAGCGGTGGCCGACGTCGCTATGGATATGGTAGGCAAAGTCGAGCGGCGTGGAGCCGGCAGGTAAATCGACCACATCGCCTTTTGGCGTAAAGACGTACACCCGATCGTCAAAGACCTGGCTGCGCACCTCATCGAGCATTTCGCCGGAGTCGGCCATCTCTTCCTGCCAGGCGATCAGCTTACGCAGCCAGGCGATACGATCTTCATAGCCACGTCCGCCGCCTGCCGCCGCTCCGGCGCCTTCTTTGTACTTCCAGTGCGCGGCGACGCCCAGCTCCGCATCTTCATGCATCTGCCGGGTACGAATCTGGATCTCCACCGTTTTACCGCCCGGCCCCAGCACCACGGTATGAATCGACTGATAGCCATTTGGTTTTGGGTTGGCAACGTAATCATCGAACTCATCCGGCAGATGGCGATAGTGAGTGTGTACTATCCCCAGTGCGGCATAGCAGTCCTGCAGGCGCTCCGCGACAATACGTACCGCGCGCACATCAAACAGCTCATCAAAGGTGAGGTGTTTTTTCTGCATTTTCCGCCAGATACTGTAGATGTGCTTCGGTCGGCCATAGACTTCAGCCTTCACGCCTTCGGTTTTCATTTCTGAACGCAGATGACCGACGAACTCATCAATGTAGTGTTCACGATCGATGCGACGCTCGTGCAGCAGTTTGGCAATACGCTTATATTCGTCGGGATGCAGGTAACGGAAGCAATAATCTTCCAGCTCCCATTTCAGTTGGCCAATGCCTAAACGGTTGGCCAGCGGGGCGTAGATATTGGTGCACTCTTTGGCCGCCAGCACGCGTTCATCTTCGGGCTCATCTTTGACTTCCCGCAGGTGGGCGATACGTTCAGCCAGCTTGATGACCACGCAGCGGAAGTCGTCGACCATCGCAAGCAGCATGCGGCGAATATTATCGACCTGCTCGGATGAGACCGAGTCGGTATGGGTGGCTTTAAGCTGGCGAATCGCCGCCATATCGCGCACGCCGTGAATCAATGTCACGACGGACTTACCGACGCTCTCCTGCATCACCTCTTCGGTGACGACATTGCCATCCGCCAGCGGGAACAGCATCGCGGCCCGCAGCGTATCGATATCCATGCTCAGCGTAGAAAGGATTTCCACCATCTCGACGCCGCGCCATAAGAGCAGATCCGCTCGAGGATGTCCCTGCGTTTTCTCGCGACAATAGTCCCAGGTTTCGGCTAAGCGTTCACACGACTGCTGGCTGGAAATTCCCAGACTCGCGATCCATTTCTTCGGGTCAAATTCACCAGCTTTATTTAAATGTGCACTTCTTACCGCAACCATTGTCCTCTCCTTAAGGGACCTGGCCTGCCGAAGTCGGCAAGCCTCAACGTTGACACTTCATCCTTCAGTACGCCGGGGGGTTGGCTGCCTCGGCTTGATCCGAACGATTCTATGTATCTCTGTGCTCAAACAACACCATTGATTCCAGATGTCCGGTATGCGGGAACATGTCCAGCATCGCCAGGCGTTGAATCTGATACCCCGCCTGCAGCAGCAGGTCGCTATCGCGCGCCAGGGTCGCCGGATTACAGGAGACATAGACGACGCGACGCGGGGCAAGTTTTATAATGTGTGACATAACGCCCGGCGCTCCGGCTCGCGCCGGGTCGAGTAATATTTTATCAAAACCATGCTGCGCCCAGGCCTGGCGGGTCACATCTTCTTCCAGATTTTCATGAAAGAATGTCACGTTGTGCAACTGATTGAGCGCGGCATTTTCCCGCCCTTTCTCGACCAGCGCCGGGACGCCTTCAACGCCCACGACATTGGCCGCGCGCGTAGCCAGCGGCAGAGTAAAATTCCCCATGCCGCAGAACAGATCGAGGACCCGATCCTGAGGCTGAATATCCAGCCACGCCAGCGCCGTTTGCACCATCAGCTGATTGACGCCATCGTTCACCTGGATAAAGTCGCGCGGGCTAAACATTAAGCGTAGCCCGTCTGAGGTATACCATGGGGCTTCCCCACTAATATGTTCCAGTATCTCGCTTTGCGGCGCCAGGTACAGCGCGAGACCGTGAGATTGCGAAAATCGTTCCAGTTTTTCTCTATCGCCGGCCGGTAACGCTGCCGTGTGGCGCAGGACCATCAACGGGCCATTGTCCGCCAGCACCAGCTCAACATGCCCGAGCTGACTCGGCGATTTCAGACCGGACAAACACTCGCGCACCGCCGGCAGCAACGCCTCAAGATCGGGCGCCAAAATGGGGCACTGCACCACGTTGATAATGTCGCTGGAGCCCGCCTGACGAAAGCCCATCTGTAATTGTTGGGTCTTTGGCTGATAATTCAAGCTCAGACGTGCGCGCCGACGATATCCCCACGGCGAAGCGGCTATAATGTCGTCGACATCCCGTTTCATCAGCCGGGCAAGCGCGGCGCGTTTACTTTGCTGCTGGAGCTCAACGCTGGCATGCTGTTGCTGGCAGCCGCCGCAGGTACCGAAATGCGGGCAGCGCGGCGCCTGGCGCTGCGGGCTGTCATTAAGACGGCGTTTAACCTGCGCCCGGGAGTACTGTTTTTTGTCTTCAACGACGACAACTTCAGCCTGTTCCTGGGGCAATAAGCCATTAACAAATAGCGCTTTACCATGGTGACGAGCAACGCCCTGACCAAAGGGATCGAGGTCATTGACTGTAACGGTTATGATCTGGCGCGTCGTCACACGCCGTTTTGCAGAGTAGAATTGCGCCATCGTAGAGATTTGTCTCAATCAAATAAACTGACTCTATACACGAGTCCATTCAAGGTGCATCTGGGCAGCCAGTAAGCGTTCCGGCGGCGAAGGTCGCCCCGTCGCCGAAACCGCCAACGCAGAGGCACTTGATGGATGAAGAGTATATTCTCCCATAACGGAACCGCATGACCAACTACAGCCTACGTGCCCGCATGATGATTCTTATCCTGGCGCCAACCGTACTCATCGGTTTGTTGCTCAGCATTTTCTTCGTCGCGCATCGCTATCACGACCTACAGCGTCAGCTGGAAGACGCCGGAGCCAGTATTATTGAACCCCTGGCGGTCTCCAGTGAATATGGCATGAATCTGCAAAACCGCGAGTCTATCGGCCAGCTGATTAGCGTGCTGCATCGCCGTCATTCCGATATCGTACGCGCTATTTCCATTTACGATTCGCAAAACAGGCTGTTCGTCACCTCCAATTTTCAACTCAATCCCAGCGAGCTGCGTCTGGAAAATGGGGAAAAATTTCCTCGCCAGCTGAGCGCGGTGCGCAAGGGCGACGTTATGATTTTGCGTACGCCTATCGTCTCGGAAAGTTATTCACCCGATGAATCACCGATGACCGATGCCAAAATGCCCGGCAACATGCTGGGCTATGTCGCCCTCGAACTGGATCTCAAATCGGTGCGGCTGCAGCAGTACAAAGAGATTTTCATCTCCAGCGTCATGATGCTGTTCTGTATCGGCATCGCGCTGATCTTCGGCTGGCGCCTGATGCGCGACGTCACCGGGCCGATCCGCAATATGGTGAATACCGTCGACCGCATTCGTCGCGGCCAGCTCGACAGCCGCGTCGAAGGGTTTATGCTCGGCGAACTGGATATGCTGAAAAACGGCATCAACTCCATGGCCATGTCGCTGGCGGCCTACCACGAAGAGATGCAGCACAATATCGACCAGGCAACCTCCGATCTGCGCGAAACCCTTGAGCAGATGGAGATTCAGAACGTTGAGCTGGATCTGGCGAAGAAGCGCGCCCAGGAAGCGGCCCGCATCAAATCAGAATTCCTCGCCAATATGTCTCATGAGCTACGAACGCCGCTCAATGGCGTCATTGGCTTTACCCGCCTGACCCTGAAGACCGATTTAAATACCACTCAGCGCGACCACCTCACCACGATCGAGCGCTCGGCGAACAACCTGCTCGCTATCATTAACGACGTGCTGGACTTCTCGAAGCTGGAAGCGGGTAAACTGATACTTGAGAGCATCCCGTTCCTGCTGCGTAATGCGCTGGATGAGGTCATGACTCTGCTGGCGCACTCCGCTCACGATAAGGGGCTGGAGCTGACGCTGAACATCAAAAATGATGTTCCGGACAATATTATCGGCGACCCTCTGCGCCTGCAGCAGATCATCACCAACCTGGTGGGCAATGCCATCAAGTTTACCGAACATGGCAATATTGATGTTCTGGTCGAACAGCGCGCGTTGAGCAACACCAGCGTACAAATCGAAATTCAAATCCACGATACCGGGATCGGCATCCCCGAGCGCGATCAGTCCCGCCTGTTCCAGGCATTCCGCCAGGCCGATGCCAGCATTTCCCGCCGCCACGGCGGCACCGGGCTCGGGCTGGTGATAACCCAGCGGCTGGTAAGAGAGATGGGCGGCGATATCTCATTCCACAGCCAGCCGAATCGCGGCTCCACGTTCTGGTTCCATATCAACCTCGACCTCAATCCCAACGCGGTTCAGGAGAGCCCGTTAACCCATGGTCTGGCGGGCAAAACGCTGGCCTACATCGAGGCCAATGCGGCGGCGGCGCAGTGCACCATGGAGCTGCTGACGACCCTGCCGCTGGAGGTGGTCTACAGCCCGACGTTTTCCGCGCTGCCGGAAGCCCACTACGACATCCTGCTGGCCGGTCTTCCGGTATCGATGCGTGACCTGAGTCAGCAAAAGGATAACCTGGCGAAAGCCTGCGCCATGGCCGACTACTTACTGCTGGCGCTCCCCTGCCATGCGCAGATCAATGCCGAAACCCTGAAGCAAGACGGCGTTGCCGCCTGCCTGCTCAAACCGCTGACCGCCACGCGGTTAATCCCGGCGCTCACCGCCTCCTGCCGCGCCAGGACACCAATCGTCCTGCCCCATTCTGACAGCAGTAAGCTACCGATGACGGTGATGGCGGTAGATGATAATCCGGCGAACCTGAAGCTTATCGGCGTGCTGCTGGAAGATCTGGTCCAGCACGTCACGCTGTGTGATAGCGGCCAGCGCGCCGTAGAGCAGGCTAAGGAGATGCAGCTGGATCTGATTCTGATGGATATTCAGATGCCGGATATGGACGGCATTCGCGCCTGCGAGCTGATTCGCCACCTTCCTCATCAGCAACAAACGCCGGTGATCGCCGTCACCGCCCACGCGTTTGACGGGCAAAAAGAGAAGCTGATGAAGGCCGGGATGAACGACTACCTGGCGAAGCCCATCGAAGAGGATAAGCTGCACAGCCTGCTACTGCGCTATCAGCCGGGAAAGCATAGCGCGCCGCTGCGGGCAGCGGAACCTGTCGAACCGCCCATCGACTACAACGTAACGCTCAACTGGCAGCTGGCGCTACGCCAGGCCGCCATGAAACCGGATCTGGCGCGGGAGATGCTGCAAATGCTGATCGCCTTTATGCCAGAAGTGCGTAATAAAGTGGAAGAACAGCTGGTTGGCGAAGAGCCTGAGGGGCTGCTGGATTTGATTCATAAGCTCCACGGCAGCTGCAGCTATAGCGGAGTGCCACGGCTGAAAAAACTGTGCCAGACCCTCGAAAGCCAGCTGCGCGGCGGAACCGCCGCCGAAGAGCTGGAGCCGGAGCTGCTGGAACTGCTGGATGAAATGGATAATGTCACGCGGGAAGCGTGCAAAATGCTGGGCATATAAATCCTCTTCCCCGGATAGCCCGGCGCCTGTCCGGGCGTCCATGTAAAGGGTATCGCCCCGGCAGGCATCACGCGACCGGGGAAACCGTCTTACAGCTTGCGTCCCATGTTCAGCACCGCGGCAACATTCCTCGCCGTCATGCGTACGTTTTCTGCCGCGTTCTCCAGCGCCTCCTCCAGAGTACAGACCGAATAGATCACGCTGAATACCGCATCCAGCCCGTGCTGGTGAACAATCCCCACATCAGCGGTCAGGCTGCCGGCAATAGCAATAACCGGTACGTTATAGCGCTGCGCAACCTTTGCCACTCCCACCGGCACCTTGCCATGGATCGTCTGACTGTCAATACGCCCTTCACCAGTAATCACCAGATCTGCGTCCGCCACCAGCTCCGCCAGATGCAGCGCATCAGTCACAATCTCGATCCCTGGACGCAGTCGCGCGCCACAGAAAGCATACAGGGCGGCGCCCATACCGCCTGCCGCACCACCGCCCTCAAGATGAAGTACGTCGACGGCTAAATCGCGTTGAATGATGCGCGCATAGTGCGCCAGCGCGCGGTCGAGACGGACAATCATCTCTGCCGTCGCCCCTTTTTGCGGCCCAAATACCGCCGTAGCGCCTTCCGGACCCGTTAGCGGATTGGTCACGTCGCAGGCCACATCGATGCGGCAATCGGCCAGCCGGCTATCCAGTTCGCTCAGATCGATTCGCGCCAGCTGTTCCAGCGCGCCGCCGCCGGAGGCAATCTGTTGATTATCCGCCGTCAGTAACTTTCCGCCCAGCGCCTGTACCATGCCGGCGCCGCCGTCATTCGTCGCGCTACCGCCGATACCGATAATAATCTGCTGTACGCCGGCATCCAGCGCGTGGCGAATCAGTTCCCCGGTGCCCCAGGTGGTCGTTAACAATGGGTTACGGCACGCCGGCGGGACGCTTTCCAGTCCGCTGGCCGCCGCCATTTCAATAAAAGCGCAGCGTTCATCGCCGGAAAGGCCGTAAAAAGCGTCTACCGGTTGGTTCAACGGACCGGTAACCGTAACCTGCACCAGACGCCCCTGAGTGGCGGCTACCATCGCTTCGACGGTCCCTTCGCCGCCATCGGCAACGGGCAACTTGACATACTCCGCATCAGGATAAATCTCCTGAAACCCCGCTTCTATCGCCGTCGCAACATCCAGGGCACTCAGGCTCTCCTTGTATGAATCCGGTGCAATCACTATTTTCATCCGCTGTCCTTAATATGAACAAACACCCGATAGCAAAACCATTCCGGTTCCCGCAGGAACCGGATTTTCCTTAGCGCACCATACACGGACGCTTGTTATCAAACGTCCAGTTCGGGATCAGATACTGCATGGCCATCGCATCGTCACGCGCGCCCAGCCCGTGCTTTTTGTATAGCTCATTTGCCTGCATCACGCGGTCCATATCCAGCTCAACGCCGAGGCCCGGTGTGGTGGGCACCTGCACCATACCACCTTTGATCTCAAAAGGTTGTCGGGTCAATCGCTGATTACCTTCCTGCCAGATCCAGTGGGTATCGATGGCGGTAATGTTGCCCGGCGCCGCCGCCGCAACGTGGGTGAACATCGCCAGCGAGATATCGAAATGGTTGTTGGAGTGCGAGCCCCAGGTCAAACCAAACTCATGGCACATCTGCGCCACGCGAACCGATCCCTGCATGGTCCAGAAGTGCGGATCCGCCAGCGGAATGTCCACCGATTGCAGAGACAAAGTATGTCCCATCTGACGCCAGTCGGTGGCAATCATATTGGTCGCCGTCGGCAGGCCGGTGGCACGACGGAACTCCGCCATCACTTCCCGGCCCGAGAAGCCCTGTTCAGCGCCGCAGGGGTCTTCCGCATAGGCCAGCACGCCCTTCAGCTGTTTACCAATCTTAATCGCTTCATCCAGGCGCCAGGCGCCGTTCGGGTCAAGCGTCACGCGCGCCTGCGGGAAACGTTTAGCCAGCGCCACAATCGACTCGGCCTCTTCTTCACCCGCCAGCACGCCGCCTTTGAGTTTGAAATCGTTGAAGCCATATTTTTCGTAAGCGGCTTCTGCCAGACGCACGACGGCGTCCGGGGTCATGGCCTCTTCATGACGAAGCCGGTACCAGTCGCACTTCTCATCGCCCTGACTTTGATAGGCCAGCGGCGTGGCGTGACGGTTACCCACGAAGAACAGGTAGCCCAGCATTTCGACTTCGCTACGCTGTTGGCCCTCGCCCAGCAGAGAGGCGACGTTGACGCCCAGATGCTGTCCCAACAGATCCAGCAGCGCGGCTTCAATCCCGGTGACAACGTGAATGGTGGTACGCAGATCAAAAGTTTGCAAACCGCGGCCGCCGGCGTCACGGTCGGCAAAGCGGCTGCGTACTGCCCCAAGGACGTTTTTATATTCGCCGAGCGTTTTCCCGACAACCAGTTCAGCGGCCTCTTCCAGCGTCTGGCGGATTTTCTCTCCGCCGGGGATTTCCCCTACGCCGGTATGGCCTGAGTTATCTTTGATAATCACAATATTGCGGGTGAAATACGGGGCATGAGCTCCGCTAAGATTCATCAGCATACTGTCGTGGCCGGCAACCGGAATAACCTGCATAGCGGTGACGACGGGGGTAGAAAACTGCGTGGTCATGATGAAATCCTTTTGTTATTGATTGGCGACAGCGGTGCGGCCGAACACGGGACGCTTGCGGTCAAATTTCCAGCCGGGGATCAGATACTGCATCGGCGCCGCGTCATTACGCGCGCCCCCCGGCAGCGCCTTATAGGCTTGATGGGCTTTTTGCACCTGTTCCCAGTCCAGCTCGATACCCAGGCCTGGCGCATCCGGTACGGCAATCTTGCCGTTCTCAATTTGCAGCGGATTTTTGGTCAAACGACAGTCGCCTTCCTGCCAAATCCAGTGGGTATCGATAGCCGTCGGGTTGCCCGGCGCGGCGGCGCCGACGTGAGTAAACATCGCCAGTGAAATATCGAAGTGATTGTTCGAGTGGCAGCCCCATGTCAGCCCCCAGTCATCACACAGCTGGGCGACTCGCACCGCGCCGGAGAGCGTCCAGAAGTGCGGATCGGCTAATGGAATGTCTACCGCGTTGAGCATCACCGCGTGCCCCATTTCCCGCCAGTTGGTGGCAATCATATTGGTGGCGACCGGTAGCCCGGTGGCGCGACGAAACTCCGCCATCACTTCGCGGCCGGAGAAGCCCTGCTCGGCGCCGCACGGATCTTCCGCATAGGTCAACACATCCTGCAGGCCCTTGCACAGTTCAATCGCCTCATCCAGCAGCCAGGCGCCGTTCGGATCGACGGTAATTCGCGCGTCCGGGAAACGTTTCTTCAGCGCGCGAGCGGTGTCAATTTCCTGCTCGCCCGGCAATACGCCGCCCTTAAGTTTGAAGTCTTTAAAGCCGTAGCGATCCTGCGCGGCCTCGGCAAGCCGCACCACGGCGTCACTGTTCAGCGCTTCCTGATGGCGCAGGCGATACCACTCATGATGCCCTCGGGTACTGTCCAGATAAGGCAGGTCCGTTTTATTGCGATCGCCGATATAGAAGAGATAGCCCAGCACGGTAACCGCATCACGCTGTTTACCCGGCCCCAGCAGTTCGCAAACCGGGACATTCAGCGCTTTGCCTAGCAGATCCAGCAGCGCGGCCTCCAGCGCCGCCACCGCGTTGACCCGCAGCTCAAAGGTCCAGGCGCCTTTACCAAAGGTGTCGAAATCCGCCGCCTGATTACCTTTGTGAACCTGTTGAACCACCTTATTCAGGCGCGCAATCTCCTGCCCCAGCACCTGCGGAATGGCATCGACCAGCGTCTGATAAATCACCTCTCCGCCGGGTGCCTCGCCGATGCCGGTATTGCCCGCACTGTCGGTCAGAACCACGATATTGCGGGTAAACCAGGCACTATGCGCCCCGCCGATGTTCAACAGCATGCTGTCGTGGCCGGCCACCGGGATAACTTTCATATCGGTGATAACGGGTGTGGATTGAGTACTCATCATTAACGCTCCGTAACAGGTTTCAATTCAATGCGTTTGATATCGCCCACCAGCACCAGATAGCTCAGTACCGCTACCAGCGCATGCACCCCGACGTAAATCAGCGCGCCGTTGAATGAGCCCGTGGTCCCGACGATGTAACCAATCGCAATCGGCGTGACGATGCCGGAGATATTGCCGAACATATTGAACAGGCCGCCCGACAGGCCGCTGATCTCTTTCGGCGCGGTATCGGCCATCACCGCCCAGCCCAGCGCGCCAATCCCTTTGCCGAAGAAGGCCAGCGCCATGAAGCCGATAATCATCCACTCGACGTTAACGTAGTTACAGAACACCATAACCATCGACATCAGCATGCCTGCCACAATCGGGGTTTTACGGGCAATATTGAGCGAGCCGGTACGGCGCATTAACCAGTCGGAGATAATCCCACCCAGTACTCCGCCGGCAAAACCGCAGATTGCCGGCACCGAGGCGACAAACCCGGCTTTCAGAATCGACATGCCGCGCGCCTGCACCAGATAGACCGGGAACCAGGTGATAAAGAAGTAGGTCAAGGCGTTGATGCAGTACTGACCAATGTAGATCCCGACCATCATGCGCGAACCGATCAGCTGTTTAATCTGGCCCCATTTTTCACTGAACGGCACCTTCTGCACGCTTTTCTTCTGATCCATGTTGATCAGCGCACCGCCTTCGGCAATGTACTCCAGCTCTTTCTTGTTCACGCCGGGATGCTGATTCGGTTCATGGATGACTTTAAGCCATACAAAACTGATGATAATCCCCAGCCCACCCATAAAGAAGAAGACGTGCGACCAGCCCACTTCATGGGTTAACCAGCCCATGATGGGCGCGAAGATAACGGTGGCAAAGTATTGCGCGGAGTTGAATATCGCCACCGCGGTTCCCCTTTCCTGCGCCGGGAACCAGGCCGCTACGATGCGACTGTTGCCAGGAAACGAAGGCGCTTCCGCCAGCCCGACCAGAAATCGCAGGGTAAACAGCGCGATAATAATACCGAAGCCGCTAAAGATATCGACGAAGCCCTGTAACAGGGTAAACATCGACCAGATGAAGATAGACCAAAAATAGACCCGTTTTGAACCGAAACGGTCAAGCAACCATCCGCCGGGGATCTGACCAATAACGTAGGCCCATGAGAACGCGGAAAAAACGTAGCCCATGCCCACCGCGTCCAGGCCAATATCTTTGGCCATTTCCGAACCGGCTATCGATAGCGTTGCGCGGTCACCGTAGTTGAAAGATGTGACGATAAACAGCATCACCACAATCCAGTAGCGGGCATTGGTGCGTTTTTCCGCGCCGCTCGCCGCCTGACTTAATGTACTCATTGTTGCACTCCTGAATCATAGCCGTTAGCTACGTTCATTCTGAATGGCACAACCTGTAGGGTAGTCAGAATGACGCGTTTGAGTTTTTCATTGTTTTCGTTATATCTGGCGTGCTGCCTTTTTAACTGGCAGGGAAAGTATAAAAAGAGGACCTGACCGGCTCACCGTGCATACACACAGCTTTAGCGGAGATTTAGAAATAGATTTATGGCTTATGCCTGACTGGATGGGGGGTAGTTCACGGAAATGAAAAGCTGGCGCGAGGAACAGCGGAAATGGCGGGACAAACAGCAGGAGTGTGAAATGCTTCACTTGACCCGGTGGAAACTCCCGGAAAAAACCGCCCGCGTGAACAGGTTGTCGTGCAAATGCCCGATGCCCGGGACAGGTAAAATGGTTAACATTTTATCGACCGTTTATCTGGCACTGGCATCAGGAAGTGACGCCCTCTATGTAGGGAGAGGGCGCAACTTTTAGCTAATGTATTTGTTTATTCGAGCAGAGTCGCCCACTGTTCAACCCATGGGTTCGACACGCTCTCGGGTTCAGGGTCTTCGCTGGCATCGATCATAAGCATGTCGCCGATACGTCTGGCGCCCTGCTCCTGCAGCAAGGCATCGAACGTCTTACCGCCGCCGCAAAAATTCGCGTAGGTGCTATCGCCAAGAGCGATAATCCCGTAGCGCAGGTGCGGCTGATACATGTCTTTCATCCCTTCATACAGCGGGACGATGCTGTCCGGCAGATCGCCCTGACCGGTGGTGGAGGTGACTACCAGCACATATTTGCCGCTATACGGCTCCCAGTCCTGAATCTCCGGGTCTTCGAACACCTTTGCTTTATGCCCCAGACCGCTCAGAATGGCTTCAGCCTCTTCGGCTACCAGCAGCGCGTTTCCATACATCGTGCCTACAAAAATACCGATATCTGCCATGATTATCTCCCTGAATTGACCTCAATCTCTTCATCCTGACCGCTGTCGTCAGCAAACTCAACCCTTTCATTTAGCGGCAGAAGACCGCGCCAGCCAAACTGCGACAGCGCCCGCATCCAGACGTCGTCCAGGCCCGCACGGATAGCCAACGGCTCGCCGGTAAAGGGATGCGTTAACGATAGCTGGCTGGCGTGAAGCATCAAGCGGTCAACGGAAAAATGCTCTGCGGCGCTACGGTTTTGTCGCAGATCGCCATGTTTACTGTCGCCGATAATCGGGTGACGTAAATGCGAAAGATGGCGGCGCAGCTGGTGTTTACGTCCGGTTTTGGGCTCCAGCTCAACCAGGCTGTAGCGCGTTGTCGGATAACGTCCGGTCGCCACCGGCATTTCGACTGTCGCCATTCCGCGATAGTGCGTGACCGCCGGCTGGGGCTCTTTATCGTCGCGGGCAAATTTATCAGCGATCTTATCCAGCTCTTCGACCAGCGGATAATCCAGTACCGCTTCGTCGGTCAGCCAACCGCGCACCACCGCGTGGTAGCGCTTTTGCATCTGATGCTGTTCAAACTGCTGAGACAGGCGCCTTCCCGCTTCGCTCGACAGCCCCATCAGCAGGACACCCGATGTCGGGCGGTCAAGGCGATGGGCGGTAAACACGTGCTGACCAATCTGGTCGCGTACGGTTTGCATCACCACCACTTTTTCATCGCGGTCCAGCCAGCTGCGATGAACCAGCCAGCCGGAGGGTTTGTTCACCGCCACCAGCCATTCATCCTGATAGATAATCTCCAGCATCAGGCGTCATCACCGGCAAACAGCGTATCCAGCAGCAGCAGCTCCGCCAGCACCCGCTCGCGCAGCGGATGTGCGGCATCGAGAGCCATTTCATAATAGGGCGCGACGGCGAAATTCTGCGGCATGGGCTGCTCGCTATCGAGTAAGTGATGCATACGAGGAATCAGGACCCACTGCAGCCACTCCAGCGGTTCAAGCGTGTCCATACAGAAAGGCTGTTGGCTGGCAAACGCGCGACTTTCCGGCGCATTGTCTTGCCAGTGGTCCGTTTCGCGCAGCAGCGCTTCAAGGGCGTGCAAACGCTCGCGCACGCTATGGTGAAGAGTCATGGGAAACCTCGATGAGTTGTAAACCGGACGCAGGATAGCAAATACAGCAGCGAAAACTACTCAAAATCATGGCGCCGTCTCCCCTCCAGTCATGACCATGGGTGTGCAGCCATGCGCCAGAGTGGTATGGGCCAGACACATTGCCCCAGCCTGACCTGAAGCACGACCCAGGCGATTTGGCCTTCGTTCAAATGCCCCAGCCAAAGGTAATGCGATAAAAAGAGGCATAAAAAAAGGGAGCACTGTATAAACAGTGCTCCCGGTTCGTTTCGCAGCAATCCAGCTACATTGGTGCTCCCTGCTCGTCCATGAAAACTTTTCCTGAGGTCTCCTGACCATGTTCATCCGTAAACTTGTGCATCCTGCTTCCACACCACCCCGATGTGAAATCACTTATCCTTAAGTCTGTCCCGATCTTCCTGATCCACCGTTCATCATGAGCGGCTCACGTTCTCCATCCTGGAGGTGTCCTTTACGCGTTCCTGCGTTATCCTGCGCTTCATCCTGAAGCCTGTCCTTGCAACGCCTTCCCGGCGGGTCCTGCATGAAGAGTCATCATCCTGATGTTCACTTCATTTCGCGACTCCCTGTCGACACACATAGGATCACTGATTCCGCTTCGTCTTACAAGCCTTCTTAAGAGAATCTCTTAAGGTTAATCCCTGGTCAAACAGGCAAAAAGAAGAATAACTCACTGAATTATATTGACTTACAAGAAATAAAGCCGCGAAAAATTGGCTTAAATGATGACGATCTCTTACAGGTCTTGTAAGAGATCTCTCACAAACGGGTGGGAAAAATGGATTACAGCACCGGATCAAGCTGCTCAAGGAAGCTTGCCAGAGAAGGCGAAAGGATTGTCCGTTTACGCGTGCCGAGCGTCTCTTTGAGCACTTCGCCGCTCAGGTTGCACACCGAAATGACCTCCAGCTCGCTCTCAAGCGTGGCGATAAAAAGTGTTGGCGACAGCTTCAGCCGTTTTTGCACCACCAGGTGACCGATTAAATTCTCCTGCACGCGCCGGAAGTCATCCGGACTCCAGGTTTGCAGCAGCAGCATCGTCTCACCAGCAAAGCGCGCGGCCATATCGCCGGCGAACTGAGTGGTATAATAACTATGAATCGGCTGTTGTATCACAATATCCAGTGCCCGTTCAACCGCGCTGATATTTTGTTCTGCGCTAAAGGGCTGCGGCTGCCAGAAAACGGCGTCGTCGTCCGTCGCGCTGATACAGGGTGACGGCACGCCATAAAGCTCTTCGCTACGCGGCAGGCTGCCGCGCTGCTGCTGCCAGGCAGCGCAATAACGTTGGGTGAAGGCTTGCAGCGCTTCTGCGGTTTGATAGTCCACCGGTTTCTCTCTTCACGTCAGACAGGATACACTTGGCGTATAGTGTACCCGCTTTACTATGGTGAAACATGTCTTCTTACGATAATCATCAGGCGCTTGCCGGCCTGACGCTCGGTAAATCAACCGATTACCGCGATACTTACGATGCCTCGCTGCTACAGGGCGTACCGCGCAGCCTGAACCGCGATCCGCTGGGCCTGCACGCGGACAATCTGCCTTTTCACGGCGGTGATATCTGGACGCTGTACGAACTCTCCTGGCTCAACGCTAAAGGACTACCGCAGGTCGCCGTAGGCCATGTTGAACTCAATGACACAACCGTGAACCTGGTAGAGTCGAAGAGCTTTAAGCTCTATCTCAATAGCTTTAACCAGACCCGCTTCGCCGACTGGCAGGAGGTCGAGGCGACGCTGGCGCGCGATCTCAGCGCCTGCGCGGAGGGGGAAGTTAAAGTGTCGTTGTATCGTCTTGATGAACTCGAAGGCCAGCCGGTAGCACATCTGCACGGCGCCTGTATCGACGATCAGGATATTGAAATCGATAACTACCAGTTCAACGCCGACTATCTGCAGGATGCCGCAAGCGGCAAAGTCGTCGAGGAGACGCTGGTCAGCCATCTGCTGAAGTCCAACTGCCTGATCACCCATCAGCCGGACTGGGGTTCGGTGCAAATTCAGTATCGCGGCGCCAAAATCGATCGCGAAAAGCTGCTGCGCTACCTGGTGTCGTTCCGCCACCACAACGAATTCCACGAGCAGTGCGTAGAGCGCATCTTCAACGATATTCTGCGTTTCTGCCAGCCGGAAGCCCTTTCCGTTTATGCGCGCTACACGCGACGCGGCGGTCTGGACATCAACCCGTGGCGCAGCAACACCGATTTTGTTCCGGCCATCGGTCGCCTCGCTCGTCAATAGTCAACATTTTCACAATTTGCGTGCGTTAACCCGCGCGCAAGGTTGTGAAAACGCCATCAGCAAGGCTATTGTAATCACAGGAAGACGATAATCGTCCTGTAAGGAGTTCACTTGATTACACATGTTAGCCCGCTTGGTTCAATGGATATGCTGTCACAGCTGGAAGTGGATATGCTTAAACGCACCGCCAGCAGTGACCTCTATCAACTCTTTCGTAACTGCTCGCTTGCTGTACTCAACTCGGGGAGCCTGACCGATAACAGCAAGGAGCTGCTGTCTCGTTTTGAAAATTTCGATATCAACGTGCTGCGTCGTGAACGCGGCGTGAAGCTGGAACTGATCAATCCCCCGGAAGAGGCCTTCGTTGACGGGCGTATTATCCGTTCCCTGCAGGCCAACCTGTTCGCCGTGCTGCGCGATATCCTGTTCGTTTACGGGCAGATTCACAACACCGTGCGCTTCCCGAATCTCGATCTTGAAAGCTCGGTGCATATCACCAACCTGGTGTTCTCTATTCTGCGTAACGCCCGTGCGCTGCACGTCGGCGAAGCGCCGAATATGATTGTCTGCTGGGGCGGCCACTCGATTAACGAAAACGAATATCTGTACGCCCGTCGCGTCGGGACCCAGCTGGGTCTGCGCGAACTGAATATCTGCACCGGCTGCGGTCCGGGTGCGATGGAAGCGCCGATGAAAGGCGCCGCGGTCGGCCACGCCCAGCAGCGTTACAAAGACAGCCGCTTTATCGGCATGACCGAGCCATCAATTATTGCCGCCGAACCGCCTAACCCGCTGGTTAACGAGCTGCTGATCATGCCGGATATCGAAAAACGTCTTGAGGCGTTTGTCCGTATCGCCCACGGCATTATTATCTTCCCGGGCGGCGTCGGCACCGCGGAAGAGCTGCTTTATCTGCTGGGGATTTTAATGCACCCGGCCAACACATCGCAGGTCCTGCCGCTGATCCTCACCGGTCCGAAAGAGAGCGCCGACTATTTCCGCGTGCTGGATGAGTTCATCGTCCATACGCTGGGCGAGTCGGCGCGTCGCCACTATCGCATCATTATCGACGACGCCAGCGAAGTGGCGCGCCAGATGAAGAAAGCGATGCCGCTGGTGAAAGAGAGTCGCCGGGAAACCGACGATGCCTACAGCTTTAACTGGTCGATTCGTATCACCCCGGATCTGCAAATGCCCTTCGACCCGACACATGAAAACATGGCCAACCTCAAGCTTTATCCCGATCAGCCGGTCGAGATGCTGGCGGCAGACCTGCGGCGCGCGTTCTCCGGTATCGTGGCCGGCAACGTCAAAGAGGTGGGTATCCAGGCGATTGAAAAATTCGGTCCTTACAAGCTGCACGGCGATCCGCAGATGATGCGTCGGATGGACGACCTGCTGCAGGGTTTCGTCGCCCAGCACCGCATGAAGCTTCCGGGCGGCACTGCGTATATTCCTTGCTACGAAATCTGTTCCTGATAGCTAATCTGTCATTCCGGGTTACGGCGCGTGCTGTCGTAATCCGCTTTCCCCCTCTTCCCGTATTAAACTCCCTTTAACCTCCTTTGACCTCTCTTAACCTCTTTTAAACTTCTCAGGCCCGCTTTCCCAATAATTCATTTATTTTAAGAATGCTTTGTAACATTTTAACAAAAGCCAATCGTTTGCGTTTCCATAAGAAGCAATAAATATCACTGATAAAAAGGCATTTAAGCGCGAAAACATCGTCAGTATCTCATTTTTACAGTAAAAACATCGTTATTAAGCCTGCCTTCTTTTATCTCATATCCTGTAAATGGTAGCCTTCGCGCCACAAATACCTGGCTGATCACCAGAAACAGACTGTTGAACTAAAAATACCCACCTCGAAAGTGGATTATTGCAATTGGGATCGCGATCACTGATGCATTTACCAGATAAATGTATCTTTCCGCCCCACTTGTTGCGGAGAAAATCATTAAAAAACCGTAATCAAACACATTTAATATTACTTAATTGATTTTAATCATTATATTTGGTCGCTTCCTCCAGGAGATACAGATGGAAACCACTCAAACCAGCACTATCGTATCGGGCGAAACCCGTAGCGGATGGCGCAAAACAGATACCATGTGGATGCTGGGACTGTACGGTACGGCAATCGGTGCGGGCGTGTTGTTCCTGCCGATTAATGCCGGCGTCGGCGGGATGATCCCCCTGATCATCATGGCAATTCTTGCTTTCCCGATGACCTTTTTCGCCCACCGCGGAATGACCCGTTTTGTCCTTTCCGGTAAAAATCCGGGTGAAGACATCACGGAAGTGGTAGAAGAGCACTTCGGTGTCGGCGCAGGTAAACTGATTACTCTGCTCTACTTCTTCGCCATCTACCCGATTCTGCTGGTTTATAGCGTGGCTATCACCAATACCGTCGAAAGCTTTATGACCCACCAGCTGCAGATGACCGCGCCGCCGCGTGCGATCCTGTCGCTGATTCTGATTGTGGGCATGATGACCATCGTGCGTTTCGGCGAGCAGATGATTGTTAAAGCGATGAGTATTCTGGTGTTCCCGTTCGTTATCGCTCTGATGATCCTCGCACTGTACCTGATTCCTCAGTGGAACGGCGCGGCGCTGGAAACCCTCTCCCTGAACAGCGCTACCTTTACCGGTAATGGTCTGTGGATGACTCTCTGGCTGGCGATTCCGGTAATGGTGTTCTCCTTTAACCACTCGCCGATCATCTCCTCCTTCGCCGTGGCGAAGCGTGAAGAGTACGGTCAGGGCGCAGAGAAGAAGTGCTCCAGCATCCTGGCTCGCGCTCATATCATGATGGTATTGACCGTGATGTTCTTCGTCTTCAGCTGCGTACTGAGCCTGTCTCCGGCCGATCTGGCAGAAGCAAAAGCGCAGAACATCTCGATTCTGTCTTACCTGGCGAACCACTTTAACGCACCGGTCATTGCCTGGATGGCGCCGATCATCGCGATGATCGCCATCACCAAATCCTTCCTCGGCCACTACCTGGGCGCACGTGAAGGCTTTAACGGCATGGTGATTAAATCCCTGCGTGGTAAAGGCAAATCCATCGAAATCAATAAACTGAACAAAATCACGGCGCTGTTCATGCTGGTGACCACCTGGATTGTGGCCACGCTGAACCCAAGCATTCTCGGGATGATCGAAACCCTCGGCGGCCCGATTATCGCGATGATTCTGTTCCTGATGCCGATGTATGCCATCCAGAAAGTCCCGGCCATGCGCAAATACAGCGGCCACATCAGCAACGTCTTCGTGGTGATTATGGGCCTGATTGCTATCTCCGCGATTTTCTACTCTCTGTTCAGCTAATCTCTCCCCCGCGCCGCCAGCAGGCGGCGCGCTCCCCGACAGTACTGGATGCAACATGATCAGCGTATTCGATATTTTTAAAATCGGCATTGGCCCTTCCAGCTCCCATACCGTTGGACCAATGAAAGCGGGCAAGCAGTTCACGGACGATCTTATCGCGCGCGGGCTGCTTGCCAACGTCACCAAAGTCGTTGTCGACGTTTACGGCTCCCTTTCCCTCACCGGTAAAGGCCACCATACCGACATCGCCATTATTATGGGTCTTGCGGGCAACCTGCCTGACAGCGTTGATATCGACGCCATCCCGGCATTCATTCAGGACGTCAACACCCACGGCCGCCTGATGCTGGCGAACGGCCAGCAGGAAGTTGAATTTCCGGTCGACCAGTGCATGAATTTCCATGCCGACAACCTGTCGCTGCATGAGAACGGTATGCGCATTACCGCCCTGGGCGGCGACAAGGTGCTATACACCCAGACTTACTACTCCATCGGCGGCGGGTTTATTGTCGATGAAGAACATTTCGGCCTGACCAATGAAGCGCCGCCGGTGGTGCCTTATCCGTACAAAAATGCGGCCGACCTGCAAAGACACTGCCGCGAAAGCGGGCTCTCGCTTTCCGGCCTGATGATGCAAAACGAACTGGCATTGCACAGCAAAGAGCAGCTGGAGCAGCACTTCGCCGCCGTCTGGGAAGTGATGAGCAGCGGTATTGAGCGCGGCATCACCACCGAAGGCGTACTGCCGGGCAAGCTGCGGGTTCCGCGTCGTGCCGCCGCCCTGCGCCGGATGCTGGTTAGCCAGGACAATACCAACAGCGACCCGATGGCGGTGGTTGACTGGATCAACATGTTTGCCCTGGCGGTCAACGAAGAGAACGCCGCCGGTGGACGCGTGGTGACTGCGCCCACCAACGGCGCCTGCGGCATCGTGCCGGCGGTACTGGCCTATTACGACAAGTTTATCCGCAAGGTGAATGCTAATTCGCTGGCGCGTTACCTGCTGGTAACCAGCGCGATCGGCTCGCTGTATAAGATGAACGCCTCGATTTCCGGCGCCGAAGTCGGCTGCCAGGGCGAAGTCGGCGTGGCCTGTTCGATGGCGGCGGCCGGTCTCACCGAGCTGCTGGGCGGTAGCCCGGGTCAGGTGTGCATCGCGGCAGAGATCGGTATGGAACACAACCTCGGTCTGACCTGCGATCCGGTTGCCGGCCAGGTACAGGTTCCCTGCATCGAACGTAACGCCATCGCCGCCGTCAAAGCGGTCAATGCCGCGCGAATGGCGCTGCGCCGCACCAGCGAACCGCGCGTGTGTCTCGATAAGGTCATCGAAACCATGTATGAAACGGGCAAAGATATGAACGCCAAATACCGCGAAACCTCGCGCGGCGGCCTGGCAATGAAAATCGTCGCCTGCGATTAACGATACCTGCCCGGCAGCCGATTCTGCCGGGCAGCTTCCCCGCAATCTCTTCTCCCTCGCCAAACATTTCAGTTATATCAATTACAATTTAGTTATTTATTGGTTATAAGGACAATTTGTTACCTTACGGCAAATCGCCAAAGGAGAACACATTATGTCCAAAAGGTTGCATCTGGCCGCGCTGCCGCTGCTGCTCGGGCTGTCTGCGTCCGCGCTGGCTCAGGCGCCGGAAACCGTCAACATTGGCTATCAGAAGGCCAATATCTTCGCCCTGCTCAAATACCGCGGCTCCCTCGATGAGACCTTCAAAAAACAGGGCATCGCCGTGCGCTGGGTGGAATTCCCGGCCGGCCCGCAGATGCTGGAAGGGCTGAACGTCGGCAGTATCGACCTGGCGGCCACCGGCGATGCGCCGCCGGCCTTTGCCCAGGCCGCTCAGGCGGATCTGGTCTACCTCGCGCACTCACCGGCCAACCCCAAAACTGAAGCGATCGTGGTGCCGGAAAACTCAACGATTCACAACGTGGCCGATCTGAAAGGCAAGCGCGTGGGGCTGAATAAAGGCTCCGACGTCAACTACCTGCTGGTGGCCGCGCTGGAAAAAGCCGGGCTGAGCTATAAAGATATCACCCCGGTCTATCTGCCCCCGGCCGATGCCCGCGCCGCCTTCCAGCGAGGCGCCATTGATGCCTGGGTTATCTGGGATCCGTACCTTGCCGAAGTCGAAACCAACGCGAAGGCGCGGCAGATCAGCAACGCCGAAGGGCTGGTGCCGCATTACACCTTCTACCTCGCCAGCCGCAAATTTGCCGAAAACCACCCGGATACGGCAAAACAGGTAGTGGATGAGTTAAGTCAGCTAAGCGACTGGGCGAACGCCCATCAGGACGATGCCGCCGGGATCCTCGCCACGTCAACCGGGCTGGATAAGGCTATCTGGTTGAAAGCGCTTGCCCGCCTGCCCTATGGCGCCGAACGCATGACGCCTGCGGTCTATAACGAGCAGCAGGCGCTGGCGGATACCTTCACCCGTATCGGCCTGCTGCCGGTGAAGGTGGACGTGCGCAGCGCCACCTGGTCGCAGGATAAATAACCGTTGTCGGCGACGGGCCTCCCCGTCGCCTTCTCTCTTTTTAGCCCTGCGCCTTTTCGCCATCGCCAATCTGCCAGATAAAGGTCGGCGCCTCGCCGTTGACCAGCCAGTTGCCAATATTGCGCGCTTTGTAGATAACCGGGTTATGCGAGGCCACCGTGCGCGCGTTGCGCCAGTGCCTGTCGAGCGCCTTACCCGCCCGGGTGTCCGACGCGCCGAGGGCGTTAAACAGCTCGGTCGCCGCGCGCGGCACCCACTCGCTGGCAACCACCTGCGCCTGCGCCGCTTCGACTTCCGCCAGCCGATTGCGCTGTTCAATCAGCGCTTCATCGCCGCTGGCATGAACGACATAGGCCTGCTGTAAAGACTCCGCCGCCTGCAGCACCGCCGCGCGGGTCGCCCACGCCCAGCTGCTGATTTGCCCCACCACCTGCAGGACCTGCGCATCCTCACGCGGGACCGCGGCGTTGCCATGGCTGTACATGCGGGTGCGTTTTTTCACCCCCTCGGCGGCATCGCGTTCCACCGCCAGGCCGATTCCCGCCAGCGTCGCCAGTAAGATATGCTGATAGAAGGCGGTCTGATACCGAAAGCGTTCAGCAAAATCATAGACATGTTCCTGCTCAACCTGCGCCTGCTTAAAGCGGGTGGTACCGCTGCCGGTCAGACGCTGACCAAAGCCATCCCAGTCGTCTTCGCGTTCCACCGCGCTCTGCCGGGTGCTGACCAGCGCAATAACGTCGCCCTGGTTGTCGCTGCGGCGGGCAAAGACATCAATCCAGTCGGCGTACAGCGTCCCGGTGCTGTAAAACTTCTCGCCGTTTAACCGCCAGCCGCGATCGTCCGGCGTCACCTGGGTAATCACCTCCCCAAGCTTGACCCCGCCGGTTTCGGTCCAGCCGCTGCCCACCAGCTCCCCGTCGAGAAAACGTTGAAACCAGCGATCGCGCTGCGCGGAGTCGGGCTGATTCAGGCGATCTTCAACAAAGGCAAAATGGGCGCGCAGCGCCTGCGGCAGGTTGGAGTCGGCCTGGGCCAGCTCAATCAGCAGGGCAATCAGCTGCGGCAGCGACGCGCCCCAGCCGCCCTTTTCCCGCGGAATGCGAACCGTGCCGAACCCCGCTTCCTTCAGCCAGCGAATCTGCTCGTCGGGCAAAATACGGTGCTGTTCGCGGTTCGCGGCTCCCTGCGCAATGCGCGAGAAAATCGGCCGGAAAGCCGCGGCCAGCTGTTCATAATCGGTACCGGTAGAGAGTAATGTCATCATCTGTTCCTTAATGGTGGCTGTCGTCAATATCGTGACGCGTCGGCTCGTGGCGGACCGCAAGCAGGAAGAAAATCGGAATAATGGCGGCCAGCGACACCACCCAGAACATCTGAGTGCCGAGGGAGGCCTGCAGCAGCGGCAGCACGAACAGCGCCAGCGCGCTGCCGATACCGGAGAGCGCCCGGCTGAAGCCGACGCCGGTTGCGCGAATCGCGGTAGGATAGGAAAGCGCCGGATAGATCATCAGCTGCGCGCCGGGGCCGAAGCCCTCGGCAAACAGCCACAGGCCGAGCATCGCGATCGCCAGCACGACCCCGACGGTGGCCTGCGGCTGGCCGACCAGCGCAAGGACGATCAGGGCGATAAACTGCAGCGCGAAGCCGGCAATCGCCACGTGGCGCGACGGGTATTTCCACGCCAGATGCATCCCCAGCAGGCCGCCGGTAAAGGCAAACAGCGCATTCAGCCCCAGCGAGGCGGAGATGGTTTCAAACACCCCGGCCCCGATAAACCGGGCAAGGATCGACGGCAGGAAAAAGGCGATGGCGGTGTACTCAAAGGAGATACAAATATTCATCACCCCAGCGACGATGGTGCGCTCGCGATACGGCTTTTCAAACAGCACGCGGAAGCTCACTTTCGGCGGCGGCGCGGGACGTTCGGTCGGCGCTTCATGGGCGACAATGCCGTATGAGTCGCGCAGAATGCGCACCGCCGAAGTCAGGTCCCCCTGGTTTGCCGCCCACAGCGGCGATTCATTCATAAATTTACTGCGCACGGCGATAATCAGCAGCGCCGGGACGGCGCCAAACAGCAGCGAGGCGCGCCACAGCCAGTCGAGGTGCGCCTGCGGCAGCAGGAAATAGAGACCGAAGATAATCAGGAAGCAGACCGTCGAGGCGGCGTACCACATCGGGCACCAGGCGGCGAGGCGCGCGGCCTTATTGCCTTTGCCGGTAAAACGGGAAAACTCAGCGAGGTAGGACATGGCGACCGGCAAATCGATACCGACGCCGATCCCCATCAGGAAGCGCGCGCCGATCAGCACCCAGACGTTGGGGGCCAGACCTGCGGCAATGGCCGAGACGACGAAAAACAGCATGTCGGCCATAAACACCGAATA
Source organism: Klebsiella planticola ATCC 33531 (assembly GCF_000735435.1). Lineage (GTDB taxonomy): Bacteria > Pseudomonadota > Gammaproteobacteria > Enterobacterales > Enterobacteriaceae > Klebsiella > Klebsiella planticola. The sequence continues at coordinate 9,498 of NZ_JMPP01000019.1, read as the reverse complement.
GCGGCCATATTTATCCGTCAGCCAGCCGCCGATTAAGTTGCCGATAATGGTGCCAACCATAATGGATGAGGTGACCAGCCCGGTCAGCAGCGGCGAGAGCTGGAATTCACGCACCACATCGTCGATGCCGTAGGAGAGCGTGGTTAAATCATAGGCGTCGAGAAAGACGCCGCCGAGAGCGAGGAAGACAATCATCCGCGCATATTTAGCCTGATCCTTGCCCGAATTAATCAACCGCGCCACATCCCCGACGCTACTCACCGGTGCGGAGGCCACGCCGGGATTATCAACAGACAGCGTACTCATGTTTTCACCTTATTATGTTGTGCAGGTGATCGCAGTTATAGGCCGCCCGCTGATAAAGTGGAACCAACAAATACGCATATAAAAATCAATATATTCAATAAGTTAATTAAATAAAACACCAAAATCAGGACGCGCTTTCGCCCGTCCTGCGAGATCGATCATCAGCGCAGATTATTCCGCGGAAACCGGCACCAGTACGTCTTTCACCAGCGGGTCGTCGGTGGTTTTCAACCAGCTCTGAATGCGCGGGTCGGAAAATGCCTGCTGCAATTTGACGATATTCTCCTGCGATAAATAAGGCGTCCCGATAACCAACTGCGACGCAAAAGTCCGCGGCGCCGGCGGGAATAAGATCCCCTTATCGCGCGATACTTTCCCGGCATCAAACTGCGAGACATAGCCGATGGCCGCGTCCACCGAATTGAGCGCCCGCGGCATGGTTAACAAGTCCAGCTCTTTGAAATTAAACTGATGCGGGTTGCCGACGATATTTTTCAGCTTTGCCGTACGCGGCTCCACCTTCGGGTCGAGCGTAACCAGGCCGATGCGCTGCAGCAGCCACAGCGCCTGCCCCTGGTTGGCGCCGTCATCTGGCACCACGATCGTCGCGCCGTTCGGCAGATCCTTGACCGATGTATAGCGATCGGAGTAAATCCCAAAGGCCCACTGGAATACCGGTACCGTGGTTGAAAGCGCGAAGCCATTGGCGTCCACCACCTGCTTCAACCACCATTGATGCTGATAGATGGTTCCGGCGTATTCCCCTTGCGCCACCGCCCGGTCCGCCTGCACCGGATCCTGCACGCCCACCGCCTCCAGCTTCAGGCCATAATCCGGCGCAATATGCTGGCCGATGTACTCGATAATTCGCTGTTCGCCGGCCATCGCCGGTTCATAATGGATTTTCAGGGTGGTGCCAAACACCACCTGCTGCGACCGGGCCTCTCCCCGCCACCACCAAAAGGCGACGGCCAGCGCCACAATCACCACCAGCGCCGCCAGCCACGGCCAGCGGCGGGCCTTACGTAACTCAAATTGTTCTGTTGTCATGAAGCGATCCCCTGAGTGTGGCGAAGTTTGTTGACCAGACGGTCACCGAAAAATTGAATCAGCTGAATCGTGGCGATCAGCGCGATAATGGTGGCGATCATGATGTGGTTGTCGAAGCGCTGGTAGCCGTACACCACCGCCAGATAGCCGATGCCTCCCGCGCCGATGGTGCCGGCAATCGCGGAATATTCGATCATTGAGACCAGATTGAGCGTCACCGCCGCCACTAACGCCGGCAGGGCTTCGCTCAGCTGGGCGCTGCGGATGATCTGCCAGCGCGAGCCGCCGCACACCACCCCCACGGCGGTGACCTCGGCCGGCAGTTCGCGCAGCGCGTTTTCCACCAGCCGGCCAAAAAACGGCACCCCGGCGGCGATCATCGGCACCACCGCGGCAGGAATGCCGATCGTTGTCCCGGTGAGCCAGAAGGTGAAGGGAATAATCGCCGCCATCAGCACCAGAAACGGCAGAGAGCGCCCCATATTCACCACCCAGTTCAACACCCGGTACAGCGCGGCATGCGGGAATAATCCGCGCGCTGAGGCATTGAATAGCACCACCCCGACCACACCGCCCAGCGTCACCACAAACAGCATCACGATGGCCACCATCAGCCAGGTCTCAGCGTAGGCGGGCAGCAGCAGCGTATGGATCTCGCTCCAGGGAGTATCCTGACTGATTACCGTCGGCTTCATACCGCCTCCTTGAGTTCCGGCGCGTCGTCAAGGACCTCCGCCGCGATACCGAGCTGGGCCAGCAGCGCCAGCACCCGCGACGGCGGCAGACGCTCACCCTGGAACCGCACCCCCACCTGTAGCCTTCCCGCCAGCCGGCCGTTGATCACCTCAACGTGGCCGCCGAGCAGATCGATCTGCAGCGCAAACTGTTGGCTCAGGCGGCTGATCCAGTCGGTCGCCACCGGGACATCCCAGCGATAGCTCAGGCGCAGCAGCAGGTCGCTGTGAGCCGCGACCGGAGAGAGCGGCAGCAGCTGCTGGCCCAGCAGTGAATCCGGGCGCGCCAACAGCTCTTTCACCTGACCGAATTGCACAATTGCGCCATCGCGAATTTCTGCCACCGCATCCGCCGCCGCGCGGACCGCATCCATCTCGTGGGTGATCAGCACGATCGCCAGACGGTATTCATCGCGCAGACGTTTGAGCAAATTCAGCACCGTTGCGGTAGCCTGCGGATCCAGCCCCGAAGTCGCTTCATCCGCCAGCAGCACCGACGGGCGTAGCGCCAGCGCACGCGCAATACCAATCCGCTGACGCTGGCCGCCGGAAAGCTGGGCCGGCCAGGCATCCGCCTTATGGCTCAACCCGACGCTTTCCAGCAGTTCGCCGACGCGGGCTTTAATATCGCGCTCGACCACCCCGAGATATTCCAGCGGCAGGGCGATATTTTGCCAGGCCGTTTTACGGCTGAGCAGCGCGGAGGACTGAAAAACGGTACCGATCGTGCGCCGCTCGCGACGCAGCGCCTCGCCGCTGAGCAACGACAGGTCGTTGCCGTTCACCCGAATACTGCCGCTGTCGGGGCGCTCCAGCAGGCTGATAAGGCGCGCGAGGGTCGATTTTCCCGCACCGCTCGGCCCCACGACCGCAGTGATGGAGCGGGTCGGTACCCGCAGCGACAGCCCTTTCAGCACCTCGCTGACCCGCCCGTCCGCCGCGCGGTAGCTTTTATGCAGGTTATCTATCTCGATCATGTCACCTTCTCCCCTGCCGCGACGTCGATGCGGGCGCCGCGACGATACCCCGCCCCCGGATGCGGCGCGACCAGACGCGGCCCGGCGCCGAACAGTTTTTCGCGCAGGGTGCCTTCGCGATACTCCTGCTTAAAGACGCCGCGTTTTTGCAGTTCGGGAATGAGCAGATCCACGACATCGCGGAAGGTTTCATGGGTGACGGCATACGCCAGGTTGAAACCGTCAACATCGGTCTCCTCAACCCATGACTGCAGCTCATCGGCGACGGTTTGCGCACTGCCGACAATCAGCGGGCCGAAGCCGCCAATGCCGACCCAGTCGGCCAGCGCCTGTACCGTCCACTGGCGATCGGGATCGGCGGTGGAAAAGGCTTCAACCGCCGACTGAATCGCGTTGGTATGCAGGTATTTCAGCACCTGATCCGGCTGATACTGGCCGAAGTCGATCCCGGTCCAGCCGGAGATCAGCGCCAGCGCCCCTTCATAGCTGACGTACGATTTATACTCCTGCCATTTGGCCTGCGCCTCGCGGTCGGTTTCGCCGACGATGACCGTTTGCAGGTTGAAAATCAGAATGCTGCGCGGGTCGCGTCCGGCTTCGGCGGCGCGGCGGCGAATATCCGCCACCGTCTTTTTGAGCAGCACTTTCGACGGCGCGGCGACAAAAACGCACTCGGCGTGACCGGCGGCAAACTGTTTACCGCGGCTGGAGGCACCGGCCTGATAAAGCACCGGCGTGCGCTGCGGCGACGGTTCGCAGAGGTGGATCCCCGGCACGGTGAAGAAGTTACCCTGATGATTGATCGGATGAATTTTTTGCGGATCGCTGAAGATCCCGCGCTCGCGATCGCGCAGCACCGCGCCATCTTCCCAGCTCCCTTCCAGCAGCTTATAAACCACGTCGAGATACTCATCGGCGTAGTCATAGCGCGCATCGTGATCGGTCTGCGCCTGATGGCCAATGTTGCGCGCCCCGCTTTCCAGATACGAGGTGACGATGTTCCAGCCCACCCGGCCCTTGGTCAGATGATCGAGGGTTGAGAGACGGCGGGCAAACGGGTACGGATGCTCAAACGACAGTGACGCGGTCAGGCCAAAGCCCAGATGCTCCGTCACCAGCGCCATCGGGGTAATCAACGCCAGCGGATCGTTCACCGGCACCTGCGTCGCCTGGCGAATCGCCGCGTCGCCGTTGCCGTTCAGCACATCGTAGATGCCCAGCACGTCGGCAATAAACAGGCCGTCGAACTTACCGCGTTCCAGCAAACGCGCCAGGTCAACCCAGTAATCCAGGTCCTTATACTGCCAGGAGCGGTCGCGCGGATGGGTCCACAGCCCCGGCGACTGGTGACCGACGCAGTTCATATCAAAAGCATTCAGGCGAATTTCACGTTGTGATGACATAGCGCTCTCCACGGTGCATTCCGTCAACGGAACGCACGCTTAACACATCAAGGAATAAGGGGAATGGGGGGGTTAGATCGTGGGACATCGGGCGGATTGCCCAATCCCCAGCGCCTGTAAAGCTTCAGCGGCGACGGCGGCGGCATGATCGGCCACCTGCGGCAGCCCCATCAGTTCGCCAAAATAGCCGCGAGCCGCCGGGCCAGAGATCAGCAGGTTGGGTATCGCACGCCCGTCGCGGCCAATCGCCCGGGAATGAGCATCCACGTCCAGCCCAAGACCCAGCTTATCGGCGCGAATCAGGCCACGACGGGCCAGTTCGCGCAGCAGCGGCTGGCTGTCGATCAGCCCGCCGTGGGCCGGGCCGGTGGTCAGAATCAGGTGGTCGACGGTCAGCGCAATGCGCTCACCCGCGCGCGGCGCCAGGGTGAGGCTCAGCGTACGGGAATCGCCTTCCAGCGCCGTCAGCCGTGCAGCCAGCACCTGCAGGCTCCCCTCGCGCTGCCGTTGCTCGAGCACCTCGGCAATCTGCGGCGCAATGCGATAACGATGCACATCCCAGTAGCGCCGCAGATGACGCAGGAAGCGCTGGCGGTCGGCAAACGTCAGCGCCTGCCAGATGCTCTGACCCTGATGACGCACCGCATCCAGCACCACCTGCCAGGGAAGCCCCTGCTCTGCGGCACGCCTGATATCGCTGCGAACCTGCCGCAGCCGCTGGCGCAGCGTGCCGTGGCGATACTCGCCCGGCCATTGCGCCGCCGCGCTGCTGACGTTCCCGCGGGACAACAGGCCGTGGCGGGAAAAGGCGGTAATTGGCCCACGGTGGCCGAGCCGGGATAAGGTGGCGATGCAATCCGCCATCGTCAGCCCGGTTCCCATCACCGCCACCCGCGCGTCCGGGGCGATTGCCGTAAGGCTGTCCGCACGCCACGGGTTGGCAATCAGCGCCGGGTGGTCATGAAAAGGCGCCGCCAGACGCGGCAGCGCCGGCGGCGGATGGCTCACCGCCAGGATCAGCAGATCGCTTTGCAGCCGACGACCGCTCTCGGTCGTGATACCGCTTTCGTCAAAGGTCAGCGCCTGTTCGCGCAGGTGAACCAGTCGCCCGGCGCTCACCCGTACCGCCTCGGCAAAACGCTGGCTGACATAGCGCCCGAACTGGCCGCGCTGGGGGTACAGCGAGCCATCTTCACGCCACGCCTGCGGATCGTCGGCAAAAGCAGGTTGACTACGGTACCAGCGGTCAAAAGCGCCCTCCTCCTCACCGGCCAACTGCATCCGCGAGGCGGGCACGTTGATGCGGTGGCTGGGTTCGGCGGTGGAATAGGCGACGCCGGCCCCGGGCACGGCGCGCGGCTCCAGCAGCGTCACCCGTACCCCTTCCGGCATCAGGTCAAGCAGATGAATAGCCACCGCCGCGCCGCTAAAGCCGCCGCCGACGATCGTGATATGAGGTTCAGTTGGCATAGGCCACCGCCTTATGAAAGAAGAAGCGAAACATTGCGACCTCCGCTCAGCTGGCGCTGACCTGTTTTACCGGGCGCTTATCGCCGCCGATGGTTTCACCGAACGGCCCGGTATTAACGCCGCGCGCTTTTGGCTGGGCGTTGCTGGCCAGCGGCAGCAGCGGCATCACCAGCTCGGCAAAGCGGTGCGCCTCTTCCAGATGCGGGTAACCGGAGAAGATAAAGTTGGTGATCCCCAGCGCCTGATATTCACGGATGCGCTCCGCCACCTGCTGCGGATTGCCGACCAGCGCCGTCCCCGCCCCGCCGCGTACCAGCCCGACGCCGGCCCACAGGTTTGGCGCAATACGCAGATTGTCGCGCGAGCCGTTGTGCAGGGCGCTCATCCGCGCCTGGCCTGCGGAATCCATGCGCGAGAAGATCTTCTGCGCCTGAGCAATGGTGTCATCATCCAGGTGGGCAATCAGTCGGTCGGCGGCGGCCCAGGCCTCCTCTTCCGTTTCACGGACGATCACATGCAGGCGAATACCGTATTGCAGGGTACGCCCGCGCGCCGCAGCACGTTCACGAACGATAGCCAGCTTCTCCGCCACCAGCGCCGGCGGCTCTCCCCAGGTCAGGTAGCTGTCGATTTGCTCAGCGGCGACGTCGATGGCCTCCTCCGAAGAGCCGCCAAAGTACAGCGGCGGGCCGTTTTCCTGCACCGGCGGAAACAGCACTTCCGCCCCTTCAACGTGAATATGCTCCCCGTGATAGTCCACCTTTTCGCCTTTCAGCAAACGAGAGTAGACATCGAGAAATTCGCGGGTCACCTGGTAGCGTTCACTGTGGTTGAGGAAGATCCCATCGCCTTTGTTCTCCACCGGATCGCCGCCGGTCACCACGTTGATCAGCAGCCGCCCCTCCGACAGCCGGTCGAGGGTGGCCGCCATCCGCGCCGCCAGCGTCGGCGGCTGTAAACCCGGACGCACCGCCACCAGATAGCGCAGGCGACGGGTTAACGGCGCCAGCGCCGACGCCACCAGCCAGGAGTCCTCGCAGCTTTTCCCGGTCGGAATCAGCACGCCGTAGTAGCCGAGGCTATCGGCGGCCAGCGCGACCTGCTGGAGATAAGGCAAATCCACCGGGCGACCGCCTTCGGTGGTCCCGAGATAACGGCCGTCACCGTGGGTGGGCAAGAACCAGAACACATTGATCGTATCGCTCGCTTTCTGCGTCATTATCCATTTCCTATATAACCATATTCGATATTCATCGAAGAGATGTTTTAATTTGGTTATATGAGTGTTAGCGATAATCATGCCAAAGGTGAACAAAAAATTAATTCAATAAAATCAGCTAATTATAATTTCACCCTGCCCATTTTGCTGTTGCAAATGCGCCAGTTCATGTGCGCCCGCTGTTGATTTTGCAACAGCCTGACGTCGCGACCCTCTGGTTTCTGTCGCTGGCAAAGGATAAGTTCAAGGCGTCATTTACCGGAGGTCCACCATGCTCAATCCTGAATCCCTGTCCGATACGCCCGTGCTGGTCGACCCGGCGTCGAAAGCGTTTCAGAGCCTGCTGGATAAGCTGGCGCCAACGGAAGCCACCGTACTGATCGTCGGCGAAACCGGCACCGGTAAAGAGGTGGTTGCCCGCTATCTTCATCATCACAGCACGCGTCGTCACCAGCCGTTTCTCGCCGTTAACTGCGGCGCGTTGACCGAAAGCCTGGCGGAAGCTGAACTCTTCGGCCATGAAAAAGGCGCCTTTACCGGCGCGGTGCAGAGCCACCCCGGCTGGTTTGAAGCCGCCGAGGGCGGGACCCTGCTGCTCGATGAGATCGGCGAACTGAGCCTGCCGCTGCAGGTCAAGCTGCTGCGCGTGCTGCAGGAGCGGGAAATTACCCGCGTCGGTTCGCGCAAGGCCATCAAAGTAAATGTGCGGGTCATCGCCGCCACCCATGTCGATTTAGCTCAGGCGATCCGCGAACGCCGCTTCCGCGAAGACCTCTACTACCGTTTGAATATCGCCATCGTGCCGCTGCCGCCGCTGCGCCAGCGCCGCCAGGATATTCCCCAGCTGGCCAATCACTTTTTAACGCTGTATGCCCGCCGGCTGGGTCGTCCGACCCGCCGCCTGGCGCCGGAAACGCTGGCGAGGCTGATGGACTATCCGTGGCCCGGCAATATCCGCGAACTGGAAAATACGTTACATAACGCGGTTCTGCTCAGCAAAGAGGAGGAGATTACGCCCGCGCAGCTGCGGCTGAGCACGTTGTACGATACGCCGACGACAACCACCGATAATGAACTGGATAGTTTTATCTATCAGCAGCTTAACCAGCCAGGCGAGGCACTGTGGGAGCGCATCACCGGGGCGCTGATCCGCGGAGCGATGGCCCACTGCGATGACAACCAAAGCCAGGCGGCGGCGCTGCTGGGCATCAGTCGCCATACCTTACGTACACAGCTGGCCAACATTGGACTGATTAAAAGCCGCCGGCGGGTAGAGACCACGCAGCGCCCGCTGTCGGCCGCCGTTTCCGCCGACCGCGAGTTACGTATCGGCTATCAGCGTTTTGGCAATCTGGGCATTTTAAAGGCCCGACAGAGCCTGGAAAGCGCCTTCGCCCATCTCGGGGTCAGCGTGCTGTGGAGCGAATTCCCTGCCGGGCCACAGCTGCTGCACGCCCTCGCCTGTCACGAAATTGATTTTGGCACCACCGGCGAAGCGCCACCGGTCTTTGCCCAGTCCGGCAACAGCGAGCTGGTGTACGTGGCGTGGGAACCGCCCGCGCCGCAGAGCGTGGCGATGGTTGTCCCGCAACATAGCGCGATCCGCACGATTGCCGACTTGCGCGGGAAGCGTATTGCGTTGAACAAAGGGTCAAACGTGCACTGGCTGCTGTTGCAGATTCTCGAGGAGGCGGGGCTGGGCTTAAATGACGTCAGGATTGTCTACACCCCGCCCAAATACCCGCTGACCGCCAGCGACTATCTGGCGGTGGATGCCTGGATGATGTGGGATCCGCTGTTAAGCGACGCCGAACACACCGGGGAGTTGCGGGTGGTAGCCAACGGCGAAGGTCGGGTGCACAACCATCAGTTCTACCTGTCGCGCCGCGACTACGTGACGCGTCATGGCGATATCATGCAGCGCCTGCTGCACGAGCTGACGCAAACCGGGCAGTTTATCGATCGGCGACGGGATGAAGCCGCCGGGCTGCTGGCGGCAGAGCTGGGGATTAACGTCGCCTCGCTGTCCCTGGCGTTGGCCCGCCGCAGCCATCGCCCGCGGATGATGGACCTCAAAGTGATTCGCGCGCAGCAAACTATTGCCGACCGTTTTTATGCGCTGGGCCTGATCGGCAAGCCGGTTGCGGTCCGCGAAGCGGTCTGGTACGGCGAGGCCACCCACAGCGAACCGGGCCTGCTGCTGCACGCCGATAAAGCCTCTTTGCGGCGCATCTTCCCGAATCTCCCCGTGCCGATAGCCTCTCCGCCACGGCAATGATACCCTTAAGGTTCTGTGAATAAGGGCCTGTTTCGACAGGCTCGCCAGGAGGTATCTGTGG
>NZ_JMPP01000018.1 GCF_000735435.1 Klebsiella planticola ATCC 33531 | reverse complement strand
TTCATCTGTTAATTGTCGACGCACTCAATCTGATCCGCCGCATTCATGCGGTGCAGGGGTCCCCCTGCGTTGACACCTGCCTGCACGCGCTGGAGCAGCTCATCGTTCATAGCCAGCCAACCCATGCCGTGGCGGTTTTTGATGACGAAGATCGCGCCCACGGCTGGCGACACCAGCGCCTGCCGGAATACAAAGCCGGGCGCGCGCCCATGCCGGAAACCCTCGAAGCCGAAATGCCCGCCCTGCGCGCGGCCTTTGAGCAGCGCGGGATCCGCTGCTGGGCTTTAGCGGGCAACGAAGCGGACGACCTCGCCGCCACGCTGGCAATCAAAGTCGCCCATGCCGGACATCAGGCGACGATCGTCTCTACCGATAAAGGCTATTGCCAGCTGCTGTCGCCGACGATTCTGATCCGCGACTACTTTCAGAAACGCTGGTTGGACGCCCCTTTCATCGCCAAAGAGTTCGGCGTCACGCCGGAGCAGCTGCCTGATTACTGGGGGCTGGCGGGGATCAGCAGTTCAAAAGTCCCGGGCGTGGCGGGGATTGGCCCAAAGAGCGCGGCGCAGCTGTTAACGGAGTATCAGGATCTGGAGGGCATCTATGCTCAGCTGGCGAAGGTACCTGAAAAATGGCGCAAAAAACTGGAAGAGCATAAAGAGATGGCCTTTACCTGCCGCGAGATAGCCCGCTTGCAGACCGATTTAGAGCTCGACGGCAATTTACAGCAGCTGCGGCTGGCCCCTCAGGCATAAACAAACCGACAGGGCGACGCTGGCATCGCCCTGTGCAGTGACCGCCTGAGGCACTACCACGCAGTATGATACAGGGTCATGATCTCCTCCAGGCTGGCCTCACGGGGGTTCCCCCCGGTACAGACATCAGCAAAAGCCGCCTGTGCCAGCGCCGGAATATCCTCTTTACGTACCCCAACGTCACGCAGATTTGGGGGAATACCGACATCGCGGTTAAGACGGAAGACGGCATCAACGGCGGACTGGCGCGCCTGCTCCAGACTCACGCCATCCACGTTCTCCCCCATTGCGCGAGCGATATCGCGGAACTTCTCGCCGCTGAAGTCGGCGTTGTAGCGCATCACGTGGGGTAACAAAATAGCATTCGCCACGCCGTGCGGGGTGTTGTAAAACGCCCCTAAAGGATGCGCCATACCGTGCACCAGCCCCAGCCCGACGTTGGAAAACCCCATGCCGGCAATGTACTGTCCCAGCGCCATCGCTTCGCCTGCCTGACTATCGCCGGCTACCGAATCTCGCAACGCGCCGGCAATCACCTCAATGGCTTTAATATGTAGCGCATCGGTCAGCGCCCATGCCGCCCGGGTGATGTAGCCTTCAATCGCATGGGTCAACGCATCCACGCCGGTCGCGGCTTTTAACGCCGGCGGCATGCCGTCCATCATATCGGCATCGATAAAGGCCACCTGAGGGATATCATGCGGGTCGACGCAGACGAATTTACGCCGCTGCGCTTCATCGGTTATCACATAGTTAATGGTCACTTCCGCCGCGGTTCCTGCGGTGGTCGGAATGGCCATGATCGGTACCCCCGGATTGCGGGTCGGCGATAGCCCTTCCAGGCTACGCACGTCGGCAAACTCCGGGTTAGCGTGGATAATGCCGATCGCCTTACAGGTATCCTGCGGCGAACCGCCGCCAATCGCGATCAGGTAGTCGGCGCCGCTGCGTTGAAACGCCCCGAGCCCCTCCTGCACCACGGCAATCGTCGGATTAGGGATCGCGCCGGAAAATATCTCCCAGGCCAGGCCCGCGTCATCCATCCTGCGCGTCACCTTGTCGACCACGCCGCATTGCGCCAGATTGTTATCCGTCACTATCAGCGCCTTGCGATATCCCCGGCGGGTCACTTCATCGGTTAACGCCGCCACCGCTCCCCGACCGAACCATGCCGTCTCGTTTAAAATCATTCTGTTCGCCATCGTCGCCTCCCGCTCGCTTTGCGAATCACTCTTCGATACGTAACCCATAGGTTTTGAATTTTTCCAGTACGATGGCAATGGCCTCGTCGTCCAGCACCGGTACAGGATCGACGATCGCCAGGGTACTGAGATAGAGTTGAGCCAGAACCTCGACTTCATGCGCCAGCCACAGCGCTTTTTCCAGATTCTCTTCACAGGCAATCAGGCCATGGTGCTGCAGCAGCGTCGCTTTGCGATGCTTTAACGCCACGGCGACAAACTCTGACAGTTCGCGAGTCCCAAAGGTGGCGTACGGCGCACAGGGAATGGAGTTCCCCCCGGCAGCGGCAATCATGTAGTGGATCGCCGGGATCGGGCGATTGAGGATCGACACCGCCGTGCAGTGCACCGCGTGATTATGCACCACGGCCTGCGCATCGGGCCGGGTCTGGTAGGCGGCCAGATGAAAACGCCACTCGCTCGACGGCAGTTTCCCCTGCTCGTGCTGGCCGTTGGCATCGATCCACACGATGTGAGATTCAGTGAGTTTTTCATAAGGAATCCCCGTCGGCGTAATCAGCATCCCCCCGTCATAACGCACGCTCACGTTCCCGGCGGTGCCCTGATTCAGCCCCAGTCGGGTCATTTCCAGGCAGGTATCAATAATCTGCCGCGCCAGTCTGTTCCGTTCCATTTATTTACCTCTCTCAGCGATTCAACACCGGGCCAACAGAAGCGCTTTCGCGTTGCATTCCGGCCCTGTTGAGTCAGTTTTATATTTACTGGCTATCATCATATTGAATAATCAGAAAGGAATTTACATTCACGTATTCTGTGACCACCATCAATTAATTTCCCTGGTTTAATCAGGTCGCAATATTTTTCAGCCGTGAAAAATGACCGTTATTATTTTTCTCGTTCTAAACGGGCAATTTAGCTTGTCATTTAACAACTGACCGTTTTCACCACAATAAATTAAATCGGGCAACCATTCTGTGGCTTTTAAATTAATTTCACTCAAACGGTCATTGTTTTACAGAAATTAAAGTGATAGCAATCACATAAAACCACCGTTATTGGGTGAAGTGTGACCGTTATCATATTAAAAGACCTTTTTTATTTGAAAATGACCTCATGAGTTCATTCACACCCCCTAATTATTCAAGAGACGCTCTCGCGGCGGGATGAGAATAACGAGGACGTCGGCACAGGAACTCACCCGGTTGCCGGTCTGGTGAGTCATACCAACCGCACGCCTGAGATGCTGAACACGCTTCTTAACTGATGAGGATGCTATGGGAAATACAACAATACAAACGCAGAGTTTTCGCGCGGTGGATGTCGGTCAACGTCAGCGCTACATTATTCCATTCGCCTTGCTGTGCTCATTATTTTTTCTTTGGGCTGTCGCCAATAATCTCAATGATATTTTACTGCCCCAGTTTCAACAGGCCTTTACATTAACCAACTTCCAGGCTGGTCTGATTCAGTCGGCATTTTATTTTGGCTACTTTGTCATTCCGATCCCCGCCGGAATACTGATGAAGAAACTCAGCTATAAAGCCGGGATCATTACCGGGTTATTTTTGTATGCTTTCGGCGCTGCGCTATTCTGGCCCGCTGCTGAAATTATGAATTATACGTTATTTCTCATCGGGCTTTTTATTATTGCCGCTGGTCTCGGGTGTCTTGAAACGGCAGCAAACCCTTTCGTCACGGTATTAGGCCCGGAAAGCGGTGGTCACTTCCGTCTTAATCTGGCGCAAACCTTTAACTCTTTCGGCGCCATTATTGCAGTTGTATTTGGGCAAAGTCTTATTTTGTCTCATGTGCCACATCAATCTCCGGAGGTGCTCGATAAAATGGCGCCTGACCAGCTCAGCGCCTATAAACACAGCCTGGTCCTGTCGGTCCAGACCCCGTACATGATTATCGTCGCCGTGGTGCTGCTGGTCGCTCTGCTGATTATGCTGACAAAATTTCCGGCTCTGCAAAGCGACGACCACAGTGAAAGCGAACCCAGCTCCTTCGTGGCCTCATTCAGCCGCCTCGCCCGCATTCGCCACTGGCGCTGGGCGGTACTGGCGCAGTTCTGCTACGTCGGCGCGCAAACCGCCTGCTGGAGCTATCTGATCCGCTACGCCATTGAAGAGATTCCCGGCATGACCCCAGGTTTCGCCGCCAACTACCTGACCGGCACGATGGTGTGCTTCTTTATTGGCCGCTTTAGCGGGACCTGGCTTATCAGCCGCTTTGCCCCGCATAAAGTCCTTGCCGCCTACGCCCTGCTGTCGATGGCGCTGTGCCTGATCTCCGCCCTGAGCGGCGGGCATATCGGCCTGCTGGCCCTGACGCTGTGCAGCGCGTTCATGTCCATTCAGTACCCGACCATTTTCTCTTTGGGGATCAAGAGCCTGGGACAGGACACCAAATACGGATCGTCGTTTATCGTCATGACCATTATTGGCGGCGGGATCGTCACGCCGGTGATGGGCTTTGTCAGCGATGCCGCCGGCAACATCCCCACCGCAGAACTGGTTCCGGCACTGTGCTTTGCCATCATCTTTATTTTTGCCCGTTTCCGCTCACAAGCGGTAACGAACTGAACATTTTCCGAATAACGTGAGGAGTCTGTAATGAAAAGAATCAGCTTACCCAAAATTGGTATTCGCCCGGTGATTGACGGACGTCGTATGGGAGTACGCGAGTCGCTGGAAGAGCAGACCATGAATATGGCAAAAGCCACCGCCGCGCTGATTAGCGAGAAACTCCGTCATGCCAGCGGCGCGCAGATTGAGTGCGTGATTGCCGACACCTGCATCGCTGGCATGGCGGAATCCGCCGCCTGCGAGGAGAAGTTCAGCAGCCAGAACGTCGGCGTGACGATCACCGTGACCCCTTGCTGGTGCTACGGCAGCGAAACCATCGACATGGATCCGCTGCGCCCGAAGGCCATCTGGGGATTTAACGGCACGGAGCGCCCCGGCGCCGTCTATCTGGCCGCTGCGCTGGCCGCCCACAGTCAGAAAGGGATCCCGGCGTTCTCGATCTACGGCCATGATGTCCAGGATGCCGACGACACCACCATCCCGGCCGACGTTGAGGAAAAACTGCTGCGTTTTGCCCGCGCCGGGCTCGCCGTTGCCAGCATGAAAGGGAAAAGCTATCTCTCCGTGGGTGGGGTTTCGATGGGCATCGCTGGCTCCATCGTCGACCATAACTTCTTTGAGTCCTGGCTGGGGATGAAGGTCCAGGCGGTTGATATGACCGAACTGCGCCGCCGTATCGACCAGAAAATCTATGATGAAGTCGAGCTGGAAATGGCGCTGGCCTGGGCGGATAAAAACTTCCGCTACGGCGAGGACCAGAACGCGCAGCACTATAAGCGCGATGAAGAACAGAGCCGCGCGGTGCTAAAAGAGAGCCTGCTGATGGCGATGTGTATTCGCGACATGATGCAGGGCAACAAGAAACTGGCAGAAAAAGGGCTGGTCGAGGAGTCGCTGGGCTACAACGCCATCGCCGCCGGCTTCCAGGGTCAGCGCCACTGGACCGATCAATATCCGAACGGCGACACCGCCGAGGCGCTGCTCAACAGCTCCTTCGACTGGAACGGCGTACGTGAGCCTTTTGTCGTCGCTACCGAGAACGACAGCCTCAACGGGGTAGCGATGCTGATGGGCCACCAGTTGACCGGTACCGCGCAGGTATTTGCCGATGTGCGCACCTACTGGTCGCCGGACGCGGTTGAGCGCGTGACCGGCCAGCCGCTCACCGGGCTGGCGGAACATGGCATTATTCACCTGATTAACTCGGGCTCCGCCGCGCTGGACGGTTCCTGCAAACAGCGGGATGAAGAGGGAAAACCAACGATGAAACCGCACTGGGAGATTTCGCAGAAAGAGGCGGATGCCTGCCTGGCGGCAACCGAATGGTGTCCGGCGATTCATGAATACTTCCGCGGCGGCGGCTACTCCTCACGCTTCCTGACTGAAGGCGGCGTGCCGTTTACCATGACCCGGGTCAACATCATCAAAGGTCTGGGACCGGTGCTGCAAATAGCCGAAGGCTGGAGCGTCGAGCTGCCAAAAGCGATGCACGACCAGCTGGATGCCCGCACCAACTCCACGTGGCCCACCACCTGGTTTGCCCCGCGCCTCACCGGCAAAGGCCCGTTTGCCGACGTCTATTCGGTGATGGCCAACTGGGGGGCTAACCATGGCGTGCTGACTATCGGCCACGTCGGCGCTGACTTTATTACCCTGGCGGCCATGCTGCGGATCCCGGTCTGCATGCATAACGTGGAAGAGGGCAAAATCTACCGTCCGTCCAGCTGGTCCGCCCACGGCATGGACACGGAAGGCCAGGACTACCGCGCCTGTCAGAACTACGGTCCGCTGTATAAACGTTAATGGCTTTGCCCGGTGGCGCAAGCTTACCGGGCCTACGGGCACGTCAGCCGTAGACCGGATAAGCGCAGCGCCATCCGGCGACGTTTATGGAGTTAATATGAAAAATGAAGTCATCCTCGTCCTCGACTGCGGCGCCACCAACGTGCGGGTTATCGCCGTCGATCGTCAGGGTAAAATTGTCGCCCGGGCCTCAACCGCCAACGCCAGTGAGCGCGCCGCGGAGAACCCCGCGTGGCACCAGTGGTCGCTGGAGGCTATTCTGCAACGCTTCGCCGACTGCTGTCAGCGCCTCTCGGCCGAACTGGCCGCGTGCCGGATTCGCGGCATCACGGTGACCACCTTTGGCGTTGACGGCGCGCTGGTCGATGAGCACGGTACGCTGCTCTACCCGACGATCAGCTGGAAATGCCCGCGCACGCTCGCAGTGATGGAGAACATCGGACAGCTGATCGCCCCGCAGCGCCTGCAGGAGATCTCCGGCGTCGGGGCATTCAGCTTCAATACCCTGTATAAACTGGTGTGGCTGAAAGAGCATCACCCGCAGCTGCTGGCAAAGGCCCACGCCTGGCTATTTATCTCCTCGTTGATCAATCACCGTTTAACCGGCGCCTTCACGACCGATATCACCATGGCGGGCACCAGCCAGATGCTGGATATTCATCGGCGGGATTTCAGCCCCGAGATTCTGAAGGCTACCGGGATACCGCGTCGACTGTTCCCGACGCTGGTCGAAGCGGGCGACAGGATAGGTTCGCTGCGCCACGATGCCGCTGCGCAACTGGGGCTTCCCGCCGGCCTGCCGGTGTTCTCCGCCGGCCACGATACGCAGTTTGCGCTGTTTGGCGCCGGTGCTCAGCAGGATGAACCGGTGCTCTCCTCCGGTACCTGGGAAATCCTGATGGTACGTAGCGGCGAGGTCAACACCGCCTTGCTCAGTCAGTATCCCGGCTCAACCTGCGAGCTGGACAGTCTGGCCGGGCTGAGCAATCCCGGGATGCAGTGGCTGGCCTCCGGGGTGCTGGAGTGGGTTCGTCAGCTGCTCTGGACGCCCCAAACGCCCTGGCAAACGCTGATTGATGAGGCGCGGCTGATTCCCGCCGGCGCAGAAGGCGTGAAGATGCAGTGCGACCTGCTGGCCTGCCAGCATGCGGGCTGGCAAGGCGTCACGCTCAATACGACCCGCGGCCATTTTTATCGCGCGGCGCTGGAGGGGTTAACCAGCCAGCTGAAAAATAACCTGCGCACTCTGGAAAATATCGGCCATTTTAAGGCCAGAGAACTGCTGCTGGTCGGCGGCGGCAGTCGCAATGTGCTGTGGAATCAAATCAAAGCCAACATGCTCGATATACCGATTAAGGTACTGGATGACGCCGAAACCACCGTGTCAGGGGCTGCGATGTACGCCTGGTCTGGCGCCGGCGAGTTTGCCAGCGCCGGGCAGGCCCGATCGCAGGTCCACTATCAGTACCGCTACTTCTACCCGCAAACCGAACCCGAACTGTCAGAGGGAGTATGAAATGTTAAAAACAATCTCTCCGCTCATTTCCCCTCAACTCCTCAAGGTCCTCGCCGAGATGGGTCACGGGGATGAGATTATTTTTTCTGATGCGCACTTCCCGGCCCACAGCATCGGGCCACAGGTGCTGCGCGCCGATGGCCTGCAGGTGAGCGATCTCTTACGCGCGGTAATTCCGCTGTTTGAGCTCGACAGCTATGCGCCGCCGCTGGTCATGATGGCGGCGGTCGAAGGCGATACGCTCGACCCGCAGGTGGAAATGCGCTATCGCGACGCCCTCTCACCACAGAGTCCATGTCCGGATATCGTCCGTATCGACCGCTTTGCCTTCTATGAGCGGGCGCAAAAAGCCTTTGCGATCGTTATCACAGGCGAACGCGCTAAGTACGGGAATATTCTTTTAAAAAAAGGGGTAACGCCGTAATCTCATGCCGGAGCGTCCGCCTGATGCGGACGCTCATCGAATGACAGGGTGAGAACATGAAAGCGGCACGCCAGCAAGCGATAATAGACCTGCTGATCAACCATAGCAGCCTGACGACGGAAGCCTTATCGCTACAGCTCAACGTCAGTAAAGAGACGATTCGTCGCGATCTGAGCGAGCTGCAGTCGCGGGGAAAAGTGCTGCGTAACCACGGTCGGGTCAAAATCATTCATCGGGAAAGCCAGGACAGCGGCGACCCTTTCCATATTCGCCTCAAAAGCCACTATGCCCATAAAGCGGATATCGCCCGCGGCGCCCTGGCCTGGATTGACGAAGGGATGGTGATTGCCCTCGACGCCAGCTCCACCTGCTGGTATCTGGCCCGCCAGCTGCCGGATATCAACCTGCACGTCTTTACCAACAGCCAGCCGATTTGCCAGGAGCTGAGCAAACGCGAAAACATTCAGCTCACCTGCTCCGGCGGCACGCTCCAGCGCAAATATGGCTGCTACGTCAGCCCTTCGCTGATCTCACAGCTCAAATCGCTGGAGATCGATCTGTTTATTTTTTCCTGCGAAGGTATCGATAGCCACGGCGCGCTGTGGGATTCAAATACGGTGAACGCCGATTTTAAATCGCTGCTGCTCAAACGCGCGGCGCAATCGCTACTGCTGATCGACAAAAGTAAGTTTAATCGTTCGGGGGAGGCCAGGATTGGTCATCTGGATGATGTGACACACATTCTTTCTGACGCGCAGATAGCGGCAAAATAACCGGCGGGACAAGAGAACCCGGATAACGCTGCCGTTATCCGGGACACGACGCGAGCTTAGCGTTCGTCGCGGCGACCGCCAACGGCCGCCCACAGGCGACGGACGTGAACGGTCACCTCTTCACGATCGTGATACAACTGACGCGCCTGGATCTGGGCATTAATCCCGTGTTCATCCAGCTGTTCCTGGATATAGGCAAGGTTGCGCGACAGCTCCTCATAGCGCTTTTTCATCGGCAGCTTAAGGTTAAAGATGGTTTCCCGGCACCAGCCGTTCACCAGCCACTGCGCCATCAGCGCCGCTACTTTCGCCGGTTTCTCCACCATATCGCACACCATCCACGAGATGTTGTTGCGCGTTGGCCGATACTTGAAGCCATCTTCACGCAGCCAGGTCACCTGCCCGGTATCCATCAGACTCTGCGCCATCGGGCCGTTATCCACGGAGGAGACCCACATATTGCGTTTCACCAGCTGATAGGTCCAGCCGCCGGGGCAGGCCCCCAGATCCACCGCATACATCCCGTTGCCCAGACGCTCATCCCACTCATCTGCCGGGATAAAGACGTGAAACGCCTCTTCCAGCTTCAGCGTAGAACGGCTCGGCGCGTCAGACGGGAACTTCAGACGCGGGATCCCCATATAGAACGGCGAGTTGTTGGTGGTGTACGAGTAACCGGTATAGCAGCAGCCGGGGGCAATAAAGAACACATGCACCACCGGGCGCTTCGGCGTTTCATAGTTGGTGAGCACGCCCGCTTCACGCAGCGCCGCGCGCAGCGGAACCGTCAGTTTACGGCAGAACTTCATCAGCTCTTTGCTTTCATTGGTATCGGCCACTTCCACCCGCAGATCGCCGCCCTTCTCGACCACGCCCTGCAGCATCCCGACAATCGGCGTGATGCGATCTTCCGGCGGCAGGTCGCGCAGCAGTTCGCCAGCCACAAACATCTGGCGGGCGAAAACCAGCGAGCTGAACGGCAGTTCACGCACCAGTTTGTCGCCATCTTCCATCTGATAGCATTCAAAAATGACATAGCCAGAGTCTTCTTTCACTCGGGCAAAACCAAACACCTCAAGGCGGGAGGCCTTATCAGTAATTTCTGCTGCGCACTCCTTCTCAAACCCGGGGCGACAATAGAGGACAACCTTATTCATGAACAACGCCCTTACGTTTCAGACGAATTGCACCAATTAACATTAAAACCCAACCGGCGAGGAAGCTCACGCCTCCGACCGGCGTCACGAACGCCCACAGGCGTAAATGCGACAGCGCCAGGCAGTAGAGACTGCCGCTGAACAAAACGGTACCGAGCGCCATAAAGACGCTACTCCAGTAGAACCAGATACTGATACGGCGCTGCATCGCCACCGCCAGACCAAAAATAGCCAGCGTATGGAAGGCCTGGTACTCAAGCCCGGTATGAATCCAGGCCATTTCCGCCGCGCCTAACGACCGGCTTAATACATGCGCGCCAAAGGCGCCCAGAGCAACAAAGACGAAACCGCTTATCGCGGCAAATATCAGCATAAATCGGCTGGTCATGTTTTTACCCTACAATCATTTATTGTTCGTAACGAAAACGAAATTTTTCTTGTTCGCTCGCCGCTTTCGCCAGTATCCATTGCCGGAAGGCGGCTATTTTACCCAGTTCAGCCTGACTGTCATGACAAACGAGATAAAACGCATTCTTACTGACCAGAACATCATTAAACGGGCAGACCAACCGGCCGGCCTCGATCTCGGACTGGGACATCACATTATTGGCCAGGGCGACCCCTTGCCCGTGAATAGCCGCCTGCAGCACCATCGCGCTGTGGCTGAAAATAGGCCCCTGCTGCACATTAATATGGCTTAGACCAAGCTGACGGGTATAAGTTTGCCAGTCGCGGCGGGAAGCATCGTGCAACAGCGTATGTTGCGCCAGATCCGCAGGTGTTTTCAATGCCTTGTCACCGGTCAGCAGCGCCGGAGAACAGACGGGCAGCAGATATTCGGCGTACAATTTTTCGACGCGCAGACCTGGCCAGTTGCCGCGGCCATAGAAAATCGCCACGTCGACGTCATCCGCCAGTTTGTCCTCCTGACGGTCCACGGCCTGGATTCTGACATCAATCCCCGGATAAGCTGAGTTAAAGCTTGAGAGTCGCGGCACCAGCCACTGGATCGCAAAACTGGGCAGTAAACTTACCGTTAAGGCCCCTTTCGCGCTTCGGGCCTGTAGTTTACGCGTCGCCTCGGTCAGCTGCGAAAAAATCTCTTTAATATCCTGAAAATAGCTCTGGCCTTCTTCCGTCAGCAGCAGCGATCGATTGCGGCGGCGAAACAGCTTCAGCCCTAGAAAATCCTCTAGTGACTTGATTTGGTGACTTACTGCGGCCTGCGTCACAAAAAGCTCATCTGCTGCGCGAGTGAAGCTTAAGTGACGTGCGGCTGCATCAAAAACACGTAATGCATTCAGGGGCGGTAATCGCTTTGACATGGTTATTCTGGCTTAGATGTTAAGGCGTTTTAACAAACAGGAAACAACAGTTAACCTATTAGTTTTTTTTATCTGAGCCATTATAATTTGTCCGTTGAGGTTCTACCAGCAAATACCTATAGTGGCGGCACTTCCTGAGCCGGAACGAAGAGCTTTTTTTGGAATGCGTGTTCCAACAAGCTTTTGGCTTACGGTTGTGATGTTGTGTTGTTGTGTTTGCAATTGGTCTGTGTTTGCAGACCATGGTAGTAAAGCTACCCTTTTCACTTCCTGTACATTTACCCTGTCTGTCCATAGTGATTTAATGTAGCACCGCAACATGCGGTGCTTTTTTTTGCCTGTCTGCCGCCGTGCTGACCTGAATCTCCTCCTCTCTTCCTTTCGCCAGCCTTGCCCTGATGACTAAATTGCGCGACGATCGTCGTATTGCAACGAGGAATTCCATGAACGCATTCAATCCTGCTCACTTTCGCGCCCAGTTTCCTGCGCTGGCCGATGCCGGCGTTTACCTTGATAGCGCAGCGACGGCGCTGAAGCCGCTCGCCGTCATCGACGCCAGCGACCAGTTTTACCGCCTCAGCGCAGGCAACGTTCATCGTAGCCAGTTTGCCGCCGCCCAGCGCCTGACTGAACGCTATGAAAATGCCCGCGAACGCGTGGCGGCGCTGCTCAATGCCCCATCCGCGAAAGATATCGTCTGGACGCGCGGCACCACCGAAGCCATCAATATGGTGGCGCAGAGCTATCTTCGCCCGCGCCTGCGGCCCGGCGATGAAATCATCGTCAGTGAAGCGGAGCACCATGCCAACCTGGTTCCCTGGCTGATGGTCGCAGAGCAAACCGGCGCCCGGATCGTGAAGCTGCCCGTCGCTGCCGATCGCCTGCCCGACGTCGCCCTTCTGCCTTCTCTTATTACGCCGCGCAGTCGGCTGCTGGCCATCGGCCAGATGTCCAACGTGACCGGCGGCTGCCCGGACCTGGCGACGGCAATCCGCCATGCGCATGACGCCGGTATGGTGGTGATGGTTGACGGTGCTCAGGGGGCGGTTCATTTTCCCGCCGACGTTCAGCGGCTGGACATCGATTTTTATGCGTTTTCCGGCCATAAGCTGTACGGACCAACGGGTATTGGCGCGCTGTACGGCAAAAGCGCGCTGCTGGATGCCATGTCGCCCTGGCTCGGCGGCGGCAAAATGATTACCGAGGTCACCTTCGCCGGGTTTACCACTCAGCCGGTTCCCTATCGCCTGGAAGCCGGGACGCCAAATATTGCTGGCGTCATTGGCCTGAGCGCCGCGCTGGAGTGGCTGGAAGAGACCGATATCGCCCAGGCCGAAAGCTGGAGCCGTAGCCTGGCGACGCTGGCGGAAGATGAGCTGGCGAAGCGGCCTGGCTTTCGTTCCTTCCGCTGTCAGGAGTCCAGCCTGCTGGCGTTTGACTTCGCCGGAGTACATCACAGCGACATGGTAACCCTGTTGGCGGAGTCGGGTATTGCGCTGCGTGCCGGACAGCACTGCGCCCAACCGCTGCTGGCGGCACTGGGCGTTAGCGGTACCTTGCGCGCCTCGTTTGCCCCCTATAATACTCAGGATGATGTTTACGCGCTGGTGCATGCCGTTGACCGCGCCCTGGAAATACTGGTGGATTAATGACGACTTCTCATCCTTTTGGTACCAGCATCACCGAAGAGACCTTACGCCAGACGTTTATTCCGCTCAGCCAGTGGGAAGATAAATACCGCCAGCTGATTTTATTGGGTAAGCGGCTGCCTGCGCTGTCGGATGACCTGAAAGAACGGGCCAAAGAGATTGCCGGATGTGAAAACCGCGTCTGGCTGGGCTATACCGTTGATGCTGACGGTAAACTGCACTTCTTCGGCGATAGCGAAGGCCGGATTGTGCGCGGTATGCTGGCGGTGCTGCTCACGGCGGTAGAAGGGAAAAGCCCCGCCGAGCTGCTGGCTCAGGATCCGCTGACGCTGTTTGATGAGCTGGGGCTGCGCGGTCAGCTGAGCGCCTCGCGCAGCCAGGGACTGAGCGCGCTGAGCGAAGCGGTGCTCGCCGCCGCTCGCGAGGCTTAATTACTCTTTTAACCTCCCCCGGTGGCGCTGCGCTGACCGGGGCTACAGTCAGCGCCGTATCGTAGCCGGGCAAGGAGTTCGCCGCCCGGGAGAATTACCCGGCAGAAGCCGCTTCACGCTCCGCCTTCGCCAGCATTTTCTTCAGCGCATGGGACACGGCGACAAAACCGAAGGTCGCGGTGACCATCGTCGCGGCGCCAAATCCGGAGGCGCAATCCATCCGTTTCGGGCCCTCGGCGGTGCTCTTCATGGCGCAAACGCTGCCGTCGGCCTGCGGATAGACCAGCGCTTCGGTGGAAAAAACGCAATCCACGCCAAGCTTACCTTTGCTGTTCTTCACCACCCCGAACTGACTCTTCAACCGCTCGCGCAGCTTTGCCGCCAGCGGATCCTGGATGGTTTTCGCCAGATCGGCTACCTGAATCTGCGTCGGGTCGATTTGCCCGCCCGCGCCGCCGGTGGTTACCAGCGGTACCTTATAACGGCGACAATACGCGATTAACGCCGCCTTGGGACGTACGCTGTCAATCGCATCGATCACATAGCTGAAGCCGACGCCGAGATACTCAGCAACGTTTTCCGGCGTGACAAAATCGTCCACGACCGTTACCCGACACTCGGGGTTAATCAGGCGAATACGCTCGGCCATCACCTCGGCTTTCGCCAGCCCGACGTTGCCCCCCAGGGCATGAACCTGTCGGTTAGTGTTAGTGACGCAGACATCATCCATATCAATCAGGGTAATCGCGCCAATTCCGGTTCTTGCCAGCGCTTCCGCCGCCCAGGAGCCCACGCCGCCGATACCGACGACGCAAACATGCGCATCGGCAAAACATTGCAGCGCTTTTTCACCATATAAACGCGCCGTGCCGCCAAAGCGTTGACGCCAGGCATCGCTGATTACAACAGACATAAAACCTCAGAATGCATCGGGGCCTGCCAGCGCAAGCCCCATAGTGCGAATAAAAGATCAATGCGACCGCCAGGCGACCCCGGAGACGGCGCGTTGCGCCGGTCCGGGCGACTAGCTATCAGACGGTAGCGCGTTAACCGCTAAAGACGTTACCGGCGCCCGGCGCATTTTTCAACACCCAGACGCGACCATAGTGGTTATACCAACCGGCACGATGACCGGCGTCTGCTCCGATCCCCTGGTAGATATCAAAGTGCTGGCCTTTAATCGCCCCACCCACATCCAGCGCGACCATCAGACGCAGCTCGTACTGCCCGTTAAACTTGCCGCTATTATCCAGCAGAGGCACTTCCGCCAGCAAGGTCGTTCCCGGCGGAATAATACTGCGGTCGGAAGCCACCGAGGCACGACCAATCAGTGGCACCGCGCTGGCGCCTTTTACCGGGGCAAAAGACTGTGGTTTAAAGAAGACGAACGACGGGTTCTGTTCAAGCAGCTCGCGAACTTCGGCTTCACTGTGTTTCTCACCCCATTCACGGATCGCCTGCATCGACATATCTTCTTTCTTCACTTCACCGCGATCGATCAAGACTTTACCAATGCTGCGATATGACCAGCCATTTTTCCCGGCATAGCTAAAGAAGTTCAGCGGAGAGCCGTCGCCAAAATCAATATAGCCGCTGCCCTGCACGTCCATAATAAAGTTGTCCATCAGCGAGTTGCTGTAGGCCAGAATATAGTCGTCGCTCAGGGCGCCGGCATAAATGCTGGCGCGGGACGGCAGCTTACCGCGCTTCGGCGGCATGCGATAAATCGGGTACTGGAATTCGCCCTGGCGAGTATGGCGCGCCTGCACCACCGGAGTGTAGTAACCGGTGAACTGAACGTTGCCATAGCTATCGGCGCCCTGCATCTGCCAGGCATCAATGCCGAACTGGCTCAGAGTGCGGGTATCGCCACCGGCGCGCAGCCACTCCTGCAGCGCGTTATAGACGTTGCTCTGGCTATTATAAAGGCGCGGTGAGGCGCTGCGAATCTGACGGACCTGCTCGGAGAAGTCCCCGGCGTTAATTGGCGAACCAACCGCATCAGGCTGGTTAACCAAAGAGAACGGTTGGGTCAACTTCCCTTCATTATACTGCTGACCGCGATCGGTCGGTTTTGAGGAACAGGCGGCGAGCATCGCCAGCATTGCTCCTGTCGCTATATACTTTGCCCAACATCCTTTCATGGTATCTCTTCTTTATGCTGCTTAGTCGCGGTTCGTGATGAGGGAAGATAACAAACCCCCAGGGCTATTGAAATGCGCGAAAGCACCACAAATACAATCTTGCTCAAAAAACAAGCCGAAAATGGTTCTTTATACACCGTTTATTACAAATTTGATGATTTTACTGAAAAAGGGTTGCATCAAAACGCGAGCGGAGTATAGTGCGCTTCCACGGACGCGGGGTGGAGCAGCCTGGTAGCTCGTCGGGCTCATAACCCGAAGGTCGTCGGTTCAAATCCGGCCCCCGCAACCAATTAAAATCAGATAGCAGTAAGCTTTACTCGATGAAGAGTAAAGACGGACGCGGGGTGGAGCAGCCTGGTAGCTCGTCGGGCTCATAACCCGAAGGTCGTCGGTTCAAATCCGGCCCCCGCAACCAACACAATGAACACCCTGACGGGTGTTTTTTTTTTTCTGCGCACCGCGTACGGTCGCGCCAGCGCAATGCCCCGCCCCCTCTGACAGACTGACCCGGCGCCAATCCGGCGCGATTTCTCCCTGTCCGCATCAATACGCGCCTTTTCTTGCCCGCATGATGCCAGACGCGCCATCGCCTCCCCTTGCGGAGCAGACATGGCGCGCGATGACCCATCGCCCCGCTACAACTTATCGCGTAGCCTGACTCATAGCAGAGCCAACAGGAAAACCAGCTCGCCCAGCTCAATCGCCGCCCCGAGCGTGTCACCGGTTTGCCCACCCAACGTACGTTTCAGCAGCTGTCCGAGGATAAAAATGGCCACCATGGTGATCCCCAACGCCGCCACGCCGTGCATGCCAGGCAGCAGCATGGCGGCGATAATTACCGCTAACCCTAGCGTCACGCAGGTTTGTCGGCCGCTCACTTTGCCGATAAATACGTTACCCAGTCCTTCTTCGCGGGCGTAGCGATGGCGGTACATCAGCAGCACGGCGACGCCACGCCCGGCGGCACAGGCGGCCGCCAGCGCGGCCAGCACCGACGTTCCACGCAGCGCCAGCTCGCTGACAACCAGCACTTTTGCCAGTAACACAAAAATAAGCGCCAGCCCGCCATGGGTCCCCAGTCGGCTGTCACGCATAATCTCCAGCATCCGTTCCCGACGACGGGCGGAAAAGACGCCGTCGCAGGTATCGGCGAGGCCATCGAGGTGAAAACCACCGGTCAGCAGCGCCAGCGCTAAAATGCAAAACAGCGCCGCAAGCGGAAGACCGCACCAGGACTGAACGGCAAGAAATACCAGCCCGCTCAAACCTCCCAGCAGCGCCCCGACCAGCGGAAAAGTGACGATCCCCCGGACATACCGATCGATCTCAAGCCCCTGAGACCAACGATCCGGCACCGGTAAGCGGCTGAGAAAAGAGAGCGTTGCCCAGAATAATTTGATCATTTAATTTTGACTCCAATACCTGATACCACCAGCCAGACCTCATCTGCCGCCGCCGCCAGGCGCTGGTTAACCCGGCCGGCAATATCGCGAAAATGCCGCGCAAGGCGGTTTTCCGGGACAATCCCCATCCCCACTTCATTGGTAACCAGCACCACTTTTGCCGGGCAGCGCTGGCACGCCACAATCAGCGAATGAATCTCATCGTCTATCATCCGCTCCATTGCCGCATAATCCCAGTCGTCCGGAGAGATCTCGCCCCCCTGAGCAAACAGCATGTTGGTCACCATGGTCGTCATACACTCCAGCAGCACGGCTTCTTGCGGGTCGTTACGCGGCGTAATAACCTCATCGAGATGGTGCCAGCGTTCGACGGTGCGCCAGTGCGCCGGGCGGCCATCGCGGTGATGCTGGATCCGCTGCGCCATTTCGTCATCCACGATCTGCGAGGTCGCGAGATACAAAACCTGCGGTGAATCGGCGACGAGCGCCTCGGCGTGGCGGCTTTTCCCGCTGCGGGCACCGCCGGTAACCAGAATCAGCATGATGGCTCCTGATGCTGCTGCATGATGTGATAAATCTTTTCGATATCAATATGCTGGCGCATGGCGGCGGCCAGGATATCGAACTGTTGCGATTTGTATTGCGCATAGTGAAGAGCGGTATCCAGCGCATCCAGCCCTTTGCGCCGACGCAGGCCGTTGACCAGCGCGCGGGTGAAATCATCGCTGTCGAACAGGCCGTGCAGATAAGTCCCGAATACGAGTCCATCATCCGTCATTGCGCCATCCGCCACCAGCTCGCCATCTTTCTCCAGCAGCATCAACGGACGGCAGCTCCCGTTAAGGGTCGTTTCCCCCATATGAATTTCGTAACCTCGCACCCGCAGGGCAGACGCGCCCGCCAGCCAGTCCGGCAGCGCGCTCGCCATTGTCGCGTCGACCTGAGTGGTGGTTTTATGTCGGGCAAACTGCGTCACGGTATTGAGCAGACCGAGGCCGGGCTGCGTCCCCAGGCCGGATTCCACCTCATCGACAATCGTCTCACCCAGCATTTGATAGCCGCCGCAGATCCCCAACAGCGGAATCCCCTGCTGACGTGCCTGCAAGACGCCCGCCGCCATCCCAGAGTCGCGCAGCCACAGCAGATCGCCCAGCGTATTTTTACTGCCGGGCAGGATAACCAGATCGGCCTGCGCCAGCTCCTGCGGGTGCCGCACGTAGCGCACGCGGACATCCGGCTGCGCCGCCAGCGCGTTGAAATCGGTGAAGTTTGAGGTATGGGGAAGCTGAACGACCGCGATGTCGATCTCGCGCTTCGCGGTGTTCAGATACTTCCCTTTCTGCAGCGCCACGCTATCCTCATCCTCCAGATCGACCTCCAGCCACGGCAGTACTCCCAGTACGGGGACGCCGGTTAATGCTTCGATCTGTTCGATTCCGGAATAGAGCAGCGCAATGTCGCCGCGGAATTTATTGATAATCACCCCTTTCACCCTGGCGCGCTCCTGCTCCTCAAGCAGCGCCAGCGTCCCGTAGATCGCGGCAAAGACGCCCCCTCTGTCGATATCGGCAACCAGGATCACCGGGCACTGCGCCATCTCCGCCATCCCCATATTGACGATATCGCGATCGCGCAGGTTGATCTCCGCCGGGCTACCGGCCCCTTCCAGGACCAGCACATCATACTCCTGCGCCAGGCTGCGATAGACCGAGAGGATCTGTTCGCGCAGGCGCGGTTTATACTCGTGGTAACTCACCGCATCCATATTCGTCGCCACTTTGCCCATCAGCACCACCTGAGCTTTCAGGTCGCTGGTGGGTTTCAGCAAGACAGGGTTCATCCGCACGTCGGGTTCGATACCGGCGGCCTCGGCCTGAAAGATCTGCGCCCGGCCCATCTCTTTGCCGTCCGCCGTGATCCCCGAATTGAGCGCCATATTCTGCGATTTAAACGGCGCCGTACGCCGGCCATCCTGATAGAAAATGCGGCATAAACCGGCCACCAGCACGCTTTTACCGACATCGGACGCCGTCCCCTGCAACATAATTGCCTGCGTCATGAGGCCTCCTCGTTCGCGTTTTCTCGCATTATTTTCCCATCCTGCTCTGTTATGTTGCCACTGCCCCGCTGCCAGAAGGTGATGCGGATTTCTCCTCAGGCCATCCCTGTCCATAGATACCGTGCGGCCATAAACATCACCAGCGCCAGCGTCGAGGCGACCCACATCAGGCGCAGGGCACGGGGAATATCCTCGGGCGAAATATCGCGTACGGCGTCGCCAATCCAGGGTTTGTCCACCCGCTGGCCAAAATAGTCATTCGGGCCGCCGAGCCGGATGCCTAACGCGCCGGCGACGCTGGCTTCCGACCACGCGCAATTGGGGCTGCTGTGCTGATAGCGATCGCGCCAGCCGATACGCAGGGCGCCCGCGGCGTCGTAGCGACATAACCACGCCGCAAGGCTGAACAGCAGCCAGCTCAGACGCGCGGGAATACAGTTCGCCACATCATCAAGGCGGGCGCTGACCATACCAATGGCGCGGTATTTTTCATGTTTATACCCCACCATGGAGTCGAGGGTGTTGACCGCTTTATAGGCCATCGCCAGCGGCGCGCCGCCCAGCAGCAGGAAGAACAGCGGCGCAATAATGCCATCGACGGTGTTTTCTGCAACCGTCTCCACCACCGCGCGATTGATCTGTTCAGGTTGGAGCTGCGCGGTTTCGCGCCCGACAATCCAGGAGAGCTTTTCCCGGCTGAGCGCCACATCGCCCGCGCGCAGCGGACGTTCGACTTCCCGGGCGGAATCCGCAAGGCAGCGCCCGGCCAGGAGCGTAAAGATCATCCACACTTCAACTCCCCAGCCCAGCCAGGGATGGAGGCTTGCCGCCAGTTTCAGTAGGCTCCAGGAGAGGAGCCAGGTCAGGCCAACCACCGTCAGCCACATCAGCGCGCCGCCAACGCGCAGCGCACGGTCGCTATGGCAATACCGGCGTACGATACGTTGAGTCAAGGTGATGAGATTGCCGATCCAGCGTACCGGATGCGGCCAGCGCGGCGGGTCGCCGATGAAAAAATCGAGAATCCAGGCCACGCACCAGGCAAGTAACGTCATTGCCAGGGCCTCGTTGCCGCCCGCCAGCGGGCGCCAATGGATGAATGGAGTCGTACCGCCATACCCTGTTCCTGTTCAGGGTGGTCGGGGTGTAAAGGTGCGCCTGACGCCGTCTTGCGACGGCACGCATCTGAGCAACCCACTTCCCACCGAAGTTGTTGGTAATGACCGACAGGCAGGTTTTCTGGCTTAGCGTCATCCTCGCCCGCCCTTCCCGGATTCGCGGCCGGTGGTATTTACGGGGTCGTCAGCATCACAGCAGCGGGGGCTGCGGAGGCGTTTCACCCCCTTCCCTTGCACCTGTTGGTTATCCTGCGGCTGCATCCGGACGCTCGTCAGACCGGGTATCTGAAGCAACAGGCGGCCTATTATGCCATACGGAGAAGCCGGTCGCTTGCAGTCAGAGGGGGGCGGCAAGGATAGCGCAGAGCGCCGTAAGCAGCAGTTGATTCTCCTCAGGGCTGCGAATCGCTACGCGGTAATAACCGTTTCCCAGTCCCGGATAGTTAGCGCAGCTGCGAATCAAGATATGCTGCTGCAGCAACGCCTGCTGCAGATCGAGCTCCGGGAGATGGCAACGTAAAAAGAGATAGTTCGCCCGCCCCGGATAGACGCTCAGGCCGGGAAGCTGACGGAGGGCCTGATAGAACCGGCTTCCCTCCTGCGCCAGCCATCGCCAGGTGGCCTGCTGATAGGCGCGATCCTTGAGCGCTATTTCCCCCGCCAGAGCGGCAAACGCGTTGATCGACCACGGCATTTGTTTCTCGCGCAGTCGGGCCACCGCCCGTTCATCGCTGTTAACCAGGTAGCCCAGACGCAGGCCGGGAATAGCGTAAAATTTGGTCAGCGAGCGAAGCACCCAGATATGCGGATTGTTTTGCAGAAAGGGGATAAATCCCGGCTGGTCAGGAATGAAATCGATAAACGCTTCATCAATAATCAGCGCGATACCGGCGTCCCGGCAGCGGGCGGCAATCGCCTCAAGCAGCGGGCGCTCCGGCAGCAGGCCGGTCGGATTATTGGGCGTACAGAGGAACAAACAGTCCAGCTCTGGCGTCAGCGCCTCGAGAATCGCGTCGGTCAACTGCCAGCCATCCTCTTCACGCAGCGCGAACTCGAGGATAGTGCAATCGACCGTCTGCAGCGCGCGGCGATATTCTGCAAAACCGGGTTTCACCACCATCGCCGTGCGCGGCTTTAGCCCGTGAACGAGCGTAAAAATGGATTCGGTTTCGCCATTGCCTGCCAGGATCCACGATGCGGAAATACGGTGGTGTTCCGCCAGCGCAAGGTGCAACTGCGGGTATTCAACGTCAGGGTAGCGCTCCGCCAAGGCCAGATTATCGATAAGCGCGCGTCTGACGCTTTCCGGCATGCCAAGAGGATTAATATTGGCGCTGAAATCCCGCAGCTGGTGCGCCTCAATGCCCAGCAGCGCAGCGGCTTCCCGGGTATTACCGCCGTGCGCGCTCTTCAGTAGCGCCATCTCCCGCTCCCGTATTATCCGCGCCTTGCCAGCGTGGCGCCATCGGCGAAGTAGGCTTTAATCCCCGCCAGAATCGACTCAGCCACCTGCTGCTGGAAGGTCGCCGTTTTCAGCTTACGCTCTTCTTCTACGTTACTGATAAACGCCGTCTCCACCAGGATCGACGGAATATCCGGCGCCTTCAGCACCGCAAAGCCCGCCTGCTCCACCTGATTTTTATGCAGATTATTGATTCTGCCCATTTTTTGCAGCACCGCTTTACCAAACTTCAGGCTGTCGGCGATGGTCAGCGACTGCACCATATCGAACATCGTATGGTCGACATAGCGATCGCCGCTCTTGCTGACGCCCCCGATCAGGTCAGAGGCGTTCTGGGTCTGCGCGAGGAATTTTGCGGCGGTACTGGTGGCGCCTTTGGTCGACAGAGCAAATACCGATGAGCCTCGCGGCTGTCGGCTGGTGAAGGCATCGGCGTGAATCGACACGAACAGATCGGCGCGCTGCTTTTGCGCTTTGGCCACGCGAACCTTCAGCGGAATGAAGACATCTTCATTGCGGGTCATGTAGGCCCGCATGTTGCCCTCTTTTTCGATGAGCGCCCGTAGCCGCCGGGCAATCTGCAGCACCACATCTTTCTCACGGGTATGGTATTTGCCGATCGCGCCGGAGTCTTCACCGCCGTGGCCCGGATCGAGCATGATCACAATAGGTCGGTCGCGCCCGGCTTTACCCGGCTTCGGCCCGCTTTCTGCAGGAGGGACCTGACGTTCGAGATCGCCCTTGTTGTAATCTTCCAGTAACGCCAGCAGCGGATCCTGAACATCGGTGGCGGTCGAAGGATAGAGATCCATCACCAGACGTTCCTTAAAGCCGGCCACCGGCGCCAGGGCAAAGAGCTGCGGTTTGATGTTCTGCTTGAGTTCAAAGACCATGCGCACGGTTTGCGGATCAAACTGGCCGACGCGCGCGGACTTAATATAAGGGTCATCATCGCGAATACTCGCCCCCATGCCTTTTAGCACGGAGTTAAGATTGACGCCTTCCAGATCGACCACCAGCCGTTCCGGATTGCTCAACGCAAACTGCCGATATTTCAGCACATGACTGGATTCTACCGTAACGCGCGTATAGGTTGACGACGGCCAGACGCGTACGGCGACGACCTGCGCGGCGGCCGCTAAACCCAGCGGGCTGACGCTCATTAACCACATTGCGCCCGCCCCCTGTAAAAAACGACGACGGCTTAATCCTGACTTGTATCCCGGCATGCCACTCCCAAGCAATAAAACGTATTGGTACTCAAAACAGACAGATTGACCGGAAACTTTAACGAAAGCTGCATAACCTGTCATCAATAAAAGGGTAAACAATCTTAGGCAGCGCGCATTTGATCACAGATTTTTATCAGTTTCGTCGCAAATTTAGACTTGCGTTTAACCACGAAACAGAATAAAAATACACTAATTACGAATAATCATGCATTGAGGGTTGAGTCATGGTGAAGGAGCGTCGCACCGAACTGGTAGAAGGATTCCGCCATTCTGTCCCCTATATTAACGCTCATCGGGGAAAAACGTTTGTCATCATGCTCGGCGGCGAAGCAATTGAGCATGAGAATTTCTCCAGTATTGTCAATGACATTGGCCTTTTACATAGCCTGGGCATCCGCCTGGTGGTGGTCTATGGCGCGCGCCCGCAGATTGATGCCAATCTGGCAGAGCATCACCACGAACCGGTTTACCATAAACAGACCCGCGTCACCGACGCCAAAACCCTCGAGCTGGTGAAACAGGCTGCGGGCATGCTGCAGCTGGAAATTACCGCGCGTCTGTCAATGAGCCTGAATAACACCCCGCTGCAGGGCGCCCATATCAACGTGGTGAGCGGCAACTTTATTATCGCTCAGCCGCTGGGCGTCGACGACGGCGTGGATTATTGCCATAGCGGACGCATCCGCCGTATCGATGAAGAGGCGATCCATCGCCAGCTGGATAACGGCGCTATCGTGCTGATGGGTCCGGTTGCCGTTTCCGTCACCGGCGAAAGCTTCAATCTGACCTCGGAAGAGATTGCCACCCAGCTGGCCGTGAAGCTGAAGGCGGAAAAGATGATCGGCTTCTGCTCTTCGCAAGGGGTTTACAACCAGGATGGGGTGATTGTTTCCGAACTGTTCCCTAACGAAGCTCAGGCGCGCGTGGAAGAGCTGGAGGCGGAAGAGGATTACAACTCCGGCACGGTGCGTTTTCTGCGCGGTGCCGTCAAGGCCTGCCGCAGCGGCGTGCGTCGTTGCCACCTGATCAGCTATCAGGAAGACGGGGCGCTGCTGCAGGAGCTGTTCTCTCGCGACGGTATCGGCACCCAGATCGTCATGGAAAGCGCCGAGCAGATTCGCCGCGCCACCATTAACGATATCGGCGGTATTCTTGAGCTGATTAGCCCACTGGAGCAACAGGGCATTCTGGTGCGCCGCTCCCGCGAACAGCTGGAGATGGAAATCGATAAATTCACGATTATTCAGCGCGATAACACCACGATTGCCTGCGCCGCGCTCTATCCGTTCCCGGAAGAGAAAATCGGCGAAATGGCCTGCGTCGCGGTGCATCCGGACTATCGCAGCTCATCGCGCGGTGAAGTGCTGCTGAACCGCATCGCCACCCAGGCGAAGCAGATGGGATTGAGCAAATTGTTTGTCCTGACCACCCGCAGTATTCACTGGTTCCAGGAGCGCGGCTTTACGCCGGTCGATATCGATCTGCTGCCGGAAAGTAAGAAAGAGATGTACAACTACCAGCGTCGTTCCAAAGTGATGATGGCCGACCTCGGCTGATGTCACCGCCCCGGATAACGGCGTAAACGCCTTATCCGGGCGCCCCTCCTCTGCCCCCCTGAGTCAGCACATCCCACATGTAGCCCGGCTAAGCACAGCGCCAGCCGGGGAAAACGCTGACGCTTGAGTCGGCAATCCCCGGCGGGCAGAGGAAGGTTGAGATTACGCGCCGCTGGCGAAGATGTCCGCCAGCCCGCTGCGCCGCTCGGTACGGGCGACGATGGACTGGGTTAGCACCTGTTCATCGGCATAAATCGATAGCCGCTGTTTTGCCCGCGTGATCGCGGTATAGACCAGCTCGCGGGTGACCAGCGGTACGATTTTGGCGGGCAGAATCAACGCCGCATGGTCAAACTCTGACCCCTGCGATTTATGCACCGTCATCGCCCAGGCGGTGTCGTGCTCCGGCAAACGACTTGGCTGCACCGATTTAATGCTGCCATCCGGCATCGGGAACCAGACGCGCAGCCCCTCTCCTCGCTCCAGTGCAATACCGATATCGCCGTTAAACAGCCCCAGCGCGCTGTCGTTGCGCGAAATCATCACCGGACGCCCTTCATACCAGCGTGAATGCCTCGGCAGCGTTATCGCCCGCCGACGGTTAAGCATCTGCTCCAGCTGTTCATTCACCCCGCTGACGCCGTATGGGCCGTCGCGCAGGGCGCACAGTAACTGAAATTCACCAAAGGCGGCGATCAGGGCCTCCGGCTCGGCCCGCTCGCGCAGTAGCTGCAAATAGCGACCGTACCCCGCCTGCGACTGCTCTAGCATGGCTTCATATTCTTCAGTCGTACTCAGCGGATGCAGCACAATATCCTCGAAGGCCTGGCGCAACGTCGCTCTGACGCCGTGGCGATCGCCGTTGTTCACGGCGCGAGCCAGGCTACCAATGCCGGAATGACTGCCAAAACGATAGCTTTTTTGCAGCAGGCACAGGCTGTCGCGCAGCGCGCCGGCAACATCACTTTCGCCCGCCGGTACCGGGTGGCCGGTCAACCTCTCCAGCTGCGCCGCTCGTCCGGCGGTATAGCCGGCATTGACCCAGGCACAAATATCCCCGAGTACCGCTCCGGCCTCCACCGACGCCAGCTGATCGCGGTCGCCGAGGAAAATAACCCGCCCGTGTTCCGGCAGGGCATCAATCAGCCGCGCCATCATCGGCAGGTCAATCATTGAAGCTTCATCCACCACCAGCACATCGAGGTGCAGCGGATTGCCGGCGTGGTAGCGCATCCGTTGGCTACCGGGCTGAGCGCCCAGCAGACGATGCAGCGTGCTGGCTTCGGTAGGTAACAGCGCCTTCTGCTCATCGGTTAGCGGCAGGCGACGCAGCGCCTCGCCCAACGATTCCGTCAATCGCGCCGCCGCTTTCCCGGTCGGCGCCGCCAGTCGGATGCGG
Organism: Klebsiella planticola ATCC 33531; assembly: GCF_000735435.1. Taxonomy (GTDB): domain Bacteria; phylum Pseudomonadota; class Gammaproteobacteria; order Enterobacterales; family Enterobacteriaceae; genus Klebsiella; species Klebsiella planticola. The sequence goes on along the minus strand of NZ_JMPP01000018.1, from coordinate 347,279 downwards.
CAGCGCGGTTGCCGGGTTGTCTGAATCAACGCCGCCAGCAGCCTGGCGACGGTGGTGGTTTTCCCGGTGCCGGGACCGCCGGAAATCACCGAAATACGACGGGTCAACGCCACTGCGGCGGCAACCTTTTGCCAGTCGATCTCATCGCTGGCGGGGAAAAGAGCGTCCAGCGTTTGCGCCAGCAGGGCCTCATCAACGTCCACAACCTGGTTAGCTTCGTTGAAGAAGCGGGCAACGGTCAGTTCATTACGCCACATCCGGTTGAGATAGAGTCGGTCGCCGCACAGGACGATCGGCGTCGGACGTTCGCCGTCGCTGACGGCTTCCGAAGCAAGCAAAAGCGCAGACCAGTCATCGGGTACGCCCGCCTGGGCCAGCAGCTGTTCACGCAGTTCATTGGTTTTACCGCTCAGAAACTCGTCCGTCCGCAGACGCGATATCGGCAGACAAACGTGCCCCTCGCCAGCATCACGGCTGAGCACCGCCGCCGCCAGCTTCACCGCCGGATGCGCCTCTTGCGCCACCATCAGGGCAAACTGGACATCTAACGGGCGCAGCAGGCGCTGACTGGCCGCTTCCAGCAGCAGTTCATCCATCGTCATGACAGAACCTCCAGGACGTCTCCGGCAAACAGCGCATCGAGACCGTCAATCAGCGGCTGCACGGGACGGGTAGTGAAAATGCCCTGCTCGCCGCTCTGCCCGTCCATGCCGCGTAAAAAGAGATAAATCACGCCGCCAAAATGGCGTTCGTAGTCGTAGTCCGCAATGCGGTGACGCAGGTAGCGGTGCAGCGCCAGACTATAGAGCTGGTACTGCAGATCGTAGCGGTGCGCCCGCATCGCCTGTTCCATCGCCTGTCGGGTATAGGCCTCGCGGTCCGCTCCCAGCCAGTTCGATTTATAATCCAGCAGGTAATATCGGCCGTTATGGCGGAAAACGAGGTCAATAAAGCCTTTTAACATCCCGCGAACCTGGCGGAAGTCGAGGGGCGGGCAATCCACGGAGAGCGGATCGTAGCGGCGAATCAGCGCATCCAGACGCAGCGGTTCCAGCGGGCGTTCGATAGGCAAATAGAAGGCCATTTCGACCTGCTTATCATTCGTGGAAAGTTGGTTCAGCGCGATCCCGGCCCCCGGCAACGGAGTACGTAGCACATCATCCAGCCACTGCGTCAGCACCGGCGTCCACTGCTCGCCGAAGCCGCCGGACTGCAGCTTTTCCGCCATCCAGTCAGCCGGGACCGGTTGGGTAAAATCGAGATCTTCAAACAGGCTATGCAGGAATGTCCCCGGCGATGCGCCGCGCGGAAACTGATGCGGCGTAAGCTGCGGTTCTGCGGCGACGTCACCGACGCCGGCGGCATCAACGTCAAGGCGCGGCAACAGGTCCTGAGCCGCGCTCTGACCATGCTGCTGTAATCCGGAATAGCTGGTCACCCGCCAGTCATCGCTAACCTGACGCACAAGGCTCCTGGCGGACAGCGGCGGCAGCGTTTCCTGCGGCGCCTGCCAGGGCGTTGCATCCGGAGCGGTAGGCATTTGCAGCGCGATATCCTCGCCGCAGAAGGCTTGCAAACGCGCGGCCAGCCCAGCGGCATCCATGGCTTCGCCGCCCTGTAGCAGACGCCCGAGCGCGCTGTGATGAAAATCGCTGGCGCCGGGTTTGTCGCTGCGTCGGGTACTCAACGGGGCCACGCCGAGGCTACAGTGCCAGACCGCGCGGGTCAGCGCGACGTACAGCAGGCGCAAATCTTCCGCCAGGCGCTCCGCTTCCGCCAGCTCCAGACTGCCCTCATCCTGACCAAGATCGAGCACCGCGGCAAACGAGTCGCGATCGTGATAAAACGCCTGATCCTGTTTGCGGAAACGAGCAATAAACGGCAGCCAGACCAGCGGGTATTCCAGCCCCTTCGATTTGTGGACGGTGACGATTTGCACCAGGTGCTTATCGCTTTCCAGGCGCATCTGCTGACTGGACGCATTGCTGTCCGGTTCGGCGATATGCTGCGTCAGCCAGCGCACCAGCGCATGTTCGCTTTCCAGCTGGCTGGCTGCCTCCTGCAGCAGTTCGCTGATATGCAGGATGTCGGTTAAACGGCGTTCACCGCCGACCGTCACCAGCAGATTTTCCGCAATCTGCCGCGCGCTCATCAGCGCACGCAGCATCGGCATCACCCCGCGCTGGCGCCAGATTTGCCGGTAGATGCTGAACTCTTCAACCAGCGCGTCCCACGCTCGTTCATCCTGATTGAGGCGTTCAATATCCAGCGCATTCAAGCCGAATATCGATGTTGCCAGCGCACTGCGTAGCGTATTTTCTCGTTCGGGAGCCAGTACCGCCTGCAGTAGCCATAAAATCTCCTGCGCTTCCGGCGTGTCGAAAACGCTATCGCGATTAGAGAGATACACCGACGGGATCGCCAGCGCCCGTAAGGCATCCCGGATCAACGAGGCTTCCTGACGGTTACGTACCAGAACCGTGATATCGGAGGCCTGAACCGGCCGGGCTGCTTTGTCATTACGCCAGAGCAACGCGCGCCCCTGTTGACCGGCGCTTAGCCAGTCGCGAATTTGCGCCGCGCACAGCTGCGCCATATACGTCTGATAGTCACCGGATCCCACGGCCTCGCCCGGCATCAGCCAGATGTTCATTGCCGGAACCGCGTCGTTATCCACGGTAAAGCGCAGCCCGTGGTTTTTCCCGGCCGGTTTGACCGGCAAGAAAGGGATCTCCCGGAACATAAAGGGGTTATCGCTCAGGCTGAACAGGCGGTTAACGCTTTCAACCACCCCGGGAGCAGAGCGCCAGTTGGTATCCAGCGTATAATGAGCAGCCACATCGCCACGCGCTTTCATATAGGTGAAAATATCCGCGCCGCGGAAGGCATAGATGGCCTGCTTGGGGTCGCCGATAAGCAGCAGCGCCGTCTCCGGCTGCTGCCGCCAGATACGGCGAAAAATTCGGTACTGCTGCGGGTCGGTGTCCTGAAATTCATCAATCATCGCCACCGGGAAACGCTGACGAATGGCGCTGGCCAGCGCTTCTCCGCTCTCGCCGCGCAGCGCATCATCCAGCCGACTGAGCATGTCATCAAAACCGAGCTCGCCGCGCCGACGCTTTTCCCGGGCGACCGCTTCGCGGATCTCCACCATCGCCCTGGCGATAACCAGATCCGTCAGCGTCAGCGGAGAAGAGAGCAGCTCTTCAACCGCACTGAACAGCGGATGCACCGGCGGCTCACCGCCGGCTTTAGTTCGTTCATGTAAGAAGGCCTGCGAGAATTTCTCCAGCGCGTCAGGAAGTTGATAACCGAGCGTCTCTTCCTGCGCCCAGGCGTTGATTTTCTCTATCCACTTTCCCTGGTTGCCGCGATTGAACTTACGGCGGTCGAGACCGGAGTTCTCCAGCACCCCCTCAATCTCAGCAACCTGTTCCCGCCACTGTGTTTTCATGGCGTTAATGCGCGCAATAATGTGCTGATGGCGTTCGGCCAGCGTCTCTTCCGCTGCCGGCGGGGATTTGAGCTGCGGAGCTTCGCCCTGCAACCAGCGATCGAGGGATTTCAACAGATCGCGCGGACCTTTCCACGCCTCATGAATGACGGCGGCGATCTCCCGCGGCAACGGATAGCAATGTCGACGCCAGAAGTCTGCGCAGGCCTGGTAACGCAGCCGGGATTCATCTTCGATCAGCTGCTGCTCAAAGAGCATGCCGGACTCAAAGGCATTGAGACTCAGCATCCGCTGACAAAAGCCGTGAATGGTAAATACCGCCGCTTCGTCCATCTGTCGTTCCGCCAGCAGCAGCGTATTCGCCGCCTGGTTCTTATCCGCAATTTCAGCCAGCAAAGCGCTATAGAGGGGATCGGTCGCGCTGTCGCGCAGGCAGGCAATGCGCAGCTCGTGGATATTGCTGCGAATACGGCCGCGCAGTTCTTCGGTGGCCGCTTCGGTGAAGGTCACCACCAGCAGCTCTTCCACGCTGACCGCACGAGGAAAGGCGGATTCCCCGCCAAGCCCCAGCAGTAGCCGCAGGTACAGTGCGGCGATGGTAAAGGTTTTTCCGGTGCCCGCAGAGGCTTCTATCAAGCGCTCACCCGTCAAGGGCAAGCGCAGGGGATCCAGAGACTCGGCGGTTTCGGTCATTCGTTCTCTCGCATCAGGGGTAAGGATTTCTGCAATGCGCTGACGTTTTCCCAGACTTTGCCACCTTCAGGATGGACGTAATCGGTCTTGCCATTCTGGCTGCCGGAAATCTGGGACAATATCGCCATGCCTTGCGGAACCACCACCGTCTGATGGAAGAAGTCGGCAAGTTTTTGCGGCGTCAGCAGTTTTATCTGAGCCACTACTTTATCACGTGAATCGAAGCGCATATTACCGCGATCGAAATCTTTGCTCAGCTGCGAGGCTTCGCCGCCCAGGGTTTGCGGCGCCTGAGTCATCTGGCTTATCACCGCCTGCTGGATTTGCGCAAACTCTGCCGGGCTCATCGCCCGCAGTTTAGCTTCCGCGGTCGGGAAGAACGCCTGGAAGCGTTGCCAGAGGAAAGCAGGCTGTTTATCGCTGCTTTGCAGCAGGAAGCCCATCCCCCACTGGCGCCCGACGTTCATCGGGAAAGCAAAGACCGCGTAGCCAAGCTGCTCTTCGGTACGCAGCTGGTTATAGAACCACGGCTGAATAATCTGCCCGAGCAGGGAGCTGGCGGCGGAGCTGCTGTATTCATCCACGTTCGGCGGGGCGAAGACGGCGGCCAGCGCCGAATCGGTGCTGTTACCGGTTTTTTCAAAAATCGCCAGCTGCTGACTGTTGATCAGGACGTCTTTGTTGCGACACCACTCATTGCCATCAGATCCCAGCTGCTGCTGGATCTGACGCGCCATGGCGGTGGACTGTTCAGCGGTGAGGTTGCCGATCACCAGCAGCTCCGGGCGCCCTTTCGCTTTCAGGTTGTCGCGATAGGCCAGTACCTCTTGCAGGCTAATTGACGGCAGCAGCGCCCGGCGCTCCTCGCGCTGGAAATAGGGCACCTGGGACAACATCTGAACCGGCATGATCGCCTGGTCGTAGGCTTTACCTTTGTCCGCCGAGTCCATCATCTGCGCATACCAGGATTTGGCCTGCTCCATCTGCTCTTCGGTCGGCGTATAGCTGAAATAGCCGTCCAGCAACGCGGTAAACAGCTGCGGCAGCCGCTGGGTGTAGCCATTGGCATTGACCATTAACCCGTTATTGGCGCCGGTTGAGAAGGAGATGCCGCCCACCGCTGCCTGGTTGCTGAGCTGATCGAGAGCGATGCCTGCCAGATAGTCATTCAGCGCGAACATGACCTGGCTACGAGCGCTGTCCATGGCCTGCGGATTACGCAGCACCAGAGAAACGTCAGCCTTTGGCTCGCTGGCGAAGAACTGACTGGGCGCATAGACCACCCGCAGCGTCGGCTCATCAACGATCAGCTGCGGATGCGGGTAGGCTTTATCGCTTTTAATCAGCGTAAAATCGTCAGGAATATAAGGGTTCAACACCGGCAGCTTCAGGTCGATAGCGCTCGCCTTCTGCTGCCAGTCGCTAAAGGTCTGCGCGCTGATCTTGTCGACCTGATACGGCGCATTCACAAAGTAAGCGGTTTTGTTATGCGGCTCTTGCGGGCTGATATACCAGACGCGTGCATTTTGCGGCGTCATCATGGCCAGCCGGTCTTTAATCGCCTGCGGATCGTAGCGATCGGCGATATTGACCACGTCCAGCGCATGCTCCACCGGTACGCGAATCATGGTGTCCGCCAGCCATTCCACGTAATCCATATCGCGGCTGATCGACGGATAGCGGAAATCAAGCTCCAGAACATGGGACAGCTCATCGAAATAGCGTTTGTCGATGCCCTGGCTACGCAATAGGTTGAGGTAACTGAAGATCGCCGCCGCCACTTCATCACGGTGCGCCAGACCTTTGTCGGTCAGGGTCGCCGAAATCGCCAGCACGCCGCTGTTGCCGTTGACCGCCGGATCGGAGTCCGCGCGAATCCCCTCGACCAGGCCTTGCTGCTGCAGCCAGTCAGATAAGGTTCCCGGGCTGCGGTTGCCGATCATGTAGGTCACCAGCTCGTCGGTTTTGCTGCGGAATTGCTCGCTGTTGTTATCAATACGGAATTCAACGCGCAGCACTTTGCGCGGCATTGCCGGGACGTAGTGAATGATGATGCCCTTTTGCGCATCGGTCACGACCGGGACGGTGATTTCCGGTTTGTTGATATTGTGGTTTGGCACCCGGCCATAGGTTTTCGCCGCGATGCTCGCCAGTTCTGGCAGCGGTTTGTTGCTGTAAATGACCGCCTTCATCAGGTTCGCCGAGTACCAGCTGTCGCGGAAAGTATGCAGGGCGTCGAGCACCGGTTTACCGGGCTTGTCGCTAAGCGTCTCAAGGTTACCGCCGGAAAAATGCGAAGCCGGGTGCGCCGGGTTAATGGTTTCGGCACTCACCTGGGCCATGCGCATCCCGTCACGGGTGCGCGCCATGGTCAGCTCGGCGTTGACCGCATTGCGCTCGCGATCGGCATATTTCTTATCCAGCAGCGGAGCGGCAATGGCATCAGCCAGACGATCGACCGCGCCGTCAAGGGCATCGTTTTCGACTTCAAGATAGAAGGCGGTGCGATAAGGCGCGGTACTGGCATTATGGCTGCCGCCGTGCATTTTCAGAAATTCGGCGAGGCTGTCCGGCTGCGGATAATTTTGCGAGCCCATCAGCGTCATGTGCTCCAGAAAATGCGCCAGCCCCTGATGATCGACGGGATCCTGCAGCGACCCCACGGGCACCACCAGCGCAGACAGGGATTTCACCGCCTGCGGATCGGAAACCAGCAGGACCACCATGCCATTATCCAGGCGAATGGCCTGATACTGTCGGGGATCTTTTTCGCTTTTACGAATGGTTTCCTGAATCGGTTGCCATCCGGTATCTGCCTGACTTAACGGCGCCCAAAAGGCAGCCAGTACTAAAATAACCTTGAACCATACACTGCGGGGCATTCACGAACCTCATCATTAACAAACTTTGCGCTGACTGCGTCAGCGTTATGCACATCAGTCCGTGATTGGTTGCGCATGATAATTGAACACCTTATTCTGCGCAATTTTTATACTATTACAAATTTATTCGGACTGATGGAAACGAAATATCGGCAACAGGTAGCGCTGTGTTTGCGTGATAATTTCTTCATAGTAAGCCGGTTCAAGCGTGCGCCAGAGGCGTTGATACCACACATCCGTCCCTTCGCCACTGACCACCATATTACCTTCATAGACCTGAAGAAATTTGCTACGCGCTTTTTGTTGCGTCTCTTCATCCGTTAACATGACATCCTTTTCAGCGTCATAACAGACTTTTAGCCATGCACCGCCGCTTTCCGGCAGTAACAGCAGCGGTCTGGACATGCCTTGCAGGTAGCCTTCTACCAGCTGATCAAGGTACGCTTTGGCCTGTTCCTGCGCCAGCGGCGGGAAACGCCACTCGCCCTCTTTGCGCACCAGCAGTCGGCTTTCACCGGTTCCGCCGCTAGCACAGTAGACAAGGTGTTCCAGCCAAAGTTGCATCCCCTGCGCGACGCTCAGCAGCGACGGTCGCCAACGCAGCAGACCGTCAGATTGTACCTGCTGTAGCCACCCCGTAATGTTGACTCCGTGACATTGCAGATCGATTTCCATGCTCTGCCCCGGCTGACGGCTGGCAATGACCCGCTCCGCAAGGTTCTGCATCTCCTGACGCTGCGTCTCCCAGGCCAGCTCACCAAAAGCGCCAAAGGGCAGCTCTCCCGCGGCGCGGAAGCGACGATACATCGTCGACGCATCCTGTTGTTCAATCAGCGTATTCAGCAACTGCTGGTTCAACTGATAACGGCTAAGTCCTTCGAGGGTGAACGGCTCGTCATCGGGAATTTCACTCTCTTCAGAACGGAAGTTAACCCGCAGGCGCTGCTGGAAAAAGGCGCGTACCGGGTGTTGCCAGAATCGCAGCAGCTGTTCAAATGACAGCGTTTCGATAACCGGCGCCGGCAACGGCTGGATAAAGTCGCCATGCGCCTCTCCCTGCTGGCTGGCAGCCGCCAGCCACTCCCGGGCGTAGCTCTGATATTCATCATCACGGAAATTGGCCGCATCAAAGGGCATGCGCGTATGCAGATGGGTGATATGTGCTTTGACGCGTCGCTCGCTGGCGTCACAATCCAGCGCCTCATCCCCGGCCAGGCAGTGGCTCTGGCCAATATAGTCCGCCAGTTCTTGCACCAGCACCGAAGGATAGCGTTCGCTATTGTCCTGAATCGAGCGGCCGATGTAGCTGATATACAATGTCTGTTCGGCGGACATCAGCGCCTCCAGGAACAAATAGCGGTCATCATCACGACGGCTGCGGTCGCCGCGCTGCGGTTTCTGACTCATTAAATCGAAGCCCAGCGGCGCCAGCGTCCGCGGATAAACGCCGTCGTTCATCCCGAGCAGGCACACCACTTTGAACGGTATAGAGCGCATCGGCATCAGAGTACAGATGTTGATCGGCCCGGCGAGGAAGCGCTGGCTGATACGCTGCTGGTCCAGCCGCTGCGCCAGCTCATCGCGCAATAAAGACAGAGGAACGGACTGCTCATATTGTGCCTGGGCACCTTCGCCAATCACCGTCTGCCATTGCTGTTCAATCAGCGCCAGCGCCGCTTCGGTGTCGCCGTCGGGCAAGAAAAAGTCATTGAGCAGTTCGCGACAAAGCGGCAACCATTCCGCCAGCGGACGTTCCTGCGCCAGCTTCCGGCGCCAGAGGTTGAGCTGCATCAGCAACGAAGCCAGATTACCCACCAGTTCAGCGATCAGCCCGCTGGATTCATCATAGGGCAGGACCGACTGCCATTCGCCCTGGCTGCTGTCCATCGCATAGCCCAGCAGCATCCGCGTCAGGCCAAAGCGCCAGGTGTGTTGCCCGGTGGCAGGCAGATCCAGTTCGCGCACATTATCGTCATCCATTCCCCAGCGCACGCCGGATTCATTAACCCACTGACGCAGATAGCGCAGCCCCTCTTCGTCAATGTTAAAGCGCGCGGCGAGCACCGGAACATCCAGCAGAGCCAGGACATCTTCGCTGGCAAAGCGGCTGCCGGGCAGAGCAAGCAGCGTAATAAATGCCTGCAGAGCCGGATGCGATTCTGTGGCGCGCCGGTCGGAAATCGCCCACGGTAGCCAGCGTTCGCCGCTGGCGCTGCCGAATACCGCCTGAATGTAAGGGCTGTAGCTGTCGATATCCGCCACCATCACGATAATATCGCGCGGCGTCAGTTCAGGATTCGCCTCCAGCATCGCCAGCAGCCGGTCATGCAGCACCTCGACCTCACGCTGCGGACTATGGCAGACGTGGAGGGTCAGGCTACGATCGTCGAGTGCCAGCGGGCGTTTGCCGTGACTGTGGGCAAACTCTTCGGCGCTTCTTCCGGCCACTGCGGTATTGCGCAGTTCGAGGATATCCGCCTGCAAATTGTGCAGCAGATTATCCGGCGTAATATCGACAAAGGCATCCAGCTCTTCATAACGATCCAGCCCGGCCAGCAGATAGATGTAGTCGCGACCCAGCTTCCCCCAGGAAGCGAGCAGCGGATTACCGACGTCCTGTTCCCCCGCATCGTTAAACAATGCTGGCGCCTGCCCGGTATCGCGAAACAGCGGGAGTTCGCGCGGTTCACGATGATGACGGCGCTGGCGTGACAGCAGTTTCGCCAGAAAAGCCGGGTCTTTAATATCGCCCCAGTAGTAACGACAGGGGTTGGTGAACAACACATACACATCGACGTGCTTGCCCAGCGCCTGAAGCGCCTGCAGGTAAACCGGCGGCAGCGCCGAAATTCCGCAAATAAAAACTCGCGAAGGTAGACCGGCCGGAGGTTCATCCGCCGCTTCCAGCGTGCTGATAAAGCGCTGGTACAGATTGGCACGATGCCAGAGCGGCTGCCCCAGCGCAGCGGTATGGTCGACCAGCGCCTTCCATAACGGCGCCTGCCACTGCTGGGCGTCGCCGAGGCCATCGACGCGCTCATTTGCCTCCCAGCGCATCAGCCATTCCGGGCGATAAACCAGATACTGGTCATAGAGGTCGGCGACCCGGGCTGCCAGCTGAAACAGTTTACGCTTGTCGCTATCGTCGCTGAGATAGTGGCATAACAGCGTAAAAGCCTCATCGTCAAGATGTTGCGGCAGGAGGGTCATCAGTTTCCAGCTCATGCTCTGCTTACTGAAGGCGCTTTCCCCGGGTATATCCGACAGTACGCGGACAAACATGTCCCAGATAAAGCTCGCCGGCAGCGGGAAGTCGATATTGGCGGCAATGCCAAACCGTTTTGCCAGCGTCATCTGTAGCCACTGCGCCATCCCGGTACTTTGCACCAGCACCATTTCCGGCATGAAAGGGTCATCCAGCCGCTGGCGCTCGACGATAAATTCCATCAACGCTTCAAGAACATCCAGACGGTTTGAGTGGTACACCCTTAACATATTCGCTCCTGACTACTGACTGACCGGGCAATGCAGCCGGGTCATCTGCACCCGTTTATCCACGGGCATGGTGATCGTTACCGTGATGCTGACACATCTGGCCGCCGATGTCTGCAAGCGGGTAACGGACCCACCGGGTGGGATCTCCGGAGGGTTCATCTGACCATAGCGCCACGCGTCGCGCCACAGCTGGCGATATTGATTTAACTGGATAAAACCATTGGCCAGCCCACGCTGGTAGCCGCCAAGGGCGGTCACCACCATAACCAGTAACGTCATCGCCAGCAGCGTTTCCGGCAGGCTAAAACCTTGCTCATGGTTCACGGCATCCGACACAGATTCGCCTCCGTTAGTGGACAAAAGTCGCTCCAGCCGTGGGGAGAAAAGCGCACCACGCCCTCTTCAACCCGACCAGATTGCCACAGCAAAATGCGACCGCCGCTGGCGATTAACAGGGCGGATGCATCGTCAAAAATGCGCAGGCAGGCGCGCCAGCCCCCGGCAGCAGAATCACGGCAGGCGTTGGCATCGTGTACCGTCCACGCCAGAGTTTTTCCCCACTGCAGCGCGGAGTGCGCACCGGCCGTTTCGCGGATCGCCTGAGTTTCACCCGCGGTTTGCGCCAGCAAGGAGCGCTGCTGCTGGTTCAGCCCTTGCAATAACATACTGCCAAGCGCCAGCAGCAAAAGCACCATCAGCAACGAGGAGGCTCCCCGCTGGCGGTTCATAAGTTATACCCGGTCACGCGGTATTCCGCCTGAGCCGAAATATGGGGATCCGCAACCGCATGCGCCGCCAGCATGACGGTAAGCTCCGGAGCAAATCCGGCGATATCCTGGCGGGTAACCTGAAAATGAGTCACGTTGAGTGCTCCGGGATTCGTCATTTTTTCCCATCCCCCGTCGCTGCAGCTGGTCACACCGCGCCGCGTTTCCAGCGCCCCGTTGTTCAAACGAAATCCTGTCGCATCAGACATTGCTTCCGGCGTGGCATCCCACGCGCCGTTGCTATTACTATCCCAGCGGACGATCGCACAGCGACCATCGCTGGCGATAAGCAACGGTTGTCCCACGCACTCCCCGGCGCAATAGCCCGCACGCTGCAGATGTTTTGCTACCGTATACACGCGCTGCCAGAGTTCGTTATCCAGAGACTGCTGCTGCGTCTGCCGCAGTGTCTGCCGTTGCAGAGCAGGCAGAAAACGCGATGCGCCCATCAGTAAAATCGCGCTGATGGCCATTGAGATAAGCGTCTCGGCCAGCGAAAAACCTCGGGGAATCAGAGGCACGATGCGTTCTCCTCGTTGCGGCACAGGCGAATTCGCCCCCAGCCAGATACGATAATATTCCAGCTCCCCCCCGCGCTTTGCAGCCGGATATGTCCGGCCCAGGCGCTGTTACGCAACCCGTAAAAACCTAATCCCGGCGTGATGTGGCTGAGCGCCACTTCCGGCCAACGCGGCAGCAGCGTAAACGGCGTTACTGCCGCACACTCCGCCAGCGTATCCTCGGCGCTCAGACACCAGACGCCGCCGCTTTGCCCCACGCTCACCAGTCGGTTGCGGTTATGCCAGTTCGCGTCGTCGCGTAGCAGCACCAGGTAGTCGCGCACCTGGCTGGCGGTTTGCCATAAGCGCTGTTGTTGCTGCCAGCTCTGCCAGCCGTACAGCCCTCCTGCGCTGAGAATAAGCACCAGCGTCAGCGTTATCAGGGTTTCAATCAGGGTGTAGCCACGTTGTCTGTTCATGGCGCGAGTATGGGGAAAAAACGGCGCGGAGACGACGGGCAAAATAGCCTTTCGCGAGGCGTGCCGAAGCCAGGCATCAGGTTTGCAGACGATTACAGAAAATCAGGAAGCGAGTTTGCGCAGGCAAAAAAACCGGCGCCTCAGGCACCGGTTTTTATCTCTTTACGACATCCTGTGCCGGGCGAATTAAATCGCCACCGGCGCTTTAATTCCCGGATGCGGGTCATAGCCTTCGATGTCGAAGTCTTCAAAACGGTAGTCGAAAATCGACGCTGGTTTCCGTTTGATGATCAGCTTCGGCAATGGACGAGGTTCGCGGCTCAGCTGCAGATCCGTCTGTTCAAGGTGGTTGCTGTAGAGGTGAGTATCCCCACCGGTCCAGACAAAATCACCGACTTGCAGATCGCACTGCTGGGCGACCATGTGCACCAGCAGCGCATAGCTGGCGATGTTAAACGGCAGGCCGAGGAACACATCGCAGGAACGCTGATACAGCTGGCAAGAGAGTTTGCCGTCCGCGACGTAGAACTGGAAAAACGCGTGGCACGGCGCCAGCGCCATTTTATCCAGCTCGCCGACGTTCCACGCAGAAACGATGATGCGACGTGAATCCGGATCGTTTTTCAGCTGTTCCATCACCGTGCTGATCTGGTCGATATGGCGGCCGTCCGGCGCAGGCCAGGAACGCCACTGTTTGCCGTAAACCGGCCCCAGATCGCCATTTTCATCCGCCCACTCGTCCCAGATAGTGACGTTGTTTTCATGCAGATACGCGATGTTGGTGTCACCCTGGAGGAACCACAGCAGTTCATGGATGATGGAGCGTAAATGACAGCGCTTGGTCGTCACCAGCGGGAAGCCTTCCTGCAGGTTAAAACGCATCTGATGGCCGAAGATGGAGAGAGTGCCGGTACCGGTGCGGTCATTTTTTTGCGTGCCCTCGGCGAGCACTTTCTGCATCAAATCAAGATACTGTTTCATGGTTCCTCAAGAAGTTTGTTGCTGCGGACGACGACGGTACGCCCAGACCATCATAATGATACCCGCAAGCACCATTGGGATCGAAAGAATCTGCCCCATGCTGATGTACTGTACCCATTCACCGGTGAACTGCTGGTCTGGCTGGCGGAAGAACTCCACGATAATGCGGAACAGGCCGTAGCCAATCAGGAACAGACCGGATACCGACCCGGTCGGACGCGGTTTACGGATAAACAGGTTCAGAATCAGGAACAGGACGACCCCTTCCAGCGCCAGCTCGTACAGCTGCGAAGCGTGACGCGGCAGCGCGCCGTAGGTATCAAACAGCGATTGCCATTCCGGATGAGACGGCAGCAGCGCCAGATCTTCCGCGCGCGAGCCGGGGAAAATCATCGAATAATGGAAGCTCGGATCGACGCGGCCCCACAGTTCACCGTTGATAAAGTTGCCCAGACGCCCCGCCCCGAGGCCAAAGGGGATCAGCGGCGCGATAAAATCGGCGACCTGGAAGAAAGTGCGTTTAGTGCGTCTGGCAAAAATGATCATCACGAGGATGACACCAATCAGGCCGCCGTGGAACGACATGCCGCCGTCCCAGACGCGGAACAGATACAGCGGGTCCTGCAGGAAAACCGGCAGATTATAGAACAGGACATAGCCGATACGGCCACCGAGGAAAACGCCAAGGAACCCGGCATACAGCAGGTTTTCGACTTCGTTTTTGGTCCAGCCGCTGCCCGGACGGTTGGCCCGACGGGTGGCTAGCCACATCGCAAAAACAAAGCCGACCAGATACATCATCCCGTACCAGTGGAGGGAGACCGGCCCAAGGGAAAATATGACCGGATCAAAATCCGGAAAATGCAGGTAGCCACTATTCATCTGTCACCATAAAGACTTGTTATTCCGCCGAAAGTGGACAGCGGTGATCATACACGCCCGACCTATACGGGTGCTCCAAGGGGGCGAATAATAGCATAAGGTTAATTCGCTGGCCGTGCCGTTGTTGTAAAAGATATGTATACGGATGCTAACGGCACACGGGAGTTTTCCCGGAGGCGGTGCCGATCACCTGTCCGGGTTACCTGACTGAGCCGTTATTTTGCCGGGTGGCGCTACGCTTACCCGGCCTACCGCTCTCTAACGGCTAACGGCCGCCGCGGATCAAGCCGCCCAGACCGCGTCGCTCCATGAAGGCCGCCACCTGATGGCGAACCTCGGTGGCCATCTGCGCTTCAAGGCTCCGACGCGACAGTTCCTGAGCTTCGGCAATATCGATACGTCGCAGCAGGTATTTGACCCTCGCCACCGAACGACCGTTCATGGACAGGTGGCGATAGCCAAGACCAATCAGGATCGTCACGCACATCGGATCGCCCGCCATTTCACCGCACAGCCGCAGGTCAATGCCGAAGCGTTCGGCATCATGCGCAATCATCGCCAGCGCCCGCAGCACCGCGGGATGCAGGCTGTCATACATGCTGGCAACCCGGGTGTTGTTGCGATCGACGGCGAGGATATACTGAGTCAGGTCATTGGTCCCTACCGAGATAAAATCCACGCGGCTGGCAAGATTCGGCAGCATAAAGACCATCGAAGGCACTTCCAGCATTACGCCAAGACGCGGGCGAGGAATAGCGTAGCCAATCATCTCTTCGACTTCACGGCTGGCGCGATCGATCAGACGGCGCGCCTCATCCACCTCATCAAGACTGGTCACCATCGGCAGCAAAATACTCAGGTTGCCGGTGGCGGCATTGGCACGCAGCATCGCGCGCACCTGGATGAGAAATATTTCCGGCTGATCGAGAGTAATGCGGATGCCGCGCCAGCCGAGGCACGGGTTCTCTTCGCTAATCGGCATATACGGCAGCTGTTTATCGGCGCCGATATCCAGCGTACGCAGGGTCACGGGCTTTTCATTAAACATCTGCAGCATGCCCTGATACTGGGCGACCTGCTCCTCTTCCGACGGGAAACCGCTTTGCAGCATAAACGGGATTTCGGTCCGGTACAGGCCGATGCCGTCGATAAAGTTGCCAAGCTTTTCTTCATGTTCCAGGCTCAGGCCAGCGTTCAGCATGACCTTCACCCGCTCGCCGCTTTTCAGCTCGGAAGTGTGTTCCAGATCGTCTTCCGCCAGCCGGCTGAGTTCGTTCTCTTCGCTGACCAGACGCTGATATTCTTGCAGCAGCGCCGGTTCCGGGTCGACCAGCAGTTCGCCGCGGTAGCCATCCACCACCAGCATGTGGCCGTGGAGCAGCGAAGGCTGGATATCAGCCCCCATAACCGTCGGGATCCCCAGCGCCCGCACCATAATGGCGGCGTGGGAGTTGGCTGCGCCATCGCGGACGACGACGCCCGCCAGCCGATCCTGCGGAACTTCCGCCAGCGTCGTCGCTGACAGCTCGTCGGCCACCAGCACAATACGCGCCGGCCAGGTATTAGGCCCCTGAATCGTATCATCGAGATGGAAAAGCAGGCGCTGACCCAGCGTACGCAAATCGCCGGCCCGCTCTTTCAGATACCCGTCGCTCAGCGCGGCAAACTGTTCGGCGAACTTCTCGATGATCTTCTTCACCGCCCATTCTGCCACCGCGCCTTTATCGACTTCCGCAAACAGCTCGCGACGCAGACGCGCGTCGGACAGGAGGTGTGAATAGAGATCGAAGATCGCCGAAGTCTCTTTTTGCGCCCCGGCGGCATAACGCTTGCTGTAGCGACGAAACTCGTTCGCCGCCTCTTCCAGCGCACCGGTCAATCGTTCGCGTTCGGAAGCGGTATCAAGAGTCGATGCCTCATACACCTGTTCCATGAGCGGCAGACTGATGTCCATCCAGCCTTCGGCAATGGCCACCCCGGAGGAGGCGGGCAGCGCGCGAATACGCGTCTGTCGATACTGGCCAAACAGCGCGGTCAGCTGAGACTGGGAAAGAATGGCGGCCATTTGCGTCGCCAGGGTGACGAGAAACGACTCTTCGCTTTCATCAAACTGACGCAGCTCACGCTGCTGCACCACCAGCACACCCAGCAGCTGACGCCGCTGGATAATCGGGACGCCAAGAAAAGCGCGGAAGCGATCCTCTTTGACGGCAGGAATATATTTAAAGCTGGGATGTTTTTGCGCATCAGCAAGGTTGATAGGCTCCGCAAGGCGCCCGACCAGGCCAACGAGGCCTTCGTCAAACGCGAGCGCAACGGTACGCCCGCGAGGTTTTTTCAGCCCGCGAGTGGCCATAAGGTAATAACATCGTCGGTCGTGATCGGCCAGGTAAACCGAACAAACTTCCGTTTCCATCGCTTTGCAGATATCGGTGACCAGGATATCCAGCGCCTCGTTTAAACGCGGCGCACTCGCGACCTTCTCGACGATTTCTCGTAACCGAGTGAGCATAATATGCGTGGCTTAACCTCTTTTACGTCGATAAGCAGGCGCGCTTTGCGGTTTAGGTGCACTTTCCGCCAGCGACATGGTCACGCTGGCAAACTCTTTCATCACCCGGCGGTACACGTCGCGCTTAAACGACACCACCTGACGAACCGGGTACCAGTAACTTACCCAGCGCCAACCATCAAACTCAGGTGTACTACTGGTTTGCATATTGATTTCTGCATCGCTGCCGATCAACTGCAGGAGAAACCACTTCTGTTTCTGGCCGATACAAACCGGCTTTGTGTCCCAACGCACCAAACGTTTAGGCAACTTGTAACGCAGCCAGTTACGGGTTGAGGCCAGGATTCGCACATCTTTACGACTTAACCCAACCTCTTCGAACAATTCCCGATACATTGCCTGCTCGGCTGATTCCCCTGGATTAATGCCCCCTTGCGGGAACTGCCACGAGTGCTGACCATAGCGCCTGGCCCACATAACCTGGCCCTGGCGATTACAGATTACAATACCGACATTTGGGCGGTAGCCATCGTCATCAATCACCGGACTACCTCAAAATAATCTTCAATGTGAATGATTGTTTCACACTCGCTGTAAACGGTAAACCACTCTGTTGTCACTGTGCGATCGAATAACATTTGAATAACTCACAGTAATCAGCAGAGTTATAAACAACGAAAGCGATCGAGAGCCCATTTTATTCACTTTTTCTGTGGATAGAGTTGTGAAGAAGTATGGAATTACCCAGGGAAAACCCAGAGTAGTCCGAAGTGCTTACGAATAGCATAATTTAATAATGGCATTATATTCATGATGTTATCACATATATCTTTCAGTAATTACAGTTAAACGTGATGATCATCACATATGCGATCCTGGAACTGATGAAAGATCGAACAATGTCGATTTTATCCACAGATTATCCGAGTCCACTGGGCACATTTTGTCTAAAAATTCGATTTTCGTCGCACGTCAAGGCTGTAAATGGAAACAGTAGTGCCGCTTTTCCCCAGTTATCCCACTTTTCTGTGGATAACATGGTGTAAGATCCTGTTCATTGCCAGTGACCAGTTCTGGAAAACCCGCTACCACTCTTTTCACAACGACAAAAAAATGAAAAAAAACCATACGAATCATCAAATTGTCATAGTTACCCAGGAAAAGGTAAACTCTATCCACAACGCACTGAAATACCGTTCATTTTTTAACCAGAGGTTTTGCCGTATGCCCGCCATCGCGCCGTTAACGTCCCCACCGCAAACCCAGCAGCAGCTCCTGGCCCAGGCGCAGGGGCTGGCAGGCTACTCGCTGGGCGAACTGGCGGCGCTGGCAGGGATTCCCATTCCACGCGATTTAAAGCGCGATAAAGGCTGGATCGGTATTCTGCTGGAGATTTGGCTGGGCGCCAGCGCCGGGAGTAAACCCGAGCAGGATTTCGCCGCGCTGGGCGTCGAACTGAAGACCATTCCTGTCGATAGCCAGGGCCGTCCGCTGGAAACCACCTTCGTTTGCGTCGCCCCGCTCACTGGTAACAGCGGCGTGACCTGGGAGAGCAGTCACGTGCGCCATAAGCTCAAACGCGTTCTGTGGGTGCCGGTGGAAGGGGATCGCGCCATTCCGCTGGCGGAACGCCGCGTCGGCGCTCCGCTGCTGTGGAGCCCCAGTGAAGAAGAGGATCGCCAGCTGCGAATGGACTGGGAGGAGCTGATGGATCTGATTGTGCTCGGCCAGGTGGAGCGCATCACCGCCCGTCATGGCGAGGTACTGCAGTTGCGCCCGAAAGCCGCCAACAGCAAAGCGTTAACCGAGGCGATTGGCGCCCGCGGTGAGCCGATTCTCACGCTGCCGCGCGGCTTCTACCTGAAGAAAAATTTCACCGCCGCCCTGCTGGCCCGTCATTTTCTCCTTGGCCACGATTAATTTTTTGTTCTGCCTGCCAGGTTGCATATAATTGCGACTTTCTTTTTTGCAGGACTTTGAACAATGTTATTTGCATGGATAACCGATCCCAACGCCTGGCTGGCGCTCGGTACACTGACGCTGCTGGAGATCGTGCTGGGGATCGATAATATTATTTTTCTCTCTCTGGTTGTTGCCAAACTGCCCACCGCCCAGCGTGCTCACGCAAGACGTATCGGGTTGATGGGCGCGATGCTGATGCGTCTGGGGCTGCTGGCCTCTATCGCCTGGGTCGTGAAGCTGACCAATCCGCTGTTTACCGTTTTCGACCAGGCAATCTCGTTTCGCGATTTGATCTTACTGCTCGGCGGTCTGTTCCTGATCTGGAAGGCGAGTAAAGAGATCCACGAGTCGATCGAGGGCGAAGAGGAAGGGCTGAAAACCAACGTCCATTCATTTATGGGCGCCATCGTGCAGATCATGATACTGGATATCATTTTCAGCCTCGACTCGGTCATTACCGCCGTTGGGCTGTCGGATCATCTGTTCATCATGATGGCTGCGGTGGTCATTGCCGTCGGCGTAATGATGTTCGCCGCCCGACCGATTGGCGACTTTGTTGACCGTCATCCGTCGGTGAAAATGCTGGCCCTGTCGTTTCTGATTCTTGTCGGCTTTACCCTGATGCTGGAAAGCTTCGAGATCCATATTCCGAAAGGCTACATCTACTTCGCGATGTTCTTCTCGATTGCCGTCGAAAGCCTTAACCTGCTGCGTAATAAAAAAAATCCGCTGTAAGCCACAAAAATGCAGCCCAAACCTGGGCTGCAAACTTTTTTAAGACTTTACTGCTTTTTATGTCTCACAAATCAGGCTATTAATACACTGGTGTGAGGTGCGACCATTCAAGAGGTAATGACGATGAAAAAATGGGCAGTATTGATTTCCGCCGTGGGACTGGCGTTCTCGGTTTCCGGTTGCAGCAGCGATTACGTGATGGCGACAAAAGACGGACGCATGATCCTGACCGATGGTAAGCCAGCCGTTGATGATGATACCGGCCTCATCAGTTACGAAGATCAGCAGGGCAATAAAATGCAGATCAACCGCGACGATGTTTCGCAGATTATTAAACGTTAAGACTTTTCGTCGGCCAGCCGCCTGCCAGCACTCGCCTGGCGAGGCCGCCTTCCCCGACAGCGGACCCTCTTAATAAAGAGTCGGGATCCTCTGAAACCTCCGCAGCATCGCGTCTTCGGATTCTGAACCCCCGGCTTTTTTGATTTTTTTACTTCCTCTTTTTCTCCCCCTCTGCCATTTTGATACTCCTTTGTCGGGGAACTCCTGACCTTGTTAATAAAAAAGGAAGCCGGCTATGCAGTATCACCGTATCCCACACAGTTCTCTTGAAATCAGCACGCTCGGGCTGGGCACTATGACTTTTGGTGAGCAGAATAGCGAGGCCGACGCGCACCAACAGCTCGACTACGCTGTCAGCCAGGGCATTAACCTGATTGATGTCGCTGAAATGTATCCCGTACCGCCGCGCCCGGAGACCCAGGGGCTGACGGAAACCTACGTCGGCAACTGGCTGGCGAAACGCGGCAATCGCGAAAAGCTGATTATCGCCTCCAAAGTCAGCGGCCCTGCGCGTAATAACGACAGCAGCATTCGTCCGAACCATGCGCTGGATCGTAAAAATATCCGTGACGCGCTGCACGACAGCCTGAAGCGCCTGCAAACCGATTATCTCGATCTCTACCAGGTTCACTGGCCACAGCGCCCGACCAACTGCTTTGGCAAACTGGGCTATAGCTGGACCGACACCACGCCGGTCGTCACCCTGCTGGATACACTTGAAGCGCTCACCGAATTCCAGCGTGCCGGTAAAATCCGCTATATCGGCGTCTCCAACGAAACGGCCTTTGGCGTCATGCGTTATCTGCACCTGGCGGATAAACACGACCTGCCGCGCATCGTCACCATCCAGAATCCCTACAGCCTGCTGAACCGCAGCTACGAAGTGGGTCTGGCGGAAGTCAGCCAGTATGAAGGCGTTGAGCTGCTGGCCTACTCCTGTCTGGCATTTGGCACCCTGACCGGCAAGTATCTTAACGGTGCAAAACCGGCCGGCGCGCGTAATACGCTTTTCAGCCGCTTCACGCGCTATAGCAGTGAGCAGTCGCAGAAAGCGGTAGCGGCCTATGTCGATATCGCCAGACGGCATAACCTCGACCCGGCGCAGATGGCGCTGGCCTTTGTCCGTCGTCAGCCGTTCGTCGCCAGCACCCTGCTGGGCGCCACCACGCTGGAGCAGCTTAAAACCAACGTTGAGAGCCTGCATCTTGAGCTGAGTGAAGCGGTATTAGCGGAAATTGAAGCGGTGCATCAGGTCTATACCTACCCGGCACCGTAAGCGTCAAACCCTCCCGGATAGCGGCTGACGCCTTATCCGGGCTACCGCAAAGACTAAACAGTAGCCCGGCTAGCCTACTGCGAGCCGGGGATTCCCGGGTGACGCCGTAAACGGCTTACCCGGGCTACGACTGACGTCGGCCCCACAGCCACAGCGCGGCGATAGCCAGCGCAAACACCGCGCCAAAGCCAATCCCGACGCCCACCACCGGAATACCGATTCTCACCGCCAGCGAATAGAGCCCCAGCATCAGCAGCATGGCCACGTTTTCGCCGAGATTTTGTACCGCAATCGCGTTACCTGCACCAACGGTATGCTTACCGCGTTCCTGCAGCAGCGCATTGAGCGGCACAATAAAGAAGCCGCCAAAGATACCAAGCAGCAGCAGCAGAGCAAATGCCGGTAAAAGCGCCTGCTGTAAGGTGAAAAGGATCACCGCGACGCCGATTAAAACCCCGGCAGGCATGCAGCGCGAGACGGTTTGTAGGGTGACCAGCTTCGCCGCCGCGCCGGCGCCCAACACGATCCCGACGGCCACCATCGCATTGAGATAGGTCGGCATGGCGTTACTGGTGATGCCAAGCGCCGCCGGTACCCACAGCACCAGCAGGAAACGCAGCGTCACGCCGGCGCCCCAGAACAGGCTGGTTCCCATCAGGGAGAAACGCGTTTCGCCATTACGCCATAGTGTCTTACAGGCGCTAAAGAAGCTGTGAGTCATCGGGGTAAAACGCCACGACTGGCCGGGACGCGCCGCCGGCAGCTTCGGGATCCACAGGTTGGCGATCACCGCCCCGCCATACACCAGCGCACAGATGGCCAGCGCGGCCAGCACATGCCAGTCGGCCAGAATGCCGCCGGCCATCGAGCCCAGTAAAATCGCCGCAATGGTAGACGACTCCATCAAACCGTTAGCTTTCACTAACTTATCCCCGGTGGTCAGCTCGCCAAGAATGCCGTATTTGGCCGGCGAATAGGCCGCCGCGCCCACCCCCACCAGGGTATAGCCGATAAACGGGTTCAGACCAAAACAGATGCAGCCAGCGCCAACCAGCTTCATGCCGTTGGCGACCATCATCACTCGCCCTTTGGCAAAGCTGTCGGCAAACTGGCCGACAAACGGCGCAAACAGTATGTAAGCACCTACAAACAGCATCTGCATCACCGGCTGGCTCCAGTCCGGGTAAAACTGCTGCTTCATCAGCGCCAGCGTGGCAAACAGCAGCGCATTATCGCCAAATGCCGAGAGGAACTGGGCGCAGATGACCGCCATCATCCCTTTTGAGTACAGCGAAGTGTTAGTGTGTACTGACTCACTCATCAGAATCTTCCGTCTGCTCAACCATACCTTTCAGGGTGACAAAGTCCGGCTTGCCGCTGCCGAGAACCGGCAGCTGCTTCAACCAGCGAATGTCGCGCGGTACCGCCAGCTCCGGCACCCCATGTTCACGGGCGTAGCGCAGCAGTTTTTCACGGTTCAGTTCATTATCGGTGGTAAAGAGCACCAGCGCCTCGCCTTTACCGGCATCTTGTTTAATCGCCGTGGCATGCATCTTGTCAGGTGAGACGCCCAGAGCCACCTGCTCAACCATTTCCAGTGACACCATTTCGCCGGCGATTTTCGCGAAGCGCTTAGCACGCCCCTGAATGCGCACATAGCCCTGCTCGTCAAAGGTGACGATATCCCCGGTGTCATACCAGCCGCTCTCCATTTCGCCATGCTGATTTTCCGCCGTCGGTGTTTCCAGCACGCCCGGGTTCTCCACCCGCAGATAGCCGTTCATGATGTTCGGCCCTTTTAACTGCAGGCGGCCGCCCTCTTCAATACCCGGCATCGCCAGCAGGCGCGCATCCATCCCCGGCAAAATACGCCCGACGGTTCCCACCTTCGCCGCCATCGGGACGTTAATCGATACCACCGGCGCACATTCGGTGACGCCATAGCCTTCGAGAATGCGCAGGCCAAATTTGTCCTGCCACAGTTGCTTCGTGCTCTCCTGCAGCTTTTCCGCCCCGGCGACCACGTAGCGAAGACGATAGAAATCGTACGGGTTAGCAAAGCGCGCGTAGTTCGCGAGGAAGGTCGACGTCCCGAATAGCACCGTACAGTTGCGGTCGTAAACCAGTTCCGGCACCACGCGGTAATGCAGCGGGCTGGGATAGAGGAACACTTCTGCGCCGGTAAACAGCGGGGTAAACAGACCGACCGTCAGCCCAAAGGAGTGGAACAGCGGCAGCGCCGACATAAAGCGATCGTTGGCAGTAAAGTCGGCAATGGTTTTAATCTGCTCGACGTTGGCCAGAATACTTTTATGACTATGCACCACCCCTTTCGGGTTGCCTTCGGAACCGGAGGTGAAGAGGATAATCGCCGCATCTTCCGGCTGCTGTTTGACCTGCGCCAGTTTCGGCGCCAGCAGATGGCCGAAGATCCACAACTTATCGCCGGTCGTAACGTCGCCTTTCAGGTCTTCAAGGAAGACCCAACGTACCTGAGTAAGCTGCTCCGGCAAATGCCAGAGTTTGCCTTTATCAAGGAAGGTACGGGAGGTAAAGATCGTCTTGATTTCTGCGGCGGTAATCGCGCTACTCAGCCCTTTAATCCCGGCGGTGTAGTTCATCATCGCCGGAATACGCCCGCGGGCAATAGCGCCAAAAATGACCGCCGCGCTGATGCCGGCGTTGGGTAACATCAGGCCGATTCTTTCACCCTGAGCGCTGTATTTTTCCAGGATGCGCGCCACAAAGAGGGTTTTGGTCAGCAGCTTGCGATAGGTATCGGGTTGAAAGTTAATGTCTTCCACGCAGTTTTTGCGCGCGCCGAACCGATCCTGCGCCGCCAGCAGCGATTCATACAGCGTTTCCCGTGGACGCACCGCCATGCGCGCTTCCATCATAATCTGGTGCAGCATTTCCCCGGCAATTTTGCGGCGATCGCGGGCGCGGGGAGCCTGAGGCATTTCAATGCGGGTTGGCGGCAGCAAATGCAGCTGGATCCGAGGGAACAGGCGACGTTTGACCAGCCCCTTGAGACGACTAAACGGGGTCAGCTCCGCGCCTTCGATACGCAGTGGGATAATAGTGGCCTGCGACTTTGCGGCCACAAACGCGGCGCCGTCATAGATTTTCATCAGCGAACCGCTGACCGAGATACGCCCTTCCGGGAAGATAACCACCGGACGCCCCTGCTCAATCAACCGCACCAGGTGTTTTATCGACATCGGTTTCGTCGGGTCGAGCGGGACAAAGTCGATCAGCGGCGTCAGCACGCGCATAAACCAGCGCTGGCTGATAGAACTGTACACCGCAAAGACCGGTCGGACGGGCAGGAATAAGGCTAGCAGGATCCCATCGAGGAAAGAGACGTGATTCGGGGTGATCAAGACCTTTTGTTGTTGCAAGGGCTGCGTGTCGCCGGTCAGTCTGACCCGATACAACCCTTTGAACAACAGCCTGAAAAATGCCAACAGCATAACAACTCCATTTGACCGGTTATTAAGTCATTGCAGGTTACACGAGAAGGCGTTTGAAAGCAGTGCGGGGAAGAATGTTTGGCGTAAAAAAAACCTGCGCATCTGCGCAGGCCGGTGCAAGATAATCAGTACGAAACGCGTACTTAAAAACTCACCTATCAATACCTCTGGGACCCTGATTGTCAGGTTTTTTGCCCCTGCCGCACCAGCGATAAAACGCAAGGGAATAAGCCTAAGTGCAACCAGTTATTGCCATTTTCGCTATCTGTAACAGCGGCGAGCGGTGAACAGGAAGAGGCTTATCCGATGCGGGTAGCGAGGGCATTTCGCGGGAGCGGGTCGCGGCATGTTCCGCCTGCGGGCAAAAAAAAACCTGCGCATCTGCGCAGGCTGGTGTAATTAGAGTGGCCAACGTAACGTTAGCTCCACCTATCAATACCTCTGGGATAGCCAGAATATCAATGCAATGAATGGATAAACCAGCGAACATTCGCAACAGCTAATCGCAAAGTGTAAGCAAAGGTGTGAATGTTCCCACCGCCGTTTCATTCGTCTCCGCCCCTGCGCTTGTCGTTGTGTAACTTTTTCACCATGAAGGCTAATCTGCATCACATTTGCGCGAAGCCAGGCGCCTCCAGCCTTGAATCTGCCACACTTTCCCGTAACATAACGGTATGTAAACGCTTACCCTATAAAAGGTCTGGTATGGCGACAATTAAGGATGTAGCCCGACTCGCTGGAGTGTCCGTCGCTACCGTATCCCGCGTGATCAACAACTCCCCCAAAGCCAGTGAAACCTCGCGCCAGTCGGTGACTGCGGCGATGGAAACGCTCAATTATCATCCCAATGCTAACGCGCGCGCGCTGGCGCAGCAGTCGACGGAGACCGTCGGTCTGGTGGTGGGTGACGTGTCCGATCCTTTCTTCGGCGCAATGGTCAAAGCCGTCGAGCAGGTGGCCTACAACACCGGTAACTTTTTGCTGATCGGCAATGGGTATCACAGCATTAAAAAAGAGCGCCAGGCCATTGAGCAGCTTATCCGCCATCGCTGCGCTGCGCTGGTCGTACACGCGAAAATGATCCCTGACGACGAGCTCGCCGGGCTGATGAAACAGATCCCTGGCATGGTGCTGATCAACCGTATTCTGGCGGGTTTTGAGCAGCGTTGCGTCGCCCTGGATGACCGCTACGGCGCCTGGCTGGCGACCCGTCACCTGATCCAACAGGGGCATACCCGTATCGGCTACCTCTGTTCCAACCACGCGATTTCTGATGCTGAAGATCGTCTGCAAGGCTATTACGCGGCGTTAACGGAGAGCGGTCTGCCCTGTAACGATCGGCTGGTGACATTTGCCGAACCTGATGAAAGCGGCGGCGAACAGGCCATCACCGAACTCCTGGGACGCGGCAGGAATTTTACCGCTGTCGCCTGCTATAACGACTCGATGGCCGCCGGCGCGATGGGGGTGCTGAATGATAATGGTATCGACGTTCCGCGCGAGATTTCGCTGATTGGCTTCGATGATGTGCTGATCTCTCGCTATGTTCGCCCGCGCCTGACGACGGTGCGTTACCCCATCGTGACCATGGCAACGCAGGCCGCCGAACTGGCGCTGGCGCTGGCGGATCAGCGCCCGGCGCCTGAAATCACCCATTTATTCAGCCCGACGCTGGTTCGCCGTCACTCGGTAATGGCGCCGTCGGAAAGCGATAAGTCGTAACGATACAGGCTGACGGCGGTGGCCGGGTAATCCAGCCCTTCACCAATATACTGCCAGCCAAAACGCTCATAAAAATCGCGGCAGGCGGAGTAAAGATACAGCTGCGAGTGCCCAAGCCGGCGGGCATAGTCGATCACATGTTGCTGCAGCTGTCCCGCGATGCCCCGTCCGCGCGCGTCCGGGGAGACGTACAGCGCCGCCATCCACGGGAACAGATCCTGACGGCTGATTAAGTCGCAGCGCCACAGCCCCACCGTCCCGACAAGCGTCTCGCCCTCGACGGCGATAAAGGTGAGCGGCAGCGCCTCCGGCGTCTGGCTGTGGGCAATGAGAGTGGCAAAAAAAGGCAGCGGCAGCGTTTCGCCGCCAAAGGCCTGCCAGAGCCACGTCGCCACCTGTTCGGCGTGCTGCGGCGCGGCGTATAATGGCTGAATATGCATAACCGATCCCCTGCTGAAAATCCTCTGGCTGCCAGTATACCGCGCCCGCAGCGGCCGGTGGCGAGGACGTCAAGGCGTAGAAGAGCCATTTTGCGGACACTTCCTGCAAAAAGCGTGATCGCGATAGTTCTTTGCGTCCGGTTGAGCGCATATCCCTCTGAATGTCTGTGATAAACTGCGGCTTATCACGTGAAATCAGGAATCGATGAATGGCTACAATGCTGGATGTCTCAATTCGCGCAGGCGTCTCTAAAGCGACGGTTTCCCGCGTGTTGAACGGCACAGGTCAGGTAAAAGAGAGCACCCGCCAACAGGTATTCAAAGCGATGGAAGAGCTGGGATACCGGCCAAACTTTCTCGCCCGTTCGCTGGCGAACCGTACCAGCAACAGTATCGGACTGGTGGTTTCAACCTTTGATGGTTTCTATTTTGGCCGCCTGCTACAACAGGCTTCGCGCCAGACGGAAGCCTGGGGAAAACAGCTGATCGTCACCGACGGCCACGATGCCCCGGAACGCGAAGAAGAAGCGGTGCAGATGCTCGCTGACCGCCAGTGCGACGCAATCATCCTCTATACCCGCCACATGAGCGAAAAGAAGATCATGTCGCTGATCGAATCCATCGATATGCCGCTGGTCGTGATTAACCGCGACGTCAGCCTGGCGCGGGAACGCTGCGTGTTCTTCGAGCAGGAAGATGCGGCCTTTCAGGCGGTCAATTATCTGATTACGCAAGGGCACCGGGATATCGCCTGCATGACCGTACCGATGCATACCCCTACGGGCAAAGCCCGTCTGCAGGGATACCGCAAGGCCCTGAAAAAGCATGGTATCGCTTGGGATGCGGCGAAAGTGAAATACGGCGATTCGACGATGACCCGCGGCTATGAACTGTGCCGCGAGCTGCTTGATGAGAAAACAACGTTCAGCGCGCTGTTTTCCTGTAACGATGATATGGCGCTGGGCGCCTCAAAAGCGCTGCATCAGGCGGGGCTGCGGATCCCGCAGGACGTTTCTCTGTTCGGCTTCGACGATGCCCCGAGCGCAAAATGGCTGGAACCCGGCCTGTCGACGGTCTATCTGCCGATCGATAACATGATCACCACCGCGATCGATCAGGCGATCAAGCTCGCCAACGACCAGCCGATCGAAACGATCCCGCCGTTTACCGGCACGCTGGTCTTGCGCGAGTCGGTTACGACGGGGCCCTATTTTTAGAACAGCTCTAAGGCCAGCAGCTCCTGAATCGTCTGCCGACGACGGATCAGCCGTGCGCTGCCGTTGTCGAACAGCACTTCCGGCAGCAGCGGACGACTGTTGTAGTTTGAGGACATCGACGCGCCATAAGCCCCCGTATCATGCAGCACCAGATAATCTCCCGGCGCGACTTCAGGCAGCAAACGCGTCTCCACCTTGCCCCCTTCCTGCTGAGTGAAGACGTCGCCCGATTCACACAGCGGCCCGGCCACGACGGTGTCGATAAGCGGCGCGGCGCTCAGGTTGCGGCCATCCGCCGCCAGGGCGGTAATATGGTGATAGCTGCCGTACATTGACGGGCGCATCAGATCGTTAAAACCGGCATCAATCAGGACAAAGTGGCGGCTTCCCATCTCTTTAACGCTACGTACCTGAGAGACCAGCACCCCGGATTCGGCCACCAGGAAGCGACCCGGCTCGATTTCCAGTTTCACCGGATGGCCGAGATGTCGGGCGATCTGCTCGCGCGCGGCGTTCCACAAGCCGTAGTAGTGATCGGTATCGATCGCCTCTTCACCTTCGCGATACGGGATCGACAGCCCGCCGCCGGCAGAGATCGCCTGCAGATCCTGCCCAAACTCCACCACCTGACGCACCATCGCGCCGCAAACCTGTTCCAGGTGGCCATAATCAACTCCGGAGCCAATGTGCATGTGGATCCCCACCAGCTGGAGCTGATAGCGACGCATCACTTCCAGCGCCGCCGGCAGATGGCTGTACCAGATCCCGTGTTTGCTGTTTTCGCCACCGGTGTTGGTTTTTTGGCTGTGGCCGTGACCAAAGCCCGGGTTGACGCGCAGCCAGACGCGATGGCCTGGAGAGACTTCCCCCAGCTGGCTCAGCATATCGACTGAACCGGCATTCACCGGAATCTGCAGGGCCTTGACGCGCTCCAGCGTCGCCTCGTCAATCAGATCGGCGGTAAAAACGATATCTTCCGGATGCTGCTGCGGGTCATAACCTGCCGCCAGCGCACGTTCAATCTCCCCGAGGGAGACGGAGTCCACCTTAACGCCCTGTTCACGCATCAGGCGCAAAATATGGATATTGGAGCAGGCCTTCTGGGCAAAACGCACCACGTCGAACTGGCTGAGCTGAGCTATCTGGCGGCGGATAATCTGCGCGTCATAGACCCACACCGGGCAGCCAAATTCGGCAGGCAGGCGAAGCAGGTTCTCGGCAGTCAGGTCAGTATCGGTGGCGTAAAGCGAGCGTGGCATAATGAACTCCGGCGTTATCTGTGTTGTGCGCGTTTTTTTATGATTACGCCATAGCCTGAAGAGAATAAAAAATATCGTTTTATCGTGACTCTATGCAAAAATGATATGGATACTGCCAATCCGTCGAGAGCCGCCATGCCTGCCGTCAATTTACGCCATATTGAAATCTTCCATGCGGTGATGACCACCGGCAATCTCACCGAGGCGGCTCGTCTGCTGAATACCTCTCAGCCGACCGTCAGCCGCGAGCTGGCACGCTTTGAAAAGGTGATTGGGCTGAAGCTGTTTGAACGCACCCGCGGACGTTTGCAGCCGACGGTGCAAGGGTTGCGGCTGTTTGAAGAGGTTCAGCGCTCCTGGTACGGACTGGACCGCATCGTCAGCGCCGCCGAGAGTCTGCGCGAGTTCCGCCAGGGCGAACTGTCCGTCGCCTGTCTGCCGGTATTTTCTCAGTCGTTTTTGCCGCTGCTGCTGCAGCCCTTTCTGGCGCGCTATCCCGAGGTCAGCCTGCAGATTGTGCCGCAGGAGTCTCCCCTGCTGGAGGAGTGGCTCTCCGCCCAACGTCACGATCTCGGCCTGACGGAAACCCTGCACACGCCCGCCGGGACGGAACGAACGCCGCTGTTAACGCTTAACGAGGTTTGCGTGCTGCCGCAGAGCCACCCGCTTGCCAGTAAGCAGGAGCTTACTCCGGCCGATTTCCACGGTGAAAACTATATCAGCCTGTCGCGCACTGACAGCTATCGTCAGCTGCTTGATGCCCTGTTTGCGGATCATCAGGTGAAGCGCCGGATGGTGGTGGAGACCCACAGCGCGTCCTCGGTTTGCGCGATGGTACGGGCGGGCGTCGGGATCTCAGTCGTCAACCCGCTGACCGCCCTCGACTATGGCGAAAGCGGCGTGGCGGTGCGCCGCTTTAGCGTCGAGGTGCCGTTTACCGTCAGCCTGATCCGCCCGCTACACCGCCCGGGATCGGCGCTGGTCGAGACCTTCATTCAGCACCTGCAAGGGAGCCTGCCGCGGATTCAAGGCCCGCTGGACGCGGTGCTCAAGAGAGCATAAACGTCACCGCGTCCGCGGCGTGAATCGCAGCGGTATCGAACACCGGCAGCGGGCTGCTCTCCACGGGCACCAGCAGGCCAATCTCGGTACAGCCGAAAATGACCCCTTCTGCGCCCTGCTCCGCCAGCGCTTCAATCACCTGCAGGTAATAATCGCGGGAGTCGTCGTTAAACGCGCCCAGGCACAGCTCATCAAAAATAATCCGGTTAATACGTTCACGATCGTCAGCGTCCGGAATCAGCGTCTCGATAGCGAACTGCGCCTGCAGGCGCCCACGATAAAAATCCTGCTCCATGGTATAGCGCGTTCCCAGCAGGGCAACCCGCTTTTGGCCTTTGGCGGTAATGGCTCGCCCGGTGGCATCGGCAATATGCAGGAACGGCACCTCACAGCGCGTTTCGATGGCCTGCGCCACTTTATGCATCGTGTTGGTACACAGAACAATCCCTTCCGCGCCCGCCTGCTGCAGGCCAACTGCCGCCTGCGCCAGAATCTCGCCGGCGCGATCCCAGTCCCCTGCGGACTGGCAGGCTTCGATCTCATGGAAATCGACGCTGTGCAGCAGCAGACTCGCTGAATGCAGGCCGCCTAAATGCGCTTTGATACCTTCGTTGATCAAACGGTAATAGGGAATGGTGGATTCCCAGCTCATGCCGCCCAACAGGCCAATCGTTTTCATCATCCGCTCCTGATTATGCTTTGCTCCAGTGAAACAAACTTGTGATCAACTTTCCACTTCTCTTGTCGATCGTTTCTTTCCCGACGATTCTGCGATAAATTAAATGAAACATTGTTTCACTTAACAACAGGACTGCCGGATGTTTATTTTTCATAACGAGACCACCCTTGAAGATCTGGGCAATGGCGTGACCCGTCGTATTCTTGCGCACGGTGGCAACATGATGGCCGTGGAGGTCAATTTCGACAGCGGGGCCATCGGTCCAATGCACAACCACCCCCACGAACAGCTGACCTATGTGCTATCCGGCGAATTTGAGTTCACCATCGGTGAAGAGAAACGGGTGGTGCGCGCCGGAGATACGCTCTACAAAAAGCCGCATATTATGCACGGCTGCATCTGTCTGAAAGCTGGCACCCTGCTGGATACCTTTACTCCCGTTCGTGAGGATTTCCTGTAAACCGCGCTTCCCAGGGGCATATTCGTCATGCCCCTTTTATCCATTCTTGCTTGCCGCCAGAATAATTTGTTAAAAAATATGTAAAAGTAAAATGATTAGCCTGCCACTCATCTTGCTCATCCCTGCATAAGATCTCATCTTCAGCACTTTCTACAAACCCCTATCAATCCTGGAAAATGCTCGCCATCTCATTTTTTGAAACATCGTTTCGACTTCGATCACACTTCCGCTATGAATCGAATGACTCTGTAATAAATCGCAATAAAATAAAATTAAAACGGCGTTTTATAAAACTGATGCACCGGACAAGTAAAAACCGAAACATTCAGGCTCAGCAGGGACGCTGCGAGCAAAAACCCATAACAAACACAAGGTTAAAAAGGAAGCCAACGCCAGCTGAGACACCCGATACCGATTCACTTTCTGGCCGCGACTGGGCGCAGAAAACCACGACACCGAATCCGTTTTACAAACTCGTAAGCCAGGTAGGTATGTATGAATGAAAACAAGATGCTGGGATTGGCATGGATATCGCCCTATATCATCGGGCTGATAGTCTTTACCGCTTTTCCCTTTGTTTCATCTTTCTTCCTCAGTTTCACTGAGTACGATTTGATGAGCCCGCCGGTGTTTAACGGCATTGAAAACTATCGCTACATGTTGACCGAAGATGGCCTCTTCTGGAAATCCATGGGCGTGACCTTTGCCTACGTCTTTTTAACGATACCGTTAAAACTGGCCTTCGCACTGGGTATAGCGTTTGTCCTCAACTTTAAGCTGCGCGGTATCGGCTTTTTCCGTACCGCTTATTACATTCCGTCCATTCTCGGTAGCTCGGTAGCGATTGCCGTCCTGTGGCGCGCGCTGTTTGCTATCGACGGCCTGCTGAACAGCTTTATCGGCGTGCTGGGATTCGACCCGGTGAACTGGCTCGGTGAGCCGTCGCTGGCGCTGATGTCCGTCACCCTGCTGCGCGTCTGGCAGTTTGGTTCGGCGATGGTCATCTTCCTCGCCGCGCTGCAAAACGTCCCGCAGTCACAGTATGAAGCGGCGATGATCGACGGCGCGTCTAAGTGGCAGATGTTTATGAAGGTCACCGTGCCGCTGATTACGCCGGTCATCTTCTTCAACTTTATTATGCAGACCACCCAGGCGTTCCAGGAGTTTACCGGTCCGTACGTCATCACCGGCGGCGGCCCAACCTACTCCACCTATCTGTTCTCGCTCTATATCTACGACACCGCCTTTAAGTACTTCGATATGGGGTACGGCGCGGCGCTGGCATGGGTGCTGTTCCTGGTGGTTGCGGTCTTTGCCGCCATCGCCTTTAAGTCATCGAAATATTGGGTGTTCTACTCCGCCGATAAAGGAGGCAAAAATGGCTGATATTCAACAAATCACCCCGGCAACGGAAATTGCGGAGCGTGAAGTTGCCCGCACCCTGCGCCGCGAAAAAGTCAGCCGGACCATCCGTTATGTCATCCTGCTGTTCGTCGGCCTGCTGATGCTCTACCCGCTGGTGTGGATGTTCTCGGCGTCGTTCAAACCGAACCATGAGATTTTCACCACCCTGAGCCTGTGGCCGGCCCACGCGACCTGGGACGGCTTTATTAACGGCTGGAAAACCGGTACCGAGTACAACTTCGGTCACTACATGCTGAACACCTTTAAGTATGTGATCCCGAAAGTCCTGCTGACCATTATCTCCTCGACCATCGTGGCCTACGGCTTTGCCCGCTTCGAAATCCCGTGGAAGAAATTCTGGTTCGCCACGCTCATCACCACCATGCTGCTGCCGAGCACCGTCCTGCTGATCCCGCAGTACCTGATGTTCCGTGAAATGGGCATGCTGAACAGCTATCTGCCGCTGTATCTGCCGTTGGCTTTCGCCACCCAGGGATTCTTCGTCTTCATGCTGATCCAGTTCCTGCGCGGCGTACCGCGCGACATGGAAGAGGCGGCGCAGATCGACGGTTGTAACTCCATTCAGGTGCTGTGGTACGTGGTGGTGCCAATCCTGAAACCGGCGATTATCTCGGTGGCGCTGTTCCAGTTTATGTGGTCGATGAACGACTTTATCGGTCCGCTGATTTACGTCTACAGCGTGGATAAATATCCGATCGCACTGGCGCTGAAAATGTCCATCGACGTCACGGAAGGCGCTCCGTGGAACGAAATTCTGGCAATGGCGAGTATCTCCATTCTGCCATCCATCATCGTGTTCTTCCTGGCACAACGCTACTTCGTACAGGGCGTTACCAGCAGCGGAATCAAAGGTTAAGAGGGAAATATCATGGCTGAAGTTATTTTCAACAAACTGGAAAAAGTTTACTCCAACGGCTTCAAAGCGGTACATGCTATCGACCTGAAAATCGCGGACGGCGAGTTTATGGTGATCGTCGGTCCATCCGGCTGTGCGAAATCCACCACCCTGCGTATGCTGGCGGGACTGGAAACCATCAGCGGCGGCGAAGTGCGTATCGGCGAGAAGATCGTCAACAACCTTGCGCCAAAAGCGCGCGGTATTGCGATGGTGTTCCAGAACTATGCGCTCTACCCGCACATGACGGTGCGTGAGAATCTCGCCTTTGGTCTCAAGCTGAGC
Source organism: Klebsiella planticola ATCC 33531 (assembly GCF_000735435.1). GTDB lineage: Bacteria > Pseudomonadota > Gammaproteobacteria > Enterobacterales > Enterobacteriaceae > Klebsiella > Klebsiella planticola. The sequence goes on along the minus strand of NZ_JMPP01000018.1, from coordinate 313,402 downwards.
AAGCTGCCGAAAGACCAGATTGATGCCCAGGTTAACGAAGCGGCCAAAATCCTCGAGCTGGAAGAGCTGCTCGACCGTCTGCCGCGCCAGCTTTCCGGCGGCCAGGCCCAGCGCGTGGCGGTTGGCCGCGCGATTGTCAAAAAACCGGATGTGTTCCTGTTTGATGAGCCGCTCTCTAACCTTGACGCCAAGCTGCGCGCCTCGATGCGTATCCGTATTTCCGATCTGCACAAGCAGCTGAAGAAATCCGGCAAGCCGGCGACCACCGTGTACGTCACCCACGACCAGACCGAAGCGATGACCATGGGCGACCGTATCTGCGTCATGAAGCTCGGACATATCATGCAGGTCGATACTCCGGACAACCTGTACCACAAACCGAAAAACATGTTCGTTGCCGGCTTTATCGGTGCCCCGGAGATGAACATTCGCCCCAGCAAGCTGGTTGAACAGGCCGGTCGCCTGCACCTGACTATCGGCGATGAGCTGCTGCCGTTAAGCGCGGCCCTGCAGGATAAAGTCGGCAGCCATAAAAACCAGCCGCTGTTCTACGGCGTCCGCCCGGAGTTTGTCTCCATCGCCGATGAGCCGTTCGCCGAAGGCGGCTGCTCGGGCGAAATGGTGCGGGTCGAAAACATGGGGCACGAGTTTTTCGTCTACCTGAAAGTCGCCGACTATGAACTGACCGCCCGCGTCCCTTCTGACGAAGCGAAGCCGATGATTGATAAAGGGCTGCATCGCAAGGTGTGGTTCAAATTCGACATGAATAAGTGCCATCTGTTTGATGCCGCCACCGAACAGAACATCTCTCTGTAATCACTGGAGTATTAAAATGAAAAAAGTGCTTTTAAGCGCCGTAATCTCCGCCACTCTGGGCCTTACCGCGTTACCGTCTCTGGCAAAGGATGTCGATCTGCGTATGTCATGGTGGGGCGGCAACGGCCGCCATCAGGTCACCCTGAAAGCGCTGGAGGAGTTTCATAAACAGAATCCGGACATCAACGTTAAAGCCGAATACACCGGCTGGGACGGCCATCTTTCGCGCCTGACCACCCAAATCGCCGGGGGAACCGAACCGGACGTGATGCAGACAAACTGGAACTGGCTGCCTATCTTCTCGAAGAACGGGGAAGGTTTCTACGATCTGAACAAAATGAAGGATGTCATCGACCTCAGCCAGTTCGACGCCAAAGAGCTGCAGTCCACCACGGTCAATGGCAAACTCAACGGTATCCCGATTTCCGTTACCGCCAGGGTATTCTACTTTAACGACGAAACCTGGAAAAAAGCCGGCGTCGCCTTCCCGAAAACCTGGGATGAGCTGATGGCGGCGGGCAAAACCTTTGAGAGCAAACTGGGTAAGCAGTATTTCCCGGTGGTGCTGGAGCACCAGGATACCCTGGCGCTGCTGAACTCCTACATGATTCAGAAGTACAACCAGCCGGCTATCGACGAGAAAACGAAGAAATTCTCCTACAGCAAAGAACAGTGGGTCGAATTCTTCCAGATGTACAAAAAGCTCATCGACAGCCACGTGATGCCGGACACCAAATACTATGCCTCGTTCGGCAAGAGCAACATGTATGAGATGAAACCGTGGATTCAGGGGGAATGGGCGGGGACATACATGTGGAACTCCACCATCAACAAATACTCCGACAACCTGAAGCCGCCGGCGAAGCTGGCGCTGGGCGACTACCCGATGCTACCGGGCGCCACCGATGCCGGCCTGTTCTTTAAACCGGCGCAGATGCTCTCCATCGGCAAATCGACGAAAAACCCGGAAGCGGCGGCGAAAGTGATTAACTTCCTGCTGAACAGCAAAGAGGGCGTGGATACGCTGGGCCTGGAGCGCGGCGTGCCGTTAAGCAAAGTGGCGGTGAAATACCTGACCGAAGACGGCACGATCAAAACCGACGATCCGGCCGTATCCGGGCTGAAGCTGGCGCAGTCGCTGCCGACAAAACTTTCGGTATCGCCTTACTTTGATGACCCGCAGATCGTTGCCCAGTTTGGCACGTCGCTGCAGTACATCGACTACGGGCAGAAAAGCGTCGAAGAGACGGCGGTGGACTTCCAGCGCCAGTCTGACCGCATTTTACGGCGCGCCATGCGCTAAGTGTTTGCCACCTCCCCTGCCCCGCAGCGCCCGCTGCGGGGTATTTTTTGTCAGGAGTGAACCATGAAGGGCAAGATTATCCCGTTGGATTTCCGCACCACGGAAGACAGCGAAACCGGACATCGGGTGATTCGGATGACGCCGCCGCACGTTATCTGCCACCGTAACTACTTCTATCAAAAATGCTTTACCCGGGATGGCAGCAAACTTATTTTCGGCGGCGGATTCGAGGGCCACTGGAACTACTATTTACTCGATATTGCCGCGCAACAGGCCATTCAACTGACCGACGGGCCGGGAGACAATACCTTCGGTGGTTTTTTATCCGACGATGACCGCACGCTGTGGTACGTGAAAAACAATCAGCAGTTGCGCCGCGTGGATCTGGCTACGCGGGAAGAGCAGGTGGTTTACGAAGTGGATGACGACTGGGTCGCCTATGGTACCTGGGTGGCAAACAGCGATTGCAACAAACTGGTCGGCATCGAGATCAAAAAAAGCGACTGGCAGCCGCTCACCGACTGGAGTAAATTCCGCGCCTTTTATTTTACCCATCCCGAATGCCGCCTGATCAATATCGACCTGCATAGCGGCGAGCGCCGCGTTATCCTGCAGGAGAAACGCTGGCTGGGTCATCCGATTTACCGGCCATTTGATGACCAGACCATCGCGTTCTGCCACGAAGGACCGCGCGATGCTATCGACGCCAGGATGTGGCTTATCAATGCTGACGGCAGCAATATGCGCAACGTTCGCCAGCACCAGCCGGGAGAGAGTTTCACCCATGAGTTCTGGGTGCCGGACGGCTCCGCGCTCTATTACGTCGCCCACCGGGAAAACGATCCGCAGCGCTATCTCTACCGTGCCGATCCGACCACGCTGGATAATCGTCGGCTGTTGACCATTCCCCCCTGCTCGCACCTGATGAGCAACCACGACGGCTCACTGGTCGTCGGCGATGGCGCACCGCATCATACCGGCGATATTCAGCTAAACGATCCGTTTATCTGGGTATTTGATGTGCAGTCCGGTACGCAGCAGGCCATCTGTCGCCACGACTCCAGCTGGAAAGTGCTCGACGGCGATCGTCAGGTTACTCATCCGCATCCGTCATTTTCGCCGGATAATCGCTGGGTGCTATTCACTTCCGATAAAGAAGGGATGCCGGCGCTGTATCTGGCGGAGGTGTAGTCATGCGGCATCGCCTCCGGGAAACCCCATCCAGACCAGCCTCTGGCGATCTCCCCGCTGGCGGCTGACGCCTTAGCGGGGCTACGAGTTCACCGCCGTCCGCGGGCCGGTAGCCCGAACAGATGTGCGGCACCGCCTCCTGGAAACCTCATCCAGGCCAGCCTCTGGCGATCTCCCCGGCGGCGGCTGACGCCTTAGCGAGGCTACAATTTCACCGCCGTCCGCGGGCCGGTAGCCCGGGCGCGGCGTTTATGCCGCGACCCGGGAGCCCTGTCAGAAGAAATATTTGAAGCGAACGCGGGCACCGTAGCGGTCATCCGTACTGCCGGTTTTCGCCGCCGAAGAGTCCAGCCAGGAGGCATAGGCCCCGAGATAGATATTAAAGTTCGGCATATCCATAATATTCGGCAGTTGCCATGAGGTATGAATGGTGTGAATGTCATAACGTCCCGGCGCCAGAATCGCGCAGTCGCCGTCACATTCCCCGCTCACCCCGGACATATTGAACTGGTCGATTTTGTTATGCGCATAGATATAGCCCAGCTCTACACGATGCCATAATGCGTTGATACCGGCGCTGAAATCTTTCTCATCCGCCGCGTCAAGATAGGCGGTACTCAGATTCACCACCGCGCCATTTTCGGCATCGGTTTTCAGCGTGTTCCAGCTCATGGTCATCCCGTAACCGGTACGATTTGACTGGTCGACCCAGCCGCCATTTTGCTTGTCATAACCGTAGGCGTTATTCACCAGGTTGCTCTCCGCCGCAGCCGCCACCGACCAGGCGCCGGACTGCCAGGCCACCACCGGGCGAACATAGGCGACGTTTTTGCGATTATCCAGCGCGTTGCCGTGATAGCTGCGGTTGACGAACAGCGAGCTGCCGTCCTCCACCAGCGTATTCAGCTCAAAGTACCAGTTATCCAGCGTTTTGCTGAGCAGAAAGTTGCCGCCGCTGCTGCTACGCCCGCGTCCCTCTTTCATCATATAGATATAGCCGTAGCCGTCGCTGTACAGATCGTTGGCCGTATTACCGGAATACTCAATAAAGGTATCCTGATTCAGCGGGAACATATCATAGGCTTCAAAACGCCCCACTTTAATTTTCCAGTCATCCTGGCGGCCAAAGAAGAATACCGCATCATCGAGATTCATTTTCCCGGTCATATCCGCCAGCGGCTGCACGCTGAAGCCAGCATATTTCCCGTCAGCGCCTTTACGCAAGCCATCAAAGCCCAGCAGAATACGGCCGTTAATATCCCAGCGTTCTTTATCTCCCGGCGCCCAGTTTTTATTAGCACTGGTTTTCACCGACGTCAGGCTACCGGTGCGGCTGGCGCCATCCATATTAAATTCAACGTCGCCATAGAATTTTAATTCGCCATAATCATTAAGCTGTAAAGCCGGTTTAGCCGGTGCAACGCTGGCCACCGTCGCTGGCGTCTGCTGGCCTTTAAGCGTCTTAATTTCCGCCTCCGCGCTGGCCGCCCGCTGTTCGGTCGCCTTGAGCCGCTGCTCCATTTGCGCCAGCCGCTCCTCAAGAGATAACGGCGCCTGCGCATTAGCCAGAGGGGTAAATAAAGACGTCACAATACATCCGACCCAGATCTTTCTCATCGGTAAACCCTTTTTTATTATTTAATCAAATGAAATTTTTTATTTATGGATAAAACCGGCGACGACGATGACAATAATAACCCGCCCGTCGCCGCGAACGGGTTATTAACAACATTGAGTTTATTTATTCTAACTGCCAGGCGCCGCCCTCAGATAATAAAGCGGTACCGCTCCAGGCAAATAATGATAATTCCCGGCGGGAAGCGTCCGGATAAATACGGCTACTCAGGCAGGCCTCGCCATCATTGACAAAGACCTCAACCGAGGAGCTATCAAAGAACAGGCGCAGTTTCAGCGGCGCAGCGGCGGTGAGCGGTACGCTGCGTACGCCGCACAGGCCGTACTGCGGATAGTGGCGTTCGAGCACCAGACGCTGCATCTGCGCGTCAACGTAGACGCGTAGACCGTCGCCAAAGCTCAGTCCATATTGTTCGGCGGTGCTGTTGGCGCAGTCCCAGTGCAGGATAACCTCCATCGCGTCGCAGTTTTCCACCATCAGCAACTGCTGATTCTTCACGGTGCTGACCGGCCACGGGAACCAGGCGCGACGCAAACACTCCACCTCTTTCGCCGGACGCATCTGCAGACGGTTGTCCTCACTCAGGCTCAGCTCACGCGGGAGAGAGAGCATTCCTGCCCAGCCGTCCTGCTGTTCCGGCATCGGTGATTCCCACATATCCAGCCAGCCGATGACGATACGACGGCCGTCGGGCGTTTCGAAGCTTTGCGGAGCGTAAAAGTCATGCCCGTGGTCCATTTCAACAAACTGACCTTCACGCGCAAAGCGCTGTCCGGACTGCCAGTCGCCGAGCAGGTAGCCGCTCTGGAATAAATTACGGTTCTCGTAGCCCTGCGCCGCCAGCCCCTGCGGAGAGAACATCAGCACGTGCTTATCGCCGAGGGTGAAGAAGTCCGGGCATTCCCACATATAGCCCATCTTCTCTTCCGCTTCGTCGAGGACCCCTTCCTCATGCCACTGATGCAGATCGTCCGAGCGGTACAGGCGCACCTGACCGGTATCGCCGACGCGGGCGCCGACGATCATGTACCAGCTGTCGCCGACGCGCCACACCTTCGGGTCGCGGAAGTGATGCAGTCCCGGCGGCGTATCCAGTACCATCCCCTGACGCTCAAAGTGAATGCCGTCGCGACTGGTGGCCAGACACTGCACCTGATAAAGATTCTCTTCGTCGCTGGGATCGCCGTGGAATTTATGCCCGGTATAGATCAACGCCAGCGTATCGCCGTCCACCACCGCCGAACCGGAGAAGCAGCCATCTTTATCCTCCGGCCCTTCCGGCGCCAGCGCCACCGGCAGGTGTTCCCAATGGACTAAATCCTTGCTGCGCGCATGACCCCAGTGCATCGGCCCCCACTGCGTGGAGTAAGGATGATGCTGATAAAAGGCGTGATACCAGCCGTCAAACCAGACCAGACCATTGGGATCGTTGATCCAGCCCGCACGGGCGGCGAGATGGTAGCGTGGGTACCAGCGCAGGTTTAACGCCTCGCGTTTCGCCTGCAGTTCCTGTTCAGCGTTAGCAACGGTATACATCATATTCTTCACTCTTTTCATTCAGATAGCGGAGGGTTGCGACATCATCGGATCCGAAGATGAGCGACTGGATCGCAACAAGAAAATGGAGATAAAGGTGGTGCAGAACACCAGCAGTCCCATAATCAGATAGGACTGGGCGAAGCCGTATTTCTCGTAGCTGTAGCCCGCCAGCGGCGACAGCACCGTGGCAATGACCGAGCTGGTGCAGGCAAAGCCCACCAGGTACAGCGTGGAAGAGAGGCGTTTATCAAAGTTTAAGCTGTTGTATTTAAAGATGGCGACCAGCAGTACCGGCAGCTCCACCGCATGGAGCAGTTTGGTGATGGAAATCAGCAGCGGCCCTTCCACCAGCCCGGAGGCCACCATACGTAATGCCATGACCATCCCGGCGAAAATCAGGCCGTTTTTCGCGCCAATACGGTTAACCAGCCACGGCGCGCAGAACATCCCGGCCGCTTCGAGGAACACCTGGAAAGAATTCAGGTAGCCGTACATCGCGTTCCCTTCCTGCAAGGTTGCGAACTGCGAGGAAAAGTAGACCGGGAACTGTTGGTCGTAGACGCCGTAAATGCAGGTCCCGACGACAAAAAAGACCAGCGCCCAGAAACGCGGCAGCGTCAGCAGACGCAGCGCATCCTCCAGCGTCACTTTGCCGCCCGAGATCGCTTCCTGCATGGCCTGCGGTGCGGAGGAGACCCGCAGCCGCGCCAGCAGAACAAAGAATACCAGGCCGGAACAGCTGGCGACCGCAAAGTTAAGTTTCGGATTGATGTTAAACAGCAATCCGGCAAAAAAGGTCGCCACCGCCCAACCCAGCGATCCCCACATACGCGCCCGACCAAATTCAAACTGGCTCTGGCGCGCCACGCGTTCGGTATAGGATTCGAGAACCCCGATGCCGCCGTTAAAGGTTAAGCCGATATAGATCCCGCCAAAAATACTGCCGAGCAGCACGTTTATTTTCAGCAGATAACCAAACAGCAGATAGGCCGGCCCGGAGAGAATCAGTAGCACGGTGATATACCACAGCAGGTTTTTACGCAGCCCGAGCTTGTCCTGAATAAAGCCGTAACACACCTGGGCAAACAGCGCTGATACGGAAAGCACGGCGTAGATGATCCCGGTGTCCCCCGCCTTGAGCCCGACTTCCTGGTGCAACCAGATAGAGAGCAATGAGCCGGAAGAGGACCAGGTAACAAAAAAGAAAAACAGTAAGGCGCTGAGGAGCGGATAGCTGTGAGAGTGATGGGCTTTCATCATGACATTCTCGTGTAGGGGTAATGCATGCAATGGTAACGTTAACAAAAAACATATATCATGCCGTTTTACTGAGATACATGATGTTAATCACAAAAGTTAACGTTAACATAACAAGGGTGCGATCGCGATCAAATAATCCGGCCCACGGAGAGAACACGGCATACGGTAGAATATCGTATGATCCTTTTACATCAGCAACTTAGTTGTATAGCCTGTTGCATGCGGCAACGGTGGAGTGTGAAATATGGCATCCTTGAAAGATGTGGCAAAACTGGCAAACGTATCTCTGATGACGGTTTCACGGGCGCTGAACAACCCGGAACGTCTGAAACCCGAGACGTTGGCTCGCGTTCAGGCGGCTATCGAACAGACCAACTATGTCCCCGACCTGTCAGCCAAGAAAATCCGCGGCGCGCGCGCCACGCCGAATACCATTGGCGTACTGGCACTGGATACCGTCACCACGCCGTTTTCGGTTGAGATCACGTTATCTATCGAAGAGAGCGCCCGCGCGCATGGCTGGAACAGCTTCGTAGTGAATATGTTTTCCGATGATAGTCCGGAAACCATCGTCGATCTGCTGCTCTCCCACCGTCCTGACGGTATCATCTACACCACCATGGGGCTGCGCCAGGTCCCCGTCCCGGCCAAGCTGCTGACGCTCCCCTGCGTCCTCGCCAACTGCGAAAGTCTTAACGACCCGGTCGCCAGCTATATTCCTGATGATGAGCAGGGTCAGTACGCTGCGGTAAAAGCGCTGCTCGCCGCAGGCTACCGTAACCCGCTCTGTTTACATCTCCCGGCCAACCATCTTGCCACCGTGCGCCGCCGCCACGGGCTGGAGCGCGCCTGCCGCGAAGCCGGTATCGATCCGGATACGTTGGTGCACAGCTATATGACCTGGGGCGATCAGCACTATCAAGATATTCCCGCCGTGGTGCAGGCCCATCTCCGCCGGGGGAAACCGTCGTTCGATTCGATTATCTGCGGCAACGATCGTATCGCCTTTATGGTCTATCAGACGCTGCTGGCGCAAGGATTGCGGATTCCGCAGGACGTTGCGGTGCTGGGCTACGATAATATGGTCGGCATTGGCGATCTGTTTTTACCGCCGCTATCGACGGTGCAGCTGCCGCACTATGACATCGGGCGCCTGAGCGCCCTGCATATTATTCACGGTGATAACCATCGGGAAACGGTACGCGTAGCCAGTCCGTGGCTGCCCAGAGCATCCTTGTGATTAATTACCGATATTGCGCAGCTTTTCGCCGGACATCAGTCGGCGCTCAATATGTTCGAGCGTGACGTTTTTGGTTTCCGGAATCAGCCAGAACGTCACGCCGATAAACGCCACGTTCAGCGCGGTGTAGAGCCAGAAGGTCCCCGCTGCGCCAATCGTATCCAGCAGCGTCAGGAAGGTGGCGCCGATAACCATGTTCGACACCCAGTTGGTGGTGGTCGAACAGGTGATGCCAAAGTCGCGGCATTTCAGCGGCTGAATTTCCGAACACAGGATCCACACCACCGGCGCGGCGCTCATCGCATAGCCTGCAATGCACATCATGGTCATGCCGACGGAAAGCCAGGACAGCCCGCTGGAGGCGGTACCGTTATCAAACTGCATCAGGCAGTAGCCCAGCACCAGCGTTCCGATAGCCATCACGCTAAAGCCGATTTTCAGCGCCGGTTTACGCCCCGCTTTATCGACGGTAAAGACCGCGATAAAGGTCGCAAACATAAAGGTCAGGCCCACTACCAGCGTGGCAACCATCTGCTGCTCGGTGGTGGTGAAGCCGGCCATTTTAAAAATACGCGGCGCGTAGTACATGATGATATTCATGCCGGTAAATTGCTGCATCGCCTGTAACAGCATGCCAAGGAAGACCGCGCGGCGGACGTTGCGATTGATCTTAAACAGCGCCCAGCCGCCTTGCTTAAGCTTCAGGCTTTCGCGGATTTCATTGAGCTCATCACGGGCTTTTTCCGAAGTATCGCGCAGCATACGCAGCACCTCTTCCGCTTCGACGTGGCGCCCCTTTTCAGCCAGCCAGCGCGGGCTATTCGGCAGGAAAATCACCAGAACCATCAGCAGGAGCGCCGGCAGCGCCAGAACGCCCAGCATCGCCCGCCAGTTACCGCTGTAGCTGAATGCGGTGTCGGACAGGAAGGCCATGACGATCCCCAGCGTCACCATCAGCTGATACATACTGATCATCTTACCGCGCACATTTTCACTCGCCATTTCAGAAAGATACAGCGGCGCGGTATACGAGGCGATCCCCACGGCGATACCGAGAATGATCCTTGCCGCCAGCAGCATTTCGACACTCGCGGCAAACGCCGATCCGACCGACCCGGCCACAAACAGTACCGCCCCCGCCATCAGACTGTATTTACGTCCCAGTCGGAAGGAGAGCCAGCCGTTGAACAGCGCGCCAACCGCCGCCCCGAGCATCATGCTGCTGACCACCCACTCCTGCAGCCGGCTGGATAAGACAAAATGGTCGGTAATAAAGGGCAGCGCCCCGGCAATCACCCCTATATCGAGGCCAAATAGCAATCCAGCCACCGCAGCGGCAATAGAGACAAACTGGTTCATGCGTCGGGTATCACGCTGGCTACGCGCCAGGACCGTCGTGCCGTCACTGATTGAGGTCATTTTTTTCCTGCCTGAGCAAAGTAAGACGTTCAGTGAAAGTACGCGATCGACGCGACAAAGTGTCAGGGAGGAGACGTCAAAGATATGGATTAAATAGCTGGAAGGAGTTGTTTTGTGATGGACATTAAACTTTCTATTATTGCCGTTTCATCAATCACTGTTTATTAACCCCCTTTATTTATTGGTATATAGCTGAAAGCATGACGAAATGATATGGACGATCTTCAAATTAAGAGCCATCTAAATATGGATAATTAATGTTCATTTTTTATCGCTGTTGCGCCGGTTGCCGCATGGTGAAGTGACCTGGCCCACCGCCGCCAGGCATAAAAAAACCCTGCCGTCACAGCAGGGTTTATCGCCTGTCGCCGCGCGAGCTTAGCGCGCCAGCCAGCCGCCATCGACCGCCACGGTGTAGCCGTTAATGTAATCCGATGCGCTGGAGGAGAGAAAGACCACCGGCCCTTTCAGATCGTCCGGTAAGCCCCAGCGCCCTGCCGGAATGCGGTCAAGAATTTCCGCGCTACGCTGTTCATCGGAGCGCAGCTGCTGGGTGTTGTTGGTCGCCATATAGCCCGGCGCAATCGCATTGACGTTGATGTTGTACTTCGCCCACTCGTTCGCCAGCAGACGGGTCACCCCCATCACGCCGCTTTTTGATGCGGTGTAGGACGGTACGCGAATACCGCCCTGGAAAGAGAGCATCGACGCGATGTTAATGATCTTGCCGCCGTTACCCTGGGCAATAAAGTGCTTCGCCGCCGCCTGAGACATAAAGAACACGGTCTTGATGTTCAGATCCATCACGTCATCCCAGTCTTTCTCACTGAATTCAAGGGCATCCTGACGACGAATCAGACCGGCGTTGTTGACCAGAATATCGATATGACCGAATTCGGCAACCGCACGCTCAAGCAGTTGAGGAATACCGTCAATCTGCCGCAAATCGGCGGTCAGGCTCAGGAAACGACGTCCCAGCGCGGTAACACGCTCAATCGTTTCCACCGGCTCAACAATATTAATGCCGACAATATCGCAGCCCGCTTCGGCCAGACCGAGCGCCATACCCTGACCCAGACCGGTATCGCAGCCGGTGACAACAGCCACTTTACCCTGTAGAGAGAATGCATCAAGTATCATACTTTGTTCCTTAATCTTTCAGAGCCCGTACAACACAGGCAAGGTTCTATTTGTCCGATCCGCATCCCTCACGGTTGCTTACGCCAGGGAAAACGCTCTGGGTATTACCCACCTTAAAAATAAAACACAGTTTCGTTTTACTGGTGTCGACATCTTACCCCCGAGGAAAGGTGTTTTCAATTTTTATTAAAACAACGTTTCATATTTTCACCATCTATTTATCAAAAATGCAAAACCGATCACGGAGCGATGCGCAATAAAAGATATAAAAATAATAAAATACAATGAGTTAATTTAACTTTGAAAAAGGACGGCAAAACGCAAAAAGTGGGCATGAAAACAAAGATCGCCCCGAGATGCCAGGTGACAGAGCGGTAAAACCGCGATCCAGAGCAACATTTTATGGCGAATTGCGCTCGTCATCACAAATAATGAAACGATGTTTTGATAAATTAACACTCATCTTTTAAATCAACCTCACCTGGCTACACGTCCCCTGCAGACAGGCGACATCGCGGGAAGGAAAAGGAGTACATCATGGCTAAAGGCATGCGGGTAAAATTGAATTATGCAGTCAGTCGCGATCCGGATACCGGCGCGGAGATCACCCGCTTAACCCCTCCGGAAGTAACCTGTCATCGTAACTATTTCTATCAGAAGTGTTTTTTTAATGATGGCAGCCACCTGCTGTTCGCCGGCGAGTTTGATGGCCACTGGAACTACTATCTGTTAAATATCGCGACAGCCGAGGCCGTTCAGCTCACCGAAGGCGCCGGCGATAATACCTTCGGCGGTTTTCTCTCACCGGATGACTCCGCGCTCTATTACGTTAAAAACGACCGTACGCTGCTGGAAGTCAACCTTTCAACCCTCCAGGAACGTCAGGTCTACCGCGTCCCGGATGAGTGGGTCGGATACGGTACCTGGGTCGCCAACAGCGACTGCAGCAAACTGGTCGGTATTGAGATTGCGAAAAGCGACTGGACGCCGCTCAACGACTGGCAGATTTTCCACGACTTCTTCCATAAAGGTCCGCACTGCCGTCTGCTGCGCGTCGACCTGCAAAGCGGCGAGAGCCGCGTTATTCATGAAGAGAAAAAATGGCTGGGCCATCCTATCTACCGTCCGTTCGACGACGACACCGTCGCCTTCTGCCATGAAGGGCCGCACGATCTGGTCGACGCCCGGATGTGGATGGTCAACGAAGATGGCAGCCACGTACGGAAAGTCAAAGAGCATGCCGAGGGTGAAAGCTGTACCCACGAATTCTGGGTCCCGAACGGTTCTGCGCTGATTTATGTCTCTTATCTGAAAGGTCAACAGGGACGGACGATTTATCGCTTCGATCCGGATACCGGCATCAATACCGCGCTGATGCCGATGCCCGCCTGCTCGCATCTGATGAGCAATTTCGACGGCACGCTGTTAGTCGGGGATGGCTCTGGTACGCCGGTGGATGTGAAAGATACCAGCGGTTACACCATTGATAATGACCCTTATCTCTATGTCTTTGATGTCGCGAAACAGGCTTACTTCCGCGTTGCCCGGCATGATACCTCCTGGGCGACGGTCGCCAATAGCCGTCAGGTCACCCATCCGCATCCTTCGTTTACGCCGGACGATGGCGCAATCTTGTTCAGCTCGGATAAAGACGGAAAACCGGCTATCTACATCGCGAAACTGCCAGCGCATCCGGAGATGCTGCAGGCGTAATATCCGTATCGTTTTTGAGTGTGTTTCTGTAACTGGCCTTGCCCTCCTTTGCGGAGGGCTTTTTTGTTTCATTACCGCCCGGCGGGGTATCTGAGGCAGGCAAAAGCCGTTTTCTGCCCACCTTCTGTTGCACCCGTGCCGGTGAAATTTTCCGCGGCTCCTCTCGACAGCGCGGGCGGCAAACCTGCTTTCGCCAGAATCAGTGCTAAAGGACGCGCTGCCGGACGACAGCAACAGAAAACCCCGGCTAACGGCTCCGGGGTCATGACGGAAGAGGGTTTTATCAGAAGCTGTAAGCCACCCCGACGCGGAAACGGGTCTGGCGATCGCTGCGGTCATTCACCCCAACGTTGCCCACTTCACCATACGGCGCCCAGTTTTTGTCCAGCTTATAGGCCAGCTTCACGTTGTACTCCTGGGAGTAAGGCTTGTTGTCGTTGCGGTTCACCCCCTCGGAGCTGCGGGCATAAACATAGTTCAGCTCGGTACGCCAGTTGCCCATCACAAAACCGGCCCACGCATCGCCACGGTTCACTTTATCGTCTTCTTTGCCGGCGCTCGCCGGGTAGCGGGTATAGTCGTAGCGGTAACGGGCCGCCACGTAGAAACCATTATCGAAGCTGTATTGCACCCGCAGATTGGGTTTGTAGATTGAGCGGCTATCGTTGCTCTCAATATTAAACCCCGGCGTCACGGAGAAGTTCTGATTCGCCTTCCACTGCCAGCTAATGGTCTCTTCGTGGCCGTTGCCGACAAAATCTGAATACGGTTGCGAGGTATTATCGCCGCCTGACTTCCACTTTGCCTCAACGGAGAAGCCGAATCCGTTGGCAAAGCGATGGGAGACCGAGACGCGGTCGGCGTTGGTTTTATCTGTTTTACCTCCATCAATGAATTCATGACGCAAATCAACGGTGACAGCGGAAGCGGAAAACGCTGCGGCACAGAGAGAAGCAAGGGCCAGAGATCTTGCAAACATAGGGTACCCCTCAAAATTAAAATTATGTTTCTATTTTATGAAACTGCATTTTATTTTTTAAGGACGTATGTTTTAGTGATCGAGATCGTAATTATTTGTTTCAAAAAACATGGCACAGCAGGACGTGACAAAGCTCAACAAAAAAGGCCTTTATCACCCCTGTTTCGCTGAATTTTGCCGGGATCTGCGGGGAGAAAAGCCAATAAAAAAGCCTCCGCAAGGAGGCTTGAGAAGCAGGTAAAGCAAAGCGGGACTATGCGCGTTCTACCGCCAGCGCAACGCCCTGACCACCGCCGATACAGAGCGTAGCCAACCCTTTGCGGGCATCGCGTTTAATCATCTCGTGCACCAGAGAAACCAGAATACGGCAGCCGGATGCCCCAATAGGATGGCCCAGCGCAATCGCCCCGCCGTTGACATTGACCCGCCGCTCATCCCATTCCAGCACTCGTCCCACAGAAATCGCCTGGGCGGCAAATGCCTCATTGGCCTCGATAAGATCGACCTCATCCAGCCGCCAGCCTGCTCTTTCCAGACAGCGGCGCGTCGCGTGTACCGGCGCGATCCCCATCAGGGCCGGATCGACGCCGACGCTGGCAAAAGCGCGGATCCGCGCAAGGATCGGCAGACCGAGCTCCTGCGCTTTCGATTCGCTCATCATCATTACCGCCGCCGCGCCGTCATTGATGCTGGAAGCGTTGCCTGCGGTCACTGAACCCAGCCGATCGAAGGTGGGTAGCAGACTGGCCAGCCCTTCGGCGCTGGCATCGACCCGCGGCTGCTCATCGGTATCAACGGTGCGCGGCGCCCCGTTCAGCTCGGTGGTCACCGGCACAATCTCATCACGAAAGCGCCCTGAATCAATCGCCCGCCGGGCCTTTTGCTGCGAACTCAGCGCCCAGGCATCCTGCAGCTCGCGGCTGATACCATATTCACGCGCCAGGTTTTCCGCCGTGACTCCCATGTGATAGTCGTTGAAAGCATCCCACAAACCATCGTGAACCAGGCTGTCAATCAGCTGGCTGTTACCCAGCTGAGCGCCGGTGCGGCTATCGGTGAGAACGTGCGGCGCCCGGCTCATATTTTCCTGACCGCCGGCAATCACCACGTCGGCTTCACCGCACTGGATTGCCTGCGTCGCCAGATGCAGCGCCTTCAGTCCGGAACCACACACGTCGTTAATCGTAATGGCAGAAACGGTATTCGGCAGACCGCCGCGGATCGCCGATTGACGGGCCGGGTTTTGCCCGGTCCCCGCAGTCAGCACCTGCCCGAGGATCACTTCATCAACACTTTGCGGGTCGATACCGGTACGTTCCACCAGAGCCTTGACCACGAGACTCCCCAACTCTACCGCGGAGTGGCGCGACAACGTTCCCTGAAAACACCCTATCGGGGTGCGCAACGCACCAACGATCACGACATCTTTCATCCTCTACCTCTGCCCTGCCTGTGCGCAAAGAAACAGCAACATAGTAGAGAATTGTTATCAAAAAATTTCGCAATTGTTTAAAAAAAGTGAGGCAAATCACAAAGATTAGCCCCGCGTTGCGGGTTCCTGGCGCTGTAAATGCTGACGCAGCCAGCTCCCGGCTTTCCCCGGTGGCGCCTTCTTATTCCACAGTAAATCAACGGAAATCGCCCGCGGCCAGCCGGGAATGTTCAGCGCCACCAGCGTGCCTGACCCGGCAAACTCTTCAACCAGCGCACAGGGTAAAATGCACCATCCCAGCCCCTGTACCGTCATGCTGAGCAGCAGTAAATAGTTCGGCGCCGACCAGACCTGGCCTTTCGCAGGCTCCAGCGAGCTGGCCAGAAAAGTGCTCAGGCGCAGTTCTCGCCAGCTATGCAGCTCATCCCAGGTGACCCGCCCCTGTGCCGCCAGCGGATGCGCGGGGGCCACGTAGATAGCCATCGCCGTTTGTAACGGCAGCCGGGTGCTGCCAATCTCCGTCGGATAGCTATCCCGGGCCTCAATCAGCCCCACCTGCGCGCGCTCCTTCTGCAACAGGTCAATGACATCCTCATCTTCCCCTATCAGGCATTCAAACTCGGTGTGGGGAAAACGACGATCGAACTGCTGCAGCAGATCCTCCAGCACATCCGGGTGCAACGTGTCGGAGAGAACAAACGTCAGGCGCGCTTCCGTTTCATCAGACAGTGAAATAGCCAGCTCATCCAGCCGATCGCTGGCCGCCAGAATCGCTTTGACGTAACTCAGCACCTGTTCACCCTGCGGCGTCAGCGTGGGATGGCGGGTCGCGCGGTCAAACAGCGCGACGCCCAGATCGGCTTCAAGGTTTGAAATGGCGGTGCTGATGGTGGACTGGCTTTTGCGCAGCCGGCGGGCGGCGGCAGAAAAAGACCCGCAGGCCACGGCTTCAACAAATGCGGTGAGAGCTTCGGGAGAATAGCGCATGAACTATCTACTTTATCGATGGAATCTATCTTTTGTTTATCATATTTATCCATAAAATGCGGAGTAATTTCTCAGAATCTGTTCCCTCCCTGTCGCAGAGGAACCGGTCAGAGCAACGGCTTTTTCGGAGGTAGCAAGCCATGCAACAGAACCAATTTCAGCGTAAGACGCTGACAGAGCGCGTTATCCATGCGGTCAGTTTTGAAGGACTCGCCACATTAATTCTTGCCCCGACCGCCGCCTGGCTGATGCAGCGTTCGGTTCTTGAAATGGGTGGGCTGAGCGTGCTGCTCGCGACGCTGGCCATGGTGTGGAACCTGATTTATAACGCCGCTTTTGACCGCCTGTGGCCGGTATCTCGCGTGGTGCGAACCCTGAAAGTCCGCGCGCTGCACGCCATCGGCTTTGAGTCCGGGTTTATTCTTATCGGGGTCACCGCCGTGGCACTGATTCTCGGGATCCCGGTGATCCAGGCGTTTATGCTGGAAATCGGCTTTATGCTGTTCTTCCTGCCCTACACCATGCTGTTTAACTGGGGATGGGATACCCTGCGCGAACGGGTACTGAAATATCGCCAGCAGCGGATCCTGGCACGCAGCTAACTACACTTCATCGCCGGGGAGGATGCCCGGCGATCCCCTGCCTTATTTGTCATCCGAAAGTATCGCAACGGCGCATTCATTGTTGTGGTAAATTACACTCCTTTTTTTGGTCTTACGGTTGATAAATTCACACAATGTCTAAAATTTGGTCTAAAGAAGAAACTCTTTGGAGTTTTGCCTTATATGGCACTGCCGTAGGCGCTGGCACTCTGTTTTTGCCGATCCAGCTGGGGTCTGCTGGCGCCATTGTTCTGTTCATCACCGCGCTGGTCGCCTGGCCGTTAACCTACTGGCCGCATAAAGCACTGAGTCAGTTCATTCTCTCCGCGAAAGTTGCGCCCGGCGTCGGGATCACCGGGGCGGTTAACCATTACTACGGCAAGAAAGTGGGTAATCTGATCACCGCGCTCTATTTCCTCGCCTTCTTCGTGGTAGTTCTGATTTACGCCGTGGCAATCACCAACTCGCTCGCCGAGCAGCTGGCAAGGCACATGCCGATTACGCCCGCCGTTCGCGCCATGCTAAGTCTGGCCGTGGTCATGGTGTTGAACCTGATCTTTTTGATGGGCCGCCATATCACAATTAAGGTGATGGGTTTTTTGGTGTTCCCGCTGATTGCCTGCTTCCTGTTCTTGTCGATCTATTTAATCGGCGACTGGCAACCTGAGCACCTCACCAGTCAGTTGCAGCTGACCTCACATACGTTCCACCAGGTCTGGATCTCGATCCCTGTGATGGTTTTCGCTTTTAGCCATACGCCAATCATTTCAACTTTTGCTATCGATCAGCAGGAGAAATATGGTGATCTGGCTATGGGTAAATGCAAAAAAATCATGAAGGTGGCCTATACCATCATCTGCGCCAGCGTGCTGTTTTTTGTCTTCAGCTGCCTGCTGGCGATACCGGTCTCCTATATTGAAAGCGCACGCAACGAAGGGGTGACCATTCTCTCCGCGCTGTCGATGATGCCAGGCTCCCCGGCGTGGCTGGCGATAACAGGTATCGTGGTCGCCGTAGTGGCCATGTCGAAGTCATTTCTCGGCACCTATTTTGGCGTGATTGAAGGCGCCAGCGAAATCGTGAAAACGTCGCTGAATCAGGTCGGCATTCGTAAAAGCCGCGCCTTTAACCGCGCGATGTCGATTCTGCTGGTCTCAACGCTGACGTTCATAGTTTGCTTCATCAATCCAAACGCCATTTCCATGATCTATGCCATCAGCGGTCCGCTGATCGCCATGATCCTGTTCATCATGCCGACGCTGTCGACCTACATTATTCCCGCACTCAAACCCTACCGTTCAGTGGGTAATTTCATCACCCTGGTGGTCGGCCTGCTGTGCGTTTCGGTCATGTTCTTTAGCTAATTTTCCCCTCTGCGGCGGCGGTTATCACCGCCGCCGCACGTTCTGCCAATATTCCTGCCATCCGGACTTCCTCGCCAGGTTTACACTTAGGGTTTGCACACCAGTGGGGAGTCGCCATGTCCAGCGTAAAACTATCCGGAAACGGAACATTAGGTCATCGCCAGGTCTATCGCCTGGGTTACGGGGCCATGCAGTTAGCCGGCCCCGGCGTATTTGGTCCGCCTGCCGATCCGGACGCCGCTATCCGTGTCCTGCGCGCAGCGGTAGAGGCGGGGGTCAATCATATTGATACCTCCGATTTTTACGGTCCGCATATTACTAACCAGCTGATTCGCAAAGCGCTCTACCCTTATGCAGACGATCTCTGCATCGTGACGAAAGTCAGCGCTCGTCGTGATGAAAAGGGCAACTGGCTGCCGGCGATGTCGCCGGAAGAGCTCACCCAGGCGGTGGAAGACAACCTGCGTAATCTGGGGCTCGATGTTCTGGAGATCGTCAATCTGCGCAGCATGCTCGGCACCCACGGTCCGGTAGAAGGCTCACTGGAAGCGCCGCTGACCACGCTGCTTGAACTTAAAGAACGTGGGCTTATTCGCCACATCGGCCTCAGTAACGTCACGGCGAAGCAGGTGGCCGATGCGCAAAAACTGACGCCGGTTGTTTGCGTGCAAAACCAATATAACGTCGCCAATCGCGGAGACGATGCGCTGATTGATGAGCTTGCCGCACAAAATATTGCCTACGTCCCTTTCTTCCCGCTTGGGGGATTTACTCCGCTGCAGGCACAGGAACTGAATGATGTTGCCGCCGCGCTGGAGGCGACACCGATGCAGGTTGCGCTCGCCTGGCTGCTGCAACGTTCGCCTAATATTCTGCTGATCCCGGGCACCTCTTCGCTCCAGCATCTGCAGGAAAACCTGGCCGCTGGCGCATTAACCCTGCCTCCTGAAGCCATCGCTACATTATCGAAATTGCAGAGCTGACGGTCTTCGGTACACCTGTGCGTTTCCTTCCGCACAGGTCCTTGCCGGGCGCCCTTTTCCCCTCCTATTATTTGGCTGGAATTAGCCCAACGCTGCTGGCACTATATATCCTACAAATGGGTATATGCTTGCACTAATCTGCACGAAACAACCCTATATACAGCATTGATTTATACTAATTTGACAAGTCTCCTTATTGGGGACTTCTGTCGTTTTTGCCTTCCCCAAAATTCTTTACAACTCTTGATTACAGGAAAAACAACATCTGATTCGACGTTTATACAAATCAATTTAGCGACAAAGATAGCTAATAACATCAAATGCTCATAAAAACATCTGGTTAATGCAATCAGAATGTTGGCATTGCCATAAGAAAAATTAACTACACACAATAAATAATCAACAAGGATTTTACATGACAGAGGGAACAATAAAGACCAGCAGGTATGAAATCATTGCTATTTTCAGGGAGGAACTTCGAAAGCAATCCGAGATAGAAATTTTCTTTAATAACAAAAACATCATGACCCGACTTACCCGGGTCGATTTTGCTGAGTTCCATATCGTCACCCATAGCAAAATCCCCCCTGGGCATAAATATAAATTCATCCTGCATAGTGATTCAGGAAAGATTGAGTTCTGTTCATCGTTAAAGAAAAGTTATAACTCCGACGCGGAACATGGCAATAAAGTCTCTTTTGCCTTACCCGAATGCATTCATGTGGTACAACGACGTCGCGACCCTCGCTTTCGTTTGCATCACCGTTATGACTTTTTTTGTCGTGGTCGACACAGAAATGGCGAAAACTATCTTTTCGATATTAAAGACATTTCAGATGGCGGCTGTGCGCTGATCGCGAAAAACCCGAATCTGAAGTTTCTCACGCATAATTCAATCCTCAAAAATTCAGTTCTGTCTCTGGCTGAGCATGGTGAAATCACTATTGATTTAGCAATAAAAAATGTTGTTGAAGTGACATTTGATGAAGACAGTGAAAGCTATCACCAGGTTTCCTGTCAGTTTAAATTCCGCAACCGCGAAGATAAGACCAGAATAGAGAAAATGCTGCTCGATTTGATTCTGGAAGCTAAGCGAAAAAAGAGAGTCTGACCCCTTGGACAGGATATTTCTGTATACCGATGATAATTTAATCGGTCAATCAATTCATCGGTATCTGGTTGATAACAATAAAAATATCACCATCTTCCGTTATCAGGATATCACTCGGGGGGCGATCGCCCCCCTGTCTGGGATCGTTATTTTCAACGCCATTCATAAGGACTTTTCTGCTGCCGACACGATGTTATTGCTCAACGATATGCGCTGGCGTCTTCTGCACTGCGCCCGGCTAATTCTGGTGGTCAGGAGCGATATTGCCAGCCTGTTCAGAGAACTAATAAACATAGATAACACAATGATTCTTACAGAAAAAACACCACTACACGATTTTTATCGCGCCGTCAGCGCGCCGGCAGACGACGGCGATTTTTCACTACCGAAGAAGCTCTCCGCCAGAGAGCGCCAGGTGCTGGAGCTGACCCTGACCTGTCACAACAACAAAAAAATTGCCACCCTGCTGAATATTGACCATAAAACCGTACACAGCCACCGGATTCATATCATGCAAAAACTTGGCATGCATAATTCGCGAGCAATGCACAATAAAATAGTCGATATGTATCAATGCTAGAAAAAAAACCGCCCCCAATCGAAACCGGATAATTAATTGAAAAGTTACTTTTAATAAACATTCCAAACTGCAGAAAGGTCACTTATAATAATTTCACCCTGCAGCGATGTTCTGTAAAGTGCCTGACACGAGAAAATGAACGCTAACCTATTTTCTGACTATAACTTATCCCGTGGCGATATCTCTGTTCGTTATGTTTTTCAAAAAATGTTCTCACCGCGGGACACTCTCGTGGCAGTGGAGTGTTTAAGCCGCTTCGATTCTATTCCTGTGGCGCCGGAATTTTTCTTTCGCCATGCCAATGCGGCACTTCGTGAAAGTATTTTCATGGAACAACTGGCATTGATTGAAAAACATCAGACATGGTTTATTGATAATGGTATTTCCGCGACAATCAATGTTGACGATCATATTCTCGGGATGTTGCGCCAGCCGCAACTCGAAACCTACATTAACCATCTGAAGTGTGTACATTTTGAGGTTACGGAAAATGCCAACAGCCTGCTTAATAACGCCTTAGCCAGCTGGAAAACTCCCCAGATGTCGACACTGTGGCTCGATGACTTTGGTTCTGGTTATGCCGGTATTAATGCTATTCGTGGATACCATTTTGATTATGTCAAAATTGACAAAGATTTTTTCTGGCATCTCATGCAGAAAGAATCCGGGCGGCCGCTGATGGATGCCCTGGTGACATTCCTGTCACGTAATAACCACAATGTCATTATTGAAGGTGTCGAGAGCGAAGCGCATAAAAACTGGCTTAAGGGAATGGAGTGGTTTGCTATTCAGGGTCATTACTGGAAAGAAGTCAGCATTGAACAACTGGTGCAGGAAAGGGTTAGCGCATAAAAATATCGCAATCATGCGGTATTTTTATACGCTAAATAACACGCGCTTAATTATACACGAGTTCCCAGGTTGCCCAGCTGGTCAGCGGGCCGGTTGTCGCTTTTTCCGGGGACGGCGTGACATAGCCGATATAATAAGTAAATACACCGCCATTAACCGATTTTTCAACAAGCGGTACCCGATTTTGTTGCGGATCGGCGGGGACAATTTTATTACTCTTATCCAGCGTATTATTATCATTGGTTGACAGCGCCAGATAGATATTACGCGCCCCATCCGGTAGCGTATTCGCCAGATAGCCCGCATTTTCGTTCGCGACAGCATCGATCATAAATCCATCAATCCAGCGCACATTCACCGCGCGAATCTCATTTTTATCCGCCGCGCCGCCATCATGGCGGAGCTGACAATTCGACAACTCAAGAGTGAAGGACTGCGGCTTCATAAATGCGCCGGCCCCGCGGCCGTGGACTTCCGCCAGACTCACCGGCGCCAGCCAGACATTGCCGCTCCCGGCATTATTCGCGCCGTTAAGCGCAACGCTGCAGGAGATATCCGTCACCCGGCCGACAAAATCAACGCGTCCGTTATCATAATTGGTCATAAAACCGTAGGCCGACGAGGCGGCCAGCATCGCGCCAGCAACGGCCAGTCTGATGCATTGCCGGCCATATGTGCCACATCCATATTGCTTCATGCCCGCCTCCTGAATTAATCGTACGTCAGGTTAAAGATCATGTGCGATTCCACCTCGCCGGTACTGGTTGTCGGCAGGTATTGATAAAATCGCGCATGATAAGGTTGCGTAAAGTAACGCGTCTCCTGAGAACGCAACGTGCCTACGCTGTACTTCTTGTTAAATTCCAGCGGTACGCCATCCTTCAGTACCTGAATCCCGACCCCTTTGGCGGCGGAACTCCCGGCTTTTTCATTGAGCAATGCCCCTTGCTTAAGCGTGGTGCTGGTTGCCAGAGTTCCGGAAAAAGAGGTCTGGATATTGGCATATCCCGACTCGCTTAATCCGCCGCTGCACTGCAGCTCAATATTAAAATCCCGACCGCCTGCCGTTGTTCCGACCCCCTTCAGATCGCTACGCTTAATGCTGCCCACATCAACGTTCATATTCTTCCCGCTCAGTACCGTACAGGAAGGTGAGACAACGGTGATCGCATTGGCGCTCAGGTAGGTTTCCAGAATTGGGTTATTCCCCCTTTCCCAGTCATAGGAGGTATATTTCCCCGTTGCCAGCGTACCGCTGCCGGTCACCGCCGCGGTTTTGATCAGCTCAAGAGTAAAGCGCGAGCCTTCCAGAGAGTAGTTGGTCCCTCTGCCGCCGTTCGATGTAAAGGTGCCTGGATAAATAATATTAACCGTGGCACCGCCGCGGCTAAAACGCATGCCAATCCCTGGAACGCTAGTGGAATAGACCTTATTACCCAGATCCCGAACGCCAGTGGCGATAATATCGGCCTTAAAAGTGTTGCTGTTGGTACAGTAATAGCTGACGCCATTTCCCGCCGGCATGGTCCAGTCCTGCTTCGCGATAACCGCACCTACCGGCAGATCCGGTGATACCACTACCCGTCCCATGGCCATATCCAGCCTGACCGTGCTTGCCGCTCTACGCGAACAGTCCGCCCAGACCGTCGAAGTTCCAAGGGCCAGCAGGCCAACCGCCATCATCAATCGTTTACTCAGCGACATACCGTTTCCTTTAATTTTGCCTGGCCCAGATCCACCGCACATTGTCCGCCGCTCCACTTGACGATCGCCTGCTTAACCCCGGCATCGCTGATAAACATCATGCTTCCCTGACCAACAACCCCAATATCCTTACCAGACGGATCCAGAATGGTAGCGGCAAACGGCAGCGGTTGGCCATTAGCCTGGCGCGCCTGAAGCGTGAGGGTGTTCTGTACCGTGGTATCAAACGAGACTTTCACCACGCTGCCTTCCCACGGAACGACCTGAGCCACAGTCCGCTCAAAGGCGATATCCTCCTGGCTGCCTTTCGGATCGATCTCGACGGCGTTGATCCGGTAAGGTCGCAGATAGGGCAGGATGGCGTAGCCGTTACTGTCGACTCGGGTCCCAGGTGAACCCGGCAACATGGCGCCCGCCGCATCTTTGGCTTCAATCAGCGCCATGGTATTGCCGCTCTCCGGTGAGAACACCACGCCATGACGATGGGCGATCAGCGTCCCGCTGGCGCCCAGCCCGCTCTGCCGGTAGCCTTCGCCCTGGCTGTAGCTGCCGTTAAGCGTGGTCCATGGCGTACGGTAGCTGCCGTTTAAGGCGACATCATGCTGACCACCGGTCGCTGCGGTCGTTGAAATGCCGTAGTTGAGGTTGTTCTCGCTATCCAGCGAACCGTTAACCCCAATCTGCGAGCTGCCGAAATGCGAATTGTTGAAGGTGGTGTTCGACGTCAGGTTGGCGGTGCGGTTCTCGCCAAACCACAGCGGATAGCTGAAGTTCAGCGAGATGCGATCGTCACGACGATGGCCGGAGTTATCCGGCGTATACACGCGCTGCGCGCTGGCTGACCATGAGAGGCGGCCGAACATATTGTTGTAGCTAAGCTGGTACTGCTTCTCGGTACCCGAACGGTTCCAGTAATCGGCAATCTGGCCACTCAGATAAAAACCGCCCCAGCCGTCCGGCAGGTTCTGGTTAACGGTGAAGGTCATGCCGTTTTTCTGCCGCCACAGGGTATAGTTGTTATTGCGGTTCTTCTCCTGATCGACGGCGTACAGCGCGTCGTTCAGGTTATAGTAGCCTTTCGTGGAGTAGCGGTATGCCGCCAGCACGATGCTGGTCTGGGTATCGGTAAACATCCGGTTAAAGGTGGCGCGATAGCTCTGCCCCTTTTCATCCAGGGTATCGCTCTTCAGTCGCGACTGGGTAATGTCAAATGACAGGGCGCCAATACCGGTATTCATCCCGGCCCCCAGCAGAAACGCCTGATAATCATCAAAACCGGTCACGCCGGTATAGCCGGTAAACATGTTGCTCAGGCCACGCTGCCAGGTGGCCTGGTAGAGCATGGGCTTATTGCGCAGCGAATTGTCATCGACTTTACCGGCCGACAGCGCATAGCGGGTCATGCCAGGACGCAGCAGCTGTGCCACCGACGCATACGGCACGCTGAAGACCTGCACCGATCCATCGGCCTCTTTTACCGACACCTCAAGGTCGTTACCGTACCCGGACGGGTAAACATCCTGCAAAGTAAACGGCCCCGGCGGTACCGAGGTCTGATAAATAATATTGTTGCCCTGACGCACCGTCACCAGGGCATTGCTCTGCGCCACGCCGCGAATTTCCGGGGCATAGGAGCGCATTCCGTCCGGGAACATGTTGTCATCGGTCGCCAGGTTGACCCCACGCAGACCGATGGTGTCGAAGAATTCGCCGTTGGTAAATATCTGCCCGCCGCTGACAATCGAGTTGATTTGCGGGATCGGACGCTGAAGATAGGTTTGGTTACTGTTCCAGTGCGCCTTCCCCTGCTGCTGCTGCCAGTCGAGGTTACCGATGTGCTTGAGGAGCCAGCCGTCCCAGGAGAAGCCGGCGTTAACGCCGAGATAGGCGCTGCTGTTGTCGGAGCCGTTGGCGGCAGAGGTATGGCTGGTCCAGGTGTTCGCCATCCAGCCAAGATTCAGCGCCGCAATGCCTTTATCCCAGAACTCCGGGCTGACAAAATTTTTCAGGCGCTGATCTTCGTAGATTTGCGGTACAGAAACTTCCAGCCGCAGCGAGGACTGTATCAGGTTATCTTTAACGTTTTCTTCGTTACGCCACTCCTTCAGACGTCCACAGTAACCTGCCTGCTGACTCAGCTGAGGATTGAGTTTTTCCGCCGCAATACCATAGCGCTCAAGCATTTCACGGGTGTAGCAGATCCCCATGTTGCCGTCTTTATCGCGGGTGACGTTCAGTTCATAGCGCCCTTTCCACTCATTGTTGGTATACACATCAAGCGAATAGGTCCCTTCCGTGATAGCACTGGCGGAGAAGCGAGACAGATCGACCTTTTCCCGGCTACCAACGATAAAACCATCATTAAACTGGTATACCGTTCCCGGGCTTTCCTGTCCGCTGGAAACTGGCGGAAAGCAGAACAGCGCCATCGCTACCGCTGTACTTAATCTTCCCGGGCAGATAGACCTCTGCTTCATGATCGTGTCCCTTATTTAACGGCTACTTTCACTGCCACATCTGCGCCATAGTCATTGATATTATTGATGGTCAGGGTCTCGCCTCGGCTCACGGAGGAAGAGAGGGACACGGTCTGACTGGACTGCGGAGCCAGCATCACCGTTTTGCTGTTCAGGGCTTTACCGCCATCGCGGGAAATACGGCTGACGGTGAGATAAAATGGCGTAGGGTTGCTGATTGACAGGCTGCTACCGCTGGCTGAAAGCGCTAATTTCTCCGGCGCCGCGTCGCGGTTACCCAGTCCGGCAGGACGGTAGATAAACTTAAAGCGCGAACGGATCGCCAGCTGGAGGACGTTCTGCCCTTCATTTTTCTGGTTGGCCACCACCGGCGGGATTTCCAGAAGATTCAGCCACCACAGCGTCTCTTTATTTTGTGCCAGTCCGGCGGCGCTACCCAGTTTAATACGTAAAGTCTGGCCGCTCTTTGCATCGACACGTGAAATCGGGGGCGTAATAATAAACGGCGTGGTAATGGTATCCGGCGTCGCATCGGCATTGCCGTTATCCAGCCAGGCTTGTGCCAGCGCCGGACGGTCTGCGGTATTAGAAAGCTGTACCGTTATTTCTTTTTCATTTCCAGGATAAATAAAGCGGGTGCCGTTGACGATAATATTGTTGGCGTTGGCGGCAACACTAAAAATGAAACAGAAAAAAAGGACAATATGCTTCATGCTGACCTCAGAAGAAAAAAATAAGCGGCAGCAACTGCCGCTTTATCGTTGTTTTAAACCGCCGTTCGCGGCGGTTTTATTTTCTGGCGATAATTACTGGTAAGTAATTTCGTAGGTCGCGTAGCTGTTAACCACACCGGTGGTAACAGAAGCCGGGGTGTTGGTTGCATAGCCAACGTAGTAAGTGAAGCGTGCGCCATCCTGAACTGCGGTTGCGTCGCCTTTCGCTTTCGGCTGAGTGCTCACGCCTGGGATGATTTTGTTGGTCAGCGCAGTCGCGCTATCGGTGGACAGAACCAGCTGAATATCTTTCGCGCCAGAAGCTTCGGTGTTTGCCAGGTAGCCCTGCTGCTCAGTCGTTGCGCCAGCCAGCAGGTTACCACCGGTCCAGTTCACACCCAGTTTGCTCACGTCGTCTTGTTTGTCGCCGTTAGCAGCCTGGCAATCAGAGACGTCAATGGTGAAAGATTTAGGCTTCAGGTAGGTATTAGCCGCCGCTGCTTTAACTTCGGTCAGGGTAACCGGTGACAGGTAAACGTTAGCATCGCTGCCCTGGCCGTTAACGGAAACAGTACAGGATACATCGGTAACTTTACCGAAGAAATTAACCTGGCCACCGCCAACATTCGTATCAGCTGCGTTCGCTGCAGTCATACCGAAAAATGCTGTTGCCATAGCTGCAGAGAGAAGAACCTTTTTCATTGCCATTTCCTTGTCAGAGTGAGTTTTATATCAATAAACCAACAGTAAACCTGCACAAAAGTCAGAAGCGTTATGCGATGCTCACTTGTGCAACTGTGAATAGAAACTTCGACTGACCGGAAGCCGCAATATTTAAGGCGTCAGGACGCGAACTCTGTTTAAAGAATTCGTTAATGCTGTCGGCGTCAAAGAATGCTATTTTTCGCCAACAAATATACATTTGCTTATAACTTGTTACATCGGGCTTACGATAGATTTCAGCTATTGATAACAAATAAACAATAGACAAAAACAAACATTAAGTTATTTACATCAGAAGGGACAAGGCGCAGGCAATATATTTTGCAGAGGGATTATCATGGCAAACAATACGATTCCATGACTATAGCGAACATTCTGAATAATACTGAGAGGCGGGTTGCTGAAATAACATAAACCGGTTAAAAAATTTCCCCCTGCTATCTGACGTGTAGCTGCCTGCTACAGCTGCAGATGAAAGTGCTGGCGCAGCGCGAGCCTGCCTGTTCGGGTGATACTCACTTCACGAAATCCCGGCGTCAGAGTGAACCAGCCTTTGCGCTGACCATGCTCTAACAATGCGGCCCCGACGGCACCGCCGGGATGGAAACGCCGCTCGCTCCAGTCCAGACAGGCGCAGCATACCCTGCGCCGGTTCCCGGCCGGCAAGGTAATGCCCAAACGGGCAAACTGCGCCTCGCCGCTCGCCGTCAGCGCGCTACCGTCCGGTACAATCCACGCCTCACGCAAGAGAAAAGCATAAATCGCCACCGCCACTTCACCGGCAAGGTGATCGTAGCAGGTTCGCGCCGTACGCAGACCCACCGGGGTCCGGGTGGTCAGCACGATGGCGCTTTTTCCGGCCATCGCCATCATATTTTCCAGCAGTCCGGCAACATCGGCACTCGCCAGCCGGTAATAGCGATGCCGTCCCTGCGCCAGACAAACCAGCAAATGGGAGCTGACCAGACGGCTGAGATGGGCGCTGGCAGTTGAGGCCGAGACCTCGGCCACCGTCGCCAGCTCGGTCGCGGTCCACGCGCGCCCGTCCATTAATGCACAGAGCATTTTCACCCGTGAAGCATCGGCCATGGCGGACGCCAGCGCGGTGATGGCCACGGCCAACGACTCATCATCCTCAATAACATGAGCGGGTTTTAGCATAACGCCTCACAAGGTGGTGGCCCAGGAACGCGTGGCTTCCTGCGCCAGTGGAAAGTTATCGGTCACCAGAATCAGGCGGTTAGCATGATCGCTGTACTGGGTCAGGATATTCACCCCGCGTTCGGCCAGCGCGTGAGCTATTGCGCCCAGCTCGCCGGGCTGTTCCTGTTTTAATCTGCGAATAAGCGGCAGGTAGACGCCCGCTACCGGGATCCCCGCCTGCTCCAGCACCGTTCTGGCCCGCTCCCCTTCAGCGACCAGAAAATGGGCGTGGCATTGATTGCCGACGGTGAAAATCCCGCCTCCTTCAAGCCCCACGCCATGTTTCCCCAGCGTTTGGCCTAATCGCGACAACTGGCCAGGACGATTTGGCAGAATGACATGAATATCATACATCGCCGTGCCCCTCCTGCATTTCTGAACCCCAGGCGCGAATGACCTGCACAATGCGAATCTGGTAAGAGGCAAAAATAGTCGCCTTGCCCTCCTCCTGGGCCGCCTGATGGCAGAGATTGTTTTTCCAGGCCCGCACCGCCTCTTCATCGCGCCACCAGGACAGGGACAGGATCTTGCCCGGCGTGGTCAGGCTTTGAAAACGTTCAATGCTAATAAAGCCGTCGAGCGTAGCAAGCAACGGCTTCAGCTCCGCCGCCAGCGCCAGGTAACGGGCCTGTTTTGCCGGGGTGACATCGGCTTCAAAGAGTACCGCAATCATCGTGTCGTCCTTCCTCAATCAACAGTGACGCCACTTTATCGTATCCATAAAGCCCGATACTTCGCCGCTAAACGAAGTATGCCCTGCGCAAAAACAGGGCAAAAGGCCCGCCCACGCCTTCACTCAGGCAGTCCGTTGCGACGGTTTTCAAAAAAACGCATGGCAATAGCCATATTTTTTTAATTCATGAGGGTCGCAAGAAAACGATCAACGCATTGTTTTTTAATTAAAAAATAAAGACACCCTTAAAGATCCGTCATCTTACTGCCATAAAAGTGTGATCTAAATCGCACTTTTTGCAACGCTGGTTATAGTTAGCAGGCTTATTATAAACCCATCGAAAGCACAACGCTTTCCACCTAAAAAGTTAAAAGGAAAAACACCATGAAAAACGTAAAATTACTTGCCGCTGCCGGTATGCTCTCTCTGGTTTCTTTCGCCAGCTTCGCTCAGCACCCGGTCAGCGTAACGGCTGATACCCTGGATAGCGCAGAAGCTAAAATTGCGACCATCGCTAAAGATCAAGGCGCGTCTTACCACATTACCGAAGCCTATACCGGTAACCAGGTTCATATGACCGCTGAGCTGTCCAAATAAGAGAATGGTTGCAGAGGGAGCTGCCGGACAGGCCGCCTTACGGCGGCTCGTTTCGCTCCCGCTTCACGATAACCATGCTGCAATGTCGGGCCCCTTTATGGGGCTTTTTTTGTTAATGCGCGCTGTATTGACAGTACGCTCAGCAACACCACGATTAACCCCACCAGCGCCCCCCCTTCTATCTTCTGTCCAAGAAAGATCCAGCCCAGAAGCACTGCCGTCACCGGACTCAGCAGGCTGAGTGCTGAGACAGCGACCGATGGGAGACGGCTAATCCCGCGGAACCACAGCCCATAGGCCAGCATCGCACCGGCCACGCAGAGCCACAGATAGCCAACCGCCTGGGTCAACGTCACCCCCTGTAGCGGCGGATCCACCAGCCATGCAACGGGAGCCAGTACCACGCCGCCAATCAGCAATTGCCAGCCGGTCAGCGCCACCACCGGTAGCGAAATCGCCCAGCGGCGAGACAGCCAGGTCCCCAGCGCCATGCTGACCGCGCCTGCAAACGCCGCCATGATCCCCAGCGGATCCAACACCGTATGCGGCGACAGCAGCAGCAGCGCCATGCCGATAATGCCAGTGACTGCCGAGAGCACCGCCACCCACGGCGAGCGCTGCCTGTCGACACACCACGCCAGCATCATGACCAGCAGCGGCTGAATTGCCCCAATCACTGCCGCCAGCCCCCCAGGTAACCGGTAAGCGGCAATAAACAGCAGCGCCTGAAAAGCGCCAATATTGAGGATCCCGGTAGCAATAAGCTTCCACCACTCATTGCGCAGAGGAAAACGGCGGCACCAGATAAGCAGCGCAATCCCTGCGGGCAGCACCCGTAGCAGCGCGGCAATAAAAGGTCTGTCCGGGGGTAAAAACTGGGAGGTGACAATGTAGGTCGTCCCCCAGATGGCCGGAGCCAGGGCGGTCAACAGCAAATCAATAACGGGAGAGCGTGAGAAAAAGGTCATGATTTTATCTTCACATCAAGGTAAATTAGTCGCCAAAGTATGTAACGACAGATGTCTTGATATCAAGATAAGTGGGCACAATTGGACAAATCATCTCAGGCTGACGCCGTCGATCGTATTCTTGAACAGTGGAAACGGGAGCGCCCGGATCTGGACTGCAGCCCGATGGGCCCCATCGGGCGCCTGAAGCGCTGCGCTCTGCTGCTGGAGCCGCGCGTAGAGTCCGCCTTTATCCGTCACGATCTGGTGCGCTGGGAGTTTGACATGCTGGCCACCCTTCGTCGGGCAGGCTCGCCGTTTATCCTCTCCCCGACCCAGCTTTTCTCTACGTTGATGATCACCTCTGGCACCATGACGCATCGGCTTAAGGCGCTGGAAAAACGCGGCTTTATTACCCGTTTACCGGCCCCTGACGATGCGCGGAGCCTGCTGGTCGCCCTCACCGAGGCGGGGCGCGAGCGGATCGATGAGGCTGTGGAAAGCCACGTGGAAAACGAACGCCAGCTGCTGGCCGGACTCTCCACGGAGCAGCGCCAGCAGCTGGATCGGGCGCTGAAGGTCTTTATGCGCCTGCTGGAAGAGCCCTGACAACCGGCAGCAATATAATCGCCGTTGGCGCTCATCGGGTTGACGGTCAGAAACAGCAGGCAGGCAAAGAGAATCAGAAGGACGCCGCCGGCAATTTTTACCGCCGCCAGCAGCCATTTCAGGCAAACGGGCCGATCGCTCGTTCACGCGGGTAGCGTGCGAGTTGTCATCATTTTTACCATTAAATGAATCTGAATTTCCGCCTGGCGGTAGCGGTGAGCGGCGCCGCCAGCCTGCTATATTGTCCGTAGATTGCATTTTGCAATGCCCGTCAAATACGCATACCATCTGCCCATTCTACCGTCGTCGGGCAAGGAGAGGCTTGTGGAACATAATAACGCATCAGCGCAACCAGACAGCCACGAGAGCCGCTTTCATAAAGAAGAGTTCCCCTTCTTCTGGGTGGTCAATGTTTATGCAAAGTATACGCAGCTGATGGAAATCGAATTAAAAAAAATCGACATCGATCTTTCCCGCTTCCGGGTATTGATGCTGGTCCATCAGTACCACAGAGCCAGTATCTCCCGCATCACCGAATACGCCGTCAGTAAAATGCCCACCGTCACCAAAATCGTGGGGCGCCTGCGTGAAGATGGGCTGCTGACGACCCACGTCAGCGCCAGCGATGGTCGGGTCACGGAAGCGGAACTCACCCCCGCAGGCCAGGCAAAGGTCGCCGAGGCCAAAGTACTGAGTCAAAAAGTGTTCGCCCGGGCATTTAAGGGCATTACCCCCGCGCAAGAAAAGAAAATGAACCACGTTCTCTCCCTGCTGCTGCACAACCTCAATGACTGATCGCCCTCTTCCGCAGGCACGCTAATAGCCTTTTTAAATAAAAGGCTATTAGCGTTTTCTCCCCCTACCCTTCGTTTTTCGCACGCTTTTTTATCATTTTTTTAACTTATATTTTGCGGTTTATTTTGTGAGCCCCCTCAAGAGATTAAAATATAGACACTGAAAATATATATAAAAATCAATAAATTAAAATTTTTTATTTGTTTATAAAATGTTCTTATAGCCAAAAATGATGTGAAAAATACGTTACAAATTACTTGAAGTTTCAAGTTTTAATGACAAGATTATCTCAGATTCAATTCAGTCTGTTTTTTATACATTCGTCCTTCACTCGTCATCGTTAAACGGAAAAGTGAACCATGGCTAATGAACATCGTGCAGGCATGACATCCGCCCGTTCCGGGTTTATCTCGCGCTTTACGCTGGGTAGCGGCGCGCTGACGTTTGCTGCCAAAGATACTCTCGATATCGCCGGCTATCCCACTCGAGCCGGCAGCCCGGTGCTGCAAGATGCCCCGGAGGCGACGGCGCATGCGGCGGTGATTCAACAGCTGCTCGATAGCGGTTGTCAGCTGCGAGGGAAAACGACGCTCCATGAGCTGGCCTTTGGCGTGACCGGGATCAACGCCTGGAGCGGAACGCCGATCAACCCGCGCTACCCGGCGCTGATTCCCGGCGGTTCGTCGAGCGGTTCGGCAACCGTGGTGGCCGCCGGAGAGGTTGATTTTGCGATTGGCACCGATACCGGGGGTTCCGTGCGGATGCCTGCCGCCTGCTGCGGCATCGTCGGCCTGAAGCCGACCTGGGGGCGAGTGAGCCGTCAAGGGGTGATGCCGACCGACAGTTCGCTGGACTGCGTGGGATTTTTCAGTCGCGATGTCACCACGTTACGGCAGGTGCTGGCGCGGCTCCCAGGCGAAATCACCCCGGCCGTCAGCGCGTGCCAGACGGCCACGGCCTTTCTCTTCGGCCACGCCACGGCGGACATTGAACAGCTGATTCGCGCCCGTCTGGCGCAGGCGGGAATTTTTCCCGCAGACGCGACGCTGCCGGCATTCGCCGAGGCGCATCAGGCAGGGCTGACGATCATCTCCCAGGAGAACTGGCAGGCGTTTCAGTCTCTCGCTGAGAAGCCCGAACTGGCCGAAGATGTCGCCGTGCGCCTGCGTGCCGGCGCGGAAATCAGTCCGCACCAGCGCCAGGCGGCAGAGCGCATTCGTCAGACCTTTACCGAGGCTGTCGATGCGCAACTCGCCCGCACGCCGTTTCTTTTACTGCCGACGCTGCCGGCCTGCCCGCCGACGCTGGAAGAGGCGGCGAATCCACTCAATGTAGTGAACCTGACCCGGCTGGTGCGTCCGTTCAATTTAAGCGGTCATCCGGCGCTGACGCTTCCCGTTGGCGAGTTAAACCAGCGGCCGGTCGCCCTGCAAATAGTTGCCGGGAAAAATAAAGAATATGAATTACTCTGTTTTGCTGAATCTCTGATGGCAAAACTGCAATACCCGTCAGACTCGCAGAGCAAATAAAATAATACATCCTGAATAATCTGCTTTACCGTGCCGCGGCCACTCCATGGCTAAGTGAAATAAATATCGCCCGCGCACCGGCAATCAGCAATATGACGGAGATAAATATTTATTCTATTTAACTGGAAGAGGCACAGCCGCATGTTAAACCCATCTGCAACTCTGCGTGCGGAAAAGACCCCGTACGCCAGTAATAGTGAATTCAGCGCATTGCTCGGCGAATTAAAAAAGCGCAGCGAGGAATTCGAACAACAACGCTATATCTCTGACGATATTATTTCGCATTTTAAACAGGCTGGAGTTTATCGTGCGCTGGTGCCCGCGCAATATGGCGGCGATGAAATCTCGCCTGCCGAGTTCTGTCAGTTGATTGAGACCATCGCCACCGCCGACGGTTCCGCCGGATGGGTCGCCAGCTTTGGCATGAACCCCTTCTACCTCGGCGGCCTGCCGCTCAGTACGCTGGATGAGATCTATCGCCACGGCCCGGACGTGGTGTTTGCCGGCGCTATTTTTCCCCCGCAGAAAGCCATCGCTCAGGACGGCGGTTTTCAGGTCAGCGGGCGCTGGAGCTTCGCCAGCGGCTGTACCGGCGCCGAACTGATTGGCGTCGGCATTCTGCCTGACGACGGCTCCGCTCGCCCGCTGCCGCGTATCGCGGTCCTCCCCGCCGGTCGCTTCACCATCGATCCGGTGTGGAATACCGTCGGTCTGGCGGGGACCGGCAGTCATGATGTGGTGCTCAAGGAGGCGTTTGTCCCCGAGGAGTGGACCTTTATTCGCGGCGGCGAACTCAATCTCGACGGCGCCCTCTACCGCTACCCGGTGCTGTCGCTGGCGACGCAGGTACTCTCGGTGGTGGCGCTGGGCATCGCCCGCGCCGCGCTGTCCGAAATCTATACCATCGCCGAACGTCAGAGTTCGGTCACCGGCGCCCCCTGTCTGGCCGATCGCCAGTTTGCGCAGATGGATATTGCCCACTGTGAAGCGGAGCTGCGCTCGGCCCGCTGCTGGTTTTACGATGCCATCGACGATGTCTGGCAGGTCATTTTACGCGGCGATGAGCCCGATGCAGGGATGATCAACGCCCTGCGCCTGTCATCGACGCACGTGACCCGCGTCTCTTCATCGGTGACCACCCGCGCGCTCAGGCTGGCCGGAATGCCCGGTATTACCATGCGCAGCCCGCTCCAGCGCTACGCCCGCGACACCATGGTCATCACTCAGCACGCCTTTATGGGCGAACTGACCTATATCAACGCCGGAAATATGTTCTTCGGCCACCCGCCGCTGCCCGGCTATTTATAACCCTTTAAGGAGTATGACGATGATCCGCGTTCTGTTTTGTATTGGCGTAAATCAAAACTTTTTCGATGCCACCCCGGAGGTCGGCAAACAGGTCTGGGCCGCGTTTGGCGAGATGATGAAAGGTATCGAACACACTGACGGTATTCAGGTGATCGGCAATATGGATGACGATCGGGTGATGGTCGGGCCGTCTACCGGCTGGCCGTGGACCACCTACGTCCTCGCCGATGCGCATGATTTTGACGCCGTCACCGCCGCCTGCAATCTGTTCCGCAGCATTCAGGTCGGCCCGGGGCCAGACCGGTTGTGGAAATATTGCAAAGTTGAAGCCCGAACCGGGCGCGAATTAATTATTCAGGCGTAACTCATGAATCTGGAAAAGTGTCTGCAGCGTCTGGATAAACTCGAAGCGGCCAATCAAATTCGCAACCTGATGAGTCAATATATGCATTTATGTGACGATTTATCTTATCCGGATATCGCTCAGGAAATTGCGAACTTATTTTGTGAAGATGCTATCTGGGAAGGCCTCGGCAGTTTATACCAAAACAAACTGGGGCGTTATTCCGGGCGAAAAAACATTGCCCAAATGATGGCTCGTTATATTAGCGAGCCCGCACACTTTGCCATCAACGTTCATTATTTAACGTCCGAACATATTGATATTGGTGCGGAGAATGAGGCCATTGGGCGCTGGAAAATGTTGCAGGTTTCCACCTTTCGCGCCGGAGGGTCGCATCTCAACAGCGCAGAGTTGGTGATTCGCTTTAAAAAAGCAGGCGAACGCTGGCTCATAGACCATTTCACCACCCGTAACTTATTGAGTCGCCCGGTGGATTACTGGCACTCGCCGGTGGATTTACCCGTACCCGACGCTACGCGGTCCCCGGAATGATTCAGCGCGCAGCCGATACATCTGCCCACTGAAGCATCACCGAGACTCAGGAGATTAAGCAATGTCTGAATGTATTCCGGTAAAAAATATTGAGAGCGGCTACGACGCCGCCACGCTAGGCGCCCTGGTTCAGTCCGACCGGGTTCATACCTCGCTATACACCTCCGGCGACATTTTCGCCCTGGAGATTGAGAAGATTTTTAACCAGACCTGGGTCTGGGTCGGGCACGAAAGTGAAGTCCCCGACGCGGGCAGCTTTAAGTCCTCCATGGTCGGAACGCAGCCGGTCATCGTGGTACGCGATCGCAAAGGCAATATCAACGTCCTGCTGAACCGCTGTCGCCACCGCGCCGCCACCGTCTGCGAACACCGCAGCGGCAAAACCAACAGCTTTGTCTGCCCGTATCACGGCTGGGGTTACGGTCTCGACGGCGCCCTGCGCGGCGTACCGCATCCGGAAAGCTACGGCGATACCCTGGAGAAAGAGCAGCTCGGCATGGTGCGCCTACGCAGCGAAAGCTACGCGGGGATGATTTTCGCCACCTTCAACCGACAGATGGAACCGCTGACCGATTTCCTCGGACCGGCCATGAAGTGGATGGATCTGTTTATGAAACAAGGGGCCGGCTACCCGCTGCAGGCCACCACCGCCCACCGCTTCCGCTTCCCCGGCAACTGGAAGATTCAGCTGGAAAATACCACCGATGGCTATCACTTTCCCGTCGTACATAAGTCCTTCCTGAGCTCCGTCGATAAGCAGACGGAAGAGATGCTCAACTTCGTTGACGGCAAAGGTTTTGTCGAAGACCTCGGGAACGGCCACAGCGTAATGGTGATGATCCCGGAACTGATTGACCTTGAAGAGAATCTCGATGCGCCGGTGCCGGATCGCTTCCTTGAACTGGCTCAGGCGCTGCGCGAAGAGGGCCACGAAGAGCAGCAGGTGCGTCGCATCGTCCGCGCAGTGGGCGGCAGCGGCTTCAACCTGAACCTGTTCCCCAACGTTGCCTGCTCGATGGCGTTCTTTCGCGTGCTGCAACCCGTCTCGGTGCAAGAGACCGAAATCCACCACGTGGTGCTGACGATGAAAGATGGCCCGGCGATTGCCAACCAGGCGCGACTGCGGATGCATGAACACTTCCAGGGGCCAATGGGCTTTGGCACGCCGGATGATTCTGAAGCCTGGGAGCGCGTCCAGCGCGGCGGCGGCGCGGGCAACGATCTGTGGATCATGCTCAATCGCGGCCTGCCTGGAGAGACGCGCACCGCCGATGGGCTGCGCAGCGACGTCAGCGCCGAAACCGGCATGCGTGCCGCCTATCAGCAGTGGAAAAAGTACATGACCGCAGAAAACCGGGGGCAAAAATGAGCGCACAACGGACCTTAACCGCCGCCATTCACTTTATTAATCAGGAGGCGGACCTGCTCGACCAGGGCGAATTCCGTGAGTGGCTGGCGCTGTGGCAGCCGCAGGGAATGTACATCATTCCTGTCGATCGGCAGACGACCGATTTCGCCAACGCGCTGAATTACGCCTATGACAACCAGGCCATGCGCGAGAAGCGCGTCCATCGTCTGTACAGCGGCGAGTCGATCTCGACGACACCCCGCGCACGTACCATCCGCATGACCGGCCGCCACCGCCTGATCGAGGCCAGCGACCAGCGTGTCGAGATCCGCTGCGCCCAGTTTCTGTATGAGTACCGCAAAGGCAAAGAACACCATTACGTCGCCGACCTGAGCTACACCCTGGTGCCGCAGGGCGAGCGCTTTCTTATCGCGCAGAAGGTCATCCGGCTGATTAACGGCGACGATTATCTGCATAGCATTGGCTACATCCTGTGAGGCTGCAATGACAAGAACCGTACTCATAACCGGCGCCGGCAGCGGCCTCGGGCTGACGATTAGCCGCCATCTGTGGCAGCTGGGTTATCAGGTGGCGATGGCGGATATCGCCATCGACGCCGCGGGCGAGGGCGCCCGGCAGATCGATGCCGAGGGGCAGCGCCTGCTGCCCCTGGCGCTGGATATCCGCGAACCCGAACACTTTCACGCTGCGCTGGCGTGGATCGACGAACGATTTGGCGGGCTGGATGTGCTGGTTAACAACGCGGCGCTCACGCTGACCACGCCGATCATGGAGATCTCCGTTGAGGAGTTCGATCGCGTCACCAGCACCAATCTGCGGGGCACCTTTCTCGGCTGTCAGATTGTCGGCCGTTATTTTAGTCAACGCCGACAGGGCAACATTATCAATCTCGCCTCGCTGGCGGGACAAAACGGTGGCACCGCCTCCGGCGCCCATTATGCGGCCTCGAAAGGCGGCATCCTGACGCTGACGAAAGTGTTTGCCCGCGCGCTGAGCGCCGCCGGGGTCAGCGTCAACGCCATTGCCCCCGGCCCGCTCGATTTACCGTCCGTTCATGCGGCGGTGCCGGAAGAAAAAATGCCGGCGCTGCTGGAAATGATCCCGATGAAACGCCTGGGCGATCCGCTGCTGGTCGCCCGCGCGGTAGAACTCCTGGCCGATCCGTCCGCCACCTTTATCACCGGGGCGACCTGGGATATCAACGGCGGCATCTATATGCGTTAAGCCCTGTCAGGGTGGAGAAGAAAGATGGCTGAAACATTGACCGTACGCGTCGCAGAACGCGAAATCCAGGGCACCGATGTGGTGGTCCTGACCCTGACCTCGCTGGACGGCGCGCCCCTGCCGCCATTTAGCGCCGGGGCGCATATCGATCTCTATCTCGGGGAGGAGATCGTCCGCCAGTATTCACTGTGCGGCAGCCCTCATCACCCGCAGCAGTATCGCCTGGGCATTCTCAAGGATCGGACATCGCGCGGGGGATCGCTGGCGGCACATCGGCTCCAGGTCGGCGCCACGGTGACCATCGGCCCGCCGCGCAATCTGTTTGCGCTTGAGATGGATGCCAGCCACAGCCTGCTGATTGGCGGCGGGATCGGGATTACGCCGATGCTGGCGATGGCGGATACGCTGTTCCGCGCCGGAAAATCTTTCGCTATCCATTATTGCGGGCGGCGCCGCGACGGGATGGCCTTTTTGCACGAGCTGGCGGATTGCCCTTTTAGCGACCGCGTCCATCTGCACATCAGCGAGGAAGGGCAAAAAATCCGTCCTCACGAGGTGCTGGCCCCGCACCACTCCGCCGCTCACGTTTACGTCTGCGGCCCGGAAGGGTTTATGGACGATATCGCCGATGCGGCGCGCGGCTGCGGTTATCCGCCCGAACGACTGCATCAGGAGTTTTTTAACCGGGAAGTGGAAACCGGCGGCGCCAGCTTTACCGTCGATGTCCCCGGGCTGGGCGTCACCGTTACCGTCGGGGAGGACGAAACCATTGTCGCCGCGCTGCAGAAAGCGGGGATCAAGGTCAAAGTCTCCTGCGAACAGGGGGTCTGCGGAACCTGTCTCGCCAATGTGTGCAGCGGCGTGCCGGATCACCGCGATGAGTATTTAACCGATGAAGAACGCGAAGATAACGACCAGATTCTGCTGTGCTGTTCGCGGGCCAAAACGCCCCGGCTGGTTATCGAAAGCTTCGAATACGTCAAACTGAAATAACGGATACTGCTATGAACCTGACATCTGATTTCCGTAACGCCATGGCACAGCTGGGCAGCGCCATCACCATTATCACCACCGATGGCCCGGCAGGCCGCTTTGGCTTTACCGCCTCCGCCGTATGCAGCGTCACCGATTCCCCCCCCACGCTGCTGGTCTGTATGAACCGTTCTTCTTTCGCCCATGCCAAATTTAAAGAGAACGGCGTGCTGTGCGTCAACGTGCTCTCTGGTCAGCATCAAAACCTGTCCGCTATCTTCGCCAATAGCCAGCTGCGTTCGGAAGAGCGTTTTTTACACGAGCAGTGGCTGACGCTGGAAACCGGTTCGCCGGTGCTGGCTACTGCCGTCGCCAGCGTCGACTGCACCCTATCCACCAGCCATGAAGTGGGCAGTCACAGCGTGTTTTATTGCGAGGTCAGACAGATTCGTCATCACCAGGCCGGCGACGGGCTGGTGTGGTTCAATCGCCAGTTCCATACCCTTAGCGCGCAGCCGTACCGCTAAGGTTCACCCTGACGAAAAATACCCTATCGCATAATGCCGCCCCATAAGCTTCGGGTTGCATCATGGCGCCAGCTCGTCGGCGCCCTCTTTTCACCTGTACTGGAGTAGATGTGATGTCTGGAACTGCAAGCGATACGCCGGTGAGCACTCCCCAATCAATGCGCAAATTGATTATCGGCTCTTTTCTGGGTAACTCCCTGGAATGGTATGACTTTTTCCTTTACGGCACGGCGGCGGCGCTGGTCTTCGGTCCCCTGTTCTTTCCGGCAACCGATGATCCGCTGCTCGGGGCCTTTCTGGCCTTTTCCGGTTTTGCCATCGGCTTTATCGCCAGGCCGCTGGGCGGCATCGCCTTTGGTCATCTCGGGGATAAATACAGCCGTAAAATGACCCTGATCATCACCCTGACGTTAATGGGCGCCAGTACCTTTCTGATTGGTCTGCTGCCAACCTATGAACACATCGGTATTCTGGCGCCGATCGCCCTGATTACCTTGCGTTTTATCCAGGGCGTCGCCTCCGGCGGCGAATGGGGCGGCGGCGTCCTGATGCTGAGTGAGAATGCCCCGGCGCAGCAAAAAGGCTACTACACCGCCTGGAGCCAGGTGGGGGTGTCCGGCGGATTTGTACTCTCTTCGCTGGCTTTTTATCTGGTGCAACTGCTGCCGCAGGACGATGTGCTGGCCTGGGCGTGGCGCATCCCTTTCCTGCTGAGCCTGTTTATCTTTCTGGTCGGCGTCTATATCCGGCGCAACATTGAGGAAAATGCCGAGTTTGTCGCCCGAAAAAATGAGTCCACGGAGATACAGCTGCCGGTGCTCAGCGCCTTTAAACATCACCCGAAAGCGATCTTGCAGGCCATTGGTCTGCGGCTGGCGGAAAACGGCGCGGTCTACATCTTTTTCACCTTTTCCGTGGTCTATTGCAAACATATCGGCATTGAGACCAGTCAGGTGATCGCCGCCGTGACCATTGCCATGACGGTGGAGATCGCCACGATTCTCGGCTGGGGCTGGCTGTCGGACCGTATCGGCAGGAAAACGCTCTACTATATTGGCGTGACGGGCATGGCGCTGGTCGCCTTCCCGTTCTTCTGGCTGCTACACATGCATAGCTTCCCGGCGATTTTGCTGGCGATGCTGCTGGCGCTGCCGGTGTGTCACGGGGCGATGATCGCCGCCCAGCCGTGCATGATGGTGGAACTGTTTCCGGTAGAAGTCCGTTATACCGGTCTGGCGCTGGGCCACGAGATTGGCGCCGTTATCTCCGGCGGGATAAGTCCGATGCTGGCGGTCGCATTTTTAATGAAATGGGACAGCTACGTCCCCGTGGCGCTGATGCTGCTGGCCTTTGCATTGCTGGCCCTGGTGGCGCTGTTCAGTATTCGTCAGCCCGCGACGCCGCGCCAACAGCAGCCGGCGCTGTAAACATCCGCGGTTCGGTCCGCAGGGATGCGCGCTGATCCGGCAACCCGAACCGCCGGCTGAGGCTAAC
Source organism: Klebsiella planticola ATCC 33531 (assembly GCF_000735435.1). GTDB lineage: Bacteria > Pseudomonadota > Gammaproteobacteria > Enterobacterales > Enterobacteriaceae > Klebsiella > Klebsiella planticola. Next base: position 271,496 of record NZ_JMPP01000018.1, on the reverse strand, counting down.
GCCTGTCGCCGCTCTGATAAATTTAATTTTAAACAAAACAATGGATAAACAGGCACTTATTGCCGAGAGATAAAAAATCTATCCACGCCACAATAACGCCTAATTATTATTCATATATCAGTATGTTTGGTTTATCAGAAAGGCAATATTTATGAAAAAACTCATTCTCACTCTGGTTACCGCAGCGCTGTTGCTGCCGACCCTCTCGGCTCAGGCGACTTACCGCAGTGATAACCGTCAGGACTCACGCGACATCCGCCAGGATTCACGCCAGGGCGGACGCGATGCCAAACAGCAGTGCGTCAGAGATAACAATCAAAGCAACGCCAGCTGCCGCCAGGATAAACGCGATAACCGCCGCGATGGCCGCCAGGATGCGCGCGACGAAAAATGGTAAGTTAAGCGCGAACGGGCAGGCGTGGTTACCGCGCCCGCCTTCCCCTGCCCTTGAGATTCAGCGCAACGCCTCCCCCCTTATCAGCAATGCCAGCCTGCCTGCGGGCGGATCAACGCGTCAGGTTTAAGCTTTCCAGGGGAAAGGGGCGATCCTGGACCACGGTTTTCATCACCAGCGTCGATCGCAAATGCTGCACGCCGGGCATCGCCGAGAGCTTGTCATCATAGAGTTTTTGAAACGCCGGGAGATCCCGGGTGACCACGTGCATCAGATAGTCCGGATCGCCAAACAGCCGCTGAGCCAGCACGATCTGGGGGATCTCTTCAACCGCCTCTTCAAACGCGCTCACCGCTTTTTTATCACCCTCTTTTAAGGTCGCAAACACGATGGCCAGGAAATTAAAGCCCATTTTCAGGGGATCGAGGTTGGCCCGATAGCCGGTAATAACCCCATCCTGCTCTAACGCCCGCAGCCGTCGATGACAGGGAGAGAGGCTCAAATTGACCCGTTCAGCCAGCTCGGTAATCGACAGACGACCATCGGATTGCAGCTCAGCAATAATTTTTCGATCTATGCTATCCATTTGGAAGATTTTCTCTTAAACAGGGGGTTTTAAGCATAACATTGAAAACTTATTTCCCGGAAATCCCGATATTCTTTTCCTCTACAGCACACGGATACGGACGGGAGATCGTTATGCGCAATACCTTGAAACACGGTGGAGAGAGCCGGTCATGGAGATGAGTTTTATCGCCGGGTTCTGGGTTGTCTCCTTCCTGCTGATCATCACCCCCGGTGCCGACTGGGCCTATACCATTAGCGCCGGCATCCACGGACAACGGGTGCTTCCTGCGGTGATCGGGCTGATGTCCGGGCATCTGCTGGCGGCCATTATCGTGATCGCCGGGATCGGCGTAGCCGTCACCGGCCACCCGCTGGTGCTGTCGCTGATCACTCTGCTGGGCGCAGCCTATCTGCTGTGGCTGGGGATCGCGATTTTGCGTCACCCCGCCACGCCTGGCGCCGCAACACAGCAGGCCGGAAGCTGGAACCGTTGGGCGCTAAAAGGGTTATGTATTAGCGGGCTGAATCCAAAAGTCTTTCTCTTATTCCTCGCCCTGTTGCCACAATTTACCGATCCTGCAGGTCGCTGGCCGGTTGCGCTGCAAATGTCGGCCCTGGGAAGCATTCACCTGTTGACCTGTACACTGATCTATTTCCTGGTTGGCTACGGGTCAAAAAGGCTATTAACCCACCGGCCAGAGGTGGCAAGAAGAGTCAGCATGACCTCCGGAGCGATGATGGTGGCGATAGCCATCCTGCTATTCTGCAGCCAGCTGAAATAACGCCGCCGACGTCGGATGAACAAAATAGATTCACGCCGGTTTAAGTTATTTGTGCCCTCTCGACAGGGGGCCATCGCTCTGTCTGAATATTTCGCGGCAAGGATTTGAATCTATTCGCCGTGGAAAACATCGTTTCCCTCAGATACCGGGGAAAGACTCCAGATAACTCCAGTAATCCTCATAACCCCCCAAAACACCGGCTTAACAAACAACAAGATAGCCAAAACCCTCAAGCAAAAGGCGTTAAATAACTCCAGTAAACCCCTGACCTCCGCCATTTTCAGCGCGCTACGCTTACGAAATCGCCCTCCGGCCCTGTGCCGAAATTAAGCCCCGTGGTGAGGGGACGCTGGTGTCTCCGGGCTTATTATTACTATTCTCAAACATAATTTTGCAGTATGGTTTAATCGCTGTTGTAGTGATGCGGTGAATGCTACCCAGGCGAGTATATCGTTCTTCGCGTTCTGCGAAGTGCTTCGCGGAATATTCACCAGGCCAGAGCCGAATTCACTTTTGTGAGGAATGGCAGCGGTTAACGGGCATTTAATTATTACCAGACCAGACACAAAAATCATTCAACCTGCGCTGAGGCGACAAGGGAGAACCCGGAGATGATTTATCCATTCCCGGCTGCTGAGAGATCCGCCAATCGTGATAGCTCATGGCAGCGCGGCATGTATCAGGATGTCGATATCCGTTGGGCTAGCGCCAGAGCGATGCCCTGCGCCCCTGTATCCCCGGCGTGCGCAACCAGGAGGAATGAAGGATGATCGGGACATGCTCCCCCCCAGGAACAGCGTCATTGTTTAACAAAAATAGATTTAATTCATTGCATTACATGAAGTCATTGGTTCCAGAGCATGGAGATACTTCATGATTCAACTAAATACCTGCCTTCTGATGACCCGGTTCAGCTTGATACAAGCTGGAGTACGTTACACGTTTTAAAAGCACCTGGCGCGATGGCGAAATATAAGCGAAAAGATGTTCAATCGGACAACAATACTGGCCTGACGACAACGAATAGTTCGTAATGCACGCCTGCAATTAAAAGGGAATATAATGAAGAATAATGCCGATATCAAAAAAAGGAACTTCCTTACTCAGAATGAGATTGAGTCGCTTCTTAAAGCAGCGAACACCGGGGCACATGCTGCCCGAAACTATTGCCTGACCTTACTCTGTTTTATTCATGGATTTCGCGCCAGTGAAATTTGTCGCCTGCAAATCTCTGATATTGATTTACGTTCTAAGTGTATTTACATCCATCGTCTTAAAAAAGGTTTTTCCACTACTCATCCTTTACTCAATAAAGAAATACAGGCATTGAAAAACTGGCTGGATATTCGAAAAGCCTATCCGCATGCCGACAGTGAATGGCTGTTTTTATCGCGCAAAGGTAATCCTCTTTCCCGCCAACAGTTTTACCAGATTATATCCTCCTCCGGAGACACCGCCGGATTAACGATTGAAATTCATCCCCATATGCTTCGCCATTCATGCGGATTTGCGCTGGCGAATATGGGTATCGATACCCGCCTTATTCAGGACTACCTTGGCCACCGAAATATCCGCCATACCGTCTGGTATACCGCGAGCAATGCCGGGCGTTTTTACGGCATCTGGGACAATGCAAAAGAGAAGCAGCGTCACAGCATTTTGCAATGACGGTCCGGGCGTCAAAAGGAGTTGACGCCTGATACTCGCGATGGCGTGAAAATGACCAGCTGTCGCTGAACACATTAATAAATATTAACCATGCGTTAGTTACGATTATTGTTCCCACAAGTTCTTACTTCATTCATAATACGTTTCCTGCTGATATCCTTGTAAATATTCAGGATTTCAATTCGTTATTTATTGTTTGGTTAAACCATTCAGCATTATATTTTCCGTCCAAAGCCATCTCTTCATTAACTTTTTTCCCTGTGATTTGATGTACCTGGCGAGAAGCCTTGATGCCGCTATTGTGATATGCCATAAAATCTATAAAAATAAGAATTGTCGTGTAGCTATATTTTAACTATGTGTAAATGTAATGTGACCATCTATTTTTGCAGCGCCAACATCATGGCAACGTGAAGAATGAACTGTATCTGTGCCTTCATATAATACGCCTTTAACACTGCGGATTATTTTTTAACCGTCCTGATAATTGCTTCAGGGCGCTGTCTTTGTGCAAATTAATTTCAGGAGCATTGTATTGTGAATCGACGTCGTTTTCTTACCGCCAAAGAAGTTCAGGCAATGATGCAGGCGGCACGGCAGGGTCCAACCGGAGAGCGGGATTATTGTCTTATCCTGCTGGCCTTTCGTCACGGGATGCGCATCAGCGAACTGCTCGATCTGCACTATCGCGATCTTGACCTCAATGAGGGTCGCATCAACGTCCGTCGGTTGAAGAATGGATTTTCGACCATCCACCCGCTGCGATTCGACGAGCTGGAAGCCATTGCGCGCTGGACCCAGGTTCGCGCCGGCTGGAAGGCGGCACAAAAAACCAATGCGATTTTTATTTCCCTCCGGGGCACTCAGCTTTCCCGCCAGCAGGCCTATCGGATTATTCGTAGCGCCGGCGAAGAGGCCGGAACCGCCACCCATACTCACCCGCATATGCTGCGCCATGCCTGCGGCTATGAACTTGCGGAAAGAGGCACAGATACACGTTTAATTCAGGATTATCTGGGTCATCGCAATATTCGGCATACAGTGCGTTATACCGCCAGCAATGCCGCGCGTTTCGCGGGATTGTGGGAAAGAAATAACCTGCTTGAAGAAAATTCTCACGGCACAAAGAAATGACATATTCATTTGATAAATAAGGATAAATTTAAAAATGAACAAGTCAATTGGGGCCAAACTGTTTATATCATAAAAATGTTTTGCAAACTTTTGCAACCGGCAAGTACATATATTCTCACAAATTAAATTCATCTGATTGATTATTATCACATTTTACCATTAAGAAACTTTACTTATCTCTTCATCCTTTCCGCTTACCCGTCATCTCATCCGCCCTGACCTCGCCCGATGACCGCCCTTCTTCAAAACAAAAAACCAGACAATAAACCCAACAAAAACCAATAAAACAGACCAATACACCAACAAAAATCTCAAAAAACCAAAAAATAAGTCATTTATCTCAATGAGTCAAAATGGCCCCAATTGACTCATCAGTTGGGCGAAAACTGCGCAGAGCCGGCAGTCGAACCATTCGGCTGATATATGGAATGCCTGGAAGGCACGACGACTGCCAATTTCGGTTCGTAATATCGACATTGTTTAAAGGAAAACAGCATGAAAATCAAAACACTGGCTATCGTTGTTCTGTCAGCCCTGTCTCTGAGTTCCGCGGCGGCCCTGGCTGACACCACCACGGTTAATGGCGGCACAGTGCATTTTAAAGGGGAAGTGGTCAACGCGGCCTGTGCCGTTGATGCTGGCTCTATCGATCAGACCGTTCAACTGGGCCAGGTTCGTTCAGCCAAACTCGCTACTGCAGGCAGCACCAGCTCTGCGGTCGGTTTTAACATCCAGCTGGATGATTGCGATACTACCGTCGCAACCAAAGCTTCCGTTGCCTTCTCCGGTACTGCCGTAGACAGCACCAACACCACCGTTCTGGCACTGCAGAACTCTGCGGCCGGTGGCGCGACGAACGTCGGCGTACAGATCCTCGACAGCACCGGGACTCCGCTGGCGCTGGATGGTGCAACCTTCGGTGCAGCAACCACGCTGAACGACGGCACCAACATCATTCCTTTCCAGGCTCGCTACTACGCGACTGGCGCGGCAACAGCAGGTACCGCTAACGCCGACGCGACCTTCAAAGTGCAATACGAATAATTCACTCATCACGCAAGGACGCAGCTCGGGCCAGGATGGCCCGTTATCCACAACAGGACTGGGGTGATAACGATGCAAGGAATGAAATCTGGCCTGCTGTTTTTTTTACTGTCGCCGCTCGCGCTGGCCGGAAACCACTGGAATGTGACGTTACCCGGCGGAAATATGCGCTTTCAGGGCGTCATTATTGCCGAATCCTGCCGCGTTGAAGCAGGAGACCAGCAGTTGACGGTCAACATGGGACAGATCAGCAGCAATCGGTTTCATTCGCCAGGGGAAGATACTGACCCTGTTCCTTTCGATATTCATCTCCAGGATTGCAGCACCGCCGTCAGTCAACGGGTTGGTGTCGCCTTTCATGGCGTCGCCGATGGCAAAAATCCGGACGTGCTCTCGGTTGGCGAAGGCCCCGGCATCGCAACCGGTATCGGCGTCGCGCTGTTCGACAAAGAAGATCGCCTGATTCCGCTCAACAGCCCAGCGGGCGCCTGGTCACGACTGTATACCGGCCCCACCACGCTCCATTTTGTCGCTAAATATCGGGCGACCGGACATCAGGTTACCGGCGGAGCCGCAAATGCTCAGGCCTGGTTCTCTCTGACCTATCAGTAATTAACCAGCAGGCATACCGGATGCAGGACATAACGGTGAGTATAAAAGGGGAAAACGTGAGAAAAACACTGGGGATGACACGCTGCTTACTGGCGGGCTTATTGATGATAGCGACCGCCGGTTTCGCTGCGCGTGCCGAAGCGGGCGTGGCGCTGGGAGCCACCCGAGTTATTTATCCCGCCGGACAAAAACAGGTTCAGCTGGCGGTGACCAACAATGACGACAACAGCACCTATCTGATTCAGTCGTGGGTCGAAAACGCCGACGGTCAAAAAGACGGGCGCTTTGTGATAACCCCACCGCTGTTCGCTATGCAGGGCAAAAAAGAGAATACGCTGCGCATAATCGATGCGACCAACGACAAGCTGCCGCAGGATCGAGAAAGTTTGTTCTGGATGAACGTGAAGGCCATCCCCTCGATGGATAAATCAAAGCTTAGCGATAACACGCTGCAGCTGGCGATTATCAGCCGCATCAAGCTCTACTACCGCCCGGGGAAACTCGCGCTGTCGCCGGATCAGGCGGCGGAGAAGCTGACGTTTCGCCGTAGTGCCAACACGCTGACGCTGATCAATCCCACGCCCTACTACCTGACGGTGACCGAACTCAATGCCGGCACCCGGGTGCTGGAAAATGCGCTGGTCCCACCGATGGGGGAAGCCTCGGTCAAAATCCCGTCCGACGCCGGACGCGACATCACCTACCGGACGATTAACGACTACGGCGCACTGACCCCACGGATGAAGGGCGTACTGCAATAACCACGGGGAAATAGCGTTATCCCCTGAAATATAAAAAGAACTGACAGCCGGGCGACTTCGGACCGGAGGGACTATGTCACATCTGAAATATGGATCGGACCGCCTGGGTGCCCGGCATGCGCGGCGCCGCGCGTCGGGATCGGCTCGCGTATTTGCCCGGTTCCCTTTGGCCCTTTTGCTTGCCATGCAGGCCTTTTCCGCGCAGGCGGAACTTTACTTTAACCCGCGTTTCCTCGCCGATGATCCTGCCGCGGTGGCAGATCTGTCGAGTTTCGAAAAGGGTCAAGAGGTGCCGCCGGGCACCTATCGCGTCGATATCTACCTGAATAACGGCTTTATGACCACCCGCGATGTCACCTTTAAGAGCGGAGAGAACCACCACGGCCTGGCCCCCTGCCTGACCCGCGGCCAGTTGGCCAGCATGGGCGTCAATACCGCCGCCGTGGCCGGTATGAATGCCCTCGCGGCCGATGCCTGCGTGCCGATGGCGGAGATGATCAAAGAGTCGACCAGCCGTTTCGACGTCGGCCAACAGCGCCTGTACCTCACCGTGCCGCAGGCTTTTATGGGCAATCGTGCGCGCGGATATATCCCGCCCGAACTGTGGGATGACGGCATCACCGCCGGGCTGCTGAACTACAACTTTACCGGCAACAATGTCCATAACGATATCGGCGGCAGCAGCAACTATGCCTATTTGAATCTGCAAAGCGGCCTCAACCTCGGCGCCTGGCGCCTGCGCGATAACACCACCTGGAGCTACAGCAGCGGCGGCAGTTCATCGAGCAACGAGAATAAGTGGCAGCACGTCAACAGCTGGCTGGAGAGGGATATTGTCCCCCTACGCTCGCGCCTGACGCTCGGCGACAGCTATACCAACGGCGACGTGTTCGATGGCATCAACTTCCGCGGGGCCCAGTTGGCCTCTGACGACAATATGCTGCCGGATAGTCAGAAGGGGTTTGCTCCGGTGATCCACGGAATTGCCCGTGGCACGGCGCAGGTCTCGATCAAGCAAAACGGCTATGAGATCTATCAAAGTACGGTGCCGCCGGGACCGTTTACGATCGACGATCTCTATGCCGCCGGTAACGGCGGCGATCTGCAGGTCACCATCAAAGAGACCGACGGCACCCGCCAGGTCTTTACCGTGCCGTGGTCAACGGTGCCGGTGCTGCAGCGTGAGGGCCATTCGCGCTTCGCCCTGACGGCGGGGGAATATCGCAGCGGCAACGACCAGCAGGAGAAGCCGAAATTCTTCCAGGGGACGCTGCTGCATGGCCTGGCGGCGGGCTGGACGCTGTACGGCGGCTCCCAGCTTGCCGACCGCTACCGTGCCTTTAACCTCGGCGTCGGCAAAAACATGGGCGAGTTCGGCGCCGTATCGCTGGACGTGACCCAGGCAAACGCCACGCTACCTGACGACAGCAAGCATCAGGGGCAGTCGCTGCGTTTTCTCTATAACAAATCGCTTAACGAAGTCGGCACCAATATTCAGCTGGTCGGCTACCGCTACTCCACGCGGGGCTATTACAGCTTTGCCGATACCACCTATAGCCGGATGAGCGGCTACGACGTCGAGACCCAGGACGGCGTTATCCAGGTGAAGCCCAAATTTACCGACTACTACAACCTCGCCTACAGCAAACGCGGCAAGGTGCAGGTCAGCGTCACCCAGCAGCTGGGACGCACCGCCACGCTCTACCTGAGCGGCAGCCATCAGACCTACTGGTCAACCGGCAAAGCGGACCAGCAGCTGCAGGCCGGGCTGAACGCCGCGGTGGACGATATCAACTGGACGCTGAGCTACAGCCTGACCAAAAACGCCTGGCAGCAGGGGCGCGACCAGATGCTGGCGGTCAACGTCAACATTCCGTTCAGCCACTGGCTGCGCTCAGACAGCAAATCAGTCTGGCGCCACGCCAGCGCCAGCTACAGCATGTCGCACGATCTCGATGGCCGGATGACCAACCTGGCCGGGCTGTACGGCACGCTGCTGGAGGACAATAACCTGAGCTACAGCGTGCAGACCGGTTATGCCGGCGGCGGCAACGGTGGGAGCGGCGGCACCGGATACGCGGCGCTGAACTATCGCGGCGGCTACGGTAACGCCAACGTCGGCTACAGCCGCAGCGATGGCCTGAAACAGCTGTACTACGGCGTGAGCGGCGGCGTGCTGGCTCATGGCAACGGCGTCACCTTGAGCCAGCCGTTGAACGATACGGTGGTGCTGATTAAAGCCCCGGGCGCCGACAACGTGAAGGTGGAAAACCAGACCGGGGTACGTACCGACTGGCGCGGCTATGCGGTGTTGCCGTACGCCACCGAATATCGTGAGAACCGCGTGGCGCTGGACACCAACACGCTGGCGGACAACGTCGACCTGGATGATGCGGTGGTCAGCGTGGTGCCCACGCACGGCGCCATCGTGCGCGCAGATTTCAAAGCGCACGTCGGCATGAAGCTGCTGATGACGCTAACCCGTCATGGCAAGCCGGTCCCGTTTGGCGCCATGGTGACCTCAGCCAATAACCAGAGCGGCAGTATCGTGGCCGATAACGGGCAGGTCTATCTGAGCGGTATGCCGCTGGCCGGCAAAGTGCAGGTGACATGGGGTGAAGGCCCCGATGCCAGCTGCGTGGCCGAGTATCAGCTGCCGCAAGAGAGCCAGCAGCAGGCGCTGAGCCAGCTGTCCGCCGTCTGTCGCTAAGGAAGAAATAATGATGACCAAATCGCTGTATCTGCTGGGGGCCGTGCTGTCGCTGACCATCGCCAACGCTTTCGCGGCCGACAGTACCATTACCATCAGCGGATATGTCCGGGATAACGCCTGCGCGGTGGCGGGCGAGTCGAAAGACTTTACCGTCGACCTGATGGATAACGCCGCTAAGCAGTTCAACACCATCGGCGCGACAACGCCGGTGGTGCCGTTTCGCATCGTGCTGTCGCCCTGCGGCAGCTCGGTGACTGCGGTCAAAGTGGGCTTCACCGGCGTGGCGGATAACGACAACACCAGCTTGCTGAAGCTGGACAGCGGCGCGTCGGCCGCGGCGGGCATGGGGGTGCAGATTCTCAATGGTCAGCAGACGATGCTGCCGCTGAACGCCCCCTCAACGGCAATCGCCTGGACGACGCTGACGCCCGGGCAGACCAATACCCTGAACTTTTATGCGCGGTTGATGGCCACCCAGGTGCCGGTTACCGCCGGGCACGTCAACGCGACAGCGACATTCACGCTGGAATTTCAGTAACCGGAGGTTGAGATGAAATGGATTCCCCGAGAATGGCTTCTGGCGAGCGCGCTGATACTGGCCTGCTCTCCTCTACAGGCGGCCGATATCACGATCACCGTTAACGGCAAAGTGGTCGCCAAACCCTGCACGGTCTCGACCACGAATGCCACCGTCGATCTCGGCGACCTGTATACCTTTAGCCTGGTCTCGGCAGGCGCCGCTTCGGCCTGGCACGGGGTGTCGCTCGATCTGAGCAATTGCCCCGTCGGCACCTCGCGCGTCACCGCCAGCTTTAGCGGCACCGCAGACGCCACCGGGTATTACAAAAACCAGGGCACCGCCGGCAATATCCAGCTGGAGCTGCAGGATGACGGCGGAACGACGTTGAACAACGGCGCCACTAAATCAGTCCAGGTCGATGATTCCACGCAGTCCGCCCGCTTCCCGCTGCAGGTCAGAGCCTTGACGGTCAACGGCGGCGCCACCCAGGGAACCATTCAGGCGGTGATTAGCGTCACCTACACCTACGCCTGAATCAGGAGAGTAAGTTGATGAAAAAAATGATTACCCTGTTGACCACGCTGCTGCTGTTGGGCTGGTCGGTTAATGCCTGGTCCTTTGCCTGCAAAACCGCGACCGGGGCGACAATCCCCATCGGCGGCGGCAGCGCGAACGTCTACGTCAACCTGACGCCGGCGGTGAACGTCGGGCAGAACCTGGTGGTCGATCTCTCCACGCAAATCTTCTGCCATAACGACTATCCGCAAACCATTACCGACTACGTGACCCTGCAACGAGGCTCCGCCTATGGCGGGGTGCTGTCGAGCTTTTCCGGCACCGTAAAGTACAACGGTACCTCCTACCCCTTCCCCACCACCACGGAAACCGCGCGGGTCATCTATGATTCAACCACCGATAAACCGTGGCCTACCGTGCTCTATCTGACGCCGGTCAGCACCGCTGGCGGGGTGGCGATCACCTCCGGTTCCCTGATCGCGGTGCTCATTCTTCACCAGACCAACAACTATAACAGCGACTCCTATCAGTTTGTCTGGAACATTTACGCCAACAATGATGTCGTGGTGCCGACCGGCGGCTGCGATGTCTCCGCTCGCGATGTTACGGTAACGCTTCCGGATTACCCTGGCTCTATGGCCGTTCCGGTGACGGTGCACTGCGCGCAAAACCAGAATCTTGGCTACTACCTTTCCGGCACCACCGCCGATACCGCCAATTCGATCTTCAGCAATACCGCTTCGACATCGGCGGCGCAGGGGATTGGCGTACAGATGACGCGTAACGGCAGCATCGTGCCCGCCAACAGCACGGTGTCGCTGGGTACGGTCGGTACTTCGCCGGTCAATCTGGGGCTAACCGCCACCTATGCGCGAACCACGGGTCAGGTGACGGCAGGTAATGTGCAGTCCATTATTGGGGTGACGTTTGTCTACCAGTAATGGCTGCGCGACGCAGGCCTCCCCGCCGGTGGACTATATTCTTTCGCCCTGTGCGATCGCCGCCGAGGGGCTCTCTTCCATGATGGACGACGGCGGTCTGCTGCGGCCCAGGCACCTGTTCCCTCAGCTTCACGAGGCGCTGTTAATCCCCGATATTGTGACCGTCAGGCGTATCGTGGTTTTTTTACCCGACGATCCGTTCTGGCTGCTGCTCACTCTGCGACAGGCGGGGCTGCTGCTGAAACACAGCGCCGTTCCGCTGCCGATGCTGATCCTCAGCCGCAGCCCGGCCAACTGGCTGTGGCAAACGCTGTTACATCAGGTCGGCAAGCCGCGCCATCTGGCCAGGGTACGGGCCGTGGCCTCTGATTTACCCTGTCGACAGCTGGCGGCACTGCTCAGCCCCGACGCCGGACAAAGCTATCCCCTGCTGGCGCAGCTGGCGTCTCAGGAGAGTGTCATCTGCGCTAAACCGGCCGCCGGCGTGAGCAAACCGGAACTGAGCACCGCGCTGGACTGGCTGCGGGGATTCAGCATCAATCATCAGGCGCAACGTCGGGGGCTTAGCCACAAAACCCTCTACACCCAGAGAAGCTCAGGACTGAAAAAGATGGTGGAACATCATCCCCATCTGGCCAGCCGTTTTCCCGGCAGCCAGACCAAAGGACAGAAAACGAGCGCGGTTGCCGCGCTCTCCGCTTTTGAACGCGAGTTCATCCATGCCATTCACTGCCGGCAAGTTTTTCCTGTGTTTCAGCCCATTACCGATGGCCGCCTGATATTACAGGGCATCGAAGTGCTGTCGCGTTGGCGACGCAATGGCGATGTGCTGTTGCCTGGCGAGTTTCTGCCGCAGATACGCTCGGAGTATGCCTGGCTGCTGCTCACGGCATTTGTCCTGCAGGAGGCCGTACAGAATATCAATCAATATCCGGGCGACTATTATTTCGCGGTTAACATCCCGCCGGTCATCGCCAACAACGCCAACATTATCCGGATGATGGAGGCGGCCCGTCAGCAGCTGCAGGAACCGCAGCAGGGGGAGAGGCTGGTACTGGAATTTGCCGAAACTGTCGATCTCAATCGTCACAGTAAAACGGGCGACACGATCGCCCGCTTACAGCAGCAGGGCTTTCGCATCATGCTCGACGACTGCTTTTCGCGTAGCAGCGTCCTGTTTCCGGTCCGCACCGTGCGCTTTAATGAGTACAAGCTGGATATCAGTATCGTGAACGATCTGCAGCGGGATCCCCATGCTCTGGCGCTGATCAAAAGCCTGATCTACTACTGCCAGCTCTCCGGTAGCCGCTGCATTGCCGAAGGGGTCGATAGCCTGGAAAAATTTAATATGCTGAAGGCGTTGGGGATCGATCGCTTTCAGGGCTATCTGATCTCACCGCCGATCACCGGCGATAATCTGGCGGATCTTATTCAGCGTTTTTCGCCGGGGCGCTATCCCACCAGCATTGCCGGGTAAATCCCGCCCATTTTCAGCTCCGTCCTGCATGAAAAACCCCGGCCATCCGGGTCGGGATTCTCCGTTAAGCCTCAGCCCCGATGCCGATTGAAACCGCCATTGGGATCGATGGCAGAACCCCTGGCGCGGCGGGAATTACGGGGGTAGTCCGCCAGCTCTTGATGAGCAGCAGCGGGCTGTTGGTAGCGGGGCGAGGCTGCTCAGCCGTCTCCGTTTCTCAGTCTGGTTACGTATCAGGCCGCTCACCTTGTGAGATCGACGGCACATTTCAAAGAGGCATTTGACGGCAGAAGCAATGAGTCCGAGGGTAGGTTTGAGCGAGGAGTGGGTATTCAACTTCAAGGGCATTATCTGATTTTTTCTGTGCTAAAGTGTTATCTCCGTTTCCAGTAGCGTACCGTTTCCGATGTAACGATTTTCTCTTTTTAACAGTGCTTATCTTCCGCGTTGCCTGTCGGCTACGTGGGTTTCTGTTATTTAAGATGAGAATCTTTCTGCATGAACACGTTGCTGTTTGCGCTCATTGGCGCACTGCGTAGCCATCGCTGGCTACGCCTGCTTGGTTTTGCCTATATCCTGTCATCGCTGGGCAATGGGCTTACTCAGGTCATTATTTTCGGCCAGCTTTTACACTGGCAGGCTTCTTCTGCAACGCTTACCCTGGTGTATATGCTATCGATGCTGCCCAGCTTTGTTGGCAGCATCTGGGGCGAAATGCTGTGTAAGACAACCTCACCACTGCTGATCCTGATTTTTACTGAGATACTTGGTCTGCTTGCGCTTGTTTTTCCATTGTATGGTTTGCTGCATCATAACGTCCCGGCCCTGTTGGTCGTGCAGTGTGCGGAAGCACTGTTCAGCGGCATAAGCTACCCGGCGCTGACGTTATTGTTTAAACGCGGATTACGTCATGATCAACTCCCTGCTGCAACGGCCATGGAAACCATCATTTTTGCCTCACAGGTTTTGTTGGGTACCGGCTTGGGGGTTCTCCTGTTTGACTTGATTACGCCTGTGCATCTACTCGCCATTGATGCCCTCAGTTTTACGGCTTCAGTGGTTCTGCTTATGATGTCCGTTTCTACCTTTCGCGGAGCACAACCGCAACCTGCAGAGGCTACGTCTGGCCGAAAGAAACCGCTCTGGCACGCCATATCTCCCTTGCAAAAAAGAAGCATTATGCTGTTACCCGCACTTGCCGCTGTGGGATCACCAGCAATGGCGCTTTTACCTGCACTGGCACAAGAAATCCGGCCTGAGGATTCAGCCAGACTGGCATTACCGCTACTTTTTGCGCGCAGCCTGGGGCAGCTCTGCGGGCCGCTCATGCTTGATGCCCGTAAATTGCAGCAATTTAGCGCGAATAACGGCATATTGCTTATATGCCTGGGGACATTTATCGGAAGCTATTTTTTATTACCCCTATCCGCCGGATATCCCTGCGTCGGGCTAAGTCTGATCTTCAGTGCGCATATGGCATCGAATATTGTATTTTCTTTGGGTACTTTCGGTATTCTTAGAAACTTCCCGCAAACACACGTTGCGAAAGCCAGTGCGATGGCATGGCGCGGACAGGTACTGACCGCCGCTGTTTCCACCGGTATAACCAGCGTGATAGCGCAATACTTTGGCGCATTTAACGCACTCTACAGTGTTTCGTTGTTCAGTCTGGGAGCGGTCGGCGTTTTGCTCTGGTTGAATCGAATGAGCAACACAAAATAAAGTCAACCTCGCCTTCAAGTTTACGCTAAGTCCAGGTGGCAAAGCGCACGCCTTGCCACTGCCCGAACTCACAAGATATCGCACCTTGTCAGGCGGTAAAAAAAATAAAAGTCCCTGACGGACTTCGCACCAGGCCGGTACGACGATGCTGGCCGGAATATTGGCTTTAAATGGGATAAGACTATGGGTTCACAGGTATCCGCAGCGGATGATTCACTGCTGCGGCACAGGGCGTTCGTCACCTTTTGGCTGGCGCGCACCTGTTCATCGTTCGGTTTTCAAATGTTTTCGGTGGCCGTAAGCTGGCAAATTTATGCCATCACCCATAGCGCGATGGCGCTCGGGATGATCGGTCTGATGCAATTCTTACCCTCGGTCCTGTTGGCTCTCCCTGCGGGACACCTCGCGGATCAGTTCGATCGGCGGCGGATTGTGCTGCTTGGCCAGTTCATTGAATGGGTGGCGTTACTCGGACTGGTCGCGCTGACGTTGCTGCATTGGGCGGACAAGATTGAGATTTGGGGACTGGTCTTTTTAATCTCGGTGGCAAAAGCGCTGGAGTGGCCGGCGATCACCTCGATGCTGCCAGCCCTGGTGCCGCCGCCGATCCTCGCGCGCGCGATGGCGGCCAGTTCCGTCGGAGGACAGGCGGCGGTCATTATCGGCCCAACGCTTGGCGGTCTGCTGTACGTGGCGGGTCCGGAAGTCGTGTATGCCGTATCTGCGCTGTTCTATCTGTTCTCTATTGTGCTGGTTAGCCAGCTGCGCTACGAGCGGCCGCCGCAAACCCGTCTGCCGATGAATCTCACTAACCTGTTTGCCGGCGTGCATTTTATCCGCGAGCGAAAAGATGTGCTGGGCGTGATCTCGCTCGATCTGTTTGCCGTCCTCCTTGGCGGCGCGACGGCGCTGTTACCGATCTTCGCCCAGGATATTCTCCATACCGGCCCCTGGGGACTGGGGATGCTGCGCGGCGCGCCCTCGGTCGGCGCGCTGTTGGTCGGCGTCTGGCTCAGCCGCCACAAGCTGGAAAAGAACGTGGGCCTGATCATGTTCGCCTCGGTGGCCGGCTTTGGCCTGGCGACGCTGGTGTTTGCGCTTTCTTCTCAGCTGTGGCTTTCCCTGCTGGCGCTGGCCGCGCTGGGCGGGTTTGATATGGTGAGCATGGTGATTCGCGGCGCGCTGGTGCAGCTGGATACGCCTGATGATATGCGCGGCCGGGTCAATGCGGTGAACGCCATCTTCATTAATACTTCAAACCAGCTTGGGGAGTTTGAATCTGGTCTGCTGGCAGCGTGGATGGGCGCCGTACCGGCCGCGGCGCTTGGCGGGATTGGCACGCTGGTGGTAGTGGCTATATGGATGACCATTTTCCCACACCTGCGCAAAAGGCAGAAGCTGGAAAATGAAGGGCCGGGCTGACGACAGAAATGCTCCCGGTCGCGACTTCAGACGTCAGGCGGCATGCCGAAACCCTGCTGGCGCAAGAATATTATTCGCCATCATCGCCAATAACAGGCACCCCGGATGCAGGAGCCCTTCATCATCTAAAATTAAGCACCGGCTTAGACCGGTGCTTTTATTTCAGGCCCGGATATCATCGTACTCGCGGGTATTATCAAACTCATGTTTCGCGAACGGACATAGCGGGATAATTTTACGCTGTTCTCCGCGCATCTTTTCCACCACTTTCGCTACCAGCTGTTTGCCTACACCTTGTCCTTTCAGGCTCTCATCGACATCGGTATGTTCAATAATGCTGAGATGCTCGCCGGTGGGAACAAACACAATTTCCGCGACCTGATTCCCTGCCGCATCGTTGACGTAAAACTTGTTATGGCCTTCCAGTATTTCCATCATTTCCTCACTTATTTCTGGCGATACTTCAGGGCGCCGCTCGGGCAGGTGTCGATCACGCGCACGACGGTGGCAACATCCACTTCATCCGGGATGATCCACGGCTTACGCTTCAGGTTGAAGAGTTTTGCACTACCGCGAACGCAGTTCCCCGAGTGCTGGCAGATGTCCGTGTTGAAGTAGACATCAATCTTCTCGCCGGTGTATGCGCGGTAGCCCGCCTCCAGTAATTCCTTATCCATGACATTGCCTCAGTTATTTTTCTTGTTCAGCAGCTAAGCATAGCCCCGCCGCGGAACGCCAGCTATGGTGAGATCAAAAATCACCTTCATATATGTCATAAGATTTATCGCATTGATGCGAAATAAACGATTTTATATTCACTTTTCCTGCGGGAGCGGCACTGACGTCCCCCTAAAATAGACAGCCCGTCTCTTCCCTTTGCTTTTATTTCCCCGAAAGGGCGATTAAACTCACTCCACAATGGTACGAGCGCTCAGGAATTATCCTTTGAATTATCGAGTGAAGCTGGCACGTCCGGTGCTATTATTCATGTTCTTATTTCTCTCTGGTTGTTCATTATCACCAGCGATTCCGGTATTAGGCGCCGCATTTCCTGGCTGGTTTTTCTGTTTATTGGGCGGCGTGCTGTTACTCATTCCCTGTCATATCCTGATCGTCCGCAAAGGCTGGCAATCACGTTTTTCTCCGCTGGTATTCAGCTACCTGGCTCTGATGTTCCTGTTCGCCACGCTCCTGTGGTTCCTTTTCTTTGTTTACTAAGCCCCTATGACAAACTCCAGCCCAAGCGTATTACGGAAAAAGTGGCCTCTGCTGGCCCTCGTCCTCGCCGCGATCGTGGCGCTTATCCTGGTTATCTGGCAGCTTCAGACCTCGCCGGAAACTAACGACGCCTACGTCTACACCGATACCATCGACGTGGTGCCGGAAGTGAGCGGCCGGATCGTAGAGATGCCCATCCGCGACAACCAGCGGGTGAAAAAAGGCGATCTGCTGTTTCGTCTCGATCCGCGCCCTTATCAGGCGATGCTCGATGACGCCCGGGCCAGGCTGACCACGCTGGATGCGCAAATCATGCTGACCCGGCGCACAATTAAGGCGCAGGAGTACAACGCCCAGTCCGTCGCCGCCGCGGTAGAACGCGCGAAGGCGCTGGTAAAACAGACCACGTCGTCACGCACGCGTCTTGAACCGTTAGTCCCGCAGGGCTTTGCTTCACAAGAAGATCTCGACCAGGCGCGAACCGCCGAAAAAGCCGCCCGCGCGGAACTCGACGCCACTCTGCTGCAAGCGAAACAGGCTTCGGCCGCCGTTACCGGCGTTGATGCCATGGTTGCCCAGCGGGCGGGGATACTGGCGCAGATCGCGCTGGCGGAACTGCACCTGGAATTTACCGAAGTCCGGGCGCCTTTTAACGGCGTGGTGGTGGCGCTGAAAACCACCGTCGGCCAGTACGCCTCGGCGTTAAAACCGGTATTTACCTTAATGGATGACGACCGCTGGTATGTCATCGCCAACTTCCGCGAAACCGATCTTAAAAATGTCCGCCCCGGCGTAGCGGCCAGAGTCACCATCATGACCAATCATGATAAATCGTTCGCCGGCGTAGTCGATTCCGTCGGCTCCGGCGTGCTGCCTGAAGGCGGGAGCGTAATTGAAGGTCTGCCGATTATTCAGAAGAGCATCAACTGGGTTCATGTTTCGCAGCGTTTCCCGGTGAAGATCGCGGTGAAAGATCCTGACCCTGAACTCTTCCGTATGGGCGCCTCTGCCAGCGCCGTTCTTCAGCCTCAGTAAGGAGGCGCTATGCAGAACGTCTGGTCATTTTTGCACCGGGAACTCCGCGACGCGCCGGGGCGAGCAAACTACACCCTGCGCCTGACCCTGAGCTGCGCGGTGCTGATCGTCCTGTTTATGACCCTGCAGATCCCTTTTTTAGCCGTGGCGCTGATCGTGGTGTTTTACGTCAGCCAGCCTAATGTGCTGATGATAAAGCTGGTGAGCGTGGTCTTTTTCCTCACCGTCAGCGTGGCGCTGGGCTGCGTGCTGCTGATCATCAAATGGACTTATGACTATCCGCTGATCCGCCTGGTCGCCTCGGTAACGCTGTTTTTCGGCGCCATCTATCTGATGCGGGTGTTGGGCAAGCTGGGGCTGGCCTTTTTCGTGGTCGCCCTGGTCGTTATTTACGCACAGACTTTCCCTTCGATGACCAGCCAAAGTGAGATTCTGGTACGTCTGCTGCTCTGGCTATGGGTGGTCATCAACCTCGCCATCGTGGTCACGCTGCTGGTCAACGCCGGTTTTCAGCAGGCTTTTCCCGGCTATCAGTTCAAAGCGAGGATGGTATTCTTGCTCCGCCAGGTGGCGGCGCTTCTCGCTCGTCCGGACGCCCGTTCTCCGCCGACGTTCAAAGAAATTGCCGAACAGTTCGCCCAGCTTCAGTCTCTGTATCAGCAGGCGACCCGCTCCAGCCCCGAGATAGCCGATAGCCCGCAGGCGTGGCAATCCCTGATGGCCGCCACGCTTCACTGCTATCATCTGGCCGCGCTGCTGCAGCCGGAAGCATCCCCTTCCGCCGGGCGTCTGCAGCTTGCCGCCGCGCTCTCGACGCTGGCGCAGAATCTGGACGTCAGCACGCTTCCGGCAACCCTGCCGGAGGCCAGCGCGCGGGATACGGCGAACGGCGTAATTTTGCAGGAGATGGTCACCACGCTGAGCCGGCTGGCGCGCGGCGAACCGGTGCCGCTGCCGGCGGGCGAAGAGGAAAAAGCCCCCCTGCTGCTGCCTGACGCCTGGTCGAACCCCGCGTATTTGCACTTCGCGCTCAAAACGCTGCTGGCAACGCTACTGTGCTACGTTTTTTATACCGCCGCCGACTGGCAGGGGATCCATACGATTATGCTCAGCTGTGTGATTGTCGCCCAGCCGGGGCTCGGCGCAACGCTGCAGAAAACCTGGCTGCGAACAGGCGGCGCTCTGCTCGCTACCCTGCTGGCGCTGTTAATGATCGTCTTTATTCAGCCGCATACCGAATCACTCGTCGGCCTGCTGGCGATGACTCTGCCGGTGATGGCGCTGTCGGCCTGGATAGCTGCGGGGTCTGAACGCATCGCCTATGCAGGGATTCAGATAGGCTTTACCTTCTCGCTGGCGTTTCTCAGTTGGTTTGGCCCGCTGACCAATTTGACCGAGCTGCGCGATCGCGTCATCGGTATTTTACTCGGCGTGCTGGTCTCTTCGATTGTCCATCTCTACCTGTGGCCGGATAGCGAAGCCCCGCAGCTCAAATCGCGGCTGGCCGATCTCTACCGGCGGATTGCGGATGACCTGCGCGCCAGTCGCGATGAGGTAAAATTAGTGCCGCTGTTTCACGCCCTGAACAGCGCCGAAACGCTGATGCATCGGGTGGCGGCTGAACCGCTGAATGCTTATGCTCACCCGCATCCCGAGGCAAAAACCTGGCCGGTGAAGGCCACCTGGACGCAGGCCCTCGAAATCGTACGCTTCAGCGAAGGGTACCGGCTGTACGCTGCCCCGGAAGATACCGTTCTGCGCCACTGCGCCGGGTCGCTCGAGGCCTATGCCGATGATATCGACCAGCAGCGGGCGCCCGTGCCGTTCGGCGAGCTTCGACCCGCCCCCGGTAATCCTTTTGGCCCCCCGCTGGTCACCCTGCTGACGACATTACCGAGCTGGTCGTCCGCACCTTCACCGCTTTTGCGACAGGCAGATAAGTCATGACAAAAATGGACACCGCAGCCCGCTTCCTGCGCTACTCACCGCTCGCCTTCGTCCTGACGCTGGTCACCGGCTGCGCGTTAATTCAGGACGATCCGGGCCAGGTCACTATCGTGAACCCGCAGCAGGCTGAACTCGCGCAGGTGATTCACCTGGCCAACAGCGGCTGGCCAGCAGCCAGATGGTGGGAGGGTTATCACGATGCCCAGCTTAATATGCTGGTCAACCGTGCGCTGCAAAACTCCCCGACCATGCAGGCCGCCCGGCTGCGGATTGCGCAATCGCAGTCCACCGTAGAACTGGCGCAGTCGGCAATGGGTGTCCAGGCCACCGCCGTGGCGGCCCAGAACCGGCTGCGGGTTACCAACAAGCAGTTCACCTGGCCCTACTCTTACTCGCTGCCGGTCGATAAAAACGGTCCGTGGTACACCCTGAACACCGTCGGCGTCGGTGCCACGCTGAATATTGATTTATGGGGTGCCGATCGCGCCCGCGTTGCCGCCGCCATTGGCGAGAAAAATGCGCGTCAGGCTGAAACGGCGGGAATCGAGCTGGATCTCGCCAGCAGCGTGGCGCAGCTGTACTTTGCCATGCAGGCCACCTTCCAGAAGATGACGTTGTTGAATCAGCTGGAAGAGATTGCCCGTCTCTCTGTGCAGGCCCATGAGCACCGTACCCAGCGCGGCGTTGAGGATAGCGTGGATATCGCCAATGCCCAGGCCGAGCTGCTGGCGGCGCAGCAGCAGGTCATTACGGCAAACGGGACGCTGACGCAGTACCGGGAAACATTGCGGGCGCTGATCGGCGCCGATGCGCACAGCATGCCGGAGATCCACCCGGTCCCCCTGCCGACGCTACAGGAAACGCTGCCCGACTCGCTCTCCTTTGAACTGTTGGCCCGCCGCCCGGATCTCCAGGCGCTGCGCGGCTATGTCACGGCGTCATTAAGCCAGGTCGATGCGGCGAAGGCGGCGTTTTACCCGCACTTTGATATCAAGGCCTTCTGGGGATACAACGCCCTGAGCGTCGGGGATCTGTTTAAATCGTCCTTCCAGCAGATCAACCTGCTGCCGGGGCTGTATCTGCCGATCTTCGACGGCGGCCGGCTGAATGCCAATCTGCAATCGGTCCGTACCGCCAGCAATATTCTGATCAAACAGTACAACCAGGCGGTACTGGATGCCGTGCGCGATGTGGCGATCGGCTCCAGCGAGCTGAACGATCTTAATCAGCAGGTGGTGCTGCAGAAGCTGAAGGTGACGGCCGCCATGGCCACCTCCCGCAGCGCCAGCGCCCACTATCAGCGGGGGCTGGTCAGCTACTATGCGGCTCAGGAAGCGCGTCGGCCCGTCATCGCCCAGCAATTGCTCCTGCTGGATATCGAGGCGCAGCGGCTGAGCAGCGACATTACGCTGATTAAGGCATTAGGCGGAGACTACCGCGGCCCGGCGCTGGAGAATCTGGGGAAAGAGACGCGCTGAGGCGCCCCTTGCGTACCGGCGAGCGGGGTCAGCTGAATAACTGCCACTCGCGCGCCTGGTTCACCGCCTGAATCCGGCCATTGACCTGCAGCTTTTCGTACAGCTGCTTGAGATGCCACTTCACGGTTTCGGCCGTAATTCCCAGGGCCCGCGCGATCTCTTTGTTGGAGTAGCCTTCGGCGATCAGCCCCAGCGTCTGCTGCTCCCGCTCGGTGAGGCGAAGCTGCGCGGGCGCCCGACGGCTGATGGTCGGCAAGATCCCGGCAGCGCTGAATCTGGCGAGATGCTGCGCCAGCGCGTCGCTGAAGACCTCGTCGTGCCCCCCGCGTTGCTGGATAGCCGCCAGTAATGAGGCCATCTCTTCTCCACCATCAAACAGGCTGCGCCACAGCTTCTGCTGAAAAGCGCGACGCAGCGTCGGGATCGCCAGCGTTATCGCCCTCTCCCGTTCCCCGGCGCGCCACAGGGCGACGGTCTGAATAAGCCGCAGGCGTACGGCAAACAGCCACTCGCCGCCGCGCTCCTGCTCAGCGGCCAGCGTATCGAGCTGCCGCGCCGCCGCCAGCGGTTGTCCGCCGGCCATCAGCACCCGGCTCTGACTGAGGGTTAAACAGGCGCTGACCACATCATTTTTCTCCGCGCCGAGGGTCAGCCCCTGAAGGCGAAGAAGCAAACTGTCGGCCGCCGTGCGATCGCCTGCGTGGAGCGCATTGGCAATACGCTCAGCCAGCAGCGGCGCCTGCGCCCGCAGCCATCCACGCTGAACCGCCAGGCCTTCGGCATGCAGCAGCAGCGATGTCATCTCATCCGTCTGACCATGACGTTGCGCCAGCCTCGCCAGCACGATATAGCAGCGGCTAAACCCATCCGGCGGGCAAAAGTCATCGATCATCTCAAGACGTAGCGTTAGCAGAGTGGGGATGCGCTGCACTTCCCCCTGCTCCCAGGCGATTTCGGCCAGAATCGGCGCCAGGGTGGCGCCGCTGCTGGAGTGAGGGCCGGTCTGCTGTTCAGCATACTGGAGCGCCCGCCCAGCCTGCCGCTGCGCTTCGGCCAGATTGCCCTGACGCAGGTATCCCTGGGCCATCACAAACGCCCGGTAGACCTCCACGAACAGGTTGCGGTTCGCCACCCGCACACCCGACACCCGCTGCTGGACATCCAGCGCCTGTTGCGGCCGGGCGTTCGCCAGATGGCAGTAGCTGAGAATATTGCACACCAGGCCATCCACCCAGATATCGCCGCAGGGCACCTCGTGCAGCAGCGGTTCCACGATAGCAATACTCTGGGCAATATTATCGGCGAAAGCTTCGCAGATCGCCCGAACGACGCGGAGCTTCACCCACGAACTGTGGGCCATCGCGCTGCGGTTGGCGACCGCCAGCGACTCAATGGCGTCCAGCAGCTGGCGGGCATCGTGGAAACGAAAGCGGTGCGCGAGCGCCCAGGCGAGGTTCGTTTGCAGCTCGATGCGGGAAGGGTCCAGATTTGCCGGCAGATAGCGGATCCAGCGCACCATCGTCTCGATATCGCCCTCTTCCGCCAGCGACTGCACGCCGGCCTCCGCATGCCCGGCTCCCGTTTTCCCGGCTTCCAGCGCATGGCGAATCGCCTCTGCCCACAGCTGCTGGCCGGCAAACCAGTTACTGGCCTGTTCATGCAGCACGCGGATATCCACTTCCGCACTGTGCTGCAGACGATACAGCAGCGCTTCGCGCATCAGCGGGTGGTAGCGGAACCAGAACCCGTCGGCATCGAGGGCCGAGAGAAACAGATTGTGCCGGGCTATCCATTCCAGCATGGCTTCCCCGTTGCGTTTCCCGGTCACAGCATCGCACAGCGATGGATGCAGGCGGTTGAGTATTGAGGTTTGCAGAAGAAAGTCCAATACCCCGGCGGGCAATGGCGCAAAGATCACCTCTTCCAGATAGCGAAAGAGGGCGCGGGAGGTGGTATTCAGCTTGCCGTCGCTCGGGCAACAATGGGCGCTGCCGCTTGCTAAAGCCGCCATTTTCATACCGGCAACCCATCCTTCCGTGCGGGCAATCAAGCGCGGAATCTCCTGCGGGTCCGGTGCCGGGGAGATCGACGTTGCAAAATAGGTTCTGGCCTCCTCAGCATTAAACCGCAGCGCATGGTCATCGATCTCCACCAGCCGATCCTCCATGTGCAGGCGACTCAGCGCCAGGTGCGGCTGGCTGCGGCTGGCAATAATCAGATGCAGAGACGGCGGCGCATGGTTCAGCAGCCAGTTCAGACCATCATCAATCTCCGGGTGAGCAATATTCTGGTAATCATCGAGGATCAGAGACAGCGAAATCGGATAACGGTGCAGCTGGTTGACGAGCCCGGCGAGAAACAGCCGGAAGTCGTCTCCGGGGGCGCTTTCCGGCAGAGTATTCGCCGCTTGCCAGAGCGGTCGCAGCGCCGCCTGCAGATAGCGCATAAACAGCAAGGGCGTGCTGTCATCTTCGTCAAGGCTCAGCCAGGCCAGCGTATCGCCCTGCTGCTGCCGATGCTGATACCACTGGGCCAGTAGCGTGGTTTTGCCGAACCCGGCGGGGGCGCATACCAGCGTCAGCGTGCTGGTGAGCGCGGCGTCCAGCCGCTGCAGCAGACGATCGCGCGGCTGCAATACCCCCGGTGAGCGCGGCGGCGTAAAGCGAGTCGCGATAAGCGGCAAGGTGCGCGCAAGGCGGAACGGTTCTTGATGAACAAACCCGCTCAATGCGTCATCCCTCGGGGGTAATAATTCCATAGCGCCATAACCTCCTCATCCCGTGCATACGCCATTATCCCCCCCAACCGGGGGGTAGGCCACGTTTATCCATACCTATAAAGTAGTTTTATCCTTTGCCGCCGATGGGCAGTACGCCAGGCCTGCGCCTGCGTGCAGCGAACCTTTTCTCCATCAGGCATCCATCGTTTCTTAATCAGTACAAGGTATGTACAGAAATGGCTATCGAAAATAAAGTTGCATTAGTCACCGGCGCCGGTCAGGGCATTGGCCGCGGTATTGCTTTACGTCTGGCCAAAGAGGGTGCGTCGTTGATGCTTGTCGACGTGAACCCGGAAGGGATTGCGGCGGTCGCCGCCGAAGTTGAAGCGCTGGGCCGTAAGGCCGCCACCTTCGTGGCGAATATTGCTGAACGTGACCAGGTGTATGCCGCCATTGATCGGGCGGAAAAAGAGCTGGGCGGCTTTGATATCATCGTGAACAACGCGGGGATTGCCCAGGTGCAGGCGCTCGCCGACGTGACCCCTGAAGAGGTCGATCGCATCATGCGTATCAACGTTCAGGGGACGCTATGGGGCATTCAGGCCGCGGCGAAAAAATTCATCGACCGTAAGCAAAACGGCAAAATCATTAACGCCTGCTCCATTGCCGGACACGACGGTTTTGCTCTGCTGGGGATCTATTCCGCCACTAAATTTGCCGTTCGCGCCCTGACCCAGGCGGCGGCGAAAGAGTATGCCAGCCGCGGGATCACCGTGAACGCCTACTGCCCGGGGATTGTGGGGACCGGCATGTGGACCGAAATCGATAAGCGTTTTGCCGAAATTACCGGTGCGCCGGTCGGTGAGACCTATAAAAAATATGTGGAAGGGATTGCGCTCGGCCGTGCGGAAACGCCGGACGATGTGGCGAGCCTGGTCTCCTATCTGGCCGGCCCGGATTCCGACTATATTACCGGTCAGTCGATCCTGATCGATGGCGGGATTGTTTACCGTTAATCCTCGACCCGGGTTGTCATTTGTGCCAGCCCGGTCAACCGCCCACTCCGTTTTGTCTCCTCTCTTCTCTTAGCATTCGTAACCGTACTCGCCCTGTGTCAACGCAGCAGCAAAAGTGCTGGATTTAATTTTATACCGATCATAAACTTTTACCAGGTAAAAATTAAATCGCCAGCAGAGACCTGTTGAGGGAGCGCATCAATGAGTACCCGGCAAAAAGCGGAAGGATTGCGTGAGCAAAAAAAGCGCCTTACGCGCCAGCAGCTTTCCAATACCGCCACCGAACTGTTTATCAAGCAGGGCTTTGATAACGTCACCGTAAGCGATATTGCCGCCGCGGCGAAGGTATCGAAAATGACCGTATTTAACTACTTCCCACGCAAGGAAGAGCTCTACTTCGATCGCATCGACGAAATCCACCAGTTACTGCAGGACGCCCTGGAACGTCACCGTACGCTGGCGCCGGTGGCGGTGTTCAGGGCCCTGACCCGGGAACTGATTGAGCAGGAGCATCCGCTTATCAGGATCGATCGGCGGGTTGCCGACTTCTGGCAAGGAGTGGCCGCAAGCCCGGCACTGCGGGTATATGCCCTGGAACAGTTTGCCGAACTGACGCAGGCGCTCAGTAACATGCTCGCTGCGCGCCTCTCTGCGCCTGAGCACAATCCCGTTGCCGCTCTGATTGCCAGCATCATCCTGAATAGCTGGCGTATCGCTTTTAGCGACGCACTGCGCCAGCCCGAACATCTTGCCCCCGCCGTTCGCCAGCGCTTTCTGACACTGCTGGAAAACGGATTTCGCGCCGCTGAAGCGGCGGCCCAGGATACGCCCTATGCCTGAGCCACGCGGCAAATACTGAACGCCATTATGAACAGAACCCTTAGCGTTATTTTTATGACCATCTGGCTCGATGCGGTGGGCATCGGGCTGATTTTTCCGATTCTGCCACAGTTGCTCAAAGAGGTGATGCATACCGCGGATATCGCCCATTACATGGGTATCCTGGCGGCGCTGTATGCCCTGATGCAGTTTATCTTCGCCCCGCTGCTTGGCGCGCTAAGCGATAATTTTGGCCGACGGCCGGTGCTGCTGGTCTCCCTGGCCGGAGCGGTGGTTAACTACCTGATAATGGCCTTTGCCAGCCATCTGTGGCTACTGTTGCTCGGGCGGGCCATTGCCGGACTGACCAGCGCGAATATCGCGGTGGCGATGGCATGGCTGACGGACATTACGCCCGCCGGGAAACGCGCCAGCCGTTTTGGGCTATTTAACGCCACGTTTGGCGCAGGCTTTATTATCGGCCCGGTGCTCGGTGGCGTACTAGGAGATTACGGTGTCCGGCTGCCCTTTTTCGTCGCCGCGGTGCTGAACGGCGCGAACGTTCTGCTGGCCCTCTTCGCCTTACAAGAGTCGCGCCAGCCGGCCAGGCAGAAAATGGCGCTTGCCGGGCTTAATCCCCTGCGCCCCATGCGCTGGCTCTTCTCCGTCAAAGGACTGCTGACTATCGCGCTGGTGTTCTTTTTCCTCAGCGCCACCGGCGAGGTCTATGGCATCTGCTGGGCGCTGTGGGGCCAGGATATGTTTCACTGGAACGGTTTATGGATCGGCCTGTCGCTCGCGGCCTTCGGGGTGTGTCAGACCCTGGCGCAGGCATTTTTACCTGGCCCGGCAACCCGTCTGCTGGGAGAGCGCGGGGCGATACTGGGCGGGATAGCCTGCTCCTGCACGGCATTAATAGTCCTGTCGCTGGCCCAGCAGAGCTGGATAGTTTTCGCGGTGATGCCGCTGATTGCCCTCGGCGGTATCGGTACGCCGGCCCTGCAGGCGCTGGCCACCCGCCAGGTACAGGCCGACAACCAGGGGCAGCTTCAGGGGGTGCTGGCGTCAACCGTCAGCCTGGCCTCGATTGTCGCCCCGCTGGTGTTCTCAAGCTTATATTTTGGCTTTCGTACCTGGTGGCCCGGGGCTATCTGGTTATCGGTAGTGGTTCTCTACGTCTTCGCGGTACCGTTGATCTACCGCTGTACCCGCGCGCCGTCCTGACTGGCCTGGCAACCTCAGACGAAAAAAAAGCTGGCGCATTACGCGCCAGCTTACCGAGTGCCCGTTTCCGTTGCCGTCAGGCGTGGGTAACCGGTTTTTGTGCGGTTTTGTTCTGAGTGTTTTCCAGCATCCGGCGCACCGGTACGATCAGCACGCAGAGTACGGCGGCACAGATCAGCAGCGCAATCGAACAACGCGCGAAGAGATCCGGCAGCATATCCAGCTGGTCAGCTTTTACATGACCGCCGATCAGGCCGGCCGCCAGGTTACCCAGCGCACTGGCGCAGAACCACAGCCCCATCATCTGGCCGCGCATTCTTTCCGGCGCCAGCAGCGTCATGGTTGCCAGGCCAATCGGGCTCAGGCACAGCTCGCCCAGGGTCAGCATCAAAATACTGCCTACCAGCCAGAACGGTGATACGCCGGCCCCGCCGTTGTTCAGCACATTCTGTGCCGCCAGCATCATCAGGCCAAAGCCCGCTGCGGCGCAGAGAATGCCGATGACGAATTTGCTGATGCTGCTCGGACGGACGCCATTACGCGCCATGGCCGGCCATGCCCAGCTAAAGACCGGCGCCAGCAGAATAATAAACAGCGCGTTGATTGACTGGAACCACACCGCCGGGATCTCAAAGCTGCCGATCATACGGTTGGTATAATCATTGGCGAACAGGTTGAAGGAGGTCGGCTTCTGCTCAAATGCCGACCAGAAGAAGGCAGCGGAAACCAGCAGAATAAAGCACACCAGCAGACGGGCACGCTCTTTGCGACTCAGTCCGGCGAAGGCAAACAGATAGATGAAATAGAGAACGACCGAAGCGGCAATCACGTATACCAGCATGCTGGCAACGGCAACAGGGTTAACCACAATCACCCCCTGCGCAATCAGCGTGATAATCACTGCGGCACCCACCGCCAGCGCCAGTAGCCAGGCGCCCACGCCGTTCTTCTTCGCCACCGGGCTGTTCCAGGTTGAATCGAGGCCCACTTCGCTGTCGTAGCGCTTCATCGCCGGTACCGCGAAGACCCGGAAGATCACCAGCGCCACCAGCATCCCGATGCCACCGATGCCAAAGCCCCAGTGCCAGCCGTGCGATTTAATCAACCAGCCGGAAATCAGCGGCGCGATGAACGACCCCATGTTGATGCCCATGTAGAACAGCGAGAATCCACCGTCACGACGCGCATCGCCGTTCTTGTACAGCGTGCCGACCATAACCGAGATGCAGGTTTTGAACAGACCCGATCCCAGCACGATAAACATCAGCCCGATAAAGAACAGGTTGTCACCCAACACCGCTGACAGGGCAATCGACAGATGGCCCAACGCGATGAGAATCGATCCGTACCAGACCGCCTTTTGCTGGCCCAGCCAGTTATCCGCCAGCCAGCCGCCCGGTAACGCCGCGAGGTACATGCTACCGGCGAAGATACCGACGATCGCCGAGGCATTTTCACGCGCCAGCCCCATGCCGCCGTCGTAAACGGTGGCGGCCATAAACAGTATCAATAAGGGGCGAATGCCGTAAAACGAGAATCGCTCCCACATTTCGGTAAAGAACAACGAACCTAGCGGATAAGGATGACCAAAGAAGGTCCGGCTTTCATTTTTATTCACAGAGGAATGCATAACTTCTCCAGATAAGATGCACCGCAGTGCAGAGAGACCGCGGAAAGCGTGTTAGCCATGTTTACACTGGCCAATCATTTACATGAGGCATGATATTTTTTAACTATTTGATAACCAGCTTCTGGTTTTGTCTAGCCCCTCAACCCCATCTTTTAGATGAAAAGTCGACAAACGTCTACTTTTATAGATTTAAACTTGGCTGACAACAAAATGTGATTGACATCTCAAATGATAACAATGAATACAATTATATGTTTATAAACAACATGTTAGACAAACAGATATTCATGCTCATGGCGGATACGCATTGCAGATAAAACGCGATAAAAAGTAGGGTAAATACGAGGTTGGTCTTAACGACAGGAGAAAGTAGCGATAAGTCACGCTCTTGATTATTTAGTCACAGAGTGAGCTCGCACAGGCAACCGATGGCGGGCTGGACAGACGCCAGTATGACGCTGCCGCAGTATCAAACCTTACGCTTTGCACATATGTTCAGGGGGGAGCCAACGATTTCGCAGAGCCTCTGACCCCGAACGGGGCGCTGAAAAAGAGCAGCAAAGTCCGCGGCTAACGCCATTTAATTTCGTCGCGGTTGCCTTTTGCAAGATTACAGTCGTGGCATAGCAGCTGGAGGTTATCCAGGCGTAGCGCCAGATGCGGGTATTTACTGCGGGGCCGAATATGATCGACATGGATGACCACCCCATGTTTTGCCGCTGAACGCCCGCAGGCGCTGCAGGCACCGCCATATTTTTTGAGCGCCTGATAGCGAAGCGCGCGCCACTCTCTGGACTGGTAGAACGCAGCAGAGGCACTCACGTCTTTTTCCTCTGCCGTGGCCTGTTGCCGCCGGTTGATCGACTGAAACAACCCCTCGTCATCTTCATCTTTCGTTGCGCGATTGATGCGACGGTACAGCGGACCTTCGCCTTCCTTGCGCCCCCAGGCATCGCGATCTGGTTTGGCGCTTATGGGTTCCGTTTTGTACAGAGTCCTGGCCAACATTTTCACGCCTTTATACAAAAGCCATATGACACAGGCGATGGCTATAAACGACCCCATTTCTCAATCTCTTCAATAACCTGACGCGGTACAGAATAGCAAATATCCGCACTCAGCGCATGGAATACTGCCCGCCCTCGTCTGCGGACAGGGCCCGCCGTTCTGTCACGCAAGAGCCCCCAAGCTATGGCCAGTCCCGGTTCTGCAGCACCACCCGATAGCCGTCATTATCGACAAATGTTTTGCCGTTGGTATCCCAGTAGGGATTAAACGAACTCATCGCACGAAAACCCGCCTCCGTCATTCTGGCGCACGCCCGCTGCCAGTCTGCTTTATCGGGGTAATACAGCACGAGCAGGTCTTCATCGGTCGGTGCAGGTTGTCGCGGATGATCGTGGCAGTGGGTAAACTCAATATGCCAGGCCAGCTCCGGACGGCCCACCATGATCCCGCTAAAGCCGGCATGGTCGGTAAAATCAGCAATCCGTTGAAGCTCTAATCCCTGGCTGTACATGGCGCAAGCGCGCGCCAGGTCGGTGACGGGTCTGGCAATACGCATATGGCTGAACATGATAACGGGCCTCCCGCTGGTTAAAATAGGTTTCCGGAATGGACAACGCCGCCCCTACTGTACCCGGGTTTCAGATTGCTATTTGTCGAGAAAAGCCGTTGCCACTGGTCAAACGCTAAAGCGTGCTGAGTTCAAATGGTACAAGATCAACGACGCAGGCCAGGAAGCTGAATACTTCAACATGCTGTTATTTAGTCCCTTCAGAAGTTACCCAAGACGCTTTCCTGAAAGGTGTGGGAGATAAGTACCACTTCTTTTTATCAACAGCTGACGGGAGCGCAAAGGTAGACATAAGTGACGGAGCTATTCACCTGTTTACATGGCTCATAAGGCTACATATCGGGCTTAAATGCGGGTGATCAGTCTGTCGATGAAATGACCATGCCCGGCCAGGCTTTTTCGTTCACGTGTTGCTATCGCGGTGTGACTCTGGAACTACCGCCGACGTTAAGTTAAACGTTCATCTAGCCGTTAACTTTCCGTGACAACTAACCGTGTATTTTTGAGGGGTGGAACGAGAGACTGACATGCTATAAGAGGTAAGAAACTTGTTTCAAAAACAGCGTCTTATTTAAGATGTGTGACCGCAAGAGAAATTCTGGAGCGGGCGAAGGGAATCGAACCCTCGTATAGAGCTTGGGAAGCTCTCGTTCTACCATTGAACTACGCCCGCTTTAAGGTGCGAGGGCCATTATAGACCTTACGCACCGTCTTACAAGACTGAATCACGCTAACTGCTGATAAAATAACCTCTTAGCACTTTGGCTTACTGCCCTGCGGCGGTAAATAGCGCTGTGGATCGATGGCCGTCGCCCGGTAGCGAATCTGGAAATGCAGGCGCACGGAATCGGCGTCGCTACTGCCCATCGTGGCTATCTGCTGACCAATCTTCACGTTCTGACCGTTATTGACCATCATTTTGTCATTATGGGCATAGGCGCTGATGTAATCCTCGCCGTGTTTAATCATGATCAGATTACCGTAACCGCGGAGCTGATTACCGACGTACACCACTTTACCCGCCCCGGCCGCATAAACCGGCTGGCCGCGCGTGCCGGCAATATCAATCCCCTTATTACCACCATCATTTGATGAATAAGGCAGGATAACTTTACCGCTGGTCGGCCAGCGCCAGCAGCGTTGCCCCACCGGTGGCCAGGAGACCGGCGGCAGCGTGGCCGGCGGCTTGCTGGCCGCGGTGCGCTTAGCGGCGCTGCTCTTCCCGGATGCACCGCCCCTGGTGGAGCCCGAGGCCGGATTCAGCTTCAGACGCTGTCCAACCTCAATGGTATACGGTGGGGAGATATTATTCAGTCGGGCCAGATCTTTAATGCTGGTACCGGTCGTCCGGGAAATACGGTACAACGTATCGCCGCGTTTAACGGTGTAGACGGAACCGGAATCAGATGAACTGGAACATCCTGCAATCACCAGGCTGCTGACCAACATCATCATGATAAAAAAGCGTTTTCTCATCAGGCGTCCTGCACTCAGCACAGCTCTCATCTCGTCACAACGGACGACTATCATACCAGCCCGCAGGCAGATCCCCAATCGATACGCGGGCGTTGTCGGATTCGGGTTCCTCCATCAGCAGCGCCAGAAGCGCGTTTTGGTAATGCCTTTCACGTGGTTATCGGCTACCCTAGTGGCGAGTGCGTGACCAGGCGAGTGTATGCCGGGTCATTTTTATTATCAGGAGTTGTCATGACCGGGGAACATGTCATTTTGCTCGATGAGCAAGATAAGCCTGTTGGCAGGCTGGAAAAATATGCCGCCCATACCCTCAATACCCCTTTACACCTCGCCTTTTCCTGCTGGTTATTTAACGACCACGGCCAGCTACTGGTGACGCGTCGTTCACTGGGCAAAAAAGCCTGGCCCGGCGTCTGGACTAACTCCGTCTGCGGACATCCCCAGAGCGGAGAGACCTTTGAACAGGCCGTGACGCGGCGCAGCCGTTTTGAACTGGGCGTTAACATTGCCAACATCGCATCCGTTCATCCGGCGTTTCGTTACCGGGCGGTGGCCCCCAACGGGATTGTCGAAAACGAAGTCTGCCCGGTTTACGCCGCACGCATTATCAGCCCGGTACAGGCTAATAGCGACGAGGTCATGGACTATCAGTGGTGTGAGCTGGAGGATTTACTGCAGGCGTTGGCGCTCACACCGTGGGCTTACAGTCCGTGGATGGTGCTCGAAGCGGCTGATGATAATGCCCGGCTCGCGTTGAGAAACTATGTCGCGCAGCTGCGCTATTAGCCGTATTGCCGGATAGCGGTTCTCCGCCGCCTGTCCGCATCCTCGCGCGCAGCGGGTGCGGAGGTACCAACAAAAAACCCCGGCCTGTAGCCGGGGTTGCGTTTTTGACGGTCGGTCTTATTTAACCGGTCGCATTGCCGGGAACAGGATGACGTCGCGGATGGTGTGGCTGTTGGTAAACAGCATCACCATCCGGTCAATACCGATACCCAGACCCGCAGTCGGCGGCAGACCGTGTTCCAGCGCGGTGACGTAGTCTTCGTCGTAGAACATGGCTTCATCGTCACCAGCAGCTTTCGCATTCACCTGGTCCTGGAAGC
Organism: Klebsiella planticola ATCC 33531; assembly: GCF_000735435.1. Taxonomy (GTDB): domain Bacteria; phylum Pseudomonadota; class Gammaproteobacteria; order Enterobacterales; family Enterobacteriaceae; genus Klebsiella; species Klebsiella planticola. Next base: position 237,979 of record NZ_JMPP01000018.1, on the reverse strand, counting down.
GCTGCGCCTGATCTTCCGCATCGTTCAGCTCGCTGAAGCCGTTACCGATTTCACGGCCGCCGATAAAGAACTCAAAGCGGTCGGTAATTTCCGGGTTCTGGTCATTACGGCGCGCCAGCGGAGAGACTTCCGCCGGGTATTCGGTGATAAAGGTCGGCTGAATCAGGTGCGCTTCCGCCACTTCTTCAAAGATCTCGGTCACGATACGGCCCAGACCCCAGCTCTTCTCAACGTGAATGCCGATAGACTCTGCAATCGCTTTTGCGGAATCGAAGTTATCCAGATCCGCCATCTCGGTTTCCGGACGGTATTTCTTGATAGCTTCACGCATGGTCAGTTTTTCAAACGGCTTACCGAAGTCGAAGGTCTGATCGCCATAAGGAACCGCGGTGTTGCCCAGAATATCCTGCGCCAGGGTACGGAACAGGGATTCGGTCAGCTCGATCAGATCTTTATAGTCCGCGTACGCCATGTAGAGTTCCATCATGGTGAACTCTGGGTTATGACGTACGGAGATGCCTTCGTTACGGAAGTTACGGTTGATTTCGAACACGCGTTCGAAGCCGCCCACAACCAGACGCTTCAGATACAGTTCCGGCGCGATACGCAGGTACATGTCCATATCCAGCGCGTTGTGATGGGTGATGAACGGACGGGCAGACGCGCCGCCAGGGATCACCTGCATCATCGGAGTTTCGACTTCCATAAAGCCGCGGCCCACCATGAACTGGCGGATACCGGCCAGAATCTGGGAGCGAACCTTAAAGGTCTTGCGGGATTCGTCGTTGGAGATCAGATCCAGGTAGCGCTGACGGTAGCGCGCTTCCTGATCCTGGAGGCCGTGGAATTTGTCCGGCAGCGGGCGCAGGGCTTTGGTCAGCAGACGCAGTTCGGTGCAGTGGATAGACAGCTCGCCGGTTTTGGTTTTGAACAGCTTACCGCGCGCCGCGATGATATCGCCGAGGTCCCATTTTTTGAACTGCTCGTTGTAGACGCCTTCCGGCAGATCGTCACGCGCGACGTACAGCTGAATGCGACCGCCGACATCCTGCAGAGTGACGAAAGAGGCTTTACCCATAATACGGCGGGTCATCATACGACCAGCAACGGAGACTTCAACGTTCAGTGCTTCCAGCTCTTCGTTTTCTTTCGCATCGAAGTCAGCGTGCAGTTGGTCAGAGGTATGGTCACGACGGAAATCGTTCGGGAACGGGATACCCTGCTCACGAAGCTGAGCCAGCTTTTCACGACGGGCTTTCAGTTCATTATTAAGGTCAATTGCCGCGTCAGCGCCCTGTGCTTGTTGTTCAGACATGTTGGTTCCTCATAACCCTGCTTTCAAACTTGCTTCGATAAATTGATCCAGGCTGCCGTCAAGCACGGCCTGAGTATTGCGGGTTTCCACCCCGGTGCGCAGATCTTTAATGCGGGAGTCATCCAGCACGTAAGAACGGATCTGGCTGCCCCAGCCGATGTCGGATTTGGTATCTTCCATCGCCTGCTTCTCGGCATTTTTCTTCTGCATTTCCAGCTCATAAAGCTTGGCTTTCATCTGCTTCATGGCCTGGTCTTTGTTCTTGTGCTGTGAACGGTCGTTCTGGCACTGCGTCACTAAGCCGGTCGGAATGTGGGTGATACGTACCGCGGATTCCGTACGGTTAACGTGCTGACCACCCGCACCGGAGGCGCGGTAAACGTCAATACGCAGGTCCGCCGGATTGATTTCGATATCAATATCGTCATCCACTTCCGGATAGACAAACGCGGAGCTGAAGGAGGTGTGGCGGCGGCCGCCGGAATCGAACGGGCTCTTACGCACCAGGCGGTGGACGCCGGTTTCGGTACGCAGCCAGCCGTAGGCGTAATCGCCGATAATCTTGATGGTCACGGACTTAATGCCCGCCACTTCACCTTCAGACTCTTCAATAATCTCGGTCTTGAAGCCGCGCGCTTCGGCCCAGCGCAGATACATACGCGTCAGCATGCTGGCCCAGTCCTGCGCTTCCGTACCGCCGGAACCGGCCTGAATATCGAGATAGCAATCGGCGCTGTCATACTCGCCGGAGAACATGCGGCGGAACTCAAGCTGCGCCAGCTTCTCTTCCAGCACGTCAAGTTCGGCAACGGCTTCGTTGAAGGTCTCTTCGTCTTCGGCTTCGACAGCCAGCTCCAGCAGTCCGGAAACATCTTCCAGCCCCTGGGACATTTGATCCAACGTCTCAACGATGGCTTCCAGTGAAGAACGCTCTTTACCCAGCGCCTGTGCGCGCTCAGGTTCGTTCCACACGTCCGGCTGTTCCAGCTCGGCGTTTACTTCTTCCAGACGCTCTTTCTTAGCATCGTAGTCAAAGATACCCCCTAAGAACGTCAGAGCGCTCCGTGAGGTCCTGAATGCGGTTTTTTACCGGATTTATTTCAAACATGATCGATTTTCTTTTAATGGATTCGACAAAATGCGGTGATAAGAGCGGAATTGTACCGGATCCCCGCTCTCTTTTATATATACTTCGGCTTTCCGTGAGCCTGTTTGTTGACGGCTTTTTCGTCACACCGGCCAGAGATGGTCGATGATAAGCTGCAGGCTGCGGTTGCCACGGAACTCATTAATATCGAGCTTATAGGCCAACGTCACCTCACGCACGCCGTTATCCGGCCAAATCGAAGTATCAACGTTGAAGGCAATCCCGTCCAGCAGCGGGCCGCCGCCAACCGGTTCAACCATCACTTTAAGATGCCGCTCGCCCACCAGGCGCTGCTGTAACAGGCGGAAACGACCGTCAAACAGCGGCTCCGGGAACATCTGTCCCCAGGGCCCCGCCTCACGGAGCAGATGGGCAACTTCCATGCTCATCTCAGCAGCTTCCAGCGGGCCGTCAGAGACCACTTCCCCCTGCAACAGCGCCGGATCCAGCCACTCGGTGACCAGTTCGCCGAAACGCTGCTGAAACTCCTCAAAGCGCGCCTCTTCCAGCGACAGTCCCGCCGCCATCGCATGGCCGCCGAACTTGAGAATGAGCCCCGGATGCAGCGTATCAAGGCGCTCGAGCGCATCGCGCATGTGCAAACCCTGGATGGAGCGGCCGGAACCTTTTAACAGTCCATCGCCGGTTGGGGCGAAGGCGATAACCGGGCGGTGGAAACGCTCTTTAATCCGCGACGCCAGAATCCCGACCACCCCCTGGTGCCACTGCGGATGATACATCGCCAGCCCCCCAGGCAGCGTGTCGCCGCTGCGTTCAAGCTGCTGGCACAGCGTGAGCGCTTCCGCCTGCATCCCTTGCTCAATCTCTTTGCGCGTCTGGTTCAGCGCATCCAGTTCATTGGCCAGCATCCGCGCTTCGCCGACGTTATCGCACAACAGCAGCGCCACGCCGACCGACATATCATCCAGCCGGCCTGCCGCATTCAGCCGCGGTCCGAGGGCAAATCCGAGGTCGCTGGCCGCCAGCTTTTGCGGATCGCGGTTGGCAATCTCCAGCAGCGCTTTGATACCCGGACGGCACTTACCGGCACGGATACGGCTCAGCCCTTGCCAGGTGAGAATGCGGTTGTTGGCATCCAGCGGCACGACGTCAGCCACCGTCCCGAGCGCGACCAGATCCAGCAGCTCGGCAAGATTCGGCGGCGTGATGCCCCGTTCTGCAAACCAGTTTTTATCGCGCAGGAACGTACGCAGCGCCAGCATCAAATAAAACGCCACCCCGACGCCGGCCAGCGATTTCGAGGGGAAATCGCAGTCGCGCAGATTGGGGTTCACAATCGCTTCCGCCGCCGGCAGCGTCTCACCCGGTAGATGGTGATCGGTCACGACCACCGGGATCCCCAATGCGTGGGCACGATCGACGCCGGCATGGGAAGAGATGCCGTTATCCACGGTCATGATCATCTGCGCGCCGCGGGTGTGGGCCTGATCGACCACTTCCGGGCTTAACCCGTAGCCATCTTCAAAACGATTTGGCACCAGATAGGAGACATTGCTGTAGCCCAGCGCACGCAGCGCCAGCACGCTCAGCGCGGTACTGGTGGCGCCATCGGCGTCAAAATCCCCGACCACGACGATATGCCGCTCTTGCCGGAATGCGCCGTAGAGCATCTCAACGGCTTTTTCGATGCCATTCAGCTGCGTCCACGGCAGCATGCCTTTGACGCTGCGCTCCAGCTCCTGGGCATGCAGGACGCCGCGGCTGGCGTATAGCCGCTGCAGCAGCGGCGGCAGGTCGGCGGGGAGCTCAGCCCCTTCAACCACCTCACGGCGGCGTAGTTGTATCTGTGGTTTCACGCGAATTATTTACCGCTTGTCTGTTTTTGATGCTCATCAAGGAAGGCTTTCAGCTCTTTCGGCCCCTGATAGCCCGGAAGCACATAGCCGTTGCTCAGCACCATCGCCGGCGTGCCATTAACGCCGAACTGCACGCCAAGGGTGTAGTGTTTGCTGATATCGAGGTTGCAACTCGCCGTCGGTACGCCTTTGCCGGCCATGGCATCATCCAGCGCTTTGTTACGATCTTTGGCGCACCAGATGGCTTTCATATCCTGCTCGGTCTGGCTTTGCAGCCCCTGACGCGGGAAGGCCAGATAACGCACGGTGATGCCCAGCGCGTTATAGTCGCTCATCTCTTCGTGCAGCTTGTGGCAGTAACCGCAGGTGATGTCGGTGAAAACGGTGATAACGTGTTTTTCCTGCGGCGCTTTATAGATAATCATCTCTTTTTCCAGCGCGTTCAGCTTGCCCACCAGCAGCGCGTTGGTGACGTTTACCGGCTGTGCGCCGCCGACATCATACATCGGCCCCTGGATGACGTGTTTACCGTCATCGGTCACATACAGCACGCCGCTGTCGGTCAGTACGGTGCTCATTCCGGCAACCGGCGATGGCTGAATATCCGTACTCTGTACGCCCAGTTTAGCCAGCGACTGTTTGATAGCCGCGTTATCCGCATGGGCCGCACCGGACAGCGTCGCCGCCAGCAGAGTAAACATCAATAAACCTTTTTTCATACTCAGTCCTTTTATTCAGCACTCACGCCCGCGGGTGGTGCTGTTGATGAAGTTGTCTCAGACGCTCGGTCGCGACATGGGTGTAGATCTGCGTCGTTGAGAGATCGCTGTGTCCCAACAGCATCTGTACCACGCGTAAATCTGCGCCATGGTTAAGTAAATGCGTGGCAAACGCATGGCGTAAAACGTGCGGGGAGAGCTTCGCGCTATCTATCCCGGCCAGCACGGCATAGTGCTTAATCCGATGCCAGAAGGTCTGGCGCGTCATTTGCTGCGCGCGCTGACTTGGAAAAAGCACATCAGATGCCACGCCGTTCAGCAGCCAGGGGCGCCCGTACTCCAGGTAGTTCTCAACCCACAGCACCGCCTCTTCGCCAAGCGGGACCAGCCGTTCTTTATTGCCTTTGCCCACCACCCGCAGGACGCCCTGGCGCAGGCTGATGTCGCTCATCGTCAGGCCCACCAGTTCCGACACGCGCAGGCCGGTCGCGTACAGCACCTCAAGCATCGCTTTATCGCGGAGTTCCAGAGGCTGCTCGACCAGCGGTGCCTGCAGCAGACGCTCGACCTGAGCTTCACTGAGATCTTTCGGCAGCCGCTGCGGTAGCTTCGGCGACGCCAGCAGCGCGCTGGGGTCATCCGGACGAATTTTCTCCCGATAGAGGTGCTGGAAGAAACGGCGCACGGCGCTCAACAGCCGCGCGGTACTGGTGGCTTTATAGCCGCCCGTTTGTCTCTCGGCCAGCAGCGCCTGAAGATCCTCGCCGCTCACGCTAACCAGCGACGACTCGCGATGATGCAGCCATTCCACTACCATCGTCAGATCCCGACGGTAGGCGCTCAGCGTATTTTCCGCCAGATTGCGCTCCAGCCACAAGGCATCAAGAAACTGTTCGATTCGTGCGAGATCCTCTTTCACATCGCCCTCTTTGCTCGTTAAAACGGCTTCAGTATACCCAAATAAGTGGCCCGGCTGGGCAAAAACGGCTGCGCTGTTTTTCCCCGACTGGCTGGCCGCACAGCTTAAGTATGCGGCTGACGGCGGCTTTCTGATAAACTAGCCGCAAAATCACCGCATGAATTGAGATGTTTACGCCATGAACATAGGTCTTTTTTACGGCTCCAGTACCTGCTACACCGAGATGGCAGCGGAGAAGATCCGCGATATCATCGGCCCGGAATTAGTGACGCTGCATAATCTGAAAGATGATTCCCCTTCCCTGATGACTCAGTATGACGTGTTGATTCTCGGTATCCCGACGTGGGATTTCGGCGAAATTCAGGAAGACTGGGAAGCCGTCTGGCAACAGCTGGATACACTGGATCTGCAGGATAAAATTGTGGCGCTGTATGGCATGGGTGACCAGCTGGGTTATGGCGAATGGTTCCTTGACGCGCTGGGCATGCTGCACGACAAACTGAGCGCCAAAGGCGTTAAGTTTATCGGTTACTGGCCGACGGAAGGTTACGAATTCACCAGCCAGAAACCGATTATCGCCGATGGCCAGCTGTTTGTTGGCCTGGCACTCGATGAGACGAACCAGTATGACCTGAGCGACGATCGCATCCAGAACTGGTGCGAGCAAATCCTCGGCGAAATGGCTGAACAGTTCGCCTGACAGGCTCTTAATCCTGTGCCGGTTTTTGTAAAACCAACCGGCGCAGATCTCGCCACTCTTTGGCATCCATACTGTCTGCAGCGACCCACAGATGCTGGCGGCGACGCGTTTGCATATCCTGCAGGCGCAGCAACATCCCGCTATTAATCACCCACGGCGTGCCGACAATCTCCCATTCCGCTTTTTGCCAACGCAAACGCGAATCGGTCATCAGCTTTATTTCCCCCCGGCAGGCGTGGATCCGCCGCTGGCTGCGCACGCTGTCGAACACCACCAGCGACAGCAGCAATAGCCATAGCGGTGTGTAGCTCAGCGGCCAGGGCATCAGCAGGACAATAGCCGCCACAATGCCGTGCAGCAGCAGCGAGAACCACTGCGAGCGCCAGGAAATGCGTAAATCAGATTGCCACAGGACCACGTTCCCGATTCCGAGTCTGGATTAATTTTACCATCCGTTGCAGTTGTGCATCAGCCGGTTCGCCATGATTCATCAGCCAGTTAAACAGGTCCGGATCGTCGTTTTCTAACAGACGGATAAACAGCTGTTTGTCTTCATCGCTGAGCGTATCGTACTCATACTCGAAAAACGGCATGATGGAGATATCAAGTTCACGCATACCCCTGCGGCATGCCCAGTGGATGCGGGCTTTATTCGTAATGTCCATGTTGTCCTTCCAGCATAAAGAGAGTCTTACGCGCCCTTCAGGTCGCCGAAGGGCAGCCTGAAAAGACGTCGTTGATAGGTTAGTTTAACCCGTTTTTTGCACTTACTTTACAGCAATATCGAGAACAGAGAACGCCATTCCACAAAAACCACATTTAAAATATGGCTTTATCTTTCTCCTTTGTTTCCCCGTTTGTGCTTTCAGGGCACAAATGGCCTGCCAAAAGCGCTTGCATTGCACCATAGCTCTTTTACCATTAGCTATTCACTCTGCGTTAAGCTATTCAGGACATGACTATGGCTTTTACACCTTTTCCTCCGCGTCAGCCTTCTTCTTCCTCTCGTCTGCCGTTAACGCTGATGACGCTGGATGACTGGGCGCTGGCAACGATTACCGGTCAGGATGGCGAGAAGTATCTGCAGGGGCAGATTACCGCCGATGTCAGCGCATTAACCGACGATCGGCATCTGCTTGCCGCGCACTGCGATGCCAAGGGCAAGATGTGGAGCAACCTGCGGGTTTTCCGCCGCGACGGTGGTTTTACCTGGATTGAACGCCGCAGCCTGCGCGATACCCAGCTCGCTGAACTGAAGAAATATGCGGTGTTCTCTAAAGTGACCATTGCCGCCGATGATGAACACGTCCTGCTGGGCGTTGCCGGTTTCCAGGCCCGCGCCGCGCTGGCGCCGCTGTTCAGCGAACTTCCGGGCAGCGACAAACCGCTCGTCACCGACGGCGTGACCAGCCTGCTGTGGTTTGAACATCCGGCGGAGCGCTTTCTGCTGGTGACCGATGTAGCAACCGCCACCCGCGTGGCCGACGCGTTGCGCAGCGACGCGCAGTTGAACAACAGCCAGCAGTGGCTGGCGCTCAACATCGAAGCCGGTCTGCCGGTCATAGACAGCGCCAATAGCGCGCAGTTCATCCCGCAGGCAACAAACCTGCAGGCATTGGGCGGTATCAGCTTTAAGAAAGGCTGCTATACCGGTCAGGAAATGGTCGCCCGGGCGAAATTCCGCGGCGCGAACAAACGCGCGCTGTGGTATCTGGCCGGGAAGGCGAGCCGCGTCCCGGAAGCCGGAGAAGATCTTGAGCTGAAGATGGGTGAAAACTGGCGCCGGACCGGCACCGTGCTGGCCGCCGTGCTGCTGGATGATGGGCAGTTGCTGGTGCAGGTGGTGATGAATAACGATATGGAACCAGACAGCGTATTCCGCGTACGCGATGATGCCGGCACCTTAAGCATCGTTCCGCTGCCCTATTCGCTGGAAGAGAGTTAAGCCTTAGCGCTGCCAGGCTCTCCGGGCGACAACATCCCGGACCGTGCGGCGCTGTAGCTCCGGCATGCGCCGCACCGCCGGGGGATTTCCCGCTGATGCGGCATCTTATTTACACCTGGCCGACGTACAAATAAATGGCCAGGAAGTGACATACGCTGCCGCCCAGCACAAAACCGTGCCAGATCGCATGGTTATAAGGAATGCGCTTGCAGACGTAGAAGATAACCCCCAGCGAATACACCACGCCACCGACCGCCAGCAGCGTTACTCCCCCTGCCGCCAGTTTGATCGCCAGCTGATATACCACAATCAGCGACAGCCAGCCCATCGTCAGATAGGTCACCAGAGAGAGGACCTTAAAGCGGTGCGCGATGGTGAGCTTAAACAAGATCCCCAGCAGCGCCAGGCTCCAGATAACCACCATCAGGCCGCGCGCGAGCGGTGAGTTGAGCCCGACCAGCAGAAAAGGCGTATAGGTTCCCGCAATCAGCAGATAGATGGCGCAGTGATCGAATTTTTTCAGCCACAGCTTAGCTCGCTGATGGGGAATAGCATGATAGAGGGTAGAGGCGAGGAACAGCATAATCATGCTGCCGCCGTACAGGCTATAGCTGGTAATCGCCGTTGCGCTGGCGTTGCTGTCTACCGCCTGCACCAACAGGAGGACGAGGCCGACGATGCCAAATACCAGTCCGATACCGTGACTGATACTGTTGGCCACTTCCTCTGCCAAAGAATAACCCTGTGTGATTAATGGTTTGCGAACCATATTTGACTCCGAAAACAAGAACGCTTTCAATGCTCACCTAGGGTAACTGAGAATGATTCCAGTGAACACCTGTTAGCTAAAATAAAAAGATGAATATTTGTAAACACTATAAAATCATAATGTTACATTAAAATTTCAACTAACAGTCGTTCGCTATTTTATCAAAGCCTTTTGAATTCAATAACATAAAACTGGTCTTCGCCAGGATAAATCTCCGCAATCACCTGCCGCAGCTGCGCCAGGGTCATATTCTCCTGTTCGGCGTGGCGTTCCGTGAGCGTATCGAGCGTCACCGTGGACGTCGCCACCACGCTTATCGTGCAAAAATAGCCGTCATCTTCATAGCGGCCAACGCGCAGCACGTCGCCGGTTTTAAAATGCGACTCGGCGGCATTACGAATGGTGATGGTTTTGCGCCCGGCGAGGATGTCGTCCTGAAAGCGCTGAAAAAAGGTTATGTCATTCGGCTGCATGATATAATTCCATCCTGGTCATTATGAATTGTGAGTTATTACTGTGAGTATGTTCTCCCACGCCGCGATCGCCAGTCTCAATAATCTTGAGATGATGGTCTACCACTACGTCATTAAGAATCGTGACAAAGTGATGTATATGACCATCCGCGAGCTGGCAGAAGCCGCCGGGGTCTCTACGACCACCGTCCTGCGCTTTTGTCGCAAACTGCAGTGCGAAGGCTACTCGGAGTTTCGCCTCCGCTTTAAATTATATCTCGAGCAGAATCAGCCTCAACAGGCAAATATCGGCGCCAGTGAAATTATGAGTTTCTTTAAAAGCGTCAACAATGACGAATTTGATAATTTACTCGAGCGCGCCGTCGATATTATTCTCGCATCAGAACGTATTATATTTGTCGGCGCCGGTACCTCCGGGGCGCTGGCAAAATATGGCGCACGGTTTTTCTCCAACGTTGGGAAATTCAGCAACCATATCGACGACCCTTATTTCCCGGTCACCAACGACATGGCGCGTAACGCGCTGGCGATCGTTCTTTCCGTTTCCGGGGAGACCGAAGAGATTCTCCGCTTCGCCAGCCAGTTCAGCCTGCACAACTGCAAGGTGATGTCGGTCACCAGCCATGAGCACTCCCGACTGGCGAAACTGGCGGACTTCAACCTCTCCTGGCACGTCCCGCAAACGCGCATCGGCGGCGTTTATGATATTACCACCCAAATTCCGGTTATTTATATTCTGGAGTCCCTGGGCCGTAAATTAGCGCGTAAACTCGCCTGAAAATAACACCCTGTTTTTTCGATGTAACATATTCCAGCTGAGGGAAATTGTTATATCGTGACATTTATATTCCCTTTGTTAGACTCGCCAACAGATGCTATTTGATGAGACGAGCCAGGATGAAAAAAATTACCTTACCGAAAGACTTCTTATGGGGCGGCGCGGTTGCTGCGCATCAGGTTGAAGGCGGCTGGAATAAAGAGGGCAAAGGCCCAAGCATTTGCGATGTGCTGACCGGCGGCGCTCACGGCGTGCCGCGCGAGATTACTCGCCAGGTGGAAGCGGGTAAGTACTACCCGAACCACGAAGCCATTGATTTCCACGGCCGCTACAAAGAAGACATCAAGCTGTTTGCTGAGATGGGATTCAAATGCTTCCGTACCTCCATCGCCTGGACCCGTATCTTCCCGCAGGGTGATGAAACTCAGCCAAACGAAGAGGGGCTGAAGTTCTATGACGACATGTTCGATGAGCTGTTGAAGTACAACATCGAGCCGGTGATTACCCTCTCCCACTTCGAAATGCCGCTGCATCTGGTGCAGCAGTACGGTGGCTGGACCAACCGCAAAGTGGTCGATTTCTTTGTGCGCTTCGCCGAAGTGGTCTTCGAGCGCTATAAGCACAAAGTGAAATACTGGATGACCTTCAACGAGATCAACAACCAGCGCAACTGGCGCGCCCCGCTGTTCGGCTACTGCTGTTCCGGCGTGGTCTATACCGACTACGAAAACCCGGAAGAGACCATGTACCAGGTACTGCATCACCAGTTCGTTGCCAGCGCGCTGGCGGTGAAAGCGGCGCGGCGGATCAATCCACAGATGCAGGTCGGCTGCATGCTGGCCATGGTGGCGCTCTATCCGTTCTCCTGTAAGCCGGAAGACGTGATGTTCGCCCAGGAGTCCATGCGTGAACGTTATGTCTTTACCGACGTGCAGCTGCGCGGCTACTACCCGACCTACGTCCTCAACGAGTGGGAGCGCCGCGGTTTTAACATCGTTATGGCAGCGGGCGATGAACAGATCCTGCGTGAAGGCACCTGCGATTACCTCGGTTTCAGCTACTACATGACCAACGCGGTCAAAGCGGAAGGCGGCAGCGGTGATGCCATCTCCGGCTTCGAAGGCAGCGTGCCGAACCCGCACGTCAAAGCCTCCGACTGGGGCTGGCAGATTGACCCGGTGGGCCTGCGCTACTCGCTGTGCGAACTGTACGAACGCTATCAGAAACCGCTGTTCATCGTGGAAAACGGCTTCGGCGCCTACGATAAAGTTGAAGAGGACGGCAGCATCAACGACGACTACCGTATCGACTACCTGCGCGCGCATGTGGAAGAGATGATCAAAGCGGTGACTTACGATGGCGTCGAACTGATGGGCTATACCCCGTGGGGCTGTATCGACTGCGTCTCCTTTACCACCGGCCAGTACAGCAAACGCTACGGCTTTATTTACGTGAACAAACATGACGACGGCACCGGCGATATGTCCCGCTCGCGTAAGAAAAGCTTCAACTGGTATAAAGAGGTCATTGCCAGCAACGGCGAAAACCTCTGATTCCCTCTCCGTACCGCCCTCTCTTCGCCAGAGGAGAGGGCAATTGCCGGTCTTACAGACACTTCTTTACAGCTTTAACATTGCTAAAACGCGTTCGCCCGATAAGATAAGCCTCGTGAATCACAGAGGCGAAAATGATTAAGCAACAGCGAAAAGCCATTCTTCTTGTAGCCCTTGCCTGTCTGGTGGTGCTGGTATGCACCGCGCAGCGTATGGCCGGGCTGCATGCGCTGGTCATGAATGCCACCGCCGTGACGCAATCAGCCCAGCAGGGTCAGGATACGGCCGAAGCGCCGGTTACTCCCTGCGAGCTGAGCGCGAAATCACTGCTCGCCGCACCGCCGGTGCTGTTTGAAGGCGCCTTGTTTGCCGTCGCGCTATTGCTCACGCTGCTGGCGGCAATACCGCCGCGCATTGTCCGTCTCTGGCCTCCCCGCGTTATTTCCCCTCCCCGGCTACGGGTGCATTTGCGATTGTGCGTCTTCCGTGAATGAGGATTTCCTGACAGTTCAGGTTAATCAATCATTTACGGAGAAAATTTATGCTTATGGTATTCAGGCGACTGCTGGTCTGCCTGCTTTGGCTATGGCTGCCCGTCAGCCAGGCCGCCGACAGCGGCTGGCTACGCGCCGCCGAGAATCAACACGCCAGCGTCCGGCTGCGCGCACAACACGACGATGGCGGCACAACGCGCCTGCTGCTCGATGTGGCGCTGGAAAAAGGCTGGAAAACCTACTGGCGCTCCCCGGGGGAAGGCGGCATTGCGCCCGCTATCGCCTGGAAAACGCCGCTGGATGTCACCTGGCACTGGCCAACGCCGCAGCGGTTTGACGTCGCGGGGATCACCACCCAGGGCTATCACGGTAACGTCAGCTTTCCCCTGGACATCCGCGGACCGGTACCACAGACCTTAAGCGGCGTGCTGACGCTTTCCACCTGTAGCAATGTCTGCATTCTGACCGACTATCCCTTTGCGCTGGATATGACCGTCCCTGCGGGAGATGGCTTTAGCTATGATTATACCCGCGCGCTGGGCACGCTTCCGCGCCCGGATGGCCTGACGTCCCGGCTGACCTCGTCCTATGGCGGCGGAAAGCTCACGGTGACCGCCGTTCGCGAAGCCGGCTGGCAACAGCCGTCGCTGTTTATCGACAGCGTGGAGAATGTCGATTTCGGTAAACCCACCTTCTCACTGACCGGCGATACGCTGGTCGCACAGATCCCGGTCACCGACAGCTGGGGTGAGGCGGCGCCTGACCTCAGCGGCAAACGTCTGTCGCTGGTCCTTGCCGACAGCGGTCTGGCGCAGGAGAGCGCGTCGATCGTTAGCGAAGGTCTCCCGGCGCAGGCGCCGGCTTTATGGTGGGTATTGCTGATGGCCCTTGCCGGCGGGCTGATTCTTAATGTTATGCCCTGCGTCCTGCCGGTACTGGCCATGAAGCTCGGTTCGCTGGTGCAGACCGGGACGCGCGAACGCGCAACCGTACGCCGGCAGTTTCTGGCCTCGGTTTGTGGCATCGTAGCGTCCTTTCTGGCGCTGGCGTTGATGATGACTCTGCTTCGCCTGGGGAATCAGGCGCTGGGCTGGGGCATTCAGTTTCAGAACCCATGGTTTATCGGCGCGATGGCGCTGGTGATGGTGCTGTTCAGCGCCAGCCTGCTGGGGCTGTTTGAGATTCGCCTCTCCTCCGGCGCCAGTACATTTCTGGCTACCCGCGGCGGCAAGGGTCTGATGGGCCATTTCTGGCAGGGCGCCTTCGCCACGCTACTGGCCACGCCGTGCACGGCGCCGTTTCTCGGTACCGCCGTCTCGGTCGCGCTGGTCGCGCCGCTGCCGCTGCTGTGGGGTATTTTCTTCGCCATGGGGGTGGGTATGAGTCTGCCGTGGCTGTTGGTTGCCGCCTGGCCAGGCCTCGCCCGGCATCTGCCGCGCCCTGGACGCTGGATGAACGTCCTGCGCGTGATACTCGGATTGATGATGCTGGGATCGGCCGTATGGCTGCTCGGCCTGCTGACGGTGCATATTGGTCGGCTGTCGGTTATCGCCCTGACGGCACTTCTGGCCCTCGCGCTTCTGCTGGCGACGCTCTGGCGCTATCGCTGGCGCACGACGCTGAAAGCAGGCGCGCTGACGTTAGTTGTCGCCGGGGTCGTCGCTTTTCTGTCACCGCCTGACGGTCAGGCGTTGCGACGCGACCGCGTGAACTGGCAGCCGCTGAGCGAACAGGCGATTAGCGATGCGCTGGCAAGCAACAAGCGACTGTTTATCGACGTCACCGCCGACTGGTGCGTCACCTGCAAGGCCAATAAATACAACGTATTGCTGCGCGATGACGTTCAGAGCGCACTCTCTGAACCAGACGTGGTGGCCCTGCGCGGAGACTGGAGTCGCCCGTCGGCCACTATCAGCCGTTTTCTGACCACTCGCGGCAGCGCCGCCGTCCCCTTCAATCAAATTTACGGACCGGGATTAACGCAGGGCCGCGTGCTGTCTCCGCTGCTCAGCCGCGACGAACTCCTCGCCACTCTGTCCGCTGCAAAAGGTCAATAATCATGAAAATCATCGCTGCACTCCTTCTGCTGTGCGTTGCAACCTTCAGCCTTGCCGCTCCGGCAGAACAGCCGGAGGCATCCGCCAACGACCAGTTGGCAAAGCTGCTGTTTAACGATCCTGACAGCCCGCGACTGGGCGCCAAAGCGCCGCGCCTGACTATCGTCTCGTTTACCGATTACAACTGCCCGTATTGCAAGCAGTTCGATCCGATGCTGGAGAAGATCGTTCACGATAACCCTGATGTCCTGCTGATTGTAAAACTGCTGCCGTTTAAGGGGCAAAGTTCGGTCAACGCCGCCAAAGCCGCGCTCTCTACATGGCGCCAGCAGCCGGATAAATTCTGGGCGTTGCATCAGCGGCTGATGGCCAAAAAGGGCTACCACGACGATGCGAGTATTCTCGCCGCACAGCAGAAAACCGCCACCGATGGGGTGAAAACCGATGATAAAACAATGGACTCGCTGAAGATGAACCTGATTTTGTCTCAGGTGCTGAATATTCAGGGCACCCCGGCGACGATTATCGGCGATCAGATGGTCGCTGGCGCGATTCCTTATCAGGAGCTGGAGGGGCTGGTGAAAGAACAGCTGGCAAAAGCCGATGGTCAGTAAATTACGCCGCTGGCTGCGCGAGCTGATTATCCTGCTGCTGCTTGCCGGCGCACTCATCGGGGGGATGGATTATCTGCGTCGGCCTGCGCTACCGCCGAACCTGACGACGACACCGCTGCAGACGCTGGAGGGTAACGTGGTCGATCTGCACGCCATGAGCCAGCAGCGTCCGCTGCTGATCTACGTCTGGGCTACCTGGTGCGGAGTGTGTCGTTATACGACGCCATCCGTAGCGGCGCTGGCAAGCAACGGCGGCAATGTGATGACCGTCGCGCTCCGTTCCGGGGACGATGCCACGCTGTACAACTGGCTGGCGCATAAGAAAATGGCGCTGCCCACGGTGAACGACCCCGACGGCGGACTTTCTCGCCAGTGGGGCGTTCAGGTCACGCCAACGCTTATTGTCATCTCTCGCGGCGAGGTTAAGTCGGTAACGACCGGCTGGACCAGCGGTTGGGGAATGCGCCTGCGGCTGTGGCTGGCGTCATAACCCCCGACTGGCGCTGCGCTTAGCCGGGCTACAAGTGCCGTGGGGTAGCGGTTATTTACCGCCGGCCAGCGGTTGTAGCCCGGATAAGGCAGAGCGTTCGCACATCTTATTTGCCGCCCGCCAGCTCCAGGAAACTACCGGTCACGTAGGAGGCTTTGTCGCTCAGCAGCCAGGCGATGGCCTGCGCGACCTCCTCCGGCTGCCCGCCGCGCTGCATCGGCAGCCCCGCTTTCACCCGATCCACGCGTCCGGGCTCACCGCCCGACGCGTGCATCTCGGTATAGATAAAGCCGGGACGCACGCCGTTGACGCGAATTCCCTGCGCCGCCACTTCCAGCGACAGTCCGGTGGTCAGGGTGTCCACCGCCCCTTTCGAGGCGGCATAATCCACATATTCCCCCCGGCGCGCCCAGACGCGATGCCGCTGATGAAACATTGACGATCGCCCCACCTTTTCCGCCGTGTCGATATGACATCCGCTTCACCGCCTCCCGGCAACAGAGGAAATAGCCGGTGACATTGGTACTCAGCACCTGATTAATCCGCCCGGCGGTCAGGTGTTCCACGGTGCTTTGCGCAAACAGGATGCCGGCGTTGTTAACCAGCGCGGTCAGCGGTTCCGCAAGACGGTCGATTCCGTCAAACATCGCCATGACCTGCGCCTCATCGCTGATATCGGCCCCCAGCGCAACGGCTTTGCCGCCAAGGACGACAATCTCATTGACCACCGCCATCGCCGCGCTGATGTTGTGATGATAATTGACCACCACGGTATACCCTTCCTGTGCCAACAGCAGCGCCGTCGCCTTACCTATCCCGCGGCTGGCGCCGGTAATCAGTGCTATAGCCATCCTCTTCCCCCAAAAAATAAAGGCGCCGAAGCGCCTTTAAAAGATAGTCCAGTCAGTGAATTACTGGTATTCGCTCATCGGTACGCAGGAGCAGAACAGGTTACGGTCGCCGTAAACATCGTCCAGGCGCTTCACCGTCGGCCAGTATTTATTCGCCAGACCTGCCGGGAATACCGCCAGTTCGCGGGTGTACGGATGGTTCCATTCGGCAACCAGCTCGCCCTGCGTGTGCGGAGCGTTAACCAGCGGGTTATCTTCCAGCGGCCACTCGCCCGCTTGCACACGGTCGATTTCACTGCGAATCGCCAGCATGGCATCGATAAAGCGATCCAGCTCGACTTTGCTTTCGGATTCCGTCGGCTCAACCATCAGCGTACCGGCCACCGGGAAGGACATCGTCGGCGCGTGGAAACCGAAGTCGATCAGACGTTTGGCAATATCCAGCTCGCTGATGCCGGTCTCTTCTTTCAGAGGACGAATATCCAGAATACATTCGTGCGCCACGCGACCGTCGCGGCCGGTGTAAAGCACCGGGAACGCCTCTTTCAGACGGGTAGCGATGTAGTTGGCATTCAGAATTGCCACCTGGCTCGCCTGCTTCAGCCCTTCGGCGCCCATCATGCGGATATACATCCAGCTGATTGGAAGAATGGAAGCGCTGCCGAACGGTGCGGCAGAAACCGCGCCCTGACGGGTCAACATCCCTTCGATCTGTACCACGCTGTGGCCCGGAACAAACGGTGCCAGATGCGCTTTGACGCCGATCGGCCCCATACCCGGGCCGCCGCCGCCGTGCGGGATGCAGAAGGTTTTGTGCAGGTTAAGGTGCG
This sequence comes from Klebsiella planticola ATCC 33531, assembly GCF_000735435.1. Taxonomy (GTDB): domain Bacteria; phylum Pseudomonadota; class Gammaproteobacteria; order Enterobacterales; family Enterobacteriaceae; genus Klebsiella; species Klebsiella planticola. Next base: position 220,508 of record NZ_JMPP01000018.1, on the reverse strand, counting down.
AGACGTCCGCGCCGATAAAGCCCGGAGAGGTAATGCCGACCTGGGCGTTCATGTTAGCGCCGTCGAGGTAAACCTGACCGCCGAACTGATGCACGATTTCGCACACTTCGCGGATCGTCTCTTCGTAAACGCCGTGCGTTGACGGGTAGGTCACCATGATGCAAGAGAGGTTCTCACCCGCCTGCTCCGCCTTGAGGCGCAGATCCGCGAGATCGATGTTGCCGTTTTTATCACAGGCAACCACCACAACCTGCATGCCGGCCATCTGTGCCGACGCCGGGTTGGTACCATGCGCAGAACTTGGGATCAGGCAGATGTCGCGATGGCCTTCATTACGGCTTTCGTGGTAATGGCGAATGGCCAGCAGGCCCGCGTACTCGCCCTGTGCGCCAGAGTTTGGCTGCATGCAGACGGCGTCGTAACCGGTCAGTTTTACCAGCCAGTCGGAGAGCTGGGCGATCATCTGATGGTAGCCTTCCGCCTGTTCCGCCGGGCAGAACGGGTGCAGCTCGGCAAACTCTGGCCAGGTGATCGGGATCATCTCCGCCGCGGCGTTGAGTTTCATGGTGCAGGATCCCAGCGGGATCATCGCCTGATTCAACGCCAGATCTTTACGCTCCAGTGAGTGCATATAGCGCATCATCTCGGTTTCGCTGTGGTAGCGATTGAACACCGGATGCGTCAGGATCGCGTCGTTACGCAGCATGCTTTCCGGGATCGAGCGGCTGTCGAGCGCCACGTCTTTATCCAGGGTATCGATATCCAGGCCGTGGTCGTCGCCAATAATAGCGCGGAACAGGTTCAGCACATCTTCGCGAGTTGTTGCTTCATCAAGGGTGATGCCAACGGCATTATGGATGTCGCTGCGCAGGTTAATTTCCAGCGCTTCGGCGCGTGCCAGCACCGCCGCTTTGTCGACCACTTCCACGCACAGAGTGTCGAAGTAGTGGGCATGGCGCAGCTTGAGCCCTTTTTTCTGCAGCCCGTCGGCCAGAATATCGGTCAGCCGGTGGATGCGGCTGGCGATGCGCTTCAGGCCCTCTGGCCCGTGGAACACCGCGTACAGGCTGGCGATGTTTGCCAGCAATACCTGGGAAGTACAAATATTGGAGTTCGCTTTCTCGCGACGGATATGCTGTTCGCGGGTCTGCATCGCCATACGCAGCGCGGTGTTACCGGCGGCATCTTTTGATACGCCGATAATACGGCCCGGCATCGAGCGTTTAAATTCATCTTTTGCGGCAAAGAAGGCCGCGTGCGGGCCGCCGTAGCCCATCGGCACGCCAAAGCGCTGGGCGGAACCGAAGACGATATCGGCACCCTGTTTGCCCGGTGCAGTCAGCAGAACCAGCGCCATGAAGTCCGCAGCAACGCTGACCACCACTTTGCGTGCTTTCAGCTCGGCGATCAGCTTGCTGTAATCATGAATTTCGCCGGTGGTCCCCACCTGCTGCAGCAGCACGCCGAAAACGTCCTGATGGTCGAGCGCTTTTTCCGCCTCATCAACGATGACGTCAAAGCCAAAGGTTGCGGCGCGGGTGCGCACCACATCCAGGGTCTGCGGATGTACATCGGCGGCAACGAAGAAGCGGTTCGCATTCTTCAGCTTGCTGACGCGTTTGGCCATCGCCATTGCTTCAGCGCCGGCGGTCGCCTCATCCAGCAGTGAAGCGGAGGCGATATCCAGCCCGGTCAGATCGAGGGTCACCTGCTGGAAATTCAGCAGTGATTCCAGGCGACCCTGGGAAACTTCCGGCTGGTAAGGGGTGTAAGCGGTATACCAACCCGGATTTTCCAGCATATTGCGCTGAATAACCGGCGGCAGCTGCACGGCGGTATAACCCATGCCGATGTAAGACTTGAAGCGCTTGTTGCGACCGGCGATCGCCTTCAGTTCCGCCAGCGCGGCGAATTCGGTAGTCGCGTCACCCACCTGAGGGGGTGTCGCCAGCTGAATATCCTGCGGCACAATCTGGCCAATCAGGGCGTTAAGCGAATCGGCGCCGACGGTGTTCAGCATCTCCTGCTGTTGCTGAGCATCCGGACCGATGTGACGTTCAATAAAGGCGCCGCGGTTTTCAAGCTGACCTAAAGTCTGAGTCATGAGCGATGGTTCCTGAAACGTGCAGTGAATCGTATGTGTCTTTACTTACCTGAACAGGCAAAAATCATTCACGCTGCCGGCAGCAGATGCCCGCAGCGTGAAGGGACAAGATATTTACTCGTTTTCCAGCAGCGCCGCATAGGCATCCGCGTCAAGCAGGGCCGCAACCTGCGCTTCATCGCTGGCCTTAATTTTAAAGATCCAGCCGTCCGCGTACGGGTCGCTGTTCACCAGCTCCGGAGAGTCGTTGAGCTCTTCGTTCACCGCCACAATCTCGCCGCTAATCGGGGCATAAATATCCGAAGCTGCTTTTACCGACTCGGCAACCGCACAGTCGTCACCCGCTTCAACGGTTGCGCCAACGTCCGGCAGATCGACGAAAACCATATCGCCAAGCAGTTCCTGGGCATGTTCGGTGATCCCGACGGTGTAGGTGCCGTCAGCTTCTTTGCGCAGCCATTCGTGTTCTTTACTGTATTTCAGTTCTGCTGGTACGTTGCTCATCAATTAATCTCCAAAAAAGGGGAATCACACCACGGCTTTGCCGTTGCGTACAAAAACAGGTTTAGTCACTTTTACCGGCATTTCGCGGTTGCGAATCTGCACAATGGCCGTCTCGCCGATACCGGCCGGTACGCGCGCCAGCGCAATACTGTAGCCCAGCGTCGGGGAGAAGGTGCCGCTGGTGATAATACCTTCTTGCTGATTACCGTCTGCATCGCTAAAGCGCACCGGCAGACCGCCGCGCAGGACGCCTTTCTCGGTCATCACCAGCCCCACCAGCTGCTCGGTACCTTTTTCACGCTGCAGTTCCAGCGCTTCGCGGCCGATGAATGCGCGATCTGCGGGTTCCCAGGCAATGGTCCAGCCCATATTCGCCGCCAGCGGAGAGATGCTTTCATCCATCTCCTGGCCATACAGGTTCATCCCCGCTTCCAGACGTAAGGTATCGCGAGCGCCCAGACCGCACGGCTTCACGCCAGCGTCCAGCAGGCCACGCCAGAAATCAGCAGCCTGCTCATTCGGCATGGCGATTTCGTAACCGGCTTCACCGGTATAACCGGTGGTCGCAATAAACAGATCGCCGGCCTGCACGCCAAAGAACGGTTTCATCCCTTCTACGGCCTGACGCTGTGCGTCGGTGAACAGGGTTGCCGCTTTCGCTTTCGCCTGCGGCCCCTGTACGGCAATCAGCGAAAGATCGTCACGAACGGTCATTTCAAGACCATAGGGTTCAGCCTGCCGGGTAATCCAGGCGAGGTCTTTTTCACGGGTGGCGGAGTTAACAACGAGGCGGAAATAATCTTCGGTAAGGAAATAGACAATCAGGTCATCGATGACGCCGGCGGACGCGGTAAGCATGCCGGTATATAGCGCTTTGCCCGGCACCGTCAGCTTCGCGACATCGTTAGCCAGCAGATAGCGCAGGAACTCCCGAATGCGGCTGCCGTGGAAATCGACGATGGTCATGTGCGAAACATCGAACATACCGGCGTCGCCCCGCACCGCGTGGTGCTCATCAATCTGGGAACCGTAATGTAGCGGCATCATCCAGCCATGGAAGTCCACCATGCGAGCGCCGCACAGCGTGTGTTGTTCATACAACGGAGTCTGTTGAGCCATCTTTTCCTCATCGAATAAAACGGAACCAGCTACTGGGTTGGGCGATGTCATTGGGGCGATTTCGCCCCACGAAATCCGCCGTCGGCGCCATGTCCGGACGCCGACGCAAACGTTCTCTTTTGCCTGAACTTACCACCTAACCCGGCGCTAAACCATAAGCTAAATCAGGACATCACATTAGCTTATGACTAAAAGTCGCCAAAAAGACTACAGAGTTATTGACTGGAAAAAAGCGATTTATGCCACATAAAATTAACATCATGAACTGATAATACCGAGCATGATGGTATTTTATGCGAAAAAAGGGGCCTGTTTTCTGTTTCAAAAAAAGAGAGACATTAATAAAACTAATGCGAAAAAATGGGTGAGATTAGATTATTTCAAATGAGAGGAGAAAACCCGGCGCCGGGGCCGGGAGAGAGAAGTGTGACGCGCTTAACGTAACCAGGCAGGAAGATCGTTTAAGCCCATTGCCTGGCGAATCAACTGCGGTTTGACGCCGGGTAGTGTATCCGCCAGTTTGAGGCCAATATCGCGCAGCAGTTTCTTCGCCGGGTGGCTGCCAGAGAACATTTCGCGGAAACCCTGCATCCCCGCCAGCATCATCGCAGCGCTGTGCTTGCGACTACGTTCATAGCGACGCAGATACAGGTACTGACCAAAATCTTTGCCCTGCGCATGCAGACGACGGAGTTCATCGATCAGTTCCGCTGCATCCATAAAGCCCAGATTCACCCCCTGGCCGGCCAGCGGGTGAATGGTGTGCGCGGCATCGCCCACCAGCGCCAGGCGATGCGCGGCGAACTGGCGCGCGTAGCGACCGGTCAACGGGAAAGTCTGACGCTCGCTGGCAAGCTGGCACAGGCCAAGCCGGTTATCGAAGGCAATATTCAGCGCCTGATTAAACGCCGCTTCGTCGACCTGCTGCATCCGCTGTGCTTCCTGCGGCGACAGCGACCAGACGATCGAACACAGATGCGGATCGCTCAGCGGCAGAAACGCCAGAATGCCGTCGCCGTGGAACGCCTGACGGGCAATCGCCTGATGCGGCTCTGCGGTACGAATGGTGGCAACCAGCGCATGATGGCGATAGTCCCAGAACGTCAGCGGGATATCCGCTTTGTTACGCAACCAGGAGTTTGCACCGTCGGCGCCGACCACCAGCCTGGCGGTCAGCATCTTGCCATCCTGCAAGCTGAGAAATGCTTCGTTTTCTCCCCACGCCACCTGCTGCAGCTGCGCCGGGGCCAGCAGCGTGACGTCGGCGCAACGCTGCGCCTTTTGCCACAGCGCATGATGAACGACCGCATTTTCAATAATATGGCCAAGGTGGCTGAAGCCCATACTCTGGTCATCAAAGCTGATGTGGCCAAAGCTGTCCTTATCCCACACTTCCATACCGTGATAACAGCTGGCGCGCCGGGCGACAATCTCCGGCCAGACATCCAGCCGGGTAAGCAGTTTTTCGCTGGCGGCGTTAATGGCGGATACCCGCAGCGCCGGCGGCGCATCGGCGTTTAACGGCTGCGGCTCGGCTTGTTCCAGCACCGCAACCCGCAGCCCGCTCCCCTGCAAACCGCAGGCGACCGCCAGACCCACCATGCCACCGCCAACAATGGCAACATCAACACTTTGCACGTTCAACTCCTTAACGAGGAACCCAACCGAGGGTACGCTGCGCCAGCGCGTCGCGCGCCGGGGTAAATAATTCCATCGCCATCAGACCCACGTTACGCCCCGCCACCAGCGGCGCCCAACGATTAGCGAACAGATGCACCAGCCCATCGGTCACGCCGATGGTCGCGGCCTTATCATCCGCTCGCCGCGCCTGATAGTGACAAAGAAGTGAGTAATCGCCGGGATCCTGTCCGTTAGCGCCGGCCTGGGCCAGCGTTTCCGCCAGGCTCATCACATCCCGCAGACCGAGATTAAAGCCCTGCCCGGCGATGGGATGCAGCGTCTGCGCCGCATTACCGACCAGCACCAGGCGATGGGAAACCGGGCGCGTAGCGGTAGTCAACGTCAATGGATAAACGCTGCGCTTCCCGGTATGAGTGATGCGCCCCAGCCGCCAGCCAAATGCCTGCTGCAGCTGCTCGCAAAATTGCGCGTCGGACCAACCCAGAACCTCATCGCGCCGCGACTGCGGGTGACACCATACCAACGAACAGCGTCCGTGTGACATCGGCAGCATGGCCAGCGGACCATGTTCGGTGAAGCGTTCAAAGGCGCGCCCTTCATGGGGCAACGCCGTGCTGACGTTGGCAATAATCGCCAGCTGCTGGTAAGGCTGCTGCTGCCAGCTCATGCCGCAGCGAGCGCCCAGCGTCGAGCGCGAACCATCGGCGGCAACCAGCAGTTGGCCGGCGATCGTCTCGCCGCTGTCCAGGGTGATGCTGACGCCCTCCTCCCACCGGGTGACGTCTTCGACTTTCGCCGGGCAGTGTAAGGTAATGCCCGGCGCTTCGCGCAGTTGCGCAAACAATCGCTGGCCGATATCGTGCAGCTCGACCACCTGCCCCAGCGCCGCCAGTCCGTAGTCCTGCGCATCGAGCGTCACGAATCCCGCATGCCCACGATCGCTGACGTGAACACGCTGAATCGGCGTCGCGCAATCGGCAATGCCTTGCCAGATGCCGGTACGCGCCAGCTGCTGGCAGGTCCCCGCCGCCAGCGCAATCGCACGGGCATCAAACCCCGGATGCTGCGACGAGTCCGGCTGCGCGGCCTCGACCAGATGCACCGGGAGCGCGCCGTGGGTTAAGCGCGAGATAGCTAACGCCAGGGTTGCCCCGGTCATCCCTCCGCCAACAATCAGGATGCTCATGACCGCCGTGCCGCCGCCATCAGCGCCTCAATATCATCAGCTTTTTTCACCACGCCGGCGGTGAGGTTTTCATTGCCGTCTTCGGTGATGACGATATCGTCTTCAATACGCACGCCAATGCCGCGATACTGTGGCGGCACATCGGCGTCGACGGCAATGTAGAGACCCGGCTCAACGGTCAACACCATGCCCGGCTCAAGGAGACGCGAGCGATCGACATCGTAGTGGCCGACATCATGGACATCGAGTCCCAGCCAGTGGCTCAGGCCATGCATAAAGTACGGACGGTGGGCATTGTTTGCCATCAGCTCGTCGACATCCCCTTTCAGGATGCCGAGACGCACCAGACCGGTAATCATAATGCGCACCACTTCCTGGTTAACCTGCTGAATGGAGGTGCCAGGACGGTAAAGCTCCAGCGCGGTTTCCAGCGACTCGAGGACAATATCGTAAATCTCGCGCTGCGCCGGGCTGAATTTACCGTTCACCGGGAAGGTGCGAGTGATATCGCCCGCGTAGCCGCGGTATTCGCAGCCGGCGTCAATCAGCACCAAATCGCCATCGCGCAGCTCGGATTCGTTTTCCGTGTAATGGAGAATACAGCCGTTTTCTCCACCGCCCACGATGGTGTTATAGGAGGGGAAACGGGCGCCGTGGCGGCTGAATTCATGCAGAATTTCCCCTTCCAGCTGGTATTCGAACAGGCCCGGACGGCATTTCTGCATTGCGCGGGTATGAGCCAGCGCGGAAATTTCGCCAGCGCGGCGCATCACCTCCAGCTCTTCCGGCGATTTAAACAGGCGCATCTCATGCACCATCGGCCGCCAGTCAATCACCGAACCGGGCGCCTGCAGATTCTGGCGCACGCCTTTACGCAGTTTTTCCAGCGCGTTGAAGACGATTTTGTCAGCATAGGCATATTCGCCCTGGGCAAAATAGATCGCATCAAGGCCGTTAAGCAGCTGGAATAGCTGCTGGTTAATTTCGCTGAACGCCAGAGCGCGGTCGACGCCCAGCTTCGACGGCGCGGCCTCCTGCCCCAGACGACGGCCGAACCAGATCTCTGCGGTCAGATCGCGGACGCGGTTAAACAGCACGCTATGGTTGTGGGTGTCGTCGCTTTTAATCAACACCAGCAGGGCTTCCGGCTCATTAAATCCCGTGAAGTACCAAAAATCGCTGTTCTGCCGGTAGGGGTACTCTGAATCTGCGCTGCGGACCGCTTCCGGTGCGGCGAAAATCAGCGCGGCGCTGCCTGGCTGCATCTGCGCCAGCAATGCCTGGCGACGAGAAAGAAATTCCTGCTGTGTCATGACGCCCCCTCAACAAATTATCGTTAGTGTAATGTTGGCTTGCGAACTTCCGGTGCGGTTGGCTGCTGGCGAGAAAAGGTTTCGTGGCACAGCAGCGCAGCGACGCGCACGTACTCGATAATCTCTTCCAACGACATCTCCAGCTCTTCCTGATCTTCGTCTTCGTCGTACCCCAGTTGCGCAATGTTACGCAGGTCGTCGATGGCTTCACCGGTTTCGTCTTTGATTTTATCCAGTTTAGGCTGCGTAACGCCCAGGCCGAGCAGGAAATGGTTAACCCAACCGGCCAGCGCGTCGGCGCGTTCAAACACGCTTACCGCGTCACCTTCCGGTAAATAGAGCTGGAACAAGAAACCGTCGTCTTCCAGCGAGTCGCTGGTCACGGAATGTATGGTGCGCAGAGACTCGGCCAGCTCGTGACCAAATGCGAGGCCTTCGTTTGTCAGGTCGTGCACCAGCGGCTGCCAGCTGCTGTCTTTATTGCCGCCGCACAGGATCCCACTGATCAAACCGTGCATTTCGGCCGGGGTTAAGCCCACGCCCTGTTGGTTCAGTAACTGGTCTACAGCGTTGTAACCAGGCATTTCGTTCTGTATAGACATGCGCATTCGTCATCGTTGGGAGGAATATTCATGGTATGCTACCACTTTGGACCCTGGTGAACCAGAATAGGGCTTGTACCTTCGCACCAGGGTAGCTATAGTGTCGCCCCTTTGCAGTCCCGGATTCGGGTGTGAAGGCCGCGCAGTCAATCAGCAGGAAGGTGGCATGTCTGCACAACCCGTCGATCTCCAAATTTTTGGCCGTTCACTCCGCGTGAATTGCCCGCCTGAACAAAGGGATGCCTTGAATCAGGCAGCTGATGACCTGAATCAGCGGTTGCAAGATTTAAAAGAACGCACTAGAGTCACAAATACTGAGCAGCTGGTCTTCATCGCCGCGTTGAACATCAGCTATGAGTTGACTCAGGAAAAAGCGAAAACCCGCGATTACGCCTCCAGCATGGAACAGCGTATTCGGATGCTACAGCAGACCATCGAACAAGCGTTGCTTGAGCAAGGTCGCATAAGCGAAAGAACCGGGCCGAAGTTTGAATAACACTTTGCAGTTAACTGTGTTAGAGTAAGCGCAAGAACAAAATTTCTCTGAGATGTTTGCAAGCGGGCCAGTCCCCTGAGCCGATATTTCATACCACAAGAATGTGGCGCTCCATGGTTGGTGAGCATGCTCGGTCCGTCCGAGAAGCCTTAAAACTGTGACGACGCATTCACCTTGAACCAAGGGTTCAAGGGTTACAGCCTGCGGCGGCATCTCGGAGATTCCCTTCTTTTCAGTTCCATCCCTCGTGCTTCCTTTTCGGTTTTTATCACCTTGTGTATTACACTACGCCTACAGGCAACTGACCCACGTATTATCGTGCTCATGCTAAATCAGGCGACCCGTCATGACTCAACTTTCTGACACGCAAACTACCCGACAGCTGATTCGTCAACAGATTCGCCAGCGACGACGCGCGCTGACGGCAGAACAGCAGGCGCAGTTCGCCCGCCAGGGTGCCGATCGCGTGATGGCATATCCGCCCGTCGCGCAGGCGCAAACCGTCGCCCTGTTTCTGTCATTTGATGGCGAACTCGATACCCGACCGCTGATTGATCGGCTGTGGCGGGCCGGCAAGCAGGTTTATCTGCCCGTACTCCACCCGTTCAGCCCGGGAAATCTGCTGTTTTTGCGCTATCACCCGCGCAGCGAACTGGTGACCAACCGGCTGAAAATCGACGAGCCGAAGCTCGATGTACGCGACGTCCTGCCGCTGGGCCGGCTCGATGTCCTGATGGTCCCGCTGGTTGCCTTTGATACCGCCGGACAGCGGCTGGGGATGGGAGGCGGCTTCTACGACCGAACATTACAGAACTGGCAGGATTATTCCCTGCAGCCTGTTGGCTATGCCCACGATTGCCAGCAGGTCGACGCACTGCCCACTGAGCACTGGGATATTCCACTGCCCGCGGTGATTACCCCCTCGGCGCTGTGGCAGTGGCCATAAGCTATGGCGTACCGAGCTTCTTCAGTTGCCGGTTATGCCATCCGCTAAGCAACAAGATCGTCGTCAGCGCCCCCAGCAACGCGCAGAACATATCCGACTGCGTGTCCCACGGATCGCCCTGGGTGCCGAGAAAATCATCCGCCCCTTGCCCCATCGCCAGTGCCGCCCACCATTCGATAAGCTCGTAGGTGGCGCTGATCGCCAGCGCAATGCAGCACACCAGAAACGAGAGCATCTTGCGCCCGCGCACATAGCCGCCGCGCAGCAGAATTTCCCGCGCCGCCAGCGCCGGAACCAACCCCTGGAAAAAGTGGCCAAGCTTATCGTACGGATTACGACTTAAATTCAGCCACGCCTGCACATCAAATCCAATCGGCACTTTCGCATACGTATACATCCCCCCAACCATCAAAATAATGGCATGGAAGAAGATAAGCGTGTAGAGGAGCGGCGTGAGCGGGTAGCGTGAACGCGTCACAAGCAGCAGCGGAACGATGATAATGACCGGCGTCACTTCCATCAGCCAGGTGAGGCTATCGTGGGTGCCAAACCCCGTCCATGCCAGAATCAGCAACAGCAGGAAGACACCGGTATTCTGTAGCGATGTGCTCATCATGTAAAAGGATCCCCGCAGGGATCCTTGCGTCAATCAGAACAGCAGACGGGCGCGAATGGTGCCCGGAATCGCCTTCATGGCCTGCAGCGCCTGCTGGGCCACATCTTCTTCGGCCTCAATATCAATAACCACGTAGCCCATCTGCGGCGTGGTTTGCAGATACTGTGCTGCGATGTTGATGCTCTGCGCGGCAAAGATCTGGTTGATAGCGGTCAGCACGCCGGGACGGTTTTCGTGGATGTGCAGCAAACGACGACCGCCGTGCAGCGGCAGAGAAACTTCCGGGAAGTTCACCGCTGAAAGGGTCGAACCGTTATCGGAATACTTCGCCAGCTTACCGGCCACTTCCAGACCGATATTCTCCTGCGCTTCCTGAGTTGAGCCGCCGATGTGCGGCGTCAGGATCACGTTGTCAAACTCGCACAGCGGCGAGCTGAACGGATCGCTGTTGGTCGCCGGTTCGGTCGGGAACACATCAATCGCCGCGCCCGCCAGATGCTTACGCGCCAGGGCATCGCACAGCGCCGGGATATCCACGACCGTACCGCGCGAGGCGTTGATCAACAGCGCGCCGGGTTTCATCAGCGCCAGCTCTTGCGCGCCCATCATATTTTTGGTGGAGGCGTTTTCCGGCACATGCAGACTAACCACATCGCTCATATTCAGCAGGTCGGAGAGGTGCTGGACCTGGGTAGCGTTGCCCAGCGGCAGTTTGCTTTCGATATCATAGAAATAGACGTGCATCCCCAGAGATTCAGCCAGAATACCCAGCTGCGTACCGATGTGCCCGTAACCGATGATCCCCAGTTTTTTGCCACGCGCTTCAAAACTGCCTACCGCCAGCTTGTTCCACACGCCGCGGTGCGCTTTCGCGTTAGCTTCCGGTACGCCGCGCAGCATCAGCAGCAGTTCGCCAATGACCAGCTCGGCAACGGAGCGGGTATTTGAGAACGGCGCATTGAAAACGGGAATCCCGCGTTTCGCTGCCGCGTCTAAATCAACCTGGTTGGTGCCGATGCAGAAACAGCCGACCGCCACCAGTTTTTCCGCGGCGGCGAAGATCTCTTCAGTCAGATGAGTACGGGAACGCAGGCCAATGAAATGGGCATCACGGATCGACGCTTTCAGCTCTTCGCTGTCCAGCGCGCCTTTATGAAATTCGATGTTGGTGTAGCCCGCCGCGCGGAGATTCTCCACCGCTTTTTGATGCACACCTTCAACCAGTAGAAACTTAATCTTGTCTTTTTCCAGTGATACCTTAGCCATTTCCCCGTCCTGTTTTGTCTTATCTGATGTCGTGCTGAACGAAAGTTCTTCTCAGCAACATATCAAAAAAAACTATCGCGGCAATATGAACGTTTGCGTCGACGACCTGAAGAAATATCACGCAGAGGGAAATGGCAGGACAAAACACCAGAAAGAAAAGAAAAGGTAGATTGTTACTAAGCCTGGTTGCATAAATGTGACAGAAGTCACCAAATTTAGCCTGGAGAAAAAATATTTGCGAGGGAGCCATTCGCTCCCCCGATTATATTATTTTACGATGGTTTTTACGCCATCGGCGGTTCCAATCAGTGCCACATCCGCTCCGCGGTTGGCAAACAGGCCGACGGTGACGACGCCAGGAATACCGTTAATTTTGTTTTCCAGAGCGATGGCATCAAGAATTTCCAGGCCGAAGACGTCAAGAATCACGTTACCGTTATCGGTCACCACCCCCTGGCGATACTCCGGACGGCCGCCCAGCTTCACCAGCTCGCGCGCGACAGCGCTACGCGCCATCGGAATGACTTCGACCGGCAGCGGGAATTTGCCCAGAATATCCACCTGCTTGGAGGCATCGGCGATGCAGATAAACTTGTCTGCTACCGAGGCGATAATCTTTTCGCGAGTTAACGCCGCCCCACCGCCTTTGATCATCTGCATATGGCCATTAATCTCGTCGGCGCCATCAACATAGATCCCCAGGCGGTCAACGCTGTTCAGATCGAAAACCGGAATGCCAAGGCTTTTCAGTTTTTCGGTGGAGGCATCAGAGCTGGAGACCGCGCCTTCAATCTGCCCTTTCATGGTGCCCAGCGCATCGATAAAATGCGCGGCCGTGGAGCCCGTACCGACACCGACGATGGTGCCCGGTTGTACATACTGCAATGCCGCCCAGCCTACTGCTTTTTTCAGTTCATCTTGCGTCATGATTATGGTCCGAGATGTGAATACCTGTGGCGCATTATAGAACACCGGGAGGGGAATTGTCCCTGCGGCAGGGTCACACAACTGAACAGACCATTTTTCATCTTCATCAAAAACGAATTTATGTCATAGTGCGAGTTAATGAAAAGTGATAGGGGTACGCCAGAATAATGAAACGACCGGACTACAGAACACTACAGGCGCTGGATGCGGTGATAAGAGAACGTGGGTTTGAGCGCGCCGCGCAGAAGCTCTGCATTACACAGTCCGCCGTCTCTCAGCGTATTAAACAGCTGGAAAATATGTTCGGCCAACCGCTGCTGGTGCGTACCGTGCCGCCGCGTCCGACCGAACAAGGGCAGAAACTGCTGGCCCTGCTGCGTCAGGTTGAGCTGCTGGAAGAGGAGTGGCTGGGCGATGAACAGACCGGCTCTACACCGCTGTTGCTGTCGCTGGCGGTCAACGCCGACAGTCTGGCCACCTGGCTGCTGCCCGCGCTGTCTAATGTCCTTTCCGACTCCCCTATCCGCCTCAATCTGCAGGTGGAGGATGAAACCCGCACTCAGGAACGCTTACGTCGCGGTGAAGTGGTCGGCGCGGTGAGTATTCAGCCGCAGGCGTTGCCGAGCTGCCTGGTGGATCAGCTCGGGGCGCTGGACTATCTGTTCGTCGCCTCGAAAGAGTTTGCGCAACGCTATTTCCCTAACGGCGTCACCCGCTCAGCGCTGCTGAAAGCGCCGGTTGTCGCTTTCGATCATCTGGATGATATGCATCAGGCGTTTTTACAGCAGAACTTCGATTTGCCGCCTGGCAGCGTCCCGTGCCATATCGTTAACTCTTCGGAAGCCTTTGTGCAGCTTGCGCGCCAGGGCACGACCTGCTGCATGATCCCGCATCTGCAGATTGAAAAAGAGCTCAACAGCGGCGAGCTTATCGACCTCACGCCGGGACTGTTTCAGCGGCGGATGCTCTACTGGCATCGCTTCGCGCCGGAAAGCCGGATGATGCGCCGGGTCACCGATGCGCTGATCGATTACGGTCACAAGGTACTGCGCCAGGACTAAGCGCGGGTAATAAAAAAGCCACTTCATCTGAAGTGGCTTTTTATTTTATGGCTTACTGTGCCGCATCAGGCTGCTTAGCCGGCGCTGCGGGGGCCGGGGCTGGCTGAGCGGGCTGCAGTTCAAAAACAACATCGACCTGATCGTCAAACTGAATGGTCGCCTGCTCGTAGGTTTCCTGTGCGGAAACCGGGGCCGCATCGGCAGCCTTCATCATGCGTACCATCGGGCTCGGCTGGTAGTTCGACACATGGTAGCGAACGCTATAAACCGGTCCCAGCTTGCTGTGGAAACCTGACGCCAGCTCTTGCGCCTGATGCACCGCGTCATCAATGGCCGCTTTACGCGCTTTGTCTTTATAGGCATCCGGTTGCGCAACGCCCAGCGAAACAGACCGCACTTCATTCAGACCCGCTTTCAGCGCGCCATCCAGCAAACCGTTCAGCTTGTCCAGCTGGCGCAACGTCACTTCGACGGTGCGCACTGCACGATAGCCTTTCAGGATGCTTTTGCCATTCTGATAGTCGTAATCAGGCTGGGTGCGCAGGTTGGCTGAGTTAATATCTTTTTTGGCGATGCCGTTCTTTTCGAGGAAAGAGAGATACTGCGCCACGCGATCGTCGGCCTGCTTTTTCGCCGACGCGGCGTCTTTCGCGGCAACATTCACTTCAATTGCCAGGGTGGCGATATCCGGCACAGCGGCTACGCTGGCGGTCCCCGAAGTCACAATATGCGGGCCATTCGGCAATTCATTTGCCTGTACTGCCATCGCGCTCAATCCGATTGCTGCCGCCAGGGCCATGAGTTTTAACTTCACTGTCGTTTCTCCATCTTACATTGGGTCGCCCGTCTACGGACGCATGTCTGCAAGCTTAACGCGTCCGCGGAGAAAGTCCATCGGACTAAGCCTGGTAAAACAGAGCCTGGACATGCTGGAGACCGTCTTTCGCCAGCTGCAGCGCAATAAACCACATCACCAGGCCGACCAGCACATTAATAATCCGCTGCGCTCGCGCGGTACGTAAGCGTGGCGCCAGCCACGCTGCCAGCAGGGCCAGTCCAAAGAACCACAGGAATGATGCGCTAATGGTGCCTAAGGCAAACCAGCGCTTTGGCTCCACGGCCAGCTGCCCTCCCAGGCTGCCCAGCACGACGAAAGTATCGAGATAGACATGCGGGTTAAGCCAGGTAACCGCCAGCATGGTGACGATAATTTTCCAGCGTCCCTGCTTCATGACTTCCGCACTGGCCAGTTCCAGGTTGCTGCTCAGCGCCGTTCTCAAGGCGCCGAAACCATACCAGAGCAGAAAGGCCACGCCTCCCCAGGTGACCAGCGCCAGCAGCCACGGCGACTGCATCAGCAACGCGCTACCGCCAAAAATACCGGCGCAAATCAGCAGCAGATCGCTCAACGCGCACAGCAACGCGATCATCAAATGATACTGCCGGCGAATCCCCTGATTCATCACAAACGCATTTTGCGGACCGAGCGGCAAAATCATAGCCGCTCCCAGGGCAAGCCCCTGAAAGTAATACGATAACATGGTGTTTTTTCCGGTAGGTCGTTAATGCCGGGGAATATAGCGCGATAAAATCATTAGAGGAAATTGAAAATTTTAATCATTAATAAGTTTAACTAATACAGCAGTAGCAATAAAGGCCAGCATCGCTGGCCTCTGGATCAGCGGCTGAATTACTCCACTTTCTCCTGCGGACGAACCATATGAACATCCATCTGCGGGTACGGGAAGCTGATGCCGTTAGCGTCAAACTCGCGTTTAATACGCTCCAGCACATCCCAGTATACGCTTTGCAGATCGCTGCTCAGACTCCAGACGCGCACCACATAGTTCACCGACGACGCCCCCAGTTCATGCAGACGTACGGTCATTTCGCGATCTTTGAGAATACGATCTTCCGATTCGATAATACGGGTGAGCAGCTGCTTGACTTTATCGATATCGGCATCGTAGGACACGCCGATAATAAATTCGTTGCGCCGCGCCGGCTCACGGGAAAAGTTAATGATATTACCGGCGATAATTTTACCGTTCGGAACCACCACAATTTTACCGTCGGCCGTACGCATGGTCGTAGAGAAAATCTGCACGCTCAATACCGTACCGGCGACGCCGCCGAGATCGACATACTCACCCGCGCGGAACGGGCGGAACATCACCAGCAGTACGCCAGCGGCCAGGTTAGACAGCGATCCTTGCAGCGCCAGACCTACGGCTAAACCGGCGGCACCGAGGACGGCGATCACCGATGCCGTCTGCACGCCTACGCGGCCTAATGCGGCAATCAGGGTGAACGCGACAACGGCATAGCGTACCAGGGCGGACAGAAAATCGGCAACGGTCGCATCAATCTTACGCGCCAGCATCAGTCGGTTCACCGTATTAGAGATGACCCGTGCCACAATCATACCGACGATAATAATCGCGATAGCGGCAACGATATTGACGGCATAGCTCAGCAGTAATTCCTGATTGCGCACCAGCCAGGAACTGGCGTTGTGTAGGCTATCGCCAACGTTCAACTCTTCCATTTAATCTTCCTTATGAATACCCGTAGGGGGAATAAAAAACCCAACCTGTACAGCGACAGGTTAACTAAGGGTAAACAATATGCACATGATTTGCCAAGTTGATCACAATTCTCAGCGAGATATCGCGTTGTTCAGCCATAAAAAAAGCCCGCTATTCAGCGGGCTTTCTGGCAAGAAACAGACGTTTCTTACAGAACGTCGATCGCGTTCAGCTCTTTAAATGCCTGCTCCAGACGCGTCACCATGGACGTCTGTGCAGCACGCAGCCATACGCGCGGATCGTAGTATTTCTTGTTCGGCTGGTCTTCGCCTTTCGGGTTGCCCAGCTGGCCCTGCAGGTAAGCTTCGTTGGTTTTGTAGTACTGCAGGATACCGTCCCAGGTTGCCCATTGGGTATCGGTATCGATGTTCATTTTGATAACGCCGTAGCTTACGGAGTCTTTGATTTCCTGAGCGGAAGAACCGGAACCGCCGTGGAAGACGAAGTTCAGGCTGTTGTGCGGCAGGTTGTGTTTCTTAGAAACATATTCCTGAGAATCGCGCAGGATGGTCGGAGTCAGCACGACGTTACCCGGCTTGTACACGCCGTGTACGTTACCGAAGGAAGCCGCGATAGTGAAACGCGGGCTGATTTTGCTCAGTTCAGTGTAAGCGTAATCAACGTCTTCCGGCTGAGTGTACAGAGCAGAAGCGTCCATGTGGCTGTTGTCCACGCCGTCTTCTTCGCCACCGGTGCAACCCAGTTCGATTTCCAGAGTCATGTCCATTTTGGCCATGCGCGCCAGATATTTAGAGCAGATTTCGATGTTTTCGTGCAGAGACTCTTCAGACAGGTCAATCATGTGAGAAGAGAACAGCGGTTTGCCGGTAGCAGCGAAGTGTTTTTCACCCGCGTCCAGCAGGCCGTCGATCCACGGCAGCAGTTTCTTCGCGCAGTGGTCGGTGTGCAGAATAACCGGCACGCCGTAGTGTGCAGCCATCTGGTGAACGTGATGTGCGCCAGAGATAGCACCCAGGATTGCTGCGCCCTGAGGAACGTCAGTTTTCACGCCTTTGCCCGCGATAAACGCTGCGCCGCCGTTGGAGAACTGAACGATAACCGGAGAACGAACTTTTGCAGCAGCTTCCAGAACGGCGTTGATGGAGTCAGTACCCACACAGTTAACCGCTGGCAGAGCAAAGTTATTTTCTTTAGCTACCTGGAACACTTTCTGAACGTCATCACCAGTGATCACGCCAGGTTTTACGAAATCAAAAATTTTAGACATGTTACGTAGTCCTGTATCTTCGGCCGTTTATGCTCGCCATCATTCGTGCGGCAGTCCTCTGGCTTACCTCGCTTACCCCGGTTACGTAAGAACCTGGCGTTCGCGCTGTCGCCACCTTCCGGCAACACGAATTATTTAGAGCAACAAATTGAATTTTATTTGCAAAACAGGCGGGATTTCCCCGCCTGATCAGACTTACTTCTTAGCGCGCTCTTCAAGCATAGCTACTGCTGGCAGGACTTTACCTTCCACGAATTCGAGGAATGCGCCGCCGCCAGTGGAGATGTAGGAAATTTTGTCCGCAATGCCGAACAGGTCAATCGCTGCCAGGGTGTCACCACCGCCAGCGATGGAGAAACCTTCGCTGTCAGCGATGGCGTTAGCCACGATTTCAGTCCCTTTACGGAAGTTCGGGAATTCGAATACGCCAACCGGACCATTCCACAGAATAGTTTTAGCGTTTTTCAGGATATCAGCCAGTTTCTGTGCAGAAACATCGCCCAGGTCCAGGATCTGCTCGTCATCTTTGATGTCGTTAACAGATTTCAGCGTCGCGGTAGCCGTTTCGGAGAACTCAGTTGCCACGCGAACGTCGGTCGGAACCGGGATATCGCAGGTGGTCAGCAGGCGTTTCGCTTCGTCAACCAGGTCAGCTTCGTACAGGGATTTACCCACGTTGTGGCCCTGAGCGGCAACGAAGGTGTTGGCGATGCCACCACCGACGATCAGCTGGTCAGCGATTTTAGACAGGGAATCCAGAACGGTCAGTTTGGTGGAAACTTTAGAACCACCTACGATGGCAACCATCGGGCGAGCCGGTTCTTTCAGCGCTTTACCCAGCGCGTCCAGTTCGGCGGCCAGCAGCGGGCCTGCGCACGCAACATCGGCGAATTTACCGATACCGTGGGTAGAGGCCTGCGCACGGTGTGCAGTACCGAAGGCGTCCATGACGAACACGTCGCACAGCGCCGCGTATTTTTTGGACAGCGCTTCGTCGTCTTTCTTCTCGCCTTTGTTGAAGCGAACGTTTTCCAGAACAACCAGTTCACCGGCTGCAACTTCAACGCCATCCAGGTAATCTTTAACCAGACGTACCGGGTTAGACAGTTTGTCTTTCAGGTAATTAACAACCGGCAGCAGAGAGAATTCTTCGTTGTACTCGCCTTCGGTCGGACGACCCAGGTGAGAAGTGACCATCACTTTAGCACCCTGTTTCAGCGCCAGCTCAATGGTCGGCAGAGAAGCACGGATACGCGCGTCGCTGGTTACTTTCCCGTCTTTGACTGGTACGTTCAGATCGGCACGGATAAAAACGCGTTTACCAGCCAGATCCAGATCGGTCATCTTAATTACAGACATGGTGAATCCTCTCAATGATTCTTAAAGTTTTGCAGACGCCATACGCTCCATCGCGAACAATGTTGCGCAGGGATGTCTCACCTGAAACCAATAACGGCCATCGCTAACGTCGTGTCGAGCATCCGGTTAGCAAAGCCCCATTCATTATCACACCAGACCAATGTTTTGATCAGATGAGCACCACTGACTCGGGTTTGGGTGCCATCAACGATGGCGCTGTGCGGGTCGTGGTTGAAATCTATCGAGACCAACGGCAATTCCGTATAGTCAACTATACCATGAAATGCACCTTGTGCTGCTTTTTGCAGCAACTGGTTGACTTCATTAGCCTTTACAGGTTTTTTCACCGTCACGCTAAGGTCAATCGCCGTCACATTAATCGTCGGTACGCGGACCGCAATCGCCTCGAAACGGTCATTAAACTGCGGGAAAATTCGCGTGATCCCCGCAGAGAGTTTGGTATCAACCGGAATAATCGACTGGCTGGCCGCGCGCGTACGGCGCAGATCCGGATGATAAGCGTCGATCACCTGTTGATCGTGCATGGCGGAGTGGATTGTCGTTACCGTTCCTGACTCAATGCCGTAGGCATCATCTAACAGTTTTATGACCGGGATAATGCAGTTGGTCGTGCAGGAGGCGTTGGAGACAATACGGTGCTCCGTACGCAACTCATCATGGTTCACGCCAAATACAACGGTCGCGTCGAGATCGCTGCTGCCGGGATGGGAAAAGAGCACTTTCTTTGCCCCTGCCCGAATATGGGCTTCGCCATGCTCACGGCTGCCGTAAACACCGGTGCAATCGAGAACAATATCAACCGCCAGCTCCTGCCAGGGCAGCGCCTCAATCGAAGGTTCATGCAGCAGGCGTATGGCATCATCGCCGACATACAGCTGCTCTCTCTCCTGGCGAACATCCCAGGCAAAGCGCCCATGGCTGGTGTCATATTTCAACAAATGCGCGATGCCCGCGGCATCCGCCAGCTCGTTGATTGCCACCACGGTAATTTCCGCACGACGCCCGGATTCATATAAAGCGCGAACCACGTTGCGTCCTATGCGACCGAAGCCATTAATCGCGATGCGTATGGTCATAGGTCTCCTGCAAGGTTGTCCCTGATTTGAGATGGCTGACAGAGTAATCCAGCCACGCCCGAAGGGAAACCTTACCCGTCGCAAACTGCGACTGATTGATTAATTGTCGAACATTTAATCGACTGAAACGCTTCAGCTAGAATAAGCGAATCAGGGAATAAAAGGAATGACTGTCCAGCCAAAGAAGGCAGTTATCTGACGTACGTCACATTTTACCTACTGAGACGGGGGGCAATTATCCCAGTAAGTCGTAATAATCATTACGGCATAACTGGAATAATTTACCTTCACGCAATCCGATACTCACCTGATTCCAGCATCTCCAGCGTCAGGTCGCCAGGCCGGCTAGTTTCCAGGACCCGACGAACATTCGGTCCGTCGGTACGCTCATAAAATGCCTCAGCATCAGCTCGCGATAATCCACCAGCCAGTTTACGGCCCACCAGTCGTGTACGAAGCGCATTGGCTGGGGCGCGAATAAACAGCGAGTAATCACAAAACGCAGCTAACGCTCGCCATCTTTCGTCATCGCGCAATAACCAGTTTCCTTCCACAATCACAATCGGCGCCGTCACTGTGATGGCTGCTTCTACCGGATCATGCTTTTGCCGGTCATATTGCGGCCAGCATCCTTCCCCTTCCCTTATCTGGCGCAGATTCTGCGCAAGTTTCCCCACATCAAAGGTTTCCGGCGCCCCTTTGTAGGCCCGCAGATTATGGGTATCCAGCCAGCTGTTATAATGATGGAAGCCATCCATCGGCAGCGTCTGGATCTCCGGCAAGCAAGGATCATGGCGAGAGAGGTATTCCCAGAAACTTGTCAGCGTCGATTTACCCGTCCCCGGCGGTGCGCTGAGAAAAACGATCGTTCGTCGCTGCGGGTTAGCGGCATGTATTTTTGACAGCTGCTGCAATAACGGTTTGTGAACGTTCTGTATCTCATCATCCTGGTAATGTGCTTCAACCTGGAGCCCATTCACCGTTAGTTCGATTTTCACGGCGTTAATTCCTTTAAAATCGCCGTCACTGCCAGCGTCATTGCCGTCTTGACCATTGCGCTAAAGCGCACTTCAGACCACGCAGCAAAGTCAGCAAACTTCATCGACTCCAGCGCACCATAAAGGGTCGCGTTGCGGGTGATACTGTTGACGTTGCTGACAAAATCCCAGGTAATGTCATCGGCAAAACCGGGGATATTATCCTGCTCGTTCAGGTACTGATAAAACTGAGAAAAATGGGTAATGTCGGCATAAAGCCACTTATCCATTTTCCCCAGCGCATAAATCAGACGTAACGCAACGTCGATATCGTCAAGCGGCCCACTCTGGGCGAGTAACGGCTTCACTGCATATTCCACGATCTCTTCATCGTTATTGACGAACAGCGACGGTAGAAAGCGCTTAATGCCCTGGAGCAAAATGTTATGTGCCGTCGTCATAAACGAGAGTAAATTATTTTGAGCATCCAGTTGCTCAAGCACATCGTCTTCTGTCAGCGTCGTCATTCGTTTCTCGATGAATCACCATGAATGCAGGGAGTCTATTATATTACACGTTCGATCCGCGCCGCCGATCAGTAAAGTTTGCGTGCGCACACCATTCGCAACCTGTTGGATCCCTTTAACAAGATCGCCGCCCGTGACCCCCGTCGCGCTGAAGAGGATCTCATTTCCCCCTACCAGTTCGTCGAGCGTATAGATTCGGTTGATCTCAACGCCCATCTCCGCGCAGCGCTGACGTTCCTGGGTTGCAATCAGACGATGATCTGCGCTATCCCCTTTCGCTTCGCAAAAATCGATCAGCTCAGCCTGCATATCGCCCCTCAGCGCTTTAACCGCACAGGCTGAAATAACCCCTTCAGGCGCCCCGCCAATGGTATACATCAGGTCATAGGGATTATCTTGCATACAGGCCAGCACGCTGGCGGCAACATCGCCATCGGGCAGAGCAAAAACCTTGACGCCAAGTCGTGTCGCCTCAGCAATCGCCGGTTGAAGGCGCGGTTTATCCAGCGTCACCATACGCAGTCGCTCCAGCGGTTTGCCCAACGCCTCTGCTACATTACGCAGATTGTCTGCCAACGGCAGCGCCAGATTAATCGCCCCTTTGGCGCAACGATTAACAACCAGTTTTCTCATGTACATATCTGGGGCGTGTAACAAACTGCCACGGGGTGCAAACGCCATGACGGCCAGGGCGTTGCTTTGCCCCATCGCCACCATTCGGGTTCCTTCGATAGGATCGACGGCGATATCTACCTCAGGCCCGACGCCGTTTCCCACCTCTTCACCAATCCACAGCATCGGGGCTCGATCAATCTCGCCTTCGCCAATGACGATTCGTCCACGGATGCCAATACTGTTCAATGCTTCCCGCATTGCCGTCACGGCCAGACCGTCAATCTTGTTTTTATCGCCGCACCCGGTTTGTGGCCAGGCGGCCAGCGCAGCCTGCTCCGTGATGCGAAATAGCGGCCATGCCAGCGACATCATATCGCCGCCTCCCCGATATCAACGCCAAAGTGCGCCAAAAGGTATTTTTCTGCCTTTTCATTCCAGATACCGTGCGTCTCTTCCACCAGCTGCGCCAGTTCTTTGAATAATGGGTCAGTTTTCCCTTTCTCCGCAAAATCAGCAATGGCAGTCAACGGCATGGTAACGCCGTTATATATAAGCTTTTTACCCCCGGGGATCGCAGGTAAATTCAGTACGGTTTCCGGAACCGCATCAAGGCCGCCAATGTGCGTCACCATAAACGACGGTTGCAGCTGGCCGGTTGCACTGAGCGCAATTGCCTCTTTCATATCATCCGTTGAACCACCGGATGTCCCGACAACGTGAGTACTGTTGTAGTGCACGTTATAAAAATTAAACGGCACTTTGAAGTGACTGTCCGTAGGGCCGGCAAAGAAGTTCAGGCAACCATCTTCCGCGAGCAAATCATCAGCCATTTCAATGACTGCAGGCACTGCCGCATACACAAAGATATCATCAAAACCTATGTCATTGGTTAACGCACGCAGCATCGCTGTCGGAGAATCCATGCCGGAAGTATTCACATAGATAAGCTCAATCCCCTTTTCTGCCGCCAGCTCAACCGGCAACAGTTTTTTAGCCTGCGCCAGTCGCGCTTCGTCAATATCGACCACCACCACGCGTGACGGCTGAATACTGCCGTTAATGGCATAATCTATTGCGCCAATACCCATCGGCCCGGCGCAGGCCAGAAGGGCAATGCTTCCCCCCGGCTTAATCCCCATACGATGCTCATAGACGTAAGGCGTCGTATGATAGTTTGCGTTATAGGCGCCAATAATGCAGCACATCGGTTCTGCCAGTGAGGCGGCGGCAAAGTAAGATCCGTGGTAAGGCAAAACGCATCCCAGGTTAATCGCGACCTCCGGGATAATCATATATGTCGCATTGCCGCCAAAATATTCATAGCTGTACCCCGCTGAATAGCCACTTGGCAATCCCATCGCGGGTTGCAAAACAAAACGCTGACCTTTCTTATATTTATCCGTCAGGTTTTTTCCAACCTCAACAATGATACCTGCACATTCATGCCCGGTAATAACCGGATGATTTTCCAGATCGTCCGGTACGCGTTTATGATCGCTCCCTAAGGCTGCCGCTTTCCAGGTGGATAAACAAACGCTATCGGATATTACGCTGACTAATAATTCATTATCTGTAATGGCAGGCAGTTCAAACTCGCGGATACGAATATCCTGCTTGCCATATATGGCAGCAACTTTCGTTTTCATATTCACTCCAATAATAGAATAGGGTTAGTTCGCAGTAATGCGTTTAAATAAATCGTCCAACAGTGGGTCACCAATATAATTTTTAATCAGCACTAATGGCTTGTCACTCACACGTTTAACACGACCTTCAAGACTGGCATGGGTGACAATAATATCGGCATCTTGCGGAACGTTTTCGATGGCGTAATGCGTTACATTAATATTCAATCCCGCTTTTTCCAGACGTTTACGAAACGTGGTTGCCCCCATGGCACTGGAACCCATTCCCGCATCACAAACAAAAGCGACGCGTTTAATATTTTTATAAGAAAACTTACCTTCCTGCTTCATTGCCTTGACGGTTCTGGCTGATTCAGCGAAGCCATCTTCACTTTCTGTTTCGACGTTCTTTTCCATTTTCAGGATTAAAGAGGTAATAACAAAGGTGACAATCGTTCCCGCGGTGACTCCTGCAATAGTTGCGAGGAAAGAACCTTTTGGCGTTAATGCCAGGTAAGCGAATATTGAGCCGGGGCTCGGTCCTGCAACCAACCCACCGTTCAGCAGATAGAACACCCACGTCCCGGTCATTCCCCCGGCAATCATACCAATCAGGGTCAGAGGCTTCATCAACACATATGGGAAATACAGTTCATGAATACCACCGAGGAAGTGGATAATCATAGCGCCTGGCGCAGATTTCTTACTCATCCCCTTGCCAAAGATGGCAAAGCCAAGTAACAAACCTAACCCCGGTCCAGGGTTGGATGCCACCATGAAAAAAATCGATTTTCCCGTTTCTGAAGCTTGCTGCATTCCCAGCGGATAATACACGCCCTGATCGATGGCATTGTTCAGAAAGAGGATTTTTGCAGGCTCATTGATCACCGACAGCAACGGCAGATAACCCGCATGAACCAACGCTTCAATACACTCCTTCACAAAATTATTGGCAATGAGAACCGCTGGACCAATGACTTCAAACCCCAGCAAGCATAAAAGCATCCCCGCAATACCAAGTGAGAAGTTATTGATAACCATCTCGAACCCTGCAGGAATGCGTTTTTCCAGCAGCTGGTCAACATGCTTAATCACCCAACCGCCAAGCGGTCCCATCACCATCGCGCCAAGGAACATCGGGATATCCGCGCCCACAATCACGCCAATAGACCCAATACCTCCCATTACCGCGCCACGTTTCCCCCCCACCAGATGCCCCCCTGTGGAGCCAATCATGACGGGCAGTAAATAGGTAATCATCGGACCGACAATTTTGGCGAAATGCTCATTCGGCATCCAACCGGTAGGAATAAACAATGCGGTTATAAAACCCCAGGCAATAAAAGCGCCGATGTTGGGGATGACCATTGCAGTCAAAAACCCACCAAAAGCCTGGACTTTGGCACGAGCAGACTTGTTTTCCATAATAATATCCTGAAAGGAAACGGTTAATTATGCGTGGGCGATAATATCCGCCAATTGTTTCTCTGATTTAGCCGCTAACAACGCGGTCAGTACTTCCTCTTCACATAATAATTCGCTTAAGGCCTGAATAGCGCCAATGTGTGAATCTGCATTTGCCGCCGACAATCCGATTAATAATCGGACACCTTCATCATCTTCGGCAAATTTAACTTCCTGTTTGAGGAGTGTTAATGACATCCCGGTTTTTAACGCGCCACATTCCGGACGAGCGTGTGGCATGGCGACGCCAGGCGCTAAAATATAATAAGGGCCATTGTTAATCGTTGAATCTTTAATGGCCTGAATATAACCTGAATTGACATAATGATTAGCGAGTAAGGAAGACATAGAAAAGTCAATTGCCTCCTGCCAGTTCTTTGCGGAATTTTTTATTGAGATAGATGCTTCTGGAAAGTAATCAATCAGCCGCATATATTTTCCTTATTTTTAGGGTACGAGTGAGCGTTAAAAACAAAATACTCGAGCGGCAAAATGAAATCAATCGAGGAGAAAAACACATACAGCGCAGGATGCTTTTACATGAAGCCTTTAAAAACAATTGGTTGTTAACAAAAATATAAAAAGCAATACAAATTATGTGATGTTCATAACAAAAAACAAACATTGATAAATATCATATTTGTGATTCAGATCTACAATATTGGGTTGCGCAGACTTAAATAAATTTAATCACATAAAAAAACGGGCCGCCTGAGCGACCCGTTTTCACCTGTAAACGTAATTACAGCAGCGCTTTTGCCTTCGCAACCACGTTGTCGACGGTGAAGCCGAACTCTTCGAACAGCTGCTCTGCCGGCGCAGACTCACCGAAGGTGGTCATGCCAACGATAGCGCCGTTCAGGCCCACGTATTTGAACCAGTAGTCGGCGATGCCGGCTTCGACGGCCACGCGAGCAGAGACCGCTTTCGGCAGCACCGATTCACGGTACGCCGCGTCCTGCTTGTCGAACGCGTCGGTGGACGGCATGGAGACCACGCGCGCCTTCACCCCTTCGGCCGTCAGTTTATCCCACGCGGCCACCGCCAGTTCGACTTCAGAACCGGTGGCGATGAAGATAAGCTCCGGCTGACCGGCGCAGTCTTTCAGCACGTAGCCACCGCGGGCGATGTTCGCCAGCTGCTCTGCCGTACGATCCTGCTGTGCCAGGTTCTGACGGGAGAGGATCAGCGCGGTCGGGCCGTCATGACGCTCAACGCCGTATTTCCACGCCACCGCCGATTCCACCTGGTCACACGGACGCCATGTGGACATGTTCGGGGTCACGCGCAGGGACGCCACCTGCTCTACCGGCTGGTGCGTCGGGCCATCTTCGCCCAGACCGATGGAGTCGTGGGTGTAGACCATCACCTGACGCTGTTTCATCAGCGCCGCCATACGCACCGCGTTACGCGCATATTCCACGAACATCAGGAAGGTGGAGGTGTACGGCAGGAAACCACCGTGCAGAGAGATCCCGTTGGCGATCGCGGTCATACCGAATTCACGCACGCCGTAATGGATATAGTTACCGGCGGTGTCTTCATTAATCGCTTTAGAACCAGACCACAGGGTCAGGTTGGATGGCGCCAGGTCAGCGGAGCCGCCGAGGAATTCCGGCAGCCACGGGCCAAACGCTTCAATCGCATTCTGCGACGCTTTACGGCTGGCGATTTTCGCCGGGTTAGCCTGCAGCTTAGCGATAAATTCATTGGCTTTAGCGTCGAAGTCAGCCGGCATTTCGCCCTTCATACGACGGGTAAACTCAGCGGCTTCCTGCGGGAAGGCTTTGGCATACGCGGCGAACTTCTCGTTCCAGGCCGCTTCTTTCGCCTGACCGGCTTCTTTGGCATCCCACTGCGCATAGATATCAGACGGGATGTCGAAGGCCGGGTGTTTCCAGCCCAGGGCTTCGCGGGTCAGGGCAATTTCGGCATCGCCCAGCGGCGCGCCGTGGGAATCGTGGGTACCGGCTTTGTTCGGCGAACCGAAACCGATGATGGTTTTGCACATCAGCAGGGACGGCTTGTCGGTGACCGCACGCGCTTCTTCTACCGCGCGTTTGATCGCCTCAGCGTCGTGACCGTCAACGCCGCGCACTACGTGCCAGCCATAGGCTTCGAAACGTTTAGCGGTGTCGTCGGTGAACCAGCCTTCCACATGACCGTCGATGGAGATACCGTTGTCATCATAGAACGCCACCAGTTTACCCAGCTTCAGGGTACCGGCCAGGGAGCACACTTCGTGCGAGATCCCTTCCATCATGCAGCCGTCGCCCATGAAGGCGTAGGTGAAGTGGTCAACGATATCGTGGCCCGGACGGTTGAACTGCGCAGCCAGCGTTTTTTCCGCAATAGCCATGCCCACGGCGTTAGCAATCCCCTGGCCCAGCGGACCGGTGGTGGTTTCCACGCCAGCGGTGTAGCCCACTTCCGGGTGGCCCGGAGTCTTAGAGTGCAGCTGACGGAAGTTTTTCAGCTCTTCGATCGGCAGATCATAACCGGTGAGGTGCAGCAGGCTGTAAATCAGCATGGAACCGTGGCCGTTGGACAGCACAAAGCGGTCGCGGTCGGCCCAGGCCGGGTTCTGCGGGTTATGGTTCATGAAATCACGCCACAGGACTTCGGCAATGTCAGCCATACCCATCGGGGCACCCGGGTGGCCGGATTTGGCTTTCTGTACAGCATCCATGCTCAGCGCACGAATAGCGTTAGCAAGCTCTTTACGTGAGGACATTTTGACTCCAGTTCGGACTGTTGAAGGCCATACCCTTAACGACTTGACGAGAGCGCGTTTTGGGCTACGCCAGAAAAAAGTGTCAACAATGTAACCCAAGCGCGAAAGCATGTACATGGAGCATCCTTTTGTGGTTTAAGAAATCTCCGGAACACGTTGTGCTGCCCCGGAATCCTCTCGCCCGCGTCGCGCAATAGTCTTTATAATTTGTACAGGATGCGACAGCCTTATTGTTGCCTTTTTCAGTCAGATCATCGAACGAGTGTGGAAGATAAAAATGAAAATTCGCTCAACTATTCTTGCCCTTGGGATCGCAGCAACCCTCACCGGATGTCAGAACATGGACTCCAACGCCCTTCTCAGTTCGGGCGCCGAAGCTTTTCAGGCCTATTCCCTGAGCGACGCTCAGGTTAAAAGCTTAAGTGACCAGGCTTGCAAAGAGATGGATAGCAAAGCCACCCTCTCGCCAGCCAGCAGCGAATACAGCAAGCGCCTGAGCAAAATCGCCGCCGCGCTGGGCGACAATATCAACGGCCAGCCGGTGAATTACAAAGTGTATGAAACCAAGGACGTCAACGCGTTCGCGATGGCGAATGGCTGCATCCGCGTCTATAGCGGCCTGATGGACATCATGAACGATAACGAAGTTGAAGCGGTCATCGGCCATGAGATGGGCCACGTCGCCCTCGGCCATGTCAAGAAAGGGATGCAGGTCGCGCTCGGCACCAACGCCGTTCGCGCCGCCGCTGCCTCGGCGGGCGGTATCGTCGGCAGCCTGTCGCAATCTCAGCTTGGCGATCTGGGCGAAAAGCTGGTGAACTCGCAGTTCTCCCAGCGCCAGGAGTCCGAAGCGGACGACTACTCCTACGATCTACTGCGTAAGCGCGGGATTAATCCAGGAGGACTGGCCACCAGCTTCGAGAAGCTGGCTAAGCTGGAAGCCGGGCGTCAAAGCTCAATGTTTGACGATCACCCGGCCTCCGAAGAACGTGCTCAGCATATCCGCGATCGTATGAAGGCAGACGGCATTAAATAATCTCGCCGTCCCCTCTCTGCGCCGCAGAGAGGGGAAAAGAGCTTAGTACAGCGTCTTCTGCGGCGGCCCGGCAAAACGCAGCGCGCCAATCTGCCCCATCCTGACCTCTACCACCGACGGCCCCGGCGTCGCCAGCGCTTCGGTCATCACCGCGGTGAAATCTTCCGCTCGCTCAACGCTCCACGCCTGTAGACCGATAGCCTGCGCCAGCAGCGTGAAATCCGGCGTGTGCAGCTCGTTGTAATACTGGCGACCGCCGAAATACTTATCCTGAATACCGCGCATCACGCCATAGCCGCCATCGTTCATGATCAGCAGCGTCACGTTGGCCTTTTCCTGCGCCAGCGTCGCCAGCTCTCCGAGGTTCAGGCTCAGACCGCCATCGCCGACCAGGCCGACTATCTTGCGCTGCGGGTTGGCGATCGCCGTGCCGATCGCCATCGGCAGCCCCATACCAATGGCCCCCGCCAGCGAATGCACGTTCATCAGCGGGCCATTTGCACGGAACAGACGACTGCCCCACAGGCTGCCGGAGACGGTGATATCGCGGACCAGAATACCGTCATCAGGCAGCGCCTGTTCGATAGCGTCGTTCAGTTGGGCATAGGCGCCGCACTGTTCGCGTAGCCCGTGCTCCGCCTGCGTCACCGCCTCTTTGACCTGTGCGTCCCAGTGGCCATTGCCCCATTCACGCCCCTGCGCTTTGGCCGCCAGCGCCGCCAGTAAAGCCGAACAATCGGCGATCAGCGTGTTGTCCATCAGATAGTTACGGCTGGCCGCCGCCGGATCGATATCAATCTGTACGCGTGGCGAAGGCAGTTCCAGCGTCCAGGAGCGCGTTTCGTTACTGCGCAGACGCGAGCCCGCGACCAGGGTGAAATCACATTGCGCCATCAGCGCCTCAACGGAAGGCGAATTATGGAAGGCGCGCAGGCTGGCGCGATGGCTGTCCGGCAGCACGCCGCGCCCGTGGGTACTGGAGATCACGGTGATCCCCGCATCCGCCAGTTTTTTCACCGCCGCCGCGCTACCGATAGCCCCGCCGCCCAGCCACAGCAGCGGCTGTTTCGCCTGCCTGAGCTGCGCCCACAGGGTATCCACCGTTGCCTGAGCGACGGGCGCCGCCGGCGCGATGTTCAGCGGGGCGGTGACCAGCGCCAGGGGAATGCTTGCCCCCTGAATATCAATCGGGATCTCCACCGATACCGGCCCGCACGGCGGCGTCCGCGCTTCCTGAATCGCCTTGTGCAAAATGGCGATCGCCTGATTGGCGTTACTGATGCGATACGCGCGTTTCGAACTGGCTTTCAGGAAGGTCAGCTGATCGCGGGTTTCGTGAATAAAACCGGTATCCGCATCCAGCCAGGTTTTCTCTACCTGACCGGTCAGATGCAGCAGCGGCGTACCGGCATTCATCGCCTCCACCAGCGCCCCGACCGCGTTCCCCGCCCCGGCACCGGTGCTGGTTAGCGCGACTCCGAGGCCGGAAAAGCGACCGTGGGCGTCGGCCATGGTCACCGAACCGGCTTCGCCACGCGCCGGAACAAAGCGGATGTTGCCGCGTTGGCCAATAGCATCGGCAACCGGCAGGTTATGAATAGAGATGACGCCGTAAATAGCCTCAACGTTGTACTGCTCCAGCGTTCTGGCGATGGCTTCGCCGACGGTTATCATTTCGCTCATTGCTCACCCTTCTCTCAATCGCACCAGTGATTCACGCTATTACCCGTCGCCAGATAAATGCTCTTTTGTTGCATCCAGGCTTTCAGCCCCTGAATACCTTTTTCGCGGCCCAGACCGCTCTCTTTAAAGCCCCCGAACGGGGTCGAAATGGAGAAAACCTTGTAGGTGTTGATCCACACCGTCCCGGCTTCCAGACGCTCGCTTAAGCGCAGGGCACGTCCGCTATCCCGCGTCCAGATCCCCGCCGCCAGGCCATAGACCGAGTCATTGGCTTCGCGGATCAGCTGGGCTTCATCGCGAAAGGGCATCGCCACCAGTACCGGGCCGAAGATCTCTTCCTGACAGACGCGCGCCTGATTCGTCAGCCCTTCGACGATCGTCGGCTGGAAGTAGCTCCCCGCCGCCAGCGCCGGATCGGCCGGAATCTCTCCTCCGCATAGCACCCGCCCGCCTTCGCGTTTCGCCAGTTCGACGTACGCGAGCACGCCGTCACGGTGCTGTTCATTAATCAACGGCCCGATGTGGGTATCGTCGCTGAACGGATGGCCAATCCGCAGTCCGCGCGTCAGCTCCAGCAGCCGCGCCATCAGCTGCGGGTAAACTTTTTCATGCACAAACAGCCGCGAACCGGCGATGCACGCCTGACCGCCGGAGCTGAAAATGCCGTAGCAGATCCCCCGCGCCGCCTGTTCGATATCGGCATCCTCCAGCACGATGGTCGGCGATTTACCGCCCAGCTCCAGCGATGCCGGGATCAGTTTTTCTGCCGCCACGTGCGCCAGATGGCGTCCGGTGCGGGTGCCGCCGGTAAACGAAATTTTGCGCACCAGCGGATGACGCGCCAGGGCGTCGCCAATCACCGATCCTTTCCCCGGCAGCACGCTCAGCAGCCCCGCAGGTAAACCGGCTTGCTCGAAGATCCGCGCCAGTTCCAGCGCCATCAGCGGCGTCGCTTCCGCGGGTTTGAGGATCACCGCATTACCCGCGGCGATCGCCGGCGCCACTTTTTGCATTTCGCTGGCGATCGGCGAGTTCCACGGGGTGATCGCCGCCACCACGCCCAGCGGTTCGTAGCGGCTCAGGGTCAACAGGTCTGCCTGACGCGGAGTCGGCAGCTCCCCTTCCAGCAGCTCGCAGGCGGCGGCGAAATAGCGGGCGCTTGCCGCCGCACTCATCACCAGCCCCCGCGCTTCCGCCAGCGGCTTGCCGTTGTCCCGACTTTGCATTCGCGCCAGTTCATCCAGACGAGATTCAATCAGATCCGCCACCTTATGCAGGATCTTTGCCCGCAGATGCGGCAGCATGTTGCGCCACGTTGGTTCCCGCCAGGCACGCTCGGCGCAGGTTATCGCTTCCTGCAGATCGTCGAGACTGGCCGCCCGCAGCGTCGCATTCACCGTGCCGTCCGCCGGAAAGTAGCTGTGCATCAGATTGCCGCCGCCGTGGCGCCAGTGACCGCCGATAAAGATCGTTAATTCGTCCATTGCCGCCTCTTAGCGTTGCGCCAGTTCACGGCAGGCGCGTACCGCGCTCAGTGCCGCCAGGGTAGATGTTTTTGGATTGTCGGCCAGCGGCAGGCCGCTCAGCTCGAGGCGAAACTCACCGAACGCGCCTTCAACATGTAACGTGTGGGTATTGCGCCGCGTGGCCGGATCGACCATCAGCTGCACCCGCGTGTCGTCCATTCCGATACCGCCCAACGCCACGGTTGCCGCCACGTTGGCATTCGCCGGAAACAGGCGTGCCGCTTCGCGGGCGCTGCCTTCAAAAAAGATTTTCGCCTCGCTGACCGCATTGAGGTCGATGAGCATTTCCGCGTAGCTTCCACGCCAGCTGGCCGGGCTTTTGCGCGACTGATAGGTCACGCGCTCAAGACCGCCCTCTTTTGCCGCCGCCAGTCCGTCAATGCCGGCCACCGCGCCGGAGAGCAGCGTCAGCCTACCGCCCGCCTGATATAAACGCTGTTCGAGCGCGCTATCGGCCAGCGCGCCGGTAGAGATCACCGCCAGATGCCAGCCGCGGGCGAGAATGGCTTCGCCATATTGCGCAACCGCCTGTTGGCTGGCGCACTCCAGCACCAGATCCGGGGTTTCCGTACAAGATTGCGGATCGTCAAGCACCGTCACCGCATCGCCAAAGCGGGCGCGAATCGCCGCCTGATGGGCTTCCCGGGCGACAATCCAGCCTAACGTGACCTGCGGGGGCAGCCGTTCAATTACCGCTTGCGCCATGGCGCCATAGCCGATAAGCATAATTTTTTTCATGATGGCTCCTTAAAGGTGACGGCAAAAACCGCCGGAGACATCCAGCGCGGCGCCGGTGGTAAACGATGCCAGCGGCGAGGCCAAAAACAGCAGCGCCTGCGCAGGCTCCTGCGGCTTGCCGAGACGCGCCATCGGGATCCCACGTTTACGGGCGATATCCGCTGTCCACTCGGGCCAGCTCTGCTGCTTATCGGCACGATTTTCAAAGCGCCGCTGCCACTGCCCCGACTCCACCATTCCCAGCAAAATCGAGTTGACGCGAATGCCTTTTCCCACCAAATCTTTTGACAGCGTCAGCGTCATGTTGAGCAGCGCCGCGCGGGCGGCAGAGGTGGCAATCATGTGCTCTTCCGGCTGTAGCGCCAGCAGTGAATTGACGCAGGTAATCGAGGCGATATCCGACCGCTCCAGCTGCGGCTGAAAGGCCTTTACCGGGTTGATCACGCCAAACAACTTCAGCTCCGCCTCATGCAACCACGCCTCGCGCGGGGTATCGGCAAAGTGCGCCACGTAGCCCTGCCCGGCGTTGTTGATCAACATGTCCGCGCCGCCAAAACGTGCCGCCACCGCATCGGCAAAGGCCTGCACCTCGTCTTCTTTCAGGACGTCGCAGCGGTAAGAGAAAACCTCCGCTCCGGGATACTCGTTCTGCAACGCGGCATGCGCGCTGGCGAGCCGGTCGGGATTGCGGCCGCAGAAAGCGACTTTCGCCCCTTCGCCCAGCAGCAGACGCAGCGTTTCAAAGCCGATCCCTGACGATCCTCCGGTGACTACCGCTACACGGCCTTCAATTTGTGCATTCATCGCGCACCTCTTCCCCTACCCGTAAAAGCTGTTGATTAAAAAAGGTTTCATTATCGAGATAGCTGGCGTGACCCGCGTGCGGAATCGCGGTGTACGGCATGCCGTAGCGTAGCGCCAGACCGCGCACCAGCTCTGGTTGAGTGATAGCGTCCTGCTCACCGCACCACACCTCAAACCGGCCGTGATAATCGCCAAGCCAGCGGTGAATATCGTCATGCGCCAGCATCCACGCCGCGGCCAGATAGCCCTCACGACGCAGCTTGCGCATTCCGGCGGCAACGGTGGCGATATCGGCCTCCGCCGCACAGGGATGCAGCAGCTTCGCCGCCCGGGTTTGCGCCAGCCGCTCTGCTCCTGACGCCATTTGCTGCTGGCGACTGCGCCAGACTTTTTCCCGCTGTTCCGCCTCCGCCTGGCCGTACCCCTGTGCGGCATCGGCTAACACCAGGTAGCGCACGCGGCGGGGATATTTCGCCGCAAAGGCGCTGGCCACCAGCGCACCGAGCGAATGCCCCACCACGACCGCCTGCTCAACGCCGGCGTGGTCCAGCATGCGCGCCAGCGCATCGGCATAATCACCCGCATTCGCCTGCGCAACCGGCAGCATCGGGCTTTCGCCATAACCGGGCATATCCCAGGCCAGCACACGATAGCCGGACAGCGCCATCTGTTTATGCCAGGAAGCCGCGCCGGAGCTGATGCCGTGTAACAGCACCAGCGGCGTGCCGTGCCCTTGTTCACGAAAACCCGTCATACCGCCTCCTTAATTACGTTTTACTTTCGACAGGGGGTGATCTTCCGGATAGGTCGGAATATTCGGCTTCCTGGTGCCCAGCATCACGCACATCAGCGCCTCTTCCTCACCGTGGTTAAACAGCCCGCGGTAGATGCCCGCCGGGACGGAGATCAGATCGCGCTCGCGCAGCACGGTTTCGGTATAGCTGTCGCCATCCTGAATCATCAGCGTTATCTGCCCTTTGAGCATGAAGAACACCTCCTCCACATCATCATGCAGATGCAGCGGCCCCTCACATTTCGCCGGCAGCACCATGGTGGAGAAGGTGAAGTTTTCCGCCGCCACGGTATTGGTATCGCTCGCCACGCCGGTGGCGCCGGTGCCGATATAGCGCATCTGAGCGCGACGGTATTTCGGGTCGAAATCAGCCTGGAACTTCAGCGCGTTCCAGTCATATTTCCGTCCCTCAAAGCGCGCGATACGCGACTCTACCCACTCTTCCATCGTCAGATGTTCAGGTTTGATACCCGGTTTTGCAGTCACGGTTGAATCAGTCATCGTTTTCTCCTCAGTAACGTCTCAGCAGCGGCAGTAACAGGACGCAGCCCACCGCCGCCATCACCGCCAGAAAAATCAGCCCGGAATCCATGCTGTGGGTGAAGGCGATCAGCGCCCCCATCACCGCCGGCGACAGGGCGCCTGCAAAGTTCCCCAGCCCGTTGAAAATGCCCCCCGCCGTGGCGCTGACCCGGGGATGGGTCGCCTTGGCCAGCAGGGCGAAAATATTGGGTGCGCCGGTGCCCCACATAAAGGTGCTGAAACTCATCGCCGCAATGACCGTCAGCGGGGTGGCGAAGTGCATCACCGCCGCCAGGCCAACCGCCGCCCCGGCCAGCGAGACAAAGCAGGCGGCGGCGCGTTTATCAAGACGATCGGAGAGCCAGGCGCCAATTATTTCGCCCAGCAGCATGGCGATAAACGGCATCGACGACAGCCAACCGGCATGCTCCAGATGGATCCCTTTACCTTTAATCAGATAGCCCGGCAGCCAGCCGTTGATGCCCCACAAATAGGCCAGAAAGGCGATGTTAAACACGCAAATCATCCAGAAATGCGCGCTGACGAACAGCTCCCGCCGCGCGGCGCGGCGCGCCTCCTGGGATACCTTTTCGCCGGACGCTTTGCTCTCCAGCTGCACCCCGCGCAGGCCGATGCGCACGAAAATCAGCACCGGCACCGTCAGCATCGCCATCACAAAGAAGGTGCTCTGCCAGCCAAAGGTATTGAGCAGCCAAATCGACAGCGGAAAACCAATTGCTGCGCCGACCGGTGTTCCGAGCAGCCACAGCATGGTGGCCCGCGCCTGAAGCCGCTGCGGGAAGGTGTGGCGGACGATGGCGAACGCCAGCGGAAACAGCGGCCCTTCGGCGATGCCGAGCAGAATGCGCAAGGTGACCATCACCGTGTAGTTATGGGTGAAGCCCATCATCACCATTAAAACGCACCACACCATCATCATGCCGGTGAGCAGGCGCAGCGGCGCGATGCGATCGCCCAATCCGCTGAGCAGCACCGAGGAAAAACCGTAGCTCAGCAGGAAGGCACTCATCAGAATGCCCAACCGCGTGGTGTCAAAATCCATCCCCATCGCCTGCTGGAAATGGCTATCGGAAAACAAGGCGGCAATGCTGATTTTGTCGAAGAACGCCAGCAGTACGCAGGCCAGCAGCGACAGCGGAATCGCCCAGCGGACCGCCTTTTCAGGCGTATGGACGCCCTCACCGCCTGCCTCAAGCGGCGCGGTGTTTGTCTCTAATGTGGTCATCTCTCCCCCTTAAGGGTGCGCGGGTCTTATCGCAATGACATCAGCGAAAAGGCCAGGTCATCGAGCGGTACGGCGGAAAGATCTCTCCCCGCAGCCATCCAGCGTTTCGCCAGCTTGACGGTGCGAGCGTCGTTAAACGCCACCAGCTGAGTCAGGCGACCGTCAGCGTCTATCGAGAAAAATAGCGCTCCCTGCGGATCCCGGCGCGTCACCGTCCGACTGCCTGGCTGCGGAATGCCGAGGATCTGAATATTGTCGGCATATTGATCCGACCACAGCCATGGCGCGTCGGCGTAGCCGGCCGCCTGCGGGTTCAGCATCGCTTTCGCCGTCGCCACCGCCTGGTTCTGGGCAAAGGCCCACGACTGGATGCACAGGCCATACTGGTGATGCTGCGCCACATCTCCGGCCGCGAAGATCGCCGGGTCGCTGGTCTGTCCCAGGGCGTTGACAACGATCCCGCGATCGACAGCCAGTCCCGCGTCCCGCGCCAGTTCGAGGTTGAGATCGACGCCGATCCCTACCACCACCGCATCAAAGGTTTCCCGCTGACCGTCGCAGTGAATAACCGGCAGACCGCCATCATCTTCCAGCTCCAGCGCACCGCAGCCGTGACGAATATCGACGCCCCGATCGCGATGGATCCGTGCCAGTTCCTGCGACACTTCCGCACTTACCGAACGCATGCACAGCAGCGGCTGCTGTTCAAATAAGGTGACCGCGACGCCGCTTTTTCGCGCCGAGGCGGCAATCTCAAGACCAATCCAGCCGCCGCCGACAATCGCCAGCCGCGCGGTGGTCGCCAGCCGTTGCTTCAGGCGCTGCGCGTCCTGCCAGTGGCGCAGCGTGTAAACCTGCGGCTGTTTCGCCCAGGCTTCGCCGGGCAGGCGGGCGCGACCGCCGGTGGCGATCAGCAGCTGGTCATAGCCGAGCTGTTCGCCGTTACTCAGATGAACGCTTTTGCTCTGGCGATCGATGGCCTCAGCGCGCAGCGGGCGGAACCAGCGCAGGTTTAACGCCTGCTGCACCTCTTCGCTGAACAGACGCGGCAGCGGCGCATCGGCCTCCAGCAGCGTCGCTTTTGACAGCGGCGGACGCTCGTAAAAATCCCACTCTTCTTCCGCCACCACGCAAATCTCGCCGTCGTAGCCTTCGTCACGCAGGGTTTTCGCCGCCCAGCCGCCCGCCTGGCCACCGCCGATAATGACTATTCGCGCCGTCATACCGCCTCCGGCTTTTTCTGCTGGCGGCGGGTATCGTGGTCGATCCCCCCTTCCACCGCCCACTCGGTAAAGGAGACCAGCGAGTGTTCCAGCTCGCGCGGGCGCCAGTTCTCCGTCAGGAAATCATCGTTGGTGTAGTACTCAAAAGCGCCGCCGGTCGGGCTGTTGACGTACCAGAAATAGGCGGAAGAGACCGGGTGACGGCCGGGACCAATAAAGGTGCTCCACGCGTTTTTATTCATCGCAATGCCGCCGCCAATCACTTCATGGATATCGCGCACGGTAAAGGCCACGTGGTTCAGGCCGCGCTTGCGGTTGGGCAGCTGCAATAAAAAGAGATTGTGGTGACCACCGCGTACGCCGCAGCGCAGGAATACCGCACGATTGATGTAGCGATCGGAAACCTGGAAACCGAGCACCTCACGATAGAAGGCCTCGACCGCCGCCAGCTCTTCGACGAAGAACACCACGTGGCCTACGTTGATCGGCTGCGCGCCGTCATACACCGGGCTTGGCGTATCAATCCGCCGCATATCGCCCCACTGGTTAATCGGCTCAACGTTCAGCGTCACCGCGACTTGTTGAGTGACCTGCACCCGCAGCGTCATGCCGTTGGGATCCTGGCACTCGAGGGCACCGTCAATCTCACGAAAGGCGGGCTGGCGGGACAATTTGGGCCGCAGAGCATCCAGCGCCGCCCGATCCGCCACGCCCCAGGTCATACGGCGTAGGGTGTTACCCGCTTCAAAGGCCGGCGGCAGATCCGGGCTATGGATCGGATTCAGTTCCACCCGCGCGCCGCTTAAGGTGGTAAAACGCTGGCCGCTGGCGTCGCCCGCCAGGCCAAAATCACGCATAAACCTGGCGCAATGAGTCAGGTCGTCGACGCCAAATTCCAGCTTTTCAATTCCGGTTACGCTCATCGTTGGTAGCCTCTTTACCGTTCTGTCGCCCTGATTTGGGCGTAAAACATCCCCGACGCACGCAAGCGCCTGATGTTAAGTTATTGATTTAACTAGCTTGTGACAGGTAGCCTAAAAAGCCAGAAATTTTGTCCGCCGCCAGGCTGACATCGCTTTGCAGCCGTTCCCGATCGCTTTGCGGGATCTCATCCGACGGCACCAGAATACTGACCACCGCCGCTACCCGACCGCTGCGATCGTAGACCGGGTAGACGATGGAAGAGATGCCGTGGCGGTAGAAAGATTCGCCAATCACATAGCCACGCGCTTTATCCTGCTGCACCATCTGCCATAGCGCTTCGCGATCGTGAAGTTGCCCCGGCGTATTGCCCGGCAGCCGTTCATCGGGAAACAGCTGCTCAAACTCGCCGCGCGAGACATCGGTCAGCAGCATGCGGCCCAGCGAGGTGCAGTGAACCGGCAGGCGGGTACCGATACTGACCTGATTGATCCGTGAACCGGCGGCGCTGACGCGGGCAATGTAAATAATGTCCCGACCGTCGCGGATCGCCAGATGACTGCTGCACTGACTGGTATCACGCAGCTGCTCGATCACCGGCTGGCCAACCTGCGCCACATCCAGCGACGCAATATATTCAAAGCCCAGACGCAGGACATTCATCCCCAGCGAGAAGGTATTGGTACGCGCGTTGCGCTCCAGAAACCCCATATACTCCAGCGTTTGCACCACGCGATAGGCGGTTGCTTTCGGCATATCCACCAGCCGATGCAGCTCGGCAAAGGTCAGATCGCGATGTTGCTCGCCAAATGCCAGCAGCAGCTGCAGTCCCCGCTCCAGCCCCGGCACCAGGTATTTCACTTCCTGAACGTTTGCCATACCGCCTCGCCTCTTTAGTTAAAAACAAATCCGCCGTTGACCGGAATCAGCTGCCCGGTAATAAACCGCGACAGGTCGCTTAACAGCCACACCACGCTGCCGGTGACATCTTCCGGCTGCTGGGCGCCGCTTAACGCGCGCCCGTTTTCGTACAGCTGATGACGCTCAGCAGGCACATATTCCGTCGCTTCAACCCGGGTCAGACCGGGGGCGATCGCGTTGATCCGAATACGCTTTTCGCCCAGTTCGCGGGCCATCGAGCGCGTCATGGCGATCACCGCTCCTTTGCTGGCGACATAGGCCATCAGCCGGGGGGCGCCCCACAGCGCGGTATCGGAGGCGACGTTGACGATCCCGGCCCCTTCACGCAACAGCGGTACCGCCGCCCGGGTCACCAGCCAGGTGCCTTTGACGTTTACCGACATCACCCGATCCCACAGATCCGGATCGTAATCGATCATATTTTTACCGCCGACGCCGGTGGCCATCGCCGCGTTATTGACCAGGCCGTCGATCTTTCCTCGTTCGCCGATCGCGAGGAACGCCTCCTCGATGGATGAGGCATCGGCCAGATCGATAGTCTGTGATTCAATGCGATAACCCTGCTCGCGCAGACGATGCGCGCTCTCCGCCAGTTCGCCCTGCAGGATGTCGCACATCACGACGTCAGCGCCCTGCTCCGCGCAGGCTTTGGCAAAATGAAAGCCCAGGCCGCGTGCCGCGCCGGTAATCACCATACGTTTGCCGGTTAACAGCCCGTTCATCAGGCCGCTCCCTGCTGCTCTTCCCGAGCTGCCAGCTGCTCTTTCGCCGCTTTTTGCATCATCCGGCGCAGACGGGAAAGGCCGACGTCATGCTGATACAGGTATTCGTGATCGCGGGCGTTCGGCGCCAGGCTTTCGAGCACCACGCGATCCTGCTCCAGCACTTCCCAGTGCAGTTTTTCCAGACGGTTGCGATACATAAAGCGCCACAGATCGCGCTGCCAGCCCTGCACGCCGCGAATACGCCAGAAGAAGACCCGGCAGTTGTCGTTATCTTCCGGCACCACCATGCCGACGATCCAGAAGTGGCCGCCCGGCCCAAAACGCTTCTGGTACGGGATAGACAGGCGCATCCAGTAAGCGCCGCTGTTGCCCAGCTCGACCCAGTCGAAGTTGACGCCGCTCTGGCCTTTTTTCTCAAAGATAAAGCCGGTTTTCGTTGGCTGCAGCACCATGTCGGCTTTGCGATCGCCTTCCGCCATTGAGTGCGAAGAGGAGTGCAGGTAGGTGCCGTGCATCGGGTCCATGACATTTTCCAGCGCGTACTGATAGTTGCATTTCCACGCTGCGGTACAGAGGAAGTTGCTGTATTTGTCGCTATCGGCCAGCTCTTCCGGGAAGGTGAGCGGTTCGGGCTGCTGGTCGGCCGTGGCCGCAAACCACAGGAATATCGCGCCATGCGCTTCCTGAACGTGGTAGCTGCGCACGCACTGCTGGCCCACCAGCGGACATTTGTCGACCGCCGGAACATCTTTCACTTCGCCGTTACCTGCCACTTCCACGCCGTGATACCAGCAGGCGATACGATCGCCGAGATTCCAGCCCATCGACAGACGAGCACCACGGTGCGGGCAGCGGTCTTCCAGCGCCTGCAGCTCTCCGTCCTTATTACGCCACACCACAATTTGTTCGCCGAGACGGGTAATGCCCACCGGAGCGGACTGCACTTCCCAGCTCGCCAGAACCGGATACCACAGGCCACGTAAACCTTTATCGAGATAGTTTTGTACCGTTGTCGTCATCGCCGTGCCCTCAGTATCCGTTTACCTGCAAAAACACCCGAAAGCTCTCTTCGCTCCAGGCATCGCCTTGCCGATCGTGCATCTTCAGGGTATTCAGCCCGTCCACCAGCTGCGTCAGGCTCTCCGCCCCCTGCTCGAAAAGCGTTTCAAGGGTCGCGATAAGTTCCAGCTCCCAGCTTTCCGCAACGCGACTGCGGGTTTGCCAGATAAGGTTGTGATAATCGCCAGGCTTATGGATGTTGCCGTTCCCGCCTTCCGCAGGCGGCGTAAACTGGCGGCTTTCCGGCAGCGCCGGGTTAAAGTCCAGGGATTCGCTCATGCCACGTTCTCCTCGATAAAGGTAATCTGGATCTGATTGTCGTATACCCGCACCGGATAACGATTAAGGTTGCGCCCGCCGGGACCATGCAGACACTGGCCGGTTTTCACGTCGAATACCGCTTCATGCAGCGGGCATTCAACTTTGCCGTCTTCCACAAACCCCTGGCTTAACAGCGCATAGGCATGTGGACACACGTCTTCCAGCGCGTAGTACTCACCATCAATCAGATAAATACCGATTTCTTTACCGTCGATGTTGCCGCTATAAGGGAAATCTTCCTGTACCTGCTCTGCGTCACATACGCCTATCCAGCTCATCACGATCCTCCAGGCTTTTGTTTCATATATGAAACTCTGTTTCTTATTTAATACGGTCAATATAAAAGCGTTCAATCTTTCGTCAAGCGGCAATGTGAAGAATTTGTTAACCAGAGGCTGTTTAATTATCTAAGTGTGCAATTGATCACGAAAAAAAGTGGCAATATGAAATTGTGATATTTAAAGAGTGATATGAAATTAAATTAAGCTGTCGCTAAAAACCTCGTTAATAGCTATTGACTTTCGTTCTCAATGATCATTAAAAATGATAAAGGCAGCGCGCCATCAAGTTTCACTGGTGAAACAAAAGATTAAATTATTCATTTAAATCAACTAGTTTCACTAATGAACCATTTTACACCCGTGATTATCACTGCGATTTAAAAATAACAAGAACGATCCATCAATGAGCGAGGAAGAAGAATAACAATGACCGCAAAATGGCAGGGAACAATCGCATTATTGTTACTTATCATTATTTCTTACATTGACCGGGTAAATATTTCGGTCATGATTCTTAACCCCGATTTCGCCGCCCACTTTCATTTAAATGAAAACAGAATGTTACAGGGAATGCTGATGACCTGCTTTCTTCTGGGTTATGGATTCTCGGCGTTATTATTAACACCAGTTATAGAAAGTAAGCTGCATTACCGACAGGGATTGTTAAGCAGCGTGGTGATATGGGCGCTGGTCTGCGCCATCTCGCCGCTGCTGGGCTCACTAATGGGGATGCTGCTGGCCCGGATTATCCTTGGGATCGCGGAAGGTCCGCTGTTTTCCCTTAAAACGCGCTTTATCAGCGATAACTTCTCTGCCGAAGAGATCGGCAAGCCGAACGCCGTCACCGCCCTGGGGGTCTCATTGGGCCTGGCGGTGGGCTTTCCGCTGGTGACTTTTTTAGTCGAGCACCAGGGGTGGATGGGATCGTTTTATAGCCTGGCGGGACTCAACCTGGTACTCGGCGGCGGAGCTATCTGGCGCTTTTTGCCGGCGCCGGCAGCCCCGGTAAACAGCGCGCGTCCCGGCTTGCAGCGGACCTTTCTGCTGGCCTGGCATACGCCGCTTCTCGGCTGGATCCTGCTGGTTGAGATTGCCACTCTCAGCTATCTGTGGGGCAGCAGCGCCTGGCTGCCGGCCTGGCTACGTGATGAACACCACTTTTCGCTGCAGGCCACCGGTTTGCTGGCCGCGATCCCATTTCTGCTCAGCCTCGGTTCAAAATTTCTCGGCGGCGTGCTGCTCGATAAGTTACGCCCGGAACAGGCGCCGCTGCTGTTTATCATCGGCGGCGCGCTGACCGCCTGCTCGGTCGTGGCGCTGATGCTTAGCCAGCAGCCGGCCCTGCTGGCGCTGTTCATGCTGTCGGCCAATATCTTCTGGGGATTGCAGGGGGCGGCGATACCGGCGGTAGTACAGCATCATGCGCCGCGCCAGGCGGTGGGCAGCGCCTACGGCATTATTAACGGCGTGGGTAACATCTGTGCGGCATTTATTCCGCTGCTAATGGGAATGGTGATGAAGTCGGCGGGATCGGTGAGTTCAGGATTTTCCGTGCTGGTGGCCTCGCAGGTGATAACGCTGCTGGCCGGGGGAATGCTGCTGCTGCGCATGCGTCGCGCAGCAGCAGTGAGCGCGTAAGGTTTATTCGCCTTTTTTCGCCGCCTGGATGTAGAGCATTTCCAGCGCCAGGGTCGCCGCTGCCAGCGCGGTGATCTCGGACTGATCGTAAGACGGAGCCACTTCCACCACGTCCATCCCGACGATGTTCAGATCCTTCAGACCGCGTACCAGCTTGATCGCGCGATCGGAGGTCAGCCCGCCGATCACCGGCGTACCGGTGCCCGGGGCAAACGCCGGATCCAGGCAGTCGATGTCGAAGGTCAGGTACACCGGCATATCGCCGACGATCTGCTTCACCTGGGCGATGATGTCATCGACGGTACGATCGTTCACCTGGCCGGCATCCAGGACGGTAAAGCCGTTATCCTTGTCGAACTCAGTACGAATACCGATCTGCACAGAGTGGTTCGGATCGATCAGCCCTTCTTTCGGCGCGGTGAAGAACATGGTGCCATGGTCGAATTCGCAGCCGTTGGCGTAGGTGTCGGTATGGGCATCAAAGTGCACCAGCGCCATTTTACCGAAATGCTTCGCGTGGGCGCGCAGCAGCGGCAGGGTCACGAAGTGGTCGCCGCCGAAGGAGAGCATACGCTTACCGGCCGCCAGCAGTCTTTCCGCATGCGCCTGCAGCTTCTCGCTCATCTCACGCGCGTCGCCGAAGGCGTAAACCAGATCGCCGCAGTCAACCACGTTCAGGCGCTCGCGCATGTCGAAGTTCCATGGGAAGCGGTTATGTTCCCACGCCAGGTTGGTAGAGACCTGACGGATCGCCGCCGGGCCATGACGGCCGCCCGCGCGCCCGGAAGTCGCCATATCGAAAGGTACGCCGGTAATGACCCAGTCAGCATCGCTGTCGTACGGCTGGAAATTCAGCGGCAGACGCAGAAAACCAAACGCGTTAGATACCAGGGAGTTATCGTATTGATGACCTAAGGT
The DNA here is from genome assembly GCF_000735435.1 of Klebsiella planticola ATCC 33531. Classification (GTDB taxonomy): domain Bacteria; phylum Pseudomonadota; class Gammaproteobacteria; order Enterobacterales; family Enterobacteriaceae; genus Klebsiella; species Klebsiella planticola. The sequence goes on along the minus strand of NZ_JMPP01000018.1, from coordinate 176,158 downwards.
GCTCATGGGTATGACCTCTTTTTACAGTCGGTGTATGTAACTACAGATATAAAAAAACCCTTCCGCGTCGTTAGGCCCGACGAGGAAGGGTTTGAATAGGGTTGCTGCTTATATAGGCGAATTATCGCCGTTAATGTCTACGGGTTCAAGAGAGTATAGCAAATACCGAACCGTAGCTTGTTGCTGCCGGATGACGCTTCGTCTTATCCGGCCAGCGTCCGTAGGCCCGGCAAGCGCAGCGCCGCCGGGCAACAACGGTTACTCGTCTTCCAGATAAGTATATCCGTACAGCCCCGCTTCAAACTCTTCGAGGAACTGCTGCTGCAGCGCTTCGTCGAGACCGGAGTTTTTCACCTGATCGCGGAACTGGGTCAGCAGCGTGTTCGGATCGAGCTGCACATATTGCAGCATATCCGCCACGGTATCCCCTTCGTCGGAGAGCTCAACCTCAACGCTGCCGTCAGGGAAGACGAATACGTCCACCGCTTCGGTATCGCCGAACAGGTTGTGCATATTCCCGAGGATCTCCTGATAGGCGCCAACCATAAAGAAGCCCAGCATCGGCGGATTTTCAGGATCGTATTCCGGCATCGGCATGGTGGTGGCAATCCCGTCGCCATCCACATAGTGGTCAATCGCGCCATCGGAATCGCAGGTGATATCCAGCAGCACCGCGCGGCGTTCAGGCACCATGTTCAGCCCTTCCAGCGGCATCACCGGAAACAGCTGATCGATACCCCATGCATCCGGCATCGACTGGAACAGCGAGAAGTTGACGTAAATCTTATCCGCCATCCGTTCCTGCAGTTCGTCGATAATCGGTCGATGCGCACGGTTGCTCGGGTCGAGCTGTTTCTGTACTTCATGGCACATGTTCAGATACAGCTGTTCTGCCCAGGCGCGCTCCTGAAGATTGAAGGTACCGGACGAGTAGCCGATATGAATATCGTGGAGATCCATCTGGCTGTCGTGCAGCCATTCGCGCAGCGAGCGGCGGTTGCCGGTCTCGTGCATCTCCTGCCAGGTTTCCCACATACTCTGCAGCGGACGCGCCGCGTCTTGCGCAGGCGGGGTCGCTTCGGTGTATTCGTTACGTTCAACGCCGATGATGTTGGAGACCAGCACGGTGTGGTGAGCGGTCACCGCGCGCCCGGATTCGGTAATCACCGTCGGGTGCGGCAGGCCGTTCTCTTCACAGGCATCGCCAATCGCCCAGATAATGTTGTTAGCATACTCGTTCAGGCCGTAGTTCACCGAACAGTCAGACTGTGAGCGGGTACCTTCATAGTCCACGCCGAGACCGCCGCCGACATCGAAGCACTGAATATTAACGCCGAGCTTATGCAGCTCAACATAGAAACGCGACGATTCACGCACGCCGGTGGCGATATCGCGAATGTTGGCCATCTGCGAGCCGAGGTGGAAGTGCAGGAGCTGCAGGCTTTCCAGATGCCCTGCCGCACGCAGAATCTCAACCAGCTGCAGAACCTGCGTTGCCGCCAGGCCGAACTTCGATTTTTCACCGCCGGAAGACTGCCATTTACCGGAGCCCTGCGAGGCCAGACGCGCACGCACGCCAAGGCGCGGCACGACATTCAGGCGCTCGGCTTCTTCCAGCACAATGGCGATTTCCGACATTTTTTCGATGACCAGATAGACCTTGTGGCCCATCTTTTCGCCGACCAGCGCCAGACGGATATACTCGCGGTCTTTGTAGCCGTTACAAACAATCACGCTGCGGGTCATACCGGCGTGCGCCAGTACCGCCATCAGCTCCGCCTTGGAACCGGCTTCCAGACCCAGCGGTTCACCGGAATGGATCAACGACTCAATCACGCGGCGGTGCTGGTTAACCTTGATCGGATAGACCAGGAAGTAGTCGCCGTTATAGCCATAGGACTCACGCGCGCGTTTAAACGCGGCGTTAATCGAACGCAGGCGGTGTTGCAGAATCTGCGGGAAGCAGAACAGTGCCGGCAGGCGCTGCCCCTGCGCTTCGCGTGCTTTCACTAATTCTGCAAGGTCAACGCGCGCTTCCGGGACGTCAGGATCCGGGCAAACGCTGATATGGCCCAGTTCGTTAACGTCGTAGTAGTTATTACCCCACCAGGCAATATTGTAAGTACGTAGCATTTTGCTGGCTTCCTGGGAGCTCATCGCAACCTCCTGCATGGAACGTAGTACGCCGTGTTCGCCTGCTGACGAAGGCGAAACTGAAGAAATGTCGTCAGACATAGCGAACCTCAAATTGTAATATTGACTACTATCGCAGTCCGAAGACGCGATAACAACCCATGAACAGTCCTAAACCCCAGCAGATAGTGCTGGCTTTGCGACTGCGCGACCGGTTTCTTATTCATATCATAGTAAAACACATACCCGAACGTAGTATGACAGTCCGGAGAAACCACGAGAAAACCCTTGCGACAGCAAGAGCGCCCTTGTTCAGTTTTCAGATAGCCTGCCGGCCCTGGAATCCTGAGAAGCGCCGAGACGGGTAGAACATCGGCTGATTTGCATGAAAGAGATGCAGATTGCGGGATAGCGACGCGCGACGGAACGACGCGACGAGTCGGATGAAAAACGTGGGTTCATTATCTGATATCACCTCCACACTGCCCCGATACGGGCCAGCGATAAGCCAAAGCTAGACATACCACAGCAGGTGCCAAAACACCGCTGCAGATTTCTGTAAAAACAGACTGCTTAACCCGGCTGGAAGTGGCGTCACGAGATGGGCTTCGTGCGCTTTTTTAATGAGCCGCGCGCGGCGTTTTATACCGATAAGCCGGCTAAAATGCAAAATAAAAATGGGCGAGTTGCCGCGAATGGCAGGAAAAATTGCCACCCTCTATTTTTCGTCAATGCGATCTGCATCAAAAAAGGCTGGAAATGGGATTAAGATTTGACCTAAAATAGCCATCCAGAAGTTAATCCGTCTATACTGATTAACACTCAGACTGCTCGTGTCACTACCTGCAAGTTTTGGTAGAATCATCTACCACAGCTAATCCACACAACAGTATGAGCTACACGAATACTCCACAGGTAAAATAAAACATGGCAAAACACCTCTTTACGTCCGAGTCCGTATCAGAAGGGCATCCAGACAAAATTGCTGACCAAATCTCCGACGCCGTGCTGGATGCGATCCTCGAACAGGATCCGAAAGCGCGTGTCGCGTGTGAAACTTATGTCAAAACTGGCATGGTGCTGGTCGGCGGTGAAATCACCACCAGCGCATGGGTTGATATCGAAGAGATTACCCGTAATACGGTTCGTGAAATTGGCTACGTGCATTCCGATATGGGCTTTGATGCCAACTCCTGTGCCGTACTGAGCGCCATTGGCAAACAGTCCCCGGATATCAATCAGGGCGTTGACCGCGCCGATCCGCTGGAGCAAGGGGCGGGCGACCAGGGCCTGATGTTTGGCTATGCCACTAACGAAACCGACGTCCTGATGCCGGCGCCGATCACCTATGCTCACCGTCTGGTGCAGCGTCAGGCTGAAGTGCGCAAAAACGGCACGCTGCCGTGGCTACGTCCGGATGCGAAAAGCCAGGTGACCTTCCAGTACGACGACGGCAAAATCGTCGGTATCGATGCCGTGGTTCTGTCTACTCAGCACGCGGAAGACATCGATCAGAAATCCCTGCAGGAAGCGGTGATGGAAGAGATCATCAAGCCGGTTCTGCCGACTGAATGGCTGAGCAGCGCGACCAAATTCTTCATCAACCCGACCGGTCGTTTTGTTATCGGCGGCCCGATGGGCGACTGCGGTCTGACCGGCCGTAAAATCATCGTGGATACCTACGGCGGCATGGCTCGTCACGGCGGCGGCGCGTTCTCTGGTAAAGATCCTTCTAAAGTTGACCGTTCCGCAGCCTATGCCGCACGCTATGTCGCGAAAAACATCGTTGCGGCAGGCCTGGCTGACCGTTGTGAGATTCAGGTCTCCTACGCTATCGGCGTGGCAGAGCCGACCTCCATTATGGTGGAAACCTTCGGTACCGAAAAAGTGCCGTCCGAGCAGCTGACTCTGCTGGTGCGTGAATTCTTCGACCTGCGTCCTTACGGTCTGATCCAGATGCTGGATCTGCTGCACCCGATCTACAAAGAGACGGCGGCATACGGTCACTTTGGTCGTGAACATTTCCCGTGGGAAAAAACCGACAAAGCCGCTCTGCTGCGTGAAGCTGCCGGCCTGAAATAATCCCGACGTTTTTCTCCTGCCATGGCCAGCCTCGCGCTGGCCTTTTTGTTTTCCCCCCTTCCACACTTTCCCCCTTACGCCCGCCACTCCCGCATTGCCGCCGAACCTTTCCACCATTCAATGAAAGCGATTACATTAGAGCTGTAGCCAGAAATCATGCACGATAATGAGTTAGTGAAACAATTTTTCACCATATTGCATTATGTTTCAGGGTTATCTGATTATCGCTTTCCTCAGGAGGTTTTATAATCACCTATCTATTTGAAATTAATCTATTTTAATAGATTACGTTTCTTTACCTTAGTGTAACCGATTACACAGCCGTGACTGATATCACGTTTTTTTGCGATAGACTCCCCTACCCTAAGCATCGACAGAATCAATAACTCAACTGGAGGGCGTTATGCCTGACAACAAAAAACAAGGGCGCTCGAACAAAACGATGACGTTCTTTGTCTGTTTCCTCGCCGCGCTGGCAGGTCTGCTTTTCGGCCTTGATATCGGTGTTATTGCGGGTGCCTTACCCTTTATTGCCAACGAGTTCCAGATTAGCGCTCACACTCAGGAGTGGGTGGTAAGCTCCATGATGTTCGGCGCTGCGGTCGGCGCCGTCGGCAGCGGCTGGCTCTCCTTCCGTCTCGGTCGGAAAAAGAGCCTGATGATCGGCGCGATCCTGTTCGTCGCCGGTTCGCTGTTCTCTGCTGCCGCCCCGAACGTTGAAGTGCTGCTCGTCTCCCGCGTGCTGCTCGGCCTGGCCGTTGGCGTCGCGTCGTACACCGCTCCGCTGTACCTGTCGGAAATTGCACCCGAAAAAATCCGCGGCAGCATGATCTCCATGTATCAGCTGATGATCACCATCGGGATCCTCGGCGCCTATCTGTCGGACACCGCCTTCAGCTACAGCGGCGCATGGCGCTGGATGCTGGGCGTGATTATCATCCCGGCGATTCTGCTGCTGATTGGCGTTATCTTTCTGCCGGATAGCCCGCGCTGGTTTGCAGCCAAACGCCGCTTTGTTGATGCGGAACGCGTACTGATGCGCCTGCGTGATACCAGCGCCGAAGCCAAACGTGAACTGGATGAGATTCGTGAAAGCCTGAAGATCAAGCAGTCTGGCTGGGAACTGTTTAAAGAAAACAGCAACTTCCGCCGTGCCGTATTCCTCGGCATCCTGCTGCAGGTGATGCAACAGTTCACCGGGATGAACGTCATCATGTATTACGCGCCGAAGATTTTTGAACTGGCGGGTTATACCAACACCACCGAACAGATGTGGGGGACCGTGATCGTCGGTCTGACCAATGTGCTGGCGACCTTCATCGCTATCGGGCTGGTTGACCGCTGGGGCCGCAAACCGACGCTGATCCTTGGCTTTATCGTCATGGCCACCGGCATGGGCGTTCTGGGCACCATGATGCACGTGGGTATTCACTCAGCCACCGCTCAGTACTTCTCCGTGCTGATGCTGCTGATGTTTATCGTTGGCTTCGCCATGAGCGCCGGTCCGCTGATCTGGGTACTGTGCTCCGAAATTCAGCCGCTCAAAGGCCGCGATTTCGGCATCACCTGCTCTACGGCAACCAACTGGATTGCCAATATGATCGTCGGCGCCACCTTCCTGACCATGCTTAACTCGCTGGGCAGCGCCAACACCTTCTGGGTCTACGGCGGTCTGAACGTCCTGTTCATCCTCCTGACCCTGTGGCTTATCCCGGAAACCAAAAACGTGTCGCTGGAACACATCGAACGTAACCTGATGAAAGGCCGCCCGCTGCGCGAAATCGGCGCTCGCGACTGACCGTTAACGCTTCCTCCTCTCGCGGGAGGAAGCGTCTGCCTCTTGCTCTCCCCTTCACGGCGCACTATCCTCTGGCGCTATGAAAACGCCCCGAATTCCCATCGCCATTCAGCAGGCCATTATGCGCAGCCTGCGGGAAAAGCTCGCCCAGGCCAACCTCAGGCTTGGCCGTCAGTACCCGGAACCGAGCCTGGTCTATCAGCAGCGCGGCACCTCCGCCGGTACCGCATGGCTGGAAAAGAACGAAATTCGCCTCAACCCGGTACTGCTGCTGGAAAACCAGCAGGCCTTTATCGATGAGGTCGTCCCGCATGAACTGGCGCACCTGCTGGTGTGGAAACACTTCGGCCGCGTGGCGCCGCACGGCAAAGAGTGGAAATGGATGATGGAGAGCGTGCTCGGCGTCGCCGCCCGCCGCACCCATCGTTTCGAACTCGACTCCGTTCGCCAGAACACCTTTCCCTACCGCTGCCAGTGCCAGCAGCATCAGCTTACCGTCCGTCGCCACAACCGCGTCGTGCGGGGAGAAGCGACTTACCGCTGCGTTCGCTGCGGCGATCTGCTGGTCGCTGAAGAGTAAATATCGGGTACAACTGGAAATTTTCTGATCTGACTGATTGCATCTGACAATCGCATTCGCTACGTTGCGGGCTCGTTTTGACACGGAGTTCACGATGTCCCGTATTTATATTTTTGCCGCGGCGTTTCTGACCGCCGCCTGTAGCGGCCAGGTCGCGGCCGAAGGAATCAACAGTTTCTCCCAGGCGAAAGCCGCCGGGGTAAAGGTCAATGCCGATGTCCCCGGCGATTTCTACTGCGGCTGTAAAATTGACTGGCAGGGGAAAAAAGGCGTTATCGATCTGGAGTCCTGCGGTTATAAAGTGCGTAAAAATGAAAACCGCGCCAGTCGGGTCGAGTGGGAACACGTCGTTCCAGCCTGGCAGTTTGGCCACCAGCGCCAGTGCTGGCAGGACGGCGGACGGAAAAACTGCGCCAAAGATCCGGTCTATCGCAAGATGGAAAGCGATATGCACAACCTGCAGCCGGCGGTGGGCGAAGTTAACGGCGACCGCGCCAACTTTATGTATGGCCAGTGGAACGGCGGCGAAGGCCAGTACGGCCAGTGCGCCATGAAGGTCGACTTTAAGGATAAGGTTGCCGAGCCGCCCGCTCGCGCCCGCGGTTCTATCGCCCGCACCTACTTCTATATGCGCGATACTTATCAGTTGACCCTCTCCCGCCAGCAAACCCAGCTTTTTACCGCCTGGGATAAGATGTATCCGGTCACCTCCTGGGAGTGCGAACGCGACGAGCGCATCGCTAAAGTACAGGGCAACCACAATCCGTACGTCCAGCAAGCTTGCCAGGCACAAAAGAGCTAACCTACACTAGCGGCAATTGTTAATTTGCAGGTGCCGCTTTCCCCCGACATGGAAAAGCGGCACCTGCGCGAAGAACGGAATAGCCAGCATGCGCATCCCTCGCATCCACCACCCGGAACCTGTTACCGTAGGTAGTCAAATCGCCCTCTCTGACGATGCCGCCAATCACGTTGGCCGCGTATTACGTATGGGCAAAGGCCAGGCAATCCAGCTTTTTGACGGCAGCAATCAGGTTTTCGATGCCGTGATCGCCGAAGCCGGAAAGAAAAACGTGTTAGTTGACGTGATCGGCAGCGAGACCGACGATCGCGAATCCCCTCTGCATATTCATCTGGGCCAGGTGATGTCACGCGGCGAAAAGATGGAGTTCACCATCCAGAAATCGATTGAACTCGGTGTAAGCCTCATAACGCCACTGTTTTCCGAGCGCTGCGGCGTTAAACTGGATGCCGAACGTTTGCAGAAGAAGATCCAGCAGTGGCAAAAAATCGCCATCGCCGCCTGCGAGCAGAGCGGCCGCAACGTGGTGCCGGAGATTCGCCCGGCGATGCAGCTGGAGGCCTGGTGTGCTGAGCAGGATAATGGCCTGAAGCTCAATCTGCACCCGCGCGCCAGCGCCAGTATCAACACGCTGCCGTTGCCGGTTGAACGCGTTCGCTTGCTGATTGGCCCGGAAGGCGGCCTGTCAGCGGAAGAGATTGCGATGACCGCTCGCTACCAGTTTACTGATATTCTGTTGGGACCGCGCGTTCTGCGTACAGAAACAACTGCGCTCACTGCCATTACCGCCCTGCAGGTGCGTTTTGGCGACTTAGGTTGAAGCGTTAACGGAGAATAACCATGATCAAGCTCGGCATCGTGATGGACCCCATCGCAACCATCAACATCAAGAAAGACACCAGCTTCGCTATGTTGCTGGAAGCGCAGCGTCGCGGCTATGAACTCCATTATATGGAGATGAACGACCTGTACTTAATCAACGGGGAAGCCCGCGCCCGCACGCGCAAGCTCAGCGTGGAGCAGAATTACGATAAGTGGTATGAGTTTACCGGTGAGCAGGATCTGCCGCTGGCGGATCTCGACGTCATTCTGATGCGTAAGGATCCGCCGTTCGATACCGAGTTTATTTACGCGACCTATATTCTTGAACGTGCCGAAGATAAAGGCACGCTGATCGTCAACAAGCCGCAGAGCCTGCGCGACTGTAACGAGAAGCTGTTTACCGCCTGGTTTGCCGACCTGACTCCGGAAACGCTGGTGACCCGCAATAAGGCCCAGCTGAAAGCCTTCTGGGAAAAACACGGCGACATTATTCTGAAACCGCTGGACGGCATGGGCGGTACCTCTATTTTCCGCGTGAAAGAGGGCGATCCTAACCTGCCGGTCATTGCGGAAACCCTGACCGAGCTGGGCAGCCGTTACTGCATGGCGCAGAACTACCTGCCGGCAATTAAAGATGGCGATAAGCGCGTGCTGGTTGTCGACGGTGAGCCGGTGCCTTATTGCCTGGCGCGTATCCCACAGGGTGGTGAAACCCGCGGTAATCTTGCTGCCGGTGGCCGCGGCGAAGCACGTCCGCTGAGCGATAGCGACTGGGCCATTGCGCGCCGCGTCGGGCCAACGCTGAAAGCTAAAGGGCTGATCTTCGTCGGTCTGGATATCATCGGCGATCGTCTGACGGAAATTAACGTCACCAGCCCAACCTGCGTGCGTGAAATTGAAGCGGCGTTCCCGATCTCCATCACCGGTATGCTGATGGACGCTATCGAGAAGCGCCTCGGAAAATAGGATCATTCAGGCTAACGACCCGTATCGTTAGTCTGCAAAATCTTCTGATTCAACGACAGATTTCAGGCTACAGGCAGGCGATGACGCAGCGAGTACCCGGGAGCATAGTCCACTATGTGACCGGGTTGAGCGAGGAAATCAACGCCCCTGTCGCCTGAAAGATAAAGTTGAATCGACAGGTCCTTGCTTTACCCGCATACTGGGTGCTGCTTTTTGAACCAGGAACAGAACCTCTGACAATGAATTTACAGCATCACTTTCTGATTGCCATGCCTGCTCTTCAGGATCCGATATTCCGCCGCTCCGTGGTCTATATCTGCGAATACAACGACGATGGCGCCATGGGCATTATCATCAATAAGCCGCTGGAAAACTTGCAGATTGACGGAATTCTGGAAAAGTTAAACATTGTCGCTGAACCGCGCAATCCGGAGATTCGTCTGGATAAGCCGGTGATGCTCGGCGGGCCGCTGGCGGAAGATCGCGGTTTTATTCTGCATTCACCGCCTTCTGATTTTTCCTCCAGCATTCGCATCTCCGATAACACGGTGATCACCACTTCCCGCGACGTACTCGAAACGCTCGGCACGGACAAGCAGCCGGCTAACGTGCTGGTCGCCCTGGGCTATTCCTCCTGGGAAAAGGGTCAGCTGGAGCAAGAAATCCTTGATAACGCCTGGCTGACGGCCCCGGCGGACCAGAATATTTTGTTTAAAACGCCTATTGCCGACCGTTGGCGCGAGGCGGCAAAACTTATCGGTATCGACATTGTGACGATGCCCGGCATAGCGGGGCACGCGTAATGAGCGGAACGCTGCTGGGTTTTGATTTCGGTACCAAAAGTATCGGCGTGGCGGTCGGCCAACGCATCACCGGTACCGCCCGCCCTCTTCCTGCGCTGAAGGCGCAGGATGGTAAACCGGACTGGAACATTATCGAAAAGCTGCTTAAAGAGTGGCAACCAGAGGCCGTCATCGTCGGCCTGCCGCTGAATATGGACGGGACTGAGCAACCGCTCACCGCGCGCGCGCGTAACTTCGCCAATAAAATTCACGGCCGCTTTGGGGTGAAAATCACTCTGCACGACGAGCGTTTGAGCACGGTAGAAGCCCGTGCCGGGCTATTTGAGCACGGCGGATTCCGCGCCCTGAACAAAGGCAGCATTGATTCTGCCTCCGCGGTGATTATCCTGGAAAGCTACTTCGAGCAGGGCTTCTGATCCCGAAGCCATAATGATGATATGGCGCCCTCTTCTGCGAAGTGGCGCCATCGCTCTTTCGCCTGTCTTAATGCCTAGTGACGTAAATGCTCATTGGCCCAGCTGACTGCCTGGGTGCGGTTTTTTACGCTCAGCTTACGGAAAACATTGTACAGATGTGTACGTACCGTGTTTTCACTGATAAACAGCGCGCGAGCAATATCCATATTGGTTGCACCGCAGCGTAATTCATTGAGAATTTCACATTCACGCTCGGTGAGCGGCGAACTCTCCGTCGGGATCGATGTATGATCCGCGGCATACATCGCCGGGTGCATCACGCTCAATTCAGCCGTCTGTTCGCCATTAAGTACGGCCTTAACGCCCTCAATTAAACGCGATTCATCATCGTCATGGCGGAAAACGCCATACAGCGCTGGCCACTGCGCCATTTCATAAAGCTCATATTTTTGTGCGCTGTTGATAATCAGCAGCCGCGGGTTTTCCGCGCAAGATCGAATAATATCTCGCCACAGCCCGTTGAGCTTTTTATTCGACACGGCGATATCAAATAATATTACCGACTCTTTCGGCAGACGCTGAGTTAGCGGTTTGTTAATATTATGGAGCGTCACCCTGACCGACAATGTATTGGTCAGGTAATTGGCAAATGCCTGACTCTGAATTGACGGATGAGTAATAAAAACGATCTGACGGGAAGAAGATAAATTACCTGAAAAATTAATCACTTAAAACTCTCCTTAGCAAGCACCCACCATCATGGCGGTTAAATGAATTAAACCTAAAATTACAAATAATTAATAAATTTACATTTCAAAACAATATTTCACAAGAAACGTCCTGTTTCCATAAACAGCATAAGTCGAAGAGATGAAAAGTGTCAAAAGATAATCTTATTTTTTCTTTATTCTGCGAGGGAAATGCCGCTCGCCCTTTCACAGCCGTCATTAATTTGACGTAGTCATTTATGGCTAAATTATATTCAGCCATAATAACCACAAACATTAATAAAACATTACGATAACAACACTCAGGTATGAAAACTGAATATTAAAACAGCGCTTATAACAGACCCGCTGCCACACGCTGTTGAAAACTTTGCGTAAAAGTCAGCATTCCGGCTTGTTGACCGGTTTGCATGACCCCCGGCAATTGATGAGTTTTCCCCTCGCGAATCAAATTTGCTACCGCCGGGGTATTCACCAAAAGCTCGTATAGCGCAACTCTTCCCTCTGACGCTGTCGGCAGTAATTTTTGTGCCAGCACCGCACATAAACTTCCCGCTAGCTGGCTGCGTATTTGTTCTTTTTCCTGCGCAGGGAAGACATCCACCAGACGCTCAATCGCCTGAGCCGCGCCGCGGGTATGCAGCGTGGCCATCACCAGATGGCCGGTCTCCGCAGCGGTCAGCGCCAGGCGGATCGTTTCGCTGTCGCGCAGCTCACCCAGCAGAATCACATCGGGATCCTGGCGCAGCGCCCCCCGCAGCGCCGTGGAAAAAGAGGGACAGTCGCGTCCGATTTCACGTTGTTGAATCAGACATCGCTTGCTGTGATGGATAAACTCCACCGGATCTTCAAGCGTCAGAATATGCCCTTCACGCTGCTGGTTGAGATGATTGACCATCGCCGCGAGGGTGGTCGACTTACCGCTGCCGGTGGCTCCGGTCACCAGAATCAAACCGCTTTCTTCATTCAGCAGTTCCGTCAGCGCCGCAGGAACACGCAGCGCCTCAATCCGGGGACAGCTTTCCGGCAACAGGCGCAGCGCTAATGAAATACCCTGAGCGTGAGAAAATGCGCTGGCGCGAAGGCGCGGTCCGCCGTCGGGGGTTAAGGCAAAATCCACCTGTCCGTTGGCCTGCCAGTGCGCGCGCTGTTTCTCATCGAGCCACCCGTCAAGCCATTTCCCGATATCCGGCGTGTGAAATGGCGCCGGCTCAAGCTTTCCCTGTCGACGCCAGCGCGCTGCCGAGGTATTGCACAGGTGTAGATCGGAGACATTATGCTTTACACTAAGGGCCACGATTTCTTCCAGCTCCATAACACATCCTCGGAATATGAACGATATTGCGCATAACCTGGCACAGGTCCGGGACAAAATCTCAGACGCTGCCGCGCGCTGCGGCCGCGATCCAGAAGAAATTACGTTGCTTGCAGTGAGTAAAACGAAGCCTGCGAGTGCGATTGAAGAAGCGATAGCCGCAGGCCAGGTGGCTTTTGGCGAAAACTACGTCCAGGAAGGGGTGGAAAAAATCCGCTACTTCCAGGAAGCAGGCGCCTCTTCGCTGCAGTGGCACTTTATCGGGCCGCTGCAGTCCAACAAAAGTCGTCTGGTGGCGGAACACTTTGACTGGTGCCACACCGTCGATCGTCTGAAAATCGCCACGCGGCTCAGCGAGCAGCGCCCTTCGCATCTTCCGCCGCTTAATGTATTGATTCAAATAAACATTAGTGACGAACAGAGCAAGTCGGGCATTCTGCTGCAGGCGCTGGATGCGCTGGCAGCGGAGATTGCCGCCCTGCCCAATCTGCGGCTGCGCGGATTAATGGCCATTCCGGCACCTGAGTCAGAATATGTAAGGCAGTTTGCCGTGGCCCAACAAATGGCGGTAGCATTTGCGCGATTGAAAACGCAATACCCTACGGTCGATACGTTGTCTTTGGGCATGTCGGATGATATGGAAGCCGCAATCGCGGCGGGAAGCACGATGGTGCGCATCGGTACCGCAATTTTCGGTGCGCGCGACTACAGCAAAAATTAAGGAATCTGAGGAACGCCATGAAGACGTTGACTTTCCTGCTGGCAACGGTCATTGAACTCTACACCATGATCATGTTGCTACGCGTCTGGATGCAGTGGGCACGCTGCGATTTTTACAACCCGTTTTCGCAGTTTATCGTTAAGGTCACCCAGCCTGTCGTCGGGCCGCTGCGACGCATTATCCCGGCCATGGGCCCCATCGACAGCTCCTCGCTGCTGATCGCCTTTATTCTCTGCGTCGTGAAAGCCATCGTGCTGTTTATGGTGGTCACCTTCCAGCCGATTATCTGGATCTCCGCGCTGCTGATTCTGATTAAGACCGTCGGCCTGCTGATATTCTGGGTGCTGCTGCTGATGGCGATCATGAGCTGGGTAAGCCAGGGCCGTAGTCCGGTGGAATTCGTTCTGATGCAGCTGGCCGACCCGCTGCTGCGCCCGATTCGCAGAATGCTGCCGTCGATGGGCGGTATCGATTTCTCGCCGATGGTGCTGGTGCTGCTGCTGTACGTGGTCAATATGGGCATCGCCGAACTGCTGCAGGCGACGGGTAACGTTCTGCTTCCGGGGCTGTGGATGGCGCTATGAGTGCCGTCGAAGCCTGCGCTGACGGGCTGGTGCTGAGGCTGTATATTCAGCCCAAGGCCAGCCGTGATAGCATCGTTGGTTTACATGGCGACGAACTGAAAGTCGCCATTACCGCTCCCCCCGTAGATGGCCAGGCTAACGCCCATCTGGTTAAATTCCTCGCCAAACAGTTTCGTGTCGCGAAAAGCCAGGTGCTGCTTGAAAAAGGCGAGCTTGGCCGCCACAAACAGATAAAAATCATCAACCCGCAACAGATCCCGACTGCGGTCGCGGCGCTGACAAAATAGACAGGATTAATGATGCAAAAAGTTGTTCTCGCCACCGGTAACGCCGGGAAGGTTCGCGAGCTGGCCTCGCTGCTGGAAGATTTTGGACTGGATATCGTTGCTCAAACCGAGCTGGGCGTGGATTCCGCCGAGGAAACCGGACTGACCTTTATCGAAAATGCGATTCTGAAAGCCCGCCATGCCGCGCAGATAACCGGCTTACCGGCGATTGCCGACGACTCCGGTATCGCGGTAGACGCGTTGGGCGGCGCACCGGGTATCTATTCAGCTCGTTACTCCGGAGAAGACGCTACCGACCAGCAGAACCTGGAAAAACTGCTCGATGCCCTGAAGGACGTCCCGGACGACCAGCGTCAGGCGCAATTCCACTGCGTGCTGGTCTATCTGCGGCATGCGGCCGACCCGACGCCGGTTGTTTGTCACGGCAGCTGGCCTGGGGTCATTACCCGTCAGGCGGCGGGCAACGGTGGCTTCGGCTACGACCCGATTTTCTATGTTCCGTCCGCAGGCAAGACCGCGGCGGAACTCAGCCGTGAAGAAAAAAGCGCGATTTCCCACCGCGGGCGCGCGTTAAAACTGTTACTGGAAGCGTTACGTAATGGCTAATTTGCCGCCTCTGAGCCTGTATATTCATATCCCATGGTGTGTGCAGAAATGTCCGTACTGCGACTTTAACTCGCATGCGCTAAAGGGCGAGGTGCCGCACGATGATTATGTGCAGCATCTGCTGACCGACCTGCGGGCCGATGCGGACTACGCCCAGGGACGCGAAATCGGCACGATTTTCATTGGCGGGGGAACGCCGAGCCTGCTCTCCGGGCCGGCTATGCAAACCCTGCTCGACGGCGTACGCGACTGCCTGCCGCTGGCCGCCGGTGCGGAAGTCACCATGGAAGCCAACCCAGGCACCGTGGAAGCCGATCGTTTCGTAGAATACCAGCGTGCGGGCGTGAACCGCATCTCCATCGGCGTGCAAAGCTTTAGCGAACCTAAACTGCAGCGCCTGGGGCGTATTCACGGCCCGGACGAGGCAAAGCGCGCGGCGCATCTGGCAACGGGGCTTGGCCTTCGTAGCTTTAACCTCGATTTGATGCACGGCCTGCCGGACCAGACGCTGGACGAGGCGCTGGACGACCTGCGTCAGGCGATCGAACTCAATCCGCCGCATCTCTCCTGGTATCAGCTGACCATTGAGCCGAATACTCTGTTTGGCTCCCGTCCGCCGGTGCTGCCGGATGACGACGCCCTGTGGGATATCTTTGAGCAGGGACATCGTTTGCTGACGGCGGCAGGTTATCAGCAGTATGAGACATCGGCCTATGCGAAACCGGGTTATCAGTGTCAGCACAACCTGAACTACTGGCGCTTTGGCGACTACCTTGGCATCGGCTGCGGTGCGCACGGGAAAATTACCTTCCCGGACGGGCGCATTTTACGTACGGCAAAAACGCGCCATCCGCGGGGCTACATGGAAGGCCGCTACCTCGAACGTCAGCATGACGTGGAGGCCGCCGACAAACCCTTCGAATTCTTTATGAACCGCTTCCGTCTGCTGGAAGCGGCACCGCGCAGTGAATTCAGCCGCTACACCGGTCTGGAAGAGCACGTGATCCGGCCGCAAATTGATGCCGCCATCGCCCAGGGCTACCTGGCTGAAGATGAGCGCTGCTGGCAGATAACCGAGCATGGCAAGCTGTTTTTAAACTCGCTGCTGGAGCTGTTTCTCAGCGAAGATTAATCCCCCCCGGGCGGTCCTCGACCGCCCGCTGTTGCTCTTTTTCCCCACTTCTCCGTCCGTTTTGTTGTCCCCGTGTCGGTCAAATCACCTGATCACTTTTTATGCAATTATTTGCAGCCAATCACAAATCCGCATCGACTTTTTTCCATTTCTTGACTCCGTTTTAGTGCAGTGGTAATCCTGCTTCATCGGTTGAGCAAATGTAAAACCGAAGTATCCTACATGTGAATTATTAGTAACTCTTATTAAAAAAGTCTGTATGACGTCGGCTCCGGCTGGCGGGCTCAAACCTATAAAAAAGAGGGTAATATAATGAATTACCGTAATATTTTTATCGCACTCGCAACAATATCCGGCGGTATTTCCGCGTCGGCACAAGCGGCCGAATCCGCCACCGTAGCATTTCTCATGCCCGACCAGGCCTCCACGCGTTATGAGCAGCATGATTTCCCCGGATTCAAAGCGGAAATGAGCAAGCTGTGCGCAGAATGTAAGGTCATTTATCAAAACGCTAACGCCAGCGCGACGCTGCAACAGCAGCAGTTCAATTCGGTCATTGCCCAGGGGGCGAAGATTATCGTTCTCGATCCGGTTGACTCCTCCGCGGCCGCCGCCCTGGTCGAAAATGCCCAGGCCCAGGATGTTAAAGTGATCGCTTACGATCGCCCTATCCCCGATAAGCCAGCTGATTTTTACGTCTCGTTTGATAACGAAGGTATCGGCTATGCGATTTCACAATCGCTGGTTAATCATCTGCAAGAGAGCGGCGTGCCAAAAGGGGCCGGCGTCCTGCAAATTAACGGCTCGCCGACCGATGCCGCCGCAGGGCTTATCCGCGATGGTATTCATCGTGGGCTGAAAGCATCGGGTTACGCCACCCTCGCGGAGTTTGATACCCCGGAATGGGCGCCGCCTAAAGCGCAGGAGTGGGCCGCCGGGCAGATAACCCGCTTCGGGGACAAAATTAAAGGCGTCGTCGCGGCCAATGACGGCACCGGCGGCGGTGCCATTGCCGCGTTTAAAGCCGCCGGCGTACAGCCGGTTCCGCCGGTCACCGGGAACGACGCGACGATTGCCGCGCTGCAGCTCATCATCGCCGGCGACCAGTACAACACTATCTCCAAACCGTCAGAAATCGTTGCCGCAGCCGCGGCGAAAGTGGCCGTGGAACTCATTCAGGGTAAGAAACCGCAGGCGAGCACCACGCTGTACAACACGCCATCTCAGCTGTTTACCCCGGCAGTCATCACCGCCAAAAATATCAAAGCGGAAATTTTCGATAAAAAGATCCAGACCTACGCTCAGGTGTGTACCGGTGAATACACCGCAGCCTGCCAGAAATTAGGTATTGAGAAGTAATGCTGCCCCTGCGTCCGTCGTCGCCGACGGGCGTAGTTTCACCATCATTGAGGTCTTTTTTATGTCGCAACAATCAGACATCGTCGCCGGCACCAGGCAACCTGTTTTAAAACTGAGTCATGTCTCCAAACACTTCGGCGCGGTCTCTGCTCTGACGGATATCGAGCTGGAGGTTCATGCCGGCGAAGTGGTCGCGCTGGTGGGCGATAACGGCGCGGGAAAATCCACGCTGGTGAAAATTCTCGCCGGCGTACACCAGCCCACGACCGGCACCATTGAGTTTGACGGTAAGGCCATCACTCTCGACAGCCCAGGCAAGGCGCTGGAATACGGTATCGCTACGGTCTTTCAGGATTTAGCGCTGTGCGAAAATCTCGATGTCGTCGCAAACCTGTTTTTAGGCCACGAGATTTCGCCGCTGCAGCTGGACGAAGTGGCGATGGAGGTACGGGCCTGGACGTTATTGCAGGAGCTGGCGGCCAGAATCCCGTCGGTGCGCGAGCCGATTGCCTCGCTTTCCGGCGGCCAGCGCCAGACGGTGGCGATCGCCCGTTCGCTACTGATGAACCCCAAAATCATCATGCTTGATGAGCCTACCGCCGCGCTCGGCGTGGCCCAGACGGCGGAAGTGCTCAATTTGATTGAGCGCGTTCGCGAGCGCGGCCTCGGCGTCATCATCATCAGCCACAACATGGAAGACGTCCGTGCGGTGGCCGATCGCATCGTGGTGCTGCGGCTCGGGCGCAATAAAGGCATCTTTACCCCCGACGCCTCAAACCAGGATCTGGTGGCGGCCATTACCGGCGCAACAGAGAATGCCGTTTCACGTCGCGTCGAACGAAAATCACAGTCTAGCGCTTCCGGAGTGATTTAATTTTATGAACAGCAAGACAGCATCCCGCCCCGCACTGGATCGCAGCGATGAGCGCGTCCAGCACAACGACGGCCTGTTCGGCGTGGTACGTGCGCAGATCAATCGTATCAAAACCGGCGATCTGGGGACCGCGCCGGTCATCGCCGGGCTGATCGTGATCTCCCTGGTTTTCACCTGGCTCAACCCGGTCTATATCGCGCCCAATAACCTGGTTAACCTGCTTTTTGACTGCGCTACCGTTGGATTTATCTCACTGGGGATCGTCTGCGTACTGATGCTCGGCGAAATCGATCTTTCGGTGGGCTCAATGAGCGGACTCTCTTCGGCGATTGTTGGCGTGCTGTGGGTTAATGCCGGCTGGCCGGTTGCCGCGGCGATTGCCGTCGCGCTGCTGTGCGGTATCGCCGTCGGGCTGCTTTACGCCCTGCTGTATAACCGCGTCGGCATGCCAAGCTTCGTAGCGACGCTCGCCGGCCTGCTGGCGCTGCTCGGGCTGCAGCTGTATATCCTCGGTCCGAGCGGCAGCATTAACCTGCCCTACGCCTCTCCGCTGGTGCGATTTGGCCAGCTACTGGTGATGCCGGGCTGGTTCTCTCATCTTATGGCGCTGCTGCCCGGGCTGGCGATCCTGGTATTTGGCCTCAAAACGCGTACGCGCCGCCTGGCGGCGAACCTGTCGGCGGAAGCCGTCAGCTCACTGTTATTGCGCGCGATTCTGCTGACGGTAATCTTTGAAGCCGCCGTGTTCTATCTTAATCTCGGGCGCGGCGTACCGTGGATTTTCGGCCTGTTCGTCGCGTTGGTGATGATGCTCAACTATGCGCTCAAGCGGACGCAATGGGGGCGCTCTATGTTTGCCGTCGGCGGCAACCGCGAAGCCGCGCGCCGTTCAGGGATCAACGTGCGGGCTATTTACGTCAGCGCCTTTGTACTCTGTAGCACCCTCGCCACCTTCGGCGGCATTCTGGCCGCTTCCCGGCTGGCCTCGGCGAGCCAGCAGGCCGGGACCGGTGACGTGAATCTGAACGCCATTGCGGCGGCGGTCATTGGCGGTACCAGTCTGTTCGGCGGGCGCGGCAGCGCCTGGTCCGCTCTGCTGGGGATCATCGTGATTCAGTCGATTTCAAATGGTCTGACGCTGTTAAATCTGCCGTCATCGCTACGCTACATCATTACCGGCTGCGTGCTGGCGATTGCGGTGATTATTGACTCGCTGGCCCGTCGTTCCCGCGTATCGCACGGACGTGCCTGAGAAGGATGAACGCGGTGTGCCCCGGTGAAGGCCGCGGCACACCGCAGAGAGCGTTATTTCAGGGAGCTCACCAGCGCCTTGCGGCTGTCTTCAAGGGAGACGACCCGGCTACAAACGTCTTTGCCAAATTTCTGGAAATCCGCTTCCTGGTTTTTCCACTCTTCCTGAATCGCCGTTTGCAGGCCGCCGAGGCTGCCGAGGATCCCCTGCAGCGGATTGCCCCCGCCTTTCAGCACCGCCTTTGCGCCCATCTCGTTGATACTGTCCTGCAGAATGCCGCCCATCGCCTGATTAACCAGCTGCTGGCCGTCGGCGCGCACCTGATCGATCGCTTTGTAATGGAAAGTCAGGCCGTCGCTGCGACGTTCAATAATGCGGTTCATCTGGGTTTTCAGCTGCGCGTCAAGTTTGGTCAGACGATCATGCATACTGCTGCTGGCGCCAACCTGCTCGGTAATGATTTTATCCAGCGCCTGACGCCCTTTTTCGACTCGCGAACGCGCGCCGTCATCAATCCACGGCAGGCTGCTGCGCAGGCCGGCCTGATAGTCCTGGGCCTGCTCACGCTGGGCCGCAGACAGAGAATACTGTTTTCCGTTATAGGTCAGATTGCCGTCCGGTTTAATCACCAGATCGCCGTTCTCCCCGGTTACCTGCACCTGATGCGGGCTGAGGATCACGTCGTCACGCGGCGTGACGCTACATTGGTAGTCCGCGTGCGCGGACAGAGCGGTAACGGAAAGCGCCACCGCCAGCAGCGTTTTGCGCATCATAAAACTCCCTTAAGACAAAACGGGTCGGCAATTGCCGACCCTTGTCAAACTTAGTCCCACCAGACGTCAAAAAGTTCGCTGGTGCGCACATCGGCAAGCCCGCGATCTTCCAGCCACTTACGCACGATAGCCTGATGCTCCTCGGTACATTTACCGATTTCCTGCAGGCAGATTAGCCCTTCCCAGGAGAGGTAACCGCTGCCGTCAAACGCCAGTTTGTTCGGCTCGATCACTTCCTCAATCAGGTCATTCACGGTGCGATCGATATGCTCTTCAGTGCTCCCTTCCGGAAAACGCCATGCGACGGAAAAACCGATTTCCTGAAACTCGTCGATATGCATTTTTTTACGCAGACGACGGCTACGATTCTTTGCCATTATTTCACCCTCTCGAACATTAAGTCCCATACGCCGTGGCCAAGACGATGGCCACGCTGTTCAAATTTGGTTACCGGACGCGATTCCGGGCGCGGTACATAATCGTTGCTTTCTGACAGGTTACGATACCCTTCCAGCGATGACATCACTTCCAGCATATGCTCAGCATACGGCTCCCAGTCGGTCGCCATGTGGAAGACGCCGCCCAGTTTAAGCTTGCTTTTCACCAGCTCAGCAAAAGGCGCCTGCACGATACGGCGTTTATTATGACGCGCTTTATGCCACGGGTCAGGGAAAAACAGCTGCACCATGTTGAGAGAATTATCCGGAATCATGGTGTGGAGCACCTCGACCGCATCGTGACACATCACGCGCAGGTTGTGTACACCCTCTTCTTCGGCGGAGGCCAGGCAGGCACCGACGCCCGGTGAGTGAACTTCGATACCGAGGAAATTCTGCTCAGGCTTCGCTTGCGCCATCGCCACCAGCGAAGCGCCCATGCCGAATCCGATCTCCAGCGTAGTCGGCGCGTTGCGACCAAACAGCGCGGCGAAGTCGAGCGGCGCATCGTTGAACTCAACGCCCATCACCGGCCAAATGTTATCCAGCGCATGCTGCTGCCCTTTGGTCAGGCGGCCCTGGCGGCGGACGAAGCTACGAATACGGCGCAGCGGGCGGCCGTTTTCATCGAATTCCGGAGATATGACGTCGTTTTTCATAAAAGTTAGGTCTGCTTGTGAGAGTGTTCGGAAAACGGGCATTATCCAAAGTTACCCGACGGATGCAAGGGTTTACAGCCTGTCGCCCTTATGCTGCAATCTGCCACCCTGATATCGCGATTCCGGAGCTGTAGCTTTGACTTTTCTCGCCGCGCAATTTTCAGCCCAGGTGCTGGACTGGTACGACAAATACGGGCGTAAAACCCTGCCATGGCAAATGGGTAAAACGCCTTACAAAGTATGGCTCTCCGAGGTGATGTTGCAACAAACGCAGGTCGCTACGGTGATTCCCTATTTCGAACGCTTTATGGCCCGCTTCCCGACGGTAACCGATCTGGCCGCGGCGCCGCTGGATGAAGTGCTGCATCTGTGGACCGGACTGGGCTATTACGCCCGCGCGCGCAATTTACATAAGGCGGCGCAGCAGGTGGCGAGCCTGCACGGCGGCGAATTCCCGCAAACCTTTGACGAAGTGGCGGCGCTGCCCGGCGTCGGGCGTTCCACGGCCGGCGCGATTTTATCCCTCTCCCTTGGCAAGCATTACCCCATTCTCGATGGCAACGTGAAGCGCGTGCTGGCCCGATGCTATGCGGTCAACGGCTGGCCGGGGAAAAAAGAGGTTGAGAAACGATTATGGCAGATCAGCGAAGAGGTCACGCCGGCAAAAGGGGTCGAGCGCTTTAACCAGGCGATGATGGATCTCGGGGCGATGGTCTGCACCCGCTCGAAACCCAAATGCGAGCTCTGTCCGTTAAGTAACGGCTGCGTCGCTTACGCAAACCATTCATGGGCACAATATCCTGGCAAAAAACCAAAGCAGACCATTCCGCAGCGAACGGGCTATTTCCTGCTGATGCAGCACGGCAATGAAGTGTTGCTTTCCCAGCGTCCGCCGGTCGGCTTATGGGGCGGATTATTCTGTTTTCCGCAGTTTGAAGAGGAGGCCGCACTGCGCGAATGGCTGGCTCAGCGCGGGATAAAGGATGATGATCTGACGCAGCTGACCGCGTTCCGCCACACTTTCAGCCATTTCCATCTGGATATTGTGCCGATGTGGCTTAGCATAGATTCATCTGGCGCATGCATGGATGAAGGCAGCACACTCTGGTATAACTTAGCGCAGCCGCCGTCGGTTGGACTGGCGGCTCCCGTGGAGCGCTTGTTGCAACAGTTGAAGGCCGGGGCTCTTGCATAGCTTTCTGGCGAATAAAGAGGATGACTAATGAGCAGAACGATTTTTTGTACTTTCCTGCAGCGTGAAGCGGATGGCCAGGATTTCCAGCTGTATCCGGGTGAGTTAGGCAAACGCATCTATAACGAGATTTCGAAAGAGGCGTGGGCTCAGTGGCAGCACAAGCAAACCATGTTAATCAACGAGCAAAAGCTCAACATGATGAACGTGGAGCATCGCAAGCTGCTGGAACAGGAGATGATCCAGTTCCTGTTTGAAGGGAAAGATGTGCACATTGAAGGCTACACGCCGCCTGAAAAAAAGTAAGAGTCCTCTGACTCTTAAGCACAACAAACACAACGCACACTCCCGGAATGATGAAAAAATATTTAGCGCTAGCGCTCATTGCGCCTTTGCTCGTTTCGTGTTCCAGCTCAAATAAAAAGGGCGATGGGTATAACGAAGCCTGGGTTAAGGACACCAACGGCTTCGATATTCTGATGGGTCAGTTCGCCCATAACATCGAAAATATTTGGGGTTATAACGAAGTTCTGCTCGCCGGGCCGAAAGACTACGTTAAGTACACCGATCAGTATCAGACCCGTAGCCACATCAACTTTGATGAGGGCACCATCACCGTCGAGACCATCGCCGGTACCGATCCGACCGGCCGTTTACGCCAGACCATCATTAAGACGCTGCTGATGGGCGACGATCCGGGGTCAATCGACCTCTATTCCGACGCCGATGATATCCAGATTTCGAAAGAGCCGTTCCTTTACGGACAGGTGGTGGATAACCACGGCGATCCGATTCGCTGGGAGTGGCGGGCCTCGCGCTATGCCGATTATCTGTTGCAAACGCGGCTGAAAAGCCGCAGCAACGGCCTGCGGATGATCTATAGCATTACCATTAATCTGGTGCCGAACCACCTCGACAAACGTGCGCATAAGTACATCGGCTACGTTCGCCAGTCGGCGCGGAAGTATGGCGTCGATGAGTCGCTGATTCTGGCGATTATGCAGACCGAATCCTCTTTTAACCCATACGCCGTGAGCCATGCTGATGCGCTGGGTCTGATGCAGGTTGTGCAGCACAGTGCCGGGAAAGATGTCTTCCGTGCACAGGGGAAATCGGGGCTGCCAAGCCGCAGCTATCTGTTCGATCCGGCGAATAACATTGATACCGGCACCGCCTATCTGGCGATGCTGAATAATGTGTATCTGTCAGGTATCGATAACCCGACCTCGCGCCGCTATGCCGTGATCACCGCGTATAACGGCGGCGCCGGCAGCGTATTGCGCGTCTTCTCCAGCGATAAGGTCCAGGCAGCCAATATTATCAACAGCATGACGCCGGGGGATGTCTATTCCACCCTCACCAACCGTCACCCGTCGGCGGAATCGCGCCGCTATCTTTATAAGGTGAATACGGCGCAGAAGTCCTACCGCCGGAAATAAGGTTATCTCCTCGCCCGCCCCTTTCCCGAGCAGAGAGGGTCGGGTTTTCCCGCTTCACCTCGCCTTTCCCATAGGAAAATGTTATTTGCATCACAATCTAATCTGCAAATTAATGGGGATTGCATTTTTTTGCGGAAGGTAACAAAACATCGCGGCGTTAACTGATAGAATTTCATCAAATTGAAACCCTGAATGTAATTATCACAACACATCCCCCGCTTACTCGTGAGGAAAATAACATGAACCTTAAGCTGCAGCTTAAAATATTGTCGTTTCTGCAGTTCTGCCTGTGGGGTAGTTGGCTGACTACACTTGGCTCCTATATGTTTGTGACGCTCAAGTTCGACGGTGCGTCTATCGGCGCCGTTTACAGCTCGCTCGGCATTGCGGCAGTTCTGATGCCAACGCTGCTGGGTATCGTGGCGGATAAATGGATCAGCGCGAAGTGGGTTTACGCGCTGTGCCATCTGGTGGGGGCAGGTACGCTGTTTATGGCGGCCCAGGTCACCACGCCTGGAGAGATGTTCTTTGTGATTCTGCTTAACTCGCTGGCCTATATGCCAACGTTGGGCTTAATCAACACGATTTCCTACTACCGTCTGAAATCCGCCGGTCTGGATATTGTGACCGATTTCCCACCGATTCGTATCTGGGGCACCATCGGCTTTATCATGGCGATGTGGGGCGTCAGCTTCGCGGGCTTCGAGCTGAGCCACATGCAGCTTTACATCGGTGCGGCGCTCTCCGTTGTCCTCGCGCTGTTCACCCTGACGCTGCCGCACGTTCCGGTCTCCAATCAGCAGAAAAACCAGAGCTGGAGCAGCATGCTTGGCCTCGATGCCTTTGCCCTGTTCAAAAACAAGCGGATGGCGATTTTCTTTATTTTCTCCATGCTGTTAGGCGCAGAGCTGCAAATCACCAACATGTTCGGGAATACCTTCCTGCACAGCTTCGATAATAACCCGCTGTTCTCCGGGAGCTTTATCGTTGAGCACGCATCGGTGATGATGTCGATTTCCCAGATCTCCGAAACCCTGTTCATTCTGACTATTCCGTTCTTCCTGAGCCGCTATGGCATCAAGAACGTGATGATTATCAGTATTTTCGCCTGGATGCTGCGCTTCGGTCTCTTCGCCTATGGCGATCCGACCCCGTTCGGCACCGTGCTGCTGGTTCTGTCGATGATTGTTTACGGCTGCGCCTTCGACTTCTTCAACATCTCCGGCTCGGTGTTTGTTGAGAAAGAGGTGAGACCTGAAATCCGCGCCAGCGCCCAGGGGATGTTCCTGATGATGACCAACGGCTTCGGCTGTATCCTCGGCGGCGTAGTGAGCGGGAAAGTGGTGGAGATGTATACCACCAACGGCATCACCGACTGGCAGCCTGTCTGGCTGATCTTTGCTGCCTACTCGCTGGTTCTGGCCATCGCCTTCATCGCGCTGTTTAAATACAAACACGTGCGTGTACCGGCCGGCGCGCAGACCACCCCCGCGCATTAACCGATTGTTCCCTCCCCTCTCTTCGGGGGGAGGGAAATTAACCGCACTTCGCTAAAACCCACGCCACCGACAGTAAATCCGCGCTCCCTCCCGGGCTTAAATGACGCTTTATCAGCGCCCGGTCCATCTCCAGTAAACGCCGGCGATCCCAGCCGTTTGCCAGCAGCGTTCGCGCATAGCTCTGCACATATCGCAGCCCATGAATACCGCCGCGCGACACCAGATTACTGTCCGGATTCACCGCCATCAGGCGCAGGAGCAAATCATGCAGCTGGCGGCCGTTCCACTGGGGCAAGACGCGACGTACCGTCGCAAAACCACTTTCCGCCTCACCGCGGGCGCCGGTTAAACCCAGCTGCCGGAACTGACGTTCGCCTGCGGTTGCTACCGCGCTGCGGCCAGCCAGCTCGCGCGCCACCAGCCCCCGGCACAGAATTCCCACTTCGCGACAGAGGTTTGACGCGGTCACCTCCCGCACCCTTCCGGCGGCAAAACAGAGTAGCCCGAGAGCAAATATCCCCCCTTTATGAGTATTCACGCCACCGGTTGCGGCATACATTGCCTGCTCGCAGGCAATGCCCATCGGGCGTAGCAGGCGCAACTGCTCGTCTGCCGGTTGGTCTGCGTAGTCACTCCCCAGCGCGGTAAAGCGGGAGAGCCACGGCGCAATCGCGGTAATACTGCGAACAAACAGAGCGTGGTCCATATCGTGATGAGCCCCGTTGTTGAGTCGGTCCACCAGTCCCGGCTTAGGGGTCAGCTCCAGCTCCTGCCACAGGGCCTCTTCCGCCAGACGAGGGACCTCAATGGCGCAAAATTTAGTCGCGGGCAAACCAGTCATTGATAATCTTCTCCACACTTCCCACCACCTGCCCGACCGGATGCTTGCGCGAGCGAGAGCAGACATGCGCCGGCTCATCACACACCAGGCAGCGGCGCATGTGCAGGCCAAGCGACAGGCGGCCAACGTGGCCATCCTGCGGGCAGATCACATCCAGGTCCCACAGCCTGCCGAGCGGATGGCTCTGCTCCAACGCCACGCAGTGGGCCTTGATCTCCGGCGCATTGTGCGCCACGGACCACATCGCCTCAGGCCCCGTCGGGAACCACAGTATCTGGCGATCTCGCACCGGCCAGCGGTTCTCCCACAGCAGCTGGTCGCACATCTGTAGCGCCACGCCCATCGTATTGCGGTAGCGGAGACTATTTTTTACCGTTCCCGGTGTCACCAGGGTCAGCGAAATAATCGGCTGTTGATAACGTTTTAGCCAGTCAGCCTGGCGCGCCGCGCGGCATTCTTTCGCCGCCAGCCACGCCTCAAGGCTGACACCCGCCGCCACGGGTGTCGCAGTGTTCATGTTGCTACTCCTTAACCTGGCGCACGGTATCAATCACCCGCCCGTCGCGGTAGCGAATGACGCCGACGATTTTGTCGGTGAATTCAATGGGTTTGGGGATCCCGCTGAGCGAGATAGCCCGCGCATACAGCGCGTCGATATCGACGATGTTCATCCCGGCGGCAATCAGGCGCGCGCGGATCTCCGGTCGCGCCGGATTCACCGCAATCCCGTGATCGGTGACCAGCACATCGATGCTTTCTCCCGGCGTCAGTCGCGTCGTCACCCGCTTGACTACCGTGGGAATGCGGCTGCGCAGCAGCGGGGCGACGACAATAGTCAGGTTTGCCGCTGCCGCCACATCACAGTGACCGCCGGACGCCCCGCGCATCACGCCATCGGAACCGGTAATCACGTTAACGTTAAAATCGACGTCGATTTCCAGCGCGCTGAGAATAGCCACGTCCAGCTGGTCGCAGCTCGCCGCCTTGCTGCCCGGGTTGGCATAAACGTTGGTGGAGATCTCCACGTGATTGGGATTGCGCGCCAGCGAAGCAGCCGCCTGACCGTCAAAGCACTGGGTATCGAGCAGCTTTTCAATCAGCCCCTTCTCATGCAGATCCACCAGACTGCCGGTAATCCCACCCAGCGCAAAGCGGGCTTTCACGCCGCTGCGCTCCATCTTCTCTTCCATAAAGCGGGTGCAGGCGGTAGCCGCCGCCCCGGAGCCGGTCTGCATCGAAAAACCGGCTCTGAAGTAACCGGAGTGCTCAATCACATCTGCCGCATAGCGGGCGATCATCAGTTCACGCGGGTTACTGGTGACGCGCGCCGCACCGACGCTGATCTTCGCCGGGTCGCCCACGCTATCAACCTGCACGATGTAATCCACCTGATCCTGCATCAGGCTCGCCGGCATATTGGGGAATGGCACCAGTTCTTCAGTCAGCAGCACCACCCGCCGGGCAAAGTGCGCATCGACCATCGCATAGCCGAGCGAACCGCAGCAGGAGCGCCCGTGGGTCCCGTTGGCATTGCCGAACTCATCGCTGCACGGCACACCGAGAAACGCGACGTCAATGTTCAGTTCGCCATCCTGTAGTAATTTCACCCGCCCGCCGTGGGAATGGATTTGCACCGGCTCATCCATCACTCCGTGGGAGATAGCCTCCGCCAGTTTCCCGCGCATCCCTGAGGTATAAATGCGGCGAATCACCCCGCTCTGGATATGTTCGATAAGGGCATCGTTGCAGGTCATCAGTGAGCTGGAAGCCAACGTCAGGCCTTTAAAACCCATTTGCGCAAGCTTCGCCACTACGCTGTTAATCACCCGATCGCCTTCACGGAAGGCATGGTGAAAGGAGATAGTCATTCCGTCCTGCAGGCCGCTGCGCGCCACCGCCTCTTCGAGGGATGCACACAGCTTACGACGATGCTTTTCCTCCACGTCGGCCAGCCAGGGCGTAGCGCTGAGGGCAGAATCAAACGGTTTTAAATCCCGCAGATGAGGGAAGGTCGCATGGAGAAGTTCTGTCTGGTTCATTGTTTTATCCTTAACGGCGCACGCCGGAGGCGGCCGCGCGTTCCAGCACTCTCTGTGCGTGGTTAATAATCGGGGCATCGACCATTTTGCCGTTGAGCGAGACCACGCCCAGGCCATTGCGTTCCCCCTCCTGCGCGGCTTCAATCACTAACTGCGCGTGTTCGACCTCCTGCCGGGTTGGCGCATACGCATTGTGCAGCAGGTCAATCTGACGCGGGTTAATCAACGATTTGCCGTTAAAGCCCATTTTGCGGATCAACTCGACTTCGCGCAGGAATCCGGCTTCGTCGTTCACATCTGACCACACCACGTCGAAGGCATCGATACCGGCTGCCCGGGCGGCATGCAGTACCGCGCAGCGGGCGTAGAACAGTTCGGTACCGTCGCTGCGCTCGGTCTGCATATCCATCACATAATCAAAGGCCGCCAGCGCAATCCCAATCAGCCGCGGGGAACGGCGGGCAATGGCCACGGCGTTAATGACGCCAACGGCCGACTCAATCGCCGCCATGATGCGGGTGGACCCCACTTCACGCCCGCAGTCGCGCTCGATACGCACCAGGTGGCTTTCCAGTTCGTCGATATCTTCCGGAGTATCGGTTTTCGGCAATCGGATCACGTCCACGCCAGCCCGCACGGCGGCTTCCAGATCCAGCAAGCCAAACGGCGTGCTCAGCGGGTTAATGCGCACCACGGTTTCGATATCCTGATACATGGGGTGCTGGAGCGCATGCCAGACCAGCAGCCGAGCGCTGTCTTTCTCACGCAGCGCCACCGCGTCCTCAAGATCGAACATGATCGAATCGGGACGGTAAATAAAGGCGGTAGAGAGCATGGCTGCGTTAGCGCCCGGCAGGAATAACATGCTACGACGGAGCCTGTTCATCACAGTGTCCTCCAGTCGATATGCGGTTCATCGACGGCGCGCAGCACCGCGCTTTGCAATCGCGCACGAATGACGCAATCCAGCGCGCCTTTGTCTTCGATGATAATCAATCCCTGCCGCACCGCCATCGCGCGCAGCGTTTCCTCAACCACCTGACGAATCTGCTCGCCAAACTGCTTCATCACTTCACTGTGGATGATAATCTCCAGCTCGCCGTCGGCGGGGGCGATTTTCACCATCAGGTCGCTGGACTCCTGCGTACCGGCCAGCGCCTCCCTTACAATTTTCATGTTCGTTTCCTGATAGTTAAGCGACTTCCGCGCTGTAGTGCGCTTCGAGATGCGCGAAAGTGGATTCCGGGACAATGTCCCGAATACGAGAATACTGTTCTGTCTTAAGTAAACGACGGACTTCCGAGGCCGAAATGGCGCTGCCCCCGGCCTTGATTCGGGCCACCTCCTCAACGTGGATGTGGCCAGCCAGCAGTTCATGCAGCGTCTGGTTGTACTGACGGGTGATATCACAAAACGGCTCGGAGCCGATAAAACGATGGGTAATGCCGAGAGACGGCGCGATGTAGTCGCGAAAGATCAGCACGTCGATTTCGCTCCACGCCTGCTGCACTTTTCCGCTCTCTTTCAGGAAGTAGGCCGGAAAAGTGGCGCGCGAGATGATGTACTGCGAGCCCTCGTGCACGGAGACATTCGACAGATGTGCCACTCCGGCCCGTACCATCTCCAGACGCGCGGTGAACGGAAAGAAAGAGGCGTCTTCACATACCACAAACAGATGCAGCCAGTCGCAGCGTGCCGCCGCGTGTTCCACCAGATGGCGGTGGCCAAGCGTGAACGGATTAGCGTTCATGACAATCGCGCCGATATCCTGGCCGGGCCGGTGCTCCTGGCGCAGCGAACGGCAGTAGCGCGTAATGCCCTGCGGCGTGTTTTCCATCAATACCGCGTTATTGCCACTGCGGGCGACAGGCCAGAAGCCGCTGCGGGCAAAGCGCTCCTCGTTGCAGGGCCGGGTGCAAAGGAAGAGATGAAAATGGCCGCGCGCGAGGGCGACGTTTTCCACTTCCGCCAGCAGCCGCGCGCTAAGGTTCACACCGCGCAGCTGCTCATCGACCGCCACGCATTTGATAACGTTGGCGGCCAGCCCCGCGCAGCCCACCAGCTGCCTTCCGGACCAGGCCTCAACAAACAGCGTGATATCGTTGTCCATCCCCAGACCGCTGTCCGTCAGCAGGTAACGAATCTGGCTCAGACGTTCCGGGTGTTGGGCCACTTCCGTGAAGCGAAAGTCGATAGCGGGTTGCGAGTCCATCATCACGCCCTACTCAGTGTGCCGTCGTCAGCGTGCTGGCTGGCGCTTCCATGATCACATTGCTGAGATGGCCAATATGCTCAATCTCAACCTCAATGCGATCGCCCTCCTGCATAAACAGCGGCGGGTTACGCTTTTTCCCCACCCCGCCCGGCGATCCGGTGATGATCACATCGCCCGGGCTTAAGCGGGTGAAGGTGCTGATGTACTCGATAAGCTCCGCCACCTTGTGGATCATGCTGCTGGTGTTGTCGTCCTGAACCATCCGGCCGTTCAGCCAGGTGCGGATCGTCAGCTGATGCGGATCCGGGATCTCATCCGCGGTCGCCATCCACGGGCCGAATGCGCCGGTCTGCCGCCAGTTTTTCCCCGCGGTAAACCAGCTGTGCTGCCAGTCGCGCGCGGAGCCATCCATGTAGCAGCTGTAGCCGGCAACGTGGCGCAGCGCCTCCTCGCGACGGATGTTTTCGCCGCCTTTGCCGATAATCACCGCCAGTTCGCCTTCGTAGTCAAATTCGCTGGAATGGCGCGGTTTCAGCACCGGCGCGTTGTGCGCCGTCTGCGAATCCGGGAAACGAACAAACAGCGTCGGCGCCGGATTGTGCTGGTCGAACTCTTTGCGCTTTTCGGCATAGTTCATGCCGACGCAGAGGATTTTTTCCGGCTGCTCAATCACCGGCAGGAAGGTGACGGCGCTCATCGGCACATCGACCGCATCGTTGAGATAGCGGCCGGCTTCCGCCAGCCCGTTGCCCTGCAGCAGCGCCTTGAGGTCACCGTAGCGATCGCCGAGGCGACGACCTAAATCGATCATCCCTTCCGCCTTGACGATGCCAAAGCTACGGGAACCCTGATAGATAAAGCTTGCGAGTTTCATGATGTTTTCCTGAAAACTTAAACGAGGAAGTTGCCGAGAACCAACAGCGAGATGGAGACGTTGATCGCCCCGCCGATGCGGGTGGCAATCTGGGCGAATGGCATCAGGCTCATACGGTTGCCGGCGGTCAGAATCGCCACATCGCCGGTGCCGCCCTGTCCGCTCTGGCAGCAGGAGACGATGGCGACATCAATCGGATGCATGCCAATCTTTTTGCCGACGAAGAAACCGGTCGCCACCAGCGCAGAGACGGTGCTGATAATCACCAGCAGGTTGCTGATGGTGAAAGCGGCGACCAGTTCGTGCCATGGGGTGATCGCTACGCCAACGGCAAACAGGATGGGATAGGTCACAGAGGTCTGGAAGAATTTGTAGACCACCTGAGAACCTTCAAGTATGCGCGGGGAGACGCCGTTAAACAGCTTCACCAGCACCGCCATAAACAGCATGCCAACCGGTGCAGGCAGACCAATCAGCTTGTGGCCCAGCATCCCCAGCATATACAGCAGTACCGCCAGCAGCGCGCCGGAAGCGATGGTGGTGACGTCGACTTTGCCGGAGAAGGCAGGCTGTGAGGCCGTTTCGTCGGTATTCGCGCGGTTTGGCATCAGCTGGCCTTCACCGGTCAGGTGCGGATAGCGTTTGCCGAGTTGGTTCAGACAGCCGGAGATGATAATGGCGGTAAGGCCGCCCAGCATCACCATCGGCAGGACGCGTCCCAGCGCCACGCCCTGATCCATATGTAGCAACGTCGCATAGCCGATCGACAGTGGGATCGCCCCTTCACCCACGCCGCCCGCCATGATCGGCAGAATGATAAAGAAGAAGATCTGGAATGGTTCGAGGCCGAGCGCCAGCCCCACCCCCATGCCGACGATCATGCCGACGATTTCCCCGCACAGCATCGGGAAGAAGATGCGCAGGAAGCCCTGGATCAGCACGGTGCGGTTCATGCTCATGATGCTGCCGACAATAATGCAGCAGATATAGAGATAGAGGATGTTGGTGGATTTGTAGAATTTGGTGGTGGACTCCACCACCACGTCCGGCAGCAGGCCGTAATAAACCAGCGCGGAGGGGATGAAGGTGGCGCAAATCGCCGCCGCGCCGAGCTTGCCGACAATCGGCAGACGCTTGCCGAATTCACCGCAGGCAAAACCAAAAAATGCCAGCGTGGCAACCATCACCACGATATCGCTCGGTAACTTCCCCCCCAGACAATCGATGGCGATCAGCAGCCCGGCAAGAACAAACAGCGGTAAAGGAATAATCCCCACTTTCCAGCTATCCATAATATGCCACCAGCGCTCTTTGAGCGAAGGTTTATGAATATCAATTGGGTCCTGGGTAACAGAGAAAGAATCGTCAGTTGTGCTCATGATTAAGCCCCTTGGTTATTTTGTGCAGGCAGCTTAATGTGCCCGAAGCAGACTTAATGTGAGGCTCAGCATATTAAAACTGAAACTTTAATGGACGCTATGGTTTTAATGGTTTCTTTTATTTAATGTGATTCACAGTTTATTTATTAGCGTGGTTTTTATGGTTTATTTTCTAAAACGAACAAACAAATAACATTTATTAACCTAAATTTAAGATCTGTGGCGACAGCAATATTTTTCTCATGCAGAGCGCTTGTGCAAAGGATCACAAGTTTCCGGCAAAGCAGATGTCAGCCGGAAAAAAGATGATATATTAGCCACTTCCCTTGATACCCAGCGTGATAGCGATGAAAGTTTCATTTCAAATAAAGCTGTTCATTTCACTGACGGCCTTTTTCTCAGTGCTCTTCGTGCTGTTAGGAGGCTATTATTATATTGATGTCGAAAAACAGCTGTATATGGAAATGAGCACGCGGGCAAAAATACAAGCAGAAGAGATCGCCATCATCCCTGTATTACGTGAAAATGTCGCCCGCAAGGATATTAGCGCAATCACTAATTTTATGCATAAAATAGCGGCGCGCAGTGACGCCAGTTTTATTGTCGTCGGCGATAATCAGGGCCGTCATTTGTTTCATTCGGCCTTCGCCGACCGGGTCGGCACTCTGCTCGTCGGCGGTGATAATGAGGAGGTGCTGAAGGGCAAAACCACCACCACCATTCGCCAGGGGGGTTTAGGGATTTCGCTACGCAGCAAAGCACCGATCTTCAGCGATGACGGTCAGGTGGTGGGGATTGTCTCCGTGGGCTACCTCACCAGCTACCTCGACACCATTACCGTCAGTAAAGCCGTCAATATTCTGCTCGCTGCCGTTTTGCTGCTCGTTGCCCTGTTCGTGTTCTCGTGGTTTTTTACCCGCAGCATTAAGAAGCAGATTTTCTCGCTGGAGCCGCGTGAAATCGGCCTGCTGGTGCGCCAGCAAAAAGCGATGATGGAGTCGATCTACGAAGGGGTGATCGCTATCGACGACCATCTGCGGATCGAGGTGATCAACCAGGCTGCGCGGAAGCTGCTGGGCCTGAACCAGCCCGCCAGACAGCTGCGCGGACAGCCGATCGGCCAGGTGATCGCCCCCGTCCCTTTCTTCTCACCGCAAACGATGCTGCAACGGGACACGCATGATGAGATCTGTCGGTTCAACGATCTGACGGTGATCGCCAGCCGCGTACGGATCATGCTGGAGGATTCGCTGCAGGGCTGGGTGATAACCTTCCGCGATCGCAATGAGATAGACACCCTCAGCGCTCAGCTCAGCCAGGTGAAACGCTACGTCGACAATCTGCGCATCATGCGCCATGAGCAGCTCAACCGCATGACCACGCTCTCCGGCCTGCTGCATATGGGGCGTTATGAGGAAGCCATTGGCTATATTCAGGCCCAGTCAGAACACGCCCAGGAGCTGCTGGACTTTATCTCGTCGCGCTTTCATTCGCCAACGCTGTGCGGTCTGCTGTTAGGCAAGGCCTCCCGCGCCCGCGAAAAAGGGGTGCAACTCAGCTTCGATCCGGCCTGCCGGATGGCGAGCCCCTTCGCTCCGCTTGCCGAAGCAGAGCTGATTTCGATTATCGGCAACCTGCTGGATAACGCCATTGAAGCGACGCAGCGCGCGCCGTTGCCGCACGAGCCGGTAGAGGTGCTGATTAAGCTCAACGCCCGTGAGCTGATTATTGAAGTCGCCGACCGCGGCGTCGGCATTACACCGGCCTTGCGCGAGAGGATATTTGAGCGCGGCATCACCACCAAAACCTGCGGCGACCACGGTATCGGACTGTACCTGATCGACAGCTATGTCAGCCAGGCTGGCGGAACGATCGAGGTCGCCGACAATATGCCCCGCGGCGCGATTTTTTCACTGTTTATTCCCGCCACGGGAAGCGCCTGGCGCCCGGAACAGGAACTGGAAGAGACCGACTATGCAACATGAACTTATCGATGTACTGATCGTGGAAGACGAGCACGCGTTGGCGCAGCTGCATGCGGAGCTGATTGGCAAACATCCGGGCCTGCGGCTGGTGGGCATTGCGTCATCCCTGGCCGACGCGCAGACGCAAATTGAGAGTAAGCGGCCGCAGCTGGTGCTGCTGGATAATTACCTGCCGGACGGGAAAGGCATTACGCTTATCGGTAATGCGCTGCTGGCACGTACCCCCTGTTCGGTCATTTTTATCACCGCCGCCAGCGATATGGATACCTGTAGCCTGGCGATCCGCAACGGCGCGTTCGACTACATCCTCAAGCCGGTATCGTGGAAGCGTCTTAACCAGTCACTTGAGCGCTTTATGCAGTTCGCTGAACAGCAGCGGGTGTGGAAGATCGTCGATCAGCAAAACGTGGATTCCCTGTATCAACTGCAGGCGAAAAACTACCGTCAGGATAACGGCAGCAAAGGCATAGAGGGGAATACGCTGGCGCGGGTACAAAATCTCTTTAGCCACCATACGCTGCGCTGCTTTTCGGTGGACGAAGTCGCGAGCGCGACGGGGCTGAGTAAAACCACCGCCCGCCGCTATCTGGAACACTGCGTGGAGAGCGGTTTTCTCAGCGTGGAGATGCAATACGGTAAGATTGGCCATCCGCGCAGAATGTACCGACATAGCGCGGGCTGAGCCACCGCATCCCCTCTCCCGACACACTGCGGGAGAGGGGTCGCTATTAAGAAAGGCGCATAGCCGCCTGGTTCAGCACATAGCCGTACAGCCGCTTGATGCCGTCAGAATCCGTTTCGCTATATACCCCCTGCAGCTCGGGTGAAAAACCGGGCAGCATGTTGACGCCCTCTTCCAGCGCCAGGAAATAGCGCAGTACCGCCCCGCCCCAGACTTCTCCCGGTACCACGCACAGCACGCCCGGCGGATACGGCAGCGCCCCTTCCGCGGCGACCCGGCCTTCAGCCTCGCTTAACCGCACCAGCTCAACGTTGCCGCGAATAAACTCGCGGTTTGCATCCTGGGGGTTCATCACCACGCGCGGGAAGCTCTGCTTGCGGAACATCTCTTTTTGCAGATCCTTCACGTCAAAGCTGACATACAGATCATGCATCTCCTGGCACAGCTCGCGGAGGGTATAATCGCGATAGCGAACCGGATATTTGTTATAGATAGTCGGCAGTACATCGGCCAGCGGCGTGTCGGCTTCGATATGCTGTTCAAACTGCTCCAGCATCGCCACCAGGCGGGCCATTTTTTCCGCACTCTCGGCCGGCGTAAGCAGGAACAGGATCGAATTCAGGTCGCACTTCTCCGGCACAATGCCGTTCTCACGCAGGTAGTGCGCCAGAATGGTCGCCGGAATACCGAACCCGGTATATTCGCCGCTTTCGGCGTCAATGCCCGGGGTAGTCAGCAATAGCTTACAGGGATCGACAAAGTACTGCTCGCTGGCATAACCCGCGAAACCGTGCCAGCTGGCGCCCGGTTCAAAGCTGAAGAAACGCCGCTCGCGGGCAATCGTCTCGGTAGGATAATCCTGCCATGGGCGACCCGCCACAGCCGGCGGAATAAACGGCTGTATCATTTTGCAGCGGGCGATAATCGCCTTGCGCGCTTCAATGCCCTGCACCACGCACTCTGCCCACAGCCGGCGACCGCTCTCTCCTTCATGGATTTTGGCGTTCACATCCAGCGCCGCAAACAGCGGGTAAAACGGACTGGTGGAGGCATGTAGCATAAAGGCGTTATTCAGCCGCTTATGCGGGCAGAATCGCGCCTGGCCGCGCAGGTGATTATCTTTTTTGTGGATCTGCGACGTTTGCGAGAACCCCGCCTGCTGCTTATGCACCGATTGGGTTACAAAAATGCCCGGATCGTTTTCATTCAATTCCAGCAGCAGCGGTGAGCAGTCGGCCATCATCGGAATAAACTGTTCATAGCCTACCCACGCGGAATCAAACAGAATGTAGTCGCACAGGCCGCCGATTTTATCCACCACCTGACGGGCGTTGTAGACCGTCCCGTCGTAGGTGCCCAGCTGAATGACCGCCAGACGGAACGGACGTGGCGCGTCGGCTTTTTCCGGCGCCACTTCCCGAATCAGATTACGCAGGTAGTGTTCATCAAAGCAGTGGTCATCGATGCCGCCGATAAAGCCAAACGGATTTCGCGACGCTTCGAGATAGACCGGCGTGGCCCCCGCCTGAATCAGCGCGCCGTGGTGGTTGGATTTATGGTTATTGCGGTCGAACAACACCAGGTCACCGCGCGTCAGCAGCGCGTTGCTGACCACTTTATTCGCCGCCGAGGTGCCGTTGAGGACAAAATAGGTTTTGTCGGCATTGAAAACCTTCGCCGCGAACTTCTGCGCATGCTTCGCCGAGCCTTCGTGGATCAGCAGATCCCCAAGCTTCACATCGGCATTGCACATATCGGCGCGAAAGACGTTTTCGCCAAAGAAGTCAAAAAACTGGCGGCCCGCCGGGTGTTTTTTAAAGAAAGCACCGTGCTGATGCCCCGGACAGGCAAAGGTGCTGTTGTCCATCTCGACGTACTGCGTCAGGGTATTGAAGAACGGCGGGAGCAGGTTCTCTTCATAACTGCAGGCAGCGGCTTCCAGTTCGAGCCACTCCTGCTCCTTCCCGCCGATGATCGCCGTCACGCCGTCTGGCTTTGCCATGTCGCTATCGGTCAGCAGATAGACCGGCAGGTTAAAGCCGCTGCGTTTAAGCAGAGAGAGGATGCCGCTGCGGCTGTCCGCTGCGGTAATGACGACTGCCGCCACATCGGTAAAATCAGTACTGTCCAGCGCCACCACGCGACGGTGGGTAGAGAGATGAGAGACCAGCGCGTGGCTGGCGGCAATGTGCATTGATTTCATTAGCGCGAATACCCGTTTCCGGAGAGTAAAAGGCTTCAGGCAAGGCGTTGATGCCTTGCCCAACGAAATGTCAGGGTCCGACTGGATTCCAGCTCCGACCGCCAGACATCAGTAAAAGCAGACCGGGTCCGATCTTACTGTTGTCCTGCAGTGAGCATGCGCTGCCTTCACCGCATGGGGTGCAGGGAATCAGAATGCAGAGTAGCAAGATGAGACGGCTTACGCATCTGCGCGCAGCGGCAATGATGATGTACGGATGGGGTGATCATCGGCGGCCTCATCGCTGAAGAGAAGAAAATTCGCGCAATAATGTCACCTTTGACATACCTGCGCAAGATGAAATCTGTATGCAAACAGGCGACGTATTTGCAGGTCTTTACCCTGCTTTCGGGTCATAATGATGCCGTTGTCAGGGATAATGAACAGGAGCACTGCTATGGTGACAGGACCTTTTATTAATGCCGGCGCGGTCCTTTTAGGCGGCGTACTGGGCGCGCTGTTAAGCCAACGATTGCCGGAGCGAATTCGGACATCGATGACCTCTATTTTCGGTCTGGCCTCATTGGGAATTGGTATTCTGCTGGTAGTGAAATGCGCCAACCTGCCGGTGATGGTGCTCTCCACGCTGGTCGGCACGCTGCTTGGCGAAGCCTGCAATATGGAAAAAGGCATCAATACTCTGGTCAGCAAGCTTCAGCAGTGGCTCACGCCAGCGGGCAAAAAAAAGGCGCAGTTGAATACGTCGTTTATTCAGAGCTATGTCGCCATTATTGTCCTGTTCTGCGCCAGCGGTACCGGGATTTTCGGCGCCATGCGCGAAGGGATGACCGGCGATGCCAGCATTCTGATCGCCAAAGCCTTTCTCGACTTTTTCACCGCCACGATTTTCGCCTGCACGCTGGGATTTGCCGTTTCAGCTATTTGCGTCCCGATGCTGCTCATCCAGCTCACGCTGGCGGCCTGCGCATCGCTGATCATGCCGCTCACCACGCCGATGATGATGGCCGACTTCAGCGCCGTCGGCGGCATGCTGCTGCTGGCGACCGGGCTGCGCATCTGCGGAATTAAGATGTTTGCGGTGGTTAACATGCTACCTGCCCTGCTCCTGGCGATGCCGATTTCAGCGGCCTGGACGCTTTTTTTCACCTGAAAACGGGTGCTTTTAATTCAAACTGGTGATAGATTGTGCAGTCTGCATCGATTTAAATAAATTTCGTTGACGAAGCGAGGCGAATCGGTTTTAATGCGCCCCGTTGCCCGGATAGCTCAGTCGGTAGAGCAGGGGATTGAAAATCCCCGTGTCCTTGGTTCGATTCCGAGTCCGGGCACCACTTATTTAAAGAAACCAGCCTGATGGCTGGTTTTTTGCTTTCTGCAGCACGGACTCTTCATCGAACTTCGTTCGATTATTCGCGGCGCGCCGCTCACCCCTTCGGGGCCAGCGCGACAAGCGCGCTGTTCAACGCCTGCGGCGTTAGTCCGAGTCCGGGCACCACTTATTTAAAGAAACCAGCCTGAGGGCTGGTTTTTTGCTTTCTGCAGCACGGACTCTTCATCGAACTTCGTTCGATTATTCGCGGCGCGCCGCTCACCCCTTCGGGGCCAGCGGGCCCTCGCTGTAAAATAGCGATGCTGAACGCTGGCCCGCCCCTTCCGAATCATTTGTGATGCGTAAATGAATGCCCTGCTCTCCTGATTAATGCAGTTTATACACGCCCGCCTGCCATGGGCTTAAGGCGATAGAGGTACTTCCCTGCGGCGTATCGTTATGCTGATTAGTCTCGATAACAACCTGCTCGATGGCATCACTGGACGGCAGGAGATAGCGAACAGGCTGCTCTTTAAAGTTCACTACGACCAGATAGCGCTCCCTGCCCAGGATTCGCGTACAGGCATAGACAGTATTATCCTGGGCATTGAGATCCTGATAGGCGCCATACACCAGCGCCGGAATTTTATGACGCAGCTGAATCATTTTTTTATAGTCATTCAGCACCGAATCTCCCTGGGCCGACTCGCGCTCGGCATTGATTTGCACATAGTTTGGATTGATGTGAAACCAGGGCTTGCCGCGAGTGAAACCAGCGTTCGGACCATCATTCCACTGGAAAGGGGTTCTGCTGTTATCGCAGCTGGTCAGGCGCACGTTATCGAGGAACAATGAAATCACGCACGTCAATCTGTATAAGGATTTACTGAAGCGTCGGGATATTGCCTTACCCGATAATCATTTTACCCATCTGTATGACTGGCAAGGGCTTGCGGGATATAACGCTTTCATGCCTGGCGGCGTGAACCGGCAGCACTACTACAAATCGCCTGGCGTGATGGCGATGACTGAATTACTCGATCCCCCCAGTATCAAAAACTGGTCGCCGGTTGCCTGCGTATTGGCATGACAGAACGCGATGTGCATTATTATGCTGAACACATCACGGTTGATATCGGGCACGCCGATGGATGGCTGAATAACGTTATCGTACCGACAGGTAAAAGACATCCGGCAGCGATGGAGGAAGTGTACTTCGGCGCCGCGCTGCGACTGCAAACCTGCAACGATTACTACGATCGCCTGCTGGAGACGTTACGCGCACTTGAAATACCCAACACGGTGCGATGATCAGAGCGTCCCGCCTTCGGAATAAATAAGAGCTTTCGCCGCACTCCAGGCCGTCATTCCCGGGGGGATCTCCCGGCACTCAGATGACTCAGCCTGCTGGGCGGCGATTGCGCCATCGATCAGCATGACCATCATCATCGCCACCCGTTCCGCCGGCTCCGGTTTTAATACGCTCACCAGAATGTCGCGAAAAAACTGGTAAAGGCGTGATTTAAACGTCGAGCAGGTCATCCGGATGGACTGGGAAGAAGTGCCATATTCGAAGAGTGCGCGGGTGAACATGCAGCCATGAAAATCCTCGCACTTAAACCAGTTGTTGTAGTATTCAAAGACGGCAAACAGCTTCTCCCGCGCCGAGGATTTATCCGCAATAATGTTCTGCAGATCCTGCATAAACTCGTATTCTTTCAGCTGTAAAATGGCGAGGATGAGCGCTTCTTTATCCGGATAGTAGCGGTAGAACGTCATTTTAGAGATGCCCGCATTTTCCGAAATTCGGTCGATGCTTGGCGACTGGTACCCTTCCCGGTTAAACAGGGACATGGAATGACGGATAATTTCCGCTTGTTTTGGCTTCATACGTCGTTTTCCTGTTAAAGGATGCAATATTAGCTTTATACTGAAAACCTTAAGCGATAAACATTCAATTGATACACTGCTTTGCACTGCGCAAAGACAGGAGGCGGCAAGTAACCACGCTGCCGCAGTCTCTGACCCCTGCCTCTCCCCGCGTTAATGAAGCATTCATCGACGAAAAACACGTTGCCGAATGCCTGCACCCGATGCAAAAAGAGCACAGGTACTCAGCCATCCCCCCGGCAGTCGCGCTTGCGCTGTGCGCCCGTTCCTGGACTGTTGTCACGGTACTGCTTTGCTCAACAACGAGATAAATTCTGACGTCTGTAACACGAGCCGCATCCCCCTACCGACAAGATGATGAGCAAAGAGGGCTTCCCGCAGGCAAAGGGAAGCGATGCGCCCTGATTTCGCACCTCACTCAACCAACCGTCAGCTCTATGACCTTAACTGCAAAGGTATGCCGTTCCGGGGGAAAATCCCCTGCTGTTTCATAGCCGGTATCAGAATTTCACTGTGCTCAATCTGCGCACAATTCACCGGAGAAAAACTGCGGCGTTAACAGCATAAAATATCGTCAATGGAAATATAATACCTCAACGCCAAACATAATTATAATGATTCTCTCTTTACCAGGCTAATTGTTCATCTTCAGCTGAATCAGCCCGACCCGTTTCGACACAAGATTGATCCTTCTCACGCTATTATTTTAACGGCCGTCAACGGTTTTGCTGACCCGTTCCTTCCGGCATTCCCCGGAGGGGAATAAATCAGACGAAAAGATGACGCTGTAATTGACCTATTCTAATGCAATAATTAGAATATTTTCGCACATCCATTTTCAGTGATTGTTGAGGGATAATACCGATGAATATAAAGGGGTTAAAACATAGAGCAGTAACAGAGGAAGACATTGCCATAATATGCAACTTTATCAAAAACCCCACAGAACTATTCTATTTCTTCCCAAAAGCAGAGTTCCCTCTTACCGTCTCTCAATTGCGAGAAGCGATTGCCCAGCGCCAGGACTCAACCGTTTTTGTTATTAATGAAGTCCCCGTAGGTTTTGCAAATATCTACCGCTGGGAACAGGGAGGATGCTGTTCTATAGGAAACGTAATTATTTCTCCTGGGTTCCGAGGACAGGGAGTATGCCGCTATCTCATAGCGACAATGTGTTCAATTGCTCGCGAGAAGTATCAGGCATCAGAGATTGCCGTCTCCTGTTTTAATCAAAATACAAGCGGGTTACTGGTTTACACGGCTCTTGGATTCACACCTTCCGCAATTGAAAAAAGAAAGGATAAATCAGGGAATAATGTGGCACTGATTCATCTCCACTTGACTGTATAAACTATTCGCCGCGCCAGCTCCCACCGAAGACAGGCATGCCGATGAATAGCTGAAAGCCCAGAATAAACCCAAAGCTACTGACTCTGCTTTATTTACAAAACACCCCCTCTAAAATCATATCACTGGCCCTTGAAATCCCCCCTCACCACTCTGAAACTAAAACAATAAACATTAAAAATAAAACCCCATCTAAAACAAAATCCTTATAGCAATAAAAATCATAACCAGGAAAGACACCTTCACCATTACAGAACCAGATTTATGTTTTCCGACAGCGGATTATTTGAACATCGGTAAAGGAAGTGATTTTCAGCCCTGCCATATGCGAAGCCATGACTAACGGAGAAGTCTATGGGCTGACAAGA
Organism: Klebsiella planticola ATCC 33531; assembly: GCF_000735435.1. Classification (GTDB taxonomy): domain Bacteria; phylum Pseudomonadota; class Gammaproteobacteria; order Enterobacterales; family Enterobacteriaceae; genus Klebsiella; species Klebsiella planticola. Next base: position 133,767 of record NZ_JMPP01000018.1, on the reverse strand, counting down.
TTTTCTCGCCCATGTATGACTGATGCGGACCTGGCGTGATCGAATGACGTAACCCAACCTCAGAAGCAGAGAAAACATCGATGCGGCGATACCTCTGGTACCGGGCTCTGCCTACCCCCTGGCGAGCATGACCCTTTCCTGGCAATAACCTGTCTGGCCGCGATGGGGGGCGGGTACAAACGACAGGCCTTATCGCTAAAGCCCGGGACATCTGCCCGGGCCAGTTTTTGCTTACCTCAGCGCGCCTGATAACCGGCGACCGCCCCCTGCGCTACCAGCGGTAATAGATATGCTCCGCATGCTCACGGGCCGCCGCCTCATCGCCCTGCAGACGCGCCGCCACCGTCAAGGAAAAATCAAACACCTTCCCGAGCCCCCGACCGCTAATCAGATTGCCGTCCTCCACCACATCGGCGTCAACATATACGCCGTCGCTCACCTGCAGCCAGAGCTCGCCGGAACAGACATAGCGGCGGCCTTTCAGCAGACCGTTGCCCCCCAGCACGCGCGCCGCGGCGGAACAAATCGGGCACAGGTATTTACCCAGCTCATCGTGGCGGCGTACAAAGGCGATCACCTGCTCGCTTTGGGCCAGAAAGACGCTCCCTTCAGGCCCACCCGGCAGGACCACCGCGTCAAAAGTCTGCTCCATGCTTTCCGCCAGCGTACTGTCCGCCATCATCGGAATAGCGTGATAGCTAACCACCTCGCGCGTCTGCGCGCAGGCAATCGTCTGCACGTGGATCTTCAAGCGCCGTAAAACATCGATTGCGACAATCGCTTCCCCTTCTTCGAAGCCCGGGGCCAATAAAACCGCTACCGTTTTCATGTTCTCTCTCTCCATTTCGCCATTACCACCACGAGTACCAGGTCTGGCGCAGACGTATCAGTGCTTCAAGATAGAAGTAGTCACCCCAGCTGCAGCACTGATCCACCCCTTTTCCACTGCCCATGTGATAAACCGAGTGCTTGAGCAGCCCTTCGGTCGGGTCATCGTCGGTCGCCAGATAGTTATCGGTCAGCGACTGGACGATACGCAACGCCATCTCCTCGTAATGCGGGCGATGCTGATCGAGCGCCGGCAGCGCATTGACCAGCTCCAGCAGACCGCAGGCGGTAATCGCCGCCGCCGAGCTGTCGCGTACCGCGTCGGTACCGAGCAAGGCCAGATCCCAGTGGCACACATCATCTTCCGGCAGGCGGTTGAGGAAGTAGTGGGCCAGGCTGCGCGACAGCTCCACCATACTTTTATCACCGGTATAGCGATAGCTGAGCAGGAAGCCATAGATGCCCCATGCCTGGCCGCGGGACCAGCAGGAGGTGTCGCTATAGCCCTGATGGGTGTTGCCAAAACGCGGCTCGCCGCTGTTCACGTCAATGTAGTAGGTATGGTAGGTCGAGGCGTCTTCACGCACGATATAGCGCGCCGCCTGTTGCGCATGGGCCGTGGCCGCCTGCGCATAGCGCGGGTCCCCGGTCTGCTCGCTGGCCCAGTAGAGCAGCGGCAGATTCATATTGCAGTCGATGATCATCCGCCCCTGCTGTTCCGGGTCGTTCAGATCCCCCCAGGCCTGAATAATTCTGGCCGTCGGGTTGAAGCGCTCCATCAGCGTTTCCGCGGCCAGCAGCGCGCTCTGACGGGCGGCCTCATTGCCGGTGAGTCGCCATGCGCTGACGCAGGAGAGAGTATAGAGAAACCCCAGATCGTGGGTCGCCGTATCGATACGCTCCTCGATGCGCCGGGCAAAAGAGGGCAGATAGCGCTCTGCCGCCTCGCGATAGGCGGGATTACCGCTCATTTCCCACGCCAGCCACAGCTGGCCCGGCCAGAAGCTGGTCGTCCACTCGACGTTTTCAGAACGCGGCCAGATGCCGTTTTCACAGGCCTCGCCCGGGAATTTATCGCCAAAAGCGACAATGTTTTTATCGAGCTTGCGGGTCACGCGGGCCAGCGCATCATCGAGCTTCTGGCGCAGCGCCAGCCGGTCGACCTGATACAGCTCGACGGGGCGGAGGGCTTCGGTAATCACCTTTTTGGACATAACAACTCCTGAATTAATGTTTGGCCGGTTCAACCGGGGTGGCGTCCAGCGCCGGGGAAAAAGGTCGCGATGCGTCCCACGTCGAGCGACAGCGCGAGAGCGTAAAAGCGGAGATAAGGGTAAACAGCAGAGCGCAGCTGCCCATCAGCAGATAAGTATGCTCAAAGCCGATTTTGTCGTAGAGGTAGCCCGCCGGCGGCGCCACCACAATAGAACCGACGTAGATCATCGCCTGATAGCCCAGCAGGTACATCGTGGCGTTGACTCTGCGGTCAAAGTGCTCGGCGATGTATTTAAAGACCGAAATCAGCAACAGCGCGATTTCGACGCCATAAAACGGTTTGATAATCGAGATGATCACCGGATCGCTGGTCAAGCCTGAGGCGATCAGCCTGGCCCCGACAACGCAGCCGCAGAACAGCAGCCCCCGCTTTGCGCCGTAGTGATTCACCAGCAGCGGAATGAACATCATCATCACGAATTCCATACCGGACTGCACGGTGCTGAGATAGCCGTACCAGGCATTCCCCTGCTCTTTGGTGGCAAAAAAGGAGACGAAGTAGCGCGGAAACTGCTGCTCAGCAATAAACATCATCCATGCGACACCGGCGACATACAGGCTGAACATCCAGAATTTACGGCTTTTCAGTAACTGCATCACGTCGCTAAAAACGATTTTGTTCGCCGAAATCACGCTGTTGTTACGCAACTGCTCATCGCCGATCTTCAGGCTGATTAATACCAGCAGCATCAGGAGCGACGTGCTGCTGCTCAACAGAAAGTTGGCCAGCGGCGTGAAGTTGAACAGCAGCCCGGAAACGGAAGCGGCCATCGCCCAGCCGAGCGATCCCCACATGCGAATACGACCGAACTCCAGGCCGTACAGCCGGCTAAAGCGATCGGCATACGATTCCGACGCCGCGACGCCCGCATACCAGCCAAGACTTAAATAGAGCGCGCCAAGGATGATGCCGATCGTCGTGTGGCTTTGCAGCAGAGGTTGATAGACGAAGGCAAAGAACGGCGCCATCAAGGCCGACACGGCGCAGACAAAATAGAGCAGCCATTTGCTCATACCGATCTTGTCCATGATGTAGCCGTAAACCGGCTTCAGGATCACCGCGAACACGCCGTTGATGGCGAAAACGCTGCCGATGGTGATGCTATCGAGGCCGACTTTCTGGCTCAGCCACAGCGCGTAGAGGCCAAAGCTTGAAGACCAGGTAAAAAAGTAGAGAAAGATAAAGGTGCTCATTTTGTACTGTGCGCCACGCACAGAGGATGAAGTGGTCATAGGACGTTCTCCGGGGACAGCGTAAGATGTTTTTCTTCCTGTGCCGTCACGAAGCGTACAGCATCATCGCTGATGAAGGCCTGTGGACAACCCTGCGGTGCAAAGGTGTCGGGATTCCCCGCCCAGACCGCACTTAACAACAGATGTGTTCCTGGTGCTAAATCACCGCGTAACACCGGAACCGCCGCGCGTTCGGCAAACAGCAGGTTGCTGTTAGGCGGCGTCAGTACCGCCTCGCCGCAGCGCCTTTGCGGGCTCAGGCAGAGAATGGCCGACGTATCGGCAGGGGTGATGATCCGGCAGCCGCCCTCCCCGTCCTGCACCTCAGGCAGGGGGCGGTTCGGCACGCTGAATCCCCCTTCGGCCGTATCAAGCGCGCGGGCCGTGCGGATACGATGTACGCGCAGCTGCCAGTCGCCCATCGCGATAAGCCAGGTCTCAATCGCCACATCGCGCCACGGCCGCCAGCGACTGTAAATCATGCCATCGGCAGTCGTCACCGCGTCACAGTCGCGCCGCCCGCGCCAGTAATCATCTTTCTCACAAAGCAGCAGCATGGAGTCAGGCGCAGCGTGGCTTAATCCATAGCGTCCGCGCTCAATCGTGAATCCGTAGCGCGTGGAGTAGGCAAACTTGCAATATTTCGCTTCGGTATTGACGAAGTTATTCCGCTCAAGCTGGCCGGAGGTGAGCATCCACAGATGATCGGTCTGATGCACCAGCACCTGATCGGCGTGCTTGATGCTGTGCTGCGCGGCGAGCGGCGGCAGCGGCAGCTCCGGCGCCAGCCAGAAGGGATCATCCTCACCCATCGCCAGAACCAGCATGGTTTTCAGGGCCCAGTAGGGAGAGCCCGGCGCATTGTAATCCTCGGCCATAATCAGATTCGGGTAGCTATAGCCCACGCTCAGCACGCCATCACGATCGAACAGCGGTTGCTTCAGCCACCAGCGGAGATGGCGCAGGACGATGCCCTTGATCACCCCCGGGGAGAATGCCTCCAGCCCGGCAAAAGCCGCCGCGCTCCAGAAGGCCGCCTGAGCAAAACGGTAAGTCAGGCTGCGACCAAACGGCACGGCCGCCCCGTCGTCGGCAAAAAAATGGATAAAGTCGGCGGAAAACAGCAGCGCCCGATGACGCAGTTCAGCACAGCGCTGCGGGTCGATATTGGCCATCAGCTTCGCGTAAATCAGCCCGTAGAAGTGGAAGCCCATCGAAATGTAATAGTCCCGCGGCCTGTCCGGGCCATCGGAATACCAGCCGTCGCCCAGGTAGTAGCGCTCCATGGCGTTAAAATGCGCTTCCCGCACCTGAGGATTGGTCGGCATCCCGGCGTGATGAAAACCGACCTGTACCAGAATGGGAAAGAAGTGCCAGTTATTGTCCGGGATCGCCTGCGCCTCGCTCTGTTTCAACCAGCGCCAGAGATGGGCTTTCTCCTGCTCGTTGAAATGCGCCAGCACGCTATCGCTCGCCAGCGCTAACAGCAGGCCGTAGGCGGCCATCTCCACGATGCGCTGATCGTAGGGGTTCACTTCTCCCCAGTAATCGGCATGCCGCGGGTTGGTTCCGTTTTTAATGGCCTGCAGGTAGAAAGAAAACTGTTGCGGCTCGCTGCCGCCTGCCAGCAGCGGCGTCACGCCCCATAGCAGGCGCGAGAAGGTTTCCATACTCGCCACGCGTTGCCCGTAATGGGCGGTGAAATTCGCCAGATCGACACGGCTGGCATCATTTTTAAAATTGGGCGACACGGCATTCAGCAGCTCATTGACCAGCTGCCGGAGGTCGTTGCCGGTTCTTAAAGGATTGGTCAGATGAATATTTTCAGGTTGCAAAAGGTCCTCCCGTCATGACACGAGAATTAGATAAGTTATTGTTATTTCGATTTTATAAAATTATTTATACGTCAACGGGAGGAAGGATAGTCGCTTTTATTTGTGCGGCTAAGTGAGCACAATCACAAAATTAAACCGCCATTTCATTTTTGCTGGATATTTCACGCTGCCGGGGGGATAAATTGCAAATGATGGCGTAAAAACTTAAATCTGTTGTCCTGGAGGAAAAATGAGTGAACCACAGCGGCTGGAACGCATCACACTCGATAGCCGGGCGATCTCTTTTAACCGATTGCGCTCAACCAGCGCGATTTACTACCACTGGCACCAGTGCGTCGAATTCCTCTATATCTCCAGCGGCTATGGCATTGTGGTGGTAGATAACCAGCACTACACCGCTCGCCCGGGGCGCCTGTTTATTTTTCCTCCGTTTCGCCTGCACAAAGTCCAGGTCGACCACAGCGAGAAAAATCCCTACCACCGCACCACGATGCATATTGAACAGTCGGTAGTCGAAAGCATTATGGGGGGGTTTTCACGCCATCAGGCACAGTTTGCCGCGCTTGCCGCCAGCAACGCGCCGGCACAAATTTACGACCTCAGCGAACACGGCCCTTTCATGGAGAGAATTCTGACCCAATTTGACGGGCTGTATCACGGCGGGCAGATCGCCACCAGCGAGGTGGCCTTTCTGGTGATGCAGATAATGGGCTTTCTCCCCGCGCTACCCGAGCCATGTATTCCCCGACAGCAGACGGTCGCGTCGCGGATTATGAGCTGGGTGGAGGCTCACTACGCCAACAAATTTTCGCTGGATGAACTCGCCCAGGCGCTGGGCCTGTCGCGCAGCTACACCTCGCGCATATTCCGCCAGCAAACGGGCGGCAGCATCCACGAGTATCTGCTGACGCGCCGAATAAAGCGCAGTTGCGATCTCCTGCGCAGCACCAGCGTCAGTATGGATGAGATTGCGGCCGAAGTCGGATTTCGCGAAGTGACCTACTTTATTACCTGCTTCAGGAAGATGATGGGCCAGACGCCGCTGCAGTACCGCAAGGCGAGTCTGGCCAGAAACAGCGTGCTAACGTAGCCCGCGGGGCTATTTCGAGACGTCCGCGCCGAAATAGTGCCTGGAAATTCGCTGATAGGTGCCGTCGGCGCGAATATCGGCGATGGCGGCATCGATCGCCTGGCGCAGCTCCGGTTCCCCTTTGCGGATCAACACCGCTTCTTGTTCAGCATCGGTTCTTTCCGCCACAATTTTCACCGGCGCGTCGGGCTTGTGCTTTTTGAAATCGAGGAACGAGAGGTTGCTGTTGATGGTCGCATCCGCGCGCCCCTGTGATACCAGGGCGATTGACTGATCAAAGCCATCCGTCCCCACCACCTCCGCGCCATTTTCACGGGCAATTTGCGCGTAGTTGCTGGTCAGCGTGTGGGCGGACTTTTTGCCCTTCAAATCCGCAAAGGTGTGAATATCCTGATTGTTGTTATTCACGATGAGGACCGCTTTCGGGGTGATATAGGGGACCGAAAAATCATATTTCGCCTGACGCTCCGGCGTAATCGAGACCTGATTAATCACCGCGTCGTAGCGATTAGCATCCAGCCCGGCCACCAGACCGTCCCACTTGCCCTCAACAAACTCCGCTTTCACCCCAATCCGGCGGGCAATTTCACGCGCGATATCGACATCAAACCCCACCAGCTTGCCGGAAGTATCATGGTAGGTAAAAGGCGGGAAGGTTCCTTCGGTACCGACTTTAAATACTCCTGCTGATTTTATCTTCGCCAGGTTTTCCCCGGCACAGGCCGCGTGCGTCACGCTCAGTTGAATGGCGGTAGCCAGCAATGCGGTCATCAATACTTTCATCATTCACTCCTTTATCTGGATTGCCGGGTTATTTTTTAAATTTCCCAGGAGTCGGGAAACGTCTCGGTCAGCGTGGAAATAAAAAGCTGCGTACGCGTTTTCTTTGCCCGGGTAAAAATGTCCCGCGAGGTCCCGCTCTCCACAATCTGACCGGACTCGAGGAACACCACCTGGCTGGCAATATTTGCCGCCAGCCGAAGATCGTGGGTCGCCATCAGCATCGTCGTTCCCTCCTGCGCCAGCTGGCGCAAAACGGCGATCACCTCCTGAGCCAGTTCAGGATCCAGCGCCGAGGTCGGCTCATCGCAGAGCAGCACTTTCGGCGAGGGGGCCATCGCCCGGGCAATGGCGACCCGCTGCTGCTGGCCACCGGAGAGCATCGCCGGCCAGGCATGGCGCTTGTGCGCCAGGCCGACTTTAGCAAGCAGCTCTTCCGCCCGTGCCCTTGCCCGTTCACGGGGCCATTTCTGCACCACCATCAGCCCCTGCATAATATTTTCCAGCACCGACAGATGCGGAAATAACTGGAAGTTCTGAAAGACCATGCCGGTTTGCTGGCAAATACGCCGAACGTCTTTACTTTTTGGCGCCGCGGCGGGAGAAAAAATAATCTCCTCATTACCAATCGTTAATTTCCCGGCCTGCGCGATTTCCAGTAAATTAATGCAGCGTAATAATGTACTTTTACCGCTGCCCGATGGGCCAATCAGCGCCGTCACGCTCCCCTCAGGAATCGTTAGCGAAATATCATGCAGCACCTTCTGGCGGGCGAAACTCTTTTCAAGTCCGGACAGCGTTATCATGATGTTCTTCCTTTGCCACCGTATTTCTTTCTAAACGTAATTCCAGCCGGGACTGTAAATATGATAAAACCGAACAAATTAATAAATAGAGCAGAGCCGCTTCGCTATACAGAATAAGCGGCTGATAGGTGACGGCGGCAATACGCTGAGCGGCTAAAAACAGTTCCGGAACGGTAATGACCGAGGCCAGCGAGGTATCCTTAACTAATGAAATAAAGGTGTTCGACAGCGGCGGCACCGCCACTCTCGCCGCCTGCGGCAGAATAATATAACGCAGCGATTGCCCCCAGCTCATGCCAATAGAGTGCGCGGCCTCCCACTGCCCTTTGGCGACCGACAGCAGCGTCGCCCTGATCACCTCCGAGGTAAAGGCGCCGACGTTCAGGGTAAAGCCGATAACCGCGGCCGGAAAGGCGTCAAGGGTGATCCCGACGCTGGGCAGGGCATAAAAAATCAGGAACAGCTGCACCAGCAAAGGCGTACCGCGGATAATCCAGACATAAAAACGCACCACGTTTTTCAACGGTGCCGGGCCATATAAACGAATCAGCGCGACAATAAACCCCAGCAGCAGTCCGAGGAAAAATGAAATTAAGGTTATGGGAATAGTAAAAACCAGCCCGGCATAGAGCATCGGCCAAAACGAGCTTATTGCTAATGAAATAAATTCCGGCACATATCACCTTTCTGCAAATCATCATTATTTATTACTGTTCTTTCCGGGGAACAGCTTATTAAAAGAGCTTACCATGCAGAACACCGCATCAGCATGTATCAATACTGGCATTAAATAGCCGACTTTGTGCTTTGCGCGGGCCGACCACTACTCGTTGTTGCCGCGCCTGCGGCGCGTCGCTGACGCGACCAATGAATTTGCGCAGCTGGCGAAAAAATAATAATCACCAACCATAAAAATCTCCTGCAGCCTATGGAATATTTTCGCCAATCCTTTGCCGAAATAAAGATAAGCGTCGCCAGGAAAGGGATAATCCGGTGAAAAATACGGCAAAAAAGGGCTTATCTGGAAATCAACACACCCAGGCGGCTAACAGGCTTTCCCTCCGGATGGCTAAAAAGCATCTTATATTCCATTTCGCTCTTAATGGCGGACAAATATTCTTTAAATTACCAATTTTGCAGACCTACCATTCAAATATCTCGATACGAATGGGCAAATAGTTATGTCAGTCTTTCACTCCATTAGCGACCTGATTGGTCACACTCCCCTGCTTCAACTGCATAAGCTGGATACCGGCCCCTGCAGCCTGTTTTTAAAGCTGGAAAACCAGAACCCCGGCGGGTCGATTAAAGACCGCGTTGCGCTGTCGATGATCAACGAGGCGGAACGGCTGGGGAAATTAAAACCCGGCGGTACCCTTATTGAAGCGACGGCGGGTAACACCGGGCTGGGGCTGGCGCTGATCGCCGCGCAAAAAAATTACGCCCTGACGCTGGTGGTTCCCGATAAAATGAGCCGGGAGAAAATTTTCCATCTCCGCGCCCTGGGAGCCAAAGTGCTCCTCACCCGCTCGGATGTGAATAAGGGCCACCCGGCCTATTATCAGGATTATGCGCGCCGCCTGGCGGAGGAAACACCGGGCGCTTTCTATATTGACCAGTTCAATAACGAAGCCAACCCGCTGGCGCACGCCACCACTACCGCGCCCGAAATATACGATCAGCTCGACGGGGATATCGACGCCATCGTCGTCGGCGTCGGCTCCGGCGGCACCCTCGGCGGCCTGCAGGCCTGGTTTGCCAGACACTCGCCAAAAACCGAATTTATTCTTGCCGACCCGGCGGGATCGATCCTTGCCGACCAGGTTGAAACCGGGCGCTACGGTGCAACAGGCTCCTGGCTGGTCGAAGGGATTGGCGAAGACTTCATTCCACCGCTGGCCCATCTGGACGGCGTCCGAACGGCCTATCGCATCAGCGATAGCGAAGCGTTCGCGACCGCCCGCCAGCTCTTACAAAGCGAGGGCGTGCTTGCCGGTTCGTCAACCGGCACCTTACTGAGTGCCGCGCTGCGCTACTGCCGGGCGCAGACCACCGCGAAACGAGTGCTCACCTTCGCCTGCGACAGCGGCAACAAATACCTCTCCAAAATGTTTAACGACGACTGGATGCGCCAGCAGGGCCTGTTGAGCCGGCCGACGCGCGGCGATTTAAGCGATTTTATCGCCCTGCGCCACGATGAGGGAGCCACCGTTACCGCCGCCCCGGATGACACCCTCGCCGCCATTCTCGCGCGCATGCGTCTGTATGACATTTCACAGCTGCCGGTACTGGAAAACGGCCGCGTCGTCGGCATCGTCGACGAGTGGGATCTGATCAGCCACGTCGGGGGCGACAGCCGGCGCTTTTCACTGCCCGTTGGCGAGGCGATGACCCGCAACGTAGAAACGCTGGATAAACACGCGCCGGAAAGCGCATTGAAAGCCATTTTCGATCGCGGCCTGGTGGCCGTTATCGCTGACAACGAACGCTTTTTGGGTCTCATCACCCGCAGCGACGTGCTGACGACCTGGCGCAACCGACTTGAACACTAAGGACGAAAGATGAAAAATTTGCATACGTTGAGCGTACATAGCGGCATCTTTAACGACGGGCACGGCGCCGTTATGCCGCCGATTTACGCCACTTCCACCTTTGCCCAACCCGCGCCGGGGCAACATACCGGCTATGAATACTCGCGCAGCGGCAACCCGACCCGCCACGCGCTGGAGACGGCGATTGCCGAGCTGGAGAGCGGCGCCCGCGGCTACGCGTTTGCATCAGGGCTGGCGGCGATTTCCACCGTCCTCGAGCTGCTGGATAAAGACAGCCATCTGGTGGCCGTCGATGATGTCTACGGCGGCACCTGGCGGCTGCTCGAAAATGTCCGCCGTCACAGCGCGGGGCTGCGGGTCAGTTGGGTCAAGCCCGACGATCTGGCCGGCATTGAAGCGGCCATTCAGCCGGATACGCGCATGATCTGGGTCGAAACCCCGACCAACCCGCTGCTGAAGCTGGCGGATCTCAGCGCCATCGCGGCGATTGCCCGTCGGCACAATATTATCAGCGTCACCGATAACACCTTTGCCTCGCCGGTCATCCACCGTCCCCTCGAGCTGGGCTTCGATATCGTGGTCCATTCGGCGACCAAGTACCTGAACGGCCACTCCGACGTTGTCGCCGGGCTGGCGGTCGTCGGTGACAATCGCGATCTGGCGGAGAAGCTGGGCTATCTGCAAAATGCGGTGGGCGGCGTACTTGACCCGTTCAGCAGCTTCCTGACGCTACGCGGTATCCGGACACTCGCGCTGCGTATGGAGCGTCACAGCAGCAATGCGCTGGCCCTCGCCGAATGGCTTGAACAGCAGCCGCAGGTGGAAAAAGTCTGGTTCCCGTGGCTGGCATCGCACCCCCACCATCAGCTGGCGCGCCGGCAGATGGCCCTCCCCGGCGGGATGATTTCCGTGGTGGTGAAAGGCGATGATACCTATGCGCAGCAGGTCATCAGCAGGCTGAAGCTGTTTACGCTGGCAGAGAGTCTGGGGGGCGTGGAGAGCCTGGTCAGCCAACCGTTCAGCATGACCCATGCTTCGATTCCGCTGGAACAACGGCTGGCCAATGGCATCACGCCTCAGTTGATCCGTCTCTCCGTCGGGATTGAAGATCCGCAGGATCTGATCGCCGACTGGCAGCACGCTTTAGGCGACTGAAAAAAAATCCGCCGCCGGAATCATGCTGGCCACCGCAGGCCAGCAGATTTTTCACGGCGTATTGGGGATTTGCCGAGACATGCCGATGTCGGTCACGGTAGTTTGGGAGAAGGAACGTTTTCTGGCGCGGGTTCTGCGGAACGTGCCAACGTGGCCTGACAGGCCGCACGCAGGTGCGCCAGCTTTCGCCAGGCGGCCTTAAAATAGCCGTCTCGCTGACCGCCGTTCATAAATAGCGTTTTCCCTCTTTCAGCACATGCTCTACGAAGCGGGTCAGCTTCGGCAGCGGGCGAAGATCCTGACGCCAGAGTAAATGTACCGGACGCGGATGGGGGGTATAGGCCTCCAGCACCCGCACCAGTTTGCCGCTGGCCAGCGCCTCGCTCAGTAAAACCTCCGGCTGGAGCAGCAGCCCGGCTCCGGCTATCGCCGCCATGCGCAGGCCGTAACCATCATTGCAGCGCAGAATCACATCGCGCTTCCAGCGCACCGTGTCTTGCGCGCCCGGCAATGTCCACTCATTGCGCGCCGTCCACACCGTATGGGACAGACAACGATGATCGACCAAATCCGCCGGTACGACTGGCGTACCGTGACGAGCCAGGTAAGCGGGCGCGGCGCAAATCACCATCCGATAAGGACAGAGATATTTCGCCACCAGATCGGTGTGGTGAATATCACCAATACGGATCGCCAGATCGAAGCCCTCATCGACGAGATCGATCATCCGGTTAGTCAGATCCAGTTCGATGCGAACATCCGGCCACGCCTGTAAAAACGAGGCGGTCAGCGGCGCAATCACGCAGGCGCCAAAAGAGGTCGGCGCGCTGATGCGCAGCGTCCCGGCCGGCGCCAGTCGCAATCGTTCGACCGAGCTTTCGGCAATCGCGACCTGTTCAAGTACCCGTTTGGCCTCTTCATAATAGACGCGCCCGGCATCAGTCAGACTCTGGCGCCGGGTGTTGCGCTCAAGCAGTCGGGTGCCAAGCTCTCGCTCCGTCAGGGCGATATATTTACCGACCATGACCGCCGACATCTCCAGCCGCGATGCCGCGTCGGTAAAACTGCCGCACTCCACCACGGCAATAAACGTCTCCATTCCGCGTAGCTTATCCATATTACAAATCTCTGGTTAGTAATCATCTAACTTTTAGCCAGTTTATCCGATAACTGTTTCATTAAAGAATAGAGGCTCACAACCGATCAGGAGTCAGCCATGAAAATCGTCGTTATTGGTGCCAGCGGTACCGTCGGGCGCGCCGTCGCCGAAGAACTGAGCCGTCAACATCAAGTCATTCGCGTAGGTCGCACTCAGGGCGATCTTCAGGTGGATATCACCTCTCAGCCGAGCGTCGAAGCTCTCTTTGAAAAAGTCGGCCGGGTCGATGCGATTGTCTCGGCTACCGGCAATCTGTTCTTTGGCCCGCTGGCGTCCATGACGGACCGGGATTTCAACCAGGGCCTGCAGGACAAACTGCTGGGGCAAATCCGCCTGGCGCTAACCGGGCAGCATTATCTCAATGAAGGCGGTTCGATTACGCTTATCAGCGGCATTGTGGCCCATGAACCGATTGCCCAGGGCGTCAACGCCACAACGGTGAATGCCGGGCTGGAGGGCTTTGTCCGCGCCGCCGCCTGCGAACTGCCGCGTGGGATCCGTATCAACCTGATAAGCCCCACCGTACTGGCGGAGTCGCTCGCCGCTTATGACGGTTTCTTCCCCGGCTTCACCAGCGTCCCCGCTGCCGCCGTTGCTCAGGCCTATCGCCGCAGCGTGGAAGGGATACAGAGCGGCCGGGTGTACACCGTCGGCTACTGACCGCTGAGAGCACAGACAGCCTCTGCCCGGTCAGAGGCTGTTATCCCCGGCACAATAGCGGGGGACGACAGCCGTTTCCAGCCGCGATATTCGCGACAAAATAAAGAGAAAAGAGAGTACCAGGTGTTGTAAATATTGATCTGCTGCACACTCCCGATAAATGCATTTCATTGTGAAGCGCCACGCACAATTTATTGCCCTGGGCCATCCTTTCAACACCTCAATCACTGTATACCATGGTGTAACAGACTGATTTTCAGAGTGTAAGTGCTATTCCCTCATAAATATCATTGCTTAATACCGGGATGATCGCTTTTCCACATATTTAGCAGGCCTTTCTCATTCGACTGTACAACCAATCATTCCAGGCAATGGCCATCGCTACGGAGTTTTATCTGTCTGAAAATAACCTTCCAGCGGGTTAATTATTAAATCTCAATTAAAGCAGCATAAATCGCTAAAAAATAGATTTAACGGTTTATTCAGCGCGTTGATTCAGGATCGAGGACGCAGGTAAAGCATTTTTTTTATATCGACGTTCGACATTTTTAATAATTTCTAAAATGATGCGAGATTGTGACAATAGTAAACGAAATGTTATGATGAGTAGATTAGCTGTACTCCTCATTGGAATATCCATCTAACGCTGATTTAGCCCTACAGTGATGAGAGAGCACCATGACTAAACCTCAATCCGTTCATGTTGAAAACCTCGAAAGTAATACCATAAGACCTATTCCTCTTAATATGCGACACGGTAAACCTGGCGATCTTTTTACCATTTGGTTCGGCTCGAATATCATGTTATTAACCGTGATCACCGGTGCCATGTCGGTGACCATTTTCCACCTTTCTTTTTTCTGGTCCGTGATTGCCCTGCTGATCGGCAGCCTGGTTGGCGGTCTTTTTATGGCATTACATTCGGCGCAGGGTCCGAGGCTCGGCGTGCCGCAAATGGTGCAAACTAAGGGACAGTTTGGCTCCTACGGGTCGGTACTGGTGGTATCGATCGTGGTATTAATGTATATCGGATTTACCGCCTCCAGCCTGGTATTAGGCGGGCAGTCAATGCACGCTATCTATAAGCCGATGAACGCCGACGTCGGGATTATTATCGTCGGGGCGCTCAGTTTATTCGCCACCATCTTTGGCTATAAAATCATCCACTCCTACGCCAGAATTATGTCGTGGATTTCCGGTATTGTACTGGCCGCCACATTTCTGTGGATCGTGTTTGTGCATGGCCTGCCGGTTGATTTCCTCGATCGCGGCGGCTTTAACAAAGTTGGCTTCCTCGGCGCGGTATCCATAGCGGCGCTGTGGCAACTGGCCTATGCCCCCTATGTCTCTGACTATTCACGCTATATGCCCTACAGCACCAACGATAAAAGCGTTTTTTATGCCAGCTATTTTGGCTGCATTTTAGGCTCCTACCTGCCGATGGTCCTCGGCGTGCTGGTGGCTATCTGTATTAGTAATGATGATATTATTCAAGGCATTATAGATCTGACCGGTGGAATGGGCGCCCTGGTCATTGTGGTACTGGCACTGGGGATCGCCGCCACGAACTCCATGATGTTGTACTGCGGGGTTCTCTGCACCTTGACCCTGGGCCAGACTTTTATTGATGGCTGGTCGCCGATGGCCCGCGCCAGAATAATTACCGCCATCCTGACGATGATTCTCGAAATATCGCTGGCGATCTATGGTCAGGAAAACTTTTTATTAATCTACACCAACTTTATCACCGTGCTGTTATACGTGCTGGTGCCGTGGACGGCGATTAATCTGGTGGATTACTATCTGGTCGCTCATGGCGAATATGAAGTTGAGTCCTTTTTTAAACGCGATGGCGGAATCTACGGTTATTTTAATACCACGGCTATTTTCTGTTATTTACTGGGAATCGCCGTGGAGGTGCCGTTTATGTCGACGGCGATCTACAGCGGACCTGTTGCGCTGTCATTTGGCGGCGCTGACTTATCATGGATTATTGGTTTGCTGGTTGTTTCTCCTGTCTATTATTACCTCTCCAGAGCGAAGACGGTCAAGAAGATGGCCTTTGTGAAAGAGAAAAT
This sequence comes from Klebsiella planticola ATCC 33531, assembly GCF_000735435.1. GTDB lineage: Bacteria > Pseudomonadota > Gammaproteobacteria > Enterobacterales > Enterobacteriaceae > Klebsiella > Klebsiella planticola. Next base: position 118,316 of record NZ_JMPP01000018.1, on the reverse strand, counting down.
TTAAAGCCACAGATTCCCTCAGTAATCATTTAGCTCCGGACAGATTCCGGAGCTTTTTTTATTGCTGGCGGGCAACAGGAAACGACCGCGGAGAATTAAAGAACGGCCTGAGCGAAAATAGAGAGCGGAAAAAATGCGGGAACAGAGAATGACGGAAATGCGCCCGGCCCCGGGCGCAAAAGATTCAGGAGGCCGCCATCCAGCGGCGCAGGTTATCCAGCATCGCCAGACATTGATCCAGCTGCGTCAGGGCAATAAATTCATCCGGCTTGTGCCCCTGCTCCATACTTCCCGGCCCACAAATCAAGGTTGCCACACCCGCTTCGTCAAACAGCCCGCCTTCTGTGCCAAAGGCGACGGTGGAGAACGTATCATTTCCCGCCCATTGCGCCAGCCAACCGGCAAAGGCCGACTGCGGATCGCTCAGCAGGCCGGGATACTGGCTGAGCGGCTGAAAGCGGATCGTTGCCTCCTCCGCCACCGCGCGCATCGCCTGCTCCAGTTCATCTTCGGCATACGCCTGCAGTCCGGAGAGCGTCTCAGCGAGCGACACATCCGGCAAATGGCGGATTTCAAAATCGAACTGGCAGCGCTCAGGCACAATATTGAGCGCCGCGCCGCCCGTAATCAGCCCCACCTGTACGGTGCTGTACGGCGGGTCGAAGCGCGCATCCTGCCTGAGCGCCAGCTTTTCACCCAATACGCCTAAGCGGGTAATCAGCTTCGCCGCATACTCGATGGCATTCACGCCATCGGGAGCATAGGCCGAATGGCAGGCCTTACCGTGAATATGGCAGCGCATGGCTAGTTTGCCTTTATGGCCGTAGACCGGGCGCATCTCCGTCGGCTCACCGATAATGCACAGCGCAGGCTTATCCTTTGAGGCTTTGAGATGGTTCACCAGACTGCGGACGCCGAGACATCCCACCTCCTCATCATAGGAAAAGGCCAGATGCAGAGGCATGCTTAACGGTTGTGCGAGGAAAGCGGGAACAGAGGCCAGCACGCAGGCAATAAAGCCCTTCATGTCGGTGCTGCCGCGCCCGTAGCACAGGCCATCGCGGAGGGTAAGTGCAAAAGGAGGGACCGTCCAGCGCTGGCCGTCAACCGGCACCACATCGGTATGGCCGGAGAGCATTACCCCCCCTGGCCCCGGCGGCCCCAGGCGGGAGTAAAGATTGGCTTTTTTGCCGTCGTCATCGTAGAACAGCCGGCATTCAATGCCAAAACCGCTCAGAAAGCGGTTTATGTAATCGATCATCTCGAGATTGGATTCGCGACTGGTGGTATCAAAAGACAGTAGCGTTGCCAGTATCGACTGCAGCTCATTATTCATCGCCCGGTACTCCGTAACTGGGGGCCTCCCGCGGGTCGAGCGCGCGCGTGATATAGGCCTGCATCTGCGGCTCATAGGCCTGCCAGAGCGCGGCCAGCTCGCCGATGGGATCGTCCTCGCTCCAGTCAATGCGCAAATCCACCAGCGGCCACGAATAATCATCCACGACCTTCACCGCCGCAGAGTGAACCGGACCGGCCTCACCGCCGCAGGCCAGACCGGCCTGTAGCGCGGCCAGCAGGCGCAGCGCCATTTCGCCTTCGCTCTGCTGAAACCCCGCCACCATCGCCTCAATAACCGCCGTGCTGGCCAGCATATTTCCAGCGGCAATACAGTTTTCTCCTTCGGCAACATGATAGATACCGAGGGTTTTATCGCCGCTGAAGGCGGCGGTTTGTCCATTGGCGTCGATGGCGATAATCTGCCGGTAGCGGCTGAAATCATCCTCCGCCAGCGCCCTGCGCAACGCGATATCCGGCGCTAGTCCCTGTTCCAGCTGCGCTAACGCCAGCTGACCCAGCGCCGGTAAGGTGATGTTCTGACTGGATACCGCCCCCACCCCGGCCTGTAGCCAGGGACAGCGGGCGCCGACGGCAATGCTGGAGGAGCTGAGCGCAATCCCAAACTGCCCGCTTTCCGGGCAATATGCTACGATAGAAAAGGTCATCGTCGCTCCTTACTTCACGAAATCATCGGGAATGACGGCAATCACATCGATCTCCATCAGCCATTGCGGCTGCGCCAGCGCGGAAATCACCAGCCCCGTGGAGATCGGGAAAACCCCCTTCAGCCATTTCCCCACCTCCTGATACACCGGCTCACGATAACGCGGGTCAATGATATAGGTCGTGGTTTTCACGATGTGCGACAGGTCGCTTCCGGCCTCTTCCAGCAGCTGTTTGACGTTTTTCATCGCCTGCTCGGCCTGAGCCTGCGGGTCGCCCAAACCGACCAGGTTACCGGCAAAATCGGTTCCCACCTGACCGCGCACGTAGACGGTATTCCCGGCGCGAACCGCCTGGCATAAATCGTTATCCAGGCTCTGATTGGGGTAAGTCTCTTTAGTATTAAACATGCGAATACGGGTATGCGTTGGCATCTTTTTTATCCTGTTTAGTGGGCGAACGTTCAGCGCCGATCGGCGGCCTGGTACTGGCTGTACTTACGCTGGGTGGCAATATGGTCAGCAATGTGTTTCGCGTCATGCCAGACGCCCCAGATGAAGGTAGATCCCCGGCGTGACAGCCACGGCAGTCCGAGAAAATAGACCCCGGGTTCACTGGAGACGCCGCGTTGATGCTGCGGACGGCGTTGCTCATTAAAAGCATTCACGTTGAGCCAGCTGTAATCCACGGCGTAGCCGGTCGCCCAGATAATGGTGGTGATCCCCGCCTCCGCGAGATTCAGGGAGAGGATCGGCGAAGTCATACACGACGGGTCAGGTAAAAACTCGCGGGCGGCCGGTTCTTCCGGCAGATCCAGACCATTGGCCGCAATGTAGGCATCTGCGGCATCCAGCAGCGCCAGGTAGTTCTCATCCCCGCGTCGGATGTTGTCGCACAGGTCCGGCTGAAAGGTCGCCGTCCCGGATTCAAAGGCTTTCGTCAGCCCGACCAGGGTGATGCCACGATGCGCCAGCTCGCGGAAGTCCACGGTGTGCCCGCCATGAGCGCCGCTGACGGCGATAGTGACATGCTCTTTGCCCGGGGCGCTGGCGGGGGCATCCCACATGCCCAGCACTCCCAACCACCAGCAGAAGTCCCGGTTGCGATATGCGCGCGGCGGGCGGTCGTGCGCGCCGACGGATAAATAGACCCGACGGCCGGCACGCTGAAGCTCGTCGGCAATCTGCACGCCGGAAGAGCCCGCGCCAACGACCAGCACGGCGCCCTCAGGAAGCTGCTGCGGGTTGTAGTATCGGGCGGAGTGGATTTGATGAATGCTGCCCTCTTGCGGCGCAATCGGTGGAATGACCGGTTTTTGAAACGGCCCGGTCGCGGCAACAATACGCTGGGCCTCAATGACGCCCTCCGTGGTCTCAATGGTAAACCCCGGTCGCCCGCTGTTGCGCACCGCGCTTTTGACTTCAACGCCGGTACGCACCGGCAGATTGAAGGCCCTGACGTAATCTTCAAAGTATTCCGCCACATCGTCTTTGGGAATGAAGCTGTCGGGATTTCCCCCTTTAAATTCCATCCCCGGAAAACGGTCATGCCACGCCGGACCATTTGCCACCAGCGAGTCCCAGCGCCCGGTTCGCCAGGCTTCGGCGATGCGGTTTTTCTCGATAACCAGATGTGAGATCCCCAGCGTTGTCAGATGCTCACTCATGGCAATACCGGCCTGACCCCCGCCAACAATCAACGTATCAATGTTCGTTTTTTCTACGGTCATAAATGTGTCCTTCGAATGGTGTTCAATCGCCAGGAATAAACCACTGCGCAGGACCGAGGTTAATAAACCGTAACAAGCAGGTAAATTATTATAAATTTAGAACCTGAGAATAAAATAGTGATGCAGAACGCAGTATCTTGAATCTACTGAATAAAAATATTATTTCTAGCAGATTACCGATAAAAGATAATCCGGCGAGCGCCTGATTATTCATAAAAAATAAATCGCAAGCCATCAAGCCTATTAAAAATATATTCAGAGGCTCGTTTTTTTATATTTAACATCACCGGCAGAGACTGATACGGCCCGCAACAGGGCGAGCCGTCTCTTATTCTCCGCTGAATTTACGCCACCCGCGTATCAATGTCCGCCGGGCTGAGCACCGCATGGCGACAATATTCCATAAATAGTTTAGTCGGTTTGGTCGGCTCGCTACTGCGCAAGTGCGCCATCACCAGCGTCGAGTTCGCCATCTCGTCCTGAATTTCCACGCAGCGCACCTGCTGGCCATCGTAGGTCATGTCGGAAACCGGGCGGGTTACCAGCACGGAAAAACCCAGCCCCTGGCCGACCATACAGCGCACCATCTCAATAGACGGCGAGCTATAGGCAACCTGAGGGTTATACCCTTTATCTTTGAAAATACTGATGAAATAGTTTCGACTTGGCACCACGTCCAACAGGACCATCGGCAGGTTATTGAGCTCGGAGAGTTTCACCGTCGCCCGCTGCGCCAGCGGATGATGTGCCGGCAGCAGGGCATAAGGCTTCTGCGGCGCATTGAGGCTTTCGGTGTGAATCGCGCTATCCAGCTCAAGATCATAGAGAAACGCCAGATCGAAACGACCGCGGTGCAGACCGTGAGTAATTTCATGCTGCTCCCCATCGCAAATTTTGAGGGTTATATCGGGATAGATTTTTTTAAATCCGGCGATCAGCGAAGGTAAATAGAGCGGCGCCGCCGTTTCAAAACAGCCTAATGAAATAATGCCGGAGACCAGTTCATTATCCGCTTTTGAATTTTGCTCAAACTGATACGAAAGCCGCAGCAGCTCTTTCGCTTTTTCATAAAAGCGTTGTCCGCTGGGGGTCAGCGAAACCCCTTGCGCATGGTGGCGAATAAAGAACTGCTGTTCAAACATATCTTCCAGGGTTTTAACCGCAATGGAAATTGACGGCTGGGCGATATGTAACTGTCTGGAGGCTTCCGCAATACTCTCTGCTTCGACAACGGCAACAAAGTATTTGAGCTGCTTCAGGGTGAAATGGGGCATGGGACACCTTATTTTTTATTCTCAGAGAGATAAGCTAAATAGCTTTAAACGATGCTCCCCGTCGCCGGCAACCCCGCCAGCGGAAAAAGATCAACAATCCGACGCGGGTCGTACTTTTACAGAAAATTAACAGACAAAGCGCAGGAAAGCTGCGAGCCAACGACAAGCATGCGGCATCCGATCGCAAGGAATGAGGGTCATTCATCTTTTTTTCATTACCTGTTATTAAATCAAACAATATTTAATGTATTTAAAAGGCAGCGGGTGCTGTGCTCATAAAAGCGAAGCATAAAAATAATATCCTTTTAAATACAAAACATTAAAAATTCATCCGCGTAAATTTTATGAATACCGTCACAGAAATAACCGCCCCTCACGCCCCGGAGAATTATCCCCTTTCCGGGACTAGCTACGTTTTTTATAGAGGTTAGCTAGATTTTTAGTCCTTTCTCGTCGCTGCCCCCTCCTGCATCATGAATCAATAGCAACAAATCAATAACAAATAAGCAACACATCAAGGGAGAGGCGCATGTCTGGTATGTCTGATCGAAATTTTTGGCAGGACAAACTGCGGGAGCAACGCTTTATCAGCCACGCGATCGTTGATGGTCGTCCCTACCTCGCCATCAGCCGTAAAGTCTGTCCGGCCGTCAACCCGGCGACCAATAACGTGCTCGCCGGGGTGACGGCGCTGCAAGCAGACGATATTGATATTGCAGTAAAATCATCCCGCGCCAGCTTCGCCTCCGGCGTGTGGTCCGCTCTGGCGCCGCAGGAACGCAAAACCGTACTGCTCAGGCTCTCCGCGCTGATTCTCGAACACCGTGAAGAGCTGGCGCTGCTTGAAAGTGCCAGCATGGGCAAACCGGTCAACGATGCGCTGAATGTTGATATTCCCGGCGCGGCGCACGTCCTGGCCTGGTACGCTGAAAGCGTCGATAAAATTTACGCCGAGGTCGCCCCCACGCGTAACGGGTCGCTCGCCACCCTCACTCGTGAAGCGGTCGGCGTGGTGGCGGCAATCGTACCGTGGAACTTTCCGCTCGATCTGGCCTGCTGGAAACTCGGGCCGGCGCTGGCCGCCGGGAACAGCGTGATCCTCAAACCCTCAGAAAACTCGCCTTTTTCGGCACTGCGCCTGGGTGAACTGGCGCTCGAAGCGGGTCTCCCGCCAGGCGTGCTGAACGTGGTGACCGGTCCCGGCACCGAAACGGGCGCCGCGCTTGGGCTGCATAACGATATTGATGTTATCACCTTCACCGGTTCGACCGCCGTCGGCAAGGCCTTCATGACCTACTCCGCGCAGTCAAACCTGAAACAGGTCTGGCTGGAGTGCGGCGGTAAAAGCGCCAATATCGTCTTTGCTGACTGCCAGGATCTCGACCTGGCGGCGGAGAAAGCCGCTTTCGGTATCTGTTTTAACCAGGGCGAAGTCTGTTCCGCCAACTCACGGCTGCTGGTAGAACGCGCGATTTATGCCGACTTTATCACCCGGGTAGAGGCCAAAATGAAAGCCTGGGCACCGTCTCACCCCTTTGATCCGGCAGCCAAAATGGGCGCGATGGTCAGCGCGGCGCATGCGCAAAAGGTCATACGCGCGATCCGTTCTGCCGAACAGGCCGGCGCACGCGTGCTGACCGGCGGCCGTGAGGTCGAGATTGAAGGGATCGCCAACTACGTTCAGCCCACGCTGCTGGATGGGGTGCACGAAGAGATGTCGCTGTGGAAAGATGAAATTTTCGGCCCGGTGCTTGCCGCTATCCCTTTTGATGATGAACAGCAGGCCATCGAGCTGGCTAATAACCATATTTATGCCCTCGCCGCGTCGATCTGGACAGACGATCTGCACCGCGCGCACCGCGTAGCCGGACGGCTTAACGCCGGCACGGTATCGGTCAATACCGTGGATGCGCTGGACGTCACCGTGCCGTTTGGCGGCAATAAACAGTCTGGTTTTGGTCGGGATTTGTCGCTGCATGCCTTCGACAAATTCACCACCCTTAAAACGACCTGGTTCCAGTTTCGCTAGCAGGCAACGGCCTTGCCTTGCCCTGATTCCGCTTACAGGAGAGATAACATGACTTACCCGATTCACCCGACGCGATCCACCACCGAGTATCAAAGCGGGGATGCCGCACACCATATCCACGCGTTTCTCGACCAGAAAGCGCTGAACGCTGAAGGACCGCGCGTCATGGTACGCGGCGAAGGCCTGTACCTGTGGGACAATGACGGCAACAAGTATCTGGACGGTATGTCAGGACTGTGGTGTACCCAGCTGGGCTACAGCCGCCAGGATCTGGCGGATGCCGCGGCGGCGCAGTTCGCGAAGCTGCCCTATTACAATATGTTCTTCCACACCACGCACCCGACGGTGATTGAGCTGTCCGAACTCCTTTTCAGCCTGCTGCCCGGGCACTACAGCCACGCCATTTACACCAACTCCGGTTCTGAATCGAATGAAGTGCTGATCCGCACCGTGCGTCGCTACTGGCAGATTCTCGATAAGCCGCAGAAAAAGGTGATGATTGGCCGCTGGAACGGCTACCACGGCTCTACCCTCGCCGCCACCGCGCTCGGGGGCATGAAAGCCATGCATGCCATGGGGGGGATGATTCCCGACGTGGCGCATATTGATGAGCCCTACTGGTATATGCACGGCGGCAACCTGACGCCGCAGGAGTTTGGCCTGCGCTGCGCCCGCCAGCTGGAAGAGAAGATCCTGGAGCTCGGCGCGGAGAACGTCGCGGGCTTTATCGCCGAACCGTTCCAGGGGGCGGGCGGGATGATCTTCCCGCCGGAGAGCTACTGGCCGGAGATTCAACGCATTTGCCGCAAATACGACGTGCTGCTGTGCGCCGATGAGGTGATTGGCGGCTTTGGCAGAACCGGCGAATGGTTTGCGCATCAATATTTTGGCTTTGAGCCCGATACGCTCTCCATCGCCAAAGGGCTGACCTCCGGCTATGTTCCAATGGGCGGCCTGGTGCTGAGCAAACGGATGGCCGAGGTGCTGATTGAGAAAGGCGGCGTCTTTGCCCACGGTCTGACCTATTCCGGCCACCCCGTCGCTGCGGCCGTCGCCATTGCCAACCTGAAAGCACTGCGCGATGAAAACCGGGTCACCACCGTACGTGACGATACCGGCCCGTATCTGCAAAAAACGCTGCGTGAAGTGTTTAGCCACCACCCGATGATTGGCGAAATCCAGGGCACAGGCCTCGTGGCCGCTCTGCAGTTCGCCGAAGATAAGTCGACCCGCAAACGCTTTGCGAATGAAAACGATCTGGCCTGGCGCTGCCGGACTATCGGCTTTGAAGAGGGGGTCATTATCCGCTCTACGCTGGGGCGTATGATTATGGCTCCCGCGCTGATTGCCAGCCACAGCGAACTGGATGAGCTGGTCGAGAAGACCAAACGCGCTATCGACCGGACCGCAAAAGAGAGCGGTCTGTTATAGCTCTTTTACCGTTAGCGCATAACCGCGCTAACGGGACCTGTCCCGCTCGCCCGGAGGTAAAAAAGACCTCCGGGATGTCATCCCGTTTGCGCAGCAGGTACACTACGCCCCCTGTTTCCTCTCCCTGGCTAATCCATGCTGAAGAAATTACCGCTTATTATTCCGCTGCTGGCGCTCATCGCGCTGCTTGTCTGGTGGTTTACGCCCCGCTACTCCGAAGAAGAGATGGCCTGGTACCGTTCGGTTTTCTGTGTCATCGACCACCGGGATAGCCAGGCGTTTCTTCGCGATATGGAAAATATTGTCGAAGGCGGCAATGCCGATTACGCGCTGCACAAAAACCACTATATCCCGGCACTTGGCGAACGTATGCGTCAGACCTGGCTGCAGCTCAGCCAACAAGAACAAGAGAGTATTGGTCAGGATCAGCAGCGCTGCCGCCAGCTGATGAGCGAAAAACAGCGTTAACGCTGCTTTTGAAATCCCAGGCCAGACGGCAATGGGCGGCACCCTGTCCCGCAATGGTATTCTGCCCGCGCTGTCCCTTTAAAAAATAAGGAAAACAGATCTTACCGGTGGCGATAAAAAAGAGTTGATCTGATATGCACAAGCTCTTACTTTGCTAACCAGTTTTCACACGAGATAAGACGATGCCGACAATAACAGCAAGTAGTATGCAAGAAGCGAAAGAGTTAATTCACTGCGGGAAATACAGGGAAATCGTGCTGAATTTTGATATTGATGCTGATGATTTCTTCACGCTCGCCACCTCCCAGTCCGCGACGAAAGTCACGATGATCAACAGAAACAATCACTCACCGGTAAAAGCAGAAAAATAATAAAAAACCTCTGAGGTATTCTTTATGTGGCTATTTATTGGCACACTCGGCGTTGCATTTCTCTCCTCACTGATGCTGATTTGGCTCGATGACCGCATCGCCGAAAGCGATTAAACCAGATTAACACTCCGTGCCGCCCGGCGGCGCGGAGTGATTTATATAGCTACAGCGATTTCGCCAGACGTTCAACGGCCGTCATCAGCCCTTCTTCCGAGACCGTAGAGTAGGACAGACGCAGCGTACGGGTATCCGGATTATCGTGATAGAACGCTTCGCCAGGGACAAACACCACGCCGTTTGCCAGCGTTTTCTTCATCCATTCCATGGTATCGAACGAATAGCGGAAGCGAGCCCACAGGAACATCCCGCCTTTTGGTCGGCTGAAGGCAATGTGCTCCCCGAGTCGCGACTCCAGCGCATCCGCCAGCGCCACACACTTCTTACGATAATCCTCACGGATCAGCGCGATCTGGTTATCCAGGCGATTCATCGCCAGATATTCCGCCGTGATCACCTGCGACAGCATGTTGGTATGCAGATCCGCCGCCTGCTTGACGATCACCGTCTGCTGCGCCAGCCAGTCCGGCATCACAATCCAGCCGATACGCATCCCCGGAGCGAGAATTTTGGAGAAGGTGGAGGTGTAGACCACCTGATCTTCACAGCCCAGCTCAACCGCGTGCTGATACAGCGGACGGCGGACTTCATCGGTAAAGCTGATTTCGCCATAGGGGTCGTCTTCGATGATGACAAAATCATGCTGCTTCGCCAGTTCCACCAGACGGCGGCGGCGATCTTCGCTCAGGGTTTTTCCGCCGGGGTTGCCGAAGGTGGGCACCAGATAAACCGCTTTGACGCGGGTCGTTTCCAGCAGGTCGGCCAGCTGTTCGACCAGCATCCCGTTATCATCAGTATCCACGCTGAGAATATTGGCCTGCGCTAACTGGAATACCTGCAGCGCCGCCAGGTAGGTCGGGCGCTCAACCACCACCGCATCGCCCGGATCGAGCAGCGTACGGGCGACAATATCCAACGATTGCTGAGAACCGGAGGTGATATAAACATGGCTGGCCTGGCAGTCAACGCCGCGCGCCTGACACAGTTCGCTCACGGCCTGACGCAGCGGCGGGTAGCCTTCGGTCAAACCATACTGAAATGCATCGTTGAAGCGCCCGCTCATCACCTGTTGCACAGCCAGATTCAGACCTTCGGTATCAAACAGCTCCGGAGCCGGAATCCCGCCGCCCAGAGAGATAACGCCGGGCAGTTTACTGTGCTTAAGAAGTTCGCGGACGGCGGAGGGCTTGAGTTCACCCGCGCGGGCGGCGAGTCGCCTGTCGTGCATATTATTTTCCTTTTCTGTCTTGTTGTTGTCTTTGTGACTTATCGTGTTTGCAGGATTTGTTGCCCGGACAGGTCGTTTACGGCGCTGTCCGGGCTGCCGGCTACCGGCCGTCGCTGTCTTTCAGCACAATTAACGGTTCGATATCACTCTCTTTTTTGACTACCAGCGAATCATCGCCGCGCAGACAAGTACCGCCGTAGTTGCCGCCGACGGTAAACGTACACACCTGAATGTATTTACCATCCACTTTCGGCAGGCACCAGAGCTGCTGGTAAATATTTTTACGATCGACAAACTGCCCGCTGGTTTTATCCAGCACTTCGTCTTTCGGACCAATCAAATCAATGTTGCTGCCGCAGCGGCCAGAGATAGGTTTCACCGCGTAACCGGTTTTCGCCAGCTCGTCGTTGACCACAAAATCGGTATCCAGCAGATAGCGGTGGTTCGGGAACAGCGACCACAGTACCGGCAGAATGGCCTTGTTACCGGGGATCACCGTCCACAGCGGTTCGAAGACCAGCACTTCCGGACGCAGCAGCACGTCGATCAGCCGCACGGCGTTTTGCGGATGTCCGGTACGGATCGGCACGGCGGCGTACTCATCGGCGCTGACTTCACGCACCTGCTCGATGGCGGTTTCCCAGGCCCAGGTTTTCCAGACGCAGTTCACCAGACGCCCGTCGCCGTCGATCAGCTGCCCGGCGGCATCCCAGTGCAGCTCATCAAGGCCAAAGAGGATCTTACTTTCGAACCCCGCCTGCGTGAGCGAGCGCTGGATAAACAGCGCGTGGTAGTTCTCCTCCAGATCCTTGTCCTGCATGATATGCACGAAAGGACGGGCGCGGCTGTGTTTCCAGGCGCCCGCCAGCTCATCAAGCAGATTTTCCGCCGGGTTGTGTCCGCTGCCGTAGTAGCCCTGCTTCAGCCACTGTTCGAGGATCAGCCCGCCTTCGGTATGACAAGAGGCGGAGTCGGCGTTGTATTCATAGACCTTCAGCCCGCGCTCATCCATACAGAAATCCATGCGGCCGGTAATCATATGATGACGGCGTCGCTGCCACGAGAGGCGCAGGCGCGGCCAGAGAATTTTAGGGATATCAAACAGCGCCAGCAGGTTGTCATCTTTCATCACCTTATCGGTGGCGTGCAGGTACATCAAATGCAGCTCGTTGGTCGCTTTGATTAGCTCCTGCTCGGCGCTTTCGGTAATGGTGAAGTACTGATAGGGATCTTGATTGATGAAGTGACCGTTGGCGGCCACGTAGGCTTTCTGCAGCGAATCTTTCTCGTTCAGCCAGTTACCGCGGAACTGGCCTTTATTCGGCAATCTCGCGCCCTGAATCGCCATCGCTTCACCCGGCAGCACCGGCTGCGGCAGGCTGTGCTCGGTATCGGCGGTCTGAATCATCCAGCCTAATATTTCCGTATCGGCAAAGGTATCTTTGATGGTGTAGAAACCGTCTTTCACTTCCAGCGTTAATTCGCGGGTCCATTGCTGGCCCTGCGGCAGCGGAGCGTGAATCACGTTTTGCTCGGCGATGCGGACCTTATTGCCGACCAGCTGCGTAATCACCGCAACATGGCCGGTATGCTTGAACTCACCGCCCTTTTGCCAAATCAGCAGCGAACCGGCCATCGGCGGACGGCGGGCGCCGTTTGCGAAAGCCTGCAGCGGCAGAATATTGTCATTGACCACTTCACGCAGAAAACGCAGGGAGAAGATTTCATAGGCCATGCCGACATCGGTAAAGACAAAGCCGTAGGTGAGAAACAAAAAGCGGCGCGCGAATTCAACGCACTGCCATTTATGCCCCATATACTCACTGCCGATGTAGCTGCGGAACGTCGCGTCATCCGGATAGTCGCGCGGATTTAAACTGCTGTAATTCGATGAATAAATTGCTACGCCCCCCGGCGCGTAGCCTAACAATGTACCAAAAGGGGCATCACTACTTGTCGATCCTTTGCTCATTAGCCTGACCTCAAATTAATGCAGCCCGGGCAGTTGGCGGAACAAAACTCCCTCTTCTTATCCTGCCACAGGCACTTACCAGACAGAGGTGAAATGATGATACCACTCATTGGATTCAGCGATCGTACCCTGCGGGAAAATAACCCGGCGCCTTTGGGTAAAAGTGATATCGTTATTTGTAATATCTCCCCGTAATACTTCAGGTTGCATTGCCGTTGACAACAGCCGGGTGATTCAGGGAATCATAACGAAGAATGAGACAACGTCAGGAGTTGATTATGAGCGCACAACCGCATCTGCAGGCTCAACCGCTGGTCTGGGGCCACGGCCCACGTACTTTTGAGGTTTTCCTTGAGCCAACCTGCCCGTTTTCCGTCCGGGCATTCAATAAGCTCGACGAGCTACTGGACGAAGTCGGCGCGGATAATGTGACCATCAAGATTCGTCTGCAGTCGCAGCCGTGGCATCTTTTCTCCGGCGTCATCGTGCGCTGCATTCTTGCCGCCTCGACGCTCCCGCACGGCAGAGAGCAGGCGCACAGGGTGTTAAAAGCCGTCGCCGACCATCGCGAAGAGTTTGAATTTACCGACCATTGCAGCGGGCCGAATATGGAGACCACGCCGCAGCAGATTATCCAGCGCATTGAGCGCTATAGCCAGGTTCTGCTCTCTACGGCCTTCGCCCGCCCTGAGCTGCAGGCTGAAATTAAATGGCATTGCAAATACGCGCGACAGAACGGTATTCATGTCTCGCCTACCTTTATGGTCAACGGTCTGGTGCAGCCGGACCTTGGCAGCAGCGACGATATCAGCGTATGGGCCGCGCGGATTATGGCCTGAGTCCCCCTCGCCCCGGTTGCGCGACGCTGACCGGGGCCAATAAGCCTCACACGGTTAAACCTGCTTAGCATCTCCTGCTACACTCCCTCAACGGCTCACTAAAAAGGCAGGTCCTCATGTCAGAGAATAACTACCAACCACCTAAAGTGTGGGAGTGGAAGCAAAACAACGGCGGCGCGTTCGCCAACATCAACCGTCCCGTCTCCGGCGCAACCCATGAAAAAGCGCTACCGGTCGGCTCACATCCGCTGCAGCTCTACTCCCTGGGCACGCCAAACGGCCAGAAGGTGACTATCCTGCTGGAAGAACTGCTGGCGCTCGGCGTGAGCGGCGCGGAATACGATGCCTGGCTGATTCGCATTGGCGAAGGCGATCAGTTCTCCAGCGGTTTTGTTGAGGTGAACCCCAACTCAAAAATTCCCGCCCTGAGCGACCACTCCACCACCCCGCCGACGCGCGTATTTGAGTCCGGCAGCATCCTGCTGTACCTCGCTGAGAAGTTTGGTTTCTTCCTGCCTAAAGATCCCGCCGGGCGGACCGAAACCCTTAACTGGCTGTTCTGGTTACAGGGCGCAGCCCCGTTCCTCGGCGGCGGTTTTGGCCACTTCTTTAACTATGCGCCGGTGAAAATCGAGTATGCGATTGACCGCTTCACGATGGAAGCCAAACGTCAGCTCGACGTGCTGGATAAGCAGCTCGCCCGCAACCGCTATGTTTCCGGGGAAGAGTACACGATCGCTGATATGGCTATCTGGCCGTGGTACGGCAATGTGGTGCTGGGCGGGGTGTATAACGCCGCTGAATTCCTTGACGCCGGCAGCTATAAAAACGTCCTGCGCTGGGCGCAGGACATCGGTAATCGTCCGGCAGTCAAACGCGGGCGTATCGTCAACCGGACCAACGGCCCGCTTAACGAGCAGCTGCATGAACGCCACAGCGCCAGCGACTTCGATACCCTGACCGAAGACAAACGCCAGGCATAACGCCTCACCTACCGGAGGCCTCGGCCTTCGGTAGTTAACTTTCCAGCCGGTATCCCGCCATAAAGTAACGCATTGCGGTACAGGAATGTCCTTCCCTGAAGAAGTCCATGACCATGTTTCTGTCCAGGCCATAACGGCGGGTGAGGATCCCGGCCTCCCAGGCGCTAAGCTGACGATCGCCGGTTTGTTCAAACATCCGCTGAGAATAACCGAGGACAAACCCACGTTTATAATCCGCGCAAAAACCGGCTGCGTTGCTGGCGCTTTCAGCCTGAGAAGCCTTCAACCCCGCCATTAAACCTTTGCCAAAATGGTTATCCATCGCTTTCACCCCCAATCGTTATATATAAAATTATATAGCGATTTTTTGAGCGAGTGCCAGCGCTATTTCCGCCCTTTTTAGCCGAGATATTTGGCAAACCACGCCAGCGTTCGCTGCCAGGCAAGTTCAGCGGCGGCCCGGTCGTAACGCGGCGTGGAGTCGTTGTGAAAACCGTGGTTCACCTGAGGATAGATATAGCCCTCGAACACTTTATGCTGCGCCTTCAGCGCTTGTTCATAGGCGGGCCAACCGTCCGTGATGGGCTTATCCAGCTCCGCATAGTGCAGCAGCAGCGGCGCACGGATTTTTTCGACATCCGCGATCGGCGGCTGGCGGCCATAAAACGGCACCGCGCAGGCCAGTTCCGGGATCGCCACGGCGGCAGCATTGCACACACCGCCGCCGTAACAAAAACCGGTTATTCCCACTTTGCCGCTCGCCTGCGGATGCTTTTCCATAAAGGCGACGGCGGCAAAAAAGTCGTTCATCAGCTTCTGCGGATCGACTTTCTGCTGGAGCTCGCGCCCTTCGTCATCATTGCCGGGATAGCCGCCCACCGAACTCAGGCCATCCGGTGCCAGCGCGATGTAACCGGCTTTGGCCACTCGCCGGGCGACATCTTCGATATAGGGATTCAGCCCGCGATTCTCATGCACGACGATCACCGACGCCGGTTTTACGGTGGGTTTCGTCGGCATCACCAGATAGCCGCGCACCTCTCCGTGCCCTTCGGGCGAAGGATAGCGAATATATTCCGCATGAATATCCGGGTCGGTAAACGAGACCTGCCCGGCAAGCGCATAGTTGGGTTTCAGCAGATTAAACAGTGCCAGGGCGGTCATGCCACCGACGGCGTACTTCCCGGCCATCTGTAAAAACTCCCTCTTGCTGATTTTGCCGTGTGCGTAATAGTCGTAGTACTCCAGCAGCTCTTGCGGAAAATCTTTCGCCGTCAGTCGCGTCATCATCTCTTCTCCGGAAATTAACCCCTTTTAAGCAAAGCATAAGCTCGCGGTGACGCCAGCAATCTTACGCATTGTGATCCAGCAAACGCTGCCGGCGTGCCATACCAGTTAAAATGGAAACGACGTTTTAATTTATAAGGAGAGATCATGTCCTGGTTAGCTGACGCCACCCGCTACGATCGCATGCAGTACCGCTACTGCGGTAAAAGCGGCCTGCAATTGCCCCTCTTGTCGCTGGGACTGTGGCACAACTTTAGCCACGGTCACGCGCTGGATGACCAACGCGCCCTGCTGCGCAAGGCCTTTGACCTGGGCATTACCCATTTCGATCTGGCGAATAACTACGGGCCGCCGCCCGGCAGCGCGGAGGAAAATTTTGGCCGCCTGCTGCGCGAGGATTTTGCCGCCTATCGCGACGAGCTGATTGTGGCGACGAAAGCAGGCTACTCCATGTGGCCAGGCCCCTATGGCAACGGTAGTTCGCGAAAATATCTGCTCGCCAGCCTCGATCAGAGCCTGCAGCGGATGGGACTGGATTACGTCGATATTTTCTATTCGCATCGCGTCGATGAAAATACGCCGATGGAAGAGACTGCCGCAGCGCTGGCGCAGGCGGTACAGAGCGGTAAAGCCTTGTATGTCGGCATCTCCTCCTATTCGCCGGAACGTACGCAGCAAATGGCCGCCCTTTTGCGCGACTGGAAGATCCCGCTGCTTATTCACCAGCCGTCTTATAACCTGCTCAACCGCTGGGTCGACACCAGCGGACTGCTGGATACGCTGGAGGAGAACGGCGTCGGCTGCATCGCCTTTACACCGCTGGCGCAGGGCCTGCTGACCGGTAAATATCTCCAGCAGATCCCGGAGGGTTCGCGGATGTTCTACGAAGGCAAAAGAGCGCGCGGCCTGACGGAAAATATGCTCAGTGAGTCAAATCTGAACAGTCTGCGTTTATTGCAGGAGATGGCCCACCGCCGCGGGCAGAGCATGGCGCAGATGGCGCTGAGCTGGCTGCTGAAAGACCGCCGTGTGACCTCGGTGCTGATTGGCGCCAGCCGCCCGCAGCAGCTGGAGGAGAACGTACAGGCGCTGAAAAATCTGACGTTTAGCGCAGAAGAGCTGGCGCAGATTGACCAGCACGTCGCGGATGGTCAGCTCAATTTATGGCAAACCTCGTCGGATAAATAAGTCACCAGCCCGGCGGCTCTGCCCCGCCGGGCTGGTGTATCAGTGCTTAACCTTGGTCAGACGATCGAGATAGCCCATCACAAACGCCGACAGCACAAAGGTCAGATGGATAATGACGTACCACATCAGCTTGTTGTCCGGTACGTTTTTCGCGTCCATAAACACCCGCAGCAGATGGATAGAGGAGATGGCGACAATCGACGCCGCCACTTTATTTTTCAGGGAGGTGGCATCCATTTTACCCAGCCAGCTGAGCTTTTCTTTACCTTCATTGATATCCAGCTGGGAGACAAAATTCTCGTAGCCGGAGAACATCACCATCACCAGCAGGCCGCCCACCAGCGTCATATCGACCAGCGACAGCAGCGTCAGAATCAGCTCCGACTCGCCCACGCTAAAGATGTGCGGCAGTACGTGGAAAATCTCCTGAAAAAATTTGATCGACAGCGCAATCAGCCCGAGCGAAAGACCAAAATAAACCGGCGCCAACAACCAGCGTGAGGCATACATAGCATTTTCCAGAAAGCGTTCCATAAGATCCTGTGAGTTAACAAAAAACGTTCGGCATTATATCGCAACCCGCCATGGCGATTGCAACCTCCCGCCGCTGCGTATCAGGCATAAAAAAGGCTGGCGCATGGCCAGCCTGAGGAGCGTCGTCGGGAGGGTTATTTCGCTTTTACGGTTTCTTCACCCACCAGACCAATCTTCAGATAACCCGCCTGGTGCAGGGTATCCATGACCTTCATCATCGTCTCATAATCCACGGTTTTGTCCGCGCGGAAGAAGACGGTGGTGTCTTTCTTCCCTTCAGTCAGCGTATCCAGCGCGCCGATCATGCTCTCTTCGGTAATGGCATCGTTGCCGAGGAACATCGTTTTATCCGCTTTCACCGACAGATAAATCGGCTTTTCCGGACGCGGCTGCGGCTGACTTGAGGAGGCCGGAAGGTTGACCTTCACATCCACGGTCGCCAGCGGTGCCGCCACCATAAAGATGATCAACAGCACCAGCATGACGTCAATAAACGGCGTGACGTTAATGTCATGCATTTCGCCGTTATCATCGAGGTTTTCGTTAAAATGCATTGCCATAAAGCATTAACCTACTCGTAATTTTTGCGCGGTACGGACCGGTTTTACGCCGCTGGCGCTCAGATCCAGGTCACGGCTTTGCAGCAGCAGCACCTGCGCGGCGACATCGCCGAGCGACGCTTTGTAGCTGCCGATCATGCGGGCAAAAATGTTATAGATAACCACGGCAGGAATCGCCGCAAACAGGCCGATGGCGGTCGCCAGCAGCGCTTCAGCGATGCCCGGTGCAACTACCGCAAGGTTAGTCGTCTGCGTCTGCGCAATGCCGATAAAGCTGTTCATGATACCCCAGACGGTACCAAACAGGCCGACGAACGGGGAAATCGCCCCGATGGTCGCCAGATAGCCGTTGCCGCGGCCCATATAACGGCCGACGAACGCCACGCGACGCTCAAGGCGGAAACCGG
This sequence comes from Klebsiella planticola ATCC 33531, assembly GCF_000735435.1. Lineage (GTDB taxonomy): Bacteria > Pseudomonadota > Gammaproteobacteria > Enterobacterales > Enterobacteriaceae > Klebsiella > Klebsiella planticola. The sequence continues at coordinate 99,898 of NZ_JMPP01000018.1, read as the reverse complement.
TACGCTCTTTAATCCCTTCGTTATCTTCGACGCCTTCAGAGAGCACCAGCTCGTTCTGCGCTTCGTTGATAAGCTGGGTGCTTAAGCTTTTCGGGTGGAAACTGTTTGCGATATCGCTGGCCTGATCGAGGGAACGAGCATCGCTGAGCTGCTGCTGTTCGCGCTTGAGGCGGCGCTTACTGGAGAGGATTTCAGCACCTTTGCCGAAAAAGATAGCCCAAGTGACTATCGACGCCAAAATCAGGCCAATCATCACGACCTTAACGACAATATCGGCATGATGATACATACCCCAAACGGACAGGTCCGCCTGCATCAAATTATTACCCACGCTGAATCTCCAGGACGTCAATCACAAAATCTGAGCACAATAATATCAAAAAAGCATCGAATTGATAGTGGTTCTCATTAGTATTTACACTGTGCAGCAAATCACGTTTAGATTCCTTGCGCTTACGCAGTAAAAAAGTGGCCGACCGCGGATTTCGCAAAATTTTTGCCCGTATCGGCCATTCCCCGGTACAGCTTGAGTCATTCATGCTAGTTTAGACGTCCAGACGTATAAAACCAGGTAAAAAAAACATGGCTGATAAACATCTTGATACCGCGCTGGTCAATGCCGGGCGCAGTAAAAAATATACTCAGGGCTCGGTCAACAGCGTGATTCAGCGGGCTTCATCGCTGGTGTTCGAGACTGTCGAAGCCAAAAAACACGCCACCCGCAACCGGGCAAAAGGCGAGCTGTTTTACGGCCGTCGCGGGACATTGACCCACTTTTCGCTACAGGAAGCCATGTGCGAACTGGAAGGTGGCGCCGGATGCGCGCTGTTTCCCTGCGGCGCCGCAGCCGTTGCCAATACCATTCTGGCCTTCGTTGAACAGGGCGACCATGTCCTGATGACCAACACCGCGTATGAGCCCAGCCAGGACTTTTGCACTAAAATCCTCGCGAAGCTCGGCGTAACCACCAGCTGGTTCGATCCGCTGATTGGCGCCGATATCGCCCGCCAGATTCAGCCGAACACCCGAGTGGTGTTCCTGGAGTCACCCGGTTCTATCACCATGGAAGTGCACGACGTTCCGGCAATCGTTGCGGCCGTACGCCGCGTTGCCCCGCAGGCGATTATCATGATCGACAACACCTGGGCCGCCGGCGTGCTGTTTAAAGCGCTGGATTTTGGCGTCGATATCTCCATCCAGGCCGGGACGAAATACCTGATAGGCCACTCTGATGCGATGGTCGGCACCGCGGTATCCAACGCGCGCTGTTGGGATCAGCTGCGGGAAAATGCCTACCTGATGGGACAAATGGTCGATGCGGATACCGCCTATATGACCAGCCGCGGCCTGCGCACCCTGGGCGTCCGCCTGCGTCAGCATCACGAAAGCAGCCTGCGTATCGCCGAATGGCTGGCGCAACATCCGCAGGTCGCGCGCGTCAACCACCCTGCGCTACCGGGCAGCAAGGGCCATGAGTTCTGGAAGCGCGATTTTACCGGCAGCAGCGGCCTGTTCTCTTTTGTCCTCAATAAGCGCCTGACCGATGCCGGGCTTGCTGCATATCTCGACAACTTCAGCTTGTTCAGCATGGCCTACTCCTGGGGCGGCTTTGAATCGCTGATTCTGGCTAATCAGCCGGAACAAATCGCCTCAATTCGTCCGGAAGCTGAAGTCGATTTCAGCGGCACGCTGATTCGCGTCCATATCGGTTTAGAAAATGTTGACGATCTGCTGGCGGATTTAGCGGCAGGCTTCTCCCGTATCGTGTAAAGTGACAGCGAGTGGCAACAATAGCGGACGTTCTGCGTAAGGCGGCCGCTGTTGTTGCGCCCGAGATCAAGGTGTTCGGGGCTCTTCAGGAGTACACTAATCAAAAATACGGTACCACTTAGGAAAGTCCATGGTTGTCATTCAAGAGATTGTCGCCGCCCTGTGGCAACATGATTTTGCCGCGCTGGCAAACCCCCAGGTCGTGGGCGTTGTATATCTGGTCATGTTCATGACATTGTTTCTGGAAAACGGTCTGCTACCCGCTTCATTTTTACCCGGGGACAGCCTGCTGCTGCTCGCCGGCGCGCTCATAGCCAAAGGCGTCATGGACTTTGTGCCGACTCTTGCCATCCTTACCGCCGCTGCCAGCCTTGGCTGCTGGCTGAGCTATCTGCAAGGGCGCTGGCTTGGCAATACCGAAACCGTCAAAGGCTGGCTCGCCCATCTGCCGCAGAAGTACCATCAGCGCGCGACCTGTATGTTTGATAAACATGGTCTTCTGGCGCTGCTGGCCGGTCGTTTCCTCGCCTTCGTGCGCACCCTGCTGCCAACGATGGCCGGCATTTCCGGGCTCTCCAACCGCCGCTTTCAGTTCTTCAACTGGCTCAGCGCGCTGCTGTGGGTCGGCGTGGTTACCGGTCTGGGCTATGCGCTCAGCATGATCCCGTTCGTGAAGCGACATGAAGACCAGGTCATGACCTGCCTGATGATTCTGCCCATCGCGCTGCTGGTGGCCGGGCTGGTGGGTACCGTGGTCGTGGTTATCAAGAAAAAATTCTGTAACGCCTGACAGAACCTTCCCGGGAGCGGCGCTGCCCGCCTTCCCGGGAATGAAACCCCGGCCCTTCTCCGTCACAGTCCCTGAATCATTCTGATCCGCGCCGCATCTTCTCCCGGCGTCATGCCAAAGTAGCGTTTAAACTCACGGCTGAACTGCGACGCGCTCTCGTAGCCGACGCGCATCGCCGCGGCACTGGCTTTCATCCCGTCATGAATCATCAGCATCCGCGCCTTATGTAAGCGATAGCTTTTGAGATACTGCAGTGGCGAGGTGCTGGTCACCGATTTGAAATTATGATGAAACGCCGAGACGCTCATATTGGCTTCCGCCGCCAGCTGATCGACGCTGAGGTTTTCGGTGTACTGGCTTTCAATGCGCTTCAGAACACGGCTAATCAGGCTAAAGTGGGTTTGTCGGCTGACCAGCGCCAGCAGCGCCCCGCCGCATGGCCCGGTGAGCACGTGATAGAGGATCTCGCGGATAATCTGTTTGCCGAGGATACGCGCATCCAGCGGACGTTCCATCACATCCAGCAGCCTTTCCGCCGCGCACAGGATCTCCTCCGATAAGGCTGCCGAGTTGATGCCGCTGGAGGCCATCGCCGGCTGAAACAGCTCATCCTCGCCTATGTCCATCAGCAGCTCCTGCAGCTGGAGAATATCCACATTCAGGCGCAATCCCGCCAGCGGCACCTCTGGCGTCGCGAAGGTCTCGCACTCAAACGGCAGCGGTACCGTCAACAGCAGATATTCATTGGTGTCATAGCGAAAAGTCCGCTCATTGATGTAGCCAATTTTATGACCCGAAAAGAGAAAAACAATGCCTGGCTGGTACATCACCGGCGTACGGGTACCCGGCTGTGTGCCGTACAACAGACGAATATCTGGCAGCAGCAAGCTAAGATTTTCTTCGTTATCTTTCAGTGCATTAACCTTTTCCGTCAACAGCTGGCATATCTCGGCGCGGTTCATTTTCGGTGCTTCTCCAGACGTTTTTTCACCTCTGCATTGTGCGCATATTTCTGCCTTTTCTCCAGCCCAGTGGAGAAATGGGCAAGACAACGGCAGGAATGTGCATTGAGAGGAACCGGCGACAGGACCACAATGACCGTCATCTGGCCGAGGCATCCTCTCAGTCGGCAGTTTTCTTTTTTTGAGGGCACGAATAATGAACAATTTCGATCTACATACCCCAACCCGCATCCTGTTTGGTAAAGGCGCCATCGATAACCTGCGCGATCAAATCCCGGCGGATGCCCGGATTCTGGTGACCTACGGCGGCGGCAGCGTGAAGAAAACCGGCGTGCTCGATCAAGTCCTCAACGCCCTGAACGGCTTCGACGTTCTGGAGTTTGGCGGGATTGAACCAAACCCCTCTTACGAAACGCTGATGAACGCGGTGAAAATCGCCCGTGAACAAAACGTCACCTTCCTGCTCGCCGTCGGCGGTGGTTCGGTACTGGATGGCACGAAATTCATCGCCGCAGCGGCGCACTATGACGAAAACGTCGATCCGTGGGAAATTCTCGAAACCTACGGCAGCCATGTGAAAAGTGCGATCCCGATGGGCTCCGTGCTGACGCTGCCGGCAACCGGTTCCGAATCCAATAAAGGTGCCGTGGTTTCACGTAAAACCACCGGCGACAAACGCGCCTTCATGTCTGCTCATGTCCAGCCGGTGTTTGCGATCCTCGATCCGGTTTACACCTATACCCTGCCGCCGCGTCAGGTGGCCAACGGCGTGGTTGACGCATTTGTCCATACCGTTGAGCAGTACGTTACCTATCCGGTTGATGGCAAAATTCAGGATCGCTTTGCCGAAGGCATTCTGCTGACCCTGATTGAAGAGGGTCCGAAAGCGCTGAAGGAGCCGGAAAATTACGACGTTCGCGCCAATATTATGTGGGCCGCGACCCAGGCGTTAAACGGCCTGATCGGCGCTGGCGTTCCCCAGGACTGGGCAACGCACATGCTGGGTCACGAGTTGACCGCGATGCATGGCCTCGATCATGCCCAGACGCTGGCCATCGTGCTGCCAGTATTGTGGAATGAAAAACGCGATACTAAACGCGCGAAACTGCTGCAATATGCCGCTCGCGTCTGGAATATTACCGAGGGTTCTGAAGACGAACGTATCGATGCCGCTATCGCCGCGACGCGTAACTTCTTCGAACAGCTTGGCGTACCGACCCGTCTTTCCGACTACGGTCTGGACGGTAGCTCTATCCCGGCGTTACTGGCTAAACTGGAAGAACACGGCATGACGGCGCTGGGTGAAAATCAGGATATCACCCTTGAGGTCAGCCGTCGGATTTACGAGGCCGCACGCTAAGTTTCCCTTTATCCCTCTCTTCTTCTTGCCGCGAACTTGCGGGAAGGAGAAGAGTTTTACTACCGTTTTTAGCTATTTCGTCCAGACTTAATGCTACCCCTTAGCGGAATGTACACCGCTGAGTTTCATTAACAGGAGGAAGGCATGACACATCCAACCGTTATAAAACTGCACGACGGCAACCTGATGCCACAACTGGGTCTCGGCGTGTGGAAAGCAGGCAACGAGGAAGTCGTCTCCGCCATTCATAAGGCGCTGGAAGTCGGTTATCGCTCTATTGACACCGCCGCCGCATACCAAAATGAGACCGGTGTCGGCAATGCGTTGCGCAGCGCAGGCATCCCCCGCGATGAGCTGTTTATCACCACTAAACTGTGGAACGACGACCAAAAACGCCCTCGTGAAGCGCTGCAAGAGAGCCTGCGCAAGCTGCAGCTCGATTATGTCGATCTCTATCTTATGCACTGGCCGGTTCCGGCAATTGACCACTACGTTGACGCCTGGAAAGGCATGGTTGAGCTGCAAAAAGAGGGGCTGGTCAAAAGCATCGGCGTCTGTAACTTCCAGGTGCATCATCTCCAGCGGCTGCTGGATGAAACCGGCGTCGTGCCGGTGATAAACCAGGTAGAGCTTCATCCTTTACTCCAGCAACGTCAGCTTCATGCCTGGAACGCCACGCATAAAATTCAGACGGAATCCTGGAGTCCGCTGGCGCAAGGGGGAGAAGGCGTTTTCGATCGAAAAATCGTTCACCAACTCGCGGATAAATACGGTAAAACGCCCGCGCAGATTGTTATCCGCTGGCACCTGGACAACGGGCTGGTGGTGATTCCGAAATCGGTAACGCCGGCACGTATTGCGGAGAACTTCAACGTCTGGGATTTCCGTCTCGATAAAGACGAACTGGGTGAGATGGCAAAACTGGACCAGAACAAACGTCTGGGGCCGGATCCTGATCAGTTCGGCGGATAGAACGTAAACAGGCCGGATGGCGCTAACGCCGATCCGGCCTGTGGTTCACCGTTTTTAACGGCCCGCTAAGCGCCACCGGGCCATACAACAGACTTAACGGCTGGCAACCTTGCCACGTTTTACGGGCTTCTTCGCCGTCTCCCCGGCGTTCGAACGCTGATGCACAATGGGCGTATGTTTGGTTAACGCCGGGCGGGTGTTGCGGTTCTGACGACGCGCTTCGCGCATCTCATCCAGCGTTGGTGCAGGAACCAGACAGTCACGGCGCGATCCAATCAGATGCTTCTTGCCCATGCTCTCCAGCGCCTGACGAATCAGCGGCCAGTTCGCCGGATCGTGGTAACGCAGCAGCGCTTTATGCAGACGGCGCTGTTTGTCGCCTTTCGGCACCACAACCTCTTCACTCTTATAGCCAATCTTACCCAGCGGATTCTTGCCGGTGTAATACATGGTGGTCGAGTTGGCCAGCGGCGACGGATAGAAGTTCTGCACCTGGTCGAGACGGAAACGGTTTTTTTTCAGCCACAGGGCCAGGTTCACCATATCTTCGTCGCGAGTGCCCGGGTGCGCAGAGATAAAGTACGGAATCAGGTACTGCTCTTTACCCGCCTGCTTCGAATAGGTATCGAACAGCTCTTTGAAGCGGTCATAGCTTCCCATACCCGGCTTCATCATTTTTGACAGCGGGCCTTCTTCCGTATGTTCCGGGGCAATCTTCAGATAGCCGCCAACGTGGTGAGTCGCCAGCTCTTTGATATAGCGCGGATCCTCGACGGCGATGTCATAGCGCACGCCAGAGGCGATAAGGATTTTTTTAATCCCTTTCAGATCGCGAGCGCGACGATACAGATTGATCGTTGGCTCATGGTTGGTATCCATGTGCGGGCAGATATCCGGATAGACGCAGGATAAACGGCGACAGGTTTGTTCCGCACGCGGCGACTTGCAGCGCAGCATATACATGTTGGCTGTCGGACCGCCAAGATCGGAGATAACACCAGTAAAGCCGGGAACCGTGTCGCGAATCGCTTCGATCTCGTTGATGATCGAATCTTCGGAACGGCTCTGAATGATGCGACCTTCATGCTCGGTGATGGAGCAGAAAGAACAGCCGCCGAAACAGCCGCGCATAATGTTTATCGAGAAACGAATCATTTCGTAAGCCGGAATACGGCTGTCGCCATATGCCGGGTGCGGGACGCGCTTATACGGCAGCGCAAAAACGCTGTCCATCTCTTCCGTCGACAGCGGGATCGCCGGTGGGTTAACCCAGATATAACGCTCGCCGTGCTTTTGCATCAACGCGCGCGCGCAGCCCGGGTTGGTCTCATGATGCAGAATACGTGACGCGTGGGCGTACAGCACCTTGTCCCCTTTCACCTTCTCAAAGGAAGGCAGCAGGACATAGGTTTTTTCCCACGGCTTCGGACGCGGCGGTTGAACGGTGACGCGTTTGGCTTCTTGTTTTGGCGGCGCGACGGTTTTGTTATCCGCGCACGGCAGGTCTTCGCCATACGGGTGCGGGATCGGGTCAATTTTACCCGGGGTATCCAGACGGGTAGAGTCCACGCCGCTCCAGCCCGGCAGCGCCTCTTTGACCATAATGGCGGTATTACGCACGTCGCGAATTTGACCAATCGGCTCACCGGCAGCCAGACGATGCGCTACTTCAACCAGCGGACGCTCGCCGTTGCCGAACATCAGCATATCGGCCTTCGAGTCCACCAGCACCGAACGGCGCACGGTATCAGACCAGTAATCATAATGCGCGGTACGACGCAGGCTGGCCTCGATCCCCCCGAGGATAACCGGGACATCCTTCCACGCTTCTTTACAGCGCTGGGTATAGACCAGCGTGGCGCGGTCAGGACGTTTACCGGCAACATTGCCCGCGGTATAAGCATCATCGTGGCGCAGCTTACGGTCAGCGGTGTAGCGGTTGATCATCGAGTCCATATTGCCGGCGGTGACCCCGAAGAACAGATTCGGTTTGCCGAGGCGCATAAAGTCATTTTTATTGTTCCAGTCAGGCTGGGAAATAATCCCGACGCGGAATCCCTGCGCTTCCAGCATGCGTCCGCAGATCGCCATTCCGAAGCTTGGATGGTCGACATACGCATCGCCGGTGACCAGGATAATGTCGCAGCTATCCCAGCCAAGTTGATCCATCTCTTCGCGTGACATTGGTAAAAATGGCGCCGGGCCAAAGCAGGCGGCCCAGTACTGCGGCCAGGAAAAAAGGTCACGATCCGGTTGGATCAGGGATATTGCGCTCATATTGCTTCCGGAAAAAATGATAAAAAAATAATCAAAGGGCGGCGATTATAAGCCGGATCGATGATCGAAATGAAGGGAGATTTTCTTATACCCTGACCGCGATTCAGTCAGGGTATGAGGCATTACGGCGCCGGATTGACCAGCATCTGGCCAATTGAACCCCGGTCGGCAAGCTCCAGCGTCTGGCTCAGGAACTGGAACGGGAAATGCGGCCAGGAAGGCTGCGCGTAGTACACCAGGAGTTCCACCTGCCCGTCGACCCAGACGGTATCTTTCCAGCCGCGATCCTCCGGGAACGGTGCGGACCCGTTCACGTTACGCACCTGGAACATCACCCCTTCGATATGGAACGACTGCGGCCGATCGGCACGCACCGTCCAGCGCTCCCAGGTGCCCTGCTGGGCGGTGATATCAATGCGCTGCGGATCCCACAGATTACCGTTAATGCCCGGATCGTCGCCCAGAGAGATATCCCGTGAGCGAAGCGGCGTGCCGGACAAGAACTCCGTCGGCAGCAAACGCACCGGCAGACTATCGGTGACCAGCGGCAGCAGGCCCGTTGGACGCAACGTTAATAGCAGCGTAGAAATCAGGATACTCGACGGTTCGAAGAAGCCACGGATACGATCAACGATGCTCGCCGCTTCGCCGCAGGTAATCGACACCTCATCGCCGTTGGTCATATCCACCAGAATTTCTCGCCGCTCGCCGGGGGCCAGCGACAGCTGTTTCAGCGACACCGGCGCGGGTAAAAAGCCCTGGTCGCCGGAGATGACATGTATCAGCCGGCCATCGCTCATCTGCAGCTGATAGCGGCGGGAGTTAGAGGCGTTCAGCAGACGCAGGCGCACCCAGCCGCGCGACACTTCGACATACGGACTCTGTACGCCGTTTACCAGCAGCGTATCGCCGACAAAACCGCCGCTGCCGGGCTCGCTGTATTCCGGCGAACCGAAATTATCCAGCCGCTTGTCCTGAATAATCACCGGGAAGTCATCCACGCCATAGTGATTAGGAACCGGGAGGTTTTTGCTGATTTCATCTTCCACCAGCCACATACCCGCCAGACCGTTATAGACCTGTCTGGCCATATGGTTCGGGGTATTCGCCTGATACCACAGCGTGGCGGCACTCTGGCGAATCGGCAGCACCGGCGCCCAGTCAGCGTTCGGCGACATCATTCGCGCCGCGCCGCCAATCAGCGGACCGGGAACCTGCAGGCCCCGAATGGTCATGGCGACGTTTTCCGTCAGGCGGTTGCTGTAAATGAGCTTAACATCATCGCCATTCCACACGCGGATCGTCGGCCCGAGATAGCGGCCGTTCACACCCCATACCGAGGCGCGCGTTCCCGGGGTAAATGACCAGTGCGCCCGCTGCAGAGTTAAAAACAGCGGCTGACCGCGGCGGGATTCCAGCAGCGGTGGAACCGGCAAGGCTGGCTGCTGGCCGGCGGCATGTGCGTTCAGCGGCACGGCTCCCGCGCACAGCGCTACGCCTGAAGCCTTAATAAACTGACGCCGACTGAGTGACATATTAACTCCATGGAATACTAACTCATCAAAAAGGGAATTCGTTTCCCGCTAGCCCTGTGCTCGCGCTATCGCGGCAGTTCCTGGTTTATTTCTTTGCCGCCGCTTCGCGCTCAGCAACTTCGCGATCCAGCTCTTCAATCTTCGCCGCCATCAGCTCGCGGCAGTGCGTTGCCAGCGCACGTACGCCCTCTTTACCAAACTGGCTGGTATCGACCGGCGGCAGCATTTCGACAATCACCAAACCATTGTTCAGGCGATTGAGGTTAATTTTATTCGATGTATTGGAAACGCACACCGGAATAATCGGTACGCCAGCGGCAATAGCCGCGTGGAAAGCGCCGGTTTTAAAGGGGAGCAAACCGCGGCCGCGGCTGCGCGTACCTTCCGGGAACATCCAGAAAGAGATTTTGCGTTTTTTAAACGTATTGACGACCTGCGAGATAGTGCCATGCGCTTTCGCCCGGTTATTTCGGTCAATCAGCAGGTTCCCCGTCAACCAGTAGAGCAGACCAAAAAACGGGATCCACACCAGGCTCTTTTTACCCACGGTCACGGTCGGCGGCTGTACGATATTTGATGCCGTCACCATATCATAGTTGTTCTGATGGTTAGCGATGTAGATCGCATTGCCATAGCTCTCTGCATCAGCAGGCTTACGCGTTTCTACCTTCAGGCCGAATAGCGGAGAGAGTCGGCCAAACAGATGCCCGAAGGTGGCCACGTGTTTAGGATTACGCGGGCTGAACAAGCAGTAAATACAGCCAAATATGCACACAAAGAGACAATAAATAACAACAACAATTAGTCGAAAAATAAATAGCATAGCTACCTCTAAAACCCAAACCGCTTAGAATGATACCCGTTAAACTTCAGCTCGTATGCGCGCGAACGGCAATATCGCCCGGTACATCGTGACCGCACGTGCACGACACGCCTGACACGCTCGCCGTGGCATTTAAGCGCCGCTCACGTGTATAGGGTACTGACTCGCTGTTTAGCAGATTGCAGGCGTCGGGGGTCATTTGCTGGCCGCCCCGACGTATCTTGAATGATTTTGCGCCTATTGTTAATCGCAACACCTGAATAAACAACGATTTTGCGGCAAATTTTAGCCTCCCCTACCGGATAGCAGGGGAGGCTCATCTTACTCTTCGCTATCGCCCGCCGACGATGCCCGACGCGGTGAATCGATTTCCACACGATCGATTTTCTGCAGTCCGCGCATCAGCGAGCCGCGACGACCGCGCTCACCGGTGACTTTTTGCAGCTCTTCGGGACGCAGTTTAATCTTGCGCTTCCCGACGTGGATAGTCAGCGTGCTCTGCGGCGGCAGCACGAACAAGTGCGCCAGGCCATCCTGACCGGAAGCCGCTTCCGCCGACGGAATATTGATAATCTTATTCCCCTTACCTTTCGACAGCTGCGGTAAGTCGCTGACCGGGAACATCAGCATGCGTCCGGCAGCGGTGATCGCCAGCAGCATGTCTGAATCATCTTCAATCACCAGCGGCGCCATGACGCGCGCGTTATCTGGCAACGTAATCAGCGCCTTGCCTGCGCGGTTGCGCGCTACCAGATCGTTAAAGGTACAGACGAAACCGTAGCCGGCGTCGGAGGCCATCAGCAGCTTGCGATCGTCGCTTTCCATCAGCATATGTTCAACGCTGGCGCCCGGCGGTAGCGTCAGTTTGCCGGTAATCGGCTCGCCCTGACCGCGTGCCGACGGCAGCGTAATAGGATCGATGGCGTAGCTACGCCCGGTGGTATCAATAAACACCACCGGCTGGTTGCTCTTGCCTTTCGACGACGCCTTCCAGCTATCGCCCGCTTTATAGCTCAGGCCCTGCGCGTCAATATCGTGGCCTTTGGCGCTTCGCACCCAGCCCATTTGCGACAGTACGATGGTCACCGGTTCAGACGGCAGCATGTCGTGCTCGCTCATCGCTTTTGCTTCTTCGCGCTCGCGCAGCGGTGAACGACGATCGTCGCCGAAGGTTTCGGCATCGGCCTGCAGCTCTTTCTTCAGCAGGTTGTTCATCTTCCGTTCAGAGGCCAGAATCGCCTGCAGCTGATCGCGCTCTTTTTCCAGATCGCTCTGCTCGCCGCGGATCTTCATCTCTTCCAGTCGGGCGAGGTGACGCAGTTTCAGCTCAAGGATCGCTTCCGCCTGGGTTTCGCTGATGCCAAAACGTGACATCAGGGCCGGCTTCGGTTCATCCTCGTGGCGGATAATTTCAATCACTTCATCGATGTTGAGGAACGCGACCAGCAAACCTTCGAGGATGTGCAGACGCTTGAGCACTTTCTCCAGGCGGTAGTTCAGACGACGACGCACGGTGTCGCGGCGGAAGGTCAGCCACTCCGCGAGGATCTCCAGCAGGTTTTTCACCGCCGGACGGTTGTCGAGGCCGATCATGTTCAGGTTGATGCGATAGCTTTTTTCAAGATCGGTGGTCGCGAACAGATGATTCATCACCTGTTCCATATCCACGCGATTCGAACGCGGGACGATCACCAGGCGAGTCGGGTTTTCGTGGTCCGACTCATCGCGCAGATCGTCAACCATCGGCAGCTTTTTGTTGCGCATCTGAGCGGCAATTTGCTCCAGCACGCGGGCGCCGGAAACCTGATGCGGCAACGCCGTAATCACGACCGCGCCGTCCTCTTTTTTCCATACCGCGCGCATCCGCACCGAACCGCGGCCGTTCTGGTAGATTTTGCGGATCTCCGCGCGTGGAGTAATGATTTCGGCTTCGGTCGGGTAGTCGGGTCCGTGAACGATATCCAGCAGTTCGTCGAGCGAGGTCTGCGGTTTTTCGATCAGGGTAATCGCCGCCTGCGCCACTTCACGCAGGTTGTGCGGAGGAATATCGGTTGCCATACCGACGGCGATGCCGGTAGTGCCGTTCAGCAGAATATTCGGCAGACGCGCAGGCAGCATTTTCGGCTCCTGCATCGTCCCGTCGAAGTTCGGCACCCAGTCGACGGTTCCCTGCCCCAGTTCGCCCAGCAGCAGTTCCGCATACTTCGACAAACGGGATTCGGTATAACGCATCGCGGCGAAGGATTTAGGATCGTCCGGTGCCCCCCAGTTCCCCTGCCCATCCACCAGCGGGTAGCGGTAGGAGAATGGCTGCGCCATCAGCACCATAGCTTCATAGCATGCGCTATCGCCGTGCGGGTGATATTTACCCAGCACATCACCCACGGTGCGGGCGGACTTTTTGAACTTCGCGCTGGCGTTCAGCCCCAGCTCAGACATCGCATAAACGATGCGACGCTGGACCGGCTTCAGACCATCGCCAATAAACGGCAACGCCCTGTCCATGATGACGTACATGGAATAGTTCAGGTAAGCATTTTCCGTAAATTCATGCAGCGCAAGGCGCTCTGCCATATCGCTCATTAATCGTGAATCCTCAATCTGCGTACCGACCGTGCGGGCGGCAAAACTACCGGCGATAATACCCGATCTCACGCCCTGAGTCACAGGCCGTGAGATCGGCTGAGGATTCCGCTGGCGCTAATCAGCGTAACGGCAGATAAATATCGGTCTGTAGCTCGTGTTCGCCGACTTCATGGACGAAGTTGAGGTAACGAAAAAACAGCGGAAAATCGCGTGGCGTTTCACCCGACGTCGGTAGCCAGTCGCGGTAGAGAGACCAGATGCTTTGCGCGAGCGTATCCAGAGAGCCGTGGTGGCGCGCCACTGCGCATCGCCCGCCCGGAATAGTGCCATTCACCACGCCAAAGGTGTTTTCCGCTATCGGTTCACTGACCGACCCGCAGATATCAAAACGGAAATCGTCAGCGGGGGTGGTCGCGGGATCGTCCCACGACACGCCCCAGGTCGCGCTGGTGGCGATCGGCGATAACCCGCTCGCCTTACGCCAGGCAATAAACTGCGCCGCCGTAGCATTGACCAAATCAGGACTGCCGCGGTGGCGCAACATCGCCACCTGCGTCTCAGGGAACTGGACTATTTTAACCACCATCGGATGTTGCTCCTGTAACGTATTTTTCGGAACGCGTCGGTGCCACTCCTGCCAGTCCGGCTGTTGACGGAACTGGCTGGGGCTTTGAGCGAACGCGGCACGGAAAGCACGACTGAACGATTCCGGATTCTGAAAGCCGGCATCAAGGGCAATATCGATGATTTTATCCTGCGGCCTGAACGCCAGTCGCCAGCAAGCGCGGCGCAGACGTAGCCACTGGATATAGCGATATAGCGGTACGCCGCTACAGGCAGTGAATTGCCGGTGAAAGTGATACGGCGAGCTGTGCGCGATCGCGCTCAGCGTCTCCAGCGACAGGGGTTCATCGAGATGACGCTCAATGTATAAACACACTCGCTGGAAACGCCCGGCGTACGCCGGGCTGGTTCTGGTCTCGTTCATCGTCTCCTCCTGCGGACATACTCTGGCAGAGCGAGGATAGCGATTCCTGACCGATCTTGCGCGATGTCGAGATTACGGCGCGACTTTAGTGATTTGCTTCACATCGATTTCAACCGAGTTCCAGTCTTTGTCGACCTCCCCCTGGATCTCAACGGTGTCCTGCGGTGTGACGGTCAGGCCGTTCCAGCGCTTATGGTCAATATCTACATTCACCGTCCCGGAAGCATCCTGGAATTTATACAGATCGTCGGAAATCCGCTGCACGATTTTACCGCGCAGGGTCACCCAGGTGTCATCACGCAAGGATTTGGCGTTTTCCACCGTCGTTACGCTCCCGCTCGGGCCAATAAAACCGCCTTTTTGCGTAGACGTCTGGCTGGTTTGCGTCGCGCCCGGTCCGTTAAAACCACCTTGTTCAGCAGCCAGCACCGGCATAGAAATTAAAGCGGCGATCGCGGTCATTGCAGCCATTTTCTTCATAAGATGTTCTCCCTTGTCTGGTTATATGACCATGATTACATCAGGCAAAACTTAACGACTTCTTAAGCAGAAAAAAGAAATTTTATTACTGTACAGCGCCTGCCGCAACGCGGTTTACTGCGCGTACACATGACAGCCACAGGAGCGGCCAATGCGCATTTTACTGGTGGAAGACGACAAGCTCATCGGCGATGGCATTAAAGTCGGGCTGACGAAAATGGGCTTCAGCATCGACTGGTTTACCCGTGGCGAAGAGGGCAAAGCCGCGCTCTATACGGCGCCCTATGACGCGGCGATCCTCGACCTGACGCTGCCCGGTATCGACGGGCTGGATATCCTGCGTGAATGGCGCCATCAGGGCCGCCACGAGCCGGTACTGATCCTCACGGCCCGCGATGCGCTCAGCCAGCGGGTTGAAGGGCTGCGCCTCGGCGCCGATGACTATCTGTGTAAACCTTTCGCGCTGATTGAAGTTGCCGCTCGTCTGGAGGCCCTGATTCGTCGCGCCCACGGCCAGAGCAGCAGCGAGCTGCGCCATGGCCACGTTGCGCTCGATCCCATTGGCCTGACCGTGACGGTGAACGGCGACAACCTGGCGCTGAAACCAAAAGAGTTCGCCTTGCTGGAGCTGCTGATGCGCAATGCCGGACGCGTTCTGCCACGCAAGCTCATTGAAGAGAAACTCTATACCTGGGACGACGATGTCTCCAGCAACGCGGTCGAGGTGCACGTTCATCACCTGCGCCGCAAGCTCGGCAGTGAATTTATTCGTACCGTTCACGGTATCGGCTATACCCTCGGTGATGCATGAAACGACTTAGCCTGCGCGTCCGCCTGACGCTCCTTTTTTTCCTGCTGACCAGTGCAGCCTGGGGCATCGCCTGTTTGATTGCCTGGCAACAAACCACGGAAAAACTGGATAAGCTCTTTGATACCCAACAGCTGCTGTTTGCCCGCCGACTGAGCGCCATGAATTTCGACGAGCTGCATACGCTCACGGCGCCGGTGCGGACAAAAAAGAAGATCAAACACGGCCACCTCGATGACGACGCGCTGGCGTTCGCGATTTTCACGGCCGACGGCAAGCGTCTGCTTCACGACGGCGAGAATGGTCAGGACATCCCGTGGCAAAATCGTCGGGAAGGCTTCAGCGATGGCTATCTGAATAACGATGATGATGAATGGCGCTTCCTGCAGTTAACCACCGGCGATGGCCGCTACCGTATTGTCGTGGGTCAGGAGTGGGACTACCGGCGGGAAATGGCGCTGGATATCGTCACCTCCCAGCTGACCCCCTGGCTGGTGGCGCTGCCGCTGATGTTCCTGCTGCTGATTGTGCTGCTGAGCCGGGAACTGGCGCCGTTAAAACAGCTGACCAGAACGCTGCGTCTGCGCGCGCCGGACTCGGCTGAATCGCTTAACGTCGACAAGGTGCCCAGTGAAGTCCGGCCGCTGGTCGATGCCCTGAATCAGCTGTTTGCCCGTACCCATGACACCATGATACGCGAGCGCCGGTTTACCTCCGATGCCGCACACGAGCTGCGCAGCCCGCTTGCGGCCCTGAAGGTGCAGACCGAAGTCGCGCAGCTGTCAATGGACGACCCGCAGGGGCGGGAGAAAGCGCTGGCGCAGCTGCATGAAGGGATTGACCGCGCAACCCGGCTGGTAGACCAGCTTTTAACGTTGTCGCGTCTCGATTCTCTGGCGCAGCTTGATGATGTGCATACGATTGCCATCGATGAGCTACTGCAATCGTCGGTCATGGAGATGTACCACTCTGCGCAGCAGGCGGGCATTGAGCTTCGCCTGCATCTGAACGCAACTCAGGTCATGCAGCCTGGCCAGCCGCTGCTGCTGAGTCTGCTGGTGCGTAATCTGCTGGATAACGCCGTACGCTACAGCCCTCCCGGCAGCCAGGTCGATATCACTCTTGATGCTCGTGAGTTTTCCGTACGCGATAATGGCCCGGGCGTTAGCCCCGAAGCGCTGGCGCGGATCGGCGAACGATTCTATCGCCCTCCCGGTCAGGATGAGCCCGGTAGCGGGCTGGGATTATCTATCGTCCGCCGCATTGCCGCGCTGCACCGGATGACGGTAGACTTCAGCAACGCGCCCGGAGGCGGTTTCGCGGCGCGCGTGCGCTGGTAGCAATTATTGCAATTAACGCAAAAGACTTTGCACATTTTGCTCATTTTACCGCCCCGCCTCGCGGGGTAAAATCAGTGACAAACTCGAAACCTGAAGGGTAAAAAATGAGCAACATCCTGATTATCAACGGCGCGAAGAAATTCGCCCATTCAAACGGCCAGTTGAATGACACCCTGACCGAGGTCGCGGATGGTTATCTGCGCGACGCCGGGCATGATGTTAAAATCGTTCGTGCGGAAAGCGATTACGACGTCCAGCAGGAAGTACAGAATTTCCTCTGGGCCGACGTGGTTATCTGGCAAATGCCGGGCTGGTGGATGGGCGCGCCGTGGACCGTGAAGAAATATATTGATGACGTCTTCACCGAAGGGCATGGCTCGCTGTATGCCAGCGACGGGCGCACCCGCTCCGACGCCAGCAAGAAATATGGTTCCGGCGGCTTGATTCAGGGCAAGCAGTACATGCTCTCCCTGACCTGGAACGCACCGATGGATGCCTTTACCGATAAAGATCAGTTCTTCCACGGCGTGGGCGTTGACGGCGTTTATCTGCCGTTCCATAAAGCCAACCAGTTCCTCGGCATGACCCCTCTGCCGACCTTTATCGCCAACGACGTCATTAAAATGCCGGATGTTCCGCGTGACATAGCAGAATATCGCAAGCATCTGGCGCAGATTTTTGGTTAACTAAAGGTCTACATACAGAAGGAGTTGAGTTAATCATGTTAACAGTGATCGCAGAAATTCGTACACGCCCTGGCCAACATCATCGCCAGGCGGTACTTGATCAGTTTGCAAAACTTGTTCCGGTGGTTTTACAGGAAGAGGGCTGCCACGGCTATGCGCCGCTGGTTGACCACGCTGCCGGCGTGAGTTTCCAGAGCACTTCCCCGGATTCGATCGTCATGGTTGAACAGTGGGAAAGCGTTGCCCACCTTGAAGCGCATCTGCAAACTCCGCACATGAAAGCCTACGCTGAAGCGGTGAAAGGCGACGTGCTGGAGACCAGTATCCGTATTCTGCAGTCCGGCATTTAAGCCTGCGCGCGAAGAAAAAATAAGAAGTGAGTCAGAACTGGCGGAGCGCCAGTTCTGCTTAAACAGTAGGTCAGGCTTCCAGATCCGCCATATCCCCTTTCTCCTGCAGCCAGTTACGACGGTCTTCCGAACGTTTCTTGGCTAACAGCATATCCATCATCGCCGTAGTCTGCTGCTCATCCTCATCACTGATAATCAGCTGAACCAGACGGCGGGTATTCGGGTCAAGCGTGGTTTCACGCAGCTGCATCGGGTTCATCTCACCCAGCCCTTTAAAGCGCTGTACGTTCGGTTTGCCCTTCTTACGTTTGAGCTGCTCCAGCACGCCGGCTTTCTCTTCTTCCGTCAGCGCGTAGTAAACCTCTTTGCCGAGATCGATACGGTACAAAGGCGGCAGCGCAACGTGGACGTGCCCGTGTTTCACCAGCGTGCGGAAGTGCTTCACAAACAGCGCGCACAGCAGCGTGGCAATGTGCAGGCCGTCGGAGTCCGCATCCGCGAGAATACAAATCTTGCCGTAGCGCAGCTGACTTAAGTCGTCGCTATCCGGATCGATGCCGATAGCCACCGAAATGTCGTGGACCTCTTGCGACGCCAGCACTTCATCAGATGAGACTTCCCAGGTATTCAGGATTTTACCCTTCAGCGGCATAATCGCCTGATATTCCCGGTCGCGCGCCTGCTTGGCAGAGCCGCCCGCCGAGTCCCCTTCGACCAGGAACAGCTCGGTACGGTTCAGATCCTGGGCGGTACAGTCTGCCAGCTTGCCCGGCAGCGCGGGGCCGCTGGTCAGCTTTTTACGCACCACTTTTTTCGCCGCGCGCATCCGGCGCTGAGCGCTGGAAATGGCCATCTCGGCGAGCAGCTCCGCCGCCTGCACGTTCTGATTCAGCCACAGGCTGAAGGCATCTTTCACCACGCCGGAGACAAATGCCGCGCACTGACGCGAAGAGAGACGTTCTTTAGTCTGACCGGCAAACTGCGGATCCTGCATTTTCACCGACAGCACGTAGGCACAGCGATCCCAGATATCTTCCGCAGACAGCTTCACGCCGCGCGGCAGGATATTGCGATATTCACAGAACTCGCGCATCGCTTCGAGCAGACCCTGGCGCAGGCCGTTAACGTGGGTACCGCCCTGCATGGTCGGGATCAGGTTAACGTAGCTTTCGGTCAGCAGTTCCCCACCTTCCGGTAGCCACAGCAGCGCCCAGTCGACCGCTTCGGTTTCGCCGGAGAAGTTACCGACGAACGGTTTTTCCGGCAGCAGCGGCAGGCCGTTCACCGCTTCACACAGATAGTCGGTCAGGCCGTCCTGGTAACACCAGCGCTGTTCGCTGTTGTTTACCTGGTCACGGAAGACAATCTCGACCCCAGGGCAGAGTACGGCTTTGGCTTTGAGTACGTGCGTCAGGCGCGAGACGGAAAAGCGCGGACTATCAAAGAAGCTCTCATCCGGCCAGAAATGCACGCTGGTTCCGGTATTGCGTTTACCGCAGGTACCGGTGACGTGGAGATCTTCAACTTTATCGCCGTTCTCGAAGGCGATGCTGTAGATCTGGCCATCGCGGCGCACGTTCACTTCCACGCGCTTTGACAAGGCGTTGACCACCGAAATACCCACCCCGTGCAGGCCACCCGAGAACTGGTAGTTCTTGCTGGAGAATTTGCCGCCCGCATGCAGCCGGCACAGGATCAGCTCAACCGCCGGAACCCCTTCTTCCGGGTGGATATCAACCGGCATCCCGCGCCCATCGTCAATCACTTCCAGCGATTGATCGGCATGAAGAATGACCTCCACGCGTTTGGCATGGCCAGCCAGTGCTTCATCCACACTGTTATCAATAACTTCCTGACCGAGATGGTTAGGACGTGTTGTGTCAGTGTACATCCCCGGACGGCGGCGAACCGGCTCTAGCCCGGTGAGTACCTCAATGGCATCAGCGTTATATGAAGATTGCGTCATGGTGTGTATTCGTAGGTCATCCAGGGCCGCTTAACGCAGACCCAGAAAATCGATAATCTGAGTGAAATGATCTTCAAAGCCGACAAATGCGTGATTGCCGCCCTCCTCTACCGTCTGCCGGCATGAGGCGTAGTAAGCAACGGCCTGGCGGTAATCAAGCACTTCATCGCCCGTTTGCTGCAGCAGCCAGATTAAATCAGGCGCTTCCAGCGGGTCGATTTGCATGACTTTGAGATCGTAAATATGGCGTGACTCTAGCACATATTGCTGCCCCGTGTACGGATTCTCATTGGGGCCAAGGAAATTGTTCAGCAGTTCAAACGGGCGTACCGCCGGGTTAACCACCACCGTCGGCAGCATAAAACACTGCGATAGCCAGGTGGCATAGTAGCCACCCAGCGAGGAGCCTACCACCCCCAGCGGTTCCCCGCCGCGTTCCAGCACAATGGCTTCCAGCATCTCCGCCGCTTCTGCCGGATAGGCGGGTAGCTCAGGCACCACCATCGTAATCTCGGGAAAGGTCTGCGTCAGCCAGTCCTTCAACGCCGTCGCTTTTGCCGATCGCGGTGAGCTGTTAAAACCATGCAGATAAAGGAGCGTAGCCATCAGTATCCTTCTGAAGCGATATCCGGGTGAAACTTCACGCCGTTAAGGCGACAAACTTCCGTGGTCAAGGTACCGTCGGCGTGCAGTTCCAGCCAGCGCCAGCCGGGAGAAATGGTATCCAGGGTAAAATTGGCGCAATGCGGCTTAAACTGTACACAGGTCGAGGGAGTTGCCATCATCCGCCGCCCGTTCCAGTTGAGGTCCAGTTCCTGGTGAATATGGCCACAGAGTAAATGCCTTACGCGCGGAAAAGCGGCCAGCGCACGATCCAGGGCCCCGGCATTACGCAGGCTGTGTTGATCCAACCAGCTACAACCCGAAGGGAGCGGATGATGATGCAACAGCAGCAGCGTATAACGCTCAGGCTCTTCCGCCAGCCTCTGCTCCAGCCACTCAAGCTGAAAGTCGCTCAGCTCGCCGTGGGGAACGCCAAACACCTGGCTGTCCAACAGCAATATTTGCCAATGATCGCCCAGCAAAACCCTTTTGGCCGGGGAAATACCTGATTCCTGCAGCGTGCTGTACATCGCCGGCTGGAAGTCATGATTGCCCGGCAACCAGACGCAGGGCGCGGCAAAACTCGCGATACCTTCAGCAAAGTGCTGGTAGGCCGCGGCTGAATGGTCCTGCGCCAGATCGCCTGTTGCTACTATAAGATCGCATGGACGCTGTGAGGCATGGATGGCATCCAGCACGGCCTGGTAGCTTTCCCAGGTATTGATACCTAACAGCGTTTCATGTTTTTCAGCAAACAGGTGAGTATCAGTAATTTGTAATATCCTGACTCTGGTCTCACCAGCCAGAGGCAGATTCAACAGGCTTTCCAAATGGTGTCCTTAGGTTTCACGACGCTAACAAACCGGAATCGCCATCGCTCCATGTGCTAAACAGTATCTCAGCCAGTCCGCCAGGAACTGATTAATTTGATGCTTTTCGTCGCGTTGATGCAACTTTTTATTAGGATAATCATACTTTGCTTTGAAGCGAAAGATCTGCTGAGTCGAACACACTTCAGCGACCATCGCATCATGATACAGACGTACCGTCATTGACGGTAAACTCCAGTAACTTACCGCCGGAACCGTCTGCTCAATTGACACTAATGTAGTGTAGCGGGTCGACTCGACGATAGTTAATCGATATTGCGCATTGCCCACCTGATAGCCCGCGACATCGCCGGCTGCATCGGTTCGAGGCAACAAGCGGCGCAACTGAGCAAAATTGGTTTCACACAGGCGCATCATTTCCGGGAAGTCAGGTGTATAACGCTTCATTTTGTCCACTCATTACGTAAATTGTGATAATGCAATTGCAGCCATTGCAGGGCGATGACAGAGGCCGCGTTGTCGATTTTCCCCTCTTCAACCCACTGATAAGCCTGCTCCCGGCTTACCACATGCACCCGGATGTCTTCATTTTCATCCGCCAGACCGTGAATCCCCTTTGCCGTCGTTGCATCGACTTCACCGACCAGAATCGACAGCCTTTCGCTGGTGCCGCCCGGGCTTGCCAGGTAGCTCAGGACCGGTTTTGTCCGCCCGACGATCAGCCCGGCTTCTTCTACCGCTTCGCGGCGGGCAACGTCCTCGGGGGTCTCGCCGTCTTCAATCATACCGGCGACCATTTCAAGCAGCCACGGGCTCTCGCTAGTATCATACGCGGCGATGCGGATTTGCTCGACCAGCACCACTTCATCACGTATCGGGTCAAAGGGTAGCAAGACTGCGGCATGCCCGCGCTCAAAAATTTCGCGCGTCACCTCGCCGCTCATCCCACCGTTAAACAGGCGATGGCGAAAACGGTATAAATCCAGCGAAAAAAAACCACGATAAAGCGTTTCGCGTGCAATAATTTCTACATCGTTTTTAGAGAAGGTAATTCCTTGCTGATTGGGCTTGCTCATTGTCTCTGTCCTGCGCATCCGAAAGTAAGGATTTATAAGCCGTTTGGCTATCGTTTTACAGTCTGTATGTTAGATTGGTGCAAATTACCGCCGGATGGCACGTAACGCCAACTTTTTACCGCGGCAGACTCGATACAATCAGCAAATATATTTAGAATTTGGGCAGCGCTTTATGCTTCACAACAAGGAATGCAAATGAAGAAACTTTTCCCCATCCTCATCGGTCTGGGCCTGACTGGCTTCAGCGCCATGAGCCAGGCAGAAAACCTGATGCAGGTTTATCAGCAGGCGCGCGTCAGCAACCCTGACCTGCGTAAATCAGCAGCCGATCGTGATGCTGCATTCGAGAAGATCAATGAAGCACGTAGCCCGTTACTGCCTCAGCTTGGTCTGGGCGCAGATTATACTTACACCAATGGCTATCGCGACAGCAACGGCGTGAACTCGAACGTCACCAGCGGCTCGCTGCAGTTAACGCAGACCCTGTTTGATATGTCGAAGTGGCGCGCCCTGACGCTGCAGGAAAAAGCGGCCGGTATTCAGGATGTCACCTATCAGACCGATCAGCAAACGCTGATTCTGAACACCGCGACAGCCTACTTTAATGTCCTCAGCGCGATTGATACGCTTTCCTATACCGAAGCGCAAAAGCAGGCAATCTACCGCCAGTTGGATCAGACCACACAGCGCTTTAACGTTGGCCTTGTGGCAATCACCGACGTGCAGAACGCCCGTTCACAGTACGATTCAGTGCTGGCAAACGAAGTAACCGCGCGCAACAACCTCGACAACGCGGTAGAAGCGCTGCGCCAGGTCACCGGCAACTACTATCCGGAGCTGGCATCGCTGAACGTAGACGGCTTTAAAACCAACAAACCGCAGACGGTAAATGCGCTGCTGAAGGAAGCGGAAAACCGTAACCTGTCGCTGCTGCAGGCGCGTCTGAACCAGGATCTCGCCCGCGAACAGATTCGCCAGGCGCAGGACGGTCATCTGCCGACCCTGGATTTAACCGCCTCGACCGGGGTCTCAAACACCTCCTACAGCGGTTCCAAAACCCACAACAGCACCCAATATAACGACAACGATGCCGGACAGAACAAAATCGGTCTGAGCTTCTCGCTGCCGCTGTATCAGGGCGGGATGGTTAACTCGCAGGTGAAACAGGCGCAGTACAACTTCGTTGGCGCCAGCGAACAGCTGGAAAGCTCGCATCGCAGCGTGGTTCAGACCGTTCGTTCTTCCTTTAATAACATCAATGCCTCTATCAGCAGCATCAATGCCTACAAACAGGCGGTGGTCTCTGCGCAGAGCTCCCTTGATGCCATGGAAGCCGGCTATTCCGTGGGGACGCGTACCATCGTCGACGTCCTGGATGCCACCACCACCCTGTACAACGCGAAGCAGCAGCTCTCCAGCGCACGTTATAACTACCTGATTAACCAGCTGAACATTAAATCTGCGCTCGGTACTCTGAACGAGCAGGATCTGGTTGCGCTGAACAACACGCTGGGCAAACCGGTCTCAACATCACCAGATAGCGTCGCACCGGAAACCCCGCAGCAGGATGCTAACGCTGATGGCTACAGCAGCAATGCAGCCCCGGCGGCAACACCGGCTTCGACCCGCACCACGAAAACCAGCGGCGCGAATCCTTTCCGCCAGTAATCGTCGTTGCGTCATGGCGCTTCGCTTAACGAATTCCGCTAAGCGAAGCGCTAAACGTAAGGCAACGTAAAGATCCCCTCCTTTCCCTCCCTCTTCGCTTCATTTTCCACCACTCATCCTCTATCCTGAGCGTTAACAAACCGCAATACCACTGGGTCCTGGAAGACAAATATGAAACGGACAAAAAATATCAATCATGCCTCGTTCCGTAAAAGCTGGAGCGCGCGCCATCTGACGCCGGTCGCCCTTGCCGTTACGGCCGTATTTATGCTTGCCGGTTGTGAAAAAACCGACGAGACGGTTTCTCTGTACCAAAACGCCGATGACTGCTCTGCAGCCAACCCGGGAAAAAGCGCTGAATGCACCACCGCTTTCAACAACGCACAGAAGGAAGCGGTACGTACCGCGCCGAAATATGCCACGCGTGAAGATTGCGTCGCTGAATTCGGCGAAGGCCAGTGCCAGCAAACGCCGGCTCAGGCAGGCGTCGCGCCAGAAAACCAGGCGCAGGCACAAAGCAGCGGCAGCTTCTGGATGCCGTTGATGGCAGGCTACATGATGGGCCGTATGATGGGTGGCGGCATGGGTGCACAGCAGCCGCTGTTCAGCTCGAAAAACCCGGCCAGCCCAGCTTATGGCCAGTACACCGATGCCGGCGGTAAGAGCTACGGCGCCGCACAGCCGGGCCGGACGATGAACGTACCGAAAACGGCGATGGCGCCAAAACCCGCCACCACCAGCACCGTCACCCGCGGCGGCTTTGGTGAATCGGTCGCGAAGCAATCTGCTATGCAGCGCAGCGCGGCAGGCACCAGTTCGACTAAACGCTCAATGGGCGGCTAAATCACATGGAAAGAATCAGCATCACGGAGCGCCCGGACTGGCGTGAGAAGGCGACCGAATACGGCTTCAACTTTCATACCATGTATGGCGAGCCGTACTGGAGCGAAGAAGCCTATTACAAACTGACGCTGGCGCAGGTTGAAAAGCTTGAAGAGGTCACCGCCGGGCTGCACCAGATGTGTCTGCAGGCGGTGGAAAAAGTCGTCGCCAGCGATGAACTGATGGCGAAGTTCCGCATTCCGAAACACACCTGGGGCTTCGTTCGCCAGTCGTGGAAAACCAACCAGCCGTCGCTCTACTCGCGTCTCGATCTGGCATGGGACGGCGTGGGCGAGCCGAAGCTGCTGGAGAACAACGCCGACACCCCGACCTCGCTGTATGAAGCCGCCTTTTTCCAGTGGATTTGGCTGGAAGATCAGATTAACGCCGGCCAGCTGCCAGCAGGCAGCGACCAGTTCAACAGCCTGCAGGAAAAGCTGATCGAGCGTTTTTCCGAGCTGCGCGAACAGTTTGGCTTCCAGCTGCTGCATATGGCCTGCTGTCGCGATACCGAAGAAGATCGCGGTACCGTTCAGTATCTGCAGGACTGTGCCGCAGAAGCGGGTGTGGCCACCGAGTTTCTGTATATCGAAGATATCGGCCTGGGTGAAAAAGGTCAGTTTACCGACCTGCAGGATCAGGTGATTGGCAACCTGTTCAAGCTCTACCCGTGGGAGTATATGCTGCGCGAGATGTTCTCTACCAAACTGGAAGACGCGGGCGTACGCTGGCTCGAACCGGCGTGGAAGAGCATCATCTCGAACAAAGCTCTGCTTCCGCTGCTGTGGGAGATGTTCCCGAACCACCCTAACCTGCTGGCGGCTTACTTCAGCGAAGATGCGCATCCGGAGATGGAGAAGTACGTCATTAAGCCGATCTTCTCCCGTGAAGGGGCTAACGTATCGATCGTGGAAAACGGCAAAGTGCTGGAAGCGGTTGAGGGTCCATACGGAGAAGAAGGCACCATCGTGCAGGAGTTCTATCCGCTGCCGAAGTTTGGCGACAGCTATACGCTGATCGGCAGCTGGCTCATCAACGATCGGCCAGCCGGGATCGGCGTACGCGAGGATCGGGCGCTGATCACCCAGGATCTGTCGCGTTTCTATCCGCACATTTTCGTCGAATAAGATTTGCCCCGGCAGCGCTGACGCCTGCCGGGGTTTTTCCGCTATCTTCTACGCCCCAATCAGCACCGACAGCATGCTCAGCGATCCCATCTCCATCCCTTCCACCGGAATAGATATCGGCTCTTCGCCGTCCCAGGTACCCAGAACGTAGAGCAGCGGCAGGAAGTGCTCCGCCGTCGGATTAGAAAGCGATCCGCCCTCATGCGCCAGATAGTTCACCAGCGGATGCTCTGCAGCCGGTCCCTTCCAGCTCAGGTTGGTTTTGACGTAGTCATTAAATGATTCCGCCCACGGGTAAGGCGTGCTCTCGCCATGCCAGCGTGCCGTTCTTAGGTTATGCACCACGTTACCGCTCGCCACCAGCATGATGCCTTCATCACGTAGCGCGGTCAGCTTGCGCCCCATCTCCAGATGCCAGGCTGCCGGTTTGGTGCTGTCGATGCTCAACTGCACCATCGGGATGTCCGCATCGGGATACATTTTTATCAGCACGCCCCATGATCCATGATCGAAGCCCCAGGCTTCTTTATCCAGGGTCACAGGCACCGGCGCCAGCAGCTCAACCAGACGCTGCGCCAGTTCAGGTGAACCAGGAGCCGGGTAATGCGTATCGTACAGCGCCTGCGGGAAGCCGCCAAAATCGTGGATCGTCTTCGGCGTTTCCATGGCCGTTACCCCGGTACCGCGAGTAAACCAGTGCGCAGAAACCACAACGATAGCTTTTGGCCGCGGCAATGTTTCGCCCAGCTGCCGCCAGGCGCGGGTATAGATGTTATCTTCCAGCACGTTCATCGGGCTGCCGTGGCCTAAAAACAACGCTGGCATTCGGGTACGGGACATGGTGATATCCTTAAACAGAGGAATTGTGATGCCTTCACATTACGCGTTTTTGCGTCAGGATAAACTCAGATAAGCATGATGATGATCGTCAGAAAATTTGAATGTAATTCGCTGTAAAGGGTCGCATCTCCCTCTCGTCGTGAGCTGATAATCTGGATATCATTAATGATAATCATTATCAAAGGAAATGAATAATGTCGTCACCCTTAATATTGACGCTGCTGGCGGGTAGCGCCACATTCATCGGGGCTATTTTTGGCGTGCTGGGCCAGAAGCCATCCAACCGGCTGCTGGGATTCTCCCTGGGCTTTGCCGCGGGCATCATGCTGCTTATCTCACTGATGGAGATGCTGCCCGCTGCGCTGAACGCGGAGGGCATGTCGCCGCTGCTCGGTTACGGTATGTTTGTCATCGGCCTGCTGGGCTACTTTGCGCTCGACCGTATGCTGCCCCACGCGCATCCACAGGATCTCATGTCGCCAGGTATGCCGCGTCCGCGTAACCTCCGCCGAACCGCAATGTTATTGACTCTGGGCATCAGCCTGCACAACTTCCCGGAAGGGATCGCCACCTTTGTAACGGCCAGTAATAACCTTGAGCTGGGCATGGGCGTCGCGCTGGCGGTCGCTTTACACAATATTCCCGAGGGGCTGGCGGTGGCCGGCCCGGTTTATGCCGCCACCGGTTCACGGTATAAGGCCGTACTCTGGGCCGGGCTTTCCGGTATGGCGGAGATTCTCGGCGGCCTGCTGGCCTGGCTGATCCTCGGAAGCCTGGTGTCACCCGTCATGATGGGCGCCATCATGGCAGCCGTTGCCGGGATCATGGTGGCGCTGTCGGTCGATGAGCTAATGCCGCTGGCAAAAGAGATCGATCCGCAGAGCAACCCAAGCTATGGCGTACTGTGCGGCATGTCGGTGATGGGATTAAGTCTGGTTGCGCTGCAGGCAATGGGCATTGGCTGATGGCAAAAACAACAAAGCCCACGCAGAGGTGGGCTTTGCTATGACGCGGGGCCAGAATCAGCTGGCTTTGCGCTCATGTTCGCGGCGATAGGCCACCAGATCTTCAATGGTCACCACGGCCATATTATGCTTCTGCGCGAACGCAATGCACTCCGGCGCGCGCGCCATCGTACCATCGTCGTTGGTCAGTTCACACAGCACGCCAGCCGGCTTAAAGCCCGCCAGCGTCACCAGATCGATGGTCGCTTCAGTATGACCACCGCGGGTCAGCACGCCGCCCGGCTGCGCACGCAGCGGGAAGACATGGCCTGGACGGTTGAGATCAGAAGGTTTAGCGCCGTCGGCAATGGCCGCGCGCACGGTGGTCACGCGGTCAGCGGCGGAAACACCGGTGGTGACGCCTGCTGCAGCTTCGATGGTCACGGTAAAGCCGGTGCCGTATGCGCTGGTGTTGTTTTCCACCATCATCGGCAGGTCAAGCTGCTTACGGCGTTCATCGGTCAGGCACAGGCAGACAATACCGCTGCCGTGGCGAATGGTCAGCGCCATCTGCTCAACGGTCATGGTTTCGGCGGCGAAAATCATGTCGCCTTCGTTTTCACGGTCTTCATCATCAAGCACCATCACACCGCGGCCTTCGCGCAGTGCATTTAAAGCGTGTTCCACACGTTCAAAAGCGGTACCAAAAGAGGAAAGGAGCGTCTGATTCATGGTAAATAAACCTCATTAAAATTATGGTTACCAGAATCAGGGCAGTCTTAGGAGCGCCGGTTTAGCGGCAAAAGTCAACGCAAGCGGATCGAAACCCGACTGAGCCGTTACTCTCTCCCATCCGGACTTTAACCGTCGGCCCCGGAATTACACCGGATCTGCTGACCTTTCTGCTTTCACAGAAAGCGCTCGCGGGCTTTCAACGCTATGGTTGATTTACCGCCGGTGGGGAATTTCGCCCCGCCCTGAGAATAAGCGAGATCACTATAACGCTATTGATTATCATCGGCAATGCATAAGCTTCAAACATTTCTGGTTTATAGGTAGCGTCGATCGCACTACAATGAGCGATAAATCGACCAGAGCAGGAAACCACCATGATTGACCCGAAAAAAATTGAACAAATCGCCCGCCAGGTCCATGAATCGATGCCGAAAGGCCTTCGCGATCTTGGGGAAGATGTCGAGAAAAAGATCCGTCAGGTACTCCAGTCGCAGCTGACCCGCCTGGATTTGGTCAGTCGCGAAGAGTTTGATGTGCAGACGCAGGTGCTGCTGCGCACCCGCGAAAAACTGGCGCTGCTGGAGCAGCGAATCAGCGATCTGGAAAGCCGCGCGGCCGCCCCGACCGTCGAAGAAAAGCAGTAAAAAACAACGGGCCGTCAGGCCCGTTGTTGTATCAGTGTTCCAGCTCTGGCTCCGACGCCGCCTCTTCACTGACCTGACGGCAGTAGAGCTCATACCGCTGGCAAAACCATTCACGCTGAGCTTCATCCATATTGCCGACAATGGCCTGCAGATCAACGGTATGACCTTGCGCATACATTCTGGCGAAACTCAGGGCCAGAAAATCAAAGTTCTTCATTGAATACAGTTCGTGATGATTCATCCGCATACTCCTTCAGCCGTGTGTGTTCTGATTGGTCATATGCTTTCTACTGACTTCAGTATTTATACTTACGCTAACGCTTTCTGTACGAAAAATGCGCTCAGGTCGCCTGTTTATTGCGCTGAATCATCTCTGTCATCAATAAATAAAAAAAAGCCGGCGATCTTACGATCGTCGGCTTTCTTTGTCGGGCGTTATCCGGGGTTCTTCAGCCGCACGATACGCAGCCCCGATCTCCCAGAACGCCCGCCCGGCGTCACAAATTACTTCCCGCTGTCTTTCTGGATCTTCTTAATGATGTTGGTCGTAGAGCAACCATCTTCAAAGTTCAGCACCAGAACGTCGCCGCCGTTCGCCCAGACTTCCTCGCTACCCGCGATATCTTCCGGCTTATAGTCGCCGCCTTTGACCAACAGGTCCGGCAGAATGCCAGCGATGAGGCGCTGCGGCGTATCCTCTTCAAATGAGACGACCCAGTCGACGGCTTCCAGCGCGCCGAGCACAATCATGCGCTGCTCCAGCGGGTTAACCGGACGAGACTCGCCTTTCAGACGTTTGGTCGACGCATCGCTGTTGACCGCAACGATCAGCCGATCGCCGAGCTTACGCGCATTAGCCAGATAAGAAACGTGGCCCGCATGCAGAATGTCAAACACGCCGTTGGTCATCACCACTTTCTCGCCGCGCTTACGCGCCGCCGCAACGGCCTGTTTCAGCTCGTCTTCGTTCATCACGCCGAACCCGGTCTCCGCGCGCCCGCGCACGGCGTTTTCCAGCTCGATAGGTGACACGGTGGATGTCCCCAGCTTGCCGACCACCACGCCAGCCGCCGCGTTGGCAAAGTAGCACGCCTCTTCCAGAGTATTGCCGGAGGCGAGCGTCGCCGCCAGCACGCCAATCACCGTATCGCCGGCACCGGTGACGTCATACACTTCTTGCGCCTGAGTCGGCATATGCAGCGGCGGACGGCCCGGCTGCAACAACGTCATCCCCTGCTCGGAGCGGGTCACCAGCAGTGCGGAGAGTTCGAAATCCGCAATAATTTTCAGGCCGCGTTCGACAATGTCGGCTTCGTCTTTGCACTTGCCTGCTACGGCTTCGAATTCGGAGAGGTTCGGCGTCAGCAGCGTGGCGCCGCGATAGCGTTCAAAATCGGTGCCTTTCGGATCAATCAGCACCGGTACGCCAGCATCGCGCGCCAGCTTAATCATGGTCTGCACGCTAGCCAGCGCGCCTTTTGCATAATCGGACAACACCAGCGCCCCAATGGTACCCAGCGCCTGCTGAATACGGTCATGCATCGGCTGCGGATCGACGCCGGAGAATCCCTCTTCGAAATCCAGGCGAATCAGCTGCTGGTTGCGCGACAGCACGCGCAGCTTGGTGATGGTCGGGTGAGTCGGCACGGAGACGAAATCGCACTTCACGTTGACATCCGCCAGCGCCTTACTGAGCGCACGCGCGGCGTCATCAATCCCGGTCAGGCCGACCAGACGGGAAGTCGCACCGAGAGAGGCGATGTTCATCGCCACGTTTGCCGCACCGCCGGGACGCTCTTCGATATTTTCCACCTTGACCACCGGTACCGGGGCTTCGGGGGAAATACGGCTGGTGGGACCATACCAGTAGCGGTCCAGCATGACATCGCCAACCACCAACACTCCTGCACGTTCAAACTCCGGCAGCGTTACTTTCATGACTCTCTCCTGCGAGATACAAACTTTGCGCGCGATAATAGCACACCCGGTTTTTTAGTTAAGCCATCAACCACTTCTGCCAGCTGGCGCTCACCTGCTGACGTTCATGGGTAAAGGCGTCCGGGGCGACGTTCCCCGGCTGTTCCTGCAAGGCCAGATGATGCAGCGCATCGCGCAGCGTGGTGTACGCATGGGTCAACGCCCGCGCTTCTTCATCATCCATAATGTCGTTTTGCGCCAGCAGTTCCAGAATGCGCACGTTATCAGACCAGCGCGTCAGCTTCGGTTTATCGTGCGCATAGCGTAGGACCAGATACTGGGTAATAAATTCAATGTCGGTAATGCCCCCGGCATCGGCTTTAATATCAAAGCGATCCCGGTGCTTATTGCCGAGATGCGCGCGCATCTTCTCCCGCATTTCCCGTACTTCGGTCTGCAGCGTCTCCCCTTCACGCGGGGTGCTGAGAATATCGCGCCGGATAGTATCAAAACGCACCTGCAGCTCAGGATCGCCATAGACCACGCGGGCGCGCACCAGGGCCTGATGTTCCCAGGTCCAGGCTTCATTTTTCTGATAATCGGCAAACGCATCGGTCGTGGTGACCAGCATACCCGCGGCGCCGGAGGGACGTAAGCGAGCATCCACTTCGTACAGAATCCCCGAGGACGTGCGGGTGCTGAAGAGGTGCATAATGCGCTGAGCCAGGCGCAGATAGAACTGGCGCCCGTCGATTTCGCGCTCCCCGTCGGTCATCACCTCCATCGGACAGTCATGCAGGAACACCAGGTCAAGGTCAGAACTGTAGCCCAGCTCCCAGCCCCCCAGTTTACCGTAGCCGACGACCGCAAAACCACGCCCCTGACGGTCATGCAGGTGCGTCGGCTGGCCATAACGCGCCACCATCTGCATCCACGCCTGCTGGACCACCGCATCAATCATCGCTTCGGCCAACCAGGTTAAGTGATCGCTCACTTTCATCACCGGCAGCGTACCGGCGATATCGGCAGCGGCAATATGCAGCAGCTGTGCCTGCTTAAACTGGCGCAGCGCCTCCAGCTGCTGCTCTTCGTCCTCTTCCGGCACGCGCAGCAGATACTGGCGCAGCTCATCGCGATAGGCATCGGTCGCCGTCGGTTGATAGAGGGTATTGGGATCCAGCAGTTCATCCAGCAGCAGCGGATGGCGCGCCAGCTGACTGGCAACCATCGGCGAGGCGGCGCAGAGGCTAATCAGATGTTTCAACGCGCCGGGAAACTCGCTGAGCAATTCCAGATAGGTGGTTCGGGTGACGATACCGGTCAACAGCGGCGTAATCCGCGCCAACGGCACCGGCGCATCGGCCCGCGAGCACACCTCGCTGAGCAGATGCGGCATCAGTTGATCCAGCACCTGGCGCCCGCGCGGGCCGATAGTGCGTTTATCCAGCTCTTTACGGAAATCGGCAATCAGCGCCAGCACGCTGCGACGGTCGTCATCCGCAAGATGGGCCAGCGCCGGGCTGGCGTCATCCTCTTCCAGCGCATCCTGCCACAGCTCGCGCCAGTACTCCTCCAGCTGCTCATCCGGTGATTGCGTTTCATCATCGCCAATCAGCTCGTTGAACACCCGCCGTACGCTGGCCATTTTCTCTTCCAGCTGCGCGGTCAGCGTTTCCCAGTCATCAACATGCATCCCCCACGCCAGGCGAGCGCGATTAAGCGCATCCTGTGGCAGAGTTTGCGTCTGCTCGTCATTGATGCTTTGCAGCAGGTTTTCCAGGCGACGTAAGAACAGGTAGGCATCACGCAACCGGGCGGCATCGCCTTCCGGCAGCAGGTGCAGCTCATCGATCGCCGCCAGCGTCGGAAGCAGCGCCCGCAGCTGGAGCGCCGGTTCGCGTCCGCCGCGGATCAGCTGGAAGACCTGTACGATAAATTCGATTTCGCGGATCCCGCCCGCACCGAGCTTGATATTGTCCTTCAGCCCGCGACGACGAACTTCACGGGCAATCATCCCCTTCATGTTACGCAGCGACTGGATCACGCTGAAGTCGATGTAGCGACGGAAGACGAACGGCCGCAGCATGGCGCGCAGTTCGTTGGCGTAGGTGCCTTCGTTATCGCCCATGATCCGCGCTTTGACCATCGCGTAGCGCTCCCAGTCGCGCCCTTGTTCCTGATAGTAATCTTCCAGCGCGGCAAAGCTCAGCACCAGCGGCCCGCTGTCGCCGAAGGGGCGCAGGCGCATATCAACGCGATAAACAAAGCCATCCTGCGTCGGCTGATCGAGAACTTTAATCAGCCGCTGGCCGAGGCGGGTAAAGAACTGTCCGTTATCCAGCTCGCGGCGCCCGCCGCGGGTTGAGCCATGTTCTGGCCAGGCAAAAATCAGATCGATGTCCGACGAGAAATTGAGTTCGCCTCCGCCCAGTTTCCCCATCCCGAGGATCAGCAGCGGCTGCGCTTTACCTTCGGCACTGGAAGGGGTTCCCCACTCGTTACAGCAGGCGGTGTATAGCCAGTCGCGGGCGGCGACAATCAGCGTCTCCGCCAGCGCGCTTAGCTGCTGCAAACTGCTCTCTTCACTGACCAGCGACAGCGCCTGTGCCCAGGCGATGCGCACCATGATCCGGCGGCGAAACAGGCGCAGCTCACGCATTAGCGCCGCTTCGTCGTTGACCCCGGCCAGGGCGGCCTGTAGCCAGTCGGCATAGTGACGCCACTCCTGCGCCTCGGGGGGCGAGTTTTCAAGCTCGGCCAGCCACTGCGGCTGCGCCACCAGACTCTGCTGGACGAAATCGCTGAACGCCATCACCGACTGCGCCTGCGGACTTAGTGTGGATAATGGAAAATCCGCCGGCAGTCGGTCTACAACCGTCTGCCAGTGCTGCTGTAACTGTGAAGAAAGCGGCATTATAGGGGTCTCCCTGGCCTGAAATTATCGTTTTCCACTATGCAGCCAGAATGGCTCCGCGGCCAGCGCCTGGCGGCGGAAATATTCAATGACGCTACGATCTTTGTGCTCAATCGCACGACGGACCTCCAGCCAGTTCTCCAGCCAGGAGGCAGCAGCATCGGCATAGGCGCCGGCAAGCAGCTGAATACAGTCAATGTCGCGGGCCAGACGCGGCAGCTGGCCGTCGTAATCGTCCCCCAGCGTCTGCTGAAACGCATTTTTTAACTCCGCCGCCGCCCGCGAAAGCTGGATATCGGCGAAACGTTTAAAAGAGCCGGCGATCTTCTTCTGCGCGTTCTCATTTAAAAAGGCGCGCCAGCTGCGGCTCACCAGCCATTCGGTCAAGGCGAGCTTCGCGCTGACTGCGGCAATGCTGAACAGCGCCGACGGATCCTTGCCGGCCTCCGTCAGGACAGCTTCCGCTTCAGCGAGCTGTTCGCGCAGTTGCGCGGTGGCCTTACGCGGCACGATGCCGCCAA
Source organism: Klebsiella planticola ATCC 33531 (assembly GCF_000735435.1). GTDB lineage: Bacteria > Pseudomonadota > Gammaproteobacteria > Enterobacterales > Enterobacteriaceae > Klebsiella > Klebsiella planticola. The sequence goes on along the minus strand of NZ_JMPP01000018.1, from coordinate 65,504 downwards.
ACAGCACCAGCGCATGACGTACCCGGGCGATGGCGCGGAGGATTTCTCCTTTTGCCATCGGATTACCGCGGCTCCAGACCTCATCATGATAGAGCCAGTGCGCCAGCGCGTTTTCCAGCGACGCCTCCAGCCCCTGTTCTACGTTGGCTTTTGGCGCCACCTGCAGAACGCCGAATGGCTGCACCGGGCGCGCTTCATTACCCTGGGCAAGATGGTATCCGCGCGCCGCTTTGCTGAGACTTCCCTGGCGCAGCACGCCGGTTTCCAGCAGACGACGGGCGAGCGCCAGCACATCCTCCGTCTTGCCAGAGAGCAGTTCCAGCTCCAGCTCGCAAATCGCCTCCTGATGCTCAGGGGTTTTCACCTCCCCGCGATCGAGCGCGATTTCAATCTGGCTCTCTCCTTCGCTGAGCACCCATTTTTCACGTTCAAAATCGGTACTGAACAACGGCTGTACGTTTTGCGCCAGCTCCGTGGGCAGTTCGCCCTGCGGCCAGACCTCGGCAGGAAGGCGTTCCAGCGCCAGTTCCGGGCTTTCCAGCGGGATGTTGAATTCCGGACGCTGATGCAATCCGCCCACCACGCGCCCGGCGATTTTCAGGGTCATTTCATACCGACCGCGATCGCCACGGATGCGCAGCCCCATATCGTGACGGCGCAGCCAGTTATCCGCCGTTTCATAGTAAATATTGAGCAATTGACCCGCAGGCGTGTGCTGGGCATTAAGCGCGTTAAGGTGCTGGCGCAATGTTTCCACGCCGCTGTCGGAGACGATAAATTTTAATTCGATTTCTTGAGCCATGACTGAATTCTTCCGCTTCTTTGCGCTGCCGGGAAAATACGGCGAACTATCGCCGATATTTTTTGTCAGTAGATAGTATTTTGCGGCGATTCTCCATGCAATGCGCATTTTGCCGGGCCACCTCCCGGATGTTTCCGATTGTGGCAGAAAACTTTGCGTCGCTATGGCGATGCCACTACTATCGTTCAACTTTTTATGATCAAACGATGACCTGATGCCAAAATTACGCCTTATCACTTTTACTTTGCTGGCGCTCAGCGCCGCCACGGCGGTTCATGCAGAAGAAAAACGCTATGTTTCTGATGAACTGAACACCTGGGTTCGCACGGGGCCGGGCGATAATTATCGTCTTCAGGGCACCATTAACGCCGGGGAAGAAGTTTCTCTGCTGCAGACCAATGACAGCACCGGTTATGCCCAGATCCGCGACGGCAACGGCCGTACCGCCTGGATTCCGCAGAAAGAGCTGAGCACCGAGCCCAGCCTGCGCACCCGCGTGCCGGATCTGGAAAATCAGGTGAAAACCCTGACCGACAAGCTGAATAACATCGACACCACCTGGAATCAGCGCACCGCCGACATGCAGAAAAAGGTCGCCGGCAGCGATACCGTTATCAACGCGCTGAAAGACGAAAACCAAAAGCTGAAAAACGAGCTGGTTGTCGCCCAGAAGAAGGTGAATGCCGCGAATCTGCAGCTGGATGATAAGCAGCGCACCATTATCATGCAGTGGTTTATGTACGGCGGCGGCGTGCTTGGCGTCGGACTGCTGCTCGGTCTGGTGCTGCCGCATCTGGTCCCGAGCCGTAAACGTAAAGACCGGTGGATGAACTAATTCGTCTTCTCTGCCAGACTTACGTATCATCTTGAGCAAAGTGGATACGGGAGAGTCAGGCGTGAAGATTTATCTGGTCGGTGGTGCAGTTCGGGATGCGTTATTAGGGCTACCGGTCAAAGACAGAGATTGGGTCGTGGTGGGTGCCACGCCTGAGCAGTTGCTTGATGCGGGCTACCAGCAGGTAGGCCGCGATTTCCCCGTATTTCTGCACCCGAAAAGCCGGGAAGAGTATGCTCTGGCACGTACTGAGCGTAAATCGGGTTCCGGCTACACCGGTTTTACCTGCTATGCCGCCCCGGACGTCACGCTGGAACAGGATCTGCTGCGCCGCGATCTGACGGTCAATGCGCTGGCTCAAGATACCGATGGCCTGATTATCGATCCCTACGGCGGCCAGGCCGATTTGCGTCTGCGCCTGCTGCGCCACGTCTCACCCGCCTTCAGCGAAGACCCGCTGCGCGTTCTGCGCGTGGCGCGCTTCGCCGCCCGCTATGCCCACCTGGGCTTTCGTATTGCCGACGAAACCATGGCGCTGATGCGTGCCATGGCCGACGCCGGCGAACTGGCGCATCTGACGCCGGAACGCGTCTGGAAGGAGACGGAAAACGCCCTTGGCACCCGTAATCCTCAGGTCTTTTTCCAGACCTTGCGCGACTGCCACGCGCTCGGCGTGCTGTTCCCGGAAATTGACGCGCTGTACGGCGTTCCGGCACCGGCTAAATGGCACCCGGAAATCGACACCGGTGTACATACGCTGATGACCCTGACGATGGCGGCAATGCTGTCGCCGGAAATTGACGTTCGCTTTGCAACGCTATGCCACGATCTCGGCAAAGGGCTGACGCCAAAAGCGCTCTGGCCGCGCCACCACGGCCACGGTCCGGCAGGCGTCAGGCTGGTCGAGCAGCTCTGCGCCCGCCTGCGCGTGCCGAACGACATTCGCGATCTGGCGAAGCTGGTCGCCGAATTCCACGACCTGATTCATACCCTGCCGATACTGCAGCCCAAAACGCTGGTCAAACTGTTTGATAATATCGACGCCTGGCGTAAGCCGCACCGGGTCATGCAAATCGCCTTAACCAGTGAAGCGGATGTGCGCGGACGTACCGGATTCGAAGCCCGCGATTATCCGCAGGGACGCCTGCTGCTTGAAGCCTGGGAGATAGCCCAATCGGTCTCTACGAAAGAGGTGGTTGCTCAGGGCTTTAAAGGGCCGGAGATTCGTGAGGAGCTGACGCGGCGCCGCATTCTGGCCGTCGCGAAGTGGAAGGAAGAGCGCTGCCCTCAGCCTTGCGACTGAGGGCCCGGTTTTACCGGCGCTTCAAACTCAGAAGAAGATAACGTAAACCACTGCCGCGACGACAAAACGGTAGATGGCAAACGGGATAAACGAGATACGTTTAATCAGCTGCAGGAAGGTTTTAATCGCGATCAGCGCCACGATGAACGCCATAATAAAGCCGACGGCAAACATCGGAATATCGCTGGCGTTAAGGAAACCGATGCTCTTATACACATCCAGCACGGTCGCCCCCATCATCATCGGCACCGCCAGCAGGAAGGAGAACTCTGACGCCGCATAGCGGCTTACGCCCATCAGCATCCCACCGGAAATAGTCGCACCGGAGCGAGAGAAGCCGGGCCACAGCGCCAGGCACTGGAAGCAGCCGATGATAAATGCCTGACGATAGGTCATATCATCAATGCCGACGGCACGCGGCTGTTTTGGCTTCAGCACTTCCGCCGCGATCAGCAGCAAGCCACCCACGATCAGCGCATACATGACGTTGACCGGGTTGAACAACGATTTGATGGTATCGTGGAACAACAGGCCCAGCACCACCGCCGGAACCATCCCGAGTAAAATATGAATCAGCGATAAACGGCCGCTTCCCTGGCCTTCATGTTCCGGTGGTTTACCGAAATGAATACCGATCAGACCAAACAGACGACGCCAGAACATGACGACAACAGCAAGAATAGAACCTAACTGAATGACCACCTCAAAAGTATTTGCCGTCTCGCCTTCAAAACCCAGAAGATGGCCGACAATAATCATATGGCCAGTACTGGAAACAGGTAAAAATTCCGTTAACCCTTCAACCACACCCAATATTGCCGCCACCAGCAGCGAGTGTATATCGCTCATCCAATAAACCCTTTAAAAGTAAAATGAAAAAACCAGATACGCTGAACCATTCCATCAGGTGATATTGATGCGGCCAGTCTGGAGACGGACGGCGCAGGAAACCGGAGCGTACACGGAGTACGCGTAAATTTCGAGTGCTGTCCTGACCCTGAGCGGCAATTAAATATCCCGATAGCCGGATCCTGTGACCGGTATAAACTCAATTTGTTTAACGAGTATGACCTGAAAAGTTTTGTTTCAGATTAAGGCTACGTCCGACTGCGCTCGATAATCACGCCCACGTTTGCCGCCCGGGCAACGGCGCCCGGTTTGCTGACTTTAATCCGCACCCACGGCGAGGGGAATTTTTCCAGCAGCAGATCGGCAATCTCTTCCGCGACGCGTTCAACCAGCGCAAAACGCCCGCCTTCAACGTGACCAATCACCAGCTCGCTGATATCAGCATAGCTGAGGCAATCATTGACATCATCACTGCTTGCCGCTTTGCGGTTGTCCCACGCCATTTCGATATCGAACACCAGCTTCTGTTCAATGGTTTGTTCCCAGTCGTAAACACCGATAGTGGTGATTACCGAAAGTTGCTCTATAAATACAATATCCATCACGACCTGCCTGCTTTTTGGCTAAACCGGATACCACTTCCGGCGAATTATGCGTATTATCCACAGATGCAAAGACATCCCCTAAATAATTCGCATTGCAGGAAAGCAGCGGCGCAGCAAGCGTTCTGGCTCAATGCACGCTCCGATGACGGCACGAAAGAAGCGCGCCAGCGCATCAGCGACGCGAAGGAGAGCGGGGACAAAATGACATTTTCAAAATGGAACAGCTGATGAGTGCAATCGCGCCTGGACTGGTTATCCTTGCCTACCTCTGCGGCTCAATTTCCAGCGCCATTCTGGTGTGTCGTCTCGCTGGCCTGCCCGACCCTCGCGATAGCGGTTCCGGCAATCCTGGGGCGACAAACGTACTACGAATTGGCGGCAAGGGAGCAGCCGTAACGGTTCTTATTTTTGATGTGCTCAAAGGCATGCTGCCCGTCTGGGGTGCCTGGGCGCTCGGCCTGACGCCTTTCTGGCTGGGCCTGGTCGCCATTGCGGCCTGCGTAGGCCATATCTGGCCGGTATTCTTTAACTTCCGCGGTGGTAAAGGCGTGGCGACCGCTTTCGGCGCAATCGCCCCCATCGGCTGGGATTTGACCGGCGTGATGGCGGGTACCTGGCTGCTGACCATCCTGCTCAGCGGCTATTCGTCGCTGGGGGCTATTGTCAGCGCGCTGATTGCTCCCTTCTACGTCTGGTGGTTCAAACCGCAGTATACCTTCCCGGTCTCTATGCTCTCCTGCCTGATTCTGCTGCGCCATCACGACAATATTCAGCGTCTGTGGCGCCGCCAGGAAACCAAAATCTGGTCCCGGCTGAAAAAGAACAAAAAAACGCCTGAGCAGAAATAATCTTGCGCCCGGTGGCTCACGCCGGGCCCCCTTTATCCCGACATTCTCTCTGAATTGCCCTTTTTGGCAGCCAATCATTCTGAACCCACCGCTCAGCAAAAGATAATCATTTCACAACAATCACTTAGCTATGTCTTATAACCAAAAATAATTTATCCCTGCCTGCCACGATGTTTACTCTGAATCCTTTATAAAACAGCACAGAACAACATCATGACAGACGTAATCAACGCGGATCCGGTCGCAGCGGCGGGATCGCCTGGCGGGGAAGTACAGTGGATACGCGGCGCGGCCGATGTATCGCGTTTAATTAATGAGGGCAGCAGCGGGCGCAATAATGCGCGTATCGTCATGGGTATCGCCCTCGGCGGTATTTTTCTTGACGCCTACGATCTGGGCTCCCTGGCCTTCGGCCTGAAAGATATTACCCGCGAGTTCAATCTGACCCCTGCCGGTACCGGAATGGTGGCGTCGGCCATCACCTTCGGGGCAATCGTCGGCGCGCTGCTGGGCGGCTACCTGACGGATAAAATCGGCCGCTACCGCGTCTTTATGGCCGATATGCTGTTTTTTGTGGTGGCCGCGATCGCCTGCGCGCTGGCCCCCAACGAATATGTGCTGACCGGCGCCCGTTTTGTCATGGGCCTCGGCGTCGGTATCGATCTGCCGGTGGCGATGGCCTTCCTGAGCGAGTTCTCAAAGCTTAAGGGGCCGGGCAACAAAGCGGCCAGCGTCGCCATGTGGTGCCCGACGTGGTATGCCGCCATCAGCATCTCGTATCTGCTGGTGCTCTTATTCTACGCCGTGCTGCCAGAAAGCCACAGCGACTGGCTATGGCGGCTGATTCTGGGCTTCGGCGCGGTGCCTGCGCTGGTGATTATCGCCATTCGCAGCCGCTATATGAGCGAATCACCGGTGTGGGCCGCCAATCAGGGTAACCTGCGCGACGCCGCCGCCATTCTCCGCAAGGCCTATAACATCAACGCCCACGTGGCGCAGGACGCGCTGGATAACCCGACGCCGGTGGTGAAAAAAGCGCAGTGGAGCAACTATTTCCGTCTGTTCCAGGGCGTCTATCTGCGGCGAACCACCCTCGCCACGCTGCTGTCGGTGGTCTCTTCCTTTGCCTATAACGCCGTCGCCTTCGGCCTGCCGGTGATCATCTCCAGCTTCTTTGTTCAGTCGATGCTGACCACGATTGTGATCTCGCTGGCGCTGAATCTGCTCTTCGCCTTTGTCGGCGGTCTGCTGGCGGTTCGGCTGGTGCCGCGTTTAGGGGCCTGGAAGATGTCGCTGGCGGGCTACAGCTGCCAGCTGGCGGCGCTGCTGGGGCTGGCGCTGATCGGCCGTCCGCACGGCGCGGGCGAAGGCATCGCGGCCGTGGCGATGCTGGCGCTGTTCCTGTTCGGCCAGGGGTTTGGCCCCGGCGCCCACACCATGACCTTTGCCTCGTTGAGCTATCCGACCTCACTGCGCGGCGTCGGCGTTGGCCTGAATCAGACCCTGATGCGCAGCAGCTCAACCCTGTCGCTGTTCCTCTTCCCGCTGCTGGTTGCAGCCCTGGATACCCAGGTCTTTTGGATTATCGCCGCCGCGCCGCTGATTGGCCTGCTGTCGCTGCTCGCTATTCGCTGGGAACCGTCGGGTTATGACATTGACGCCGAGGATTATCAGGCGTAATAATCTTTTCGCTAAACGGCCGCCGCTCAGGCGGCTGTTTTCTTGTTTTTAATTCATAAGCTTTTCATATGATCGAGATACTTTCGCGCCGATCAATACTCATCGCTGCTGTTTTATCTTGATTTTGCAGGGGCGTAACAACATTGCACAGCACCGTGTTACCAGAGAATAAAAAAGGCTGGCAGGCTACGCTGGACCTTCATTTTCAACATCGCGGCGGCAAAACGGTACTCACCTCCGCCCGTCATGTCGGTCCGCTCACCGTCCAGCGTCCCTTTTACCCCGAAGACGATACCTGTCATCTCTATTTACTCCACCCGCCGGGCGGGATCGTTGGAGGCGACGAGCTAACGATTCGCGCCGCTCTCGATAGCGGCTGCCACACGTTAATCACCATGCCCGGCGCCAGTAAATTTTACCGCAGCAGCGGCGCGCAGGCCCATTTACATCAGCGCCTGACGCTGGCGGAACGCTCGACGCTGGAGTGGTTGCCGCAGGACGCGATTTTCTTTCCGGGCGCCCGGGCCAGTCTGCACACCGCCTTTCATCTTTGCGCCTCCAGCACGCTGCTGGCCTGGGATCTGCTGTGCCTTGGCCGCCCGGTCATCGGCGAAAACTTTAGCCATGGCGCCCTCAGCAACCGTCTTGAAGTATGGATGGATGATGCTCCGCTGCTGATCGAACGCCTGCACCTGGCCGACGGACGTCTGGCCAGCGTGGCGCAATACCCGTGGGTCGGTACTCTGCTGTTCTATCCCGCCAGCGAAGCCCTGCTTGACGGCGTGCGGGAACGACTCACAACGCTAGGAAATTATGCCGGCGCCACGCTGACTGACGGCCTGCTGACGGTGCGCTTTTTAAGTGACGATAACTTACTTTGCCAGCGGGCGATGCGTGATATCTGGCGCTTTATGCGCCCGCATCTGACCGGAAAGTCCCCGGTCCTTCCCCGAATCTGGTTGACCTGAGAGAACGCTATGGAACTGACCCCCAGAGAGAAAGACAAGCTGCTGTTGTTTACCGCCGCGCTGGTGGCGGAACGTCGCCTGGCCCGCGGCCTGAAGCTGAACTACCCGGAAGCCGTGGCCTTAATCAGCGCCTTTATTATGGAAGGCGCCCGCGACGGTAAAAGCGTGGCGGCGCTGATGGAAGAAGGCCGCCACGTGTTAAGCCGCGAGCAGGTCATGGAAGGCGTACCCGAAATGATCCCCGACATCCAGGTCGAGGCCACCTTCCCGGATGGCTCGAAGCTGGTCACCGTCCACAACCCGATTATCTGAGGTTTCGCGATGATCCCAGGTGAATACAAGGTGCAACCCGGCCAGATAGCTCTGAACGTTGGCCGCGCCACCCGCAGCATTATCGTTGAGAATCATGGCGACCGGCCGATTCAGGTTGGCTCGCATTACCATTTTGCCGAGGTCAACCCGGCGCTGAAATTTGATCGGGCGCAGGCCACCGGCTACCGCCTGAACATCGCCGCTGGCACCGCGGTCCGCTTTGAGCCGGGGCAAAAACGTGAAGTGGAGCTGGTCGCGCTCGCCGGTCGTCGCGCGGTATACGGCTTTCGCGGCGAGGTGATGGGGAATCTGGAGGCAAACAATGAGTGATATTTCACGTCAGGCTTATGCTGACATGTTTGGCCCCACCACCGGCGATAAAGTGCGCCTGGCGGACACCGAACTGTGGATCGAGGTCGAAGACGATCTCACCACCTACGGCGAAGAGGTCAAGTTCGGCGGCGGCAAGGTCATCCGTGACGGTATGGGCCAGGGGCAAATGCTCGCTGACGACTGTGTCGATCTGGTGCTGACCAACGCGCTGATCGTCGATCACTGGGGGATCGTTAAAGCCGATATCGGCATCAAAGACGGGCGGATCCTGGCGATCGGCAAAGCGGGCAATCCCGATATCCAGCCTGGCGTCAATATCCCCATTGGCGCGGCGACGGAAGTAATTGCCGCCGAAGGCAAAATAGTCACCGCCGGCGGCGTCGATACCCATATCCACTGGATCTGTCCGCAGCAGGCGGAAGAGGCGCTGGTCTCCGGCGTCACCACTATGGTCGGCGGCGGCACCGGCCCGGCCGCGGGGACGCATGCCACCACCTGCACGCCGGGCCCGTGGTACATCTCGCGGATGCTGCAGGCGGCAGACAGTCTGCCGGTGAATATCGGTCTGCTGGGCAAAGGCAACGGCTCGAACCCGGACGCGCTACGCGAACAGGTCGCGGCAGGCGTTATCGGCCTGAAAATTCATGAAGACTGGGGCGCCACGCCGGCAGCCATCAACTGCGCGCTGACGGTTGCCGACGAAATGGATATTCAGGTGGCGCTGCACAGCGATACCCTGAACGAATCCGGCTTTGTGGAAGATACGCTGGCGGCGATCGCCGGGCGAACCATCCACACGTTTCATACCGAAGGGGCCGGCGGCGGCCATGCGCCGGATATTATTACCGCCTGCGCACACCCCAATATTTTGCCCTCTTCAACCAACCCGACGCTGCCCTATACCGTCAACACCATCGACGAACATCTGGATATGCTGATGGTCTGCCACCATCTCGATCCGGATATCGCCGAAGATGTGGCGTTTGCCGAATCGCGTATCCGCCGGGAAACCATCGCGGCAGAAGATGTTCTGCACGATCTCGGCGCCTTCTCGCTGACATCGTCTGATTCGCAGGCGATGGGCCGCGTCGGCGAAGTCGTTCTGCGTACCTGGCAGGTCGCGCATCGGATGAAGGTCCAGCGCGGGCCGCTGGCGGAAGAACGCGGCGATAACGACAACTTCCGCGTGAAGCGCTATATCGCCAAGTACACCATTAATCCGGCGCTGACCCACGGTATCGCCCATGAAGTCGGATCGATTGCAGTCGGCAAGCTGGCGGATCTCGTGCTGTGGTCCCCGGCGTTTTTCGGCGTTAAGCCCGCCACGGTGATCAAGGGCGGGATGATCGCCATTGCACCGATGGGCGACATCAACGCCTCGATTCCGACGCCGCAGCCGGTGCACTACCGCCCGATGTTCGGCGCGCTGGGCAGCGCTCGCCATCACTGTCGCCTCACCTTCCTGCCGCAGGCGGCGGTCGACAGCGGCGTGGCGCAGCGTCTGAATCTGCAGAGCGCCACGGCGGTAGTGAAAGGCTGCCGGACGGTACAAAAGACCGACATGATCCATAACGGCCTGCAGCCCAATATCACCGTCGACGCGCAAACCTATGAAGTGCGCATCGATGGCGAGCTGATTACCAGCGAACCGGCAGATGTCCTGCCGATGGCGCAACGTTATTTTCTGTTTTAAGGAGTCCGGATGCTCTATCTGACCCAACGAGTGGATTCACCTGGCAAACTGACCGCCAGCCTTACGCTACCGATCGATGTACGGGTGAAAAGTCGTATCAAAGTCACCCTCAACGACGGTCGCGAAGCCGGTTTGTTGTTGCCGCGCGGCCTGCTGCTACGCGGTGGGGATGTGCTCAGCAATGAAGACGGCAGCGAATTTGTGCAAATTATCGCCGCAGATGAAGGCGTGTCCGTGGTGCATTGTGACGATCCGTTCACGCTGGCGAAAGCCTGCTATCACCTCGGTAACCGCCACGTTCCGCTGCAAATCATGCCCGGAGAGCTGCGCTATCACCACGACCATGTGCTGGACGATATGCTGCGCCAGTTCGGCCTGGAGGTCACTTTCGCGCAGCTGCCGTTTGAACCGGAAGCCGGCGCCTACGCCAGCGAAAGCCACGGCCATAGCCATAGCCACGGTCATAGTCACGATCATGGCCACGATCATCATCACGAGCACAGTCACTAAATGCCAACGTCGGAAAAACGCCTGCGGTTGATGCAGCTGGCCAGCAGCAACCTCCCGGTCGGCGGCTATAGCTGGTCGCAAGGGCTGGAGTGGGCGGTGGAAGCGGGCTGGGTGCCCGATGCCGCCGCTTTTGAACGCTGGCAGCTGCAGCAGATGGAACAGAGCTTTTTTACCGTCGATCTTCCTCTGTTCGCCCGGCTGTATCAGGCATGCGAAAACGACGATCTGCCGTCAGCACAGCGCTGGACCGCCTGGCTGCTCGCCTGTCGTGAGACCCGCGAACTGCGTGAAGAAGAGCGTAATCGCGGCGCGGCCTTTGCCCGTCTGCTGGCCGACTGGCAGCCGGATTGCCCGCCGGCGTGGCGCGTTTTGTGTCGGCAAAGTCAGCTCGCCGGTATGGCCTGGCTCGGCGTGCGTTGGCAAATCGCGCTTCCCGACCTGGCGCTGAGCCTTGGCTACAGCTGGATCGAGAGCGCGGTCATGGCCGGCGTTAAGCTGGTTCCTTTCGGCCAGCAGGCGGCCCAGCAGCTGATTTTACGCCTGTGCGATCGCTACGCGGCGGATATGACCTGCGCCCTTGCGGCGCCGGATAGCGCGATAGGTTCATCCACGCCGCTGGCCGCCATTGCTTCCGCCCGGCATGAAACCCAGTATTCCCGATTATTCCGTTCCTAGGAGAGAGTATGCATAACTACAAACACCCGCTGCGCGTCGGCGTCGGCGGCCCGGTCGGTTCCGGGAAAACGGCCCTGCTGGAAGCGCTGTGTAAAGCCATGCGTGACAGCTGGCAGTTAGCCGTCGTCACCAACGACATCTACACCAAAGAAGATCAGCGTATTCTCACCGAAGCGGGCGCTCTGGCGCCGGAGCGCATCGTCGGCGTCGAAACCGGCGGATGTCCACATACCGCGATCCGCGAAGACGCCTCCATGAACCTGGCGGCGGTAGAAGCGCTGAGCGAAAAGTTCGGCAACCTCGATCTGATTTTCGTTGAAAGCGGCGGCGATAACCTGAGCGCCACCTTCAGTCCGGAGCTGGCGGACCTGACCATCTACGTCATTGACGTTGCGGAAGGGGAAAAGATCCCGCGCAAAGGCGGACCGGGGATCACGAAGTCGGACTTCCTGGTGATCAACAAAACCGACCTTGCACCGTATGTGGGCGCATCGCTGGAGGTGATGGAGCGCGATACGATGCGTATGCGCGGAGACCGCCCGTGGACCTTTACCAACCTGAAAAGCGGCGATGGCCTGAACAACATCATCGCCTTCCTTGTCGACAAAGGCATGCTGCGCTAAGCGTCCCTGCACCATCCGGGCGCACCTGCGTCCGGATGGTGCACATCCTGCCCCCTCTTTATTCATCCCCGCCCCGCCAGCGCCCGCCGCAGCTGTTCTACGAAGTGGCATAAGGTTTGCTAATTCCTGTCATGCCTGATCATTAAGGAATGACTATGTCATCACTGGATATTAAAACTGAGTTACCTGCCCAGACCGGAACATCCGGCTCCAGAGAAACCCTGGAAGACTATACACTCCGCTATGCTCCGCTGAGCTTCCGCCGTTGGGGACCCGGCGTCGTCGCCGTGACCGCGCTGGGCGGTATCGCCTATCTGGCGGACTTCTCCATCGGCGCCAGCATCGGCATGGCATGGGGCACCACCAACGCGATTTACGCCATCCTGCTGGCGGCGCTGGTGATCTTCCTCACCGGGATCCCGCTGGCGATTACCGCCGCCCGCTATAACATCGATCTCGACTTAATCACCCGCAGCGCCGGATTCGGCTATTTTGGTTCGGTCATCACCAGCATTATCTTCGCAGGCTTCACCTTTATCTTCTTCGCCCTTGAAGGCTCGATTATGGCCCAGGGGCTGCTGGTTGGATTAGGGATCCCGCTGTGGATGGGCTATCTCATCGCCACCCTGATGGTGCTGCCGCTGGTCGTTTACGGTATGAAAGCCCTGACCCGCCTGCAGGTGTGGACCACGCCGCTGTGGCTGGTGCTGATGGTGGTGCCGGTGGCCTGGCTGATTGCCAAAGACCCGGCGCTGGTGGACGGCTTTATGCACTTCACCGGCAAGAATAACGCGGCGCAGGTTGATTTAACTGCCATTATGCTCGGCGCCGGCGTCTGCCTGTCGCTGATTATGCAGATCGGCGAGCAGATCGATTACCTGCGCTTTATGCCGCCGAAAACGGCAGAGAACAGCAAAAGCTGGTGGCTGGCGGTCTTTTCCGCAGGCCCAGGCTGGGTGATATTAGGCGCAATTAAACAGATCATCGGCGCCTTCCTCGGCTTCTATCTGCTGACCCGCTTCCCGGCGGTGCACAATACCGAACCGGTACAGCAGTTCGTCAGCGTCTTTGATAACCTGGTACCCGGCTGGCTGGCGTTAACCCTGGCCGTCGTGCTGGTGGTCATTTCACAGATTAAAATCAACGTCACCAACGCCTATTCTGGCTCGCTGGCGTGGACCAGCGCCTGGACGCGCACCACCAAACGCTATCCGGGGCGGATTATCTTCGTCATCGTCAACCTCGCCATCGCGCTGGCGCTGATGGAGGGCGATATGTTCAGCGCGCTGTCGTGGATTCTTGGTTTCTACTCTAACTTTGCCATTGCCTGGGTGGTGGTGGTTGCCACCGATATCACCGTTAACAAAGGCCTGCTCAGGCTCGCCCCGGCGCAGCCAGAATATCGTCGCGGAATGATCTATAACGTTAACCCGGTGGGCGTGGTTTCGTTTGCTCTGGCGGCCGGGCTCTCCATCTGCGCCTTCTTCGGTCTGCTCGGCGCCACGCTGGCGCCCTTCTCGCCGCTGATTGCGCTGGTCGTGGCGCTGGTGATGACACCGCTGATGGGTATCCTCACCGGCGGGCGCTACTACATCAAGCAGTACGATGACGGGATTAGCGAGCCGCGCTACGACGCGCAGGGCAATGCGTCCATCACCGTTTACCAGTGCGTCAGCTGTGAAGAAGAGTACGAACGTCCGGACGTCATGCACTCGCACAAACATCAGGGCGCGATTTGCTCGCTGTGTAAAAGTATGGAGTAAAGCAGAAAGGCAGGCCGACAGAATGTCGGCCTGTGATGCAGATTACGCCGCCGGCAGTTCAGCGAGCGGCCAGCGCGGACGGACGGTCACGCCGAGATCCGGCTTAGCGCCGGTACGCAGGCGAACCATCCCGGCATAGGCGATCATCGCGCCGTTATCGGTGCAGAACTCCGGACGCGCATAGAACACTTCGCCGCCACGCTTTGCCATCATCTCCGCCAGCTTCGCGCGCAGCGTGCGGTTGGCGCTCACGCCACCGGCCATCACCAGGCGTTTAAAGCCGGTCTGCTCCAGCGCGCGACGACACTTAATCATCAGCGTATCCACCACCGCATCTTCAAACGCACGGGCGATATCTGCACGGGTCTGCTCATCGTCGTCGTTATTGCGAATGGTGTTAGCCGCAAAGGTTTTCAGGCCGGAGAAGCTGAAATCCAGACCGGGACGGTCGGTCATCGGACGGGGGAAAACAAATCGTCCTTCTTTGCCCTGAGCCGCCATCTTAGACAGCATCGGGCCGCCGGGATAATCGAGCCCCAGCAGCTTCGCGGTTTTATCAAACGCTTCCCCGGCCGCATCATCGATAGACTCGCCGAGCAGTTCGTACTGACCAATACCGGTGACGCTAATCAGCTGGGTATGGCCGCCAGAGACCAGCAGCGCCACAAACGGGAATGCGGGGGGATTATCTTCCAGCATCGGCGCCAGCAGATGCCCTTCCATATGGTGCACCGGAACCGCTGGCACGTTCCAGGCAAACGCCAGTGACCGCCCTACCGTTGCGCCGACCAGCAGCGCGCCGACCAGGCCGGGACCTGCGGTATAGGCCACGGCATCGATCTCTTTTGCCGTCAGCCCGGCCTCTTTCAACGCCGCCTGAATCAGCGGAACGGTTTTACGCACGTGGTCGCGCGAAGCCAGCTCAGGCACCACCCCGCCGTAGTCAGCATGTAATTTCACCTGACTATACAATTGATTGGCTAGCAGGCCTTTTTCGTCGTCATAAATGGCGATGCCGGTTTCATCGCAGGATGTTTCAATACCCAGTACACGCATGTCTTGTTTTACCTCGCTCTAATACCGCGCAGTTTAGGACCAATGCGGGTTGATGTATACCCTCAGCGTGCCTGGTTGGCGCAGCGAGGCAACCGGGGCGCCCCGAAAACCCGCCCGGCCGCACGTTGCCCGCCATGCGGCGCCAGAAAGGCCTGCAGGCGGCGAAGATAAAACTTTGTTCGCCCCAGGAACAACCCTCGTGTATACTCCTCACCCTTATAAAAGTCCTTTCAAAAAAGGCAGCGGTGCTTTACAAAGCAGCAGCAATTGCAGTAAAATTCCGCACCATTTTGAAATAAGCTGGCGTTGATGCCAGCAGCAAACCGAATTAATCAAAGGTGAGAGGCACATGCCGGTAATTAAAGTACGTGAAAACGAGCCGTTCGACGTAGCTCTGCGTCGCTTCAAGCGTTCCTGTGAGAAAGCAGGTGTTCTGGCGGAAGTTCGTCGTCGTGAGTTCTATGAAAAACCGACTACCGAACGTAAGCGCGCTAAAGCTTCTGCAGTGAAACGTCACGCGAAGAAACTGGCTCGCGAAAACGCACGCCGCACTCGTCTGTACTAATCTGTTGAGGGCCAACGCCCTCAATTCAGACTGAGTTGTTGTTGTAAGGCCGTGCTTCCGGAAGGAATGCGCGGCTTATTTTCGTTTATGCATTAGCAGATACACCGCATCATGAAAGAACGTATTCAGCATAGGCTGAGGCCGTCTGGTGATCGTGTGTATAGTTTACGGGGCCTATGGCTGGACGAATCCCACGCGTATTTATCAATGATCTGCTGGCGCGCACCGACATCGTCGATCTCATCGACGCGCGGGTAAAGCTCAAAAAGCAGGGCAAGAACTACCACGCGTGCTGTCCATTCCATAACGAAAAAACCCCCTCTTTTACCGTCAACGGTGAAAAACAGTTTTATCACTGCTTTGGTTGCGGTGCGCACGGCAACGCCGTCGACTTCCTGATGAACTACGACAAACTCGAGTTCGTGGAGACGGTCGAAGAGCTGGCCGCCATGCACAACCTCGAAGTGCCATACGAAGCAGGCAACGGACCGAGTCAAATAGAGCGCCATCAGCGGCAAAGTCTCTATCAATTGATGGACGGTCTGAATGCGTTTTATCAACAGTCTCTGCTGCAACCCGCCGCCGACCCTGCGCGCCAGTATCTGGCGAAACGTGGCTTAAGCAGCGAGGTCATTGCGCGCTTCGCGATTGGCTACGCCCCACCCGGTTGGGATAACGTCTTAAAACGTTTTGGCGGCAATCAAGAAAACCGCCAGTCGCTTATCGATGCCGGCATGCTGGTGACGAACGATAAGGGGCGCAGTTACGACCGCTTCCGCGAACGGGTGATGTTCCCTATCCGCGATAAGCGAGGCCGGGTGATTGGTTTTGGTGGTCGCGTGCTGGGTGATGCCCTGCCGAAATACCTTAACTCTCCGGAAACCGATATTTTCCATAAGGGCCGTCAGCTGTACGGCCTGTATGAAGCGCAGCAGGATAACGCCGAACCACCGCGTTTGCTGGTTGTCGAAGGCTATATGGACGTCGTGGCACTGGCGCAGTACGACATCAACTACGCCGTCGCGTCGCTGGGGACCTCGACCACCGCCGACCATATTCAGCTTTTGTTCCGGGCGACCAATCAGGTCATCTGCTGTTACGACGGCGACCGGGCTGGCCGCGATGCCGCCTGGCGGGCGCTGGAAACGGCACTGCCGTACATGACCGATGGTCGTCAGCTACGCTTTATGTTTCTGCCCGACGGCGAAGACCCGGATACGCTGGTGCGTAAAGAGGGGAAAGCGGCGTTTGAAGCGCGGATGGAGCAGGCTCAGCCGCTCTCCACGTTTTTGTTCAACAGCCTGCTGCCGCAGGTCGATTTGAGCACCCCGGACGGGCGCGCGCAGCTCAGTACCTTAGCGCTGCCGCTCATCACCCAGGTACCGGGCGAAACGCTGCGCATTTATTTGCGTCAGGAGCTGGGCAACAAGCTGGGGATTTTAGATGACGCTCAGCTTGAACGTTTAATGCCAAAACAGACAGAAAGTGGAGCTCCACGCCCCGCGCCGCAGCTAAAACGCACGACCATGCGTATACTGATAGGACTGCTGGTGCAAAACCCGGATTTGGCGCCGCTGGTTCCGCCTTTAGAGGGCCTGGATCAGCGCAAAATGCCCGGGCTTGGCCTGTTCAGCGAACTGGTCAAAACCTGTTTGTCTCAGCCAGGTCTGACCACCGGGCAACTTTTAGAGCAGTATCGCGGTACAAATGAGGCCGCAACCCTTGAAAAACTGTCGATGTGGGACGATATAGCAGATAAAGATATCGCGGAAAAAACCTTCACCGACGCGCTCAACCATATGTTTGATTCACTGCTCGAACTGCGGCAAGAAGAGTTGATAGCTCGCGACCGCACGCACGGTTTAAGCAGTGAAGAACGCCGGGAACTCTGGACCATCAGTCAGGAGCTGGCAAAAAAATGAATTGCACGGCTTAAGTGCCGAATATCGTTCGGGAAGCCCCCGACAGCCGCGCTGAGGCGCAGCGGCAATAATATAAGTACGCCCTCGCTTTAAATGTTGGCAGTTTGTCTGTCGACACCAATCAAACGAATTAAGTGTGGATACCGTCTTATGGAGCAAAACCCGCAGTCACAGCTGAAGCTTCTTGTCCAACGTGGTAAGGAGCAAGGCTATCTGACCTATGCCGAGGTCAATGACCATCTGCCGGAAGATATCGTCGACTCCGATCAGATCGAAGACATCATCCAAATGATCAATGACATGGGCATTCAGGTGATGGAAGAAGCACCGGATGCCGATGATCTGCTGCTGGCTGAAAACAGCAACAACACCGACGAAGATGCAGAAGAAGCTGCTGCACAGGTGTTGTCCAGTGTTGAATCTGAAATCGGACGTACAACCGATCCGGTGCGCATGTACATGCGCGAAATGGGTACCGTAGAACTGCTGACGCGTGAAGGCGAAATCGACATCGCCAAACGTATTGAAGATGGGATCAACCAGGTTCAGTGCTCCGTTGCTGAATATCCGGAAGCCATTACCTATCTGCTGGAGCAGTACGACCGCGTTGAAGCTGAAGAAGCGCGCCTGTCCGATCTGATCACCGGTTTCGTCGATCCTAACGCCGAAGAAGACCTGGCGCCAACCGCGACGCACGTCGGCTCTGAACTCTCTCAGGAAGAGATGGATGACGACGAAGACGAAGATGAAGAAGAAGACGACGACAGCAGCGATGACGACAACAGCATCGACCCTGAGCTGGCGCGCGAGAAATTCGCTGAGCTGCGCACGCAGTACGAGCTGACTCGCGATACCATCAAAGCGAAAGGTCGTAGCCACGCCGCAGCGCAGGAAGAAATTCTCAAGCTGTCCGAAGTGTTCAAACAGTTCCGCCTGGTACCGAAACAGTTCGATTACCTGGTCGGCAGCATGCGTAGCATGATGGATCGCGTCCGTACTCAGGAACGCATCATCATGAAACTGTGCGTCGAACAGTGCAAAATGCCGAAGAAGAACTTCATCACCCTGTTCACCGGCAACGAAACCAGCGAGACCTGGTTCAACGCTGCGATCGCCATGAACAAGCCGTGGTCTGAAAAACTGCACGACGTCAAAGAAGACGTTCAGCGCGGCCTGCAGAAGCTGCAGCAGATTGAAGAAGAGACCGGCCTGACCATCGAGCAGGTTAAAGATATCAACCGTCGTATGTCCATCGGTGAAGCGAAAGCCCGCCGTGCGAAGAAAGAGATGGTTGAAGCGAACTTGCGTCTGGTTATCTCTATCGCCAAGAAATACACCAACCGTGGCCTGCAGTTCCTGGATCTGATCCAGGAAGGTAACATTGGTCTGATGAAAGCGGTTGATAAGTTCGAATATCGTCGCGGCTACAAGTTCTCCACCTACGCAACCTGGTGGATCCGTCAGGCCATCACCCGTTCTATCGCGGATCAGGCGCGCACCATCCGTATTCCGGTGCATATGATTGAGACTATCAACAAGCTCAACCGTATCTCCCGCCAGATGCTGCAGGAAATGGGTCGCGAGCCGACGCCGGAAGAGCTGGCTGAACGCATGCTGATGCCAGAAGATAAAATTCGTAAAGTGCTGAAAATTGCCAAAGAGCCTATCTCCATGGAAACGCCGATCGGCGACGATGAAGATTCGCATCTGGGTGATTTCATCGAGGATACCACCCTCGAGCTGCCGCTGGACTCCGCAACCACGGAAAGCCTGCGTGCCGCCACTCACGACGTGCTGGCAGGCCTGACCGCTCGTGAAGCCAAGGTCCTGCGTATGCGTTTCGGTATCGATATGAATACCGACCACACGCTGGAAGAAGTCGGTAAACAGTTCGACGTTACCCGTGAACGTATCCGTCAGATCGAAGCGAAGGCGCTGCGTAAGCTGCGTCACCCGAGCCGTTCTGAAGTGCTGCGTAGCTTCCTCGACGATTAATCGTTGCCGGAAATAAAAAAGCTCCCTGCGGGGAGCTTTTTTTTGTCTTCAATTCACCCTGTTGCCGTCAGAGAGAGCCGGCGACGCGACTCACCGCAGGCTCTATCGACCTCGCGATGCCAGCGCATCATCCAGTTCACGATACGCTTCCACCAGCTTATCCAGCGTCGCCCGGTTCAACCCGCTAGGGTTTGGCAGCACCCACACTTCCGTATCGCCGATGGTCACCTGCTGTTTGCCCCAGCGCGCGCCGCGCACCTGAAACGCTTTCTCAAAGGCCTGTTTACCGAGAATCGCCAGCGCCCGCGGCTGATACTGTTCAATTTTCAACACCAGCTCCCGCCCGCCGCTGCGTAGCTCCTGCAAGGCAACTTCGCTGGCCTGAACCGTCGGGCGCTCCACCAGCATAGTAATCCCGCAGCGCGTATCGAGCAGCTGCAGCTCCTCTTCCGGCTTCAGCAGACGGTCGGTAAAACCGGCCTGATAAATCACCTTCCAGAAGCGATTGCCCGGATGCGCGAAATGAAAACCGGTATGGGCAGAGGACTTCCCCGGATTGATGCCGCAGAAGACCACCCGCAGGTCCGGCGCCAGAATATCGTTAATCATCTTTCCACCCGTTCAATACCTAAAAGGCGATTATAAAGGATTGAAAATGCATTGTTTATAAAAACAGCAGCCGTGCGTTTTGCGCTGGATTGCGTCTGCCAGTTACTTTATAATCCCTCGCCACGGCCCCTTAGCTCAGTGGTTAGAGCAGGCGACTCATAATCGCTTGGTCGCTGGTTCAAGTCCAGCAGGGGCCACCAGATAAAACAAGGACTTAGATAAGAAATTATCTAAGTCCTTTTTCTTTGCATTGCATTTGAGCCAGGTCCCGTTTGGGCTTCAGACTTAAATCTCGTTTTTTACCCTGAAGGTTCACCAGAACACTTTCGTTGCAGATAGCCAGCACTTGCTTTAGCCATTCACCGGGGATGCCAACCCAAAACGGCCGTGACTGGCTGTTACCACAATGTTCACTTTCACCCCCTGAAGGGATGAATCAACATACATTCCACATGACTTTCAGCCAGACAGTCAGCCCGTTCTGTGCGAGAAAACGCACTCAATTCAGAAAAGCGGGAGAGGTATTGTTGCTCAAACGTCGTCATCAGCGGCGGAATTCTGTCCGCCGCTGTAAACTGAAAGCCATCTTAGTCAGATTGACGTTACGGAACCGGCCTGCCCAGTCGTAGACACGACCTGGCCGTTGGCGATGCCACTTGCGAATATGCTCAAAAGCTAAAGTTGCCGGAAGATGATGGCGGATAAAGTGAAAAATACAGCATCATGTTCAGCCAGCGGCAAATACATCGCTTAGCGCGGCAATCTCAAATTATGCTGAATATTCATCGGCTGCAAAAATATAAGGAGCGACGTTAGCAACGTTGCTCCTTTTTTATACCATCCTGCAGGATATCGTCTTCAGAATCATTTTTTAAAAACGTGCCGCTTACACCAGCTCCCGGAGCTGCTCCCGCATATAGGAAGAGAAGTACTCTGGATTTTTAATCACGAGACGGTTGCCAGCGGCGATTTTTTCCGCCCATCCAGCGACTTTATTGGTGAACCCGGAATTCCATCCCTCCCGTTCGCCTCGCAGGATCACGTCTTCGGCGCTAGCCGGAACGCCTAACTCATGGAGATATTTTAAAATGCCCTTAGCCGTACTTTCATCCATTGAATGCGGAGCCGACGCCGATGTGTTCATTCCACCAATAAAATCTAATGCTTTATCTATCGCTGTTGGCATGCTCTTATCCTTAAAATTAACCATGTGATGAACATGTTTATAATATGGACCCAAGTCTGCGGGGATATCAAAGAGATCGTTGCCTTTCTTTGATTCAGACCTCAGTCAAACGTTTGCATGGCGTTTTTCTGCCCAATAAGTCCGGCGCAGCCCGCATAAACCGCCCCGTCATCGGTGACCAACAGCAAATCCCCGCTTAGATCGGGAAAAAACAGCAATTGCGCCCGCCAAATTGCGGAGAGCGCAGGAAAGCAGCAAACTAGTCGTGGTTTTTGCGCTTGAACTGGCTGGCATCGATATCGTACTGCTTCATTTTGCGCCACAGCGTCGTGCGCCCGATATTGAGCAGATGGGACATCTCCTGCACCCGGCCGCTGGTGACGCGGGCGGCATGGATAATGGCCTCTTTTTCAATGGCGCTGAAGGTCAGGCTGGCGGGTAACAGGGACGAAGCGGTATCGCCGCCCGGCCGCTCGGAGAAGAGATATTCCGGCAGATTGCTCAGGCGGATATGGCCGTTATCGCTGCTGATGGCGATATTTTCAATAATGCTGTTTAACTCAAAATCATTGCCCGGCCAGGAGTAGTTCACCAGCTGCGCCAGGGCATCGTCGTCCACTTTCAGGCGTGATGAAAAGCGTTTCTCCAGGCTACGCAGGCGGTTGTGCACCAGCGAAGGAATGCTGTTGCGCCGCGACCTCAGAGGCGGAATGACGATCTCAAACGAGTGCAGCGCGTAATAGAGCTGGCGACTAAAGCGGTTCTGCTCCACCAGATTAGCCAGATCAACGGTGGTGGTGGCAATCACCTTAACGTCCACCGGGATCAGGCGCCGGGCATCGAGGCGGGTTAATACCCCTTGCTTAATCACCTGCAGCAGCGCGGACTGCAGCTCCGGCGCCAGGTACTCTATTTTTTCCAGAAACAGAGTGCCGCCGCTGGCCAGCTCCAGGCGGCTCAGACGCCCGTTTTCGTCATCGGTGGGCGCGCTGCCCATAAAATCCTGCCCCAGCACGCTGTCGGCATACAGCTGACAGTTGACGGCAATATAAGGGCCGCCCGCCCGTTCGCTTTCATTATGAATGGCCTGGGCGACCAGCTCCTTACCCACCCCTTCTTCCCCACAGAGCAGGACCGGAAAACCGCCCCGCGCCGCCTGACGGCCAAAATGAATCAGCCGTCGCGTTTCCGGATCGTCCGAGGACATCTGCGCAAACGTGTGGCTCACTTTCCCTAACTGGCTGGTCATCAGCTGGCGCATCTGCTCTACCGGGTGCAGCAGTAAAATAAAGCTGTTGCCCTGCTCTTCGACGATGGGCTTGAGGGTAATCACGGCATCGATAAACTGATGCTGGCTCTCAAACGTCACTTCCGCATGGTTCAGCGCGCGCGCGTGCTTAATGGCCCGGCGCAGCAGCGCCGGCAGCGTCACCAGTTCATTAATATTTTTCCCCTGGCTGGTCTGGGCATCAAGATGCAAGAGCGTCGCGGCCTGCACATTAAGAAACTGCAATACCCCCTGCTCATTCCACGCCATCACGCCGTCATCCATACTCTCCAGCAGGCCATACATCTGGTTGAGATGGCGGTTAGATTCGGCCAGCAGGCTGTCGGTCAACAGCGAGTTGCCCACTTCCCGGGCGATAGCCAGCGTCAGAGACAAATCAGAGGAGGCCTGCTGTTCTATCAAACAGCACAGCGAGATGGAGCCAAACAGGCGACCGTGGTTATCAAACACCGGCGTGGAGCTAAATGACCACCCGTGCAGCGCCTGTTTAAAGTGCTGCTCACCGGTGGTTTTCACCGGTTGCCCCAGCATCGAGGCCAGCGAGAGCGCGCAGCTGCCGATAATGCTTTCCGCGCAGTAGCTGCCGTCAAGAAAACCGAGTTCGGCGAGCTGCGCCAGCGTCTGCGGATCGCCGCAGCGACTGAGAATACAGGCGGACTCATCGAGGATAAACAACGCGCAGGGTCGGCTATCCATAAACTCCCAGGCATCTTCCAGCGCGGCCTGGCCGATGGTCAGCAGCGCGGTTTTACGTCGGCAGATCGATTCGAAGGTCAGCCCCTGCGCCTGATGCGGCGCCTGCCAGGTCTCCCTTGGCATAAACCGGCTGCAACGCTGCCATGACTGACTGATAAAGGAAGATACTGTTTTTCCGGAGTCCTGAGTCTGCGCCGCCATTTCCTTTTCCGCTGTTTAAAATAGATAACCCCTCCGGCAGAGACTGTCGGAGGGGAGAATACGCTTCACCCTGCAAAAGCAGGTCAGCGAGACGTTAACGCGCCAGCCACTGCTGACCGAGCAAATCGGCCGTCAGGATCGCGGCGTAAACGCTGTCTGCCGTCACCGGGAATGGCATGTTATGGATCGTTTCACCTTCCGCGCAGGTCGCTTGCGCTACCGCCTGAATTTTCCCTTCAATGCCCTCTTTGACGCCCATTTGCGCCAGGGTCACCGGCAGACCGACTTTCTGGCAGAAGCCCAGCACCGTTTCAATCTCTTCCATCGGGCTGTTTTGCAGCACCAGCTGCGCCAGGGTGCCAAACGCCACTTTTTCGCCGTGGTACAGATGATGGCACTCTTCCAGAATAGTGAAGCCGTTATGAATGGCGTGCGCCGCGGCAAGCCCGCTGCTTTCAAAGCCAATTCCGCTGAGGTAGGTATTGGCTTCGACAATGCGCTCCAGCGCATCCGTCACTACGCCAGCCTGCGCTGCCAGGCGCGCTTTTTCGCCTTCGGCCAGCAGCGTATCATAGCACAGGCGGGCCAGGCTCAACGCCGCCGCCGTGGACTGTCCGCCGGCCATACTGGTCGCTCTGGCATCAAAGCAGGCCTTCGCTTCAAACCAGGTCGAGAGCGCATCGCCCATCCCGGCCACCAGCAGGCGCACCGGCGCTTTGGCAATAATTGCCGTATCCATCACCACCATATCCGGGTTTTTCGGATAGATCAGATACTCTTCAAACTCACCGGCTTCGGTGTAGATAACCGACAGCGCGCTGGTTGGCGCATCGGTAGAGGCAATCGTCGGGATCACCACCACCGGCAGCTTCTGGTAGAAGCCAATGGCTTTAGCGGTATCGAGCGTCTTCCCGCCGCCAATCCCCACCACGCCGCGGCAGCCGTGCTGCTGCAGAATGGCAATCAGGCGGTTGATCTCCGCGTGGCTGCATTCGCCGTTAAAACGGGCCGCGTGGCAGCTTAAACCGTGGTTATGCAAACCATTGAGTACTTTGTCCCCCGCCAGCTTCATCACGAAGTCATCGGCAATCACAAAAAAACTGTCCGCCAGATTTTTGGCATACTGACCAAAAAGCGTGGATGCGTCAGGACCCTGAAGATATTTGGCCGGAGATTGAATAACTTTTAGCATTCCTTTCACCCTCAAATAAGTGCATGTTTTACATGATGAGCCCTGGCGTCATCCTGTTCAGCCTGCGGTTGATGGCGGAAACGGGATCGTGGCCGGAGCGATGCAAACACTGTAGGGCGAGCGGTGAACAAAAAAATTTTTCCCGTTTTTGTTCTGATATGAAACAGAGAATATTTTTTACCGTTCCATATTGGAACATCAATTGCCGTAAAACGCCGGGATTGCGATCCCGATCCGTCCATTCGCCGTCATGCTACAAAAAAAAACGGATAATCTGCCAACACTGTTGCCCCCGACAGCAGAAAACAAATCAAAAAAGGATCCGCTGCCCCGGCTGCCGCAGAAGAACGCAGGGCGAAAAAACAGCCTTAGCTCGCATTTTTCTCTTTTCATCGGCGATAACGTTTCATAACGGAACAAAAATAAATAACCACGTTCCGTTATGAAACTCGTTTTCGCGACATTTTTTTTTCCGTTAACTCAGCCAGAATCATAACGTCGCCGGGTCGTTCTTCACGCCAGACGATACCCCTACACGATGACCGCCTCCGCGGGTAGAGAGGCCGCATCGCATCACTCCGACGGAGCATAAATAATGAAAAAATTGATTAACCGTGTCGAAGATGTACTGAGTGAACAACTGCTTGGCCTCGCCAGAGCCCATCCTGAATTGACGCTGCATCAGGACCCGGTGTATGTCACCCGCGCCGATGCGCCGGTTGCCGGGAAAGTGGCGCTGCTCTCCGGCGGCGGCAGCGGACACGAGCCGATGCACTGCGGCTATATTGGCAAAGGTATGCTTGCCGGCGCCTGTCCGGGCGAGATTTTCACCTCCCCGACCCCGGATAAAATGTTCGAGTGCGCGATGAATATCGACGGCGGCGAAGGCGTGCTGCTGATCATCAAAAACTACACCGGGGATATCCTCAATTTCGAAACCGCCACCGAACTGCTGCACGAAAGCGGCGTTAAGGTGACCACCGTCGTCATCGATGACGACGTGGCGGTCAAAGACAGCCTCTACACCGCCGGACGCCGCGGCGTCGCCAACACCGTCCTGATTGAGAAGCTGGTCGGCGCGGCCGCCGAACGCGGCGATTCGCTGGAAGCCTGCGCTGAGCTGGGCCGCAAGCTTAACAACCTCGGCCACTCCATCGGTGTGGCGCTAAGCGCCTGTACCGTGCCGGCCGCCGGACAGCCATCGTTTGAATTACAGGATAATGAGATGGAGTTCGGCGTCGGGATCCACGGCGAGCCGGGTATCAACCGTCGCCCCTTCAGCTCTCTTGACCGCACCGTTGATGAGATGTTCGACACCCTGCTGGAGAACGGCACCTACAGCCGCACGCTGCGTCAGTGGGATACCGTCAAAGGAAGCTGGCAGGACGTCACGCAAAGCAAACAGGCGCTACAGAAGGGCGACCGCGTCATCGCGCTGGTCAATAACCTTGGCGCCACCCCGCTGTCGGAACTGTACGGCGTATACAACCGTCTGGCCACGCGCTGCGAGGAGAGTGGCATCACCATCGAGCGCAACCTCATCGGCAGCTACTGCACCTCGCTGGATATGGTGGGTTTCTCCCTCACGCTACTGAAAGTCGATGACGACACGCTGGCGTTATGGGACGCCCCCGTTCATACCCCGGCGCTGAACTGGGGCCATTAAGGAGCACGACATGTCACTGAACAGAACGCAAATCGTTAACTGGCTCTATCGCTGCGGCGACATTTTTACCAAAGAGAAAGATTTTCTGACCGGCCTGGATAAAGAGATTGGCGATGCCGACCACGGTCTGAATATGTATCGCGGCTTCAGCAAGGTGGTGGAAAAACTGCCGTCCATTGCCGATAAAGATATCGGTTTTATTCTTAAGAACACCGGAATGACGCTGCTCTCCAACGTCGGCGGTGCCAGCGGCCCGCTGTTCGGCACCTTCTTTATTCGCGCAGCCCAGGTGACACAGGCTCACCAGAGTCTGACCCTCGAAGAGCTGTACCAGATGATGCGCGAAGGGTCGGACGGCGTGGTCAACCGGGGGAAAGCGGAACCCGGTGATAAAACCATGTGCGACGTCTGGCTACCGGTCGTCGAGTCACTGCGCCAGTCCAGCGAACAGCACCTGTCGGTTCAGCACGCGCTGGATGCCGCCGCGACACAAGCAGAGGAAGCCGCCCGCTCTACCATCACCATGCAGGCCCGCAAAGGCCGCGCCAGCTACCTCGGCGAACGCAGCATCGGGCACCAGGATCCGGGCGCAACCTCGGTGATGTTCATGATTCAGGAGCTGGCTGCCGCAGCCAAAGAGTAAGGATAACGCGATGGTAAACCTGGTGATTGTTTCTCATAGCGCCCGACTGGGCGAAGGTGTCGGAGAACTGGCCCGGCAGATGTTAACTGGCGACGGCTGTAAGCTGGCGATCGCCGCCGGCATTGACGATCCTGAAAACCCGATCGGCACCGATCCCATTAAGGTGATGGAGGCCATTGAATCCGTCGCCGATACCGACCACGTGCTGGTGATGATGGATATCGGCAGCGCCCTGCTCAGCGCGGAAACCGCGTTGGATCTCCTCGATCCGGCGATCGCGGCGAAGGTTCGCCTGTGCGCCGCGCCGCTGGTCGAAGGCACTCTGGCGGCAACGGTCAGCGCCGCCACCGGATCGGATATCGATAAAGTGATCGCCGACGCCATGAACGCCCTGGAAGCTAAGCGCGTACAGCTGGGGTTACCATCGCTCGCACAGAACGGCCCCGAGGCCACGCCGCTGGCCGACGATCTGAGCGGCGAGTCCGTCTCCGTGGTCATTAAAAACCATAACGGTTTACACGTTCGTCCGGCATCGCGGCTGGTGGCCGCGTTATCCGGATTCAATGCCGATCTGGTGCTGGAGAAAGGCGGCAAATGCGTCTCACCGGACAGCATTAACCAGATTGCCCTGTTGCAGGTACGCTGCAACGATACATTAAGGCTGCTGGCCCGCGGGCCAGATGCCGAAGCGGCGCTGGCGGCATTTCAGGCGCTGGCGGCGGAGAACTTTGGCGAGCAGCCGGACGCCGCGCCAGCGCTCTTTGCCCCGACCGCCGCGCGCGTTCAGGGCAAAGCGCTCCGCTATCCGCTGCCTGCCCCCCGGCCAGTCCAACAAACCGGCGCCGACATCGCCAACGAACAGCGGCGCCTGCAGCAGGCGATCGGCCAGACGCTGGACGATCTCAATGCGCTGACCACTCTGGCGGAAGAGCGCTATTCTGCCGATATCGCGGCCATTTTCTCCGGCCACCACACGCTGCTCGACGACCCGGATCTCTATGAAGCCGCCTGCGATATCCTGCGCCAGGAACAATGCAATGCGGAGTGGGCGTGGTATCAGGTGCTGGCCGATCTCAGCCAGCAGTACCGCCAGTTGAACGATGCCTATCTGCAGGCGCGCTATATTGATATCGACGATCTGCTTCACCGGACTTTGCGCCATCTGCAAGGCAGCAGCGAAGAGCCGATGGCGGTGCATGAGCCGACGATTATCATCGCCGACGATCTCTTTCCTTCCACTGTCTTGCAGCTGGATCCTCGCCTGGTCAAGGGGATTTGTCTGCGGGAAGGGAGCGAAGCATCCCATGGCGCGATCATCGCCCGTCAGGCCGGGATCGTCTGCCTGTGTCAGCAGGGAGACGCTCTGCAGCAGATAGGCGATGGTGAATCCCTTACCCTGGATATCGCCGGAAAACGCGTTATCCGCACGTAGCTGTCCATTTGTCACTCTCTGTACGCCATTCTTCACGCCGGAGGCTCCGCCTCCGGGGATTCTGTTTTCGCTCAACCACCAGGAACCGTTATGTCTCAATTCTTTTTTAATCAGCGCACCCGCCTCGTCGACGATGTTATTGAAGGAACGATCGTTGCCAGCCCGTGGAACAACCTGGCGCGTCTGGAGAGCGACCCGGCGATTCGCGTGGTCGTTCGTCGCGATCTCAAC
This sequence comes from Klebsiella planticola ATCC 33531, assembly GCF_000735435.1. Classification (GTDB taxonomy): domain Bacteria; phylum Pseudomonadota; class Gammaproteobacteria; order Enterobacterales; family Enterobacteriaceae; genus Klebsiella; species Klebsiella planticola. The sequence continues at coordinate 37,023 of NZ_JMPP01000018.1, read as the reverse complement.
AAAAGCAACGTCGCCGTCATCTCCGGCGGCGGCTCCGGCCATGAGCCGGCCCACGTCGGGTTTATCGGCAAAGGGATGCTTACCGCCGCGGTGTGCGGCGATATTTTTGCTTCCCCGAGCGTGGATGCGGTGCTGACCGCCATTCAGGCGGTGACCGGCGAAGCGGGCTGTCTGCTGATTGTCAAAAACTATACCGGCGATCGCCTTAACTTTGGTCTCGCCGCAGAGAAAGCACGTCGCCTGGGTTACAACGTCGAAATGCTGATTGTCGGCGACGATATTTCGTTGCCGGATAACAAGCATCCGCGCGGGATTGCCGGAACTATCCTGGTGCATAAAGTGGCCGGTTATTTTGCCGAACGTGGTTACAATCTTGCCACCGTGCTGCGCGAAGCCCGGTATGCGGCGGACAAGACCCGCACGCTGGGCCTCGCGCTCTCCAGTTGTCATCTGCCGCAGGAGGCTGAAACGGCGCCACGCCACTATCCCGATCGGGCAGAACTGGGCATGGGCATCCATGGCGAACCCGGCGCCTCGGTCATCGCCACCCAGAACAGCGCGCAGATTGTCCGCCTGATGGTGGAGAAACTGACCGCCGCCCTGCCGCAAACCGGCCGCCTGGCGGTGATGCTTAACAACCTCGGCGGCGTGTCGGTGGCGGAAATGGCGATTCTCACCCGTGAGCTGGCCGACACGCCGCTCCATCAGCGGATCGACTGGCTGATTGGCCCGGCGTCGCTGGTGACGGCGCTGGATATGAAAGGTTTCTCGATAACCGCCATCGTACTGGAGGAGAGCATTGAAAAGGCGCTGCTTTCCGCTGTGGAAACAGCCAGCTGGCAGGCGCCGGTACAGCCGCGGGCCATCGAGGTGATGCCCTCTTCTCTGCGTAGCACCCGCGTGGCGTTCCAGCCTTCGGACAATCACGACGTGGCGGGCTATGTCGGGCGGATAACCAGTACCCTGTCTGACCTGGAGACGCACCTGAATGCGCTGGATGCCAAAGTCGGCGATGGCGATACCGGCTCCACCTTTGCCGCAGGCGCGCGCGATATTGCCGACCTGCTGCGGCGCCAGCAGCTGCCGCTGGGCGATCTCGCGACCCTGTTCGCCCTGATCGGTGAACGTCTGACCGTGGTGATGGGGGGGTCCAGCGGCGTGCTGATGTCGATCTTCTTTACCGCCGCCGGGCAGAGGCTGGAACAAGGCGCCGGCGTCGCGGAAGCGTTAAACGCCGGTCTGGCGCAAATGAAGTTTTACGGCGGGGCGGATGAGGGCGATCGCACGATGATTGATGCGCTACAGCCGGCGCTGGCGTCGCTGCTTGTCGCACCGATGGATTTACAGGCGGCGTTTGCCGCGGCGGACGCGGGCGCCGAACGCACCTGCCACGCCAGCAAAGCTAACGCCGGGCGCGCGTCGTACCTTAACAGCGACAGCCTGCTGGGCAATATGGATCCGGGCGCCCACGCGGTAGCGCAGGTCTTCAAAACGCTGGCGGAACACCGCTAAGGCTGCGCCCTCAGCAGCGGAATATCCCGGCAACGCGACGCTGAGCCGGGCGAGAGAACGGAATAGCCGCTATCCCGGGCAACGTGCTGGCGCCGTAGCCCGGGAATCAGGCTATTTACTGTGCCAGTAGGCCTGGGAACGCACCAGCTGAGGGTCAATTTGGTCATTTTCAAACCGCCCGAGCAGCGATTTCACCACCGCGCCTTCACCGGTCACCCAGATAAAATAATCTTCCGCGGGCACGCTCACCTGCGCCAGATGTTCAGCCACGACCGATGAATGATGGCCGACGATCCACTCAATATTAAAGCCCTGCAAATCTGCCAGATAATCTTTATACGATCCGTCGCCGATCGTCACCAGCGCCGTAACCTGCGGGCGCACGGGCAGGCGGCTGAGGCCCAGCAGACGGCGGCGTAGCGCAGGCATACCGGATTCATCGCAGACATACAGCTGCCAGGCATAATCCTCCGGCACCACCAGCGAACCGCGCGGACCACCAATCACCAGCTTATCGCCGACGTTTGCCGCCAGCGCCCAGCTGCTGGCGATACCGCCGTCGTGGATGAAGAAGTCATAGGCCAGTTCATGACGTTCGGCATCATACAGCGGCGTGTAGTCTCGGGTTGCCGGACGGACGCCGTCGCCCCAGTTAATGCCCTCTTCCGTCACCTGCGGCGGCGTAAACGCGGCGCCGGCTTCTGGGAAAAAGAGTTTGGTATGGTCGTCAAAACCCTGGGAGACAAAACCTTCCAGCGCCTCTCCGCCCAGCACAATGCGCTGGAAGGCGGCGCCGACGCGCTCAACGCGCAGCACGGTTAACTCGCGAAAACGCAGCTCATTGCGAACGCGTTTCGGGTACTGAGGTTCTTTCGTTTTTATCATTGTCATTCGCCTTCGTGAGATTTATAGATATATCTAAACTTTACCCAAATGATAATGATTGCCATTAAAAAAGAATGCAAGTTTTTTTTGATATAGCCGTCGCAAAAAGCAACAAAGTACAAATAACAAAATAAAATCATTTAAAATCAATTAATTATTAAAATATTTAGATTCATGCTTGCTAAGCTTTATTTTTTAGATATAAATTAGATATATCAAAACATACAGGAGCAAACTATGCGACATCATCATGAAGAAGGTCGTGGGCCACGTGGCCACCACGGTGAACACAGCGAACGCGGGGAGCATGGCCGCCGGGGTGGCGGCGGTGGCGGCGGTGGCGGACGCCGTCAGCGTTTCTTTGGCCACGGCGAACTGCGTCTGGTGATCCTCGACATCCTCACCCGCAACGCCAGCCACGGCTACGAGTTGATTAAAGAGATAGAAAACCTGACCCAGGGCAACTACAGCCCAAGTCCGGGCGTGATCTATCCCACCCTCGATCTCCTTCAGGATCAGGGTCTTATCAGCGTCGAAGAGGAAAATGGCCGCAAAAAAATCGCCATAACCGCAGAGGGCAGCCTTCTGCATGCCGAGAATCAGGAACAGCTCGGCCATATTCAGGAACGTTTGCAGGCCCGTATGGTCGGCTGTGAACTGCGGAAAAACCCGCAAATGAAGCGGGCGCTGGAGAACTTTAAAGCCGTTCTGGATTTAAAAGTTAATCAGCAGGCCATTAGCGAGACTCAGTTGAAACAGATTGTCGCCGTCATTGACCGCGCGGCCATGGAGATTTCCCAGCTCGATTAATCTCTTCCGGGGGATGCCAGTCCCCCCTCTGCCCCCATATTGGGCAATCTGCACCACCAGGCGGCACGCGGTGGAATGCCTCCAGACGGGTAGCGTCCCCCGCTCAGGAGTAAAACATGCCAAAAATATCGCCGTGAGATTAAATTTCGTTCAAATGCGCTTTCGCGCTGCGTTTATCCCGATTTTCAGCTGCCGTGCCGAAGTGGCGTAATCCCTGCAATACTTAATGCAGTATCATGTGATACGCCCGTCCCAGGAGCTCACTTTGAACAGGTTACCTTCCAGCGCATCGGCTCTGGCCTGCAGCGCACACGCACTGAATCTCATTGAGAAGCGAACGCTTGATCATGAGGAGATGAAAGCACTTAACCAGGAGGTCAGGGAATATTTTAAAGAGCATGTGAATCCCGGTTTTTTAGAGTACCGAAAATCGGTTACCGCTGGCGGGGATTACGGAGCCGTAGAGTGGCAAGCGGGAGGGTTAAATACGCTTGTCGACACTCAGGGACAAGAGTTTGTCGATTGCCTGGGTGGCTTTGGAATTTTTAATGTAGGGCACCGTAATCCAGTTGTGATTTCCGCCGTCGAGCATCAGCTCGCTAAACAACCTCTTCATAGTCAGGAACTGCTTGACCCGCTGCGGGCCATGCTGGCAAAAACGCTGGCCGCGTTAACCCCCGGCAAGCTGAAATACAGCTTCTTCTGTAACAGCGGTACAGAGTCGGTCGAAGCGGCGCTGAAGCTCGCTAAAGCCTACCAGTCGCCGCGCGGTAAATTTACGTTTGTGGCCACCAGCGGCGCTTTCCATGGTAAGTCGCTGGGCGCGCTATCGGCCACCGCGAAATCGACATTCCGTAAGCCTTTTATGCCGCTACTCCCAGGGTTCCGTCACGTGCCGTTCGGCGATATCAACGCGATGCGTACGCTGCTGAGCGAGTGTAAAAAAACCGGTGATGATGTCGCGGCGGTGATCCTTGAGCCGATCCAGGGTGAAGGGGGCGTGATCCTGCCGCCGCAGGGCTACCTGCCTGCGGTGCGTAAGCTGTGCGATGAGTTTGGCGCGCTGCTGATCCTCGACGAAGTGCAAACCGGCATGGGGCGCACCGGCAAAATGTTTGCCTGCGAGCACGAAAACGTTCAGCCGGACATTCTGTGCCTCGCCAAAGCGCTCGGCGGCGGCGTGATGCCAATTGGCGCAACGGTGGCGACCGAAGAGGTGTTCTCGGTGCTGTTCGACAACCCGTTCCTGCACACCACCACCTTCGGCGGTAATCCGCTGGCCTGTGCCGCGGCGCTGGCCACGATCAACGTCCTGCTGACGCAGAATCTGCCGGCCCAGGCGGAGCAGAAAGGTGAGCTGTTGCTGAACGGCTTCCATCAACTGTCCCGCGAGTACCCGGATCTGGTGAATGAAGTTCGCGGTAAAGGGATGCTGATGGCGATTGAGTTCGTGGATAACGAAATCGGCTACAACTTCGCCAGCGAGATGTTCCGCCAGCGGGTGCTGGTGGCCGGAACGTTGAATAATGCCAAAACCATTCGTATTGAACCGCCGCTGACGCTGACGATTGAGCAGTGTGAACAGGTCATCAAAGCGGCGAGTAAAGCGCTGGCGGCCCTGCGGGTATCTGTGGAGCAAGCCTGAAGATAGTCAACAAAAGCCCGGCGAAAACGATGTTCGCCGGGCTTTTTTACGCCTGCCATTCCGTCATACCGGCCAGACCAATGCCGTACTGCCCGACTTTCACCTTCATGTCATATGCCGTTTGCCTATACGGTTAATATGTCGCACGCTCATTCCATGAGTCTGTATAGACAATATTGCCATCGCAATGCTTCCAGGTAATTTTTTCATAGCGCATAAGTACCGTTTCAAGATGCGTTCCGGTATCTGCCCCTGGGTATAAATCCGGCGTGATTGATGTCAGCTTTACATTTTCAAGAATAATATTGAAGTACTCCTGCTCTAACCCGGCCTCAATAATCTGATACAGTTTGAACATCGCAGATTGCAAAGTTCTCCCGGTACTTAACGCCCGGTAAAGCATGGGAGTGACACGGTCAAATTCCTTCTGAAACATAATCGGCATATGAATACGCGTGCCGGTCAACTTTCCGGTATTGCCGTCAATCGGAATATTGACGTTATGTGTAAACGATTTCAGCTCGATAGCCCCTTCACGACCTGATACCAGCGACGGGCCGACCATCGGTGAACCATTTTCATCCGTTAACCATAAATAGGCTGGATTAGACATAAAAATCCTTTTCGTAGAAATTATTTATCGTACTTATCGAATCGTCCGAATAAAATCGGATGGACGATAATCAACAAAATGACTGAAATGACAGTCAATATAAACCAGTATTCAGGAACCAAATACAGAAAAAGGGATGCGCTTGCAAATACCCAAACGGGGAAAAGAATTTCCGTAAAGAGGATGGATAGTAAGCTTTTAAACATGGTAGTGGCTCTTCAGATAATCATAAAGCTCATCATAGTTATTATAGAATTGCATTTGATATTTTTTGATAATATCCGAAAGAATGGACTCAATAAAGTAATACAACATTTCAACTTGTGCATTGTAAAGGATTGCGTAATACGTTGGATCAAGTGTTTTTAGTTGTCGCGCGGCAAGAGCACATTTTTGCTCAGTACCAAAGAGCTGAAGAGCCATGACGATTGCCGGTGTGCGTCTTGACAGACGCTTAATGACGGCATCCGATACTAAATCTGATGCGGAAAACGCTTTCGCAAGAGACAGAGCCAATGCAAAGCGTGTTGCCCTTCCAACCGGTACTTTGGTGGCAATTTCTGTCACTCTGGAATCAAGGTATCGTATACTGCCTTGCTGATTGCCATTTTTGCTATCGTTAATGACCATTTCAAAATAGAGGTAGAACATATGACCTATCACGTCATGATAGCGAAAAACAGAAAGAATCGACTTGTGCATACGTTGCTCTTCAGAAAACAATTCATTGCAAACATCATAGTAGCGAGGGAGCAAACAGGAAGAATACCAACTTACCCGCTCAACCCCGGAGTAAATATCAGAACCAATGCCCTTCATTGCTTTCCATGTGGAGATTACGCCCTGTTGTCCATACACCGCTAGCTGTCTGTCGCTCTGCAACTTCATTTTTAAATAGTCCGAGGCTTTCATCGAGTATCCTTACTATCAGCATGGCCAACCCCGAATGTATGCAAAAAGAACAAACAACTCAAATAAAACAAACCAAAAACCTTTATTTATTTTGTACCAAACCGCCGGGAGCGCTAATTCATATTTAAATATACAGTTCCTTGCAGAATATATTAATACGTTGAATACATCGCGAAGATAATGCACTCACCGTCCGGCTTATCATTGGGGCTAACCCTACCCACAATACAAAAGAAAGTTTAAAGCACTCCCCTCTCGCCAGAAACATGGCCTGCGATAATCCGCTCGCCGCAGAGATCCCGCAGGCCAGGGGGCAAGGCTATTCCGGCAATAACCCCACGAAACTGCGTTTCTTACGCGGCTCCGACATCATCTGGTCGAGCTTTTCCACGCAGGCCAGGTAGTGCGGGGTTTTCTTATGCGCCAGCACCGCCTCATCATCTTTATAAGCTTCGTAGATAAAAAAACGGGTCTTCACTTCCGGGTCCTGCAGCACGTCAAATCGCAGGTTGCCCGGCTCTTTTAGCGCCCCTTCATGGTTAGCCCGAAAGACGTCGAGAAACTCCGCCACCCGTTCTGGCCTGATATTAATCTCCACCAGCGTCACATTCATTTTTGCTCTCCCTGTTTCTCTTCCTGCCAGAACTGATATGCCTCGCGGGCGCTCATATTCTCATGGACCACTTTTTTCACCGCCTTTAACATCGCCCGCGGCGCGCTGGACTGGAAGATATTGCGCCCCATATCGACGCCGGATGCCCCCTGGTCAAGCGCCCGCCAGCACATCTCCAGCGCTTCATGTTCCGGCAGCTTTTTGCCCCCGGCGATCACAATTGGCACCGGGCAGCTGGCGGTGACTTTTTCAAACCCCTCATCGACAAAGTAGGTTTTGACAAACTGCGCCCCCATCTCGGCAGCAATGCGGCTGGCAAGCGAGAAGTAGCGGGCGTCGCGGGTCATCTCTTTCCCCACGCCGGTCACCGCCAGCACCGGCATACCGTAGCGGTTGCCCGCATCCACCAGCTTAATGATGTTATTGATCGACTGGTGTTCGTATTCGCTGCCGATATAGACCTGCGCCGCCACCGCGCAGACGTTGAGGCGCAGAGCATCTTCCATCGCCACGGCAACGCACTCGTTGGAGAGTTCGCTGAGAATAGAATTGCCGCCGGAGGCGCGTAGCACCACCGGCTTGTTGGTGGCCGCCGGGACCTGGCTGCGTAGCACCCCGCGGGTACACATCAGCACGTCGGTCTCCTCAAACAGCGGCGCAATAGAGAGATCGATACGTTCAAGCCCGGTGGTCGGCCCCTGAAAGTAGCCGTGATCGAAAGCCAGCATGACCGTGCGGTTGCTCTGCGGATTAAAGATACGCGCCAGCCGGGACTGCATTCCCCACTCCAGCGAACCACAGCCTTTCAACGTATAGAGCGTATTCTTCTGCGGCCGGTCAAAGCCGAAGTCTTTTCCCTCTTTGATATCGTCTAAATCTGCCATCTCGTCCTCCATCAGAAGTCGTAGTGATTGATGTTCTCTTTGGTGAACACCACGCGCTCTGGCAGCAGTACGATACCGTTGCCTTGCGCTTCGTACTGGTAGCCCTGCACGCTGTTTGGCTCAACCTTCAGCGTCCCGATATCTTTGATATCCACGCTATCGCCAACGTTAAGATCGCCTTTTTTTAGCAGCCGATCGGCGACGTTCACCGCAATTTTCCCCTGCTGTACCACATCCCACAGGCCGAAGGCTTTGACCGTGCCGCGCTCGACATAGGGGCGCATCACATTCGGCGTGCTGAAGCCGACAATCGCCACGCCCTGGCGCTTGAGGTTCTCTGCCGCCTGCGCGGCGGCCGGCAGCGCGTTGGCGTCAGGGGCGATAATGGCGTCGAGATCCGGATACGCTTTTAAGATCCCCTCGGCGGTTTGCAGCGATTTGGTGGCGTCGTTATAGCCAAACTGCGTCGTCACCACCTCCCACTGCGGATGCTCTTTTTCGATTTTGGCTTTCGCCTCTTTCACCCACTGGTTCTGGTCGGTCACCGTCGGGCTGGAGTAGAAAAATGCCACTTTGGCGGCGGGCTTCGTCACCTGTTTTTCCGCCATCTCCACCAGCAGGCCGCCGAGCTGCTGCGGAGTGCCCTGGTTGATGTAGATGCTGCGGCACTCGGGTTTAGTATCGGAGTCCCAGGTCAGGACCTTCACGCCGCGCTGCATCGCCCGCTTCAGCGCCGGACACAGGCCATCCGGCGACACTGCCGAGACGATAATCGCGTTGTAACCCTGATTGACGAAGTTGTTGATCAGCTGCACCTGGCCGGACACGCTTGGTTCGGTCGGGCCGTCGTAGGTGACGTCCACGCCAAGCGCTTTGCCTGCTTCTTTCGCGCCGTTGCCGCCGCTGGTAAAGAAGCCCACGCCGACCAGCTTAGGAATAAAGGCGATGCGATCCGCCGCCTGAGCCACCGCAACACTCATGGCCAGCGCCAGGGCACTGATTTGCAGGATATGTTTTGCTTTCATCTTGTTATGCTCCGATTGTTTTAAACCTTCATACTTCAAGTTGCATGTGCGTTGGCTACCTTCGTTCACCCCGCAGCACCCGGGAACGCATAAACTTGCCGCCTTCTGGCAAAATGAATGATGTCTATACGCGAGAAAGACGCCGCCAGGCCGTGCGTAGCCATTCGCGGTGCAGGCTCAGCGAACGCCCCATCACCACCACCACCAACAGTGCCCCTGACAACGCGCTCGACACCTGGTTGGGGATGCCGACCATCTGTAAACCCTGTTGCAGATACCCCACCAGCAGCGCCGCCAGCGCCGTACCGAGTATCGAACCCGACCCGCCATAGATATTCGCTCCACCGAGCACGGCAGCGGTCAGCGCCGGCATCAGCAGGTCGCGGCCTAAATCCGAACGCGCCGAACCGAAATAGGAGACCAGAATCAAGGCGGCAATTGCCGAGGCCACGCCCACCAGGCCATACAGCACGTAGGGCATACCGTTGACCGACAGTGCGGCATAGCGTGCTGCTCTGGGGTTTTGTCCAAGTAAAAAGAGGTGGCGGCCAAAACGCCCGCGATGGGTCAGCAGCCAGAAGAAAAAGGTGATGATGGCAAACATCACCAGCGGCAGCGGTAGGCCCAATAGCGTCAGGTTGGCAAAAGCTGTAAAGCTATCGGGAAAGCCGCCAATCCCTTCATAGCCCGTCGCCCCGGCCATTCCCGAAAGCAGCAGCGCCCCGCCGCCGTAGAGATACAGCGTGCCGAGAGTAATCACCAGCGGGCTGATGCCGGTGTAGTGAATCAACGCGGCATTCACCAGGCCGCACAGTAGCCCAATGGCAAGGGTGAGCGGGATCGCCAGCGCCAGCGGCCAACCCGCCTGCATCATCACCCCCAGCGCGATGGCGCACAGGCCAATGGTGGAGCCGAGGGAAATATCAATACCGCCACTGATGATCACCAGAGTCAGCGGCAGTGCGACGATGCCAATACAGATAAAGTCGCTGGTGCTAAACAGCAGCATGTTGATATCCAGCATCCGCGGATTGATCGCCCCAAACAGCAGAATCTCCAGCACCAGTAATGCCAGCAGCGCGCTTTCCCAGTTGAGTTTCATCTACGCCACCTCTTTGTTTTTACGTTTTTCGAACGGGGTGACGTGCTTTCCCCCTTTATTGCCGGGCTGAAAACGGCTGTACTTCAGCGCCCGCTGATGCCGCGCCAGCGCCTGACGCAGCCGCCCGTCGAGTACCAGTACGCCCAGCAGAACGAGGCCGGCAATAAAGTCGTTCCACCATGCCGGCAGCCGCAGCAGCACCAGTACGGTATCGATTTGAGTGAGGAAAAAGGCGCCGAGAAAAGCGCCGACGAGGGTTCCGGTCCCGCCGAGCAGCGAGATCCCGCCCAGTACGCAGGCGGCGATGGCTTTCATCTCCAGCCCGCTACCGGTCTGGTTGGGGACAAAGCCAATCTGCGCGGCAAAGACGATCCCGGCGCAGGCCGCCAGCATGCCGTTGAGCGTAAAGGCCAGCATCCGCGTGCGGTTGACCGCGACGCCCAGCTGACGCGCGGCGGCCAGGTTATCGCCCACGGCGTAAAAATCGCGACCAAAGGCGGTGCGAGCCAGCAGCCAGGTCCCGCTCAGCAGCAGCGCCAGCACCAGCCAGCCCAGCGGCGATACGCCGATAAAGAACGGTTCAGAAAGCGACTTCAGGCTATCGGGCAGCCCCTCTATCCACTTGCCTCCGGTCCACAGCAGCATCATTCCGCGATACAGCCCCAGGGTGCCGAGCGTCGCGACAATCGCCGGAATGCGTAGGCCAACCACCAGCAGGCCGTTAAAGGCCCCCGCCAGTGCGCCAATCGCCAGCGCAAAGACAATCGCCGCCGTCAGACCATAGCCGCCGTTGAGCGCGGCGCCGACCGCAATCGCGCTCAGGCCGACGGTCGAGCCGACGGAGACGTCAATATTGCGGGTCAGCATGACCAGCGTCGCCCCCAGCGCCAGCAGACAGAGGATTTGCGAACTGGCAAAAATCATCGCCAGAATTTGCAGGTTGAACCAGGCGGGGTTGAGCGCAATCAGCAGCGCAAACAGCGCCAGAATCGCCAGCAACGCGCTCAGCTCGCGGTTTCTGAGTAACGTTTTCATGACTGCCCTCCAAAGGCCAGGGTCATCATGCGATCGACGGTGACCGCCTGCCGGAGCAGTTCCCCGCTCTGCCGGCCCTGGTGCATAACCACCACCCGGTCAGCCAGCCCGACAAACTCATCCAGATCGCTTGATATCATCAGCACCGCCACGTTTTGCGCGGCGACGCTTTTCAGCAGTTGATAGATGTCGGCGCGGGCGGAAACATCCACGCCGCGCGTCGGTTCATCGACAATCAGCAGCAGCGGATTGGCTTCCAGACAGCGAGCCAGCAGCACCTTTTGCTGATTGCCGCCGGAGAGCGTGCGCACGGTCTGATCGCTGTGATTGAGTTTGATGCCCAGCGCCCGATGGTAGCGCTCCACTACCGCCGCTTCGCGCTGGCGCTGCTGCCACCACGACGGCTGGTTAAACATCACCGTGTTCCAGCGCACCGGGGCATCGAGAAACAGCCCGGAGACCTGCCGATCTTCCGGCAGATAAACCAGCCCGCTGGCGAGCCGCGCGCGCGTGCTGTCGCGACTGATATCGCGGTTTTCCAGCCATATCCGGCCAGCTCGCGGCGGACGCAGACCGTAGAGCGTCTCGGCAAATTCGGTGCGCCCGGATCCCACCAGCCCGGCGAGACCAACGATCTCTCCGGCATGGATCTCCAGACTGAGATCGATAAAACCTTCTCCGGTCAGATCGTCCACCCGTAGCACCGGGAAATCCTGCGGCTGGGTACGGCGATTCCCCGGCAGCGCCAACCATAGCTTCTGGGTATCGCTGAGATCGTGTCCACGAAGGGCGGGGGTCATGGCATTGATTAGCTGCGCGTCGCTGTAGCTCGCCGTGTCGCCGCTCAGCACCACCGCCCCGTCGCGCATGACCGAGATATGGCTGGCGATCTGACGGATCTCCGGCAGCTTATGCGAGATAAACACGATACCGACGCCGAGATCCTGCAGAGCGCGGATCTGACGAAACAACCGATCCGTCTCCCCGGGGGTTAACGAGGCGGTGGGTTCATCGAGGATCAGGATCTGCGCATCGCGCATCAGACCGCGCAGGATCTCCACCATCTGCTGATCCGCCACTTCCAGCGTCCCGGCCACCGCCTCCAGATTGAGCTGACAGTTCAGTTGCCGCAGCGTCTCCTGTAAACGCGCGTCGTTATCGGCGCGTTTCGGCAGGCGAAAGAGAATATTTTCCCGTACCGTCAGGTTAGGAAACAGCAGCGGTTCCTGGGGAACAAGGTAAACACCCAGTTGATGAGCCAGAGCCGGGTTGAGACGCGCAAAAGCGCGGCCGCCAAGAGTGAGTTCACCGTCGTCGGGCGTTTCCACCCCGGCGATAATCTTCATCAGCGTCGATTTTCCCGCGCCATTACCGCCCATCAGCGCATGCACCTGGCCAGAAAAGAGCGTGAAATCAATGCCCTTCAACACGGCGATGCCGGAGAACTGTTTGCGAATCTGACGGGCTTCAAGCAGTGGCTTCATCATCGCGCCTCGTATGAACAAATGATTTTTTAATTTAATAATGTTCAAAAGCGTAGACGGTGAACTATATTTACAACCGTGCAAAGATCACAGTTTCATGCTTTAGATCGTTGGAAAAAACCTGCAAACAATGAAAGATCGGTTTTGCCGGACGGCTCACACTTTCCGACCGCGCAATAGCGAACATATGATCTAAATTTTTATAAGAGTTCACTTTATGAGCGAAAAACGCATTACGGAAGAGAACCGCTACGCAGGCCTGGCGTTAGCCGAAGAGGAGCTGGTGGCGCGGGTCGCCTGGTGTTACTACCACGATGGATTGACGCAGAACGATATTGGCGAGCGCCTGGGGCTGCCGCGGTTAAAGATCTCCCGCCTGCTGGAGAAAGGTCGCCAGTCCGGGGTGATCCGCGTGCAGATCAACTCCCGCTATGAAGGGTGTCTGGCGCTGGAAACCGAGCTGCAACAGCGTTTTGACCTGAAGATTGCCCGCGTGCTGCCGGCGCTCAATACGCCACCGATGAATACGCGGCTGGGGATCGGCGCGGCGCAATCGCTGATGGGGGTACTGGAACCAGGACAGCTGCTGGCGGTGGGGTTTGGCGAAGCCACCATGAGCTGTCTGCAGCACCTGAGCGGGTTTATCAGTTCGCAGCAGGTGCGGCTGGTGACGCTTTCCGGCGGCGTGGGCCCCTATATGACCGGTATCGGCCAACTGGACGCCGCCTGTCGCGTCAGCATCATTCCGGCGCCGCTGCGGGTCTCTTCGGCCGATGTGGCTGAAATTCTGCGTCGGGAGTCGAGCGTCCGGGATGTGATTCTGGCGGCCACCGCGGCGGATGCGGCGGTCGTGGGGATCGGCGCCATCGACCAGCGCCGCGACGCAACCATCCTGCGCTCCGGCTACATCAGCGAAGGCGAACAGTTGATGTATGCGCGTAAAGGCGCGGTGGGCGACATTTTAGGTTATTTCCTGCAGGCCGACGGCAGGCGGGTTGAGGATCTGGAGATTCACCGGGAATTACTCGGCGTCACCCTCGACGAGCTGGCGCAGCTGCCGACCATTGTCGGCGTTGCCGGTGGAACGGAAAAAGCGCAGGCGATTTATGCCGCCCTGACGGGCAAACGCATCAATGGCCTGGTAACGGAAGAGACAACAGCACGCGCGGTGCTCACGCTGGCCTCCTGATGGCCCTGCGCCGCGCAACAACCGCGAGGCGCATGTCATGAGTTACCTGTTAGCGTTAGATGCCGGGACCGGCAGTATTCGGGCGGTGATTTTCGATCTCAGCGGCCACCAGGTCGCGGTCGGTCAGGCGGAATGGAAGCACCTGAGCGTGGAAAATGTTCCCGGCTCGATGGAGTTTGACCTCACCACCAACTGGCTGCTGGCCTGCCAGTGTATCCGCCAGGCGCTGGCAAACGCGCACCTTCAGGCGGCCGATATTCAGTCCGTCGCCTGCTGTTCCATGCGCGAAGGGATTGTGCTTTACGACCGCAACGGCGAGGCTATCTGGGCCTGCGCCAACGTCGATGCCCGCGCCAGCCGCGAAGTCGCGGAGCTTAAAGAGATCCATGATTATCATTTTGAATCGGAAGTCTATGATGTCTCAGGCCAGACGCTGGCACTCAGCGCCATGCCGCGGCTGCTGTGGCTGGCCCATCATCGCCCGGATATTTACCGTCAGGCTGCCACCATCACCATGATTAGCGACTGGCTGGCGGCAAAACTCTCCGGTGAACTGGCCGTCGACCCCTCCAATGCCGGTACCACCGGGATGCTCGACCTGTTCAGCCGCGACTGGCGTCCGGCGCTGCTCGATATGGCCGGGCTGCGTGCGGATCTGCTCTCGCCGGTTAAAGAGACCGGCACTCCGCTCGGTGCAGTGACCGAGACGGCAGCGCGGCAGTGCGGGCTACGTGCCGGCACGCCGGTGATCATGGGCGGTGGCGATGTCCAGCTCGGCTGCCTGGGTCTGGGGGTGGTACGCGCCGGCCAAAGCGCGGTGCTGGGGGGCACCTTCTGGCAACAGGTGGTGAATCTGCCGGAGGTCCGTACCGATCCGCAGATGAATATTCGTATCAACCCGCACGTCATTCCCGGCATGGCGCAGGCCGAATCGATCAGCTTCTTCACCGGCCTGACCATGCGCTGGTTCCGCGATGCTTTTTGCGCCGAAGAGAAGCTGGTTGCCGAACGCCTGGGAGTGGATGCCTATGCTCTGCTCGAAGAGATGGCCAGCCGCGTACCGCCAGGTTCCCACGGCGTGATGCCGATCTTCTCCGATGCCATGCATTTCAAGCAGTGGTATCACGCCGCGCCGTCGTTTATTAACCTCTCCATCGACCCGGAGAAATGCAATAAAGCCACTCTGTTCCGCGCGCTGGAGGAGAACGCGGCGATTGTCTCTGCCTGTAACCTGGCGCAAATCTCCCGCTTCTCCGGCGTGACGTTCGACAGCCTGGTGTTTGCCGGAGGCGGATCGAAAGGGGCATTATGGAGCCAGATTCTCAGCGATGTCACCGGCCTGCCGGTGCGGGTCCCGGCGGTGCGCGAAGCCACGGCGCTGGGCTGCGCGATCGCCGCCGGAACCGGCGCCGGCTTGTACAGCGATATGGCCGGCACTGGTGAGAAGCTGGTGAGCTGGCATCGGGTGTTTACCCCCAATCCGGCACATCGCGAACTGTACCAGGGGATGATGGAGAAATGGCAATCGGTCTATGCCGACCAGCTGGGGCTGGTCGACAGCGGGCTGACCACCTCGATGTGGCAGGCGCCAGGCCTTAAGCGGCGCCCACCTGTCGTTCCGGCGCCCTGACCTCCAGCGAGCGTCTGCCGCTGGCACAAAAACCCCCTCTTCCCTTCGAGGAGGGGAACTCCCCGTCACCGTTATTTGAATCCCATCACAATCACCGCACGCCCTTTTTCACTTTTCGCTGACGACGGCTAAATTAGTAACTCATCCGACCACATAACAATAATGTTACATATAAGAGACTGGAAGCCATTATGAGCCACTACCCGTCGTTATTCGCCCCGCTCGACCTGGGGTTCACCCAGCTGAAAAACCGCGTGCTGATGGGTTCCATGCACACCGGGTTGGAAGAACATGCCGACGGTGCGCAACGGCTGGCGGCTTTTTACGCCGAACGCGCGCGTCACGGCGTGGCGCTGATTGTCACCGGCGGGATTGCGCCGACGGCGTCCGGCGTCACAATGGCGGGCGGCGCGGTGCTCGACGATGCCCGCCATCTGGCGCAGCATCGGTACATTACCGATGCGGTCCACCGGGAAGGCGGCAAAATCGCCCTGCAAATTTTGCATACCGGCCGCTACAGCTATCAGCCGCGGCCGGTGGCCCCGTCAGCACTGCAGGCGCCGATTAACCGCTTTGCTCCGCACGCGCTCAGCCATGATGAGATCCTGCAGCTGATCGATGATTTTGCCCGCTGCGCGCAGCTGGCCCGGGAGGCCGGCTACGACGGTGTCGAAGTGATGGGCTCTGAAGGTTATTTGATTAACGAATTCCTCGCCGCACGTACCAACCAGCGTGATGACCCGTGGGGCGGCGATTACGCCCGCCGCATGCGCTTTGCCGTAGAAGTGGTGCGTGCGGTACGCGAACGGGCTGGCCATGACTTTATTATTATCTACCGCCTGTCGATGCTCGACCTGGTCAACGACGGCAGTACGCTGCCGGAAGTGATTGAGCTGGCACAGGCCATCGAGGCGGCAGGCGCAACCATCATCAACACCGGTATCGGCTGGCACGAAGCGCGTATTCCAACTATTGCGACGCCGGTACCGCGCGGCGCCTTCAGTTGGGTCACCCGGAAGCTGAAAGGCGCGGTGTCGATCCCCCTGGTCACCACTAACCGCATCAACGATCCTGATGTCGCGGATGCGATCCTCGCCCGCGGCGACGCCGATATGGTGTCAATGGCGCGCCCGTTTCTGGCCGACGGCGAGTTCCTTGCCAAAGCCCAAAGCGGGCGCGCCGATGAGATCAATACCTGTATCGGCTGTAACCAGGCCTGCCTGGATCAGATCTTCGCCGGTAAAGTGACCTCTTGTCTGGTCAATCCGCGAGCCTGCCACGAAACCCTGATGCCGGTTATGCCTGCTGCCGCGCCAAAGCGCCTGGCCGTTGTGGGAGCCGGCCCCGCCGGCCTGGCCTTTGCCGTCAATGCCGCCGCGCGCGGCCACTCTGTCACCCTGTTTGATGCGCAGCAGGAGATTGGCGGGCAGTTTAATATCGCCAAACAGATCCCCGGCAAAGAGGAGTTTTACGAAACGCTGCGCTACTACCGGCGCATGCTGGATCTGCATGGCGTCAATCTGCAGCTGGGCCAACTGGTCACGGCGGATCGTTTGCTGGAATTTGACGAAACGATCCTCGCCACCGGGATCGCCCCGCGCATGCCGGCGATCGCCGGAATTACCCATCCGAAGGTGATGAGCTACCTCGACGTACTGCGCGACAAGGCGCCGGTGGGTCAGCGCGTCGCAATTATCGGCTGCGGCGGGATCGGCTTTGATACCGCGATGTACCTGAGCCAGCCTGGCGTTGCCACCAGCCAGAACATCGACGCGTTCTGCAGGGAATGGGGTATTGATACGACACTGCAGAGCGCGGGCGGACTGCGTCCGGAAGGACCGCAGCTGGAGAAAAGCCCGCGGCGCATCGTGATGCTCCAGCGCAAGGCCAGCAAACCCGGCGATGGGTTAGGAAAAACCACCGGCTGGATCCACCGGGCTACCCTGCTGGCCCGCGGCGTCAAAATGATCCCGGGAGTCAGCTATCAGAAGATCGACGATGAGGGATTACATGTCACGATCGGCGGCGAGAGCCAGATATTGCATGTTGATCAGGTGATTATCTGCGCCGGTCAGGAGCCGAAGCGCGAGCTGGCGGATCCGCTACGCGCGGCAGGGAAAGTCGTGCACCAGATTGGCGGGTGCGATGTCGCGATGGAGCTGGATGCTCGCCGCGCCATCGCTCAGGGTACGAAACTGGCGCTGGAGATTTAACGGGGGCGCTGCGCTTGCCCGGGCTACGTGTTCGGGCTACATGATATGAGTAGCCCGGCTAAGGCGATGGCCGCCAGCCGGGGTGTCCTGGCAGTCTGCGATTAGCGCAGCTTACGTACCTTCACCGCTTTCAACACCACAAATTTATTGTTGGTGGCGACGGTGGCGCAGTTACCGAAAATTTTCTTCAGCTTGTGGAAATAATCCAGATGGCGGTTGGCCACAATGTACAGCTCACCGTTGATCTTCAGGCAGCGGCGCGCGTGGTGAAACATCTCCCAGGCGATATTATCGGTTAACGCGTGTTTCTGGTGGAACGGCGGGTTGCACAACACGGCGTTGAAGCGGAAAGGCTCAACGCCGGACAGCGCGTTGTTAATCATAAACTCGCAGCGATCCAACGCCTCGGGCATGTTGGTTTCCACGTTCAGACGACTGGAGGCGACGGCCATCGGCGACTCATCGACGAACACCACGTTAGCCTGCGGGTTCTTCTCCAGCAGCGTCAGGCCAATCACCCCGTTGCCACAGCCCAGATCGACAATCTCGCCTTCAAGATCCGACGGCAAGTGTTCGATAAAGAAACGCGCGCCAATATCCAGCCCGGTGCGGGAGAATACATTCGCGTGGTTGTGAATGGTCCAGTCGGTCCCTTCCAGCTTCCAGCTCAGCGTCTGCGGCGCATCGGCAAGCGTCGGTTCGCTGAACGTACAGTTGATCAGGCGGGCTTTCTTCCAGGCCAGGGTGGTGGTGGTCGGCCCCAGCACTTTCTCGAACAATTCCAGTGTGGAAGTATGGATATCACGTGCCTTTGCGCCGGCGATAATACGGGTTTGCGGCGTCACGACCTGGCGTAGCGCGCGCAGCTGCTGCTCGAGCAACGCCAGCGTTTTCGGAACTTTAATCAGGACAACGCCTGGCGCCGACGGATACTCTGCGGTGCTGTCGAGAAACTTGACGCTGGATTCCGCGATATCGTTATGGCGTAAATTCTCACGCGTCGCGAGCTCGGTGAGGTAAGAGTCACCGATGCTAAACGGCGTATGCTCCGCCAGCGCGCAGCTCAGTGCGCCAAAGGTATCGTTGAAAATCAGGACCGGGCCGTTAATCTCCGTGTCATCCAACTGCTGCAGCAGATATTCATCCGCCGCTTCCCACGCCAGCAGCGGGTTAACGTCATCCGTTTCCGGAAAACGTTTTAGTGTCAGTGAACGGAAACCGTTGTCTAAGTGGCTCATCGGCCCTCCTGAGTGGTAAAATTTCGGCGTTATCCCTGAAAGGGTGCGTGAGTATACCCTTTTTATACACAAAATCATTCAAGATGCGCCGATGCAGCCTGAAGGAGGATGTGAAGATCTTTTATCTGGAGCTGTCATGAGTCAACTCACTTACCTGCAGGGCTATCCGGAGAATTTGCTTTCCCAGGTGCGCACATTGATTGCCGAGCAGCGCCTGGGGGCGGTTTTGCAAAAGCGCTATCCGGAAGGCCACGACGTCAATAACGATAAGGCGCTGTATCAGTACACGCAGGATCTGAAAACCCGCTATTTACGCGGCGCGGCGCCGGTCAACAAGGTGATGTACGACAGTAAGATCCACGTCTTGAATAATGCGCTCGGCCTGCATACCGCGATTTCGCGGGTCCAGGGCGGTAAGCTGAAAGCAAAAGCCGAAATCAGGGTGGCCACGGTGTTCCGCGAAGCGCCTGAGGCGTTTTTACGCATGATTGTGGTGCATGAGCTGGCGCACCTTAAGGAGAAGGAGCATAACAAAGCCTTCTATCAACTCTGTTGCTATATGGAGCCGCAGTACCACCAGCTGGAGTTCGATACCCGTCTGTGGCTAACGCATCTTTCGTTAAATCGTTCTGCGTAGTCGCGCACTGGTTTTGTCATGATGGCATGTTAGAGTGACCAAAGGTCCCCTTTAACGGAGTTCGTCAACGTTTATGATACGTTTCGCTGTTGTTGGCACAAACTGGATAACAAAACAGTTTGTCGATGCCGCCCATGAAACTGGCAAGTATAAACTCACCGCAATTTACTCTCGCAGCCTTGAACAAGCGCAGGCCTTTGCGAGCGATTATCCCGTCGACCAGCTGTTTACGTCGCTGGACGATCTGGCGCAAAGCGATGCCATCGATGCGGTTTACATTGCCAGCCCGAACTCCCTGCACTTCCCGCAAACGCAGCTGTTCCTGAGCCATAAAAAGCACGTGATTTGCGAAAAACCGCTGGCCTCAAACCTGCGGGAAGTCGAAGACGCTATTCGTATCGCTCGCGAAAATCAGGTGGTGCTGTTCGAAGCCTTCAAAACCGCCAGCCTGCCAAATTTTCTGCTGCTGCAGCAGTCGCTCGGCAAGGTAGGCAAACTGCATAAAGCGTTTATCAACTACTGCCAGTACTCCTCCCGCTATCAGCGCTATCTCGACGGTGAGAACCCGAACACCTTTAACCCGGCCTTCTCGAACGGCTCGATTATGGATATCGGCTTCTATTGTCTGGCCTCGGCGGTGGCGCTGTGGGGCGAACCGCGCGCGGTTCACGCCAGCGCCAGCCTGCTGGACAGCGGCGTTGATGCCCAGGGTACCGTGATCCTGAACTACGCCGATTTTGACGTCACCCTGCACCACTCCAAAGTGAGCGACTCTACGCTGCCAAGCGAAATTCAGGGTGAAGCCGGCGCGCTGGTTATCGAAAAAATCTCCGAGTGCCAGAAGCTCTCTTTCATCCCACGCGGTGGGAAGGCTCAGGATCTGACGCAGCCGCAGCATATCAATACTATGCTGTATGAGGCGGAGGAGTTTGCGCATCTGGTGGAGAACAACCAGGTTGTTCACCCGGGGCTGGAAGTCAGCCGTATTACGGCCAGACTGCTGAGCGAAATTCGTCGTCAGACCGGCGTCGTATTCCCGGCCGATGGCCCGCAGGTGGCGTAAAAGAGTGTAAAGAGGCCGTCAGCAACCATTGACGCCCTTTATGACTTGTCATATTTTGTTACCTGCAAAGGGGAGTAACTTCCTTGCCGGTGGATCGTCATTACGATGCGTGCAAAACCGCATCCGGTCGCCGGGCAATAATAAAAGGTCCTGCCGTCATCGCGCGGTTCTTTTTATTGTTGTAAGTGAGACCTTGCCGGAAGGCGAGGTCTATGCATAAACACGCAGCGGCTGCCGTCTTCCGACGTCAGCCGTTTTGTTTTTATGTAAGGAATTAAGTAATGAATACTGTCGGCACACCGTTGTTATGGGGCGGATTCGCCGTGGTCGTGGTGATCATGCTAGCCATCGATCTGCTTCTTCAGGGACGGCGTGGTGCGCATGGCATGACCATGAAACAGGCCGCGGGTTGGTCAATTCTCTGGGTAACGCTCTCCCTTCTCTTTAACGCCGTTTTCTGGTGGTACCTGGCACAAACCGAAGGCCGTGCCGTTGCCGATCCGCAGGCGCTGGCTTTCCTCACCGGCTATCTGATTGAAAAAGCGCTGGCCGTGGACAATGTCTTTGTCTGGCTGATGCTGTTCAGCTACTTCTCCGTCCCGCCTGCGCTGCAGCGCCGGGTACTGGTTTACGGCGTACTGGGTGCGATCGTGCTGCGTACGGTGATGATCTTTACCGGAAGCTGGCTGATCTCCCAGTTTGAGTGGCTGCTCTATCTCTTCGGTGCTTTCCTGCTGTTTACCGGCGTGAAGATGGCGCTGGCGAAAGAGGATGACTCCGGCATCGGCGACAAACCGCTGGTACGCTGGATCCGCAGCCACCTGCGGATGACCGATAAGATTGAAGGCGAGCGCTTCTTTACACGGCAAAACGGCGTTCTGTTCGCCACGCCGCTGCTGTTGGTGCTGATCCTGGTCGAACTGAGCGACGTGATTTTTGCGGTCGATAGTATCCCGGCAATCTTCGCCGTAACCACCGATCCGTTTATCGTGCTGACGTCGAACCTGTTCGCGATTCTCGGCCTGCGCGCCATGTACTTCCTGCTGGCCGGCGTCGCGGAGCGCTTCTCCATGCTGAAATATGGCCTGTCGATCATTCTGGTCTTTATCGGTATCAAGATGCTGATCGTCGACTTCTACCATATCCCGATTGGCGCCTCGCTCGGCGTGGTTGGCGGTATTCTGGCGCTGACGCTGCTGATTAACGCCTGGGTCAATAAGCAACACGACAAGAAGAAATTACAGCACTAAGCCTTAAATAACCGGGTGGAAGCCACTTTCACCCGGTCAGCAACGCCCGCCGCGTATTATTTCTCACCATGTCACAAAAACGTTAAGACATAGTTAAAAAATAAGATCTCAGCTAAATAAGCAGCATTTTACCCTTCCTACATGGCGCACTTTCCGTATACTCGACCAGGCAAACATTTATTTACATCCGGACATAAACGTAACAAATAATACGTACATGGGACGGGTAGCAACATCACAACAAGGAATCATTATGACGACACAAACTCCCCCATCGGGCCTGCTACAGCGCCTGGCTCAGGGCAGCCTGGTCAAACAAATTTTAATCGGTCTGGTGCTTGGCGTGCTGCTGGCGCTGGTTTCGAAACCGGCGGCGATCGCCGTTGGCCTGCTCGGTACGCTGTTCGTCGGCGCGCTGAAAGCCGTAGCGCCGGTGCTGGTGCTGATGCTGGTGATGGCCTCCATCGCTAACCACCAGCAGGGGCAAAAAACCAGCATCCGTCCGATTCTGTTCCTGTATCTGCTGGGGACGTTCAGCGCCGCATTAACCGCCGTGGTGTTCAGCTTTGTCTTCCCTTCCACGCTGCACCTGAGCTCCGCGGCCGGCGATATTACGCCGCCATCGGGGATTGTCGAAGTGCTGCGCGGGCTGCTGATGAGCATGGTTTCAAACCCTGTTGACGCCCTGCTCAATGCCAACTATATCGGGATTCTGGTGTGGGCCGTGGGTCTGGGCTTTGCGCTGCGTCACGGTAATGAGACGACAAAAAACCTGATCAACGATGTCTCTCATGCGGTGACCTTTATCGTGAAACTGGTCATTCGGTTTGCGCCGCTGGGTATTTTCGGCCTGGTCTCCTCCACCCTGGCGACCACCGGTTTTGAAACCCTGTGGGGCTACGCGCAGCTGCTGATGGTGCTGGTGGGCTGTATGCTGCTGGTGGCGCTGGTGATTAACCCGCTGCTGGTGTTCTGGAAAATCCGCCGCAACCCCTATCCGCTGGTGCTGACCTGCCTGCGCGAAAGCGGCGTGTATGCCTTCTTTACCCGCAGCTCCGCCGCCAATATTCCGGTAAATATGGCGCTGAGTGAAAAGCTGAATCTCGATCGCGATACCTATTCGGTGTCGATCCCGCTGGGCGCCACCATCAACATGGCCGGGGCCGCCATCACCATTACGGTGCTGACGCTGGCTGCCGTAAATACCCTGGGCATTCCGGTGGATCTGCCTACCGCGCTGCTGTTGAGCGTCGTGGCGTCGCTGTGCGCCTGCGGTGCTTCCGGCGTGGCGGGCGGCTCCCTGCTGCTGATCCCGCTGGCCTGCAATATGTTCGGTATCCCCAATGATATCGCCATGCAAGTGGTTGCCGTCGGCTTTATCATCGGCGTGCTGCAGGACTCCTGTGAGACGGCGTTGAACTCCTCCACCGACGTGCTATTTACCGCCGCCGCCTGTATGGCGGAAGACGAGCAGCTGGCGAAAAACGCGCTGCGCGATTAATCCCGACCTTCCCCTCCGCTATTATGCGGAGGGGTTCTCTTTCAGCTCCGTCTCTTCTCTTTTAAACGGATCGATACCGCGTTTTTGCATGCGCCAGAAACGAATAATATTCAGGCCATTGACGATCAGGAAGCTGCCTTCAATCAACGTGCCACCAATCGACCCCAGCCAAAAGTTATGCGTGACCCAGCACGCCGTAGAACACCACATCACGCAGCGGGTGGTCAGCCCTTTACAGCGAAACAGGGCCCAGGTGCTGGCGACGGTCCCTGCCACCGGCAACAATTCCATCGCATGCTGGAGTTTTCCGAGGCCGAGAATCAGCGTCAGGGCAATAAATATCACCATGATCCACAGATTGCGGGTACGCAGCGAAATCAGCGTGCGCACGGCGTTAAGCCCGGCACTCATGCCCGCAGGCAGCGCTCCCATCAGAATAAAATGCAGGCCGATAATGCCGCTGTACAGCGCCAG
The DNA here is from genome assembly GCF_000735435.1 of Klebsiella planticola ATCC 33531. Classification (GTDB taxonomy): domain Bacteria; phylum Pseudomonadota; class Gammaproteobacteria; order Enterobacterales; family Enterobacteriaceae; genus Klebsiella; species Klebsiella planticola. Next base: position 13,308 of record NZ_JMPP01000018.1, on the reverse strand, counting down.
CTGCTGTTTAAAGCGCCGCTCATCGCGATTGATAAAGGTGGTGATTCCAATCAGAAAGGCGATGACACCTACGCCCTGGGCAAGCCAATACGCAGTCATGAAAGATCCTTGTCAAAACAGTTAAAAACAAACGGCGCCCTCTCCCCGAGTGCGCCGTTTTTTATCCACGCGACAAAAGCTCCATCATTCTCGCACACCGATCAGGCGGTCGATCCGCCCGGGGTTGTGATGAGCCAGGATGAGGATCATTACAACGTGACGCCGCTTTTGAAGATCGCCAGTTCACGGAAATCATTGCGCTCATTGCAGGTCGGTTTGCCATTGATGATATCAACGAGGGTATCGACAAACTCTTCCAGCAGCTGAGGCATCGCTTTACCGTGAATCAGTTGACCGGCGTCAAAATCGATCCAGTGTTTCTTTTTCGCCGCCAGTTCGCTGTTGGTGGAGATTTTGACCGTCGGCACAAAACCGCCGTACGGCGTGCCGCGACCGGTGCTGAACAGCACCATATGACAGCCAGCACCGGCCAGCGCGCTGGTTGCCACCGCATCGTTGCCCGGTGCGCTCAGCAGATTGAGACCATGCACTTTTAAACGTTCGCCATAGCGCAGGACGTCCACTACCTCGCTGGAGCCTGCTTTCTGCGTGCAGCCCAGTGATTTATCTTCCAGCGTCGTGATCCCGCCCGCTTTGTTGCCCGGCGACGGATTCTCGTAAATAGGCTGGTTATGCGCAATGAAGTACTGTTTAAAGTCATTCACCATGGTCACCAGCTTGTCGAAGGTCTTTTCATCGCGGCAGTGGCTCATCAGCAGCTGCTCAGCGCCGAACATTTCCGGCACTTCCGTCAGCACGGTGGTGCCACCGTTGGCGATCAGGTAATCCGAGAAACGACCCAGCATCGGGTTGGCGGTAATCCCCGAAAGGCCGTCCGATCCGCCGCACTCGAGACCAAACTTCAGCTCGCTCAGTTTGCCTGGCTCACGTTTGTCGTGACGCATCACCTCATAAAGCTGATGCAGATGCTCAAGTCCCGCTTCCACCTCATCGTCCTGCTTCTGGCAGATCATAAAGTGTACGCGCTGAGGATCGAACTCACCGAGGGTTTCACGGAACGCGTCGACCTGGTTGTTCTCACAGCCCAGGCCAATCACCAGCACCGCCCCGGCGTTCGGGTGACGCACCATGTTTTGCAACATGGTGCGGGTATTGATGTGATCATCACCCAGCTGCGAACAGCCATAAGTGTGACTGAAGAGAAAGACGCCATCGGTGCCTTCCGCTTCGTTGGTCTCTTTCAAAAACCGGTTCTGAATCTGACGGGCGATACCATTGACACAGCCGACGGTCGGCAGGATCCACAGTTCATTACGCACCCCGACCTCCCCGTTCGCACGACGATAAAGCTGCACATCGCGGTCGGCCGGCTGCGCCGATGGCTCGGCAAGTTCCGGTTGATAGCGATACTCGTCAAGGTCGCTCAGGTTGGTACGCGTATTATGGGCATGAATATGTTCCCCTGGCGCAATATCCGCCAGCGCGTGGCCAATGGGCAGACCATACTTGATGACGTTTTCTCCCTTCGCAATCGCGCGTAGTGCGAACTTATGACCACGAACAACGTCCTGGCTTAAGGTGACCGCATCATCATCAATGGTGACCTGGGTACCCGCCGCCATATCTGCTAACGCGACAGCAACGTTATCCTGCGAATGGATTTTAATGTATTGCATAGCAACCGACCTCTGGTCTTAATTCAGTTCAATCGCGAAGTAATCACGCGCATTGTTAAAGCAGATATTTTTCACCATCTCGCCCAGCAGCTGAATATCCGCCGGCGCTTCACCCGCGGCAACCCAGCGACCGATCATCTGGCACAGGATGCGACGGAAATACTCATGGCGGGTGTAGGACAAGAAGCTGCGGCTGTCGGTCAGCATGCCGACGAAACGGCTGAGCAAACCAAGCTGAGCCAACTGGGTCATCTGACGCTCCATGCCGTCTTTCTGATCGTTAAACCACCAGCCGGAACCGAACTGCATCTTGCCCGGCATCCCTTCGCCCTGGAAGTTACCGATCATTGTGCCCAGCACTTCGTTATCGCGTGGATTCAGGCAGTAAAGAATGGTTTTCGGCAGCAGGTTTTCTTCATTCTGCTTGCTCAGCAGACGGGACAGCTCTTCGGCCATCGGGCGATCGTTGATGGAATCAAAGCCAACATCCGGCCCTAACAGCTTGAACTGACGCTGGTTATTGTTACGCAGCGCGCCAATGTGATACTGCTGGACCCAACCACGACGGGCATACTCTGCGCCGAGGAACACCAGTACCGCGGTTTTGAACTGCGCCACTTCGTGTTCGCTCAGGGTCGAGCCGGCCAGACGACGCGCCAGGATAGTATCAAGTTCTGCTTCGCTGGATTCGGCAAACAGCACGACATCCAGCGCATGGTCGGAGACTTTACAGCCGTGCGCGGCGAAGTGATCCAGACGCTTGACCAGCGCAGCCTGCAGATCGGCAAAGCGACGGATGTCGGTATCCGAGACTTCGCCGAGCTTCGACATATAGTCGTTAAACGTCGCCTGCTCAATGTTGAACGCTTTATCCGGACGCCAGCTTGGCAGCACTTTGGTCGTGAAGGTCGCGTCTTTCGCCACCGCCGCATGGTGTTCCAGCGAATCGATCGGATCGTCAGTGGTGCCGACCATTTTCACCTTCATCTGCGTCATGATACCGCGAGCGGAGAAGCGATCCTGGGCCAGCAGATCGTTACACTGATTCCAGATTTCATCCGCGGTGGACGGAGACAGCAGCTTACCCGTAATCCCAAACGGGCGGCGCAGCTCCAGATGCGTCCAGTGATAGAGCGGATTGCCGATCGTATGCGGTACGGTAGCCGCCCATGCGTCAAACTTCTCGCGGTCCGAGGCATCGCCGGTACACAGGCGTTCAGCCACGCCATTGGTGCGCATCGCGCGCCATTTGTAATGGTCACCTTTCAGCCAGATGTCATACAGGTTTTTAAAGCGATAATTTTCGGCAATCTGCTGCGGCGGAAGGTGGCAGTGATAGTCGAAAATCGGCTGGTCTTTGGCGTAGTCGTGGTACAAACGGCGGGCAAACTCGGTATCAAGCAGAAAATCTTCGGTCATAAACGCTGTCATTTTCATTTCCTCTTCGCCCCATCGAGGAGCCTTTCAGATGATTGACTATCATGCTGACAAAGTTATCACACCAATTTCTACAGGCCGAAATCTTTTTCGTGAGTTAGATCAATAAACGCTGACAAAAAAAGTACCCTTTCTGGAGTAAACCCTCGTGCAAGCCGCGCCAGCACTGGCTTTGCTCGCGAGAAATAATACCCCCATAAACTTTCCCACTTTTGTGACAGTACTCAACTTTTAAAGTTGTATGACAAGTTATCTTTCTGCCGTCGCAACATATAAACCGTTGGAATGTATTCGCGATGATTCATTACATCGCATTGACCGGTACGGATACCGAATTAAGCAACACACATTGATGGCAAGGTTCGGGCCATATGGGTTTTCCCTCCTGAGCCCTCCGTTTCTCCTTCTCAATCCCTGTGCAGGGTTTGAAGATGGCCGCACTCGCTGCGGAGATATAACAAACGATGAGGTTTTACATGCGTAAAATTAAAGGGTTACGTTGGTACATGATCGCACTGGTGACAATGGGCACCGTGCTGGGTTACCTGACGCGTAACACTGTGGCTGCGGCTGCGCCGACTCTGATGGAAGAGTTACACATCTCCACCCAACAGTATTCCTATATCATCGCAGCCTATTCAGCTGCTTATACCGTCATGCAGCCGGTGGCAGGCTATGTCCTTGACGTGCTGGGGACGAAGATCGGTTATGCCTTCTTCGCGATCGCCTGGGCTGTTTTCTGTGGTTCAACGGCGCTGGCGGGCAGCTGGGGTGGATTAGCGCTGGCTCGTGGCGCGGTCGGCGCGGCGGAAGCGGCGATGATCCCGGCAGGCCTGAAGGCCAGCTCCGAATGGTTCCCGGCAAAAGAACGTTCTATTGCCGTGGGTTACTTCAACGTGGGCTCTTCAATCGGCGCGATGATCGCCCCGCCGCTGGTCGTCTGGGCAATTGTGATGCACAGCTGGCAGATGGCGTTCATTATCTCCGGTGTCTTGAGCTTTATCTGGGCAATGGCGTGGCTGGTCTTCTATAAACACCCTCGTGACCAGAAAAAATTAACCACCGAAGAACGCGACTACATCATCGGCGGCCAGGAATCGCATCACCAGACCAACAACAGTAAGAAAATGTCTCCGTGGCAGATTCTGCGCAACCGTCAGTTCTGGGGCATCGCGCTGCCGCGTTTTCTTGCCGAGCCAGCATGGGGGACCTTCAATGCCTGGATCCCGCTGTTCATGTTTAAAGTCTATGGCTTTAACCTGAAAGAAATCGCGATGTTTGCGTGGATGCCGATGCTGTTTGCTGACCTGGGTTGCATCATCGGGGGCTATCTGCCGCCGCTGTTCCAGCGCTGGTTCGGGGTTAACCTGATTGTTTCGCGTAAAATGGTCGTGACCATGGGCGCACTGCTGATGATTGGCCCGGGGATGATCGGCCTGTTTACCAGCCCGTTTGTGGCTATCGCCCTGCTGTGCGTCGGCGGCTTTGCTCACCAGGCACTGTCCGGTGCGCTGATTACGCTCTCTTCCGACGTATTTGGCCGTAACGAAGTGGCTACGGCAAACGGCCTGACCGGTATGGCAGCCTGGATGGCGAGTACCATGTTCGCCCTGGTGGTCGGCGCTCTGGCGGATACCATCGGTTTCAGCCCGCTGTTCGCCGTGCTGGCGGTCTTCGATCTGCTGGGCGCCCTTGTCATCTGGACCGTACTGAAGAACAAGTCTGCCGATGACGACACCCCGCCGCTCAAAACGACTAAGCCGGTGACGCAAAGCTAGTCCTGATACGGTTAGATCTGTTTACAAAGCCGCCTTATCGAAGGCGGCTTTTTCATGTCTGACGGTGGTGAGATGCGCGTAAAAGTGGTATAACAAATCCAATATTGTCGCCATCTTCCGGGAGCGAATATGGAAATCACAGAACCGCGTCGTTTGTATCAGCAGCTTGCTGCCGAGCTGAAGGCGCGTATTGAACAAGGTGTTTACCTTGTGGGCGATAAGCTGCCTGCAGAGCGGTTTATCGCCGATGAAAAGAGCGTCAGCCGCACCGTGGTTCGCGAAGCCATTATCATGCTGGAAGTGGAAGGCTATGTGGAGGTGCGTAAGGGCTCTGGTATCCACGTCATCTCCAACCATCCGAAGCATCAGCAGGTGGTTGATGAAACGCTGGAGTTCGCCAGCTACGGTCCCTTTGAACTGCTGCAGGCGCGTCAGCTGATTGAAAGCAATATTGCCGAGTTCGCCGCCACCCAGGTGACCAAGCAGGACATCATGAAGCTGATGGAGATCCAGGAGAAGGCGCGTAAAGAGAAATGCTTCCGCGATTCGGAATGGGATCTCCAGTTTCACGTCCAGGTAGCCCTGGCGACGCAAAATACGGCATTAGCCGCTATTGTTGAAAAAATGTGGACCCAGCGCGTGCATAACCCGTACTGGAAAAAGCTCCATGACCATATCGACCTGCGCACCGTGGATAACTGGTGTGACGATCATGACCAAATTCTGAAGGCGCTGATTCGCAAAGATCCGCACGCGGCAAAACTGGCCATGTGGCAGCATCTGGAGAACACTAAGCTGATGTTATTCAACGAGACCAGCGACGATTTTGAATTCAATGCCGACCGCTATCTGTTTGCAGAAAATCCGGTCGTTCACCTCGATACCGCCGCCAACGGCGCAAAATAAGCGGTTATCTTCCTTTCAGGCAGGCTATCAGCGCCTGCCCGCAAACCCGCCTGGGTAAGCAAACATATATAGTGTCAGCCTGTGTAAAGAGACTCGCCACCCGCCACTGCAATCAGCAAAATCAACGAGCAACTGACTGCAATTTTTCTGACGTAAACTCAGTGCTTTTGTTACAATTAGATGCATTTTGACGTTCTGAAGTGGGCTTGCATTGATTTCACTTTTAACAGGGAACCGTTCAGAACGCACCAACAGCGACCATAATCTCATAAGAATCTATGTCGCAATACACACTGCGTTCAGACATACCGTTAACCGATGTACCAGGAATCGTGAATGGAACTATTAACCCAATTGTTGAATGCTTTATGGAGCCAGGATTACGAGACCCTCGCGAATCCCTCCATGATTGGCATGCTTTATTTTGTCTTATTTATGATTTTGTTCCTTGAAAACGGCCTGCTTCCCGCCGCCTTTTTACCCGGCGACAGCCTGCTGGTGCTGGTCGGCGTTCTGATAGCCAAAGGTGCAATGGGTTTTCCGGAAACCCTGCTTCTGCTGACGACGGCAGCCAGCCTGGGTTGTTGGCTCAGCTACATTCAGGGCCGCTGGCTCGGTAATACGCGGATTGTGCAAAACTGGCTTTCACATTTGCCCTCCCACTACCACCAGCGCGCACACCACCTGTTTCATAAGCACGGGCTCTCCGCCTTGTTGATGGGCCGCTTTATTGCCTTCGTTCGTACGCTGCTGCCGACCATTGCCGGACTTTCGGGTCTGAACAATGCCCGCTTCCAGTTCTTTAACTGGATGAGCGGCCTGCTGTGGGTTCTGATTCTGACCACCCTCGGTTACCTGCTGGGTAAAACCCCGGTATTCCTCAAATATGAGGATCAGCTGATGTCCTGCCTGATGCTGCTGCCGGTTGTGCTGCTGGTGTTTGGCTTAATCGGCTCGTTAGTTGTCCTGTGGAAGAAAAAATACAGAAGCCGGAGCTGATAATGGCCATAAAAAGCCTCTCCCGACGCCGGATTAGCTGGCTGCTGGGCGGTTCTGTTTTTTTGTGCGCGCTGTTCTGGCTATGGCTGGCGGTGCAGCAACAGGAATCAACCCTGACTATTCATCCTGTCTCTCAGGGCGTTGGCATGCCCGACGGTTTTTCCGTCTGGCATCATCTCGACGCAAACGGCATTCGTTTTAAAAGTATCACCCCGCAAAAAGACGGCCTGCTGATCAAATTTGATTCCAGCGCCCAGGGTATCGCCGCGAAAGAAGTGCTGGGCCGCGCCCTGCCGCATGGTTATATTATTGCTTTGCTGGAGGAAGAGAATACCCCGACAGCATGGCTCTCCCGTCTGCGCGATACCCCACACAGATTGGGATAAGTAGCCAAAATTCTGAATATTTTCACGCAGTTTGGTGGTTTCCCGTTTTCCTGACTATGCTTAAGACTGCGGGAGCCACCGGGCTGACGTTTATCGACTGGATCGGGCATATCTCCCGGGTATGCCCTCACACAATGGAAGGTAGCATCCATGAAATACCGCATCGCTTTGATTCTGGTTTTGACTTCGCTGAGCTCCAGCGCCTTTGCCATCTCCCCCTGTCAGGAAAAAGAGCAGGATATCCAGAGGGAGATTAGCTATGCCGAAAAACATCACAACCAGAACCGGATTGATGGTTTGAACAAAGCGCTTCGTGAAGTCAGAGCGAACTGCAGCGACGGTAAGCTCAAAGCCGAACATCAGCAAAAAATCGCGAAACAACGCGAGGAAATTACCGAGCGTCAGCGCGATTTGAAGGAAGCTGAGCAGAAAGGCGATGCCGATAAAATCAGCAAGCGCCAACGCAAGCTTGATGAAGCGCAGCACGAGCTGAAAACGCTTGAGTCGCGTGATTACTGATAAGCCCCACTTTACATGGACCCACTCTACAGGAGAGAAAGATGCCTAAAGACAACGTTGCAGACGATCTGCGTGCAGAACTGAAGACTCTGGCTGATACCCTGGAAGAAGTGCTTAACTCCTCCACGGATAAGTCAAAAGAAGAAATTGGCAAACTGCGTAGCAAAGCAGAGAGCGCACTGAAAGAGAGCCGCGTCCGGCTGGGTGAAACCAGCGATGCCATCGTCAGACAAACGCGTGAAACTGCCGCCCGCGCCGACGAGTACGTCCGCGAAAATCCGTGGACCGGTGTAGGTATTGGCGCAGCCGTCGGGCTGGTGCTGGGTGTCCTGCTGACGCGTCGTTAATTATGGCGGATTCTCAACACACGCAGGGTCCGGGCAAGAGCGTTTTCGGTATCGGCCAGCGGATCATTACGCTGCTGGTTGAAATGGTGGAAACGCGCCTGCGCCTGGTGGTCGTGGAGCTGGAGGAAGAGAAGGCGAACCTCTTCCAGCTATTTTTGATGCTGGGGCTGACGCTGCTGTTTGCCGCCTTTGGCCTGATGAGCCTGCTGGTTCTGATTATCTGGGCCATCGATCCCCAGTATCGGCTGTACGTGATGATTGCGACCACCGCTGTGCTGCTCCTCAGCTCGTTAATCGGCGGTATCTGGACGCTGCGTAAAGCCCGCCGTTCGACTTTCCTGCGCTTGACGCGCAAAGAGCTGGCTGAAGACCGCGCTCTGCTGGAGGACGAACGCCTATGAGCAGCAAACAGCAACGCGAGCAGCAGAAAACGCTGCTGTTGCGCCAGATCCAACAGCAGCGGCTGGATTTAATCGCCAGCCGTCGCGACTGGCTCGAAGCGACCGCCCCGTTCGACCGCGGCTGGCAGACCCTCCAGCACCTTCGCTCCTGGGCAATGGTCGGCAGCGGTATCATGGCAGTATGGTCCGTTCGCCACCCGCGCTTCTTACTGCGCTGGACTAAACGCGGCTTCGGTCTCTGGAGCGCATGGCGCATGGCAAAACGCCTGCTGCGCCAGACATCATCCTTCTAAACGCCCTGCCCAGCACACGTCCATCATCCCTGTTTTCCTTGTTCCGGGGCGTCAACGCCTCGTGACTGGTGCTGCTCTTGGTCACCACTCCAGCCGATGACGACGGTGTTCATCCCTGCTCGTCGCCCTCCTCACGTCGCGTTTACTGATCGCGATCACTCAGAATCTTTGATGAAGATCTACAGTTTTCCTTGCTAACAATTCCTTTCGCGCCTCGCTAATATTCTCTCCATCGACAGCAACCCCGCGTAACTACGCAGGATTGCACCAAAAAACAAAATCGCCGCCCTTTGGGTTTTCTGGAGTAAGAAATGAAAAAATTAGAAGATGTTGGTGTACTGGTAGCACGCATTCTGATGCCAATCCTGTTTATCACTGCAGGTTGGGGAAAAATCACCGGTTATGCGGGTACTCAACAATATATGGAAGCCATGGGCGTACCGGGCGCATTACTGCCGTTAACCATTCTGCTGGAGTTCGGCGGCGGTCTGGCGATTCTGTTCGGTTTCCTGACACGTACCACCGCGCTGTTCACCGCAGGCTTCACCCTGCTGACCGCGTTCCTGTTCCACAGCAACTTTGCTGAAGGTGTGAACTCGCTGATGTTCATGAAAAACCTGACCATCGCAGGCGGTTTCCTGCTGCTGGCCATCACCGGTCCGGGCGCATTCAGCATCGACCGCGTGCTGAATAAAAAGTGGTAAGCACACTATACTGAGTGAACAACAAAGCGAGGAGACATCTCCTCGCTTTTGCTATCTGAAGTCTGAAGGAGGAAAAAATGGGACAATTAATCGACGGCGTCTGGCACGATACCTGGTATGACACCAAATCCACCGGAGGGCGTTTCAAGCGTTCTGTTTCTGCCTTCCGCAACTGGCTGACCGCCGATGGCGCACCGGGCCCCTCTGGCGACGGCGGCTTTGCTGCAGAAAAAGATCGCTATCATCTGTACGTATCCCTCGCCTGCCCGTGGGCGCACCGCACGTTAATCCTGCGCAAGCTCAAAGGTCTGGATCCTTTTCTTTCCGTCTCGGTGGTTCACCCTCTGATGCTGGAAAACGGCTGGACTTTCGACGACGATTTTCCCGCTGCGACCGGCGATACGCTGTATCAACATGAATTCCTCTATCAGCTCTACCTGCACGCCGATCCGCACTACACCGGGCGCGTCACGGTGCCGGTTCTGTGGGATAAAAAGCAGCATACGATCGTCAGTAATGAGTCGGCTGAAATCATCCGCATGTTCAATACCGCCTTTGACGGCCTCGGCGCTACCGCCGGCGATTACTACCCACCTGCGCTGCGCGAAAATATCGATGCGCTTAACGGTTGGATCTACGACAACGTCAATAACGGCGTCTATAAAGCCGGGTTCGCCACCAGCCAGCAGGCCTATGATGAGGCGGTCGATGCGGTGTTCACCTCGCTGGAGCGCCTGGAGCAAATTCTGAGCCAGCATCGCTATCTGACGGGCAGCCAGCTGACCGAGGCCGATATTCGTCTGTGGACTACCCTCGTGCGTTTCGACCCGGTCTACGTAACCCACTTTAAGTGCGACAAACGCCGTATCAGCGATTACCCCAATCTGTATGGTTTCCTGCGCGATATCTACCAGATACCGGGTATTGCGGAGACGGTGAATTTTGCCCACATCCGCAACCACTACTATCGCAGCCATAAAACGATTAACCCAACCGGGATTATTTCCGTCGGACCTCATCAGGATCTCAGCGAGCCGCACGGCCGGGACCTTCTGTTCCGCTAACCTGCCGGGCGCCATTCCCGGCGCCCGATATTTTCAGATCCGGCATATTTACCCGTCTGCTATTCGCGTCTATTCTTATTACGATCGCTTTAAAAACAAGTGATTGACCGTTAATCGAGGCGTAAAAATGGACTGGTATTTAAAGGTACTGAGAAACTATATTGGATTTGGCGGCCGCGCACGCCGTAAAGAGTACTGGATGTTTATTCTGGTCAACATCATCCTGACCGGCGTATTGAGCATCATCGATAAAATGCTGGGATGGCAGCGCGCAGGAGGTGAAGGCATCCTGACGACGATTTATGGCGTGTTGGTCTTTTTACCGTGGTGGGCGGTGCAGTTTCGCCGTTTACACGATACGGATCGCTCGGCGTGGTGGCTGTTGCTGATGCTGATTCCGGTGATTGGCTGGCTGATCATTCTGCTCTTCAATTGCCAGAACGGCACGCCTGGAAACAACCGTTTCGGGCCGGATCCCAAACCCCTGTCATCGTGAATGATGCGCTCCTCCCGCGGAAGGAGCGCATAGCGGATTTACTTCCCGGCAAACAGCTTAGGGATCTCGCGCAGACACCATGATTTCGCTTCGCCCATACTGTCGCGGCGCCACGCCATAATGATGTCGATTTCATTGGTATATTCCGGGCTGACAACCCGTAAGCGCCCTTCGGCAATGTCTTTCTCGACCAGCGGATAGGGCATCGTCGCCACCCCCAGTCCCGCCAGCAGAGCCTGACGTTTATCCTCAATGGTACTGACCGTTAAGCGCGGCTGTTTGTCGAGCAGTTGCACCGTCAGAACCGGACGCTCACGGGCGGTATCTGCCACCGCCACGCCGCGATATTTTACCCGCGTCACCTCGGAAAGCGGCTCCGGCTCCTGGTGAATAGGGTGATCCGGCGCAGCGACATAGACGTTCAGCACCGAATAGAGTTTGCGGGAGTTGATCTCCGATGAGGAACGAAAATGCATATCAGGGGCGACAACGATATCCGCACGTCCCTGTTCCAGCCGTTCCCACGCGCCGGCCAGCACTTCGGTAAGCACCGACAGCTGGGTATTCGATTTGGTCGCCAGCTTCTCAATCAGCGGAAAGAAGTCCTGGGTCGGTACCAGGGCTTCGGTCACGATGGTCAGATGCGTTTCCCAGCCGCGCGAAAGCGCTTCGGCATCGGTGGTGAGCTTATCGGCCGCTTCCAGCAGCACGCGCCCGCGTTCCAGCAGCATCCGCCCAACGTTGGTGAATTTTGTCCGATGACCTGAGCGGTCAAACAGCACCACATCCAGCTCCTCTTCCAGCTTTTGCATGGTGTAGCTGAGGGCTGAGGGCACCCGTCCGAGTTCGTCGGCCGCAGCAGCAAAGCTCCCACGCCTGTCGATAGCGTCCATTACGCGTAACGCTTCCAGCGTTAATGCTCTCTCTTTGGCCATAGCACTCTCATTCAGGAAATTTGAATATACCGGGCAGAATATCTGGCTAACAATACAGCGTCCATACCTTTACCATTGATTTAGTGTAAAGAGAGGTCAAGAAAATGATTACTACCCGAACAGCCAAACAATGCGGACAAGCAGATTTCGGCTGGCTGCAGGCCCGCTACACCTTTTCCTTTGGACACTACTTTGACCCTAAACTGTTAGGCTACGCCTCTTTGCGCGTGCTCAACCAGGAAGTTCTGGCACCCGGCGCGTCGTTTCAACCGCGTACCTACCCGAAAGTCGATATCCTGAACCTGATTCTGGAAGGGGAAGCGGAATATCGTGACAGTGACGGCAACCATGTGCAGGCAAAGACCGGTGAAGCGCTGCTGATATCCACTCAACCAGGGGTGAGTTATAGCGAGCACAATTTGAGTAAAGAGGGTTCGCTGACGCGGATGCAGCTGTGGCTGGATGCCTGCCCGCAGCGGGAAAATCCGCTGCTGCAGAAGATGGCTATCGCGGATAGCGGGCAACAGCTGCTCGCTTCGCCTGACGGCGCGCACAACAGTTTACAGCTGCGTCAGCAGGTCTGGATCCACCATCTCGATCTCGCCAAAGGCGAGCAGGTTGATGTCCAGCTGCACGGGCCGCGCGCTTACCTGCAATCGATTCATGGAACGGTGCATGCCGTTGCCCATGAAGAAGAAAAACAGGCCCTGACCTGCGGTGACGGGGCATTTATTCGTGACGAAGCTAACATTACCCTCGTTGCCGACACGCCTTTGCGCGCTTTACTGATAGATTTACCGGTGTAATAACGGGAGTTATGGAGTCTGTCAGTGAGTAAGCATAAGAAGAAAGCAAAGAAAACCGTGTCGTCGCCCGAGCCGCTGTTAACGGAACCAACGCAGGCCGTAAGTTTTGGCTATGAAGAGATGCTAAGCGAACTGGAAGCAATTGTTTCAGAAGCCGAAATTCGGATTCAGGACGAAGAAAACACCGCCTGAACGGCCACCGTCAGAAACAGCAAAACGCCCATGCAGATTGCGCTATATGGGCGTTTTTGCATGATTGAAGCTGACCGATAAGCCGCTTTTTTTCATCGAGTACGGAGTGGACAGTCATTCATCTGCTCTTTCCTCCCGGAACCGGAAAGTAAAAACCCCTGCCATTTCTGGCGAGGGTTCTCTGAATGAGTTGAAGCTGGCCGATAAGCCGCTTTCTTTTCATCGAGAACGGAGTGGACAGTCATTCATCTGCTCTTTCCTCCCGGAACCGGAAGTAAAACCCCCGCCATTTCTGGCGAGGGTTCTCTG
>NZ_JMPP01000017.1 GCF_000735435.1 Klebsiella planticola ATCC 33531 | reverse complement strand
AACCCCCGCCATTTCTGGCGAGGGTTCTCTGAATGAGTTGAAGCTGGCCAATAAGCCGCGTTCTTTTCATCGAGAACGGAGTGGACAGTCATTCATCTGCTCTTTCCTCCCGGAACCGGAAAGTAAAAACCCCCGCCATTTCTGGCGAGGGTTCTCTGAAGAAGTTGAAGCTGACCGATAAGCCGGGTTCTGTCGTGGACAGTCATTCATCTAGGCCAGCAATCGCTCACTGGCTCAAGCAGCCTACCCGGGTTCAGTACGGGCCGTACCTTGTGAACCCCTATTTGGCCTTGCTCCGGGTGGAGTTTACCGTGCCGCGAACTGTTACCAGTCGCGCGGTGCGCTCTTACCGCACCCTTTCACCCTTACCTGATCCCGCTTGCGCGGGCCATCGGCGGTTTGCTCTCTGTTGCACTGGTCGTGGGTTTCCCCCCCAGGCGTTACCTGGCACCCTGCCCTATGGAGCCCGGACTTTCCTCCCCTCCGCCCGTCTCCCCCGAGGAGGACGACGACGAAGCGGCGACTGTCTGGTCAGCTTCGGCGCGAAGTATAAAAGGTTTACCGCCGGTTGTCATCCTTCCATCACAATCCCGACCTGCAAAGTCGCAGCAACATTCCGTGAAGCGCGATAAATATTGTCCGAAGCGCCGCGGAAGGCCTCTTCCAGGCTCGTGATAGTGGTCAACACGCTGAACACCGCATCGATACCATACTGATGCACCACGCCGACATCGCGGGTCAGACTACCAGCAATACCAATCACCGGCTTATGGTACTTTTTCGCCACGCTGGCAACGCCGACCGGGACCTTACCGCTAATGCTTTGACTGTCGAGCCTTCCTTCACCGGTCACCACCAGAGAACAGTCAAGAATATGCTCTTCCAGATTCAGCGCCTGGGTCACAATCTCGATACCGCTACGTAGTTCCGCATTCAGAAATGCCATCAGCGCCGCCCCCATGCCACCTGCGGCACCGGCTCCGGCGACCTCTTTGACATCGACACGCAGAGTTCGCTTAATCACATCCGCATAGTGCTCAAGATTACGATCCAGCTCGAGAATCATCGCTTCCGTCGCCCCTTTTTGCGGGCCGAAAATCCACGAAGCGCCCGTCTCGCCAGTCAGTGGATTAGAGACATCGCAGGCCACGCGAATTGAACACTCCTGCAACCGAACATCCAATGCAGACAGGTCGATCGAGTTCAGGCAAGCAAGGCTGCCGCCGCCGTCACCAATATCAACGCCGTTCGCATCATGAAGCCGCGCGCCCAGCGCCTGCACCATCCCCGCGCCACCGTCGTTGGTCGCACTGCCACCAATGCCAATAATGATATTTCTCGCCCCATGCTCCAGCGCCTGCAAAATCAGCTCACCGGTACCACGCGAGGTCGTCAACAGCGGATTGCGCTGCGCGGGAGGCACCAGCCCCAGCCCGCTGGCCGCCGCCATTTCAATAAACGCGGTTTGACCATCCCCGGAAAGCCCCCAGCAGGCATCAACCGGCACGCCCAGCGGCCCCGTCACACAAGCGCTCATTTTGGTTCCCTGCGTCGCGGCGATCATCGCCTCAACGGTACCTTCTCCGCCATCGGCGAGGGGGACCTTTACATAGAGCGCATCGGGGAAAATCTCCCGAAAACCTTTTTCTATAGCCTGTGCAACCTCAGTAGCTGAGAGGCTTTCTTTATAAGAGTCTGGGGCGATTACGATTTTCATAGTTATTAGCCTGACAGTGCCGCGCAAGGCAAGAATGACAGGGCGCCATCCGCGCCCTTCTTGTTAGCGAGTGACTTCCACTTTCGCCAGTTTCTCGTAGTAACACGCAAGCGCGCTGTGGTCGGCGGTACCCAGGCCGTCAGCGCGCAGCGCCTGCATCATCTCCATCACCGCCGCGGTCAGCGGCAGCTGCGCCCCCACGCCGTGGGACGTATCCAGCGCATTCGCCAGATCTTTGATATGCAAATCGATACGGAAGCCCGGTTTAAAGTTGCGATCCATCACCATGGGCGCTTTGGCATCCAGCACGGTGCTGCCGGCCAGACCGCCGCGGATTGCCTGATACACCAGATCGGGATTCACGCCTGCTTTGGTCGCCAGGGTCAATGCTTCAGACATCGCCGCGATATTCAGCGCCACGATCACCTGGTTGGCCAGCTTGGTCACGTTGCCCGCGCCGATATCGCCGGTATGCACGACAGAGCCCGCCATCGCTTTCAGCAGGTCATAATATTGTTCAAAAATCGCTTTATCACCACCAACCATGACGGACAGAGTCCCGTCAATGGCCTTCGGCTCGCCGCCGCTTACCGGCGCATCCAGCATATTTACGCCTTTCGCCTTTAACGCATCGCTGATTTCACGGCTCGCCAGCGGTGCAATAGAGCTCATATCAATCAGCACGGTGCCCGGTTTCGCCCCTTCAATAATGCCGCCTTCGCCCAGCGCCACCTCTTTCACATGCGGAGAGTTCGGCAGCATGGTGATGATCACCTCACACTGCTCAGCTATCGCTTTCGCCGAAGCGGCGGTTTCAGCGCCTGCGGCAATCACTTCTGCGATGGCTTCCGGATTACGATCGGCAACCACCAGCGAGTAACCCGCTTTGAGGAGGTTTTTACTCATGGGTTTACCCATGATGCCAAGGCCAATAAAACCAACTTTCATTGTCATGTCTTTATCTCTCTTGTTGCGGTGGCGGTTATTTCTTAAAGGAATCAGCCAGTTTCTGCGTGGCGGAGCGGAATACGCCCAGATCGCTGCCGACGGCGACAAAGGTTGCGCCCCATTCCAGATAGCGACGCGCATCCGCTTCTACCGGCGCCAGAATACCGCTCGGCTTGCCGTGCTTTTTCGCGCTTGCAAAAATGTGCTGGATAGCCTGCTGGACCTGCGGGTGAGAGGCGTTGCCCAGATGTCCCAGCGCGGCGGCCAGATCGCTTGGGCCGACAAAAATACCGTCAACGCCCGCAGTCGCAGCGATCGCATCAACGTTATCCACCCCCTGCTGGCTTTCAATTTGTACCAGGATGGTGATGTTTTGGTTCGACTGCGCGAAGTAATCCGGCACCGTGCCAAACATATTGGCGCGGTGCGACACGGAAACGCCGCGAATGCCTTCTGGCGGGTAGCGGGTGGCGGCGACGGCGTTAATCGCTTCTTCTTCGCTTTCCACGAACGGGATCAAAAAGTTATAGAAACCAATATCCAGCAGGCGCTTAATGATCACCGGTTCGTTGGTCGGTACGCGCACAACCGGCGCGCTGGCGCTGCCTTTCAGCGCCATCAGCTGGGGGATAAAGGTGGAGATATCGTTCGGCGCATGTTCGCCGTCCAGCACCAGCCAGTCGAAACCGGCCAGGCCTAACACTTCGGTCGTGATGGGGCTGGCCAGGGCGGACCAGCAGCCAATTTGAATCTGATGCGCCGCCAGGGCCGCCTTAAATTTATTCGGGAAGATATCGTTATTCATCACTTATACCTTGTCACTTAACCGTTAATTATTTCTGCAGTTCCACATATTGAATGTTGCCGATGATAAACGGATAGTAAATCATTGCCATCAGGCCAAACATCCGATGAAGATTAGCGCTGCGTTAAATGAGAGCATTGCACTTCATTTATTTATTTTTGGTGTGTCTCTTAATTATTTATAAACCGAGATCAGAAGCACTCGATTTACTCATCCGGTGCATAGCAAGCATGACTCAGTATAATCAGCTGACGGCCAGAGAACACCGTGCAAAAAACCCATAAAATGGAATGAATAATCATTAAAATTGTGCATCCGCCATAATCAGTGGGCGCTGATGCACAGTTCCAGCGTTTTCCCTTTGCCGCGATTTTGCTCCCGCAACAATGAGTGACAGGGATCACACATCTAAATCAAAACAGCTGACATTCTTTGCCGAGGAAATTCGTTCATCAGAAACTGAATAGCCGTTTTATTTTATTATTCGCACCTTGCTGGAGAATACTGGACAATGGCCGACATTGAAATCAGGCAGGAATCGCCGACGGCGTTTTATATAAAAGTACACGAAACGGATAATGTAGCGATTATTGTTAACGATCGCGGTTTAAAAGCCGGAACGCGTTTCCCTGACGGACTGACGCTCATCGAACATATCCCGCAAGGTCACAAAGTAGCATTGGTTGATATCCCCATACATGGTGAAATCATCCGCTATGGCGAAGTCATTGGCTACGCGGTGCGCGACATTCCGCAGGGCAGCTGGATTGACGAATCGCTGGTCGAACTGCCGAAAGCGCCGCCGCTGAACACGCTACCGCTGGCAAACAAAGTTCCGGAGCCTCTGCCTGCGCTGACCGGCTACACCTTTGAAGGGTATCGCAACGCCGATGGCAGCGTCGGCACCAGAAACCTGCTCGGTATCACTACCAGCGTGCACTGCGTCGCGGGCGTCGTCGATTATGTGGTGAAAATTATTGAACGAGACCTGCTGCCGAAATACCCGAATGTCGACGGCGTGGTCGGTCTCAACCACCTGTATGGCTGCGGCGTGGCGATCAACGCCCCGGCCGCCGTGATCCCTATTCGCACGATCCATAACCTCGCGCTAAATCCCAATTTCGGCGGTGAAGTCATGGTGGTTGGGCTCGGCTGTGAAAAGCTCCAGCCGGAACGCCTGCTCCAGGGCACCGAAGATGTCCAGCCCATTGCCGTCGACAGCGCCAGTATCATCCGCCTGCAGGATGAACAGCATGTCGGGTTCCAGTCAATGGTTGACGATATTTTGCAGGTCGCAGAACGGCATCTGGAAAAACTGAATGCCCGCCAGCGTGAAACCTGTCCGGCTTCTGAACTGGTGGTGGGCATGCAGTGCGGCGGCAGCGATGCCTTTTCCGGCGTGACCGCCAACCCGGCGGTGGGCTACGCTTCCGACCTGTTGGTCCGCTGCGGCGCGACCGTCATGTTCTCTGAGGTCACTGAGGTTCGCGATGCTATCCATCTGCTGACGCCGCGGGCCATCAACGAGGAAGTGGGCAAGCGTCTGCTCGAAGAGATGGCCTGGTACGATAACTACCTCGATTCAGGTCAGACCGATCGCAGCGCCAATCCCTCCCCCGGGAATAAGAAGGGCGGCCTGGCGAACGTGGTGGAAAAGGCGCTGGGTTCGATCGCCAAATCCGGTAAGAGCGCGATTGCCGAGGTCCTCTCACCGGGCCAGCGCCCAACCAAACGCGGCCTGATCTTCGCGGCTACCCCGGCCAGCGACTTCGTCTGCGGCACTCAGCAGGTTGCTTCAGGGATCACGGTTCAGGTGTTTACAACCGGGCGCGGCACGCCGTATGGTCTGGTCGCCGTGCCGGTCATCAAGATGGCAACCCGCACCGAGCTGGCAAACCGCTGGTATGACTTAATGGATATCAACGCCGGAACTATCGCCACCGGTGAAGAGACGATTGAAGAGGTTGGTCAGAAGCTGTTCGGGTTTATTCTTGATGTCGCCAGCGGCCGTAAGAAAACCTTCTCCGATCGGTGGGGCCTGTATAATCAGCTGGCGGTGTTTAACCCGGCGCCGGTGACCTGATTGCCGGTCAGGCGGCGCAACGCCAGCCGCCTGACCGCAGACCCCCTCCCCCACAGGAAGGGGGTCTATGCCACGTTCTGGCGCTTCACCAGTCGCACATCAATCCCGCTCTTACGCAGCCCTTCCAGACTTTCCGTCGGAATGCCTTCATCGACGATGATCATATCAATTCGTTGCGTATCGATAATCTTATGCAGGCTCGAACGGTTAAATTTGGTGGAATCGGTGACGACGATAATGCGTTCCGCCACTTCACACATCCGCCGGTTCAGGCGTGCCTCATCTTCATTATGGGTGCTCACGCCGCGATCGAGGTCGATGGCGTCGACGCCGAGAAAAAGCATATCGAAGTGGTAATTCAGCAAAGACTGTTCGGCCTGATCGCCATAAAACGACTGCGACTGGCGGCGCAGATGTCCACCGGTCATTAACAGCTCCACCCCTTCGGCATCCAGCAGCGCATTCGCCACATTCATCCCGTTGGTCATCGCAATAATATCCGTATGCTGATGCAGCATACGGGCGATTTCATAGGTGGTAGTCCCGGAGTCGAGAATAATACGATGCCCCGGTTGAATCAGTTCTACCGCTGCCCGCGCGATGCTGCGCTTCACTGCGGTATTGAGCGAACTTTTATCTTCCACCGACGGTTCGGCAGCCGGCATTGTTCCATCGCAGATCAGCGCGCCACCGTAGGCGCGAACCGCAATCCCCTGCTTTTCAAGGAAGGCCAGATCGTTGCGAATCGTCACCGTCGAGACACCGTATAAAAGAGAAAGATCGTTTACCTGCACGCTTCCCTGCTGCCGTAAGCGCTGGATAATCTGCTCACGCCTTTCACTGGTGCCGCTGATGCGCTTATCTGCAGAAGAGTCGGTACCGCTCATAAGTATTCCTTTCATCAAATCTTTCGTTTCATTTCGTTTGGTCTATTAACACCTTTCTTTTAACGGAATGCAAGCCCCATAACGCCAGAGAGCAGCGCAACGTCCACCGCTGAAACCTTTCATTATGTTTCTTTTGTGAAACAGATCGGAAAACTATTATCTTTCGTTTTATTTTTACATCACCATGATGCAGTATTAAATGAAACAAAACGAAAGATTAATCTCATTACCATCCGAAATGGAGAGGAAAGTGAAACATCTGACAAAAATGGTGGCGCAGCATAAACAAGGTGGAGGCAACGGTATTTATGCCGTCTGTTCCGCCCATCCCCTGGTACTTGAGGCCGCCATTCATTACGCCCGGGCGCAGCAGACCCCGTTACTGATTGAAGCCACATCCAATCAGGTCGATCAGTTCGGCGGTTATACCGGCATGACGCCGGCCGATTTCCGCGGTTTTGTCCACCAGCTTGCCGACTCGCTCGATTTTCCCCAATCACAGCTGATCCTCGGCGGCGATCACCTTGGGCCCAACCGCTGGCAAACCCTGCCCGCGGCCCAGGCGATGGCGAATGCCGATGATTTAATAAAAAGCTACGTCGCCGCCGGTTTTAAAAAGATCCACCTCGATTGCAGTATGTCCTGCGAAGGTGACCCGGTGCCGTTAACCGATGACATCGTCGCTGAACGCGCCGCGCGGCTGGCTCAGGTGGCGGAAGAGACCTGCCGTGAACGTTTCGGCAAACCTGACCTGGTCTACGTCATCGGCACCGAAGTCCCCGTCCCGGGCGGGGCTCATGAAACCCTGACCGAGCTACAGGTCACGACGCCTGATGCGGCGCGTGCGACGCTGGAAGCACATCGGCAGGCCTTTGAGCAACGCGGGCTGATCCACATCTGGCCACGCATCATCGGGTTAGTAGTACAGCCCGGCGTCGAATTCGACCACACGCATATTATCGACTATCAACCGCAGCGAGCCGAAGCGCTTAGCGCCATGGTTGAAGACTATGACGCGCTGGTCTTCGAAGCCCACTCTACCGATTACCAGACGCCGCAGGCGCTGCGGCGTCTGGTTAAAGATCACTTTGCCATTTTGAAGGTTGGCCCGGCGCTCACCTTCGCCCTGCGTGAAGCGCTGTTCTCACTGGCGGCAATAGAGGAAGAGTTGCTGCCTGCGAAGGCCTGCTCCGGGCTGCGTCAGGTGCTGGAAAACGTGATGCTCGACCGCCCGGAATACTGGCAAAACCACTATCACGGCGATGGTCATGCGCGACGTCTGGCGCGAGGCTACAGCTATTCAGACCGCGTGCGCTACTACTGGCCGGATCGGCAAATCGATGAGGCGTTTGCACGCCTGGTGCGTAATCTCGCGGACTGGCCGCTCCCGCTGCCGCTCCTCAGTCAGTATATGCCGCTGCAGTACCTCAAAGTTCGCGAGGGCGATCTCAAGGCGGAACCGCGAGAACTCATCCTCGATCACATTCAGGACATACTGCAGCAGTACCACGCCGCCTGTGTGGGCGTTACGTCCCATAACGCATAACAACGAAGAGGAAAACGCGATGCCAAACATTGTCTTAAGCCGTATTGATGAACGTTTGATCCACGGTCAGGTGGGTGTCCAGTGGGTCGGATTTGCGGGAGCAAACCTGGTACTGGTGGCCAATGATGAGGTTGCTGAAGACCCGGTACAGCAAAACCTGATGGAAATGGTCCTGGCAGAAGGGATCGCCGTACGCTTCTGGTCACTGCAAAAGGTCATCGACAATATCCACCGCGCCGCCGATCGACAAAAGATTCTGCTGGTCTGCAAAACACCAGCCGATTTCCTACGCCTTGTCGAAGGCGGAGTTCCCGTCACACGTATCAACGTAGGAAATATGCACTACGCCAATGGCAAACAACACATTGCCAAAACGGTTTCTGTAGACGCTGGCGATATTGCGGCGTTTAACGGTCTGAAGGCCGCCGGGGTGGAATGCTTTGTTCAGGGCGTTCCGACAGAACCCGCTTTGGATCTCTTTAAACTACTCTGAGGGATTCATAATGGAAATCAGTCTGTTGCAGGCATCTGCGTTGGGCATTCTGGCCTTTATTGCGGGCCTGGATATGTTCAATGGTTTAACACATATGCACCGTCCGGTGGTGCTCGGCCCGCTGGTTGGCCTGATTCTGGGCGATCTGCATACCGGCATTTTAACCGGCGGTACGCTGGAACTGGTCTGGATGGGGCTGGCCCCGCTAGCCGGTGCTCAGCCGCCAAACGTGATTATCGGTACCATCGTCGGCACCACCTTTGCCATTACCACCGGCGTGAAACCTGACGTTGCCGTCGGTGTCGCCGTGCCCTTCGCCGTCGCAGTACAAATGGGGATCACCTTCCTGTTCTCGGTGATGTCAGGGGTGATGTCTCGCTGCGACCGGATGGCCGCGAATGCTGATACCCGCGGTATTGAACGGGTTAACTATCTGGCGCTGCTGGCTCTGGGGATTTTCTATTTTCTCTGCGCTTTCCTGCCGATCTATTTCGGCGCGGAACATGCGAAAACGGCCATTGATGTCCTGCCTGCGCGCCTGATCGACGGTCTCGGCGTGGCTGGCGGCATTATGCCTGCTATCGGCTTCGCTGTTCTGCTGAAAATCATGATGAAAAACGTCTATATCCCTTATTTTATCATCGGTTTTGTCGCCGCTGCCTGGCTGAAGCTGCCGGTGCTGGCCATTGCCGCCGCGGCGCTGGCAATGGCACTCATAGACCTGCTGCGTAAATCTCCTGAACCGACTGCATCTGCGGCACAGAAAGAGGAATTCGAAGATGGCATCTAATCAAACCACTCTGCCAGGCGTCTCCGCTCCTGAAGAGACGTTGCTTTCCGGCGTGAATGAAAACGTCTACGAAGACCAGAGTCTCGGTGCGGAGCTGACGAAAAAAGACATTAACCGTGTCGCCTGGCGGTCCATGCTTTTACAGGCCTCGTTCAACTATGAACGTATGCAGGCTTCAGGCTGGCTGTACGGTCTGCTGCCCGCGTTGAAAAAGATCCATACCAATCAACGCGACCTGGCACGCGCCATGAAAGGGCATATGGGATTCTTCAACACCCACCCTTTCCTGGTGACTTTTGTTATCGGCATCATTCTCGCCATGGAACGTTCCAAGCAGGATGTAAACAGCATTCAGAGCACCAAAATTGCCGTGGGTGCCCCGCTCGGCGGGATTGGCGATGCCATGTTCTGGCTGACGCTACTGCCCATCTGCGGCGGGATTGGGGCCAGCCTCGCGCTACAAGGATCTATCCTCGGCGCGGTGGTGTTTATTGTGCTGTTTAACGTGGTACATCTCGGATTGCGTTTTGGTCTTGCACACTACGCGTACCGTATGGGCGTAGCGGCTATCCCGTTGATTAAAGCCAATACCAAAAAAGTCGGACACGCGGCGTCTATTGTTGGCATGACGGTAATTGGCGCGCTGGTGGCCACCTATGTCCGCCTCAGCACCACGCTGGAGATCACCGCGGGTGATGCAGTCGTGAAGCTGCAAACCGATGTCATCGATAAGCTGATGCCAGCGTTTCTTCCACTGGTTTATACCCTGACCATGTTCTGGCTGGTGCGCCGCGGCTGGAGCCCGTTGCGCCTCATCGCGCTCACCGTTGTGCTGGGCGTTGTGGGTAAATTCTGTCACTTCCTGTAAAGGCAAAGAGGTATTCGATGTTAGGCATTATTTTGACGGGGCATGGCGGCTTTGCCAGCGGTATGGCAATGGCGATGAAGCAAATTCTGGGTGAACAATCGCAGTTTATTGCCATCGACTTTCCAGAAACCTCAACCACGGCCCTGCTGACTGCGCAGCTTGAGCAGGCCGTCAACGCACTGGATGCTCAGGACGATATCGTTTTTCTGACCGACCTTCTGGGGGGGACCCCCTTTCGCGTAGCCTCGACGCTGGCAATGCAAAAACCCGGGCGCGAGGTGATTACCGGCACTAATTTGCAGCTGCTGCTTGAAATGGTGCTGGAACGCGAAGGGCTGAACAGCGAGGCGTTTCGCCTGCAGGCGCTGGAATGCGGGCATCGCGGGTTAACCAGTCTGGTCGATGAACTGGCGCGCTGTCGCGAAGAGAAACCTGTTGAGGAAGGAATATGACGCAAATTCTGCGTGCCAGACGCTTGCTAACCGAGCAGGGCTGGCTTGCCGATCATCAGCTTCGTATGGAAGCTGGCGTTATCACCGCCATCGAGCCCGTTCCCATTGGCGTCACCGCTCGCGATGCCGATCTGCTTTGCCCGGCCTACATCGATACGCATGTCCACGGCGGCGCGGGTATTGATGTGATGGACGAGGCACCGGAAGCACTCGACAGGCTGGCGATGTATAAAATTCGTGAAGGAGTGGGAGCCTGGCTCCCCACTACCGTCACCGCGCCGTTGCAGACCATCCAGCGTGCGCTGGAACGTATAGCCCGGCGTACGCTTTCCGGCGGCCCCGGCGCCCTGGTATTGGGGAGCTATCTTGAAGGCCCCTATTTCACGCCAGAGAATAAAGGTGCTCATCCGCCTGAGTTGTTCCGCGAACTGGATATCGCCGAGCTGGATACGCTGATTGCTCGCTCCCGGCAAACGCTGCGGGTCGTGGCCCTGGCGCCGGAAAAACCGGATGCCATACGGGCTATTCGCCATCTTAAACAGCAGGGTATCCGCGTCATGCTCGGCCATAGCGCTGCTACCTATGCACAGACCCGAGCGGCATTTACCGCAGGCGCTGATGGGCTGGTGCATTGCTACAACGGCATGAGCGGATTACATCATCGGGAGCCTGGCATGGTCGGCGCCGGATTAACCACCCGGCAGGCATGGCTGGAACTTATCGCCGATGGCCATCATGTTCATCCTGCCGCCATGCAGCTGTGTTGCAGCTGCGCCAGAGAGAGGCTGGTCCTGATCACCGATGCGATGCAGGCAGCCGGCATGCCGGATGGCCACTATTCGTTGTGCGGCGAAGAGGTAGAAATGCGCAAGGGCATCGTACGCACCGCTTCCGGCGGCCTCGCGGGCAGCACACTCTCTCTTGATGCCGCCGTCCGCAACATGGTTGAACAAGCGGGGGCCACGCCGGAGCAGGCAATTCATATGGCATCGCTCCACCCTGCTCGTCTGTTGGGTATCGACGATCGGCTGGGATCGCTGCGTCCGGGAAAATACGCGAACGTTATTGCACTGGACGACCGCCTGCATCTGCAAAAGATCTGGATTCAGGGACAGGCGCTCCCCCTTTAAATCTTTCGTTATGTATCACATTGGCCTTTGGTGTTGTACCGAAAGGCCTTTTCTTTCCTTTCTGAAATAACGGCAATCTGATAATAAAAACAGATAATCTATTGTTTATCAGTCACATAAAAACATCAAAACTTCAAAGATCACAGTTTTCGTTTTATTTCTAACTTCCTCCATTGAACTTTCGATTTCTTTCCTATAGATTTTATCTAACTGATTACATGAATAAGTGAAACGAAACGAAAGATAGCGACATTTTTGCCAGCGTCTGATGTGGAATTCACACGACTAAGGACTAAGTTATGCCTGAAACCTATACCGCCGCCTTTGCCTCGACCGGCACCTGGACTGAAGCAGAGATTCGTCAACAGCCCTCCTGCTGGCTTCGCTCACTCAACAACATCGACAATCATCGTGCAACGATCGACAGCTTCCTCGCCCCGCTGCTGCGCAAAAACGATCTGCGGATTGTCCTGACTGGCGCAGGCACCTCCGCCTTTATCGGCGAGATCATCGCGCCCTGGCTGTCGCGCCATAGCGGAAAAAATATCAGCGCCATCCCGACGACTGACCTGGTCACCAACCCCATGGACTATTTTAACGCCGCACATCCGCTGCTGCTGGTCTCCTTTGCCCGCTCCGGCAATAGCCCGGAGAGCGTCGCCGCCGTTGAGCTGGCCAATCAGTTCGTAGCGGAATGCTACCACCTGTCGATTACCTGTAATGAAGCCGGCAGCCTGTACCAAAATGCGGTGAGCAGCGATAACGCCTTTGCGCTATTGATGCCGGCAGAAACACATGATCGCGGCTTCGCAATGACCAGCAGTATCACCACCATGATGGCAAGCTGCCTTGCGGTATTCGCGCCGCAGACGATCAACAGCAATACCTTCCGTGACGTAGCGGATCGTTGCCAAAAGATTCTCACGTCGCTGGGTGATTTTAGCGATGGGGTGTTTGGTTATGAGCCGTGGAAACGAATCGTCTATCTTGGCAGCGGTGGATTACAGGGCGCGGCTCGTGAATCGGCCCTCAAGGTCCTGGAGCTGACCGCCGGCAAGCTGGCGGCGTTTTATGACTCTCCAGCCGGCTTCCGCCACGGGCCTAAATCGCTGGTGGATAATGAAACGCTGGTTGTGGTGATGGTGTCCAGCCATCCCTATACCCGCCAGTACGATCTCGATCTACTGGCCGAACTGCGTCGCGACAACCAGGCCATGCGCGTGGTGGCGATAGCGGCCGAAAACGACGCCGCCGTCGAAGCCGGCCCACACATCCTGTTACCGCCGTCTTCCCGCACCTTTAGCGATGTTGAGCAGGCGTTCTGCTTCCTGATGTATGCCCAGACGTTTGCGCTCGCACAATCTATCCGCGTTGGTAATACCCCGGATACCCCTTCCGCCAGCGGCACGGTTAACCGCGTGGTGCAAGGTGTTGTCATTCACCCCTGGAATGCTTGAGAGGAACGCATCATGAGTATCATTTCGACGAAATATCTCCTGCTGGATGCCCAGGCAAAAGGCTATGCGGTCCCGGCATTCAACATTCATAAC
Organism: Klebsiella planticola ATCC 33531; assembly: GCF_000735435.1. Lineage (GTDB taxonomy): Bacteria > Pseudomonadota > Gammaproteobacteria > Enterobacterales > Enterobacteriaceae > Klebsiella > Klebsiella planticola. The sequence continues at coordinate 114,479 of NZ_JMPP01000017.1, read as the reverse complement.
GCCGAGACGATCCAGGCGATCCTCGAAGTCTGCAGCGAAATGCGATCGCCGGTGATCCTTGCAGGAACGCCGGGCACGTTTAAGCACATCGCGCTGGAGGAGATCTATGCGCTATGCAGCGCTTACTCCACCACCTACGACATGCCGCTGGCGCTGCATCTCGATCATCATGAATCGCTGGAAGATATTACCCGTAAAGTGAATGCTGGCGTTCGTAGCGCCATGATCGATGGTAGCCATTTTCCGTTTGCTGAGAATGTCCGGCTGGTGAAATCGGTCGTGGATTTTTGCCATGCCCGTGATTGCAGCGTCGAAGCAGAGCTCGGACGCCTGGGCGGCGTGGAAGATGATATGAGCGTTGATGCTGAAAGCGCTTTTCTGACCGATCCGCAGGAGGCAAAGCGTTTTGTTGAATTGACCGGAGTCGACAGTCTCGCGGTGGCAATCGGCACCGCCCACGGGCTCTATAGCAAAACGCCAAAAATTGACTTCCAGCGTCTGGCGGAAATCCGTGAGGTCGTGGACGTTCCCCTGGTGCTGCACGGCGCAAGCGACGTACCTGACGATTACGTTCGCCGCACCATCGAACTGGGGGTATGTAAAGTCAACGTCGCCACCGAGCTAAAAATCGCCTTTGCCGCGGCGGTCAAAAAATGGTTCGCCGACAACCCGCAGGGTAACGATCCTCGCTACTACATGCGCGTCGGTATGGATGCCATGAAAGAGGTGGTCAGACACAAAATCACCGTCTGCGGCTCAGCCAGCCGTCTGCTGCTCCCCGCTGAAGCCTGATAGCTTTCTCAGGCGGCCCTGCCCCCCAGCGTTATTCACGACAGGATAACGCTGACGACCGCTGATAAAACGAAAATAAAGGACCTCTGCCCCATGAAAAAAGCGCTCAATGTTTCGTTGCTCGCCCTGTTTATGTCACCGGGCGCCTTCGCGGCGAACTATGCACTGAATAACGACAATATGGCTTTCTCATTCGATGATGCCAGCTCGGCTGTTGTCGTTAAAGATACGCATTCCGGCCATCAGTTGTCGCCTCAGGAACCATTCTTTCTGACGCTACCAGATGAGACCGTCATCCATACGGCTGATTTTAAAATCAGCCGCGTTGAGAAAAAAGAGAATACGCTGGTAGTGACGTACATCCATCCCGATTTCAACGTGACCATGACGCTGAATTTGCTGAAAGACAAGTACGCCAGTATCAATTACACCATTGCCGCGGTTGGCAAAGCGCGGAATGTCGCGAAAATCACCTTCTTCCCGACCAAAAAACAGGCACAGGCGCCTTACGTGGATGGCGCTATTAACAGTTCACCGATTATTGCCGATACGTTTTTTATGTTGCCGAATAAACCTGTCGTCAATACTTATGCCTATGAAGGCACCACCAACCTTAACGTTGAACTTAAAACGCCCGTTCAGCCAGAAACGCCGGTGAGCTACACCACCTGGTTTGGCACCGTGGCAGAAACCAGCCAGCTGCGCCGCAGCGTCAACCAGTTTATCGATGCCGTTCGCCCACGGCCTTATAAACCCTACCTCCACTACAATAGCTGGATGGACATCGGCTTCTTTACCACCTACACCGAGCAGGACGTGCTGGGACGTATGGATGAATGGAATAAAGCGTTTATTACCGGCCGCGGCGTACCTCTCGATGCCTTCCTGCTGGATGATGGCTGGGACGATCGTACCGGAAGATGGCTATTTGGCCCGGCATTCAGTCAGGGTTTCGGTAAGGTCAGGGAGAAAGCGGACAGCCTGCATAGTTCCGTCGGTTTATGGCTCTCACCGTGGGGCGGCTACAATAAACCGCGCGATATTCGCGTCTCTCATGCCAAAGAGTATGGTTTTGAAACGGTCGACGGTAAATTTGCGCTCTCCGGGCCTCGTTATTTCAAGAACTTCAATGAACAGATCGCCAGTCTGATTAAGAACGAACACATCACCTCCTTCAAACTGGACGGCATGGGCAACGCCAACTCACATATTAAGGGTAGCCCGTTTGCTTCCGATTTTGATGCCTCCATCGCCCTGCTACACAACATGCGTAGCGCAAACCCGAACCTGTTTATCAACCTGACGACCGGCACCGATGCCAGCCCGTCATGGCTGTTCTATGCCGATTCGATCTGGCGCCAGGGCGATGATATCAATCTGTACGGTCCCGGAACGCCGGTACAGCAGTGGATGACCTATCGCGACGCGGAAACCTGGCGCTCAATCGTGAGAAAGGGACCGTTATTCCCACTTAATTCCTTGATGTACCATGGCATTGTCAGTGCAGAAAATGCCTATTACGGACTGGAAAAAGTGCAGACCGACGGCGATTTTGCCGATCAGGTGTGGAGCTATTTCGCGACGGGGACCCAGCTACAAGAGCTGTACATCACGCCGTCCATGTTGAACAAAGCCAAGTGGGACGTTCTGGCAGAGGCCGCTAAATGGTCGCGTGAAAATGCCCACGTGCTGGTGGACACACACTGGGTCGGCGGCGATCCGACGGCGCTTGAGGTATATGGCTGGGCATCCTGGAGCAAAGACAAGGCGATACTGGGACTGCGTAACCCTTCTGATAAACCGCAAAGTTACTACCTGAATCTGACAAAGGACTTTGAAATTCCTCAAGGCGAAGCAACCCGGTTCACCCTGACCGCTCGCTACGGCAGTAACCCAACGGTTCCGGAGCATTATCAGGACGCCGTGGTGATTACGCTACAGCCGCTACAAACGCTGGTTTTTGAAGCCACGCCGATCAAATAAGATCAATGGCCCGGTGTTCCCGGGCCTGTCTCTTATCCCTGCTGCTCCAGCGCATATTTATACAGCGCATTTTTCTTCACGCCGTGAATTTCAGCGGCCAGCGCGGCGGCTTTTTTCAGCGGCAGCTCCGCCTGCAGCAGGGCCAGCGTACGCAGCGCGTCTGCGGGCAGGGCCTCTTCCTGCGCTTTAAATCCTTCGACGATCAGTACCATCTCGCCTTTACGCCGGTTCTCATCCTCTTTCACCCACGCCAGCAGCTCGCCAATTGGCGCACCGTGAATGGATTCCCAGGTTTTGGTCAGCTCGCGCGCCAGCACCACATAGCGGGACTCTCCCAGCACCGTGCAGATATCTTCCAGGCTTTCCAGTAAACGGTGGGTTGATTCGTAAAAGATAATCGTACGCGGCTCTTCTTCCAGCGCCTTCAGCGTATCGCGACGCCCTTTTGATTTTGCCGGCAGGAACCCTTCATAGCAGAAACGATCGGAAGGCAGGCCTGCCGCGCTGAGCGCAGCAATGGCGGCACAGGGGCCCGGAAGCGGCACCACGCGGATATTTGCCTCGCGACAGGCCCGTACCAGGTGATAGCCAGGATCGTTGATCAGCGGAGTCCCGGCGTCAGACACCAGCGCAATGTTCTGCCCGTCTTTTAATTTCGCCAGAAGTGTTTCAGCTTTTTGCTGTTCATTATGGTCGTGCAGCGCAAATAAACGGGCGTTAATCGCAAAATGCTGGAGCAGCAAACCGGTGTGGCGGGTGTCTTCCGCGGCAACTAAATCAACGGCTTGTAACACTTCCAGGGCACGCTGCGTGATATCAGACAGATTTCCGATCGGAGTGGGCACAATATAGAGCTGCCCCTGAGAATTATCTGCTGATTCGTGTTGTTTCATTGTCTCGTCCGTATTGCCGAATTAATATTGAGCATTGAGCCAAAAAAATATCACTGGATACATATGGTACCGTCAACATTTCTTCGTTCTAAACCCGCGCGTTGTCTGCCCGTACTGCTAGCTGCTTTGATCTTCGCTGGCTGCGGCACCCATACCCCGGATCAAAGCACGGCGTTTTTACAGGGTACGGCACAGGCAGATTCCAGTTACTACCTACAGCAAATGCAGCAAAGCTCGAATGATAGCAAGACCAACTGGCAATTACTCGCCATTCGTGCACTGTTACAGGAAGGCAAAAAGCAGCAGGCCATCGACCTGTTCAACCAGCTGCCGTCTAATCTCAACGGTACCCAGGCCCGCGAGCAATCTCTGCTGGCCGTCGAAGTGAAGCTGGCGCAGAACGATTTCCAGGGCGCTCAGGCGCTGCTGGCGAAGCTCGATCCCGCCAGTTTTGAGCACAATCAGCAGCCGCGATACTGGCAGGCGCAGATTGATGCCAGCCAGGGCCGCCCGTCAATTACGCTGCTGCGTGCCCTGATCGCCCAGCAGCCGCTGCTGAGTCAGGCGAAACAACAGCAGCAGAATATCGACGCGACCTGGAAAGCGCTCACCTCAATGACCCAGGATCAGGCTAACGCGCTGATCATCAATGCCGATGAAAACGTCCTGCAGGGATGGCTGGATCTGCAACGCATGTGGTTTGACAACCGTAACGATCCCACCCTACTCAAAGCCGGCGTGAAAGACTGGCAAACCCGCTATCCGCAGAACCCTGGCGCGAAAATGCTGCCAACGGCGCTGGTGAATATGCAAAATTATAAACCGGCTTCAACCAATAAGATCGCGCTGCTGCTGCCGCTCAACGGCCAGGCCGCGGTCTTCGGCCGTACCATCCAGCAAGGCTTTGAAGCGGCGAAAAATGGCGCGCCGACCGTCGCCGGAAGCGCCGTTCCTGCCCAGGTTGCGCAGGCCGCCAATGTCGCCAGTAGCGACGTCGTGAGCCCTTCGCAGGCGGAAGTGGGCGACCTGACCTCAGCCAATACCGCGCCGGTCCCTGTTCAGGCGCCAGCGGCCGATCGGGCGCCGGCTCCGGTGACGGCAGCGGCCGCCACTCAGGCCGCGGCTGCGCCGGAGCAGTCAGCCACCAGCGACACCGCCGCGACGACCGCACAACCTGCGGTCAGCGCACCGCAGGCCCAGCCGGTTGCCACCACCCCGGCCAATCCTTCGGCTGAACTGAAAATTTACGACACCACCACGCAACCAATGAGTCAGCTGCTCGCGCAGGTACAGCAGGATGGCGCCACCCTCGTCGTCGGCCCGCTGCTCAAAGATAACGTCGAGGAGGTCATCAAGAGCAACACCTCGCTCAACGTGCTGGCGCTGAACCAGCCGGAGAAAGTCGAAAATCGCGCCAATATTTGCTATTTCGCCCTCTCGCCGGAAGATGAAGCCCGTGACGCGGCGCGCCATATTCACGATCAGGGCAAACAAACGCCGCTGCTGCTGGCGCCTCGCGGCGCGCTCGGCGATCGCGTGGTGAACGCCTTTGCCAACGAGTGGTTAAAACTGGGTGGCGGAACCGTCCTGCAGCAGCGCTTTGGTTCAGCTTCTGAGCTGAAATCCAGCGTCAACAGCGGTATCTCTCTGAGCGGAACGCCCGTTTCTACGCTGCCGTCAGCGTCTGACAGCAGCCTCGGTAACCCGGAAGATGTCCCGGTCAGCAGTAGCGGTGGCGTCGACTCCGCCTGGATCCTGGCGACGCCGGAACAGATTGCCTATATCAAACCGATGATCGCCCTGCGCAACGGCAGCCAGAGCAATGTCACCCTGTACGCCAGCTCCCGTAGCGCCCAGGGCACTGCCGGCCCAGATTTCCGCCTGGAGATGGAAGGTTTGCAGTATAGTGAGATCCCGATGCTGGCCGGCAGCAACCCGGCGCTGATGCAGCAGGCGCTCTCCGCCGTGCGCAACGATTATTCACTGGCTCGCCTGTATGCAATGGGCGCGGATGCCTGGTCGCTGGCTAACCATTTCGCCCAGATGCGCCAGACGCCGGGCTTCGAGCTGAACGGTAACACCGGCGATCTGACGGCCACGCAGGACTGCGTGATCAACAGGAAATTGTCATGGCTCAAGTACCAACACGGACAGATCGTCGCAGCCAACTAACCAAACAGACCGGAGATGCCTGGGAAAACCAGGCTCGCCGGTGGCTGGAAAGCCGGGGGCTGCATTTTATCGCCGCCAACGCCCGTGAGCGGGGCGGTGAAATTGACCTCATCATGCGCGATGGCGCGGTAACCGTTTTTGTGGAAGTGCGCTATCGGCGCAGCGCAAGCTACGGGGATGCCGCCTCCAGCGTCACGCAAAAAAAACAACAAAGACTCCTCCAGGCTGCTCGCCTGTGGCTCTCCCGGCAGAATGGGAGCTTTGACACTGTGGATTGCCGTTTCGATGTGGTAGCCTTCACCGGAAACGACATCCAATGGCTGAGAAACGCCTTTGGCGAATAGCGTAAATGAATTAAGGGATCCCGTGCTCGATAGAATTAAAGCCTGCTTTACTGAAAGCATTCAAACCCAAATTGCAGCAGCGGAAGCTCTCCCGGATGCCATCTCCCGTGCGGCCTTGACCCTGGTACAGTCGCTGCTCAATGGCAACAAAATCCTCTGTTGTGGCAATGGCACCTCTGCCGCCAACGCACAGCATTTTGCTGCCAGCATGATTAATCGTTTTGAAACAGAGCGTCCTGGTTTACCCGCCATTGCACTAAATACCGATAATGTGGTCTTAACCGCAATTGCCAACGATCGCCTGCACGACGAAATCTACGCCAAGCAGGTTCGCGCGTTAGGCCATGCAGGTGATGTTCTGCTGGCCATTTCCACGCGCGGCAATAGTCGGGACATCGTGAAAGCCGTTGAAGCTGCCGTCACCCGCGATATGACCATCGTCGCACTCACCGGCTACGACGGCGGTGAGCTGGCTGGCCTGCTGGGCCAGCAGGATGTCGAAATCCGCATTCCGTCTCATCGCAGCGCGCGAATTCAGGAAATGCATATGCTCACCGTTAACTGCCTGTGCGATTTGATTGATAACACGCTTTTTCCACACCAGGACGATTAAGGAGAACACATGAAGGCTCTCTCGCCCCTCGCCATCATTCTTTCTGCGCTACTGCTACAAGGATGCGTTGCCGCAGCGGTAGTCGGAACGGCAGCTGTCGGCACCAAAGCCGCCACGGACCCGCGTACGGTAGGTACTCAGGTTGATGACAGTACGCTGGAACTGCGCGTCAACAGCGCGCTGTCGAAAGACGAGCAAATTAAGAAACAGGCCCGGATTAACGTTACCGCCTATCAGGGCAAAGTCCTGCTGACCGGTCAGTCTCCGGTGGCGGATCTCTCCGCGCGCGCGAAACAAATTGCGATGGGCGTCGAAGGGACAACGGAAGTCTTTAACGAAGTACGTCAGGGCCAGCCGATTGGTTTAGGTACCGCCTCTTCCGATACCTGGATTACCACAAAAGTACGCTCTCAGCTGCTGGGCACCGATCAGGTCAAATCGTCAAACGTCAAAGTGACGACCGAGAATGGCGAAGTGTTCCTGATGGGTCTGGTCACGGACCGTGAAGGCCGTGCGGCGGCAGATATCGCCAGCCGGGTCAGCGGCGTGTCGCGCGTGACCACCGCCTTTACCTATATCAAGTAAGTAGTAAAAATAGTCCCGGCTCGCGCAATGCTGAGCCGGGTGACTAACCGGGCAAGGCGTTAGCCGCAGCCCGGGATTTCATCAGAGTAACGCCAGTCCGCCAACCACCGCACCACATAGCGCCACCAGCCCACAGGTCAGCCACAGCGCTTTCGCCGGAAAAGCCTTACGCAACATAATCAACGACGGCACGCTGACCGCAGGCAACGTGATGAGCAGCGCCAGCGCCGGGGCAAACCCCATTCCCGCCAGCATCATGGTCTGGACGATAGGGATCTCCGCCGCGGTAGGGATGACAAACAGACAGCCGGCTATCGCCATCGCCACCACCCAGAACAGGGTATTCCCCACCACGCCATCGGCATGCGGGAACAGCCAGACGCGCGCCGCCCCCAGCACCAGGACCGCCAGAATATAGACCGGAATAGTATTCCAGAACAGGGTCCAGAGCGCCCTCAGCCAGCGGGAGAAAAAAGGTCCCTGCGCGGTATCACCGACAGCCGGAAGATCTGACGGTTGCGTTGCCGCCTCTTTGACCCATTTTTGCACCAGCGTCGCCACGATCAACACCGTTGCCAGCCCGGCAACCAGGCGAATCAACGCAAACTGCCAGCCCAGCACAAACCCCATAAACACCAGCGTTGCCGGATTCAGCAACGGGTTGCCCATCCAGAACGCCAGTGCGCCGCCCATCGATACCTGCTGCTTACGCATTCCCGCCGCAACCGGTGCGGCGCAGCAAGTACACATCATACCGGGCAGAGAAAACAGCACGCCTGAGAGCGTACCGCGAAATCGAGACTGGCCCAACGTACGCAGCAGCCAGTCGCGCGGGATCAGCACCTGAATCAGCGAACCAAGCAGGACGCCCAGCACCGCCGCTTTCCAGACCGCCAGGAAGTAGACCGCCGCGTAGTCCCATGCCGCTTTGAACGGATTGGCATCGGCCTGGGCGAGGATCGATTTACCGATACTGTGCGTTTCTGCGGCCGTAAACGCCTTGCCATAGTAAGGCTGCCATTTGACGAACCACAGGCCAACGATGACAACGAGAAAAAAGAGCGCGGGCTTCCACCATTGAAACGGTGATGCCGCCTGAGATGAAGACTGACCAGCCATAGCATTCCCCAGGAAAGATGTGGTGATGTGAAGCGCAGAATACTACGCTTCGCTGGCCGCAATTTCACGCAGTTTTGCCGATGGCAGAATCGTCACGCCTTCCCGGCCTGGGGTCAGCGCTTCGCTAAGCATCGCCTGCGCCACCTCATGGGCATGGATAGATTTCCAGTTTCCCGGCAGCAGTCGGAACAATGGCGCCAGCACCGCTTCATTGGCCCTTTTTTGCTCTCGATCGCCCAGCAGCATCGACGGTCGCAAAATCGTCAGACGCGTCCACGGCTGCGCGCGCAGCGCCTCTTCCATTTCGCCTTTAACGCGGTTGTAGAAGAACATCGAATGCGGATTGGCCCCCATCGCGCTGACCACCAGCATGTGCTTTGCGCCCAGCCGTAGCCCGGTGAGCGCCGTATCCACCACCAGCCGGTAGTCAGCCTGAATGAAGGCGGCTTTACTGCCCGCGTCTCGCAACGTGGTCCCCAGGCAGCAAAACACGATATCGACGGGGTCAACAACCTGCGCCAGCGCATCACTCAACTGAGGCGCATGAGGATTCAGCACGCCCTCGGCATCCGCCAGCGGGCGGCGGGTCGCTGCGGTTATCGCCGCAATGCCCGGCGCCTGGATCAGCATTCGAAGTAAGTGCCCACCAACTAATCCGGTAGCCCCTGTTATTAGCACCTGGCTCATTATGCCCCCTGAAAAATCAGCCCTTCAGCGGCGGACGCCGCGGTAACAAGAGTATGTGGGAAAGATGGGACTCTGCACGTCCGTTACGGGCTTTCACTCGCTATCGGAATGACGTAGCCAGTGTAACTTGGTGCCGAACCCCAGCGTGTTATCGGTGAACTTGAGCTCATCCGGACGGATTTCCCAGACCGGCGCCCGCAGCATCCTGGCGATCGGAAAGCGGTTGACGTACCGCGCACGCATCACCGCTTCCTCATCACCTGAAAGACGACGAATTTCACCTTTGAACTGGACGCCGCGAATACGGGCAACGGTTTTCGGCTGGCCATTTACGGTGCCGGCGACCTTTGCGCGCTGGCCGGTCATCTGCCCGTGGCGGGTATTGTCATCACTGAGGAGATAGAAGGCGACGTTTTGCGAGTCATACACATAGAACGCATTGGCACACCACAGCTCTTCCTCGCTGGCAACGCACCAGGTAATCACATGCTGTTTGCCAAGCCAGCGGCTGATAGCAGCGAGCGTATCCATCTTTACTCTCCGGTATGTTATGGTGCATCTACCTTAACATACCGATATTTCTACCGTGCGCTGGTTTCTCTATTTGATACGTACCGCCGATAATCGCCTTTACACCGGGATTACTACCGATGTTGCGCGCCGTTTTTGTCAGCATCAGGATGGCAAGGGAGCAAAAGCATTGCGGGGAAAAGGCGAACTGCAGCTGGCGTTCAGCCAGGAAGTTGGTGAACACTCACTTGCACTACGAGTGGAGTATCGCATCAAGCAGCTAACGAAGCGCCAGAAAGAGCGCCTCGTTGCCGGAGATGGTTCTTTTGAGACTCTGCTGGAGAGCCTCAGAGGCGGTTAAAGCGATCGCTGTACTCCACCAGCCCATGCACCCCTTCCAGCGCGTCATCGGCCAACGGGCGCACCTGGAACGCCTCGGCGGTATCCGCCCAGCGGCAACGCAGATCGAAGCGGGCTGCCGGCTCAAAGCCGAGGCGGCCGTAGAAGGCCGGATCGCCCAGTGTCACCACTGCGGCATAGCTAAACTCATTCAATGAATCCAGCCCTTCGTAGACCAGCTGGCTGCCGATTCCCTGGCCGCGATAATTTTCATCTACCGCCAGCGGCGCCAGCCCAACCCACTGCAGTTCTTCGCCTTCAACGGAGACCGGGCTGAAGGCGGCATAGCCAATAACCTGCCCTTCATCATCTGTCGCCACCACGCCCAGCGTGATCAGACCGTCTTCACGTAAATCGTGCACCAGCTGCGCTTCGGCATCGCTGCCAAACGTACGGCGCAATAACGCGTCGATTCCCGGTGCATCAATCCCAATTTCAACTCGAATCAGCATGCCTCACCTACCGATGTCTGTTCAGGTTTCCGCGGGCCGTTCAGCCCCGCTTCAACAAAGTCAGCCAGCTGCAGCAGCATCACGCGCAGCGCTTTTGGCATCTGCTCCAGCTCAATGGCATCCATCAGGTTTTTTACATACAGCCCCAGCTCAGTATCACCTTCGATGACCAGCCGACGCTGGAAGAACAACGTATCCGGATCCTGCTTACGCGCGGCGATCATCAGCAGATCGCTGGCATCGGCGCTGAAGCTCACATCCGCTTCGGCCGTAGAGCTGACCACCAGACGCCCTTCGCTCACCGAGGTATACCACAGCAGACCGATATCACGCACATTAATACTTAACCAGCGGCCTTCGAGAAAATCCAGTTCGCCATCTTCCAGAGCCTGACGAAACTGCCAGCTTAATACCTGCTCCAGCACCTGGCGCTTGAGGGCAAAAGGCGCCAGCTTAACCGGCACGCTCATCAAAGACGGGCCAAAGTGGACCAGCCGGGAACGCAATTTATCCAACACAAGCCTTACTCCATGAAAGCAATAGTTCCGCTATTGTGCCATATCAAATAAACGACATAGCGGCGTAAATCAACAAAATCACAACGACGGATACCTATTATTGGCGCCGTCAATACGCTTTTAACTGCCTCAAATCAAAAATTGTCACCAGAAGGTTAACTAAAATCCCTGCTCATTAACCCTATCAGCGTCCCTACGGGCCGCATTTTTCAGGAAAAATTATGGAGCTGCTCTGCCCAGCCGGCAACCTTCCGGCACTTAAGGCGGCCATCGAAAACGGTGCCGATGCCGTCTATATCGGGCTGAAAGATGACACTAACGCCCGCCACTTTGCCGGCCTTAATTTCACCGAAAAGAAACTGCAGGAAGCCGTTAGCTTTGTGCGTCAGCACCGTCGTAAGCTGCATATCGCGATCAATACCTTTGCACATCCTGACGGTTATGCCCGCTGGCAGCGCGCGGTAGACATGGCGGCACAGCTGGGCGCGGATGCCTTAATCCTTGCCGATATCGCCATGCTGGAATACGCCGCGGAGCGTTATCCGCATATTGAACGCCACGTTTCGGTACAGGCGTCGGCAACCAACGAAGAGGCGGTGCGTTTCTATCACCGCAATTTCGATGTCGCCCGCGTTGTGCTACCGCGCGTGCTCTCGATTCATCAGGTAAAACAGCTGGCCCGCACGACGCCGGTTCCGCTGGAGGTCTTCGCCTTCGGTAGCCTGTGCATCATGGCAGAAGGCCGCTGCTACCTCTCTTCCTACCTGACCGGCGAATCGCCGAATACCGTCGGCGCCTGTTCACCTGCGCGCTTTGTCCGCTGGCAACAAACGCCGCAGGGTCTGGAATCACGCCTCAACGAAGTGCTGATCGATCGCTATCAGGATGGCGAAAATGCCGGTTACCCGACGCTGTGCAAGGGCCGCTATCTGGTAGATGGCGAGCGCTATCATGCGCTGGAAGAGCCAACCAGCCTGAATACGCTGGAGCTACTGCCGGAACTGATGGCGGCCAATATTGCGTCGGTGAAAATTGAAGGTCGTCAGCGCAGCCCCGCCTATGTCACCCAGGTGGCGAAAGTCTGGCGCCAGGCGATCGATCGCTGCAAAGCCGATCCGCAAAACTTTATTCCGCAATCCGCATGGATGGAGACGCTCGGTGCCATGTCCGAAGGGACACAAACCACCCTTGGCGCCTACCACCGTAAATGGCAGTGAGAAAAGTAATGAAATATTCATTAGGGCCGGTGCTTTACTACTGGTCGAAAGAGACGCTGGAAGATTTTTACCAGCAGGCCGCACGTTCCAGTGCCGATACTATCTATCTGGGCGAAGCCGTATGCAGCAAACGCCGCGCCACCAAAGTGGGCGACTGGCTGGAGATGGCGAAAGCGCTGGCGGGCAGCGGTAAGCAGGTGGTGCTCTCCACGCTTGCGCTGGTGCAGGCCTCTTCCGAACTCAATGAGCTGAAGCGCTATGTCGATAACGGCGAATTTCTGATCGAAGCCAGCGACCTTGGCGTCGTCAATATGTGCGCAGAGCGCAAACTGCCTTTCGTCGCCGGACATGCGCTCAACTGCTATAACGCCGTCACCCTGCGTCTGCTGCGTAAACAAGGAATGATGCGCTGGTGCATGCCGGTTGAGCTGTCTCGCGACTGGCTGGTGAACCTGCTCGCCCAGTGCGAAGAGCTCGGTCTGCGCGATCAGTTCGAAGTGGAAGTCCTGAGCTACGGCCACCTGCCGCTGGCCTATTCTGCCCGCTGCTTTACCGCACGTTCCGAAGATCGCCCGAAAGATGAATGCGAGACCTGCTGCATCAAGTACCCGAACGGGCGCAGCGTGCTGTCCCAGGAGAATCAGCAGGTGTTTGTCCTGAACGGTATTCAGACCATGAGCGGCTATGTCTATAACCTCGGCAACGAACTGACGTCGATGCAGGGGCTGGTCGATATGGTGCGCCTGTCACCGCTGGGCAACGATACCTTTGCTATGCTCGATGCTTTCCGCGCCAATGAAAACGGCGCCTCGCCGCTGCCGCTGATCGCCAACAGTGACTGTAACGGTTACTGGAAACGACTGGCCGGGCTGGAACTGCAGTCCTGAAAATAGCTCGCTTTGTTAACAGCATGCTTCGTCTTTTCATGCAGTATGAAAGCTGCAGCTTTTCTGGCTGGCGCTCGCTGAATGCGCCAGGCTGGAAGAAGACCTTCAATCTGATGACGATGCTGTAACAAAGTGAGCCTTTATGACTGACAAATCTATTCCGTTCTCGGTGCTCGATCTGGCACCGATCCCCGAGGGTTCTTGCGCCAAAACGGCCTTCTCGCACTCTCTGGATCTCGCTCGCCTGGCTGAAAAACGCGGCTATCACCGCTATTGGCTGGCGGAACATCACAACATGGTTGGCATTGCCAGCGCCGCAACATCGGTGCTTATCGGTTATCTGGCAGCGAATACCACGACGCTGCATCTGGGATCCGGTGGCGTGATGTTACCCAACCATTCACCGCTGGTGATCGCCGAACAGTTCGGTACGCTCAATACCTTATATCCCGGGCGTATCGACCTGGGGCTTGGCCGTGCGCCGGGCAGCGACCAGCGTACGATGATGGCGCTCCGCCGTCATATGGGCGGGGATGTTGATAACTTCCCGCGCGATGTCGCCGAACTGGTGGACTGGTTTGATGCCCGCGATCCCAATCCGCACGTGCGCCCGGTTCCCGGTTACGGAGAGAAGATCCCGGTGTGGCTGTTAGGCTCCAGTCTGTACAGCGCGCAGCTGGCGGCGCAGCTTGGCCTGCCCTTTGCCTTCGCTTCGCACTTCGCGCCGGATATGTTATTCCAGGCGCTGCATCTCTACCGCACCCAGTTCAAACCGTCCGAACGCTTAGCGAAACCGTACGCCATGGTATGTATTAATATCATCGCCGCCGATAGCAACCGTGATGCCGAATTCCTGTTCACCTCGATGCAACAGGCATTCGTGAAACTGCGTCGCGGCGAAACCGGTCAGCTGCCGCCGCCGGTGGAAAATATGCATCAACTGTGGTCTGCCTCAGAACAGTATGGAGTCCAGCAGGCGCTCAGCATGTCGCTGGTTGGGGATAAAGCCAAAATCCGCCACGGGCTGGAATCCATTTTGCGGGAAACCCAGGCCGATGAGCTGATGGTGAACGGCCAGATCTTCGATCATCAGGCGCGCTTGCATTCGTTTGATTTAGCGATGCAGGTGAAAGAGGAGTTGCTGGGGTAGTTTTTTGCCGGATGACGGCGGCGCCTTATCCGGCCTGCTCATCCCCTGCAAGCCCGGTCAGCTTCGCGCCACCGGGCATGCTGTTTACTGGTAAACAGGCAACAGATTAAAGCTCGATAAGAAATGCACGATAATGTTACCGGCGCCAAACAGCAGAATCAGCACAATCATCGGCGTTCCACCCCAGACACGAAACTGTGGGCTGCCGAAGCGCTTGCGCGATGCGCGGGCCAGCAGCGCCGGAACAATCGCCGCCCAGATGGTTGCGGCCAGACCGGCATAGCCGATGGCATACAGGAAACCATTGGGCTGCAGCAGGCCGCCGATGATCGGTGGAACAAAGGTCAGGAGCGCGGTCTTAAAACGGCCGAGAGCAGAATCATCAAAACCAAACAGGTCCGCCAGGTAGTCAAACAGGCCCAGGGTTACCCCAAGGAAAGAGCTGGCAACGGCGAAGTTCGAGAACACCACCAGTAACAGATCCAGACTACGGCTGTTGAGCACCCCGCTCAATGCCTGTACCAGCACATCAATATTGCCGCCCTTCTGCGCGATACCGATAAACTCAGGGCGTGGAATGTTGCCCATCGTCACCAGTAACCAGACGACATACAGCCCCAGAGCCAGCAGCGTGCCGTAAACCAGGCAACGGGTTATGGTCCGGGGATCTTTGCCATAATACTTCATCAGACTCGGTACGTTACCGTGATAGCCAAAGGAGGCCAGGCAAAACGGGAGGGTCATCAACAGGTACGGCGTGTAGGATGCATTCTTTTCGGCGACGTTAAACAGTGTCGTCGGCTCAACGTGACCCAGCAGACTTCCGAAGGTCAGGAAGAAGGTAATAACCTTGGCTCCCAGTACGATTGCCGTCATTCGGCTCACCGCTTTGGTACTCAACCAGACGATAAAAGCCACCAGCAGCGCAAAGCCAAAGCCCGCTGCCCGCGCCGGCACATGCAATGAAAGCTCCGAGAAGGTATGGTGCAGTATGGAGCCGCTGGCCGAGATATAGGCGTAGGTCAGAATATAGAGCACAAAAGCGATCGACAGACCGTTGACCAGATTCCAGCCTTTCCCCAGCAGATCTTTGGTGATGGTGTCGAAGCTGGAGCCAATACGGTAGTTCAGGTTCGCTTCCAGAATCATCAGTCCGGAATGGAGCATGCAAAACCAGGTAAAGATCAGCGCAGCCAGCGACCAGAAGAACCACGCACCGGACATGACCACCGGCAGCGAAAACATGCCTGCGCCAATGATGGTCCCGCCGATTATCACCACGCCGCCAAATAAGGACGGTCGGGTTGCCGTAGTGGTAAGTGTCGCCATTTGCCGAAATCTCCAGTCATTCATGCTTTTCGTTGTTAACGCGCAGCACTGTACCAGTACACGAGTACAAAAGAAATAAAAAAAGCCCCAATCATCACGATCGGGGCTGTATTATTTACTTTACGCTAGCGGAGTGCGCTAATTACGCATCGCCACCGAAACGACGACGACCAGCGGAATCATCACGGCGCGGAGCCGCAGCTGCATCATCACGACGCGGAGCACGAGCACCGTCACGACGTTCGCCGCTGAAACGACGACCATCACCACGGCCGCCTTCACGACGCTCACCACCACCGAAGTTGCGGCCGCCTTCACGACGTTCGCCACCGAATGCGCGACCGCCTTCACGGCGCTCACCACCGCCACGACGCTCGCCGCCACGGTCCGGACGCGGCTGAGCATCGCCCAGCAGCTGCATGTTCATCGGCTTGTTCAGGATGCGAGTACGAGTGAAGTGCTGCAGAACTTCGCCCGGCATGCCTTTCGGCAGTTCGATCGTGGAGTGGGTACCGAACAGCTTGATGTTACCGATGTAACGGCTGCTGATGTCGCCTTCGTTAGCGATAGCGCCAACGATATGACGAACTTCAACGCCATCATCGCGGCCCACTTCAATGCGATACAGTTCCATATCGCCCACGTCGCGACGTTCGCGCTTAGGACGATCTTCACCGCTACGCTCCGGACGGTCGCCACGCGGACCACGGTCGTTGCGGTCGCCACGGCGCTCGAAACGATCGTCACGGTCGCGGAATTCACGCTTAGGACGCATCGGTGCATCCGGCGGCAGAATCAGCGGACGTTCGCCCTGAGCCATTTTCAGCAGGGCTGCGGCCAGGGTTTCGATATCCAGCTCTTCACCTTCAGCAGACGGCTGGATTTTCGCCAGCAGCGCACGGTACTGATCCAGATCGCTGCTTTCCAGCTGCTGCTGAACTTTGGCGGCAAATTTTTCCAGACGGCGTTTGCCCAGCAGTTCTGCGTTCGGCAGTTCGACTTCCGGGATCGTCAGCTTCATGGTGCGTTCGATGTTACGCAGCAGGCGGCGTTCACGATTCTCAACGAACAGCAGCGCGCGGCCAGCACGACCCGCACGACCGGTACGGCCGATACGGTGAACGTAAGACTCGGAGTCCATCGGGATATCATAGTTAACAACCAGGCTGATACGCTCAACGTCAAGGCCACGAGCCGCAACGTCGGTCGCAATCAGAATATCCAGACGACCATCTTTCAGACGCTCCAGAGTCTGCTCACGCAGCGCCTGGTTCATGTCGCCGTTCAGCGCGGCGCTGTTGTAGCCGCTACGCTCCAGCGCTTCAGCCACTTCCAGGGTCGCGTTTTTGGTACGAACGAAGATAATCGCCGCATCAAAATCTTCCGCTTCCAGGAAACGCACCAGCGCTTCATTTTTACGCATACCGTAAGCAGTCCAGTAGCTCTGGCTGATGTCCGGGCGAGTCGTAACGCTGGACTGGATGCGCACTTCCTGCGGCTCTTTCATAAAGCGGCGGGTAATGCGACGGATCGCTTCCGGCATGGTGGCAGAGAACAGAGCGGTCTGATGACCTTCCGGGATCTGCGCCATAATCGTTTCTACGTCTTCGATGAAGCCCATACGCAACATTTCGTCAGCTTCATCCAGTACCAGACCGCTCAGTTTAGAGAGATCAAGAGTACCGCGCTTCAGGTGGTCCAGCAGACGACCTGGGGTACCCACAACGATTTGTGGTCCCTGGCGCAGAGCACGCAGCTGCACGTCATAACGCTGGCCGCCGTAAAGGGCTACCACGTTTACGCCGCGCATATGTTTAGAGAAGTCCGTCATTGCTTCAGCAACCTGTACCGCCAGTTCGCGGGTCGGCGCCAGCACCAGAATTTGCGGTGCTTTCAGCTCAGGATCAAGATTGTTCAGCAGCGGTAAAGAGAACGCTGCGGTTTTACCGCTACCCGTCTGGGCCATACCCAGAACGTCGCGGCCGCCCAGAAGATGCGGAATGCACTCAGCCTGGATCGGAGATGGTTTTTCGTAACCCAGATCGTTAAGCGCTTCAAGGATGGGAGCCTTCAGGCCCAGATCTGCAAAAGTGGTTTCGAATTCAGCCATGTAGTACGTGTGCCTCAAAATTAATGGCGGCCAGTCTACATAACTCAACGTGAAAATTTAGAGTAATTTTCATTGAAAAGTGTGAACCGGCTCAAAGTAGGTGTATTAACGAACAACAACGCCCTCACCCGTTAAGGTGATGGCAAACAAAAAAATGGGCTGATGTGTTCGTCAGCTATTGCTGGTCCGATTCTGCCAGGTCATCTTGCTCCTGGCCCAAGAGCGATAATTCCAACAATGCGTATCGGTGCTCAACGTAGTTGTGAACGTTGTTTGCGACCGCCAGTTTGAACAGTGCCGTAGCGCTGTCCTTGTCCCCCAGACTTAGGTAGTACTTACCTAAATAGAAGTTGGTTTCACTGAGATGCTCAGCGAGCGAGGTGTTATCCGTTGCGTCTGCCTTCAAACGGTCCATCAACGTTTTTTCGTTGATGTCGCTAAGGTAGAACTCGACAATGTTCCATCCCCATTGTTCTTTATCCGATTTGTCGAAGCGCTGTTTCAGTGCTTCAAGCGCCTGCTTCTCGTCGAGTTTACGCTCAGCGAGGTAAAGCCACAGGCTACGGAAAGGATCATTGGGATCGTCTTGATAAAACGCCAGCAGATCATCTTGCGCTAACTTAGCGCGACCGCCGTAATACAGGGCGATACCGCGATTCAAGTGCGCGTAGTTGTAAGTTGGATCAAGCTCAAGTACAGAATCAAACGCTTCATAGGCAGCATCAAAATTGCCTGCCTGCGTTAAATAAATGCCTAAGTAATTGAATACTTCAGGCATATCAGGTCGGATTGCCAACGCTTGTGAAAAATCATTTCGCGCTAATGCCCTCAGACCGAGACTATCATACAACACTCCGCGCTCATATAAAAGCTGTGCGCGTTCGTCATCGGTTAAAGCCCGACTGGCAAGAATTTGTTCCATGCGCGCCAGAATCACTTCTTGCTGCAAAGTCGGTTGCAATGGCACCGCGAGGACTGCGTCCTTACGCCAGGCAGAGTTGCTGCATCCTGCCAGCGTGAGAGCTGTCGCCACGAAACACCAGCGCAAAAAAGGCTTCATTTCCCACTCCCGAAGACAACGATTGGATGAACGTCCAGTTCCCCGGCTGCAAACAGGGCGTCCTGCCCGTAATACGCCCTCCGCCAACGCGGAGGGCAAACGGCAACCTTACTCGCCTTGCTCAGCAACCGGAGCTTCCGGTGCAGCGGCAGGCTGTGTCTGTTCAGCTGCTTCTTTAATGCTCAGACGAACGCGGCCCTGACGGTCAACTTCCAGAACTTTAACCGGCACTTCCTGACCCATCTGCAGGTAATCGGTCACTTTCTCTACGCGCTTGTCAGCGATCTGAGAAATGTGGACCAGACCTTCTTTACCGCCGCCGATGGCAACAAATGCGCCAAAGTCAACGATACGGGTCACTTTACCATTGTAAACACGGCCAACTTCGATCTCAGCGGTGATCTCTTCGATACGACGGATAGCGTGTTGCGCTTTGTCGCCATCGGTTGCTGCGATCTTCACAGTACCGTCATCTTCGATTTCGATGGTAGTACCGGTCTCTTCAGTCAGCGCACGAATCACAGAGCCGCCTTTACCGATCACGTCTTTGATCTTGTCCGGGCTGATCTTGATGGTGTGGATACGCGGTGCGAATTCGGAGATATCGCCGCGCGGCGCGTTAATCGCCTGCTCCATTACGCCCAGGATGTGCAGACGAGCACCTTTCGCCTGGTTCAGTGCAACCTGCATGATCTCTTTGGTGATGCCTTCAATTTTGATATCCATCTGCAGCGCAGAGATACCGTCGCGGGAACCCGCCACTTTGAAGTCCATATCACCCAGGTGGTCTTCGTCACCCAGAATGTCAGACAGAACAACGTAGTTGTCGCCTTCTTTCACCAGACCCATTGCGATACCCGCAACGGCAGCTTTCACCGGCACACCAGCATCCATCAGCGCCAGAGAAGCACCGCACACGGAAGCCATGGAGGAAGAACCGTTAGATTCGGTGATTTCAGATACCACGCGAACGGTGTACGGGAATTCTTCCGTGGTCGGCATAACGGCCAGTACGCCGCGCTTAGCCAGACGACCGTGACCGATTTCACGACGCTTCGGTGAACCCACCATGCCAGTCTCGCCGACAGAGTACGGAGGGAAGTTGTAGTGGAACAGGAAGGAGTCAGTACGCTCGCCCATCAGTTCGTCAATGTTCTGCGCATCACGTGCGGTACCCAGAGTCGCAGTCACCAGCGCCTGAGTTTCGCCACGGGTGAACAGTGCGGAACCGTGAGTACGCGGCAGTACGCCAGTACGAACATCCAGACCACGAATCATATCTTTTTCACGGCCATCGATACGCGGCTCGCCTGCCAGTACGCGGCTACGCACGGCATTTTTCTCGATAGCGTGCAGGATTTCACCCAGTTCGTTAGCGTCCAGGGTTTCGTCTTCAGCAATCAGCGTCGCGATGGTTTCCGCTTTGATCACGTCAATCTGAGCGTAACGCTCTTGTTTATCAGTGATACGGTAAGCATCGCTCAGACGCGCTTCGGCCAGGGCAGCAACGCGCGCATTCAGCGCTTCGTTGACGGCTTCCGGCTGCCAGTCCCAGCGCGGTTTACCCGCTTCTTTAACCAGGTCGTTGATGTTCTGAATGACAATCTGCTGCTGCTCGTGGCCAAAGACCACCGCACCCAGCATCTGGTCTTCGCTCAGCAGTTCAGCTTCAGATTCCACCATCAGGACTGCCGCTTCGGTACCGGCAACAACCAGGTCCAGCTTACTTTCTTTCAGCTCATCCTGAGTCGGGTTCAGAACGTACTGGTCATTGATATAACCAACGCGAGCAGAACCGATAGGACCGTTGAACGGAATACCTGACAGGGACAGCGCTGCGGAAGCACCAATCATCGCCACGATATCCGGGTTAACCTGTGGGTTAACGGAAACAACGGTAGCGATAACCTGAACTTCGTTGACGAAGCCTTCCGGGAACAGCGGACGAACCGGGCGGTCAATCAGACGCGCGATCAGGGTTTCGCCTTCGCTTGGACGGCCTTCACGACGGAAGAAACCACCCGGAATTTTACCTGCTGCGTAAGTACGCTCTTGATAGTTAACGGTCAGCGGGAAGAAGTCCTGACCTGGCTTCGCTTTTTTCTGACCAACAACGGTAACGAATACCGCAGTGTCATCCATGCTAACCATGACAGCAGCAGTGGCCTGACGAGCCATCATGCCGGTTTCCAGCGTTACGGTATGTTGGCCGTACTGGAATTTACGAACGATCGGATTTAGCAAAATTCTATCCTTTATATCAATAGGTGACGCGATATCCACGACATAGCGTCAGTTGACCCGATCTCCTGCATCCTCGCGACTAATGACAACCTTTACCCGCCCCTGCGGATCAAGCCTCTCATTAGCCGCGCGAACCTCTGCACGAAGATCATTAATAGCAACAATACATGAGTTTTTAGTGAATTGCTGCCGCCTGGTCGAAAAAAGGGGCCCTGAGGCCCCTTTTTCTGAAACTCGCAGAATTAGCGACGCAGACCCAGACGCTCGATCAGCGAAGAGTAACGTGCAACATCTTTACGTTTCAGGTAGTCGAGCAGTTTACGACGCTGGGAAACCATGCGCAGCAGACCACGACGGCTGTGGTGATCTTTTTTATGCTCGGAGAAGTGACCCTGCAGATGGTTAATCTGTGCAGTCAGCAGTGCAACCTGAACTTCGGTAGAACCGCTGTCGTTTTCGCCACGACCAAACTCAGAAACGATTTTTGCTTTAGCTTCAACGCTTAGAGACATTTTAAAACTCCAGATTTAAAAGAAAGAAAGGGTGCCGATCTCTAATTCAGCGACCCCTGATGCAACGCCCGAAAATGTTAAAACACTTTTGCGGACGTTAAGCGGCGATATTCTACCCGCAGCCGGCTTTTATCGCAAGAACAGCACTCAAGCAGGGTATTCGACAACCAGACGACGCGGCGCCACGCGGCCTTCATCGTCAATCTCACCCATACCGAGAAACTTACCGTCTTCACCTTCAGTGACTCGCACCAGGCCCTGTAGCGGGGCACCTGTTGTACGGACCGGGTTGCCATTCTTAAAGTAAACCGCCGATGTTTCGGGAATATTAACCAGCGGATAATCTGACGCCGGGCTGTCCATAGGCATCAGCAGCGGATCGAGCAGCTGCGCGGCGGGAATATCCTGTGCCGCCGCCTGTTCAACCAGCGCCTGTAGCTGCTCCAGCGTCACCATCCGCTCAACCGGATATTTGCTGACGGCCAGACGGCGCAGATAAATAACGTGGGCGCCACAGCCCAGTTTCTCACCCAGATCGTCGATAATCGTCCGGATATAGGTGCCTTTGGAGCAATGAATTTCCAGCTCCAGCTCATCCCCTTCGTGGCGGATAAACAGCAGCTCATAGACGTTAATCGGCCGGGCTTCACGCGGAACGTCAATCCCCTGACGGGCATATTCGTAGAGCTTTTTCCCCTGGTATTTCAGCGCCGAATACATCGACGGTACCTGTTGGGTTTCGCCGCGGAAACTGTCCAGCGCCGCCGCCAGCTGTTCGTCGCTGAAGGTCAGCGGGCGCTCTTCCACCACCTGGCCATCGGCATCAGAGGTGTCGGTACGCTGTCCGAGCTTCGCAATCACACGATAACGCTTATCGGAATCCAGCAGATACTGGGAAAACTTGGTGGCTTCCCCGAGGCAAATCGGCAGCATGCCGGTTGCCAGCGGATCCAGCGCCCCGGTGTGCCCTGCGCGGTTCGCATTATAGATACGTTTGACTTTCTGCAGTACATCGTTGCTGGACGCGCCCTGAGGTTTATCCAGCAACAGCACGCCATGCACATCGCGACCGCGACGACGAGGACGACTCATCAGTCCTCCTTGCTGTCGTCCGGGTTCACACGACGCTCATCGTCATGCTTCACCACGCTGGTCACCAGGTTAGACATACGCATCCCTTCAACCAACGAGTTGTCGTAGAAGAAGGTCAGTTCCGGCACGATACGCAGCCGCATTGCTTTCCCCAGCAGGGAACGGATAAAGCCGGATGCTTCCTGCAATGCTTTGATGCCGGCTTTCACCGCGGCTTCGTCTTTGTCGTTCAGAAAGGTCACGAAGACTTTGGCATAAGCCAGATCGCGAGACATTTCAACGCCAGAAACGGTGGTCATCATGCCCAGACGCGGGTCTTTAATTTCGCGTTGCAGGATGATAGCAATCTCTTTTTGCATCTCCTGAGCCACGCGCTGCGGGCGACCAAATTCTTTCGCCATAATAAATTCTCCAGATAAAGACAAAAAAGGGGCCATAAGCCCCTTTTTAGAATTATTGCCGGGTGGCGCTATGCTAACCCGGCCAACGCTAGTCAATCGTCTAAGGATTTGGGGGCAACACAGGCGGCAGGCTCATCAATCCCCGGGAGCATAGATAACGATGCGACCGGGGTGAACGAGCGCAGCCAACGCAGTGGCGGCCCAAAAGTCGACGAAGATTACGCGATGGTACGCTGAATCTCGATGATCTCGAACACTTCGATCATATCGCCAACGCGAACGTCGTTGTAGTTCTTCACGCCGATACCACATTCCATGCCGTTACGGACTTCGTTAACGTCATCTTTGAAGCGGCGCAGGGATTCCAGCTCGCCTTCATAGATAACCACGTTGTCGCGCAGTACGCGGATTGGGTTATGACGTTTAATCGTCCCTTCGGTAACCATACAGCCCGCGATAGCGCCGAATTTCGGCGATTTAAAGACATCGCGCACTTCAGCCAGACCGATGATCTGCTGTTTCAGTTCCGGAGAGAGCATACCGCTCATCGCCGCTTTCACTTCGTCGATCAGGTTATAGATGACGGAGTAGTAGCGCAGATCCAGGCTTTCCGCTTCGATAACTTTACGCGCTGATGCATCGGCACGTACGTTGAAGCCTACCAGGATAGCGTTGGATGCCGCAGCCAGGGTCGCGTCGGTTTCGGTGATACCACCTACGCCAGAGCCGATGATCTTCACTTTGACTTCGTCGGTAGACAGTTTCAGTAAAGAGTCGGAGATCGCTTCCACGGAACCCTGAACGTCCGCTTTCAGTACGACGTTCACTTCGTGAACTTCGCCTTCAGTCATGTTAGCGAACATGTTCTCAAGTTTAGATTTCTGCTGACGCGCCAGTTTGACTTCACGGAATTTGCCCTGACGATACAACGCAACTTCACGCGCTTTCTTCTCGTCACGAACCACGGTCACTTCATCACCCGCAGCCGGAACACCGGACAGACCGAGGATTTCCACCGGAATGGACGGACCCGCTTCCAGAACTTCCTGACCCAGTTCGTTACGCATCGCACGAACGCGACCGTATTCGAAGCCGCACAGAACGATGTCGCCCTTGTGCAGAGTACCTTCGCGAACCAGAACGGTTGCCACCGGACCACGACCTTTATCCAGGAAGGATTCGATAACCGCACCGCTGGCCATACCGTTACGTACCGCTTTCAGCTCCAGAACTTCAGCCTGCAGCAGGATAGCATTCAACAGGTCATCAATACCGGTACCCGCTTTCGCAGAAACAGGGATGAACTGAGATTCGCCGCCCCACTCTTCCGGCATAACGCCGTACTGAGACAGTTCGTTTTTAACGCGATCCATATCCGCTTCAGGTTTGTCGATCTTGTTGACCGCAACCACTACCGGCACCTGAGCCGCTTTTGCGTGCTGGATAGCTTCGATAGTCTGTGGCATCACGCCATCGTCGGCAGCGACAACCAGAACAACGATATCCGTTGCCTGCGCACCACGAGCACGCATTGAGGTAAACGCGGCGTGGCCTGGGGTATCCAGGAAGGTGATCATCCCGTTTTCAGTTTCAACGTGGTATGCACCGATGTGCTGGGTAATACCACCCGCTTCGCCGGATGCCACTTTGGTTGAACGAATATAGTCCAGCAGAGAGGTTTTACCGTGGTCAACGTGACCCATGATGGTCACAACCGGTGCACGGGCTTCTGCCGCCGCGCCGGTATCACGGTCGCTCATTACCGCTTCTTCCAGTTCGTTCTCACGACGCAGGATAACTTTGTGGCCCATCTCTTCGGCAACCAGCTGTGCGGTTTCCTGGTCGATGACCTGGTTGATGGTCGCCATCGCGCCCAGCTTCATCATCGCTTTGATGACCTGAGAGCCTTTGACCGCCATCTTGTTAGCCAGCTCGCCAACGGTGATGGTTTCACCGATGATAACGTCACGGTTTACAGCCTGCGCAGGCTTCTGGAAGCCCTGTTGCAGAGAAGAACCTTTACGCTTGCCGCCTTTGCCGCCACGAACGGCTGCACGGGCTTCTTCACGATCGGCTTTGGATTCGGCGTGTTTGTTGCCTTTCTTCGGACGCGCAGCTTTGCTGTTGCGACCGCGGCCACGACCGCCTTCAACTTCGCGATCGTTATCATCTTCAGCCTGACGGGCGTGCTGAGACGTCGTCACGTGATAATCGCTGGTTTCTTCTGGAGCTTCTGGTGTTTCGGTCCAGTTCTTTTCGTTTTCTGCAGCCATACGGCGTGCTTCGTCCGCTACGCGGCGCGCTTCTTCTTCAAGCTTGCGACGTGCTTCTTCTTCCGCTTTACGTTTCAGCTCTGCTGCTTCGTTTTCACGGCGGATCTTTTCAGCCTGGGCGCTTTTTGTCATGTCGTCGGTTTGTTGATTGCTCACTTTGTCTTTTTCCGCAGCTTCACGTTTCGCTTTCTCAGCGACTTCACGTTTAGCTTGTTCTGCGGCCTCACGTTCAGCTTTTAATTGCGCCTCTCGCTTGGCAGCTTCTTCTGCCTCGCGATGGGCTTGCTCTTCCGCTTCACGCTGCGCCTGCTCTTCCGCGGCAAGGCGTTCTGCCTCTTGCGGATCGCGTTTCACAAAGGTGCGCTTCTTGCGGACTTCGATTTGTACCGATTTACTTTTACCACCGGTACCTGGAATATTTAACGTGCTGCGCGTTTTGCGCTGCAGCGTCAGCTTGTCGGGCGCCGAACCGTGTTCACGGTTCAGGTGCGTCAACAAGGTCTGCTTCTCTTGCGCCGTCACAGAATCATCAGCCGATTTGCGAATCCCTGCATCAGCAAATTGCTGTATCAGGCGATCCACAGAGGTCTGAATCTCTGAGGCCAGCGCTTTAATGGTCACATCTGTCATGCTGTTCCTTCCTGCTACAGTTTATTACGCTTCGTCGCCGAACCAACAAATATTACGGGCGGCCATGATGAGCTCTCCGGCTTTTTCGTCGGTCAACCCTTCGATATCAGCCAGATCATCAATGCCCTGCTCGGCGAGATCTTCCAGCGTACAAACACCACGGGCAGCCAGTTTGAAAGCCATCAAACGTTCTAAACCTTCCAGATTTAACAAATCATCGGCAGGTTTAGTATCTCCCAGGCTTTCTTCCTGAGCCAGCGCCAACGTGGTCAGCGCATTTTTCGCACGCTCACGAAGTGCTTCAACGGTGGCTTCATCCAGACCGTCGATTTCCAGCAGTTCTTTCACCGGCACATAGGCCAGTTCTTCCAACGTCGCGAAACCTTCTTCAACCAGCAGCGTGGCGAAATCTTCATCAATATCAAGATATTTCGTGAAGGTATCGATAGCCGCGTGGGCTTCAGCCTGATGCTTCGCCTGCAGGTCGTCAACGGTCATCACGTTGAGTTCCCAGCCGCTCAGCTGTGAGGCCAGACGGACGTTTTGACCGTTACGGCCAATCGCCTGCGCCAGATTGCCCGCTTCAACCGCGATATCCATGGTGTGCTTATCTTCATCCACCACGATAGAGGCGACGTCAGCCGGTGCCATCGCGTTAATCACGAATTGCGCCGGGTTATCATCCCACAGGACGATATCGATACGCTCGCCGCCCAGCTCGGTTGAAACCGCCTGAACGCGTGCGCCACGCATACCTACGCAAGCGCCAACCGGGTCGATACGCTTATCGTTGGTTTTCACCGCAATCTTGGCACGAGAGCCCGGATCGCGAGCGGCGGCTTTGATTTCGAGAACTTCTTCGCCGATTTCCGGTACTTCAATACGGAACAATTCAACCAGCATTTCCGGCTTAGAACGGGTCACGAACAGCTGAGCGCCGCGCGCTTCCGGACGAACCGCATACAGGACACCGCGGATACGGTCACCCGGACGGAAGTTCTCACGCGGCAACATATCTTCACGCAGGATCACGGCTTCAGCATTGCTGCCCAGATCCAGAGTGATGTTGTCGCGGTTTACTTTCTTCACCACGCCGGTGATGATTTCACCTTCGTGCTCGCGGAACTGATCGACAACCATAGCGCGTTCAGCTTCACGCACTTTCTGTACGATAACCTGTTTCGCGGTCTGCGTAGTGATACGGTCGAAGGTGACGGATTCAATCTGGTCCTCAACGTAGTCACCAGGATTCATGCTTTCGTCTTCGTAGCGCGCCGCTTCCAGCGTAATTTCGCGCGTCGGCTGGGTCACTTCTTCAACGACCAGCCAACGACGGAAGGTGTCGAAATCACCGCTTTTACGGTCGATTTCTACGCGAACGTCGATCTCTTGTTCATATTTTTTCTTGGTTGCCGTTGCCAGAGCACTTTCCAGCGCTTCGAAAATCTTTTCGCGCGGCAGCGCCTTTTCGTTGGAAACGGCTTCAACAACAGCCAAAATTTCTTTGTTCATCGGGGCCTTTCACCTCAATCCAGACTGTTAAAAGTGGGGAACCAGGTTCGCCTTCTGGATGTTACTCAGCGCGAACACTTCATCTTTGCCTTCGACGGTTACCGTGATCATTTCACCGTCTACCGCTTTGATAATGCCCTGCCATTTGCGACGGTTCTGTACCGCCATACGCAATACCAGCGCGACTTCCTCACCGGAAAAACGCTCATAGTGTTCGGCGGTAAACATCGGGCGATCGAGACCAGGTGAAGATACTTCCAGGTTGTAAGCTACGGTGATTGGATCTTCGACATCCATGACAGCGCTGACCTGGTGGCTCACATCAGCACAATCATCAACATTGATGCCATCATCACTATCAATATAGATGCGCAGTGTGGATGTGCGACCGCGAATGAATTCGATGCCGACCAGCTCAAAGCCAAGCGCTTCAACCGGCGCCGTGAGCATCTCTGTTAATTTTTGCTCTAATGTGGACAAACCCACCCCCAAGACATAAAAAAAGGGCGTATAGCCCAGTTATTCTGAAGTCAGATAACAAAAAACCCCGATAAATCGGGGTTTTAGATAACTGAACCCTGCGATCGCAACTGCGATCTGGAACACCTTCCAGGAGAATTCTTTCAAATTCGGATACGAAGGACCAGGTCCTCACAGTATATTTGAAAAAGTACTCAATGGGAAAGTGGTTGCGGGGGCCGGATTTGAACCGACGACCTTCGGGTTATGAGCCCGACGAGCTACCAGGCTGCTCCACCCCGCGCCTGAAACGTGGCATATTTTACTCTTATTGAGCAAAAGACGCAAATACTGCTGGGATTTGGTACCGAGGACGGGACATAAAATCGTGGTAAAGTTTATTGATAAACTCTATATTTTGTCAACCTGTATTTCGTCTCTCCCTGTTCTCGTTTGTGCTGCCATCTCGCTATTTTTTAGCAAAAAAGCAATGAAGCACTTCCTGTCATCCGCAAAAGATGATTAAATGAAAACTCACAATTAATGCATAAACATGCAATAAGAACTTGTTCCATTTGACGCCATTGCTACCGTATATTTGGGTACGGAAAGCGCGCAGTCGCCAGAGCAGCGTCAAAGCTCGTGAAGATTATGCACTTTGTCCGCAGAAAAAACGGCAGGCAGAATAGTCAAATGGGACAGGTTCTACGACTTGATAAACCGAACTCACAACAGTCTATCTAGCAGGGTTTTATTTTATGACGACGATTCTTAAGCATCTCCCGGTTGGTCAACGTATTGGTATCGCTTTCTCTGGTGGTCTGGATACCAGCGCCGCACTGCTGTGGATGCGCAAAAAAGGCGCAGTTCCTTATGCCTATACTGCAAACCTGGGCCAGCCTGACGAAGAAGATTACGATGCAATCCCTCGTCGCGCCAAAGAGTACGGTGCAGAAGGCGCTCGTCTGATCGACTGCCGTAAACAGCTGGTCGCAGAAGGTATCGCCGCGATTCAGTGCGGTGCTTTCCACAATACTACTGGCGGTCTGACCTACTTTAACACCACCCCGCTGGGCCGCGCGGTGACCGGCACCATGCTGGTTGCAGCGATGAAAGAAGATGGCGTAAACATCTGGGGCGACGGCAGCACTTACAAAGGCAACGATATCGAGCGTTTCTACCGCTATGGTCTGCTGACCAATGCCGAGCTGAAAATTTACAAACCGTGGCTGGATAGCGACTTTATCGATGAGCTGGGCGGCCGTCAGGAAATGTCCGAATTCATGATTTCCTGCGGCTTTGACTACAAAATGTCCGTTGAAAAAGCCTACTCCACCGACTCCAATATGCTGGGCGCAACGCACGAAGCGAAAGATCTGGAATTCCTCAACTCCAGCATGAAAATCGTTAACCCGATCATGGGCGTCAAGTTCTGGGACGAAAGCGTCAAAATCCCGGCCGAGGAAGTGACTATCCGTTTTGAGCAGGGTCATCCGGTGGCGTTGAACGGTAAAACCTTCAGCGATGACGTCGAGCTGATGCTGGAAGCGAACCGCATCGGCGGCCGTCATGGTCTGGGCATGAGCGATCAGATCGAGAACCGTATCATCGAAGCGAAGAGCCGCGGTATTTATGAAGCCCCGGGGATGGCGCTGCTGCATATTGCTTATGAGCGTCTGCTGACCGGTATTCACAACGAAGATACCATCGAGCAGTACCATGCCCATGGTCGCCAGCTGGGCCGCCTGCTGTATCAGGGCCGTTGGTTTGATTCCCAGGCTCTGATGCTGCGCGATGCGCTGCAGCGTTGGGTGGCCAGCGCCATTACCGGCGAGGTGACGCTGGAGCTCCGTCGCGGCAACGACTACTCCATCCTGAACACCGTCTCCGATAATCTGACCTACAAAGCCGAACGTCTGACGATGGAAAAAGGCGACTCCATGTTCTCGGCGGAGGACCGTATTGGTCAACTGACCATGCGTAATCTGGATATTACCGATACCCGTGACAAGCTGTTTGGTTACGCGCAATCGGGCCTGCTGAGCGCCTCTTCGGCTACCGGCCTGCCGCAGGTAGAAAACCTGGAAAACAGAGAAAAATAATCTGTTTTCAACTACGCTTTCAGCCGACGTTAATCCGTCGGCTTTTTTTTTGGTCAACACTCAACGCCAGAAAAATCTTAGCCTGTTAATTTTTACCTGTCGCAATTTCTTATAATTACTGTCTATAATCACCCGAATACATTTATCCTTGACCCCGTGAGGATCGCGATGAATATTAATCCCCCGGTCAGGCCAAACCAGGCGATCAACCGCCTTCTGGAAACGCTCGAACCGTATGCTACACCAATGAATGTCGTTGCCAGAAAAAGGCTGACGCCGAACTATAAAGGTAAAGCGCAGCTCTATCTTTTAAAAAAAGGTGAGCTGTCCATCATTCGTTCATCTGATAAATTATTGATCGTTACCGTCTATGAACCTCATCTGTTTGGCGTCGCCGAGATACTTCAGCCAAGCCATAGCCACGCTCTGCGTGCTGAGGTCGCCTCCGAGGTTCTGCGTATCGACAGCGAGCATGCCATCAAACTGTTCCGCGAGCATAACCTGTGGGAAGAGGTGACCCGCCTGCTGGCATACCATACTTCCTATCTGGTGTACCGGGACGATCTGGTGTTGCAGCAACGTACCTACTCGGTGATTCGCAATCATCTGCTGGAGATGCTGCTGTTGCCGCAAGAGACGCGCCTGCGGGTCTCCATCCTCGAATATATTCAGGACCGCACCCATCTTTCACGCAGCAGTATTCTCAATGTGCTGTCGGCGTTAAAAAAAGGGGGATATATTGAGTTCGCCCGCGGTGGTTATTTACAAAGCGTAAGCTCACTTCCTGAAAAATTCTAATCATCCATCGTACTATTTATCGCTTATCTATTGTTGTCGGCGCCGGGTCGACTGAAGAATTTAAATTTAAACAAACAAATGATAACGACAAGCGATAAATAATTTTATTCTGGGCTCCTGTATTTATCACACTGATTGTGTGTTGAAAACTGAACAACAAGCTCAGGAATGAAGATGGTTCTCCTTATGCCGTTCACCGTCAATGCCTGCTTCGTGCGCAGGTTGGTCTCCTTGTGTCCCGGTGCACGGTACGACAATACCTGTTTCTGCAGCTGGCACTATGACTCTCTTCTTTGACCGCAATTAATCAGCCTGGTGGCCGATGCGTTGGGAAAAGATGTCTGATGTGAGGATTAACCCTCATCTGGCTGCTGCAGGCGTTTATGCCCCTTCAGGCACGAGGATGGGGAGCAATCAGGTGTTTCAGCTGTCCCTGAAACGCCTGATGGATGGGCCGTCCGTCAGCAGAGGGGGCGCTATCCGTATGTCACACCAGACTGGGCTGGTCGTGCGATGTTTTAGCACGCCAGCAACGCTGGCAATAATCAGCAAAGCGTAAGTGTCGATACCTCTACCGCAATCGTGGCAATGGTTTCGCGCTTCAGTAAATAACGATTAAACCCAAAAACCCGTTAAATTTTTGCCCGAACGCCCGTATCGGGCATTTTTTTACCTGAAGGAATTCAACAATGAGCATGATCACTCCGAAATCAGTTCTGTTAGTTGCCGCTCTCGGTGCCAGCAGCGCCGCCTGCGCATCGGTAAACTTACACGGAGAGGCGGGGGAAGAGTTCACTAACCTTTCCGCCAGCTTCGGTGCAGAAGAACCGGGTATGACCTTTAACGGCAACTGGGCACACAGCGATAATGACGGCGACGTCGCCGGGTTAGGCATGGGCTATAACTTTAACCTCGGTCCGTTTCTCCTGACGCTGGGAGGCAAAGCGCTCTATCTGAATCCGCAAGATAGCGATGAGGGTTACGCCGTCGCACTGGGCGGCGGTGCACAGCTCCCACTGGGCCAATACTTTACGCTTTTCGGTGAAACCTATTATTCTCCGGACTCCATGTCCAGCGGCGTCGATGACTACGTGGAAGCTAACGCCGGCGTGCGGATTAACGTGATTAAATCGCTGAATATTGAAGCCGGATATCGCTATATTGATATGGCGGGGAAAGACGCCCATCATGACAACACGTTGGCTGATGGCGCTTATGCAGGTTTCAACTTCCGTTTCTGATGCAAAAGGGGATTGCCGCCGGCAATCCCTCATTCATTTATGCCGCCACAGGAACGCCTTTCAGCAAGCGGTTGATCACCTGTAGTCCTGCAATGTTGTTCTCTTTACGATAAACCTCATTCATCGCTGACATCTGTTCCAGTTTGGTCAGAGCGCTGTAGACGTGGAACGCCTCGCTGTCTTTATCAAATATGTCTTTTTTAGAGACATCCTGCAGGTAGTTGTCTTTTAACGACTGGCTCAGGTTGCCGATAATCGCGCTATTATCCTGGAAACAACTGACCACCGCCTGAGCACTCTGCCCTGAAGGCTGCGCGCCACTCTGCAATACCGGCACCGTTAAGGTATTAATGGTGTCCACGGTATCCCCCGACGGCGTAGCACTGCATCCGGACAAACACAGGGCGCCGGCAATGATAAACGACCTGATTTTTTTCATGGCGTCACTTCACCTCTTCTGAATAGATGAGCGCGACTTTAGCGATTGCGGTGGGTTCAAGACCAGTGAAGAGTTATTTATAAATAAATAAGCGCCTGTCGAAGGCAAAAAAAAAAGACGCTTTTCAGCGTCTTTTTTTCGGAATATTGGTACCGAGGACGGGACTTGAACCCGTAAGCCCAATCGGGCACTACCACCTCAAGGTAGCGTGTCTACCAATTCCACCACCTCGGCACGGATATAACTATTAGTGCGGGATATCGCTGCTCGGCTGTGCCGGTGCTGTTGGCTGAGTCTGCTCGGTTTTCGGCGCGCTCAGATTATCCCACTCACTTCCTTTATTGGTCTTGTTGCTGTTGATATTGCCCAGCACCAGACTGATGATGAAGAACAACGCTGCCAGAATACCAGTCATGCGGGTCATGAAGTTACCAGAACCGCTGGATCCAAACAACGTGCCGGAAGCGCCTGCTCCGAAGGAGGCTCCCATATCAGCGCCTTTACCTTGCTGCAGCATGATCAGACCAACGAGGCCAATCGCTACAATAAGGAAAACAACTAAAAGAGCTTCTTGCATAATCAACCTGTTCCTTGCGGATTCGCCGCATACCAATTGCTTCAACCAATAAAGCGGGAGGTTTTAATGTTTCCCACTGAAGCGGGTGTGAATACTAACCAAAGCGAATGACCTTCGCAAGGGCAATTTCGGTGCATTGTATCAACTGCGGAAAAAAACAGCAAAAAACTATTTTTTGGCGAAGAAAAAGGCGGCAAGCGCCGCCTTTTTAAACACTTAGCACCCTGTCAGCCCGCATGATTATTTCACATTGCCTGGCGCTGACGGCAGCACTGCGCAGACGAGAAAATAAATAACCGGCTTAATCAGGCGTTTTTCACCGCATCGGCGATACGATGCGCGAACTCATGTACCTGCTCTTCATGCTCGCCTTCGACCATGACGCGAATAAGTGGCTCAGTACCCGATTTGCGCAGCAGCACACGACCACGATTGCCCAATGCCGCTTCCACTTCAGCCATCACCGCTTTCACGTTTTCATGTTCCAGCGGGTTACCACTGCCTTCAGTGAAACGGACGTTGACCAGAATTTGTGGGAACATTTTCATGCCGCTACACAGGTCATGCAGACTCATGTGGTTACGCACCATCGCTGCCACAACCTGCAGGCTGGCGACGATACCGTCACCGGTGGTGGTTTTATCCAGCAGGATAACGTGGCCGGAATTTTCCGCCCCGATACGCCAGCCTTTCTCCTGTAGCTTCTCGAGGACATAGCGGTCACCCACTTTAGCCCGGGCAAACGGAATGCCCAGCTGCTTGAGCGCAAGCTCCAGCCCCATGTTACTCATTAACGTTCCCACCGCGCCGCCGCGCAGCTGGCCCTGCCGCAGACCTTCCCGGGCGATGATATACAGAATCTGATCGCCATCGACCTTATTACCTTCATGGTCGACCATAATGACGCGGTCGCCATCGCCATCATAGGCGATACCCAGATCGGCTTTTTCGGCCAGCACGCGCGCCTGCAGGGCGCGTACGTCGGTTGCCCCGACCTCTTCGTTGATGTTGAGCCCGTTCGGCTCACAACCCATCGCGATCACCTGAGCACCCAACTCGCGGAACACATTCGGGGCGATGTGATAGGTCGCGCCATGGGCGCAGTCGACAACCACTTTGAGCGTATTCAGGCTCAGTTCGTTCGGGAAGGTGCCTTTGCAGAATTCAATATAACGCCCCGCGGCATCCACGATGCGGCTGGCTTTCCCCAGC
Organism: Klebsiella planticola ATCC 33531; assembly: GCF_000735435.1. Taxonomy (GTDB): domain Bacteria; phylum Pseudomonadota; class Gammaproteobacteria; order Enterobacterales; family Enterobacteriaceae; genus Klebsiella; species Klebsiella planticola. Next base: position 80,167 of record NZ_JMPP01000017.1, on the reverse strand, counting down.
TCAGCAGAATCAACGCAGGTGAGCTCTTTTTCCATTTCCGCTTCAATCGCCTCTTCTACGTTATCCGGCAGCTTGGTGCCTTCAATAGAGAAGAATTTGATCCCGTTGTCATAAAACGGGTTATGCGAAGCTGAAATGACAATCCCGGCTTCAGCACGGAAGGCTCGCGTCAGGTAAGCCACCGCCGGAGTGGGCATCGGGCCGGTAAAAGAAGCGGAAAGCCCCGCCGCAGCCAGTCCTGCCTCCAGCGCCGATTCCAGCATATAGCCAGAGATACGGGTATCTTTACCAATAATGATTTTGCGTGAACCGTGACGCGCCAGCACCTTGCCCGCGGCCCAGCCCAGTTTGAGCACGAATTCCGGGGTGATGGGCGCATCGCCTACGCGGCCACGGATACCATCGGTGCCAAAATATTTGCGGTTACTCATAACGTTTATTTTCCTTTGTGCTCAGGGTGGCTTCCACCACGCGTAGCGCTTCTACCGTTTCTTTGACGTCATGGACGCGAATAATCTGCGCGCCCTGCATCGCTGCAATCACTGCACACGCCAGGCTACCGCTGAGGCGTTCCGCCGGCCCGACGTTAAGCAGTTGGCCAACCATCGACTTACGCGACATGCCGACCAGCAGCGGGAGACCGAACTGGTGGAACTCGCCGAGTCGGGCAAGTAGCTCATAATTATGGGCAAGATTTTTACCGAAACCGAATCCCGGGTCGAGCAACAATTTCTCTTTTGCGATACCGGCCTGCTCACAGCGCACGATATGCTCGGTGAAAAAGCGCGCGACGTCGGCAAAAACATCATCGTACTTCGGCGCTTCCTGCATCGTTTTTGGCTGTCCCTGCATATGCATCAGACACACCGGTAGCCCGGTTTGCGCCGCGGCTTCCAGCGCCCCAGGCTCGGTCAGCGAACGGATATCGTTAATAATATGTGCGCCTGCCCGTGCGGACTCACGGATCACTTCTGGCTTCGACGTGTCTACCGAAATCCAGACTTCAAAACGCTGGGCAACCGCCTCCACAACCGGAATCACGCGCGCCAGCTCTTCCTCGACGCTCACATCCAACGCTCCCGGACGGGTCGATTCGCCGCCGATATCGATGATAGTCGCTCCCGCGTTTATCATCAGATTGGCATGCTTAACCGCCTCCACGAGCGAGTTATGTGTGCCGCCATCGGAGAATGAATCTGGCGTCACGTTAAGGATACCCATTACGTGAGGATGGGAGAGGTCGAGGGTTGAGCCCTGGGCTACGAGTTTCATCGCGAAATCCATGAATCCGGAAGGTTAATAAAAAGAAAAACCCCGGAGCGGCTGGCGCCCCGGGGTTTCAATAGACATAACAACATCAATAGCGGCTAACTTATTTGTCGCCCAGTTGCTCTGACATGGTGTTACCCGGGTTCGGCGTACGCGGTTCATCGACCGGACGCGGCGCACTCGGGGTGCCATTGTTGCCAGAATTATTGGTGCCGTTCGGATCTTCCCATCCCGCAGGTGGGCGAACTTCGCGACGAGCCATCAGGTCATCAATCTGCGGTGCGTCGATGGTCTCATATTTCATGAGCGCATCTTTCATCGAATGCAGGATGTCCATGTTGTCATTCAGAATCTGACGAGCACGGTTGTAGTTGCGTTCAACCAGCGATTTCACTTCCTGGTCGATGATACGTGCTGTCTCATCGGACATATGTTTCGCTTTCGCGACGCTACGACCGAGGAACACTTCGCCCTCTTCCTCTGCATACAGCAGCGGACCGAGTTTGTCAGAGAAGCCCCACTGCGTCACCATGTTACGCGCCAGGTTGGTCGCGACTTTAATGTCGTTCGACGCCCCGGTAGAAACATGTTCTACGCCGTAGATAATCTCTTCCGCCAGACGACCGCCGTACAGGGTCGAAATCTGACTTTCCAGCTTCTGACGGCTGGCGCTGATAGCATCGCCTTCCGGCAGGAAGAAGGTCACACCTAACGCACGACCGCGCGGAATAATCGTCACTTTATGCACCGGATCGTGTTCCGGTACCAGGCGGCCGATAATCGCATGGCCCGCTTCGTGGTAAGCGGTGGATTCTTTCTGCGCTTCGGTCATCACCATGGAGCGACGTTCCGCACCCATCATGATTTTGTCTTTCGCTTTTTCGAACTCGACCATCGATACCACGCGTTTGTTGCCACGGGCAGCAAACAGAGCGGCTTCGTTGACCAGGTTCGCCAGGTCAGCACCCGAGAAGCCCGGGGTACCGCGCGCAATGATTGCCGCGTCGATATCCGGCGACAGCGGTACGCGACGCATGTGAACTTTCAGAATCTGTTCACGACCGCGGACATCCGGCAGCCCCACGACAACCTGACGGTCGAAACGGCCTGGACGCAGCAGCGCCGGGTCAAGTACGTCCGGACGGTTGGTCGCCGCGATAACGATAATGCCTTCGTTACCTTCGAAGCCATCCATCTCAACCAACATCTGGTTAAGCGTCTGTTCACGTTCATCGTGACCACCGCCCAGACCAGCGCCACGCTGGCGACCGACGGCGTCGATTTCATCGATGAAGATAATGCACGGTGCCGCTTTCTTGGCCTGTTCGAACATGTCACGCACGCGAGATGCGCCCACGCCAACGAACATTTCTACGAAGTCAGAACCGGAAATGGTGAAGAACGGTACTTTCGCTTCGCCGGCGATAGCTTTTGCCAGCAGCGTTTTACCGGTACCCGGAGGGCCGACCATCAGGACGCCTTTCGGGATTTTACCGCCCAGCTTCTGGAAGCGGCTCGGTTCACGCAGGTATTCAACCAGTTCACCCACTTCCTCTTTCGCCTCGTCGCAACCGGCAACATCAGCAAAAGTGGTTTTGATCTGGTCTTCCGTCAGCATACGGGCTTTGCTTTTGCCGAAGGACATCGCGCCCTTTCCGCCGCCGCCCTGCATTTGACGCATGAAGAAGATCCAGACACCGATCAGCAAGAGCATCGGGAACCAGGAAATAAAGATGGAAGCCAGCAGGCTAGGTTCTTCCGGCGGTTCGCCAACCACTTTGACGTTTTTCGTCAACAGGTTATCGAGCAGCTTCGGATCGTTGACCGGAATGTAAGTCGTGTAACGGTTACTATCTTTCTTGGTAACGTTGATCTCACGTCCGTTGATACGCGCTTCGCGAACCTGGTCCTGGTTGACCTCTTGCAGGAAGGTTGAATAATCCACCTTACGGCCATTAGACTCGCTGGGCCCAAAGCTCTGGAATACTGACATCAGCACAACGGCAATGACCAGCCAGAGTATTAGGTTTTTCGCCATGTCACTCAAGGGATTAACCTCTTATTACAACTGTGTTAAAAACAGCGTCAGGATACTCTATATCCAGCGTCTTTCAAACTTTCGTTTGAAATCTACCGGTTATGGTTTACGCCCGGTCGCTACAATGTACACTTCACGCGAACGTGCGCGAGAAGAGTCCGGCTTACGAACTTTGACCTTCGTAAACAGGGAGCGAATTTCTCTTAGATACTCATCGAAGCCTTCGCCCTGGAACACCTTCACTACAAAACTACCACCCGGCGCTAATACATCACGAGCCATTCCAAGCGCCAGCTCCACCAAATACATGGCCCGGGGAATATCCACCGCCGGTGTTCCACACATGTTTGGTGCCATATCGGACATGACAACCTGCACTTTACTGTCACCTACGCGTTCAAGTAACGCTTTCAGAACTAATTCATCACGAAAGTCGCCCTGAAGGAAGTCCACACCAACGATTGGATCCATAGGTAAAAGATCGCAAGCGATGATGCGGCCGCTGTTTCCGATCTGCGTAACCGCATATTGCGACCAGCCACCGGGTGCAGCGCCGAGGTCAACAATGGTCATCCCCGGTTTAAAAATCTTGTCACTTTGCTGTATTTCATCAAGTTTAAACCAGGCACGGGAACGTAACCCCTTTTTCTGTGCCTGTTGAACATATTTATCGCTAAAGTGTTCCTGAAGCCAGCGGCTTGAGCTGGCAGAACGCTTTTTACCTGTCATTTAACATTCCCGTTTCGGGTTCATCATACTTTGCGACGTAAAAATCGACACGGTAGTTTGGCGATATATGGGAGATGGCGGTAGAATGAACCGTTTTCAATCCCAACGTAAGCAAAAAAATACGATGAATCTGAGTACTAAACAAAAACAGCACCTGAAAGGTCTGGCACATCCGCTCAAGCCGGTAGTTATGCTTGGCAACAATGGTTTGACCGAAGGGGTACTGGCCGAGATCGAACAAGCGTTAGAGCACCATGAGCTCATCAAGGTGAAAATCGCATCGGAAGACCGCGAAACTAAAACCTTGATCGTGGAAGCTATCGTGCGCGAAACCGGCGCCTGTAACGTACAGGTCATCGGTAAAACGCTGGTCCTGTATCGCCCAACTAAAGAGCGTAAAATCTCGCTGCCACGCTAAGAATATCCTGAATCTCGACACAACTTTGTGTAAAACGAGGGATTTCTACGGGTAGACGAGCAAAATGCCATGCTCCGGACGTTGATAAAAGGCCGCTATGCGGCCTTTTTCCTTTCTTTACAATCCATCAACATGGTAGCGGGAAATACGGATTAAAGGTACTCGACCTTGATAATTTCGTATTCTACTTCACCGCCTGGTGTGCGGATTGTCACTACATCGTCCTGTTCTTTACCGATCAAACCACGGGCAATCGGTGAATTCACAGAGATCAGATTTTGCTTAAAATCAGCTTCATCATCACCCACGATGCGGTAAGTCTGTTCTTCATCGGTATCAAGGTTCAGGACCTTTACGGTTGCACCAAAAATCACCCGCCCGTTGTTCGGCATTTTGGTGATATCGATAACCTGTGCATTGGACAGCTTAGCTTCAATATCCTTAATGCGGCCTTCGCAGAAACCTTGCTGCTCGCGGGCTGCGTGGTACTCAGCGTTCTCTTTCAGATCGCCATGTTCGCGCGCATCGGCAATAGCAGCGATGATTTCAGGACGACGAACGGACTTCAGAAAATCCAGTTCTTCGCGAAGTTTTTCAGCACCACGTAAGGTCATCGGAATAGCTTGCATTTGTTATACCTCTTTATCATTCCTTCATAGAACGGACGCCGCCGTTCCGCCACCAGTCAGGCATTGAGCAGGACAGGAGCAAAAAGAAAACCGACCCGGAAAACATTCCCCAGGTCAGCAGCAATTTTCAATTTGATACGTATTTTACCCTGAAGTTCACTATGGGTCATCGTTTACTTTACAGGGTGTTGCACCGTAGTATGACGACCTGGTTTCAGGTTGTTAGCGCGAGATTATGCGATTTCCCAGATTTATCATCGGATTGACCGCCGGTATAGCGTTTAGCGCTCAGGCGGCGAACATTGACGAATATATCACCCAGCTGCCTGCGGGTGCTAACCTCGCCTTCATGGCGCAGAAGGTTGGCTCCCCGACGCCGGAGATAGATTTCCACAGCCAGCAGATGGCACTCCCCGCCAGTACCCAGAAGGTGATCACTGCGCTGGCCGCTCTGCTGCAGCTCGGGCCGAACTTTCGTTTTACCACCACGCTGGAAACCAAAGGCAGCCTTGATGGCGGCGTGCTAAAAGGCGACCTGATTGCCCGTTTTGGCGGTGATCCCACGCTGAAACGTCAGGATATTCGCAATATGGTGGCGACGCTAAAAAAAGCGGGCGTCCAGCGGATCGAGGGGAACGTCTTGATTGATACCTCGGTCTTCGCCAGCCACGACAAAGCGCCGGGCTGGCCGTGGAACGACATGACCCAATGCTTTAGCGCCCCGCCTGCGGCCGCTATCGTCGATCGTAACTGTTTTTCTGTCTCACTTTATAGCGCGCAAAAACCTGGCGATCTGGCCTTTATTCGCGTCGCGTCGTACTACCCGGTGACGATGTTTAGCCAGGTGAGAACGCTGGCCCGCGGCTCCGCGGAGGCCCAGTACTGCGAACTCGACGTGGTGACCGGCGACCTGAACCGCTATACCCTGACAGGTTGCCTGCCACAGCGTAGTGAGCCCTTACCGCTGGCTTTCGCCATTCAGGATGGCGCAAGCTATGCTGGCGTGATCCTGAAGTCCGAACTGACCCAGGCAGGGATTACCTATAGCGGTACGCTGCTGCGCCAGACTCTGGCGAACGATCCGGGAACCGTGCTGGCTACGACGCAATCAGCTCCGCTGCACGACCTCCTGCGGATCATGTTAAAAAAATCAGACAACATGATCGCGGACACCGTCTTTCGCACCATTGGTCACGCTCGTCTCGGGGTACCAGGTACCTGGCGTGCCGGTTCGGATGCGGTGCGCCAGATCCTGCGTCAACAGGCCGGCATTGATCTCGGTAATACGATTATTGCCGACGGTTCCGGTCTGTCGCGGCATAACCTGATTGCTCCGGCAACCATGATGCAGGTGCTGCAATATATCGCCCAGCACGATAATGAACTCAACTTCATCTCCATGCTGCCGCTGGCTGGCCACGATGGCTCGCTGCAGTATCGTGCAGGCCTGAATCAGGCAGGGGTCGATGGTAAAGTGTCGGCCAAAACGGGTTCTCTGCAGGGCGTTTACAACCTCGCAGGTTTCATCACCGCCGCCAGCGGGCAAAAAATCGCCTTCGTACAATACTTATCAGGCTATGCGGTACCGCCTGCGGATCAGCGCAACCGCCGGATCCCGCTGGTACGCTTCGAGAGTCGATTGTATAAGGATTTGTACCAGAACAACTAATACAAAGGGCCGCATCAAATGCGGCCCTTTTTAGTGCGTTCTGCACCGCTTTCCGGCATATCCGGGCAGCAGTCCTGCCGTCGCCCCGATCGGCAATGTACCGGGGCGCTCCAGCAACTTAACGCTTATAGATGAACTCGACGCCTTCTTCGTCGTCTTCGTCCCAGTCGTCATCCCAGTCTTCGTCATCTTCGACTTCAACTTCGGCTTCTTCAAGCTGCTGACGGTGGTAGTCGTCCCACATAAACTCGACTTTTTCAGGCGCTTTCTCTTCCTGTGCATGAACGATTGGGTTCTCGATGATAAAGGTCATCACGTCCCAGCACAGATCTTTCACGCCCTGCTGGCTTGCCGCGGAGATCAGGTAGAACTTATCTTCCCAGCCCAGCGCATCGGCAATGGCTTTCGCCTTCGCTTCAGCTTCCGCTTTATCCATCAGGTCAATCTTATTGAAGACCAACCAACGTGGTTTTTCAGCCAGCTTCTCGCTGTATTTTTCCAGTTCACCGATGATAATGCGCGCATTCTCAACCGGATCGGAACCGTCGATCGGCTCGATATCGATGAGGTGCAGCAGCACGCGGCAGCGTTCAAGGTGTTTCAGGAAGCGAATACCCAGACCTGCACCTTCCGCGGCGCCTTCGATAAGCCCAGGAATATCCGCAACAACGAAGCTCTTCTCGTTATCCATACGCACAACGCCAAGGCTCGGCACCAGCGTGGTAAACGGATAATCAGCCACTTTCGGCTTCGCCGCAGAAACGGCGCGGATGAAGGTGGATTTACCGGCATTCGGCATACCCAGCATCCCGACGTCTGCCAGCAGCATCAGCTCCAGCTGCAGATCGCGCTTGTCACCCGGCGTCCCCATCGTTTTCTGACGCGGAGTACGGTTGACGGACGATTTGAAACGGGTGTTGCCCAGACCGTGCCAGCCACCCTTAGCGACCATCAGACGCTGACCATGCTTAGTCATATCGCCCATGACTTCGCCGGTCCCTTGATCGATAACGCGGGTCCCTACAGGCACTTTGACCGACACGTCTTTACCACGTTTACCGGTACAGTCGCGACTCTGGCCATTCTGTCCACGCTCAGCGCGGAAGGATTTTTCAAAACGGTAATCGATCAGGGTGTTCAGGTTTTCGTCCGCTTCCAGCCAGACATCACCACCATCACCACCGTCGCCGCCGTCCGGGCCGCCTCTCGGGATATATTTTTCACGGCGGAAGCTAACGCAACCATTGCCGCCATCACCTGCTACGACCAGGATTGTTGCTTCATCAACAAACTTCATTTTACTCTCCGAAAATCATTCGCCTGAGCGGGGCAGCGGTACAACCGCTTCACGCTTACGTAAGCCACCCCAAAGACGGTGGCCTATGGCGGAATACATCGCGCCCGCAACCACGACAAACGCACCGAGATAACCTAACAGGTTTAACATCGGTCTGGCGAAAACATCGGGCCAGGCCAGTGATAATAAATCTGAAAAAAGCAGCGTAAACAATGGCGTTAAGGTAATCAACGCGCTCACCTGAGCTGCCTGCCAGCGCGCCATGGCTTCCGCCAGCGCACCGTAGCCTACCAGGGTATTTAACCCGCAGAAAATCAGGCACGCCAGTTGCCAGTTGCTTAACGCCAGAACTTGTGAGAGCGTCGCCAACGGCAGCAACGCTATCGTACATAAAGTGTACAGCAAAAAGAGGATTTGCTGTGACGCCAGGCGGCGTAATAACACCTTTTGCGCGACGCCGTAGCTGACCCAAACCGCAGCCGCTGCAACGCCAAAAATTACCCCCCACGTGTAATCCGTCAGGCGGGTAAAAATCTCAATCAGGCTGGTGTTAAAGAACATCACCAGCCCGCAAATCAACATCAGTGCTCCCACGACCTGGGTACCACGCATTTTCTCCTTAAGGATGAATACGCTGGCCACCATCATACCGACCGGAGATAGCTGTCCGATCACCTGAGAAGCCGTGGGGCTAAGATATTGCAGGGAAGAGCTGAACAGAATGAAGTTACCAAACAGGCCGCCCGTCGCAATGGCCAGTAGAACCAGCCAGCGCGGTTTGCGAAAGAGGCGCAGCGGCGGCAGTTTACCTCTGATAGCGAGGATTGTGCCAAGGCCGATACTTGCCATCAAAAAGCGATAAAACACCACCGTCGGCGGCGCCATCACTTCAAGAACCTGCTTCATGGCAATGGGCAACGCTCCCCAGCACATCGCGGTGGTGAGGGCCAAAAGAATGCCAATGCCGGCCTGCTGCTTCATACCCGTTTTCCCTGCAGAAAAATATCCGGGATTCTAATGTAAAAAGCCCCGCAACACGTTGCGGGGCTTTAATCCGTTACCGGACCACGAAAAACTTACTCAGCAACGATGCTGATGTATTTACGGTTGTTCGGGCCTTTAACTTCAAATTTCACTTTACCGTCTGCTTTAGCAAACAGAGTGTGGTCACGACCGCAACCTACGTTGGTGCCTGCGTGGAATTTGGTGCCACGCTGACGAACGATGATGCTACCCGCCAGAACGGATTCGCCACCGAAACGCTTAACGCCCAGGCGTTTAGCTTCTGAGTCGCGACCGTTACGAGTTGAGCCGCCAGCCTTTTTATGTGCCATTTAAATCTCTCCTCAGGTCTTAGGCGCTGATGCCAGTAATTTTCACATCAGTGAACCACTGACGATGGCCCTGCTGCTTACGGTAGTGTTTACGACGACGAAACTTAACGATTTTAACTTTCTCGCCACGACCGTGAGCAACAACTTCAGCTTTGATTACGCCGCCCTCAACGAAAGGAACGCCGATCTTGATTTCTTCACCGTTTGCGATCATCAGCACTTCAGCGAACTCAACAGCTTCGCCAGTTGCGATGTCCAGCTTTTCCAGGCGAATGGTCTGACCTTCGCTTACTCGGTGTTGTTTACCACCACTTTGGAAAACCGCGTACATATAAAACTCCGCTTCCGCGCACCTCTTCGTGTGATTCAGAGTGCGCTATAAATATTCACAATAGGGCGCGAATATTACGCAAAACGCGAGCCTTTGACAAGAGCGATTAGCGATCAACGCAGAAAAAAAACACAACTTTCACGCTAACGTTTATCTATGGCAATTTTTCAGTACAATCATAGCTTCGTTTAATTCTATCTTAATCCTTCTGTGAACCCACCTGGATTCGCGGTAACAGGACATGTGGCCCGGCTTTTGCGATGAATTTAGAAAAAATCAATGAGTTAACCGCGCAGGATATGGCGGGTGTCAATGCGACAATCCTTGAGCAACTTGACTCAGATGTTCAGCTTATCAATCAATTAGGCTATTACATCGTTAGCGGAGGCGGTAAACGTATTCGTCCGATGATTGCGGTTCTTGCCGCCCGGGCAGTGGGTTACCAGGGCGACGCGCATGTCACTATTGCCGCACTGATCGAATTTATTCATACCGCCACCTTGTTGCATGATGATGTCGTTGATGAATCCGATATGCGCCGCGGCAAGGCGACGGCAAACGCCGCTTTTGGCAACGCAGCCAGCGTGCTGGTTGGTGATTTTATCTATACCCGCTCTTTCCAGATGATGACCAGCCTCGGCTCGTTAAAAGTGCTGGAAGTGATGTCTAAAGCCGTTAACGTCATTGCCGAAGGCGAAGTGCTGCAGTTGATGAACGTCAACGACCCGGACATCACCGAAGAAAACTATATGCGGGTAATTTACAGCAAAACAGCCCGTCTGTTTGAAGCCGCCGCACAGTGTTCCGGCATCCTGGCCGGTTGTACCGCAGAACAGGAGCAAGCGCTTCAGGACTATGGTCGTTATCTCGGCACGGCATTCCAGCTGATCGACGATTTACTGGACTACAGCTCTGATGGTGAGCGTCTCGGCAAAAACGTGGGTGATGACCTGAACGAAGGCAAACCAACGTTACCGTTATTGCATGCCATGCGTCATGGCACTCCAGAGCAGTCAGCGATGATTCGCGGAGCGATTGAGCAAGGCAACGGGCGTCACCTTCTCGACGCGGTTCTCGAGACGATGGCGACCTGCGGCTCACTGGAGTGGACCCGTAAACGCGCGGAAGAGGAAGCGGACAAAGCCATTGCGGTGCTTCAGGTCTTACCGGATTCCCCATGGCGTGAAGCGCTTATCGGTCTTGCCCATATTGCGGTACAACGCGACCACTGATTCCCCCTCCCCTGTTCCCGCGATGGCGCGGGAACAGGCCATAAAGTTCCAGTAAAATTCATTTCTCGCCTTATTTCCTGGTATATTCCGAATATCAAGACACCTTACAAGAACTTGTTAGAACTTAATTAAACCTGGGAGTATAGTCATTCCGTTGCTCATATATCAGGCAAGCGGGATCATCACCACCAGGAGAATTTATGGAAAAGTTCATCGACTGGCATCCGGCAGATATCATTGCTGGATTGCGCAAAAAAGGGACTTCGCTGGCAGCGGAGTCGCGGCGTAACGGCTTGAGTTCTTCAACGCTGGCGAATGCATTGACCCGGCCATGGCCAAAAGGCGAGCTGATTATTGCTCATGCGCTGGATACGAAGCCGTGGATTATCTGGCCCTCACGCTATCATGACCCGGTAACGCATCAGTTTATCGACAGAACGCAAATGATACGCCAGAAGAAAGAGAGCGAATGAAAGCGGTTCGCTGAGTGCAACAGGACGGAATAAAAAACAGCCCCCGGACACACGTCAAGGGGCTGTTATCACTACAGAGTTACTCGCCTTTTACGCGTTCGATATTTGCGCCCAGCGCCTGCAGTTTATCTTCGATGCGCTCGTATCCACGATCGATGTGGTAGATACGATCGACAATCGTGGTGCCTTCCGCGATACAGCCGGCCAGGACCAGACTTGCTGACGCACGCAGGTCAGTCGCCATCACCTGTGCACCGGAGAGCTGCGCCACGCCGTGGCATATCGCCGTATTGCTTTCGATCTCCGCGTGTGCACCCATACGGATCAGTTCCGGAATGTGCATGAAACGGTTTTCAAAGATCGTTTCGGTAATCACGCCGGTCCCTTCCGCAACCAGGTTCAGCAGCGTGAACTGCGCCTGCATGTCGGTCGGGAACCCCGGGTGTGGCGCGGTGCGTACATTGACGGCTTTCGGACGATTGCCGTGCATATCCAGGCTGATCCAGTCTTCGCCGGTTTCGATATCAGCGCCCGCATCGCGCAGCTTGGCCAGTACGGCATCCAGGGTATCAGGCTGTGCGTTGCGGCAAACAATTTTACCGCCGGAGATTGCCGCAGCGACCAGGAAAGTACCGGTTTCGATACGGTCAGGCAGAACGCGGTATACGCCGCCACCCAGACGCTCTACGCCTTCGATGGTGATGCGGTCAGTCCCCTGACCTTTAATTTTCGCGCCCAGCGTGTTGAGGAAGTTCGCCGTATCGACGATTTCCGGCTCGCGAGCGGCGTTTTCAATAACGGTGGTGCCTTCCGCCAGCGTCGCGGCACTCATAATGGTCACGGTCGCGCCGACGCTGACCTTATCCATCACAATATGCGCGCCTTTAAGACGTCCGTTAACCGACGCCTTCACATAACCTTCTTCCAGTTTGATCTCTGCGCCCAGCTGCTCAAGGCCGATAATATGCAAATCGACCGGACGCGCACCGATAGCACAACCGCCCGGCAGTGAAACCTGTCCCTGACCAAAGCGCGCCACCAGCGGGCCCAGCGCCCAGATAGAAGCACGCATTGTTTTGACCAGATCGTACGGCGCGCAGAAGACGTCGACCGGACCCGCATCGATCCAGACTGACCCATTGCGTTTCACTTTGGCGCCGAGCTGGCTCAGCAGTTTCATCGTGGTATCGATGTCTTTCAGTTTTGGTACGTTCTGGATCTCAATCGGCTCATCTGCCAGCAGTGCAGCAAAGAGGATCGGCAGGGCGGCATTTTTTGCACCGGAGATGGTGACTTCCCCCTGGAGGCGTGTCGGCCCCTGAACACGGAATTTATCCATTGATTCTGTTCTCTGTTAAGAATTCACATACGCTGCGGGGAACATCCCTGCAGCTTAAAAGCCGTTGAGTTTGCGGTCCCGGGCCCATTCTTGCGGGGTAAATGCTTTGATCGACAGAGCATGAATGCGGTTGTCGGCAATGTATTCCATCAGCGGAGCGTAGACTGCCTGCTGTTTTTTTACCCGGCTCATGCCGTCAAACATCTCACCCACAGCAATAACCTGAAAGTGACTGCCATCGCCAGAGACGTGGACTTCCTGAAGGGAGAGTGCGTTCATCAGCACGGTCTGAATTTCATGATTTTCCATGGGTTCAAATTTTATCTGGTAGTGAAAATAGCCCAACATCTTAGAGGAAAGTGGCGCGGTCTTAAATAAGCAAAAAGCCCCATCGAAGATATTGATGGGGCTTTCAGGATAACCTCAGCAGTAACGCACTGAAAAACTATGGGATCATATCGGCGGGAAGGTTGTAAAGACTGACTAAAGTTTGCAGGTTGTCGCTCTTGCCAATCAGTTTCGCTTCCCGGCCCTGGTGGCGAATTAACGCCACAAAGTGCATCAGCAGCGCCAGGCCGGCGGTATCCACCCGGGTCAGCGCGCTCAGGTCGATAGTCGATACGCCATCGGTCGCTTGTGCACGGGCTTCCCAGAGCGGGACCAGCAGATCCTGGTCCAGCTCCCCGTGCAGCGCCAGTCGCTCGCCGTCGCGAGTCCAGCTCAGCTGCCCGGTCATTATTTTTTCTGTTCCAGAGTGATCGGCTGCGCGGAGATCGCTTTCAGTTGCGCGGTCAGGCCATCAACGCCTTTGGTGCGCAGCAGGTCGCTCCACTCGTTTTGTTTGGTGGTGATCATGCTCACCCCTTCGGCAATCATATCGTAAGCCTGCCAGTTACCGGTCTGGGTGTTTTTACGCCACTGGAAATCCAGGCGCACCGGAGGGCGGCCATTGGGATCGATGATCGTCACGCGAATAGGGATGATAGTTGCATCGCCCAGCGGTTGTTCCGGAGCAATTTGATAGGTTTGACCATGGTACATAGCCAGCGCCTGGCCGTAGGCCTGCTTCAGGTATTCACGGAAGGCGACAAAGTAGGCTTCGCGCTGCGCCGGGGTCGCATCTTTGTAATACCGGCCCAGCACCAGCGCGCCGGCATACTTCACCTGGACATACGGCATCAGCTCCTGGTCAACGATATCACGCAGATAGTTCGGGTTAGCCTGAATCTTCGACTGTTCATTTTTCAGACGATCGAAGGTCTTCTGCGCCGCTTCGTTCATCAGCTTATAGGGATTGGACTGATCCGCCGCCGTAGCAGCCGTCAAGGGAGCAATCACCAGCATGGCGATCATCATTAAACGTTTAAACATAGGGTGTCTCTCCTGAAATTAATGCGTCGTGGCGGCCGGTGGCGTCGCGCTAGTATGACTATCTGTCGCTGCCGAATCATCGCCAGAATTCTTATTGTCACTGCCCTTACTGCTATAAAGGAACTGACCAATCAGGTCTTCCAGAACCATGGCAGACTTGGTGTCCTGAATAGTGCTGCCATCTTTAAGGATAGACGTCCCCAGTTCCGGATCGTCGAAACCGATATTCAGCGCCAGATACTGTTCTCCCAGCAGACCTGAGGTACGAATAGCCAGCGAGCTGGAATCAGGAATATGGTTGTAGCTCTCATCAATATCGAGCGCGACCCGCGGCAGGTAGGTTTTCGGGTCAAGCGTAATATCCGCCACCCGGCCCACGACCACGCCGCCAATGCGGACCGGAGAACGCGCCTTCAGCCCACCAATATTGTCAAAGGTGGCATAGATACGATACGTCGGCTCGGTACGTAAAGAGGTCACGTTGGCGGCTTTGAGACAGACAAACAGCGCAGCCAGCAACGCAACCAGTAAGAACACACCTACCCAGATTTCACTTTTTTTCGTTTGCATGAACTCAATTCCCAAACATCAGCGCAGTCAGCACAAAATCCAGCCCCAGAACCGCCAGCGACGAATGCACCACGGTACGCGTCGTTGCCCGGCTAATCCCGGCGGAAGTGGGGATAGCGTCATAACCATTAAATAACGCAACCCATGTCACCGTAATGGCAAACACCAGACTCTTAATCAGGCAGTTAACCAGGTCCATTCGCCAGTCAACGGCATTTTGCATCGCGGTCCAGAAGAAGCCACTGTCGATACCCTTCCAGCTTACGCCCACCAGCGAACCGCCCCAGATACCCACGGCGACAAAAATAATGGTCAACAGCGGTAGCGAGATAACCCCGGCCCAGAAGCGAGGTGAAATCACGCGACGCAGCGGATCGACCGCCATCATTTCCATGCTGGAGAGCTGTTCGGTCGCGCGCATCAGGCCAATTTCCGCGGTCAGCGCTGAACCCGCACGCCCGGCAAACAGCAGCGCAGCGACCACCGGACCCAGTTCGCGCAGCAGGGATAGCGCCACCAGCATGCCTAAACTGGTTTCCGCACTATAGGTGGTGAGCACCAGATAGCCCTGCAGCCCCAGAACCATGCCGATAAACAGCCCCGACACGATGATAATCAGCATCGATAGCACGCCAACGTTGTAGAGCTGGCGAACCAGCAGCGGCGCATGCTTACGAAATTCCGGCTTGCCCACCACCGCATTGAAAAGCATTAATCCGGCACGCCCGAAAGCCGCGGTCGTTTTAATTCCCCGGTGTCCGAGTGATGCCAGCACGTTTAGCAGCATCAGTTGCTCGCTCCCTTGCCTAATAAATCATGCTGATAGTCACCGGCCGGATAGCGGAACGGTACCGGACCATCGGCAATACCATCAATGAACTGGCGAACCCGAGGGTCGCCGTTTTCACGCAGCGACTGCGCGCTGCCGTGAGCCACGATTTTTTTGTCCGCCACGATATACGCGTAATCAGCAATGCTCAGCACTTCTGGCACGTCGTGTGACACCACGATACAGGTCACGCCCAGCGTGCTGTTGAGTTCTGAAATCAGCTTGACCAGCACCCCCATGGTAATGGGATCCTGTCCGACAAACGGTTCGTCGAACATAATCAGGTCCGGCTCCAGCGCGATGGCTCTGGCCAGGGCGGCGCGACGCGCCATCCCGCCTGAGAGTTCAGAGGGCATCAATTTCGCCGCTCCGCGCAGCCCGACCGCTTCAAGCTTCATCATGACGGTCGTATGCAGTAGCGCCTCCGGCAAACGCGTATGTTCACGTAGCGGATAGGCTACGTTATTGAACACGTTCATATCGGTGAACAGAGCTCCGGACTGGAACAGCATGCTCATCCGCTTACGCACGGTATACAGGCGCGAGCGTGACATCTGCGGCACGTTTTCACCATCGAATAGAATCTCACCTTTATCCGGCGGGATCTGCCCGCCGATCAGGCGCAGCAGCGTCGTTTTACCGATCCCCGATGGTCCCATAATCGCCGTGATCTTACCGCGCGGTACTGACAGCGAGATATCGTCAAAGATGACGCGATCGCCGCGAGAGAAGCGGATACCGCGTACTTCGACCAAATTCGCCAGAGTTTGGCTCATAAAATCATCCTTACTAAACATCCCTCGGGCTAAGCATGGCGCGTACCTTCGCCACAAACCCAACATTTTTACAGAATCTTACCTGCCTGGGTTAGCGAAAGCTGGCATTTGTTTTACTTTTGACAAACATAAAGTCAAAATTAAGAATTCGTTACGCTGCAGATGGACCGGTACAGCGAATCGACGATTATACCTGAAGAAAGGACTTTAGATGCTCTTAGCGACGGCTCTGTTAATAATTGGTTTACTGCTGGTAGTTTACAGCGCCGATCGTCTGGTCTACGCCGCTTCAATACTTTGCCGCATGATAGGGATCCCCCCGCTCATTATCGGGATGACGGTGGTCAGTATCGGCACCAGCCTGCCGGAGATCATCGTTTCCGCCGCCGCGTCTCTGCACGGACAGACCGATCTGGCGATCGGCACGGCGCTCGGTTCCAATATTACCAATATATTATTAATACTCGGCCTCGCTGCCTTGTTGCGTCCATTTACCGTGCATTCTGATATCCTGCGCCGCGAGTTACCGCTAATGTTGCTGGTCAGTTTGCTGGCAAGCTTTGTGCTGTACGATGGGCAGCTGTCCCGAATGGACGGTCTTTTCTTACTGGCGCTCGCCCTGCTGTGGCTGCTGTTTACGATTAAAATCGCCCGGCTGGCGGAACGTCAGGGCAGCGATAGCCTGACCCGGGAACAGATGGCAGAGCTTCCACGAGAAGGTTCGCTTCCCGTGGCCCTGCTCTGGCTGGGCGTAGCCATGATTGTGATGCCTATGGCAACCCGAATGGTCGTGGATAATGCTACCGTGCTGGCAAACTACTTCGCTATCAGCGAGCTCACCGTCGGCTTAACGGTGGTGGCGATCGGCACCAGCCTGCCGGAACTGGCAACGACGATTGCCGGGGCACGAAAAGGGGAAGACGATATCGCTATCGGGAATATTATAGGCGCCAATATCCTGAATATCGCCCTGGTTCTCGGATTACCCGCACTGATCGCCCCGGGAGCGTTCGCACCTGAGGCCTTTACGCGCGACTACACCGTGATGCTGTTCGTCAGCGTGATATTCGCCCTGCTATGCTGGCGTCGCAAATGGCAACCCGGTCGCCTGGTCGGTGCGCTGCTGGTCGGCGGTTTTGTGGTTTGGTTGGCGATGCTGTACTGGGCAGCACCGCTCTTCGTTGAATGAATCGGGATAACACTATGTCGCAAATAGATTTGCCAACGGATTTTGACTTTCAACGGGTAGGACGCGAGGTCCTGGAAATTGAACGTGAAGGTCTGGCTCAACTCGATCAGTACATTAATGAAGATTTCACCCATGCCTGCGAGAAGATCTTCCGCTGCGCGGGTAAAGTCGTGGTGATGGGGATGGGCAAATCCGGCCATATCGGGCGTAAAATGGCGGCGACGTTTGCCAGCACCGGTACGCCGTCATTTTTCGTTCACCCTGGCGAAGCGGCCCACGGCGATTTAGGCATGGTGACGCCGAAGGATGTGGTTATCGCGCTCTCGAACTCCGGCGAGTCGAACGAGATCCTGGCGCTGATTCCGGTGCTCAAACGCCAGCAGGTTCCCCTTATCTGCATCACCAGCCGCCCGGAAAGCAGCATGGCGCGCGCGGCGGACATCCACCTTTGCGTGAAGGTACTGAAAGAAGCCTGCCCGTTAGGGCTGGCGCCCACCTCCAGCACCACCGCCGCGCTGGTGATGGGCGATGCGCTGGCGGTTGCTCTGCTGGAAGCGCGCGGCTTTACCGCTGAAGATTTTGCGCTGTCGCACCCTGGCGGCACACTGGGCCGTAAGCTGTTGCTGCGGGTCAATGATATTATGCATACCGGTGATGAAATCCCGCACGTCAATGTGCAGGCCACCTTGCGTGATGCGCTGCTGGAAATCACGCGTAAAAATTTAGGCATGACGGCTATCTGTGATGATGACATGAACATCATCGGTATTTTCACCGATGGCGACCTGCGCCGGGTATTTGATACCGGTGTCGATATGCGTAATGCCCGTATCGCTGACGTCATGACGCCGGGCGGCATTCGCATTCGCCCCGGTATTCTTGCCGTCGATGCGCTGAACCTGATGCAATCTCGCCATATCACCTGTGTGTTAGTTGCCGATGGCGACCGCCTGTTGGGTGTGGTACATATGCACGATCTCCTGCGCGCAGGCGTAGTGTAAGTAAGGATAAAATAATGAATAATGCTGATGCTCTGCAGGAAACCTGCTACGGGCCAGTAAGCCCTGAGTTTATCGATCGGGCGGCGAAGATCCGTTTATTGATTCTCGACGTAGACGGCGTGCTGTCCGACGGTCTTATCTACATGGGCAACAGCGGTGAAGAGCTGAAGGCGTTTAATGTTCGCGACGGTTACGGGATTCGCTGCGCGCTGACCTCAGGCATTGAAGTCGCGATTATTACCGGACGAAAAGCTAAACTGGTAGAAGATCGTTGTCAGACGCTGGGCATTACGCACCTGTATCAGGGGCAGTCCGATAAACTGCTGGCATTTCGCGAATTATTGAGCAAGCTGGCCGTTCGTCCGGACGAAGTGGCCTACATCGGCGATGATCTTATCGACTGGCCGGTGATGGCCGAGGTCGGCTTAAGCGTGGCAGTGGCGGATGCGCACCCGCTACTGATACCGCGAGCGGATTATGTTACCCGCATCGACGGTGGACGCGGGGCGGTACGCGAAGTCTGCGATTTGTTACTATTGGCGCAGGGCAAGCTGGATGAGGCCAAAGGGCAATCAATATGAGTAAAACCAGACGTTGGGTTATCATTTTACTATCGCTGGTCGCGCTTATTCTGATCGGCCTGAATCTGGCGGGTACGGACGATACCATTCAGCAAGAGATCGGTCCTGATGACCCGACCTATACCAGTGAACATACCGACACCGTTGTTTACAGCCCGGAAGGGGCGCTTAACTACCGCTTAATCGCTGAGCATGTGGAGTATTTTTCCGCCCAGGAAGTATCGTGGTTCACCAAACCGGTGATGACCACGTTTGATACCAACAAGGTACCCACCTGGTCTATCAAAGCGGATAAAGCCAAACTGACTAAAGATCGCATGCTGTATCTTTACGGAAACGTCGAGGTGGACGCGCTGAGCGCGGACTCTCAATTGCGCAAAATTACGACGGATAACGCCCAGATAAACCTGGTGACGCAAGATGTTACCTCTGATGACATGGTGACGTTGTACGGGACGACATTTAATTCCAGCGGCCTGAAAATGCGCGGAAATTTACGCAGCAAAACTGCCGAGCTGATTGAAAAGGTTAGAACCTCTTATGAAATTCAGAACAAACAAACTCAGCCTTAAGATTGCGCTCGCCAGCGCCTTACTGGCCGCCAGCCTGCCGGCACTGGCAAAAACCGGCGATACCGATCAACCGATTCACATCGAATCCGATCAGCAGTCACTGGATATGCAGGGTAATGTCGTTACCTTCACCGGTAATGTCGTCGTCACCCAGGGGACCATTAAAATCAACGCCGATAAGGTGGTGGTGACCCGTCCTGGCGGTGAAAAAGGTAAAGAAGTGATCGACGGTTACGGTAATCCGGCAACCTTCTACCAGATGCAGGACAACGGCAAGCCGGTGAAAGGCCGCGCGCAGAAAATGCACTATGAATTGCAGAATGATTTTGTGGTGCTGACCGGCAACGCGCACCTGGATCAGCTCGACAGCAACATCCAGGGCGACAAAATCACCTATCTGGTGAAAGAGCAGAAAATGCAGGCGTTCAGCAATAAAGGCGGACGCGTGACGACGGTTCTGGTTCCTTCGCAGCTGCAAGACAAAAGCACCAACCAGCAAAAGAAGGGTAACTAATTCGTTATGGCAACATTAACCGCAAAGAATCTCGCCAAGGCGTATAAAGGCCGCCGCGTGGTGGAAGATGTCAGTCTGACCGTCAACTCTGGCGAGATCGTTGGCCTCCTCGGGCCGAACGGCGCCGGTAAAACCACGACCTTCTACATGGTGGTCGGCATTGTACCGCGCGACGCTGGCAACATTATCATCGACGATGAAGATATCAGCCTGCTGCCGCTGCATGCCCGCGCGCGTCGGGGTATCGGCTATCTGCCGCAGGAAGCCTCCATTTTCCGCCGCCTGAGCGTGTACGATAATTTAATGGCGGTGTTGCAGATTCGTGACGATCTCAGCAGCGAGCAGCGTGAAGACCGCGCGAAAGAGCTGATGGAAGAATTTCACATCGAGCATCTGCGCGACAGCCTCGGTCAGGCGCTGTCCGGCGGTGAACGCCGCCGCGTTGAAATCGCCCGCGCGCTGGCCGCTAATCCGAAATTCATTCTGCTGGATGAGCCTTTTGCCGGGGTTGACCCCATTTCCGTTATTGATATCAAACGCATCATCGAGCATCTGCGCGACAGTGGTCTTGGCGTGCTGATCACCGACCATAACGTCAGGGAGACGCTGGCCGTCTGCGAACGCGCCTATATCGTCAGCCAGGGTCATCTGATCGCCCACGGCACCCCGCAGCAAATCCTTGAAGACGAGCAGGTTAAGCGCGTGTATCTTGGGGAAGACTTCAGACTCTGATAGGGTAGAGGTTACAGACGTTTTAGCCGGAGATATTAGCCCTGAATATGAAGCAAGGTTTGCAATTAAGGCTAAGCCAACAGCTTGCCATGACGCCACAACTGCAACAGGCTATTCGCTTGCTGCAGCTGTCCACGTTAGAACTCCAGCAAGAACTCCAGCAGGCGCTGGAGAGTAATCCGCTGCTTGAGCAAACCGATCTTCACGAAGAGGTAGAAACCAAAGAGGTCGAGGACCGCGAATCGCTGGACACCGTCGACGCTCTTGAACAAAAAGATATGCCGGAAGAGCTGCCGCTCGACGCCAGCTGGGATGAAATCTACACCGCTGGCACCCCGTCCGGAAACGGCGTTGACTACCAGGACGACGAACTGCCTGTCTATCAAGGCGAAACGACCCAAAGCCTGCAGGATTACCTGATGTGGCAGGTTGAACTGACGCCGTTTACCGACACCGACCGCGCCATCGCCACGTCGATTGTCGATGCCGTTGATGACACCGGCTATCTCACCATTCGGCTGGAAGATATTGTCGAGAGTATCGACGATGACGAAATTGGTCTCGAAGAAGTTGAAGCGGTGCTAAAGCGTATTCAGCGCTTTGACCCGGTCGGCGTCGCGGCAAAAGATCTGCGCGACTGTCTGCTGGTTCAGCTTTCCCAATATGCCAAAGAGACGCCGTGGCTGGATGAAGCGCGACTGATCATCAGCGATCATCTCGATCTGCTCGCCAACCATGATTTCCGCTCCCTGATGCGCGTCACCCGACTGAAAGAAGAGGTGCTGAAAGAAGCCGTTAATCTCATCCAGTCCCTCGATCCGCGCCCCGGTCAGTCGATCCAGACCAGCGAACCGGAATACGTCATTCCCGACGTACTGGTACGTAAGGTCAGCGGTCGCTGGGTAGTGGAGCTTAACTCCGACAGCATCCCACGCCTGAAGATTAATCAGCATTACGCGGCCATGGGCAACAGCGCGCGCAATGATGCAGACAGCCAGTTTATCCGCAGCAACCTGCAGGAAGCTCGCTGGCTGATCAAGAGTCTGGAAAGCCGCAATGATACGCTGCTGCGCGTCAGCCGCTGCATCGTCGAACAGCAGCAGGCCTTCTTCGATCAGGGTGAAGAGTTCATGAAACCGATGGTGCTGGCGGATATTGCTCAGGCCGTCGAAATGCATGAATCCACCATTTCACGCGTTACCACCCAAAAATATCTGCACAGTCCGCGCGGTATTTTTGAGCTGAAATATTTCTTTTCCAGCCACGTGAATACGGAAGGCGGCGGCGAGGCATCGTCGACGGCCATTCGTGCGCTGGTGAAGAAGTTAATCGCCGCGGAGAATCCCGCGAAGCCGTTGAGTGACAGTAAGCTGACCACCATCCTGTCCGAACAGGGTATCATGGTGGCACGTCGTACCGTCGCTAAGTACCGAGAGTCTTTATCCATTCCGCCATCTAACCAGCGTAAACAACTGGTTTGATACAACCGATAAGGAAGACACTATGCAGCTCAACATTACAGGACACAACGTCGAGATCACCCCTGCACTGCGTGAATTCGTTAATGCGAAGTTCAGCAAGCTGGAGCAGTTTTTCGACAGGATCAATCAGGTCTATATTGTGTTAAAAGTAGAGAAGGTGACGCAAATTGCGGATGCCAATCTGCATGTCAACGGTGGCGAAATCCATGCCAGTGCGGAAGGGCAGGATATGTATGCCGCTATCGATGGACTCATCGATAAGCTGGCAAGACAGTTAACAAAACATAAAGATAAACTAAAACAACACTAATTGTCCGGGCGCCGCCCTTGCCTGCTGCCGGCTTTCATCGGCGGCAGGCGAGGGGCGCGCTCAGGTGAAATTATGATGAACAACGATTCGGCTCTACAACTGAGCAACGTCCTTAACCAGGAATGTACCCGTAGCCAGGTTCACTGCCAGAGCAAAAAGCGCGCGCTGGAAATCATCAGTGAACTGGCAGCAAAACAGTTAGGTTTGCCACCGCAGGTGGTGTTTGAGGCGATCCTTACCCGCGAGAAAATGGGCAGTACCGGGATTGGCAACGGGATTGCCATTCCGCACGGCAAACTCGAAGAGGATACGCTGCGCGCCGTCGGCGTGTTTGTCCAGCTGGAGACTCCGATCGCCTTTGATGCCATCGACAACCAGCCGGTCGATCTGCTGTTTGCGCTTCTGGTCCCGGCTGACCAGACCAAAACCCATCTGCATACGCTGTCGCTGGTCGCAAAACGACTGGCGGATAAAACGATTTGCCGCCGCCTGCGCGCGGCGCAAAGCGATGAAGAGCTGTATGAGATCATCACCGAAGCAGGAAGCAACGATGACGTATAACGGCCGTCGCCCCCTACCCTTTATCGTACTGAGGAGAAACGGTACATGGTACTGATGATCGTCAGCGGCCGCTCAGGCTCGGGGAAATCCGTCGCTCTGCGGGCGCTGGAAGATATGGGCTTCTACTGCGTAGATAACCTGCCGGTAGTGCTGTTGCCTGAGCTGGCGAGATCGCTGGCCGACAGAAACATCTCTGCCGCCGTCAGCATTGACGTGCGTAACATGCCGGAATCGCCAGAGATCTTTGAACAGGCGATGAAAAATCTGCCTGAGGCATTTTCCCCTCAGCTGCTGTTCCTTGATGCTGACCGCAATACGCTGATCCGCCGCTACAGCGACACCCGTCGTCTGCATCCGCTATCAAGCAAAAATCTGTCGCTGGAAAGCGCGATTGACGAAGAGAGCGCCCTGCTGGAGCCGCTGCGTTCCCGCGCCGACCTGATCGTCGATACTTCAGAGATGTCGGTACATGAGCTGGCGGAAATGCTCCGTACCCGTCTGCTCGGCAAGCGCGAACGTGAGCTGACCATGGTCTTTGAATCCTTTGGCTTTAAGCACGGTATCCCGATTGATGCCGATTACGTCTTTGACGTACGCTTCCTGCCAAACCCGCACTGGGATCCGAAACTGCGTCCAATGACCGGTCTGGATAAACCGGTGGCCGCCTTCCTTGACCGGCACACGGAAGTTCACAATTTTATTTACCAGACCCGCAGCTATCTTGAGCTATGGTTACCGATGCTGGAAACCAATAATCGCAGCTATCTGACGGTGGCGATTGGTTGTACCGGCGGTAAACACCGTTCGGTCTACATTGCCGAACAGCTGGCTGATTACTTCCGCTCACGCGGTAAGAACGTGCAGTCTCGCCATCGGACGCTGGAAAAACGCAAATCATGACCGTAAAGCAGATCGTTGAAATCACCAATAAGCTGGGGATGCATGCCCGCCCGGCGATGAAGTTGTTTGAGCTGATGCAGAATTATGATGCGGAAGTCCTGCTGCGCAACGACGAGGGGACGGAAGCGGAAGCCAATAGCGTCATTGCCCTGCTGATGCTCGACTCAGCCAAAGGTCGGCAAATCGAGATTGAAGCCAACGGTCCGCAGGAAGTCGAGGCGCTGGCAGCGGTTATCGCGCTGTTCAACGCCGGTTTTGACGAAGACTAAGCATTCCCGCCTCTTCCCCGGCTGTACAACGCTGACCGGGGCTATTGTTTCTGCCGTGACCTCACTTCAGCTTGTTCGCCTGCATAAATCCGTCTCCGCCTAACTGACGCATCTGACGCAGGATCCACGCCTGCCGACTGCGGACATAGCCGGACGGCGCATCGGCGCGAAAGCGAATCGGGTTGGGCAATACTGCGGCCAGGAGCGCCGCTTCAGAAGCGGTTAACTTGCTCGCAGGCTTGTGAAAGTAGCGTCGGGATGCCGCTTCGACGCCGAACGTCCCTTCCCCAAATTCCGCGATATTCAGGTAGACGGTCAGAATCCGTTTTTTACTCCATACCGTCTCAATCCCTACCGTTAACCCTGCCTCCAGCCCTTTGCGCAACCAGCTGCGGCCATCCCACAAGAACAGGTTCTTCGCCGTTTGCTGCGAGAGCGTGGAGGCGCCGCGCACGCGGTTTTCCTGACGTTCATTGTGCGCCAGCGCTTTCTCTATCGCTGATACATCAAAACCCCAGTGTTCGGGGAATTTTTGATCCTCCGCAGCGATTGCCGCCAGCCCCATCCACGGCGAGATCTCGTCCATCCCGACCCAGTCGGAATGGGCGACATAATGAAAATCACCGCTCAGCCATGCGCCGATTTGTCGCTCGAGCATAACGGCTGAAAACGGCACCGGCAGTATGCTAAACAGCGCGATGCCGCCTCCCCAAAAGGCTGTCGCAATCAGCAGAATGCGCAATAAAAAGCGTTTAATCATTCGCAACGGGGCCGAACGCACGCTCATTCAGTCAGAACCAGCACGCGAGCCACCAGCTTCTCAATCCCGCTTGCCGCTTCCGCAATGTTCTGCGCCAGCATCCAGGCCGGGGTCGTCACCACCTTATGCTCTTCATCGACGACGATATCATCGACCGGGCAAGGAACGTGTTCTGCCCCCATCTCTTCCACCACCTCAGCGGTATCAAGATCGGTGCCGATGGTTATCCGCAGCGGGATCGGGAAAATTTTTGGCAGCAGCGCCGGGGCGATACACATAAAGCCCAGGGGCTTGCCCGCTTCATGCATCGCCAGCGTCAACGCCTTCAGGTCGCTATCGATCAGGCATTCGGCCCCTTGCGAGGCAAAATTGCTGAGGTTCTTCGCCGCGCCAAATCCGCCAGGGACAATCAGCGCATCCAGATCTTCCGCCCGGGCCGCCGCCAGAGGCTGGATATCGCCACGGGCAATACGCGCGGCCTCAACCAGAACGTTGCGGCTTTCGGCCATCGGCTCACCGGTCAGGTGGTTGATCACGTCCGTTTGCGCTTTATCCGGGGCGAAACAGAGGGCCTGTGCGCCGCTACGGGCGATCGCCAACAGGGTAATGACCGCTTCATGGATCTCCGTTCCGTCATAGACGCCACAGCCGCTCAATACCACGCCAATCTTTTTCATACTGCCAGCTCCTTAGTGCAACTTGCTGAAACCAGTCAAAAATTTTGATTTACACGCATTGCTTCACATATTTTACTGATTCACGTAACAAATTATTTAAGGTTTGCTATCTTAATGAGCGAGCAAACCAAATCCTCAGGTTGCGCTACGTAAAAATATCTCTAAAAATTCTGGCGCAACGACCAGTTCCCTGGTGTTGGCGCAGTATTCGCGCACCCCGGTTTATCCGGGGTCATTTTTTATGTGCCGCCGCAACCCATGCCTTCAGCACGGCCACATCGTTCTGCCACTCGGATTTCATCTCTTCCACCCATTCACCAACGTTATCCGACCACGCCGGCAGGTCCGGAGTCTGAATTTGCTGTCCAAGCTGTTGAATATGCCGCAGGCCAATAGACCCCGCCGCGCCTTTAATTTTATGCCCTTCATCGACGATCCCTTTCTGGTCGCGAGCGGTCAGATTAGACTCCAGTACCGCCATATAGCCCGGCATCATCTTCTCAAAAACCGCAAGGCCATCGTTGATAAGCTTTGGCCCCACCAGCTCGATATACTGCTCAAGCATTGGGATATCCAGCACGGATGCCGATTTACTCACATCCACGGTCGGCATTTCGCACTCATCCTCTTCCGGCGAATCCCAGAATTTTTTAATCATAGCCGTAAGCGCCGGCACCGATAGCGGTTTACTCAGGACGTCGTCCATGCCGGCATCGAGATACTCTTTTTTATTTTTCAGGACGTTGGCGGTCAGGGCAACCAGAGGCGGTAGCTCGTCGGCGGCAAAGTGCTGCTTAAGATGACGAGAAATATCCAGGCCCGTCATATCCGGCAGCTGGATATCCAGCAGCACCAGGTCGTACTCGCCCGGTTCAAACATCTCCAGCGCGGCCTTACCGGTCATCGCTACATCGACGCTGTTGCCCAGCTTCTCCAGCACCGAGCGCGCCACAATCACGTTGAGCTCGATATCCTCGACCAGCAGCACGTTCAGCGCCGGCAGGGGCATCTCATCTTCAGTCAGCATATCTTCCACTTCTTCCGCCACCGCCGGCGCATGCACGGTCAGCGTAAACGTGGCCCCCTGGCCCGGCTGGCTGGAGACGTTAATGTCGCCGCCCATATTGCGAGCCAGACGACGCGATACGGCAAGACCGATCCCGGTGCCTGTCGCAGGCTTGCCACCGTGGCTGTCTTTCACCTGATAATACATCGCGAAGATCTTATCCTGCTCGGCTTCGGGAATGCCGATGCCGGAATCTTCCACTTCAAAATGCAGGATATCGCCTTCATCATAACGAACGCGAACGGTGACGTTGCCACCTTGCGGGGTGAATTTCACGGCGTTACTGATGAGGTTCCACAGAATCTGCCGCAGACGCGTCCCGTCGGTCACCACTTTATGCGGCAGCGGCAGAGTCGGATCCAGGACAAAGCGCAGCCCTTTCTGTTGCGCCTGCAGGCCGGAGAGGTTTTCCAGATCGGCCAGGAAACCGGTGAAATCGACCTGCTGATTATCCAACTGGACTTTGCGCCGTTCCATTTTATCCATGTCGATAATATCGTTGAAAATATTCCCCAACGTGACGGCAGAAACATGGATAGTTTTGAGGTATTTTTCCTGCTCACCGGTCAGCTCGGTATCCAGCAGGATACGACTCAGCCCGACGATGCCGTTAAGCGGCGTGCGCAGTTCGTGGCTGATCGTTGAGATAAAGGTGGTCTTATCGCGGCTGGCGCGCTCCAGCGCATCCTGGTAGCGCTTACGTTCGGTAATATCGCGGCCAAAGCCCATCAGTCCACGGCGCTTGCCGACGCGGTCATAGTAAGGAACCTTGCGGATTTCAAAGCAGGCTTTACGCCCGTCCGGATAATCCAGCCACTGCTCGTAGGTCAGCGACACATTATGGCGGAAGACTTTTTCGTCAGTCTCCAGCACTTTAACCGCCGCCTCTTCGTTATAGACATCCTGAGGTTTCAGGTGGATAAGCTGCTTTTCACTTTTCCCGGTCAGTAGTTCCATCGCCCGGTTACAGCCAGAAAACTCTTTGTCTTCATTGCGATAGAATACCAGGTCCGGCGAGGCATCAAGGAAAGAACGGAGGAAGGAGGATTGCTGTTCCAGCTGAATTTGCGTCTCTTCACGCTCTTTCATCTCAATCTTCAGCTGTTCCAGCGTCGTCTCGCGTTCGGCTTCCGCCTTTTCACGCTCGCCAATCTCCTGATTGAGCTGCGCGATATTATCTTTGAGCTGCACGTTAAGCTGCAGGTCGCGCTCGCGCATCTCCTCCAGTTTTTCCACCAGCCGGGAGAGACGCTGCCGCGACTCTTCCAGTTGCTCCACCACCACCGACAAAAAGTAGACTGCCCAGGGGGTTATCAGCAGACCAAAGAAGATAGAGCGGATAACGTCGATGCTCTCAACCTGGCCATGCAGAACCATGGTGACGGCCATCTGTACCACAATCGCCAGCACCACCAGGGCAAGGGCCAACAGCATGGAAAAACGCACCAGACCCAGCTTCATCATCAGGTCGACATAGTACTGCGCCAGCATACGGATTTGCTTCATAAGGGATTCCTTCGCGACAACTCCGCACAATAATACCCAATTCTGAGCAATACGCTGTAAGTTGTGCAAAAAATGCGGGCGCCCTTACTCTAAAGCTGCGCGCGGCACCCAGGCTTGTCCCAGCGCCGAGCCCTGCACGCCATGTTGGTTGAGATAGCGGTCGAGTTCAACCATCCCGGTCCAGCGATTCTCACACCACAGGGGGGCCAGCAGCGTCGGCCGCCGGGCGCTGGCGGAAATGCGGTGATAGATAACCTCAGGTGGCGTGTGGCGAATCATCTCCCCGGCAATGATCGTATACTCATCCAGCGCAATCGCCTGCAACCGCCCCGCCTGCCAGGCTTTGGCCATCGTACTGCCGGTGACGATATGCAGCGGATGCAGTTTGATACCATCCACGCCGGTATCCACAACCTGTTCCAGCGTTTGCAGGCAATGGCTCTGCGCCTCGCCCGGGAGCCCGACTATCAAATGCGCGCAGACCTTCAGCCCGCGCTCACGCGCCAGCCGGGTCGTACGCTGATAACAGGCAAAATCATGCCCACGATTAATCCGCTGCAGCGTTTTGTCATGCGCCGTCTGTAAGCCTAGCTCCAGCCACACTTCGTAACCCTGTTCCCGATAGCCGCTGAGCAGATCCAGTACCGCCTCCGGGACGCAGTCAGGACGAGTGCCCACGCACAGTCCAACGATATTGGCCTGACTCACCGCCTGCTGATACATCGAGCGCAGTACCTGAACTTCGGCAAAGGTGCTGGTGTAAGCCTGAAAATAAGCGAGATAGCGCTTTGCGCGATTAACCCGCTGCGCCTGATGTGCCAGCTGTTCAGCAATAGAGTGGTGCTGCTGCTCTTCGTCAGCAAAAGAGGCAACGTTGCAGAACGTGCAGCCTCCGCGGCCAATGGTGCCATCGCGATTCGGGCAGCTAAACCCGCCATGCAGCGTCAGTTTATGAACCTTTTCGCCATAGCGCCGCGAAAGATCCCCACCAAACATATTGACTAATTTCTGTAACTGCATAATCTGATAGACCGGCCTGAAGAAAGGGGCCAAGCCTGCCATTTTTAGCCACCGACGGCGATGACCTGGATCAATCGTCAGCGCGGCCGCTCAGCTCATTGCATAAACACTCAAGATAACTGCAATTTCATTCACTCACTCTGTGATGACTTTTCCTTATACTTAACCTCAGGTTTGCCATTATCTTCATCAGGGCAAAAAACAGTGTTATTTACCGCCTTCAAGGTAACAGGCAGATAAATACTCTGCGATAAATAGGCAGTTCAGCACAGATCGATAATGTTACGCTATCGATATAGTGAGACAGATCACACTAGATTATGCTTTCCGCTACGTTTCAGCGCCGCTTAAAACACAACTATTATCTTAATTATCATAACGTTAAACCATGTATAGCACATTTTTGTATAAATAAGATTGCCATTTGACGTAAGTGCGGATTCCCGATAAGTTGGGAATCCGCTGGAAGCTTTCTGGATGAGCACTCTGCTCATCATATTTATGCAGTAATTGAGATTCCCTCTTACAGCAAGTCCTCAAACTTGCGTACCGATGCGAAAAGGATTTAAAGAGGGCGAATGCGAGGTGCAAACCCCGTCGCCATGCTCTTTCTGTGCCCGTGCGCAATCGGTATCGGAGGGTGTCCCGTAGAGCCTGGGGAGGTTCACTGATATGTTGTACGATAAATCCCTTGAGAGGGATAACTGTGGTTTCGGCCTGATCGCCCACATAGAAGGCGAACCTAGCCACAAGGTAGTGCGTACCGCTATACACGCACTGGCCCGAATGCAGCACCGCGGCGCGATCCTTGCCGATGGTAAAACCGGCGACGGTTGTGGCTTGCTGCTGCAAAAACCTGACCGTTTCTTCCGTATCGTTGCGGAAGAGCGCGGCTGGCGTTTAGCCAAAAATTACGCCGTCGGGATGTTGTTCCTTAATAAAGATCCTGAACTGGCGGCTACGGCACGCCGCATCGTTGAAGAAGAACTACAACGTGAAACCCTGTCCATCGTCGGCTGGCGCGAAGTGCCGACCAACGAAGGGGTTCTCGGTGAAATCGCCCTCTCCTCGCTGCCCCGTATTGAACAAATTTTTGTTAACGCCCCGGCAGGCTGGCGCCCGCGCGATATGGAACGCCGTTTGTTCATCGCCCGTCGCCGCATTGAAAAGCGTCTGCAGGAAGATAAAGATTTCTACGTTTGCAGCCTGTCGAATCTGGTGAACATTTACAAAGGTCTGTGTATGCCGGCTGACCTGCCGCGCTTCTACCTGGACCTCGCGGACCTGCGTCTGGAGTCGGCAATCTGCCTGTTCCACCAGCGCTTCTCCACCAACACCGTACCGCGCTGGCCGCTGGCACAGCCGTTCCGCTACCTGGCGCACAACGGCGAAATCAACACTATCACCGGCAACCGCCAGTGGGCGCGCGCGCGTACCTACAAGTTCCAGACGCCATTAATTCCGGACCTGCACGATGCGGCACCGTTCGTGAACGAAACCGGCTCCGACTCCAGCTCCATGGATAACATGCTTGAGCTGCTGCTGGCCGGCGGGATGGATATCGTGCGCGCCATGCGTCTGCTCGTACCGCCAGCCTGGCAGAACAACCCGGATATGGATCCGGAGCTGCGCGCCTTCTTTGATTTTAACTCCATGCATATGGAGCCGTGGGATGGCCCGGCGGGCATCGTGATGTCCGACGGCCGCTATGCCGCCTGTAACCTCGATCGTAACGGCCTGCGCCCGGCGCGCTACGTCATCACCAAAGACAAGCTGATCACCTGCGCTTCAGAAGTCGGGATTTGGGATTACCAGCCTGACGAAGTCGTCGAAAAAGGCCGCGTTGGCCCGGGCGAACTGATGGTTATCGATACCCGCGGCGGACGTATTCTGCACTCTGCGGAAACCGATGATGACCTGAAAAGCCGCCACCCTTACAAAGAGTGGATGGAGAAAAACGTCCGTCGCCTGGTGCCGTTCGAAGATCTGCCTGACGAAGAGGTTGGCAGCCGTCAGCTGGATGATGACACCCTCGCCAGCTTCCAGAAACAGTTTAACTACAGCGCAGAAGAGCTGGACTCCGTCCTGCGCGTTCTGGGCGAAAACGGCCAGGAAGCGGTCGGTTCAATGGGCGATGATACCCCGTTTGCCGTGCTCTCCAGCCAGCCGCGTATCATTTACGACTACTTCCGTCAGCAGTTCGCGCAGGTTACCAACCCGCCGATCGACCCGCTGCGTGAAGCCCACGTGATGTCGCTGGCCACCAGCATCGGCCGTGAAATGAACGTCTTCTGCGAAGCGGAAGGCCAGGCGCACCGCCTGAGCTTCAAATCGCCGATCCTGCTGTACTCCGATTTCAAACAGCTCACCACCATGGAAGAGGAGCACTATCGCGCCGATACGCTGGATATCACCTTTAACGCCGCGGAAATCTCGCTGGCCGACACGGTGAAGGCGCTGTGTGATAAAGCCGAACAGATGGTGCGTAACGGTACCGTTCTGCTGGTGCTCTCCGATCGTAATATCGCCAAAGATCGTCTGCCGGTTCCGGCGCCGATGGCGGTAGGCGCGATTCAAACCCGCCTGGTGGATAAGAGCCTGCGCTGCGATGCCAACATTATCGTTGAAACCGCCAGCGCCCGTGACCCGCACCACTTCGCGGTGCTGCTGGGCTTCGGCGCCACGGCTATCTATCCGTACCTGGCCTATGAAACGCTGGCGAAGCTGGTCGATAACAAGGCCATTGAGAAAGACTACCGTACAGTGATGCTGAACTACCGTAACGGCATCAACAAAGGCCTGTACAAGATCATGTCTAAGATGGGCATCTCGACCATCGCCTCCTACCGCTGCTCGAAGCTGTTCGAAGCGGTTGGCCTGCATCGTGAGGTTTCCGACCTGTGCTTCCTCGGCGTTGTCAGCCGCATCGGCGGCGCGGGCTTTGATGACTTCCAGCAGGATCTGCTGAATCTGTCTAAACGCGCCTGGCTGGTCCGTAAGCCGTTGGATCAGGGCGGTCTGCTGAAATATGTTCACGGCGGTGAATATCACGCCTACAACCCGGACGTAGTCCGCACGCTGCAGCAGGCGGTTCAGAGCGGTGAATACCACGACTATCAGCAATATGCGAACCTGGTAAATGAACGCCCGGCCGCAACGCTGCGCGATCTGCTGGCGCTGAATCCTGGCGATGACGCCATCAGCATCGACCACGTTGAATCGGCCAAAGAGCTGTTCAAACGCTTCGATACCGCCGCCATGTCTATCGGTGCGTTAAGCCCGGAAGCTCATGAATCGCTGGCGGAAGCGATGAACAGCATCGGCGGCTTCTCTAACTCCGGCGAAGGCGGCGAAGACCCGGCGCGCTATGGCACCAACAAAGTGTCGCGTATTAAACAGGTCGCTTCCGGTCGCTTCGGCGTCACTCCGGCTTACCTGGTCAACGCCGACGTTATCCAGATTAAAGTTGCTCAGGGCGCGAAGCCGGGCGAAGGCGGGCAGCTGCCGGGTGACAAAGTCACGCCGTACATTGCCAAACTGCGCTATTCGGTCCCGGGCGTGACCCTGATTTCACCGCCGCCGCACCACGATATTTACTCTATCGAGGATCTGGCGCAGCTGATTTTCGACCTGAAACAGGTCAACCCGAAAGCGATGATCTCCGTGAAGCTGGTTTCCGAACCGGGCGTCGGCACCATCGCCACCGGCGTGGCCAAAGCCTATGCCGATCTTATCACCATCGCCGGTTACGACGGTGGTACGGGGGCCAGCCCGCTCTCCTCCGTGAAATACGCCGGTTGTCCGTGGGAACTGGGTCTGGTGGAAACCCAACAGGCGCTGGTGGCTAACGGTCTGCGTCACAAGATCCGTCTGCAGGTGGATGGCGGCCTGAAAACCGGCCTCGACATCATCAAGGCGGCGATTCTTGGCGCAGAAAGCTTCGGCTTCGGCACGGGCCCGATGGTCGCGCTCGGCTGTAAATATCTGCGTATCTGCCACCTGAACAACTGCGCAACCGGCGTAGCCACTCAGGATGACAAACTGCGTAAGAACCACTATCACGGCCTGCCGTTCAAAGTGACCAACTACTTTGAATTCATCGCCCGCGAAACCCGCGAGCTGATGGCTGAGCTTGGCGTGAAGCGTCTGGTGGATCTGATTGGCCGTACCGACCTGCTGAAAGTGCTGGATGGCTTTACCGCGAAGCAGCAGAAGCTGGATCTGAGCAAACTGCTGGAAACCGCCGAGCCGCATCCGGGGAAAGCGCTGTACTGCACCGAAAGCAACCCGCCGTTTGATAACGGCGTGCTGAACGCGCAGCTGCTGCAGCAGGCAAAACCATTCGTGGACAGCAAGCAGAGCAAAACCTTCTGGTTCGATATCCGTAATACCGATCGTTCCGTTGGCGCGTCGTTGTCCGGCTATATCGCCCAGACCCACGGCGATCAGGGGCTGGCGGCAGACCCGATTACCGCGCACTTCAGCGGTACCGCAGGCCAGAGCTTCGGCGTATGGAACGCCGGCGGCGTAGAACTGCATCTGACCGGTGACGCGAACGACTACGTGGGTAAAGGGATGGCAGGCGGTCTGCTGTCAATCCGTCCTCCGGTGGGCTCCGCCTTCCGCAGTCACGAAGCGAGCATCATCGGTAACACCTGTCTGTACGGCGCGACCGGCGGTCGTCTGTACGCAGCAGGCCGCGCAGGCGAACGTTTTGCGGTGCGTAACTCCGGTGCCATTACCGTGGTAGAAGGCATCGGCGATAACGGCTGCGAATACATGACCGGCGGCATCGTCTGCGTACTGGGTAAAACCGGCGTCAACTTTGGCGCAGGGATGACCGGCGGCTTTGCTTACGTCCTGGATGAAGACGGCGATTTCCGTAAACGTGTGAACCCGGAACTGGTGGAAGTGTTGGGCGTTGACTCTCTCGCTATCCATGAAGAGCACCTGCGTGGTCTGATTACCGAACACGTGCAGCTTACCGGTTCGTCTCGTGGCGAAGAGATCCTGGCCAACTGGCCGGCTTTTGCCGCGAAATTCGCGCTGGTTAAACCAAAGTCCAGCGATGTTAAAGCACTGTTGGGTCACCGTAGTCGTAGCGCAGCAGAGCTGCGTGTGCAGGCGCAGTAAGGAATTCAGATGAGCCAGAACGTATACCAGTTTATCGACTTACAGCGCGTTGATCCGCCAAAGAAACCGCTGAAGATCCGTAAAATTGAATTTGTAGAAATTTACGAGCCGTTTTCAGAAGGCCAGGCCAAAGCCCAGGCAGACCGCTGCCTGTCCTGCGGCAACCCGTACTGCGAATGGAAATGTCCGGTCCATAACTACATCCCGAACTGGCTGAAGCTGGCCAATGAGGGGCGTATTTTTGAAGCGGCAGAACTGTCGCATCAGACCAACACCCTGCCGGAAGTCTGCGGGCGCGTCTGCCCGCAGGACCGTCTGTGCGAAGGCTCCTGTACGCTGAACGACGAGTTCGGCGCGGTGACTATCGGCAACATCGAACGCTATATCAACGATAAAGCGTTCGAGATGGGCTGGCGCCCGGATCTCTCCGGCGTGAAACCAACCGGTAAAACGGTGGCGATCGTCGGTGCTGGTCCGGCAGGACTGGCCTGCGCAGACGTCCTGACCCGCAACGGCGTCAAAGCCGTGGTATTCGATCGCCATCCGGAAATCGGTGGCCTGCTGACCTTCGGTATTCCGGCGTTTAAGCTGGAAAAAGAGGTGATGACCCGCCGCCGTGAAATTTTCACCGGCATGGGGATTGAGTTCAAACTCAATATCGAAGTGGGCCGTGACGTTCAGCTTGACGATCTGCTGAAAGATTACGACGCCGTGTTCCTCGGCGTGGGGACCTATCAGTCCATGCGTGGCGGGCTGGAAAACGAAGACGCGAATGGTGTCTTTGATGCGCTGCCGTTCCTGATTGCCAACACCAAGCAGACCATGGGCTTTGGCGAAACGGCAAGCGAGCCTTACGTCAATATGGAAGGCAAACGCGTGGTGGTTCTCGGCGGTGGCGACACCGCGATGGACTGCGTGCGTACTTCCGTACGTCAGGGCGCGACTCACGTTATTTGCGCCTACCGTCGCGACGAAGAAAACATGCCGGGCTCCAAACGCGAAGTGAAAAACGCGCGTGAAGAGGGCGTCGAGTTCCAGTTCAACGTTCAGCCTCTGGGCGTAGAAGTGAATGCTAACGGCAAAGTGTGCGGCGTGAAAATGGCGCGTACCGAGATGGGCCAACCGGATGCCAAGGGGCGTCGTCGTGCGGAGATCGTCGCAGGCTCCGAGCACGTGGTCCCGGCAGATGCGGTGGTGATGGCGTTTGGTTTCCGCCCGCACAGCATGGAGTGGCTGGCGAAGCACGACGTTGAGCTGGATTCTCAGGGCCGTATTATTGCGCCGGAAGGCCATGAAAACGCATTCCAGACCAGTAACCCGAAAATCTTTGCCGGCGGCGATATCGTGCGCGGTTCCGATCTGGTGGTGACGGCGATTGCCGAAGGTCGTAAAGCGGCTGACGGGATCCTGAACTACCTGGAAGTGTAATCAATAAACCCGGATAAACTGTCTGTCCGGGTCTCTGACAGAGCCCGCTGGCGCAAGCCCGCGGGCTTTTTTATCATGCCAGCAGAGCGGCGCGGACCTTAATGACCACTTTTTTAATCCCGGCGCTGTGCCCGACCTGGCAACCGGGTTTGTGTGGTTCATCGGGCATGAAAACCGCAAACATATCCGGATGCAAGGTCAGTACCTGTTCCCCGCGTATCCGACGACAAAGCTGATAATCCTCGTCAGGATGCGCTTCTTCGCACTCACAGGCCGACCCCGCCACGCCATAAAAGATCCGCTCTTCCCCCGCCAGTAAAATCTGGATATCGATAAACTGGCTATGCAGTTCGGCTTTTTTCTCTTCCGGCACACCGCTATGAAACTGCATGACGTTCATCAATACATTGTCGCCCTGCAGCTCATAGCGCCCGGGGGCGATAGTGTGCAGATCGTGGGCCTGCGCCAGGGCGATAGCCCGGACCAGAACCGCCGGAAGACCGGAATGCGAAGGCTGCCGTAGATGACCCAGAATCATATCTTTCCTCCCTGTGCCCATAATGCCGCCCCTAACAGGCCCGCATCATGCAGATAATAAGCTTCCCGCAGCGGAACATGATAGACCGCAGGTTCTTGTGACAAGTACTTCTCAACCCGCGGCAGGTAGCCGCCTGCAAGACCGATACTGCCGCCGATCACAACGCAGGCGCAGTCCGTAACGGCCTTCAGGTCAGCAATCAGTCGGGCCAGCGTACGTGCCGATCGCTGAATCAATATCTCCGCCTGCGGGTGTCCCTCGCTCGCCAGAGCAAATATCGCTTTTGCATCCAGCCCGCTGAGCTCACCGCCGGCCGCCGCCGCGATGCCGCGCCCGGAAGCGATAGCCTCGACACAGCCTTTCCGGCCGCAGCCGCAGAGTGGTCCATCAGGATCCGCCAGCGTATGGCCACAATGACCGGCCAGACCTCCGCGACCGGTCAGCAGCCTGCCCTGGCTGACGATCCCCCCGCCAACGCCGGTTGAAACGGTCAAAAAGAGCATCTCGCTGACTTTCTCCGGCAGCGCATGATATTCCGCCCATGCTGCGGCCTGAGCATCATTGAGGGCAATACCGGGCAACGCCGTGAGGTCGGATAAACACGCCTGCAGGGGAAAATGCGCCAGTCCTCCCAGATTTTCTGGATTGATGGCCGTCAGAATGCCGTCCCGAATGATGCCGGTGGAGGCGATAGCAAAACGATCCGCGCGCGTCGAGAGAGGGGCCACCAGCGCCGCCAGCGCGGCAGCTAATGCCGCCGGCGTCTGACTGGCTGGCGTGGGGACTTCACGTCGCTCCAGGAGGGTCAATCGGCTGTCTATCAGTGCGGCGGCTAGCTTGGTGCCGCCAATATCAATCGCCAGCGTCGTCATTGCACCGCCTTTTTCAGCGCCGTATTGTACCACTCGCAAATGTGTTCCAGCCGCGTAATGGCGGAGCCTACGGTCACCGCCCAGGCGCCGTGACGCATGGCCTCTGCCGCCTGCGCTGGCGTGTTGTAGCGCCCTTCGGCAATCACCCGACAGCCCGCTGCGTGTAGCGCCTGTACCAGCGCCAAATCAGGCTCTTCCGGCGTGTGCGCCGTGGTATACCCCGACAGGGTGGTGCCGATAATTTCCGTACCGAGCTGCTGACAGAACACCCCATCTGCCACGGATGAACAGTCGGCCATTGCCAGCTTGTGCTGCTGATGGATACGGGCCAGCAGGGCTTCCACCGCCACCGGGCGCGGCCGACGGGTACCATCGAAAGCAATAATATCCGCCCCCGCCTGCGCCAGAGCATCAACATCCTCTAAAAATGGGGTAATGCGTACCGGCGAATCATCGAGGTCACGTTTGAGAATACCGATAATGGGTACGGTCACCCGTGCGCGGGTCGCACGCAGATTCTCAACGCCTTCGATACGCAATGCCACCGCCCCGGCCTGTTCGGCCGCCAGCGCCATCGCCGCGACAATTGCCGGCGTATCCAGCGGGCTACCGGGGACCGGCTGACAGGAGACAATTAACCCGCCGCTGGCGTGGATGCGGTTATCCAGTTGTTCAAGCAAAGACATAATAACTCCCTGAGTATGCTCAATGCCCGGCCCGAGGGCCGGGCGCAGATTACCTGGTTTTCATTAATTCACTTTTACCGGCACCGAACGGCACTGCGCCGCTCAGGGGCCTGCCATCAATCGCATCGTGAGTTCGCACCGCTTCCGGGCGGATCCAGCGCTGAACACGCGAGGGCATATCCAGCCCGATAAGCAGGATCACCACAAAGGTCAGGCCGAAAGAGAGCGATCCCAGCGTCGTGCCCAGATCCATCCGCTGCGCGATCAGCGCACCGAGAATCGGCGCGATCGCCCCACCTAAGGCCCCGACGTTATAGGTAAAACCCAGGCCCGCAGCACGCTGATCGGTATCGAAGTAGCCGCCGATCAATTTAGGCAAGATCCCGGAGATCCCCTGTCCAAGCATCTGCTGGAAGAACAGTAACAGTCCCAACACCCACACGTTGGTGCCGCCGATAGCAAAGACGGGAATAATCAACAGCTGGGAAGCCAGCAGGCTACAGACATAGGCTTTGCGCGTTCCCAGCCAGTCACCGAGAAAACCGCCGACGCAACAGCCGACCGCCGCACCAAAACCGCTGAAGAACAGCACCTTCGCCACGGTCGTATGATCGTAAGCGAGCTCCGTTTTAAGATAGGTGGGCAAAAGCGCCTGGATAGGCCATGAATAGAGAAAGGCGAACAGGACGACTACCATCAGCGTCACGCCCGTTGGCCAGCGTTTACCGCTGCTTTGCACCATAAAGCTGATAAAGATCGTGGTGCAGAGCAGCCCCAGTGCGACCACGATTCCGGCATTGTTGAGCTCGCCGGCGAAACAGAACCACAGCGCCGTCGCCGCCACAATGGTCAGGAAAATATTGATCGCCCGGTGTTTACCGCAGTAGAGGATATCCACCATGGTCCGCACCGGCGCCTTACCCTGATGCTTCTCTTTCCAGTCTTCGGCTTCCGGGATGTTTTTCCGCAGCCACAGCGCAAAAATAATCGGCACGATGCCAATGAAAAAGAGCGCACGCCATCCCCAGACCGGTACCACCAGGCTGTAGATTTGCGCGGCAATCACCGCCCCGACGGAAAAGCCGGAGATCAGAAAACCACTGGCCTTGTTACGCAGCTGCTTTGGCCAGCTTTCAATGACATAGGTCGCACTGGATCCATATTCCCCCGCCATCCCCATGCCAATCACCAGACGGGCGATAAACAGGGTGGTAAAACCGGTGGCAAAGCCGCAGGCCAGCGTGCCGACGGAAAAGAGAATAATACTGGTGACCATGGCCAGCCGCCGTCCGTAACGATCGCCCATTGCGCCCAGCATCAGGCCGCCAAACCAGCGAGAAATGAAGGCGGCTGAGATCAGACTCGCCGCCTCTACGGTTGTCAGACCAAAGTCAGCCTGGATTTCTGTCAACACCAGGGCAATCAGGACAAAATCAAAACCATCAAGCAAATATCCCAGCCAGGCGGCG
This sequence comes from Klebsiella planticola ATCC 33531, assembly GCF_000735435.1. Classification (GTDB taxonomy): domain Bacteria; phylum Pseudomonadota; class Gammaproteobacteria; order Enterobacterales; family Enterobacteriaceae; genus Klebsiella; species Klebsiella planticola. The sequence goes on along the minus strand of NZ_JMPP01000017.1, from coordinate 40,598 downwards.
GAGAAAGCCCGCCACTGCGCCCGGTTGAGATGGCGATACCACGGGATGTTCTCGGTCGTTGCGATCATTTTACTCTCCCGCGATGGGTCAGACCCACGCTTGGTTTGCCATACCAGATGTCGCTATCACCGCACCCGATATAGACCGTGTTGTGACCCGGACCGGGCGCATAGCGCCTCCATCCGGGAATATCCCCGCTCGCACAATGCGGCGGGGAAACCGCTAACCTCAAGCCAGCCGCGCTTTCTCCTGCTGCAGCTGTTGCGCCAGCGCTTTCAGCTCCGGCAAGAACTGCTCAGCAACCGGAGCGAACGGTTTGCGACATAGCGGTTCAGCGACCACATCCATGTAGTGCAGCACGGTTTTCAGCCCCCGGAATACGCCGGTTTTAATCAGCAGATCGATCGCCTTGTTGCATTCACACTGCAGCCTTTGCGCTTCCGCTATATCGCCCGCCCGCAGCGCTTTCACGATCCCCTGATAGCGCCAGCCCATAATGTTATAGGTGCTACCGATCCCGCCATCGGCGCCGGCCAGCAAGCCAGAAGCAAAAATCTCGTCATAGCCGTTGTAAAGCACCAGATCCGGATGCGCCCGGCGGATCTGCTCCATCTGGTAAAGATCGCCTGAGGTCTGCTTCAATGCCCCCACGCCCGGCAGCCTCACCAGCGTATTGATCTGATCCAGGGAGAGCTTCACGCCGCTCAGCGCCGGGATGTTGTAGACCACCATCGGTAAGCCATTGGCTGAATCAATAATGGCCTGGTAGTGGGCGCAGTGCTCTTCAAAGCTGAAGGGATAGTAGAACGGCGTGACGGCGGACACGGCATCATAGCCATAGCTCTCCGCAGCTTCAGCCAGTCGCTGGCTCTCCAGCGTGCTGACGCAGCCAACATGGGCAATCAGCGTCATTTTTCCCTTCGCTTCTTCCGCTACGATCTCCAGCACTTGCTGACGTTCTGCACTACTTTGCACAAAAGCTTCACCGGTCGAACCGCCAACGTACAACCCGTCGATTCCCTGACTCAAATTGAAACGTACCAGCCGGCGCAGACTCTCTTTATCCAGCTTTTGTTCCCCGTCAAACGGCGTAAGCAGCGCTGCCATGACTCCACGTAAATTAACCGCCATATCTCACCTCGTATGCTATTTGTTATGATTAACTGTGTACCTTTATACCTGTTATACCAGACGAGTTGCGCGAAGACCTCATAGGGAACGCTTATTATGCGATCGGCTTCACTAAACGAGGATCCAGACGATCGGTCTTGTTACTTACGTGATTGTTTTTTCTGGCCGAAGGCGTGCCAGGTGGCGGAAACGCTATTGAGGTGGGTCTGCAGGGCGCGATCGGCCTCATCAGGATCATGGCGGCGGATCGCATCAACGATGTCGATATGTTGTTGATAGCTTACGTTATTATGTTCGTGAAGCTCGTGCTCCGGGACGGTAGGGCGTGCGGCGATGAGCCAGTCCAGCAGGGCGACATGGATAGCCAGGAAGATAGGATTACCGGGAATTTCCGCCAGCACGCGGTGAAATTCAACGTCTGAACGGATAAACAGCGCGTTATCATCCAGCGACTGGCTGTTGATCTTCAGCGCCTGCTCCAGCTTTGCAACCTGCTCGTCGCTGGCGTGCTCCGCTGCATAGCGGACCAGGCTGGACTCGAAAAACAGACGCAGCTGTTCAAAATGCGCGATCCCACCGGGGTGAGAGAGAAAATCCTTCGCCATCCCCGAAAGTTCGCCAATGATGGTGTCGGCAGAAGGCCGGGAGACGCGGGCGCGTTCACCGTTGTTAATCTGCACCAGTCCTTTACGCTTTAACGCGGCCAGAGCTTCGCGCACAGAAGGTCGCCCGACGTTGAAAAAAGTCATCAGCTCACGTTCAGAAGGTAGCTGCTCGCCTTCGGCAAACTCACGGCGGCGAATCATATTCTCGAGCTCTTCTTCTACCATCTCCGACAGCTTTTTGCGCGCCAGAGGGCGGCGGTGCAGGCTGTTACCGATGGGGGTGGATGCTTCTTCTGTCTGGGGATCAAATGCGCTCATAGGGACCATGTGTGATGTGTGACAGCAAGTGACGACCGAACCATCTTAACACAAGAATGCCATGCTGGCGGCGTAGATAACAGAACAGGCCCCGAAGGGCCTGCAATATGAAATCCACGACCTGCTGGATTATTTCACGACGCGCAGCGCCGGACGCCCACCGCGCGGCGGCGGCGGCGTATCATCCGGGTCATCATCATGATGATCCGGCTTATCGCCATCGATCACCGACATGACCGTCTCGCTTTCATTGCTTACCGATGCATCGTCATCATTCAGAGTGCTGACCTCTTCATCGTAAGCCGCTTCAGGTTCGAACATAGTACCCGCGCCGTTTTCACGAGCATAGATAGCCAGTACGGCAGCCATAGGCACGGAAACGTTACGCGGGACACCGCCGAAGCGCGCGTTGAAGCGTACTTCGTCATTAGCCAGTTCCAGATTACCCACGGCGCGCGGAGCAATATTCAGAACGATTTGCCCGTCGCGCGCATACTCCATCGGAACCTGTACGTTTGGCAGTGTCACATCCACAACCAGGTGTGGAGTCAGCTGGTTATCCAGCAGCCACTCATAGAACGCCCGCAGTAGGTACGGGCGACGCGGCGTTAGCTGCGATACATCCATCGGTTAGCCCCGACCGAGACGCATTTCACGCTCGGCTTCAGTTAAAGAAGCGAGGAAGGAATCACGTTCAAAGACGCGAGTCATATAGCCCTTGAGCTCTTTCGCGCCGGCACCAATAACTTCAACACCGAGAACCGGCAAACGCCACAGCAGCGGCGCCAGATAGCAATCAACCAGGCTGAACTCATCGCTCAGGAAGTAAGGTTTCTGAGTGAAGACAGGCGCGATCGCCTGCAGCTCTTCACGCAGCTGTTTACGTGCGGTATCCGCTTGCGCGGCGGTACCGGTCTGAATGGTGTTCATCAACGAATACCAGTCTTTCTCGATACGCTGCATGTACAGACGACTTTCTCCACGCGCTACCGGATAGACCGGCATTAACGGTGGATGCGGGAAACGCTCATCCAGATATTCCATAATGATGCGGGATTCCCACAGAGTGAGCTCACGATCCACCAGCGTAGGTACGCTTTGATTCGGGTTGAGGTCAATCAGATCCTGAGGTGGGTTGTCCTTCTCCACGTGCTCTATCTCAAAACTAACACCTTTTTCTGCCAGCACGATGCGGACTTGGTGGCTATAGATGTCAGTAGGACCAGAAAACAGCGTCATTACCGAACGTTTGTTGGCAGCGACAGCCATGAAAACCTCCAGGTATATTCAGAATTTTTGTACTGCTACCAGCCACGCGTGGCCAGCCAGATGTAAAAACCCCATTCGCGTGAAGCCATTATTGTTTATGCCTAAAAAACAAAAAATGAACAATCACCAGCATTTGGGCAGAAAATTGGATGATAGTTTACCAGATCTTGAAGGCATTGTGGTGAGGGGATTCTGGAAATGCTGAAAAAGTGGTAAGAACAGGCGATTTCCTTGTGGATAACCGCAGGTTTATGCATAAAAAAACCCGCCGAAGCGGGTTTTTTCGCAAATTGTTCTGCATAAGCAGAAAACAATTAACGTTTGGAGAACTGAGGACGACGACGTGCTTTACGCAGACCGACTTTCTTACGTTCAACCTGACGAGCATCACGGGTAACGAAGCCAGCTTTACGCAGTTCGCCACGCAGGGACTCATCATACTCCATCAGAGCGCGGGTGATACCGTGACGGATCGCACCAGCCTGACCAGAGATACCACCACCTTTAACGGTGATGTACAGATCCAGTTTCTCAACCATGTCGACCAGTTCCAGCGGCTGACGAACTACCATGCGGGCAGTTTCACGACCGAAGTACTGTTCCAGAGAACGCTGGTTGATAACGATTTTGCCGCTGCCTGGTTTGATGAAAACGCGAGCTGCGGAACTTTTGCGGCGACCAGTGCCGTAATATTGATTTTCAGCCATTGCCTATAATCCCGATTAGATGTCAAGAACTTGCGGTTGCTGTGCCGCGTGGTTGTGCTCGTTACCCGCGTAAACTTTCAGTTTACGGTACATAGCACGACCCAGCGGGCCTTTTGGCAACATGCCTTTAACCGCGATTTCAATCACACGCTCAGGACGGCGAGCAATCATCTCTTCAAAGGTCGCTTCTTTGATACCACCGATGTGGCCGGTGTGATGGTAATACATTTTGTCTTCGCGCTTGTTGCCGGTTACAGCAACTTTTTCTGCGTTCAGAACGATGATGTAATCACCAGTATCGACGTGCGGAGTGTATTCCGCTTTGTGCTTACCGCGCAGGCGACGAGCCAGTTCAGAAGCCAGACGGCCCAGAGTTTTACCGGTCGCGTCAACAACATACCAGTCGCGCTTTACGGTTTCTGGTTTAGCTGTAAAAGTTTTCATTAAAAGCTTACCCAAATAATAAGTTACACGTTGGTGAACACCCAAACGTTTAGTCAGTTGAGGTTCACACGACATTGTCCAGCAAACCTACCCCTTCGAATAGCCTATGCCGGCACTATAGAAAGTTTTGGGAAAAAAACCTTCTTGTAACGTGGGGTCGCAAGATTATAGAGAAGTCGGGGCCAAAGATCGACCCCTTTATGTGATTTGAACCTGCTTTTTTCGACGGCGCGTTGCCGTGCGATATCCTTGTGCCCTGGCAACAGGATGCGCGGGGGAAAGCCCGCCAGTTAAGGCATATGCGGGCGTTTCAAATACTCTTCGCTTTGCATTTCCTGCAGGCGCGATAAGCAGCGCTGAAACTCAAACTTCAGTCGCTCTCCCTGATAAATGTCATACAGCGGCACCGCGGCGCTGACAACCAGCTTAACGTGCCGCTCGTAGAACTCGTCCACCAGGGCGATAAACCGCCGGGCTTCGCTTTCCAGCTGCGTCGTCATCACCGGTACATCAAATAACATGACGGTATGGAACAGGCGCGAAAGCGCGATGTAATCGTGCTGGCTGCGCGCGTCCACGCACAATGTGGCAAACGAGGCCGCCAGCGTCTGGTTTTCGACGCCTAATGTCGGGAGTGGTCGATGGTTAATTTCCAGCGTCGGCGTCTGCTCGCGTTTCGCACCCGCTAATGCCAGCCATAGTTTATCCATCTGCTGCTGCGTCTGCGCATCGAGCGGCGACAGCCAAAGGTGGGCCTGCGTCAGCGTGCGCAGGCGGTAATCAATGCCCGCGTCCACATTCATAATGTCGCAATGCTGTTTAATCGCATCGATCGCGGGCAGGAAGCGGGCGCGCTGCAGGCCGTTGCGATAGAGCTCATCTGGCGGGATGTTCGAGGTGGCCACCAGCGTGATGCCACGTGCGAACAGGGCTTTCATCAGGCCGCCCAGCAGCATGGCGTCAGTAATATCGGAGACAAAAAACTCATCGAAACAGAGAACGTCGGTTTCCGCCTTGAAGCGGTCGGCGAGGATTTCCAGCGGGTCGCTGTGCCCCTGCAAGGCCACCAGCTCTTCATGGACGCGCAGCATGAAGCGATGGAAGTGCAGGCGCTGCTTACGATCGCCAGGCAGGCTATGATAAAAAAGGTCCATCAGCCAGGTTTTCCCTCGCCCGACGCCCCCCCACATATAGAGGCCACGTACGGCAGCCGTCTCGACGGCAGGTTCACGCTTACCCAGCAGCTTGCCGAATTTTGCCCGCAGGCCGCTGCTTTGCGGCGCCGGAACGGGTTTATTCTGCAGTTCATGATAGATAGTATCGAGGCGGCTTACCGCTTCTTGCTGGACGTCGTCAGGTTGATGGCTGCCCTCTTTGAGAGCTAAAAGGTAACGCGATGTTGGGGACAGGCTTTGCATGATCTAATTGTTATTCCTTGAAAACCGTAATGCTGAAGCTCACGATTGACGAAAAAAAGGCCGTTCTACACTACGCGATGATACGCCAGGATTCCACTTCTGTGGAATTAGCGGTTATAGTGGCACTATCGGGCGCAGGCGGAGAGCCTTACAGCCACCCTACGGAACCACAAAACAACGGGAGATGTACATGACCTGGGAATATGCGCTAATTGGGCTAGTTGTCGGTATCATCATCGGTGCCGTCGCCATGCGTTTTGGCAACCGCAAATTACGTCAACAACAGGCGCTGCAGTTCGAACTGGAAAAGAATAAAACAGAGCTTGAAGAGTATCGTGAAGAGCTGGTCAGTCATTTTGCCCGCAGCGCTGAACTGCTGGATAACATGGCCGATGATTATCGCCAGCTGTATCAGCACATGGCAAAAAGCTCCAGCAGTCTGCTGCCGGATACCATGGCGGACGCAAACCCGTTCCGCAATCGTCTGGCGGAATCAGAAGCCGGCAACGATCAGGCGCCGGTCCAGATGCCGCGCGATTATTCTGAAGGCGCATCCGGCCTGCTGCGCGGTGGTGCAAAACGCGACTGATTTATCCCTGCCAGCAAAAATATTATCCGGGCGCACTCCCTGCGCCCGCCTCAACCCCACATCCCAGCTATTATTTAATCATTGACCGCATTGTTAGCCGGTTGAAAATTCAATAACATCAGGCCATTCGGGACGTTTTTCCATACACCTCAGGTTACGAGAGCCAGCAACTAATGAAGAAACAGACTTTGCTGTTGAGTGCGTTAGCGTTAAGCATCGGGTTATCGTTGTCGGTTTTACCTACGGCGACGGCATCGTTACCCACGCAGGTACCCGGCCAGGGGGCTTTGCCAAGCCTTGCGCCGATGCTGGAAAAAGTGCTGCCCGCGGTCGTGAGCGTCCAGGTTGAAGGGACCGCCGCCCCCACGCAAAACATGCCGGAAGAGTTGAAAAAGTTCTTTGGCGACAATGCGCCGCAGGAGCAGGCTCAGCCTTTTGAAGGCCTGGGCTCCGGGGTAATCATCGATGCCGCCAAAGGCTATGTATTAACTAATAATCACGTGATCAGCCAGGCACAGAAAATCAGTGTTCAGCTCAACGATGGGCGCGAATTTGATGCGAAGCTGGTCGGCAGCGACGATCAGAGCGATATCGCCCTGCTGCAATTACAAAACCCCAGCCATCTGACGCAAATCGCGATCGCCGATTCCGATAAACTTCGCGTTGGCGATTTCGCCGTGGCCGTCGGTAATCCATTTGGCCTCGGGCAGACCGCCACATCCGGCATTATTTCCGCACTCGGTCGCAGCGGTCTGAACCTTGAAGGGCTGGAGAACTTTATCCAGACCGATGCCTCTATTAACCGGGGTAATTCCGGCGGCGCGCTGCTGAACCTGAACGGCGAGTTGATTGGTATCAACACCGCGATTCTGGCGCCAGGCGGCGGCAGCGTCGGCATTGGCTTTGCCATTCCGAGTAATATGGCGCAAACCCTCGCTCAACAGCTGATCCAGTTTGGCGAAATCAAACGCGGCCTGCTGGGAATTAAGGGCATGGAAATGAGCGCGGATATTGCTAAAGCGATGAATATCGACGCTCAGCGCGGGGCCTTCGTCAGCGAAGTCTTACCGAATTCAGGTTCGGCGAAAGCCGGGATTAAGTCCGGCGACGTGATTGTCAGCATGAACGGTAAACCGCTGAGCAGCTTTGCCGAGCTGCGTTCGCGAATTGCCACGACCGAGCCGGGCACCAAAGTGAAGCTGGGCCTGCTGCGCGACGGGAAACCGCTGGATGTCGAAGTCACTCTGGATAAGAGCACCTCGTCTACCGCCAGCGCCGATCTCATCATCCCTGCGCTTCAGGGGGCATCGCTGAGCGACGGTCAGATGAAAGACGGCACTAAAGGCGTCGCCGTCGACAACGTCGATAAAGGAAGCCCGGCGGCGCAGGTTGGCCTGCACAAGGACGATATTATTATCGGCCTGAACCGCGAGCGCGTGCGCTCTATTGCCGAACTACGTAAAGTGCTGGAGAGCAAGCCGGCGGTCATCGCCCTGAACGTCATTCGCGGTAACGAAAGCATCTATCTGCTGCTGCGATAACACGCATTTCCGGACATCGCCCGCAGTGCGATGTCCGGATAACTCGTGTTATGCTGCGCATGTCCATCCATCAACGATACCGGTATCATGCCTGGAAAGTTTTTACGTTCTGTACTCATTGGTTTGATCGTCGGAGGCCTGCTTCTGGCCGTAATGCCTTCGCTGCGTCAATGGCATCTGTCGACAACAACCCAGTACGATAGCGCGGACGAGTCGCCCGCCAGCTATAATTCTGCCGTTCGCCGCGCTGCCCCTGCGGTGGTCAACGTCTATAATCGCGCGCTGAACGGTACCAGCCATAATCAGCTGACTCTGGGCTCCGGCGTTATCATGGACCAGCGTGGTTACATCCTGACCAACAAACACGTCATTAATGATGCGGATCAGATTATTGTCGCCCTGCAGGATGGTCGTGTTTTTGAAGCGTTACTGGTTGGCTCTGACACCCTGACTGACCTGGCGGTATTAAAAATTAACGCCAATGCCGGCCTGCCGGTCATCCCTATCAACCCGAAACGAGTGCCGCATATCGGCGATGTCGTCCTTGCGATTGGTAACCCTTACAACCTCGGTCAGACGATTACTCAAGGGATTATCAGCGCTACCGGTCGTATCGGCCTGAACCCTACCGGACGGCAAAATTTCCTGCAAACCGATGCATCAATCAACCACGGCAACTCCGGTGGCGCGCTGGTGAACTCGCTGGGCGAACTGATGGGTATCAACACGCTGTCATTTGATAAAAGTAATGATGGTGAAACGCCGGAAGGGATCGGCTTTGCGATTCCCTTCCAGCTGGCAACCAAGATCATGGATAAGCTGATCCGCGATGGCCGCGTGATCCGCGGTTATATCGGTATCAGCGGCCGCGAGATTGCGCCGCTGCATGCTCAGGGCGGCGGCATCGATCAGCTGCAGGGGATTGTGGTTAATGACGTTGCTCCGGATGGTCCGGCGGCTCAGGCCGGTATCCGCGCCAACGATGTGATCATTTCTGTGAATGACAAACCGGCGGTTTCCGCCCTCGAAACCATGGACCAGGTCGCGGAAATCCGCCCAGGCTCCGAAATTCCGGTGGTTATCATGCGCGATGACAAAAAAATCACTCTGCATATCGCCGTTCAGGAATATCCGGCGACCAACTGACCGACATAAAAAAACCGGAGCCGCGGCTCCGGTTTTTTTATCGCATCGCCATTTTATTTATTGACGAAATCTTCGCCCAGGGCGATATCTTTCTTCAGCGTATCGAGCATGCCTTCCAGCGCCTGTTGCTCAAAGGCGCTGAGCTTACCGAACGACTGACGCTCTTCGATGCCGTTTTTGCCCAGCAGTAACGGCTGTGAGAAGAAACGCGCGTACTGGCCATCGCCTTCAACATAAGCGCATTCGACCACGCCTTTCTCGCCCTGCATCGCACGCACTAAGGAAAGACCAAAGCGGGCGGCCGCCTGCCCCATAGAAAGCGTGGCAGAACCACCACCGGCTTTGGCTTCAACGACTTCGGTGCCGGCGTTCTGGATGCGTTTAGTCAGATCGGCAACTTCTTGCTCACTGAAGCTCACGCCAGCAATCTGCGACAATAACGGCAGGATGGTCACGCCGGAGTGGCCGCCAATAACCGGCACTTCAACGTCGGATGCGGATTTACCTTTCAGCTCAGCCACAAAGGTATTTGAACGGATGATGTCCAGCGTGGTAACGCCAAACAGTTTGTTCTTATCGTACACGCCCGCTTTTTTCAGCACCTCTGCCGCAATAGCCACCGTCGTGTTCACCGGGTTAGTAATGATACCGATGCAGGCTTGCGGGCAGGTTTTCGCTATCTGCTGTACCAGGTTCTTCACGATACCAGCGTTAACGTTAAATAAATCGGAGCGATCCATGCCTGGCTTACGGGCTACGCCAGCGGAAATCAGCACCACATCAGCCCCAACAAGCGCCGGAGTTGCGTCTTCACCGGAGAAACCTTTGATTTTTACATCGGTAGGGATATGGCTAAGATCAACCGCCACGCCCGGCGTGACCGGAGCAATGTCGTACAACGAGAGTTCTGAACCTGAAGGCAGTTGGGTCTTAAGTAGTAGGGCAAGCGCCTGGCCGATTCCACCAGCGGCGCCGAGGACTGCAACTTTCATCCTAAACTCCTTATTATGGTTAATATAGTCTTTCGTTACTCCGTCGCCTGGACCTTAATTCACAAGATGAACAATTACAATAAGTATGGTTGAAGAATGCGTTCTGGTGCGCAGCGATGCATCCGCTTCGCATTTTCATCCCTGAGACTGACCATCCAGCAAAACGTAGTACCGGATCGACTGTTGGTTACAATACACCCAGCTCACTCGGCAAAACAACATCATTCTCATAACATTTAGTTTACTTTTACAGCGATTTACGCGCTGTGATGAAGGCATGTTCCTTAGCAGGGTTATTTGCTAAAATATGCCCCCTTCATAACATTATTTACTTTATCCCCCTGCGGATTATTTGCATAAAAATTCATTACTATGCATAATGATGTTGTTTTTACCACCATAATTTGGGTGACTTATGCGAAGTTCGGCAAAACAAGAAGAACTGGTTAAAGCGTTTAAACTGCTGCTTAAAGAAGAAAAGTTCAGCTCTCAAGGTGAAATCGTCCAGGCGCTGCAGGAAGAAGGTTTCGATAATATCAACCAATCGAAAGTCTCCCGCATGTTGACAAAATTTGGCGCGGTTCGTACCCGTAACGCCAAAATGGAGATGGTCTATTGCCTGCCTGCCGAGCTTGGCGTTCCGACGACCTCCAGCCCGCTGAAAAACCTCGTGTTGGATATCGACTATAACGATGCCGTCGTGGTTATCCATACCAGCCCGGGCGCAGCGCAGCTGATTGCTCGCCTGCTGGACTCTCTCGGCAAAGCGGAAGGGATTCTCGGCAGCATTGCCGGGGATGACACCATCTTTACGACCCCGGCCAGAGGCTTCACCGTCAAAGATCTGTACGACGCCATTCTCGTTCTGTTTGAACAGGAACTCTGAGAGCCTCCCCTCTGGTTCCCACCAGAGGGCCTTTTCAAAAATATTGCATTTCTTTAACATTTAGTGTGGTTTTCGGCCTCTATACATACTTTTACCGAATGAACTCGCCGGAAGCGCACAAAATATCAAAACACCCTATCTATATGATTTTAATCGCTATATCAAACCTGAATGGCGAGTAAATGACATTTCTAATTCTTATATGTTATAAAAACGACAATTCTTTGTAATTATTTACTCATACAACCATTAGCAGGGTATTAATATTTTTGGTGATTAGTGTATACTTGATTTTGTGATGAGGGTCACGAAACGAAGAGCCCTCAATAATAAGATTCGACGAGGTGAACATCATGAAAATCAAAACAACTGTCGCTGCACTAAGCATCCTGTCTGTTCTGTCATTTGGCGCTTTCGCCGCTGACTCTATCAACAGCGATCAGGCACAAGGCCGTCAGTCAATCGGTACCATTTCCGTCGGCGCGGTGAGTTCTTCCCCGATGGATATGCATGAAATGCTGAACAAAAAAGCTCAGGAAGAAGGTGCATCTTCTTATCGCATCATCGAAGCCCGTACCGGTGACCACTGGCACGCTACGGCAGAGCTTTATAAATAAGACGTAATGATTGTCGGTTACAAACTCAATACGAATAATTTCCAGCGGCCCAGGCCCATATAAAGCCTCCCGCCGCTGCAACAAATGGTTGGAGTAAAGATTATGAAACGTTCAATGATCATCGCATCCCTGGGCCTGGCTTCCGTTCTCTCCTTCGGCGCGAGTGCCGCCGTACATCAGGTCAACGCGGAACAAGCTCAAAACCTGCAGTCGATGGGCACCATCTCTGTTTCTCAGGTAGGCAGCGCCCCGATGGATATGCGCCATGAACTGGCGGCTAAAGCCGAAAAAGAAGGCGCCAGCAGCTACCGTATTATTGAAGCCCGTACCGGCGATAGCTGGCACGCTACAGCTGAGTTGTACAAATAAACCCTCGTCGTCTTGTCCGACGACTTGCCCCCGCCCGTCGGGGGCTTTTTTATGCCTGCCTGGCGTTAAACCGTAGCTCCCCTTCCAGCTCTTCTTCCGCTTCATCAAACAGCAATATCAAGGCGCCAAAGCGCCGACGCTGCTTATCGCTTAAGTGAATAAACTCAATCTCCAGCGGCAGCGGCAGCAGACCGCCGGTTACGGCTTCCCACAGTGAGTCCAGATTGTTCACCTGCTCGCGGTTGAGCGAGAAGCTCTGTGAAAACTCACGATAGAAATCCTGCTGATCGGCTATATCATCAAAATCAAATGTATAGATAGTCATCGCCCACACCCAGTCAACATCGCGCTATTGCCACCCGCAATACTGCCCATACTTGCACGCGCCGGGGTTTCTTTCCCTGCTTCCCTGAACGAAACGCGAATATCCCCGACGATTAAGTATAGTGATAAAAAAACCGACGCTTCAGCGTCGGTTTCAGGGAGTTAGTGATTGGTGAAGGCGTACTGGTATTTTCGCAACATCTCCACCAGCCGCCGGACCGGTTCGGTCACCTGCGGCGATGCCTCCCAGGCCTGCAGTTTTTCCTGATAAACGTCCAGCTCTTCAAGCAGACGGGCGAAATAGCGACGCCGCTTATCATCGTTGCTGGCGGATATCATATGGTCCGCGGTGCGTCGCAGCTGGCGATGGAATGCCGAGAGATCTTCGTTGACCGGTACCGGAGCGTCCCGCAAACGTTGATGGGCAATAATCAGCGTCAATGCGAGGCGGAAACGGGCAATGTCATCGGGAAACTTATTCAACAGTAAGAACAGCTGCTGATAAAGCGCGGGAAGATGGTTCTCTTTGCGACGAGCGGTGTTGGTGGTCAGCGATGAGACCGCCGCCGAAACAAACTGATTCAGCAGCACGCGCCCGGTACGCTCCCGAGAGTTATCCCGCACCAGCAGAATCACCATCAGCGCCAGGAAACAGCCGACGATTTGTCCCAGCGCACTATCGAGAAACTGGCTGAACTGAAACTGCATTGGGTTGTCCAGCACCAGAATATTGATGGTGCCTGCCAACGCCCCCATCGATCCCAGCCGGCGCTTCTGGACTTCAATCCCAATGAAGAATGCCATCACCGCCAGGCTGATGCACAGCAACAGCATGCTTTGCTGCGTCGCGGGCATAATCACGAGGAAAAACAGCGCCCCCAGCGGCAGGGCTACCAGCATCCCGTAGAGGAAATCGAGCGCCACCATCCGCGGGTTCGGTAGGCGCATCGCCAGCGCGGTCACCACGGCGATCATCACCATCGCCCCGCTGCCGGAGGTCCAGCCGGTCCACAGCCAGAACAACGTACCGAGGATGCAGGAGATGGAGGTGCGCCAGAAGTTGACCATCGCATGATGACGCTCGGCGGACCCCGCTTTAATCACCACTTCATCCTGCAGCACTTCATCTTCAATCCGGCTGATTTTGGTATTGCCGACCACGCCGCGTTTCAACAGCAGATAGCGCGTCGCCGCCCCCACCCAGCTGTAGATCGTCACCGGCGTGTTGTGCTCCCCTTTCCATGTCAGAAAGCGGCGCATTCTCTTCAGCTGTCGGTGGACGTCCTGCACGGTGTCAACCGGCTCGGCAAACAGCTCGCGATAATCATCGGTCACCATTTCCGGGCGTGAATTCTGGATTAAATAGGTTTCACAGGCCTGAGTAATCAGCGTCAGGGAGATGGTGTTAATGGCCTTCAGGCGGCGGTTAACCTTTGCCCACCGCGACGACTCCATAATCAGGTTGCCGCGCATGCCTTCCAGGGCGTTAGTCCGGCGTACCAGCGCCCCCCATGCTTTGTCGACCACCTCGCTGTCGCCATGCGCCACACAAAGTTGCATCAGGCGGTACTGTTCTACCAGCAGGTTATCCAGTTCAAGATCGATCTCTTTCTTAATCGAGCGCGGGGAAAATAGCAGATCCGCCATGATGGCGCTGACAATCCCCACCACAATCTCGCTGCAACGCTCAACGGCAAACTGCGGCGCCAGCATCGGATCGGTATGAATGGTGATAATAATGATCAGCGCGGTATAGCCTGCCAGCCCCCACGCGTAGGAGTTTTCGACGCGAACCAGCGAGGAGATCCAGGTGCAGAAACCCGCCCACAGACAGCACACCAGCATCATCAGCAGCGGCGCGCGAATCATCAGAATGATTATCGCCAGCGCGGCAATACAGCCGATAAACGTCCCGACGATACGCAGCATCCCGCGATAGCGGATGGCGCCAGAATAGGGTTCTCCCCCGGCGGCGAATGCCGGACCGGCGGCAACAATAGCCGCCGTCAGCACCGCCCAGCGCGGGGTTTCCAGTTGAAAGTGGAAGCCGACGAATAACGCCAGCACCACCGCACACGCTAATTTAATGGCGAAGCGGAGGTGCCGGGGAGCAATGGTGAAGATCCCCATGGCGATTAACCAAACTCACGCAGGCGCATCGCCAGTTTCTGGAAGAAGTTCACCTGGGTTGTATCGCGGTCTTCTTTACCGGTAATCACCACCGTCGCGGTTGTCCCCGCTGGCCACAGATTGCCCTGCTGCTTATCGAGTCGAATACGGACCGGCACACGCTGCGCCAGGCGAACCCACTCAAGGTTAGAATCCACGGAAGCCATCCCTTTAGCGTCGCTGCTGCTGCTGGCGTTGGTCACCCCGGCGGCAATGCTGTCCACCGTACCTTTAATCGAGCGGCTGCTTCCCAGCGGGGTGATTTCCGCACGGTAGCCCTGACGAACCCCTTCCAGTTTGGTCTCTTCGAGGTAGGCCACCACGTAAAAGGTGTCTTGCTTAACCAGCGCCACGGCTGTGGAGCCACGGGTAATAAATTCGCCGCTGTATACGTTGAGGTTGGTCACCCAGCCATCGGCCGGCGCGCGGATAACCGTGCGTTCAAGATCGAGCTTCGCCAGATCGCGGGTTGCCATCGCTTTTGCCAGCTGATGCTCCACCGTTTGTAAGACGTTGTTGGCCTGGTCTATTTCCTCACGGGACATCGCCTGTATGCCAAGCCGGTTACGACGCCCGGCCTCGGTACGCTTTTCCTGCGCCAGGGTCTGGTAGTAAGCGACATCGGCCTGAGCTTCTTCGAGGGCTTTCTGATAACGCGGTTGATCGATCACGAACAAAACCTGGTCTTTCTTAACCAGCTGGTTATCCTTGACGTTGACCTGCGTAATCAGTCCTGACACATCCGGCGCGATCGCCACGATATCGGCGCTAAAGCGTGCGTCACGCGTCCAGGGCGATGCGGTGTAATAGACCCATGCGCGAAAAATCGCGACAAATGCGAGGATAACCAGTATCACAGTGATTGCGGTACGGAAGATATTTCTTGTTAGTGTTTTCACATCGACCTCAAACGAACAAACGCGATATCAGATAAAAAAGGCAGCAATATAACGCGGTATTAAACAGTGCAGGGTGCCAGACAAAATCATAGATGCCGGTAGGAACCAGCAGCCGATGTACCAACCAGAAAATGGCCAGCGATATTAGCAACTCAAAGAAGATCGGCGGAAATGACAAGCCGAAAATCACGATGACAGGAAACAGACTCATGATGACCTTGATAAGAAGCGTACAGGTGATATGCGTGAAGCGTTTATTATGTAGCTAACAATATAGTAACGTAACAATTGCAGCATGATCTATATTATGTGATCTAAATCACTTTTAAGTCAGAGTGAACAATGGAACGATTAAAACGCATGTCCGTTTTTGCCAAAGTGGTTGAACTGGGTTCATTTACCGCCACGGCACACCAGCTCCAGATGAGCGTTTCATCCATCAGCCAGACTGTCTCCAGACTGGAAGATGAACTCCAGGTGAAGCTGCTTAACCGCAGCACCCGCAGCCTTGGCTTAACGGAAGCCGGCAAGATCTATTACCAGGGCTGCCGACGAATGCTGTTCGAAGCGCAGGACGTCCATGAGCAACTGTACGCGTTTAACAATACGCCCATCGGTACGCTGCGCGTCGGCTGCTCTTCAACTATGGCACAAAATGTCCTCGCCCACATAACCGCTGGAATGCTGAAAGAGTACCCGGGTTTATCCGTCAACCTGGTCACCGGAATTCCGGCGCCGGATCTGATTGCTGACGGGCTGGATGTGGTGATCCGCGTCGGGGCATTGCAGGATTCCAGCCTCTTTTCACGCCGGCTTGGCTCGATGCCGATGGTGCTCTGCGCAGCAAAAAGCTACCTGCAGCAGGCGGGGATCCCGGAAAAACCGGCCGATCTCGCCAGCCATTCGTGGCTGGAGTACAGCGTGCGCCCTGACAATGAATTTGAAATTATCGCCCCGGAAGGGATCTCAACCAAACTGATCCCCCAGGGCCGCTTTGTCACCAACGATCCCATGACGCTGGTCCGCTGGCTGACCGCAGGGGTCGGGGTGGCTTACGTTCCGCTGATGTGGGCGATCGAAGAGATCAACCGCGGTGAGCTGGAGATCCTGCTGCCAAGCTACCAGTCAGATCCGCGTCCGGTGTACGCGCTGTATACCGAAAAAGACAAGCTACCGCTGAAGGTTCAGGTCTGTATTAATTCACTGACGGAGTATTTCGTCGAGGTGGCAAAAATTTACCAGGGGATGCACGGCCGGGGAATTGCCCGCTAGCGACGCGACACAAACGGCAGCGATGGCCGGTGCAGGCTGCGCCTCCGCAAAATGCGGAAGCGCATTCAGAATACTCAGGCGGTTCCGCCAACGGTAAGGTTATCGACTTTCAGCGTCGGTTGGCCAACGCCTACCGGCACGCTCTGGCCCTCTTTACCGCACACGCCGACACCGCTATCAAGCTTCAGATCGTTACCGACCATGGAAATCTGCTGCATCGCTTCAATACCGGAACCGATCAGGGTCGCCCCCTTCACTGCTTTCGTGACCTTCCCTTTTTCGATCAGGTAGGCTTCTGAAGTGGAGAACACAAACTTACCTGAGGTGATATCGACCTGACCACCGCCGAAGTTAGGGGCATAGATACCGTAATCAACCGATTCGATAATCTCCTGCGGCGTCGATTTACCTGCCAGCATGTAGGTGTTGGTCATCCGCGGCATCGGCAGATGGGCGTATGACTCACGACGGCCGTTACCGGTCGGCGCAACGCCCATCAAACGCGCATTGAGTTTGTCCTGCATATAACCTTTCAGGATACCGTTCTCAATCAGCACGTTGTATTGGCCCGGCGTCCCTTCGTCATCAACGGCCAGCGAGCCGCGGCGATTGGCAATGGTGCCATCATCCACCACGGTGCACAGTTCGGAAGCCACCAGTTCCCCCATATGGCCGCTGAACACCGAGGTACCGCGACGGTTGAAATCGCCTTCCAGACCGTGTCCTACCGCTTCATGCAGCAATACCCCAGGCCAACCGGCCCCCAGCACCACCGGCAGCATGCCCGCCGGGGCGGCAACGGCAGATAAATTCACCAGCGCCATCCGCACCGCTTCTTTCGCCCAGGCATCGGCACGGACTTCACCGTCTTCGGCAGCCAGGAAATAGTCATAGCCAAAACGACCGCCGCCGCCGCTGGAGCCGCGTTCGCGTTTACCGTCGTCTTCCACCAGCACGCTGACCGACAGACGCACCAGCGGACGAACGTCCGCCGCTAACGTCCCATCGGTCGCCGCGACCAGAATCAATTCATACACGCCGCTCAGACTGGCGGACACTTCCTGCACGCGTTTATCAGCGGCGCGAGCCGCTTTATCGACGCGGCGCAGGATATCCAGTTTCTCTTCGCGGCTCATACTTTGCAGCGGATCGATACTGGTATACAGCGCGCTGTATTCTACCGCCCCCAGGGTACGCACTTTGCCGTCGCCGCTGTCGCGCACGATGGTACGAGCCGCCTGCGCGCTCTGCTCCAGCGCCAGTCGACTGATTTGGTCGGCATAAGCAAAACCCGTTTTCTCGCCGCTGACCGCACGAACGCCGACGCCCTGGTCAATATTGTACGAACCATCTTTAATGATGCTGTCTTCCAGAACCCAGGATTCGTGATAGCTCGACTGAAAATAGAGATCGCCGTAATCCAGACGGCGCTCGGCCAACTGGCCAAGAATGGCAAAAAGATCCTGATGATTCAGGCCATTTGCTGACAGTAATTGTTCACTTACCAGGTTCAGACTCATCGTTATGCTACTCGTTTGTTGCCGCCGGTCAGGCGGAAATAAAAAACGCTATCCATTGAGAGTGCGGTAATTCCCCGCAATCGTCAAATCATTGCTTTTTGTCACTGCGCGCCTGGCGCAGGACTTCATTGATCTGCGGCTGATCGATAGGGCCAGTAATGCGATAACGCAGGATAGATACTTTGTTCCACAGCGGCCCCAGCACTTTACTGGCGGCAAACACCGCGGCGCCGACTATCGGATTTATCACAAACGCTGTCGCAACGCCGACGGTCGCCGAAATTTCCGGGGCCACGACGGCCTGCATATCCAGCCGGCGGCGTACCAGGTCGACCGAGCCTTTCATCGCGATATCCGCCTCGAGGCCATCCACCAGCGTATCATCCGTATTCAGCACGCCATCTTTAATCCATGCCGTGCTGTTGATCGAATCAAAATAGAAGCCTTCGCTGAAGGTATCGCTAAAGTCGAAACGCAGCTTTCGCAGCAGCGCATCGACGCTCAGCAGACGCAACAGCTGCCCGGCATGACCGGTGCTGATGTCGGTAAATTCGCCTTTCCCGAGATGGCTTTTCAGCACCCCATTGAGCGATGCCACGTCTGGCTGCCACGGCGGTGCACGCCAGTGCAAATCGTAATCGACATCGAACGACGACCCTTTCACCGGCGTCGAAATACCGAAAAAGCTGGCGAAGGCATCCGTTTTATTCCCATGGAGTTTACCTTTCAGCGACGTCCGCACGCCGCCCGGGGCATTGACCCATACGCCGTCGGAAGTCAGACGGCCAAAACCGGTATCCACCAGCCCGTTAGCCAGCATCAGGGTATCGCCTTTAATTGAGAAATCACCGTCGATGCGCCCGTATTTTTGCCCCCATAGCCAGCACTCTGCGCAGCGCAGCTGGAGATCCGGCCAACCGCGAAAATCAAGGCGGTTACTGGCAAGCGGGTTCGTCCCGCTGGACGCCTCACCACTCTTCTGAGCGGCAGCCGGGTTGTAATACAGATAGCGAATGGCGGCCTGCCAGGGGGCATTTTGCCGCATTGTCAAAGAGGCGTTAATTTCGCGCCCCTGGGCTTCAACCTTCGAGCCACCGGCATTCGGTTGACTCACCAGGCTCACGTTGTTCCAGCTTTGGCCAGCAAACGTCAGCGACGGCGTGCGCAACGTGATACGTTCCGGGAAGAGAATATTGCTGCTGACTTCATTGACTGCGCCGCCCTGGAAAAGCGCCAGCCACTCCGCGCCATCCATCGCCGGCATATTCAGCTCAACGCCGGCCTGATCCGGCAGCGGAGAAATGGCTTTGCTATCAGAGGTTAAAATCGCCCGATCCAGCGTCAGCTTACGGTTCAACAGCCAGCGGCTGTTGAAATGATTTTTCGCACCAATAGCGCCGGTCAACTCGAAGCTGTTTAACCCGCCTTCAACATTAATTTTCACCGGCAGCGGCTCACCCGCTGTTTTATCGACCGGAGAAGGTAAGTCACTGCTTACATTTTTCAGATCGCCGTTAATATCAACCTTATAGCTCGCATTCCCATGGTACGGCAGCTCAATTGCCACCTTACCGTCCCACGGCACGCTACCGCTAACGGCATCATTGACCGCTTTTGGCAGGAGACCGGTACGCGATGGCTGCCAGCTGGCGTTCATGCCAACGTTGACCAGGAAGGCCTTAGGTCCCTCGGTGGTGGAAAAATCGAGATTCAACGGCTGATTAAACCAGCTGGCTTTCAGGGTCTCGCTCTTCAGATCGCCATTTGTAAAGCTGAACTTACCGGTCAGATCCTTCAGCGTTGTATCAATCGGTTTGATAAACAGGCTGTTATTCACCAGATTAACATCGCCTTTGGCGGTGGTCAGCTCGCCATCCAGCGGAATATCAAGATGTAAGCGAGCGCTCACATTCCCATCCAGTTGTAGCTCATCCAGTGCCGAACCCAGCGTCTCTTTCAGCGGCGTTTCGTTAAAATAGGGTCCGACATCTTTCCCTGGACCGTTGATATCGGCATCAATAAGCAGTTTTTCCCGCGAATAATCCGGGATAACCGCATCAAGGTTGCTGGCGGTGACGTTCCCCAACATGACCTTATCGGCCTTCATCCACAAACCGTTATTGATAAAATCGAGGTTGATATCCAGCCCGGTTAATGCCGGCCAGTCGGGTTGAAAGGCAAAGGTGGCGTTGGTTAATGGCACCGAAACCTGGAACTGGCCTTCGTTATGCAGATACGGGAACAGGTGCGGGTTACCGCCGTAAACCAGGGTGGCGTTGGTTGCCTGCCCGCCTTTTATCGCGCCGCTGAGATAATCCACCAGCTCTTTGCCCATCAGGTTTTCTGGAAAATAGCGCCATGCCTGACCACCGTCATTGGTGCTGATCCCCGCCAGAATCCCCAGCCACGGCTCATCACCCTGCGGCTGTAAATAGCGGAACCCTCCCCGCGCACGTACTCCGGTTGCCTGCACGTCAATGTTGCGCCCGTCAAGCATAAAGCCTTTGTCATTCTTCACCCAACTGAGGGTGGCATCACCTTTGGCAATTTCCAGCGGGGCGCGGAAGACCGTGGCATAAGGCATTTTGGCTTCGCTCATACTGGCGTGCAGCGAGCCGTTCTCCACGCTTCCGGCAGCGCTACCCGAGAAATGTTCGGCCCCCGGCAGCAGCTTCCACTGTTTCCAGGAGAGATCGCTCCAGCTTGCCTGAAAACGGGATTTTTCCGCTGCCTGCAGCGGGATATCCAGCGCCAGCAGATCGATTTTGCCGGCAGGTTGCGTGGTACGCCAGACCTCGCCCAGCTCAGGGGCCAGCTTATCGGCAATCGGTTGCAGCCCGGTCAGGCCATTGAGATCGAGGTGACTGGCGCGGACACGCAGCTCATCGCTGCGCGAGTGGTTATCACCGCCGACATCCTGGGCCGGGATCCACGCCATCGCCAGCGCGCCGCGCGGCCAGGCTTTGCCGTCGATCGAGATCCGGGTATCCGGGATGTCGAAGCCCCAGCCCTGCTTCTCGCGGAAGATATGGGCCGTCAGATTATCCACCGTCAATCGATGGGGCTGACCATCACCCTGCCAGCTGGCGCCGCCCTTCTTCAACCAGACGTCACCGCTGGCGATATCGCCTTTGTCGATAGTCATCCAGCCTTCGAGGCTAAAGCGCGCAGTCTGCAACGCAATATTGTCCTGCATCCAGCGGCCCAGCCACGGCTTCACGTCAATATCATCCGCCTGCAGCCATACGCGCCCTTTGTTCAGCAGGCCATTTTCATCACGCAGATCCATACGTACCTGCATCACCCCATGCTGGCCGTTCAGACTGGAGAGACTCAGTTGCCCTTCTGCACGATGGCGGTTATTCGTATTCAGCCAGGTGAGCTGCGGAACAGCTAATTCCGCACGTTGCCCGGAAATGGTCACGAAACTCAAATGGCTATCGCGCAGAATAAAGTGGTCAAACTGGCGCAGGAAGAGATCGCCAATATGGTCGGTTTTCAGACTCTCGCCGCCATCATTGGTCTGGATTGGCGAATTGGTATGGATTTTCAACTGCCAGAAGGTGAGGTCGCGGAACTGCCAGCGCATGTGCAGCAGACTTTGCCAGACATCCAGCGCCAGAGTGACCCGTTTAACCGAGAGCTGGCCGCCGTCTTTCAGACCCGCGGAGACATCGCGCACGTCGAGCGTCGGGCCAAAGTTTTCCCAGCGGGCCGTTAGCTGTGAAGCATTGACCGGCGAGCCTGAAAGCGCAGAGATTTTTTCCAGCAGCTGCGGGCGCCATGCGTCCAGCTGCGGCAGAACGAGACGCAGGCCGCTCACCAGCAGTGCGACGACAACTGTCAATGTTGCCGCGGTGAGCAGTAATATCCCGGGCAGTCGCCTCACGCCTCTCTCCTTGTCAGACTTTTACACGTCATCCGTCTATTTGCCTCCGCGTCGGCGGCGTTGACTTCCGGGATAAGCCGTCGTTCGGCCATACTCCCGGGTGCCAGAGCAGAAGCAAACCAGATGATTACATCATAACGACATCGAACTGCTCTTGATTATAGAGCGGTTCAATTTGTACTTTGACCTGTTTGCCGACAAAGATTTCGACTTCCGCCAGCGCGTGCGACTCTTCCCCTTTCAGGGTTTCCGCAACCGCAGGAGAAGCATAGACCAGGAAACGATCGGAATCGTAGGCATGATGCACACGCACAATCTCACGCATGATTTCATAGCACACCGTTTCCACCGATTTCACCGTACCGCGTCCGTGGCAGGTAGGGCAATCCTTACACAACACGTGCTCAACGCTTTCACGAGTCCGCTTACGGGTCATCTCTACCAGACCAAGCTGGGAGAAGCCGTTAATACTGGTTTTGACCCGATCTTTACTCAGCGCCTGTTCCAGTGAATGCAACACCCGGCGACGGTGATCTTCATTATTCATATCAATGAAATCAATAATGATAATCCCGCCCAGATTGCGCAGACGCAGCTGGCGGGCAATCGCCTGAGTCGCCTCAATATTGGTATTAAAAATCGTATCGTCGAGATTGCGATGACCGACAAATGCCCCGGTATTGATATCCACGGTGGTCATCGCTTCGGTTTGATCGATAACCAGATAGCCGCCGGATTTCAGCTCCACCTTACGCTCCAGCGCGCGCTGAATTTCGTTCTCCACGTCAAAGAGATCGAAAATCGGCTGACGGCCGCTGTAATGCTCCAGCTTGCTGGTCATTTCCGGCATATATTCGGCGGTAAACTCCACCAGCGATTCATACGTCAGGCGGGAATCGACGCGTATACGGTCCAGATGCTCATCGGCAAAATCACGCAGCACGCGCTGAGCCAGCGCCAGTTCACCGTACAGCTGATAACGGGTCTGCTGACGTTTTTTGCGCTCCATGACCTTCGTCCATACGCGCTTGAGGTAAGCCGCATCGGCGGCTAACTCCTGTTCATGCACCCCTTCCGCGGCGGTACGGATGATAAAACCGCCCTGCTCATCGCAGTAGTCGGCCACCACCTTCTTTAACCGCTCGCGTTCAGCTTCACTCTCGATACGCTGTGACACGCCGACGTGAGAAGCCCCCGGCATAAAGACCAGATAGCGGGAAGGCAGCGTAATGTCCGTCGTCAGGCGGGCGCCTTTGGTGCCGAGCGGATCTTTCACCACCTGAACCATCAGGTCCTGGCCCTGACGAACCAGTTCGGAAATATCGCGCACCGTAAACTGCTTTTGTTCTTCCCCGGCAACGCATTCGGTATGCGGCATAATATCTGACGCGTGCAGAAATGCGGCCTTATCCAGGCCAATATCTACAAAAGCCGCCTGCATCCCCGGCAGTACACGACTGACACGACCTTTGTAGATATTGCCTACGATTCCGCGCCGCGCTTCACGCTCAATATGAATTTCCTGCAGAATACCGCCATCAATGTACGCAACGCGCGTCTCCGATGGCGTTACGTTAACTAATAATTCAGCCGTCATCTTTATCCCTTTTCTTCACGCAGTGAGTTAAAGTTACTCAGCAACTCATACGTTTCTACCAGCGGTAAGCCGACCACGGCGTGATAGCTGCCATTAATCTTCCTGACGAAACAGCCACCCAACCCTTGAATACCGTATGCACCTGCTTTGTCCAGAGGTTCGCCGCTGGCCACATAGCTGGCAATATCCTGATCTGAAAGCAGGCGGAAGGTGACTTCCGTCACCACCAGGCAATCCAGCGTCAACTGCTTATCCGCCAGCGCCACGGCCGTCATGACCTGATGCGTCTTACCGGAGAGCATGCGCAGCATCTCGGCGGCGTGGGCGGCATCGCGCGGTTTTTCCAGCACTTCGCCGTTCAGGATAACAATGGTATCGGCCCCCAGCACCGGCAGATCGCGCGGGGCCAGTGCGACCCCCGCCTGCGCTTTTTCACGCGCCAGACGCGCAACATAATGCCCGGCGCTCTCCTGTGGCAGGCGTCGTTCTTCAATACCGGGAACCAGACGTTCAAAAGATAACCCCAGTTGCGTCAGCAGTTCTTGTCGACGCGGAGAGCCTGAAGCAAGATACAGAGTCGTCATATCAACCTTATTGCACCGCAAATTGCTGACGGACTTTCCGCATCAGCAGGAATAACCATGGCCAGAGCACACCGTTTACTACACTACTCCAGAACACTTCCGGACGGAAAGAGACGTTGATCACTAAAAACTCTGCCCAGAAAACAACGATATCCACAGCAAGGGATAACATCATCACCACCAGCGCCTGCTGCCAGAGCGCCAGATTGCGAAACAGCTGATATTTCAGCGCCACCAGATAAGCGATGATACTTAACGATAGCGCGCGAACGCCGAGTGTCGACCCGCTGATCAGATCAAGGATCGCCCCCATGACGAAACCGGTGCCTACGTTCACCCGATGCGGTAAGGCGAGGATCCAGTAAAGCAGGATCAGGAATACCCAGTTTGGCCGGAAG
This sequence comes from Klebsiella planticola ATCC 33531, assembly GCF_000735435.1. Taxonomy (GTDB): domain Bacteria; phylum Pseudomonadota; class Gammaproteobacteria; order Enterobacterales; family Enterobacteriaceae; genus Klebsiella; species Klebsiella planticola. Next base: position 15,914 of record NZ_JMPP01000017.1, on the reverse strand, counting down.
ACGGTCAGGTCCGCCGGCCAGGGCATGACCTGCAGCAATAGCGCGATAAGAAACGAGAGCCAGATAACCCAGCGTCCCTGGCTTCGATAACTTGCCACTATTGCCCCCCTGCAGGCAGAGGTTGCGAAGGCGGCGTCATGCCGGTTGCCGGCGCAGGCATTTGCGGCCCCATGGCATCTGGTGCCGGCAGAACCTGCGGCATCATCTGCATCAGACGTTCATTGGCAACGCGGTGCACCTCTTCCGGCGTCATCGGGTTGGCCCCGTTACGATCGGCTCCCCACAGCAGCAGGAGATAGCGCAGACGCTGCAGACCCGCCGTTGGGCGCGCCTGAATGACCGTATACGCACGCTGCGTGTCGAGCTTCACCGAGGAAACCACGCCGACCGGATAGCCTTCAGGGAAGCGGCCACCGAGACCGGAGGTCACCAGCACATCGCCGACGCGAATATCGGTGTTCGCCGGCAGGTGCTCCAGCTGCAAATCGTCAGTGCACCCGTTACCCGCCGCAATCACGCGAATATCATTGCGCAGAACCTGAATCGGCAACGCATGCGTCGCGTCGCAGATGAGCAGCACGCGGCTGGTTAACTTCGCCACCGCAACGACCTGACCAACCACGCCTTTGTCGCTGATCACCGGCTGGCCTTCGTATACGCCGTTAACGCTGCCCTTATCGATAACAACCTGATCGCTATAAGGATCGTTAACCGTAGAGATGACCTGAGTCACCATTTTTTGCTCATCCTGACGCAGCGGCGAGCCCAGCAGCTCGCGCAGACGCGCGTTCTCCTGTTTATACTGACCCAGCATCAGCAAATCGCTGTTCTTCAGCAGCAGTTCCTGACGCAGCGCGCGGTTTTCCAGTTCGAGCTGATCGCGGGTTGCCAGCGTTTGCGATACGCTGTCCAGCAATTCCCGGGGACCATTTGAGATAAAGTAGAAAGGGCTGACGGCAGTGTCCATGTACGTTCTAATCTGACTGAACGTACCCAGGCGGCTGTCGGCGATAATCACGCCAAGCGCCACCAAAACCGCCAGGATAAGGCGAATCTGTAGCGACGGGCCACGGCTAAAAATTGGCTTCATAGGCTATGCGTATTCTCGTGTCAGTTAAGACCAAGGGTAGCTTTTGAGGCTACCCTGGACCTTCGGCTGACTACTCTTCGCTGAACAAGTCGCCGCCGTGCATGTCGATCATTTCCAGCGCTTTACCGCCGCCACGTGCGACGCAAGTCAGTGGATCTTCTGCAACTACGACAGGAATACCTGTCTCTTCCATCAACAGACGGTCGAGGTTGCGCAGCAGGGCGCCACCGCCAGTCAGAACCATACCACGCTCGGAGATATCGGAAGCCAGCTCCGGCGGACACTGTTCCAGCGCGACCATGACCGCGCTGACGATACCGGTCAGCGGTTCCTGCAGCGCTTCGAGAATTTCGTTCGAGTTCAGGGTAAAGCCGCGTGGCACGCCTTCTGCCAGGTTACGGCCGCGAACTTCGATTTCACGCACTTCATCGCCCGGATACGCCGAACCGATTTCATGCTTAATACGTTCAGCCGTCGCTTCACCGATCAGGGATCCGTAGTTACGACGCACATAATTAATCACGGCTTCATCGAAACGGTCACCACCGATACGAACGGAAGAGGAGTAAACCACGCCGTTCAGGGAGATAACCGCCACTTCGGTGGTACCGCCACCAATATCCACCACCATAGAACCGGTCGCTTCGGAAACCGGTAAGCCCGCGCCAATCGCAGCCGCCATCGGCTCTTCAATCAGGAAGACTTCACGAGCGCCAGCGCCCTGAGCAGATTCACGAATCGCACGACGCTCAACCTGGGTTGCACCGACCGGTACGCACACCAGAACACGCGGGCTTGGACGCATGAAGCTATTGCTATGCACCTGTTTAATAAAGTGTTGGAGCATTTTTTTCGGTGACGAAGAAGTCGGCGATAACGCCGTCTTTCATCGGGCGAATCGCCGCGATATTGCCCGGTGTACGCCCGAGCATCTGCTTCGCTTCATGACCAACAGCAGCGACGCTTTTCGGCGAGCCGGCACGATCCTGACGAATGGCCACAACGGAAGGCTCATTCAATACGATGCCTTGTCCTTTTACATAAATCAGGGTATTCGCGGTACCCAGGTCAATGGACAGGTCATTGGAAAACATGCCACGAAATTTTTTTAACATACTAAGGGATAATCCTGAAAGCTGGGGCGGAAAACAAAATCCGCTTACTTTACCAACCACACGCAGCAGCGACAAGGCGCAAAAATCATCTGCTACGGTGAAAATTAGTGCAGCGCATTTCCTTCGTTACAAATTTACCGGGTCCATTCAGTGGCGAAATCGTCAACAGCGCTCCGCGCCTGAATCTGTAACCCGTCAAAGGTCATTTACTGGCATTTACATTGCGATAATCCGGCAGGTAGACAAGCACACCCCCTTCACTATGGCGCGCGTTATTCTACGTGAAATCACGCTAAACGGCAGATCAAACCGAGTATCTTTGCGAATATTTTTTCACATTTGTGTCAAGTGGCTGTGAGGCGGCAAAAAATTCCCCCTGACCACCCGTGACACCGCACTGAGACAGCACCTGCCATTCACTGCGACTGCGGACGCCGGTTGCAAAAACCTGGACCGGCATGCCCTTACAGGCCTCCACCAGGCTTTGAACCAGCAGCTGGTTCTCACTGCGCTTTTCGATATTGCGCGACAGTCCCTGGTGCAGCTTAATCACTTCGACATCCAACTGCTTGATCCAACTGGTTCCAACCAGCGTTAATCCGGCCTGCACGACGGCAACGCGAATACCCAGGGCATTGACCAGGCGCATTACCGGTTGTAAGCGGCCGATATATTGACAAACATCTGCCTCTGCAAGTTCAAAAATAATCCGTCGACGTTGCGATTTTTCACTCTGCATCAAAGTATCACGCAGCCAGCGCTGAAATCTCGGGCGGATCAATGATTCCACCGTCACCTGCAACGCAAGGTTTTCCTCCGGCCAAAAACTTAAAAATGGCAGTAAGCGCGTGATCTGCAGGCGGTCGTACTCTTCCGCCAGACCAAACTGTTGCACCATTGGCATATATTCTGCCGCGCTCACCTCTTCCTTACCGTCGTACAACCGCGACATCAGTTCACGATGATGGACGCGTCCATCGCGGGTAACGGCCGGCTTCTGGTACAGTCGCGGCCCGCCGCGGCTGAGCATTTGTTCAATCAGCGTACGCCAGCGGACGTTACCGCGCCCTTTCTCCGGTAACGAGTCATCGTAGACTGCCCAGCTATTGCTGCCCTGTAGCACCGCATTGCGCGTCGCAGCCTCGGCGCGTTCCATCACCTGGGCGGTCGTCTGCCCACTGCGGAAAGCGCAAAGACCGATATGCATCATGTCATCGCGGTCAAGAATCCGCGTCGGCGGCAGTGCATCCACCGCTTTTAACAGCAACCCGGCGATGCTATCGGCCTCTTTTAAGGTACGGTGAGGAAGGAGTACGGCAAAATCACTGCGGTGGTAGCGCGCCAGCAGCGCCCCGGGATAGCGCATAATAAAAGTCGACAGCAGGTTGATGAGCGTGAAGTAGTGTTCTTCGGCGGCGGCTCGTCCCCAGTTATCACGTAACAGATCGAACTCCGGCAGGCGGATCATCATCACGATACCGTGCGAACCCACTTTTTCCTGATCTTCCAGCAAAGTTGCCAGCTGATTATCAAAGAACAGACGATTATTCAGCCCGGTTTTCGAGTCTTGCGCCGCATAAGAACGAATCAACGTATCCATACGACTACGCTGATCGCTGGCAAACTGCAGCTCGGAAAGCAGCATATCCAGCGCGCTGCTGGTGCTTGCCGGCCACTCATGTACCGACCCTCGTACCTGCGGCCCGCGTTCGCCGTTGAGGATCCGCGCAGCACGTACCTCCAGCAGCTCCTGACCAGCAAGCTGACGGCGAATCCAGCGCACGGAGAAAAAGATAACCAGAACCATAAGGCCGATAGCTGTCGATAAGGGTCCGGTGATGTGTAGCGAGCGGAAATAATTCACCATCGGGTCGAGGTAGACCACGTGAATCGTCATACCGGGGTGTTTTAACGACGGTACCGTTATTTCACGATACTGATTCTTACTCCCCGGCGGACGATAGCTGTCGCTACGCGAGTGACCGTACACCGGCTTGCCGTTAAGCAGAAAATCGACCTGCACAATCTCCACCGGCGTCATCAACTCATCCATTTGTGGTTCAAGCTTATCGAACGAGGATGAGATCAGGCGGTTATCCAGCATCGTCGCCACAGCCTGGACGCGATTCTCCATCTTCAGCTGGATACCGTTATAAAAACTCAGCGAAGCACCTATAAGCGTGACAAAGATGGTCAGGCTGGTGAGCAGCGTGACAAATGCTGAGAACTTCGTCGTTAATCGCATCCCTGTGTTAACTCCGCGAGTGAATGACCGCCCGATAGATTTTCAGGCACGTGTACTGGCGCTTTACCTAAAGTAAGCGCTAACTTTCTAAAGCGCGAGGCATACTATCAAAGCTGGCGTTTCTGGCAATTTATTGCGTTATATCGGCGTAATAATGTCGATAGCGAGTATAGTCTGCAGAAAATTTTTTCCAATCTTTGTACAAATAAGGACCCGCATATGCAGGCTTTAATATTAGAACAGCAGGATGGTAAAACAATCTCCTCGGTGCAAACCATCGACGCCGACCAGCTGCCGCCGGGCGATGTCACCGTCGATATTCACTGGTCCAGCCTTAACTATAAAGATGCGCTGGCGATCACCGGCAAGGGAAAAATCATCCGCAACTTTCCGATGATTCCTGGCATCGATTTCGCCGGTACCGTTCATTCAAGCGAAGATCCGCGCTTCCACAGCGGCCAGAAAGTGCTGCTGACCGGCTGGGGCGTCGGTGAAAACCACTGGGGCGGTCTGGCCGAACGTGCGCGGGTGAAAGGCGACTGGCTGGTCGCGATGCCGGAAGGTCTTGATGGCCGTAAAGCGATGGCGATCGGTACCGCCGGCTTCACCGCTATGCTGTGCGTCATGGCGTTGGAGGATGCCGGCATCCGTCCGCAGGATGGTGAAATTATTGTCACCGGCGCCAGCGGCGGCGTCGGCAGTACTGCCATTGCGCTGCTACATCAGCTCGGCTATTCGGTCGTCGCAGTCTCTGGCCGCGAAAGTACCCATGAATATCTGAAAAGCCTCGGCGCACAGCGCATTCTCGGTCGCGAAGAGTTTGCCGAAACCCGTCCGCTGGAAAAACAGCTGTGGGCTGGCGCGATTGATACCGTCGGGGACAAGGTGCTGGCGAAGGTGCTGGCGCAGATGAACTATGGCGGCTGCGTCGCCGCCTGTGGTCTGGCCGGGGGCTTCGCGCTGCCAACGACGGTGATGCCGTTTATTCTGCGCAATGTTCGCCTGCAGGGCGTCGATTCCGTCATGACGCCGCCTGCGCGTCGCGCTGAAGCCTGGCAACGTCTGGTGCGTGATCTGCCGGAATCCTTCTATTCTGCGAGCGCCACGGAAATTACGCTCGCAGAGGCCCCGGCATTCGCCGCTAAGATCATGAACAATCAGATCCAGGGGCGGACGCTGGTGAAGATCGCCTAATCTGCAATTTTTCGTGACATATTCGCGATAAATCGCCGCCTCCGTCATGCTTAGGAAAAAGCATGCCGGAGGATGTCATGAAAGCCAAAAAACTCACGGAAGCCGATGTAACGGCAGAGTCCGTATTTATGCTGCAGCGCCGCCAGGTTCTGAAGTCACTCGGGATCACCGCAACGGCCCTTTCTCTTTCCCCCACGGCGCGGGCCGATCTCCTGGACTGGTTTAAAGGTCACGACCGCCCGCCGGCCCCGGCAGGTAAAGCGCTGACGTTTAATAAACCCGCGGAGTGGCAAAGCTCGCTCGCCCTGACGCCGGAAGATAAAGTCACCGGCTATAACAACTTCTATGAATTTGGTCTTGATAAAGCTGACCCCGCGGCCAATGCCGGCAGCCTGCGTACCGATCCCTGGACCCTCACGATTGGCGGAGAAGTGGCCAAACCGCTGACGCTCGATCATGACGACCTGACCCGGCGCTTTCCGCTGGAAGAGCGTATTTACCGGATGCGCTGCGTGGAGGCCTGGTCAATGGTGGTGCCCTGGGTCGGCTTCCCGCTACATAAACTGCTGGCGCTGGTTGAACCCACCAGCAACGCCCGTTTTGTCGCCTTTAAAACTCTGTATGCACCGGACCAGATGCCGGGGCAAAAAGATCGCTTTATCGGCGGGGGGCTGGCTTATCCTTATGTAGAAGGTCTGCGGCTGGATGAAGCCATGCACCCTCTGACGCTGCTGAGCGTCGGCGTTTACGGTAAAGCGCTGCCGCCGCAAAATGGTGCCCCTGTCCGGCTGACCGTCCCATGGAAATACGGTTTTAAAGGTATCAAGTCCATCGTCAGTATCGAGCTGACGCGCGAGCAGCCCCCCACCACCTGGAATCTCGCCGGGCCGGAAGAGTATGGCTTCTACGCTAACGTCAATCCGCACGTCGATCATCCGCGCTGGTCGCAGGCCACAGAGCGTGTTATTGGCTCTGGCGGCGTGCTTGATGTTAAACGCCAGCCGACGCTGCTGTTTAACGGCTATGCTGACGAGGTGGCATCGCTCTATCGGGGACTGAATCTGCGGGAGTATTACTAGTGCGTCTGAACGTAAAACAGATTACCTGGCTGAAGGGGGTACTCCATCTGGCCGGCTTCTTACCCTTTGTCTGGCTCTTCTGGGCCGGACAACAGGGCTACTTTAGCGCCGACCCGGCAAAAGATATCCAGCATTTTACCGGTAGGATGGCTCTTAAATTTTTGCTTGCGACCTTGCTCGTCTCACCGCTCGCGCGCTACGCTAAACAACCTTTGTTGATTCGTACCCGGCGTTTACTCGGGTTGTGGTGCTTTGCCTGGGCAACGCTGCATCTCACCAGCTACACGCTGCTGGAGTTAGGTATCAACAATCTGGCGCTGCTGGGCTCGGAGTTAGTCAGCAGACCTTACCTGACTTTGGGTTTTATCAGCTGGTTGATTTTGCTGGCGCTGGCCGCCACCTCAACACAAGCGCTGCAGAGAAAACTGGGTCGCCGATGGCAAACTTTGCACAACTTCGTCTATCTGGTGGCAATCCTTGCCCCCATTCACTACCTGTGGTCGGTGAAGATTTTATCTCCGCAGCCGGTGATTTATGCCGTGCTGGCCGCATTGCTTTTAGCATGGCGTTACAAGAAGTTCCGTCAGTGGTGGCGATAATCATCGGATATGTGCAGTTTCCCGCAGATCTTTTATCAACCGCGACGCTTTGAACGATAGCGGTTGATAATCTTCCCTGATAAGACCAGTATTTAGCTGCCAAATGCTACGAAATCGTTATAATGTGCGACTTTGGTTTTCCTGACGGGGTTTTCGGGCCCTGAAAAGGTGACAAGCGCGCTTCGAAGGTATATTTTATTTTTTACCCGAGAATGGCAGGAGATAGCCGCACAATGGCTGACAAGTTTCGCATTTTGCTTTTAAACGGACCCAACCTTAACATGCTCGGCACCCGTGAGCCTGAGAAGTATGGCACCCTTAAGCTTTCTGAGATTGTTAACCGTCTGGAATCAGAAGCTTCGGCTCTGAACGTGGCGCTGGATCACCTGCAGTCTAATGCGGAGTTCGCGCTAATCGACCGAATTCATCAGGCTAAAGACACTGTGGACTATATCCTGATTAATCCGGCCGCGTTTACGCACACCAGCGTGGCTATCCGCGATGCATTACTTGCGGTCAGTATCCCGTTTATCGAGATTCACCTGAGCAACGTACATGCACGCGAACCGTTCCGTCACCACTCCTATCTGTCGGATATCGCCTCGGGCGTCATCTGCGGACTCGGTGCGGACGGCTATTCATACGCTTTACAGACGGCGGTAAAACGCCTGTCACAATCACACTAAACAAAGAGTACGGAACCCACTCATGGATATTCGTAAGATTAAAAAGCTGATCGAGCTGGTTGAAGAATCAGGCATCTCCGAACTGGAAATTTCTGAAGGCGAAGAGTCTGTACGCATCAGCCGTGCCGCGCCAAATGCGGGCTACCCGGTCATGCAGCAGGCTTATGCTGCGCCGATGATGCAGGCTCAGGCACCGGTTGCAGCAGCACCGGCCGCCGCTCAGGCAGACGCGCCGGCGAAAGCTGAAATCAGCGGTCACATCGTACGTTCCCCGATGGTCGGTACTTTCTACCGCACCCCGAGCCCGGACGCCAAAGCGTTCGTGGAAGTCGGTCAGAAAGTTAACGTGGGCGACACCCTGTGCATCGTAGAAGCGATGAAAATGATGAACCAGATCGAAGCCGATAAATCCGGCGTGGTGAAAGCCATTCTGATCGAAAGCGGCCAACCGGTAGAATTTGATGAGCCGCTGGTAGTCATCGAGTAACGAGGCGAACATGCTGGATAAAATTGTTATCGCCAACCGAGGCGAGATTGCACTGCGTATCCTGCGTGCCTGTAAAGAACTGGGCATCAAGACCGTCGCTGTGCATTCCACTGCGGATCGCGATTTAAAACACGTACTGTTAGCGGATGAGACGGTCTGTATTGGCCCGGCTCCGTCCGTAAAAAGCTATCTGAATATCCCGGCAATCATCAGCGCAGCGGAAATTACCGGCGCGGTGGCCATCCATCCGGGTTATGGCTTCCTGTCCGAAAACGCCAACTTTGCTGAGCAGGTTGAACGTTCAGGCTTCATCTTCATCGGCCCGAAAGCCGACACCATTCGTCTGATGGGCGATAAAGTGTCTGCGATCACCGCGATGAAGAAAGCGGGCGTACCAACCGTTCCGGGTTCTGACGGCCCGCTGGGCGACGATATGGATGCTAACCGCGCTCATGCAAAACGCATCGGCTATCCGGTTATCATCAAAGCCTCCGGCGGCGGCGGTGGACGCGGTATGCGCGTGGTACGCAGCGATGCTGAACTGGCCCAGTCCATCTCCATGACCAAAGCTGAAGCCAAAGCTGCATTCAGCAACGACATGGTATACATGGAAAAATACCTGGAAAATCCGCGTCACATTGAGATCCAGGTACTGGCTGACGGCCAGGGCAACGCTATCTATCTGGCGGAACGCGACTGCTCCATGCAGCGTCGTCACCAGAAAGTGGTCGAAGAAGCGCCGGCGCCGGGCATTACCCCGGAACTGCGTCGCTACATCGGCGAACGCTGCTCTAAAGCGTGTGTCGACATCGGCTATCGCGGCGCAGGCACCTTTGAGTTCCTGTTTGAAAACGGTGAGTTCTACTTCATTGAAATGAACACCCGTATTCAGGTTGAGCATCCGGTAACCGAAATGATTACCGGCGTTGACCTGATCAAAGAACAGCTGCGTATCGCTGCTGGCCAGCCGCTCTCCATCAAGCAAGAAGAAGTCCAGGTTCGTGGCCATGCGGTGGAATGCCGTATCAACGCCGAAGACCCGAACACCTTCCTGCCGAGCCCGGGTAAAATTACCCGCTTCCACGCGCCAGGCGGTTTCGGCGTACGCTGGGAGTCTCATATCTACGCAGGCTACACCGTACCTCCGTACTATGACTCAATGATTGGTAAGCTGATTTGTTACGGCGAAAACCGTGATGTCGCGATTTCACGCATGAAAAATGCGCTGCAGGAGCTGATCATCGACGGCATCAAAACCAACGTCGATCTGCAGATTCGCATTATGAATGACGAGCATTTCCAGCATGGTGGAACCAACATCCACTATCTGGAGAAAAAACTCGGTTTACAGGAAAAATAATCCTGTATTCGCAGCAAAAGGCCGGATTATCCGGCCTTTTTTCTTTTTCTCTCCCCTTGCCAGCCCCTTAAGGTACAATCCCCGCTTTAAATTGACCCCGGGAGCCTTATGGACGCGCGTTTTGTTCAGGCCCACAAAGAAGCCCGCTGGGCGTTGTGGCTTACCCTCCTCTATCTTGCAGCATGGTTAGCAAGTGCTTACATTCCTGGTTCTCAGCAGGGCTTTACCGGCCTGCCGCGCTGGTTTGAAATGGCTTGTCTGTTGATCCCGCTGATTTTCATTCTGCTGTGCTGGGCGATGGTGAAGTTTATCTACCGCGATATTCCGCTGGAGGATGATGATGCAGCCTGAAGTGATCCTGCCGCTTATTGCCTACCTGCTGGTGGTGTTTGGCCTGTCGATTTATGCGATGCGCAAGCGCTCGACCGGGGCATTCCTTAACGAGTATTTTCTCGGCAGCCGTTCTATGGGCGGCTTCGTGCTGGCCATGACCCTGACGGCCACCTACATCAGCGCCAGTTCGTTCATAGGCGGCCCGGGTGCGGCATATAAATACGGGCTCGGATGGGTACTGCTGGCGATGATCCAGCTGCCTGCCGTGTGGCTGTCGCTAGGGGTACTGGGGAAAAAATTCGCTATTCTGGCCCGCCGGTATAACGCGGTAACGCTCAACGATATGTTGTTCGCCCGCTATCAGAGCCGTCTGCTGGTATGGCTGGCGAGCCTCAGTCTGCTGGTTGCGTTTATCGGTGCGATGACCGTGCAGTTTATCGGCGGCGCGCGACTGCTGGAAACCGCCGCAGGCATCCCTTACGAAACCGGTTTGCTGATTTTCGGTATCAGTATCGCGCTCTACACCGCTTTCGGCGGCTTCCGCGCCAGCGTGTTGAATGATGCGATGCAGGGTCTGGTGATGCTGATAGGCACCATCGTGCTGCTCGTCGGTATCGTTCATGCTGCGGGTGGCCTGAGCATGGCGGTGCAGACCCTGGAACATATCGATCCGAAGCTGGTTTCTCCCCAGGGAGCGGACGATATTCTGTCACCGACTTTTATGACCTCTTTCTGGGTCCTGGTCTGCTTTGGCGTTATCGGTCTACCGCATACGGCGGTGCGCTGTATCTCCTATAAAGACAGTAAGGCGGTGCACCGCGGGATTATTCTCGGCACCATCGTGGTCGCTATCCTGATGTTTGGCATGCATCTCGCCGGAGCGCTGGGTCGCGCGGTGATCCCGGATCTGACCATCCCGGATCTGGTCATCCCGACGCTGATGGTGAAAGTACTGCCGCCGTTTGCCGCCGGGATCTTCCTTGCCGCGCCAATGGCGGCGATCATGTCGACGATCAATGCGCAGTTATTGCAGAGTTCCGCTACGATCATTAAGGATTTATACCTGAACCTGCACCCGGAACAGCTGGATAACGAGAAACGCCTGAAGCGGATGTCGGCGATGATCACGCTGATCCTCGGCGCGCTGCTGTTGCTGGCCGCATGGCGTCCGCCAGAGATGATCATCTGGCTGAACCTGCTCGCCTTTGGCGGGCTGGAAGCGGTCTTCCTGTGGCCACTGGTTCTGGGCCTGTACTGGGAGCGCGCCAACGCGGCGGGAGCCCTGAGCGCGATGATCGTCGGCGGCGTGCTGTATGCCGTGCTCGCCACCCTGAAAATTCAGTACCTGGGCTTTCATCCTATCGTGCCCTCGCTGCTGCTAAGTTTGCTGGCTTTTGTGGTGGGCAACCGTTTTGGTCAGCCCGTTCCACCAGCCCCTGTTATGACTACTGACAAATAAAGAGTTTTGCTATGCCATGGATCCAATTGAAACTGAATACCACCGGCGCACATGCTGAAGACCTCAGCGACGCGCTAATGGAGGCCGGCGCGGTCTCCATCACTTTCCAGGATACCCACGATACGCCGGTATTCGAGCCGCTGCCGGGTGAAACTCGCCTGTGGGGAGACACCGATGTTATCGGCCTGTTCGATGCTGAAAGCGATATGCATGACGTGGTGGCTATCCTAGAGCAGCATCCGCTGCTGGGCGCCGGTTTCACCCATAAAATCGAGCAGCTGGAAGATAAAGACTGGGAACGTGAATGGATGGACAATTTCCACCCAATGCGTTTCGGCGAACGGCTGTGGATTTGCCCAAGCTGGCGCGAAGTACCGGATGCAAACGCAGTCAACGTGATGCTCGACCCGGGCCTGGCGTTTGGTACCGGCACGCACCCGACCACCTCGCTCTGTCTGCAATGGCTGGACGGACTGGATCTGACGGGTAAAACGATTATCGATTTCGGCTGCGGTTCGGGCATTCTGGCGATTGCAGCGCTGAAGCTGGGTGCCGCAAAAGCTGTCGGTATTGATATCGACCCGCAGGCAATTCAGGCCAGCCGTGATAATGCCGAGCGTAACGGTGTCTCCGATCGTCTGGAGCTCTATTTACCGCAGGATCAGCCAGAAGCGCTCAGCGCCGATGTGGTGGTCGCCAACATCCTGGCAGGGCCATTACGTGAGCTGGCCCCGTTAATCAGCGTGCTGCCCGTTTCAGGCGGTTTGCTGGGCCTTTCCGGTATTCTCGCCAGCCAGGCGGAAAGCGTCTGCGAAGCCTATGCCGATCGCTTTACCCTCGACCCGGTGGTGGAGAAAGAAGAGTGGTGTCGGATCACCGGCCGCAGAAAGTAACTCTGGAATGCGGCCTGCGGGCCGCTTTTTTGTTTCCAGTAACCGCTGAATGACGTCAAGAAATGGGAGCCAGATCGCATTACGATGCGCTTTTTTGACTACAAAAACAGCGTTTTATGCCGTTAACAGTGCCCTTTTTCTAAGAAAAATCGAGAAGTTTTGCGATTTTATAAATGGACACAAATTATCCACCACCGATTAAGGTGATGATTAATATGATAATTTATCCATCTCTTTTCTATCGATGTGGGATTCATTGATCTGTGACAGAGGATTGCTCAAAGTTTGGCCTTTCATCTCGTGCAAAAAATGCGTAATATACGCCGCCTTGCAGTCACAGTATGGTCATTTCTTAACTCATGCGCATCGGACACTATCAGCTCAGAAATCGCCTGATCGCAGCGCCTATGGCTGGCATTACTGACAGACCATTCAGGACGCTGTGCTACGAGATGGGAGCAGGTTTAACCGTTTCCGAGATGATGTCCTCCAACCCGCAGGTTTGGGAGAGCGACAAATCCCGTTTACGGATGGTGCACGTGGATGAGCCCGGTATTCGTACCGTGCAAATCGCCGGTAGCGTACCGGAAGAGATGGCCGCAGCCGCCCGTATTAACGTGGAAAGCGGTGCCCAGATTATTGATATTAATATGGGGTGCCCGGCGAAAAAGGTGAATCGCAAGCTCGCAGGTTCAGCCCTCTTGCAGTATCCCGATCAGGTGAAGTTAATCCTGACGGCGGTCGTCAAGGCAGTGGACGTTCCCGTGACACTCAAGATTCGCACCGGTTGGGAGCCGGAACACCGTAACTGTGTAGAAATTGCCCAACTGGCTGAAGAGTGTGGCATTCAGGCTCTGACTATTCACGGACGCACCCGCGCCTGTTTGTTTAACGGAGACGCTGAATACGACAGTATTCGGGCAGTTAAGCAGAAAGTTTCCATTCCGGTTATCGCGAATGGTGACATTACTGACCCGCTTAAAGCCAGAGCTGTGCTCGACTATACGGGGGCTGATGCCCTTATGATAGGCCGCGCAGCTCAGGGAAGACCCTGGATCTTTCGGGAAATCCAGCATTATCTGGACACTGGGGAGCTGCTGCCCCCGCTGCCATTGGCAGAGGTTAAGCGTTTGCTTTGCGCGCATGTTCGGGAATTGCATGACTTTTATGGCCAGGCAAAAGGGTACCGAATTGCACGTAAACACGTCTCCTGGTATCTACAGGAGCACGCCCCAAATGACCAGTTTCGGCGCACATTCAACGCCATAGAGGATGCCAGCGATCAGCTGGAGGCGTTGGAGGCATACTTCGAAAATTTTGCGTAAACAGAAATAAAGAGCTGACAGAACTATGTTCGAACAACGCGTAAATTCTGACGTACTGACCGTTTCTACCGTTAACTCTCAGGATCAGGTAACTCAAAAACCCCTGCGTGACTCGGTTAAACAGGCACTGAAGAACTATTTTGCTCAACTGAATGGTCAGGATGTGAATGACCTGTATGAGCTAGTACTGGCTGAAGTTGAACAGCCCCTGTTGGACATGGTGATGCAATACACCCGTGGTAACCAGACCCGTGCGGCCCTGATGATGGGCATCAACCGCGGTACTCTGCGTAAGAAACTGAAAAAATACGGCATGAACTGATACTAATCAGTTAATTGCTTGTTATAAAAGGCGCTCTTCGGCATGGGGAAGCGCCTTTTTATTATCTGACATATCGAATTTCTCCGGCTGCCAGGGCGGATATCGGTATTTCGCATCGCTGAAGTGCAGATCACTGCTCAGCAGCATGACTCTGCAATGCCACTTTGCCAAAGAGAGTAATCTCAAATCCGGGCAGCCGTTTTATCAAATCACACCTGCCAGACCGTATACCCGAACGTAATAGAAAATGAAGCGAAAGCAAAGTCGCTGCGTATCTCTCTCCTGTCCGCGCGTTAAGCACTATCACAACTTAATATATCAGCCGGGGGGGAATGAGACTCCTGTGCCTGCCTCCTGGCCATTATTGAACTCGCCAGGGCTACCAGTTTTAACTTTAAGCTTATCAATCGGGTGACCAGACTCATAGCGTACTGACACAGTACCTGCAATCAAATCCGGCCCCGCCACCGCCAGTGCGCATACGATCAAACGGGCTTGAGAACACACCCCCATCTCCGGTTCGATATGTACCTGGAAAAGACCTTGCTCTCAGGTTGCGACAAAACCCTCTCTGATGCACCAGGAACGCATTGATGGCCTGCCTCAATGGAGATTTCATGTGGGCCCTGGCATCCTGTTGTAGTGGCTTCTGTGGCTGCATAGCTGGGGCGGCATTTGGCCCTGATGTTAAGTCACGACCAATAAGCGGGGTAGAAAATACCGCCGACATAAGTAAGCACTTCGTTTACACGCAGGTTTCGCTTCACACTTTTTCGCCCGGCAACCAATATACGGATATGTTAAAAATCAATTTGTTATATTATCGGCCGACTAATAATATGGCTCTTACTTCTCTTTCGTTATTTTATTCTGCATATTTTCCTCATAATCCCAGCGCGATCTCCACGATATTTACCCTGAACATAAATTGATATTATTTCGGCCGCTGACCTTGATATTGTCGATGGTAAAATAGGCTATTCCGTCATATATCGACAGCGGTACAACCCGACGGATTATTCAGAGGCCTACCATGAACAAATTTATTTTAGTGACGCTGCTGACGACGCTGCTCGCCGGCTGTGCCCACGACTCCCCCTGCGTACCAGTCTATGATTCTCAGGGGCGATTAGTCCATACTAATACCTGTATGAAAGGGACCACTCAGGATAACTGGGAGACAGCAGGCGCCATTGCAGGAGGTGCCGCAGCCGTTGCAGGCCTGACACTGGGTATTGTGGCCCTGACCCGCTAATTTTTATCCTGGAAGCATGCAGAAACTGCAGCTAAAACAAAGGGCCCAGTCGAAGACTGAGCCCTTTTTAGTTTAATAGCCGTTCGTTTATCAGAATATTTGTGGCGACTATACTGGCCTGGCCGGGAGATATCTCGCTACTGTACAGTATCTCCGCGTGGTGCTGAAAATCAGAAAAGCAAAAAGGCCCAGTCTTTCGACTGAGCCTTCTGCTTTATTTGATGCCTGGCAATTCCCTACTCTCACATGGGGAGACCCCACACTACCATCGGCGCTACGGCGTTTCACTTCTGAGTTCGGCATGGGGTCAGGTGGGACCACCGCGCTCTCGTCGCCAGGCAAATTCTTTCTAAGTGCCGAACTTTAACCTAAAAACTGGTGCTGATACCCAGAGTCGAACTGGGGACCTCACCCTTACCAAGGGTGCGCTCTACCAACTGAGCCATATCAGCACGCTAAATTTGATGCCTGG
>NZ_JMPP01000016.1 GCF_000735435.1 Klebsiella planticola ATCC 33531 | reverse complement strand
ACTCTGTGAACTCGTTCACATGTGCCGTGTCAGTGGGAGCGCATTATAGGGATCCCATTTTATTGCACAAGTCTTTTATCGATCTTTTTTTCCAAGTGATGTTTTTTCGCCCTTTTCGCGGCGTTATTGTTCAGATTGCTCAATTTTCACCACAATAAGGGGTTGCAGGTGGCCGCAAAAGCCACCAAAGTCTTCGTACAACCCAGGTTTATTGAGGTAACCATGTCCGCTAATTTACGTCCTTATAAAGATTTATTCCCACAAACCGGCCAGCGAGTAATGATCGATGCCACCAGCGTAGCGATCGGCGATGTCCGAATGGCTGATGATGTCAGCATCTGGCCGCTGGTTGCTATTCGCGGAGATGTTAACTACGTGGCAATCGGTGCCCGCACTAACATTCAGGACGGTAGCGTGCTACATGTCACCCACAAATCCTCCTCTAACCCTCAGGGGAATCCTCTGATCATTGGCGAAGAGGTCACCGTCGGTCACAAGGTCATGCTGCATGGCTGCACTATCGGCAATCGGGTGCTGGTTGGCATGGGTTCGATTTTGCTGGATGGCGTTGTAGTAGAAGACGACGTGATGATTGGCGCCGGTAGTCTGGTCCCGCAAAACAAACGGCTGGAAAGCGGCTATCTCTATTTTGGCAACCCGGTGAAACAAATCCGCCCCCTGACGGAGGCGGAACGGGCAGGTCTGCTCTATTCAGCAAACAACTATGTGAAATGGAAAAACGATTATCTGGATCAGGAGAACCACACCCAGCCCTGATCATCTTCCTGCTGGTCGCGGATCAATACTTCAGCCTCTTCTTCCAGATCCCAGCGATGGCGACAAAACGCGGCCAGCCACTGCTCGGGGGTATCACCATCGAAGCGCTGCTTTAACGTTGCCCCCCTGATTGCACAGGTGAGCTGCATACCATTAACCAGCACGGGAAAGGTGACACACTGTCGGTCGGTATCCCACTCTTCTCTGTCAGGAAACTGAATCGCCTGATTCACGTATTCAGTTCCTTATGTAAGGCCTGAATAACCGGCGTAATCTCTGGCAGAACCCCATGCCAGAGCAGAACGGCATGGGCGGCCTGCGCCACCAGCATACCCAGCCCATCGGCACACATTGTCGCACCATGATCCTGGCACCAGTTTAAAAACGGTGTGCAGCCCTTCTGGTAAAACATGTCATAACAATAAACGTGCGTATTGATTAATGACGCGGGAACTGCCGGCACATCACCGCTGATACCACTGGAAGTTGCATTAATAATGAGATCGAACTCATGTCCAGCCAGTGATTCCATCTCAAGCGCGCATACACTACCGGTATGCGCAAACAGTGTCGCCAGCTCCTGCGCGCGGGAATAAGTCCGGTTGACAATAGTGACAGCGCAATCCAGTGACAGCAGGGGTAACAAGACACCCCGCGATGCGCCGCCGGCCCCGATAAGTAATACCCGATAGCCCGGTTTAATGAACCCCAGCCGCTCCAGATCGCTCAGCAGCCCAATCCCATCGGTGTTGTCCCCCAGCAAACGTCCATCGCCCAGCCTCTTTAGGGTATTCACCGCCCCCGCCAGGGCCGCGCGCTCAGTCAGTTCATCCGCTCGGGCAAACGCTTCCTCCTTGAACGGAACGGTAACGTTAGCCCCCTTTCCCCCTTCGGCGAAGAAGGTATCCAGGGTATGGATAAAATCGTCCAGCGGCGCCAGAACTCGCCCATACGGATGCGCAATCTGCAGCTGCTGCGCAAAGCGCTGGTGAATAGAGGGGGACTTACTGTGGGCGATCGGATTTCCGAAGACAGCGTAGGTTTGCATAAATTATCCCTGGCGAAAGAGTTCGCCCGTCAGGGCATCGCGAATTTCAGACGGATTCTGACGACCACCCGTTGCACCATCGACGACCGGGAAACTGGCGCCAAACTGAGTCAGAACTTCAGCCGTGGTGCGGCAAGGAGGCTGACCGGATAAATTCGCGCTGGTTGAAACCAGCGGTTTGCCATAGGCCTCACACAATTCGACCACCAGCGGATGATCGCTGACGCGTACCGCCAGGGAATCAAAACGCCCGGTCAGCCAGCGTGGCGTTGTGGCACGAGCCGGAAAGACAAAAGTAACCGGCCCCGGCCAGCAGGAGAAGATCGCCGCTCGCTGTGCATCATTAAGCCGCGAATCATCAATATAAGGTATCAGCTGTTCATAGCTGGCCGCGATCAGGATGAGCCCCTTCTCAACGGGGCGTTGTTTAAGCGCCAGCAGGCGCATGACCGCCGTTTCGCTGTCAGGATCGCAGCCTACGCCAAAAACGGCTTCTGTTGGATAGGCGATGACATCTTCGTTATGCAGTACCGTCACGGCATGAGCGACGGTTTCTGAGTGCAGGTTCTTATTCACTGATTTGTTCCGCCGGGATCGGCTTTCCACATTGTTTACTGGCACAAAAGCGTCTGACGCCCTGCGCCGTTTTCTTTTCGATTAATAGCGGATAGTGGCATTCAGGGCATTCACCCGCTACCGGTTTGAAGTTGATAACGAACTGGCAATCGGGGTAACGATCGCAGGAATGAAAGGTTTTGCCGAAACGAGAACGGCGCTGAACCAGCTGCCCTTGCCCACACTGCGGGCAGGAAATCGCTGTTTCGTCAGGCTTATCAATAGTTTCAGTATGCTCACATTCCGGATAACGGCTGCAACCAATAAACATACCGAAGCGCCCCTGGCGCAACACCATAACGGCACCACAAGACGGACACTCCTGTCCCTCCAGTACCTTTACGATATGTCCGTCCGCCTGATTTTTCAGCGGACGGACATAGTCACAGTCCGGATAGTGCGAGCAACCGAGAAACGGCCCGTGTTTCCCGGAGCGGATTACCAGTTCAGCCCCGCACTGTGGGCAGGGCTCATTTTTACGCACCGAAAACAGTGCTGATTTGGTCATAACAACTCGATGTTGCCGCAATAAGATTAATGCAGCATACCTTCATTTACTTCGAAGAGTAATTCTTCCATTTGTTGATAGGCATTTTCACAGCCCGGAATATTGAACAGTACCATCAGGATCACCCATTTCAGGTCTTCCAGATCAAATTCTGCTGTATCCAGAGCCAGCACACGCTCTATCACCATTTCCCGCGTTTCGAGGTTCAACACCTGAATCTGCTCGAGGAATAATAAAAATCCCCGGCAACTGGCATCCAGACGCAGACACTCTTCTTCGGTATAAATCCGCAAAGAGAGCGGGTCAGAAGCAAGCTGCATGGGAGCAACGAGCCCCTCCTGATAGTCAGCCAGTTTCTCGAGCCACATCAACGCGTTATAGATATCTTCCCGATCGAATCCTGCATCGGTGAGATCCCGGGTCAGTTTATCCTGGTCCACGCGCATTTCTGCTTCGTTTTGGATGTAAGTCTCAAACAAATACATGAGTACGTCGAACATGGCTTGCCCTCCTTAATCGGACATAGCCGCCGGGTACAGCTGCGATCCAGCCTGCTAACTCCAGTTCAAGTAGCTGAGCTACGGTCACTGGCACAGATTGGCCGGCACGTTCAGCGACAACGTCAACAGGTGTTACCTCATCTCCTACGTTAGCCAGGAGCTCTGGAAATGGCAATGCTACGGGAGGCGGATCCATGCAATTATTTATATTGTCAGGCACATCCTGGAGCCATTGCAGCTCCTGCTGGCAATACGCGATGATATCTTGCGCTGATGTCACGGGGATGGCGCCTTGTTTAAGCAGCCAGTGTGGACCTTCGGAACCAGGATTACCTACCGGCCCGGGTAATGCAAAAACCTCTCTTCCTTGTTCCAGCGCACAGCGAACCGTCACCAGCGAGCCGCTTTTCAGGGCGGCCTCAATCACCAGCACGCCAATACTGAGTCCGCTGATAATTCGATTCCGACGAGGGAAATTTCCCGGCCACGGGGAGGTTGTAAGGGGAAACTCAGACAGCAATGCTCCCCCGCTATCCACTATCTTCCCGGCTAATGCATGATGACGACGCGGATAGATTGCGCCTAATCCATTGCCGAGTACGCCGATTGTCTTCCCACGTGCCTCAAGTGCGCCGCGGTGAGCGACGCCGTCAATGCCAATAGCCAGGCCGCTGGTAATGGTGATACCAAGATGCGCCAGCTCTTCGCTGAACTGTTTCCCCCACCGAGCACCGTACCAGGAGTGGGAGCGGCTGCCGACAACGGCCAGCTGTAAACTGCTCAACACGGCCAAATCTCCGCAAACGAAAAGCGCGCCGGGATAGTCAGCGATGGCACGCAGTCGAGGAGGATAATAAGGGCTATCGGCCAGCAGCAGGTGGTGCCCGGGTTGCTCCAGCCACAATAGCGTAGACTCAAGCTCTCGTTGGCCAACGGATAGAAATTGCTTCACTTGCGCTGCGCTCAGACCGCAGCCGTACAATACTTCACTATCTGGCACCCGGGCTGCACGCAGTATTCTGGCAGCCATCACCATACCGTCGCCATAAAGGTTGCTCACCTTCATCAGACGCAGCCAGATCTCCGTAGGTGCCATCCCTGTCCCCTGCCATAAGTGGCTTTAACAATCTTTGCGATTGGACAGCGAGACTGTCAATTAGAGGGGGTTTTGTCTAGAATAGAGCTAATAATCTTATCAACTCCTGAATACGACTCTGGATCTTTATGGCAGTTTTGCAAGTGTTACATATCCCGGACGAGCGCCTTCGCAAAGTCGCTGAACCGGTAAAAGAAGTCAATGCGGAAATTCAACGTATCGTTGATGATATGTTCGAGACGATGTACGCGGAAGAAGGTATCGGTCTGGCCGCTACCCAGGTAGATATCCATCAGCGCATTATCGTTATCGATGTCTCGGAAAACCGTGAACAGCAGCTGGTGTTAATCAACCCGGAGCTGTTGGAAAAAGACGGTGAAACGGGCATCGAAGAAGGTTGCTTGTCTATCCCGGAACAGCGCGCACTGGTGCCACGTGCCGAAACCGTGAAGATTCGTGCTTTGGATCGCGAAGGCAAGCCGTTTGAACTGAATGCTGACGGCCTGCTGGCTATCTGTATCCAGCATGAAATGGATCACCTGGTAGGCAAACTGTTTATCGATTATCTGTCGCCGCTTAAACAACAGCGTATTCGCCAGAAAGTTGAAAAACTGGACCGTTTGCGTACGCGTGCCTGAGGACAAGGACTAACGTGTCACAATCACTACGTATTATCTTTGCGGGAACCCCCGATTTTGCAGCGCGTCATCTCGATGCGCTGCTGTCGTCTGGGCACCAGATTGTTGGCGTATTTACCCAGCCCGATCGCCCTGCCGGCCGCGGCAAAAAATTGCAGCCAGGCCCGGTAAAGGTTCTTGCACAGGCGCACAATCTGCCGGTGTTCCAGCCTGTCTCCCTGCGCCCGCAGGAAAATCAGCAGCTGGTAGCCTCTCTGAATGCCGATGTCATGGTCGTCGTAGCCTACGGATTGATTCTGCCCAAAGCAGTACTGGATATGCCACGACTGGGCTGCATCAACGTACACGGCTCTTTGCTGCCGCGCTGGCGCGGCGCGGCGCCTATTCAGCGCTCACTCTGGGCGGGTGATGCTGAAACCGGCGTCACCATCATGCAGATGGATGTCGGTCTGGATACAGGAGATATGCTGCATAAACTCTCCTGCCCGATCTCTGCGCAAGATACCAGCGCCAGTCTGTATGACAAGCTGGCAGAACTCGGCCCACAAGGGTTGCTGGAAACGTTAACTCAGCTCGCAAACGGCTCGACTCAGCCGGAAGTCCAGGATGAGGCGTTGGTGACCTACGCTGAGAAGCTCAGTAAAGAAGAAGCCCGCATTGACTGGTCTCTTTCCGCTGCGCAGCTCGAACGTTGCATTCGCGCATTCAACCCGTGGCCCATGAGCTGGCTGGAAATTGATGAGCAACCGGTGAAAGTGTGGCAGGCATCCGTCATTGCTGAAACCAGCGGTGCTGAACCTGGTACGATCGTGGCCGCTGGCAAGCAAGGTATTCAGATCGCAACCGGCAATGGCATCCTGAACCTCGAGTCATTGCAGCCGGCAGGTAAAAAAGCGATGAGCGCCCAGGACTTGCTAAATTCTCGCCGGGAATGGTTTATCCCCGGTAACCGTCTATCCTGACGGTAGTCACTGTCTAAAGCCCGGGTTTACCGGGCATTTTTATTTTGCGGTTATGAAAAAAAATCAAAATTTACGCAGTCTGGCGGCGAAAGCCGTTGAGCAGGTTGTCGAACAAGGTCAGTCATTAAGTAACGTTCTGCCGCCATTACAGCAAAAGGTCGGGGAAAAGGACAAAGCGCTGCTGCAAGAGCTGTGTTTTGGTGTCCTGCGTACCCTCAGCCAGCTGGACTGGCTGGTTAACAAACTGATGGCTCGCCCGATGACGGGCAAACAGCGAACCATTCACTATTTAATTATGGTGGGGTTTTATCAGCTGCTCTATACCCGCATTCCGGCCCATGCTGCGCTGGCGGAAACGGTGGAAGGCGCGGTAGCCATCAAACGTCCGCAGTTGAAGGGACTCATCAACGGCGTTTTACGCCAGTTTCAGCGCCAGCAGGAAGCTTTATTGGCCGAATTTGCCCAAAGCGAGAGTCGTTTCCTTCATCCGGCATGGCTGCTCAAGCGTTTGCAAAAATCATGGCCGCAGCAATGGCAAGCGATTGTCGATGCAAATAACCAACGCCCGCCCATGTGGCTGCGCGTAAACCGCAGTCATCATTCACGCGATGAGTGGCTCGCGCTTCTGGAAGAGGCCGGACTGCACGGTTTTACCCACCCTGATTATCCTGATGCGGTGCGTCTGGCAACGCCGGCCCCCGTTCAGGCATTACCCGGATTCGACCAGGGCTGGGTTACCGTCCAGGATGCTTCAGCCCAGGGCTGCATGCGCTATCTGACCCCAGAAAATGGCGAGAGAATCCTCGACCTGTGTGCTGCTCCTGGGGGTAAAACGACGCATATTCTGGAAGTCGCGCCGCAGGCCAGCGTTCTGGCGGTTGATATTGATGAGCAGCGCCTGTCGCGTGTCTATGACAATCTGAAGCGACTCGGCATGAAAGCGCAGGTGAAACAGGGTGATGGCCGCTATCCCGCTCAGTGGTGTGAAGACGAACAGTTTGATCGCATTCTGCTCGATGCCCCCTGTTCCGCAACGGGCGTCATTCGTCGTCATCCGGATATTAAATGGCTACGCCGCGATCGCGACATTGCCGAGCTGGCCCTGCTGCAGGCGGAGATTCTTGACGCCATCTGGTCTCATCTGAAACCTGGCGGAACACTGGTCTATGCGACCTGCTCAATTCTTCCGGAAGAGAATAGCCAGCAAATTGCTGCCTTCCTCAAGCGTACGCCAGATGCAGAGCTCAGCCTCACCGGCACGCCTGAGCTGCCGGGCGTGCAAAATTTGCCCGGCGCAGAAGAGGGTGACGGGTTCTTTTACGCTAAGCTGATCAAACATCGGAAATAATGGATCACTGCTGATGAAGATTATTATTCTGGGCGCCGGTCAGGTAGGCGGAACTCTTGCGGAAAACCTCGTGGGAGAGAACAACGATATCACCCTGGTCGACACCAATGGTGACCGCCTGCGCAGCCTGCAGGATAAATTTGACCTCCGCGTTGTTCAGGGACACGGTTCCCACCCACGCGTGCTGCGTGAAGCTGGCGCCGACGATGCCGACATGCTGGTTGCCGTAACCAGTTCAGATGAAACCAATATGGTGGCCTGCCAGGTTGCCTATTCACTGTTCAATACGCCTAATCGTATTGCGCGTATCCGTTCCCCGGATTATGTACGAGATGCCGAAAAACTGTTCCACTCGGAAGCGGTGCCTATCGATCATCTGATCGCGCCTGAACAGTTAGTTATCGACAATATCTACCGACTTATTGAATATCCAGGTGCACTGCAGGTCGTAAACTTTGCCGAAGGTAAAGTCAGCCTCGCGGTCGTAAAAGCCTACTACGGCGGTCCACTGGTAGGGAATGCGCTCTCGACAATGCGTGAACATATGCCGCATATCGATACTCGCGTAGCGGCCATTTTCCGCCACGACAGACCCATCCGTCCGCAGGGTTCGACAATCGTTGAAGCCGGCGATGAAGTGTTCTTCATTGCTGCATCGCAGCATATTCGCGCCGTCATGAGCGAACTGCAGCGCCTGGAAAAACCCTATAAGCGCATCATGCTGGTTGGCGGGGGCAATATCGGTGCAGGTCTTGCTCGTCGTCTTGAGAAAGATTACAGCGTTAAGCTGATCGAACGCGATCAGCAACGCGCCGCCGAGCTTGCGGAGAAACTACAGAATACTATTGTCTTCTATGGCGATGCCTCGGATCAGGAACTGCTAGCGGAAGAACACATCGATCAAGTGGATCTCTTCATTGCCGTCACCAATGACGATGAAGCCAATATCATGTCTGCAATGCTGGCCAAACGGATGGGCGCCAAAAAAGTCATGGTGTTGATCCAGCGGAAAGCCTACGTCGATCTGGTGCAGGGTAGCGTGATCGATATTGCTATATCGCCGCAGCAAGCCACGATCTCCGCCCTACTGAGCCATGTCCGTAAGGCCGATATTGTTGGCGTCTCCTCACTGCGCCGCGGTGTCGCAGAGGCCATTGAAGCTGTAGCTCACGGCGATGAAAGTACCTCCCGTGTAGTGGGTCGTTCGATCGATGAGATCAAGCTACCGCCGGGCACGATCATCGGTGCTGTCGTCCGTGGCAATGACGTAATGATCGCGAATAATAACCTGCGTATTGAGCAGGGCGATCACGTCATTATGTTTCTGACCGACAAAAAATTTATATCCGACGTCGAGCGTCTTTTCCAACCCAGTCCTTTCTTCCTCTAATTGCACGGGCGCCTGTATGGCGCCCTTTTTGATTATCCTTTATATATCAGGGGATAATATTTTTTAGCAATTATTCAACAGCAATGGCAAATGGAAATACATTTGATAAACTTATCACTGTTAGCGGGTTCATGGAGAATAAAATGAGTATTTTAAAAGAGTTTCGCGACTTCGCGATGCGCGGGAATGTTGTTGATTTGGCAGTGGGTGTCATCATCGGTGCGGCATTTGGTAAAATTGTATCGTCATTGGTTGCCGATATTATTATGCCGCCACTAGGCCTGCTGATTGGTGGAATTGATTTTAAATCGTTCGCCGTCACGTTACGCGATGCACACGGCGATGTCCCGGCTGTGGTAATGCATTATGGGGTGTTTATCCAGAACGTGTTTGATTTCGTGATCGTGGCCTTTGCCATTTTTATGGCGATCAAACTGATGAATAACCTGAATCGCAAAAAGGCAGAGGCTCCTGCTGCGCCACCGGCACCAACGAAAGAAGAAGTATTGTTGAGTGAGATTCGCGATCTGCTGAAAGAACAGAATAACCGTTCGTAATCAGGCAACAGAAAGCAGAAGGCCAGTGGTAAAAAAGCGATTCACTCTTTTGCCACTGGCCTCCCGGTCATTCCGCCCCGCATGTTTATCTTTAC
The DNA here is from genome assembly GCF_000735435.1 of Klebsiella planticola ATCC 33531. Lineage (GTDB taxonomy): Bacteria > Pseudomonadota > Gammaproteobacteria > Enterobacterales > Enterobacteriaceae > Klebsiella > Klebsiella planticola. The sequence goes on along the minus strand of NZ_JMPP01000016.1, from coordinate 16,576 downwards.
GTTGGTAGCTGCCTTTCCCCTTCCGGTTTTTCTCTACTCTCTGTCTGAATAACGGGTCATGCAGCAACGCCTCAATGGCATTGTCTTTTATTTGCCCTTTGGTGTGTTGATAGCGGCTCATAATAGCTCCTGGATGTGAATGAGATCGGCGGGAGTGTAGATCCGCGCGATGAAAAAATCAACGTTCCGCCGTAGTACTACTGGCTCCTTGCTCAAGGGCCTCGAGAATAGAACAATAGACGCTGCTATGGGCTGTACCGCAACAGGCCTCATTCAGTCGTTGCAATGAACGGCGCATTGTTTGTAGCTCTTTAATTCGTGCGTCGACTTCGCTCAGACGTGCCTGAACAATGCCTTTTGACTCCTGACAGGTATGATGCTCCGGATCAACGCGGATTGACAATAATTCGCGGATCGCTTCAAGGGTAAACCCGAGCTGACGGGCATAGCGGATGAAACGCAGGCGCTGAAGGTCGTTCTCGGTATAGAGGCGAAATCCACCTTCTGTACGTACATCGTGAGCCATCATCTGCTGTTTTTCATAGTAGCGAATGGTATCGGGCGTGACATCAGCCAGCTTTGCGAGTTCACCAATACGGTACATACCTACTCCTCATCAATTTTATTCTGAAGCCTGTCTGCGTATTCACCGCGTAAAAAATCGGTATTCAACCCCGCCTGCCGTAACTTCAGTTCCAGTAAAGCAAGTCGGCGGCTGAGCTCTGCATACTGAGGATCGTCCGGACGGACCGCTTTTAATAAATCGACCAGCGCAACGGCTTCTCTTCGTTGCTCAAGTTCAGGAGGCAGACAGCCAGCATTTTTGAGTAAGCGGTAGCCCGCGCGTAATTCAGGTGGCACATGCAGGTCATCATCCAAAGCCAGTGGCTCTCCACGACCAGGAAGATCATCAAACTCACCTTTGGTTTGTGCGTCAAGGATATGGCGTTCTGCCCACTGATCCAGCAACCACATCATTCGGCTCCGGGGATGAACAAAAAGAATACAGGTATTGTAGTGAAGCAGCCGTAGCGAGGATATAAAAAAACCCGCCGAGGCGGGTTTTTTTACGTTACTACAGATTACTCTGCAGCAGCTTCTGCTTTCAGCTCAGCACGATCAACCAGCTCGATGTATGCCATCGGCGCGTTGTCGCCTGCACGGAAGCCACACTTCAGAATGCGAGTGTAACCACCGGCGCGGCTCGCGAAACGCGGGCCCAGCTCGTTAAACAGTTTTGCCACGATCTCGTTATCACGAGTACGGGCGAATGCCAGACGACGATTAGCAACGCTATCAGTCTTGGCAAGAGTAATCAGCGGCTCAACTACGCGACGCAGTTCTTTCGCTTTCGGCAGGGTCGTCTTGATGATTTCATGACGAACCAGCGAACCAGCCATGTTACGGAACATAGCCTGGCGATGGCTGCTGTTGCGGTTCAGTTGACGACCACTCTTACGATGGCGCATGACCTTATCCTTCTCAGTAAAACCTTAACCTGTGATCCGGTTACTCGTCAGCAATGCTTGCCGGTGGCCAGTTTTCCAGGCGCATGCCCAGAGACAGACCACGTGAAGCCAGCACGTCTTTAATCTCGGTAAGAGATTTTTTACCCAGGTTCGGCGTTTTCAGCAACTCAACCTCGGTACGCTGTACCAGATCACCGATATAGTGGATAGCTTCTGCCTTGAGGCAGTTAGCAGAGCGGACAGTCAATTCGAGATCGTCAACAGGGCGCAGCAGGATCGGATCGAATTCTGGTTTCTCTTCTTTCACTTCCGGCTGACGTACATCACGTAAGTCAACGAAAGCTTCCAGTTGTTCTGCCAGGATGGTTGCCGCACGACGAATCGCCTCTTCAGGATCGATTGTGCCGTTGGTTTCCATTTCGATGACCAGCTTGTCCAGGTCGGTACGCTGTTCTACACGCGCTGCTTCAACATTGTAGGCAATACGCTCTACCGGGCTGTAGCATGCGTCGACCAGCAGACGGCCGATTGGGCGCTCATCTTCTTCCGAATGAATTCGGGCAGAAGCCGGCACATAACCGCGACCGCGCTGAACTTTGATACGCATGCTAATAGCTGCGTTCTCATCGGTCAGGTGGCAGATCACATGTTGCGGCTTGACGATTTCGACATCACCGTCATGGGTAATGTCGGCTGCGGTCACAGGGCCAATGCCAGATTTATTCAAAGTAAGGATGACTTCATCTTTACCCTGAACTCTCACCGCAAGCCCTTTCAGGTTGAGCAGGATTTCAAGGATATCTTCCTGAACGCCTTCTTTGGTGCTGTACTCGTGCAGTACACCATCAATCTCAACCTCGGTCACCGCGCAACCCGGCATCGATGAGAGCAGAATACGGCGCAGTGCGTTACCCAGAGTATGGCCAAAGCCACGCTCTAAAGGCTCAAGGGTCACCTTGGCGTGCGTCGAACTCACTTGCTCGATATCGACCAGGCGCGGTTTTAGAAACTCTGTCACAGAACCCTGCATTGTGTCCTCTCTTTGGTACTAAGCTTTACTTGGAGTAAAGCTCGACGATCAGGTGTTCGTTAATGTCCGCAGACAGATCAGAACGTTCCGGCTGACGCTTGAACGTACCTTCCATCTTGCCAGCATCAACTTCCAGCCAGGTTGGCTTTTCACGCTGCTCAGCCAGCTCCAGAGCGGCTTTCACGCGAGATTGCTTTTTCGCTTTCTCACGAATGCTAACAACGTCGTTCGCTTTAACCTGATAAGAAGCAATGTTAACAACACGACCGTTTACCATGATAGCTTTGTGGCTAACCAGCTGACGTGATTCAGCACGAGTCGCGCCGAAGCCCATACGGTATACAACGTTGTCCAGACGGCCTTCCAGCAGAGCCAACAGGTTTTCACCGGTGTTGCCTTTCAGACGTGCTGCTTCTTTATAGTAGTTACGGAACTGACGCTCCAGCACACCGTACATACGGCGAACTTTTTGCTTTTCACGCAACTGCACACCATAGTCAGACAGACGCGGCTTACGCGCACCGTGCTGGCCAGGAGCTTGTTCAATTTTACACTTGGTATCGATCGCGCGAACGCCAGACTTAAGGAATAAGTCGGTGCCCTCACGACGGCTCAGCTTGAGCTTAGGACCCAAATATCTTGCCATTTTCTTTCTCCAACAATCCTAGAAACGAGCGCGTTATACGCGACGTTTTTTCGGCGGACGACAACCGTTATGAGGGATCGGAGTCACATCAGTAATATTAGTGATGCGGAAACCAGCGGCGTTCAGTGCACGAATAGTAGATTCGCGACCCGGACCCGGACCTTTGACCATAACTTCCAGATTCTTGATGCCGTATTCTTTTACGGCTTCAGCGCAACGCTCTGCTGCAACCTGAGCTGCGAACGGAGTGGATTTGCGAGAACCACGGAAACCGGAACCACCGGCTGTTGCCCAACCCAGTGCGTTACCCTGACGATCGGTAATGGTAACGATGGTGTTGTTAAAAGAAGCATGGACATGAGCCACGCCATCAGAGACTTGTTTTCTTACACGCTTACGTGCACGAACTGGTGCCTTTGCCATTATTCAATCACCCCGATTATTTCTTGATCGGTTTACGCGGACCCTTACGGGTACGTGCGTTGGTCTTAGTACGCTGACCGCGAACCGGAAGACCACGACGATGGCGTAAACCACGATAGCAACCAAGGTCCATCAGACGCTTGATGCTCAGGGTGATTTCACGGCGCAGATCACCTTCAACGACAAATTTACCTACTGCTTCACGCAGGGATTCAATTTGTTCTTCAGACAGCTCACTGATCTTAACATTTTCAGCGATACCCGTGTCAGCACAGATGGCTTTAGAGCGGGTCTTGCCGATACCGAAAATAGCAGTTAATGCGATTACGGTATGTTTCTGATCAGGAATGTTAATGCCTGCTATACGGGCCACTATGCACTCCTACTATTTAATATGTACGCACCATGCTGAAAAGCCCGTTTTCAGGATACTCAAATGGAAACGCACAGACATACAAAAGATTGGCTGGCTAATCTAGCCAGCTCAATCCAACTTTGCAAGAAAAATATGCGAAAAAATCAGCCTTGGCGCTGTTTATGCTTTGGCTCGGCACTGCAAATCACGCGGATGACGCCATCACGCTTAACGATTTTGCAGTTACGGCATAATTTCTTGACGGAAGCACGAACTTTCATTTTTACTCTCCGTAACTTCTCGGGCGCCCTGTTAGCGGCCGTAGCCTTTCAGGTTCGCCTTCTTCAATGCAGACTCGTACTGACTTGACATCATCAGAGTTTGCACTTGAGCCATAAAGTCCATAATCACAACGACAACAATAAGCAGCGAGGTTCCACCGAAGTAGAACGGCACTTTCATTGCATCACGCATGAACTCCGGGATCAGGCAGATAAAGGTAATGTATAACGCACCAACCAGGGTCAGGCGAGTCATCACTTTATCAATATACTTCGCCGTTTGCTCTCCCGGACGAATTCCTGGTACAAATGCACCGGACTTCTTCAGGTTATCTGCTGTTTCACGCGGGTTGAAAACCAACGCCGTGTAGAAGAAACAGAAGAATATGATTGCAGACGCATAGAGTAACACATAAAGCGGTTGCCCAGGCTGCAAATACAGCGAAATTGTTGTCAGCCAGTTCCAACCGGTCCCGCCCCCGAACCATGACGCGATGGTCGCAGGGAACAGAATAATACTGGAAGCGAAGATTGCCGGGATAACCCCTGCCATATTCACTTTCAGCGGTAAATGTGTGCTCTGTGCAGCATAGACACGACGACCTTGTTGACGCTTCGCGTAGTTCACCACAATGCGGCGTTGACCACGTTCTACGAATACAACAAAGAAGGTCACGGCAAATACTAATACTGCAACCAACAGCAACAGGAGGAAGTGCAGGTCGCCTTGACGCGCTTGCTCGATAGTATGGGCGATGGCTGGCGGGAGTCCCGCAACGATACCAGCGAAGATAATGATCGAAATACCGTTACCGATACCACGTTCAGTAATCTGTTCGCCGAGCCACATCAGGAACATAGTCCCTGTGACCAGACTTACAACAGCGGTGAAATAGAATGCAAAGCCTGGATTCATCACCAGGCCCTGCATACCAGGCATATTCGGCAGACCGGTAGCAATACCGATCGACTGGAATATCGCCAGCACCAGAGTACCGTAACGGGTGTACTGGCTGATCTTACGACGACCAGACTCCCCTTCTTTCTTTATTTCTGCCAGCGGCTGATAAACAACCGTCAACAGTTGGACAATAATCGATGCCGAAATATACGGCATGATACCCAAAGCAAAGATAGAAGCACGGCTGAGAGCACCACCAGAGAACATGTTGAACATTTCAATGATGGTGCCTCGCTGTTGCTCAAGCAGTTTGGCAAGTACAGCGGCATCAATACCAGGGATCGGAATAAAAGAACCAATACGGAACACAATCAGCGCACCGATAACAAACAAAAGTCTGCGTTTCAGTTCGCCAAGTCCACCTTTGGCACTTTGAAAATCTAATCCCGGTTGCTTAGCCATCTGCTACTTATTCCTCAATTTTACCGCCAGCAGCTTCGATAGCAGCACGAGCACCTTTAGTCACACGCAGGCCACGAACAGTTACCGGACGAGCTACCTCACCAGACAGGATCACTTTCGCGAACTCAATCTGAATACCGATAATGTTAGCTGCTTTCAGCGTGTTCAGGTCGACTACATCGCCTTCTACGTGAGCCAGATCAGACAGACGAACTTCTGCAGTGATCATCGCTTTACGAGAAGTGAAGCCGAATTTCGGCAGACGACGGTACAGAGGCATCTGACCACCCTCGAAACCGCGACGTACGCCACCGCCAGAACGAGAGTTCTGACCTTTGTGACCACGACCACCGGTTTTACCGAGGCCAGAACCGATACCACGACCAAGGCGTTTACCCGCCTTTTTGGAGCCTTCGGCCGGAGACAGAGTATTTAAACGCATCTCTTACTCCTCAACTTTAACCATAAAGGAAACCGCGTTGACCATACCACGAACAGCAGGAGTATCCTCGCGTTCTACGGTGTGACCAATACGACGCAGACCCAGGCCAAGCAGCGTTGCCTTGTGTTTCGGCAGACGACCGATTGCACTGCGGGTTTGAGTAATTTTAATAGTCTTTGCCATGGTTTATTTCCCCAGAATTTCTTCAACGGATTTACCACGCTTGGCAGCGACCATTTCTGGAGAATTCATATTTTCCAGGCCATCAATAGTTGCACGAACCACGTTGATCGGGTTGGTGGAACCATATGCTTTAGCCAGAACGTTATGAACTCCAGCAACTTCCAGAACGGCGCGCATTGCACCACCGGCGATGATACCGGTACCTTCGGAAGCTGGCTGCATGAATACACGAGAACCCGTGTGAACACCTTTAACCGGGTGTTGCAGGGTGCCGTGGTTCAGCGCGACGTTAATCATATTGCGACGGGCTTTTTCCATCGCTTTCTGGATCGCTGCTGGAACTTCACGCGCTTTACCGTAACCAAAACCTACGCGGCCATTACCATCACCAACTACAGTCAGAGCTGTGAAGGAGAAAATACGACCACCTTTAACGGTTTTAGATACGCGGTTAACCGCGATCAGCTTTTCCTGCAGTTCGCCAGCTTGTTTTTCGATGTGAGCCATCTTACACCTCTACCTTAGAACTGAAGGCCAGCTTCACGGGCAGCATCTGCCAGTGCCTGGACACGACCATGATATTGGAACCCGGAACGGTCAAAGGAAACATCTTTGATGCCTTTTTCCAGAGCGCGTTCAGCAACAGCTTTACCCACAGCTGCAGCCGCGTCTTTGTTACCGGTGTACTTCAGTTGTTCAGCGATAGCTTTTTCTACAGTAGAAGCAGCTACCAGAACTTCAGAACCGTTCGGTGCAATTACCTGTGCGTAAATATGACGCGGGGTACGATGTACCACCAGGCGAGTTGCACCCAGCTCCTGGAGCTTGCGGCGTGCGCGGGTCGCACGACGGATACGAGCAGATTTCTTATCCATAGTGTTACCTTACTTCTTCTTAGCCTCTTTGGTACGCACGACTTCGTCGGCGTAACGAACACCCTTGCCTTTATAAGGCTCAGGACGACGGTAGGCGCGCAGATCTGCTGCAACCTGACCGATCACCTGCTTATCAGCGCCTTTCAGCACGATTTCAGTTTGAGTCGGGCATTCTGCAGTGATACCGGCCGGCAGTTTGTGTTCAACAGGATGAGAGAAACCTAAAGCCAGGTTTACTACATCCCCTTTAACCGCTGCACGATAACCTACACCAACCAGCTGAAGCTTTTTAGTGAAGCCTTCGGTAACACCGATAACTACTGAGTTAAGCAGGGCACGCGCGGTACCAGCCTGAGCCCAACCGTCTGCGAAACCATCACGCGGACCGAAGGTCAGTGCATTATCTGCATGTTTAACTTCAACAGCATCGTTGAGAGTACGAGTCAGCTCGCCATTCTTACCTTTGATCGTAATAACCTGACCGTTGATTTTTACGTCAACGCCGGCAGGAATAACGACCGGTGCTTTAGCAACACGAGACATTTTTTCCTCCGATTAGGCTACGTAGCAGATAATTTCGCCACCAAGACCAGCTTGGCGCGCTGCACGATCAGTCATAACACCTTTAGAGGTAGAAATAACTGCGATACCCAGACCCGCCATAACTTTTGGCAGCTCATCTTTACGCTTATAGATGCGCAGACCTGGGCGGCTGACACGCTGAATGCTTTCTACAACAGCTTTACCCTGGAAATACTTAAGAGTCAGTTCCAGTTCCGGCTTGATGTCGCCTTCAACTTTAAAATCTTCAATAAAGCCTTCTTCCTTCAGCACGTTGGCAATTGCCACTTTCAGCTTGGAGGAAGGCATGGTGACCGCAGCTTTATTCGCGGCCTGACCGTTACGGATACGGGTCAGCATATCCGCGATCGGATCTTGCATGCTCATCTGTCTTTACTCCCGTGATTCAATTGGTGACAATTACCAGCTAGCCTTTTTCAGACCCGGGATTTCACCGCGCATTGCGGCTTCACGGACCTTGATACGGCTCAACCCGAACTTCCGCAGGAAACCATGCGGACGACCTGTTTGACGGCAGCGGTTACGCTGACGAGACGGGCTGGAATCACGCGGCAGAGTCTGCAGCTTGAGAACGGCATTCCAACGATCTTCGTCGGTTGCGTTCACATCAGAGATGATAGCTTTCAGTTCAGCGCGTTTAGCGAAGAATTTATCAGCTAAAGCCACGCGCTTTACTTCGCGTGCTTTCATTGATTGCTTAGCCATTAAGTAACCCTACCTTACTTGCGGAACGGGAAGTCAAAGGCAGCCAGCAGAGCGCGGCCTTCTTCATCAGATTTCGCAGTAGTGGTAATGGTAATATCCAAACCACGAACGCGGTCGACTTTATCGTAGTCGATTTCTGGGAAGATGATCTGCTCACGGACACCCATGCTGTAGTTACCACGACCGTCGAAAGACTTAGCGGACAAGCCACGGAAGTCACGGATACGCGGTACAGCAATAGTGATCAGGCGCTCAAAGAACTCCCACATGCGTTCGCCACGCAGAGTTACTTTACAGCCGATCGGATAGCCCTGACGGATTTTGAAGCCTGCAACTGATTTGCGTGCTTTGGTGATCAACGGCTTTTGACCGGAGATTGCTGTCAGATCAGCTGCTGCGTTATCCAGCAGTTTCTTGTCAGCGATCGCTTCACCAACACCCATGTTCAGGGTGATCTTCTCGACCCGAGGGACTTGCATGACAGAATTGTAGTTAAACTCAGTCATGAGTTTATTAACTACTTCGTCTTTGTAGTAATCATGCAGTTTCGCCATCGTACTACTCCAAATTACTTGATAGTTTCGCTGTTAGATTTGAAGAAACGGACTTTTTTGCCGTCTTCGAATCTAAAGCCTACACGGTCAGCCTTGCCGGTTGCCGCATTGAAGATTGCAACGTTAGAAACCTGAATAGCAGCTTCTTTTTCAACGATGCCGCCTGGTTGGTTCAGAGCCGGAACCGGCTTCTGGTGTTTCTTAACCAGGTTGATACCTTCAACAATGAGCTTGCCGGAAGACAAGACATTCTTAACTTTACCGCGTTTACCTTTATCTTTACCGGTTAACACGATAACTTCGTCATCACGACGGATTTTCGCTGCCATGATTCGCTCCTTAGAGTACTTCTGGTGCCAGAGAGATAATTTTCATGAACTTCTCGGTACGAAGCTCACGAGTTACCGGCCCAAAAATACGCGTACCGATGGGCTGCTCGCTGTTATTGTTCAGAATAACGCATGCATTACCATCGAAGCGAATGACAGAACCGTCCGGGCGACGAACACCCTTCTTGGTGCGCACCACTACCGCCTTCAGCACATCACCTTTTTTGACCTTACCACGCGGAATTGCTTCCTTGATGGTGATCTTGATGATGTCGCCTACGCCTGCGTAGCGACGGTGCGAGCCACCCAGAACCTTGATACACATTACGCGACGTGCACCGGAGTTGTCGGCGACGTTCAGCATAGTCTGTTCTTGGATCATTTTAGTGCTCCGCTAATGTCAACTACTACTGAGACCCAAAGTCGGGCCGTTAAAAATCCCCATATCGAGGGCGCGGCATTATAACACCGGAAATCGGATATGGGTAGAAAAAATAAACGGCTCATCGCTGAGCCGTTTATCCGTTGAGAATGCAGGCTCTATTACAGAACTGCTTTCTCTACAACGCGAACCAGCGTCCAGGACTTAGTCTTGGACAGCGGACGGCATTCGTGGATTTCGACCACGTCACCGATACCGCATTCGTTGTTCTCGTCATGTACGTGCAGTTTGGTCGTACGCTTGATGAATTTACCGTAGATCGGGTGTTTCACAAAACGTTCGATAGCAACAACGATGGATTTCTCCATTTTATTGCTAACTACGCGACCTTGCAGAGTACGGATTTTATCGGTCATTACGCACCCGCCTTCTCAGTCAGTAAAGTCTTAACGCGTGCAACATCACGACGCACTTGCTTCAGCAGATGAGTCTGTTGCAGCTGGCCACTTGCAGCCTGCATACGCAGGTTGAACTGCTCACGCAGCAGGTTCAGCAGCTCAGCGTTCAGCTCTTCAACGCTTTTTTCACGCAGCTCTTTTGCTTTCATTACATCACCGTCTTAGTTACAAAGGTGGTTTTGATAGGCAGTTTCGCTGCTGCCAGGCCGAAGGCTTCACGGGCCAGCTCTTCCGGTACGCCGTCCATTTCATAAAGGACTTTACCCGGCTGAATCAAGGCAACCCAGTACTCCACGTTACCTTTACCTTTACCCATACGAACTTCCAGCGGCTTCTCGGTGATCGGTTTGTCCGGGAATACACGGATCCAGATCTTACCTTGACGCTTAACTGCACGGGTCATAGCACGACGTGCTGCTTCGATCTGACGTGCAGTCAGACGACCACGGCCAACAGCTTTCAGACCGAAAGTGCCGAAGCTAACATCCGTACCCTGCGCCAGACCACGGTTGCGGCCTTTGTGCACTTTACGGAATTTTGTACGCTTTGGTTGTAACATCAGCGACGCTCCTTATTTACGGCCTTTACGCTGCTGCTTTTTAGGTTGAGCAGCCGGTTCCGGTTGTTCAACAGCAGCCATACCACCCAGGATCTCGCCTTTGAAGATCCATACCTTAACGCCGATTACACCGTAAGTGGTGTGCGCTTCAGAGGTGTTGTAGTCGATGTCAGCACGCAGAGTGTGCAGCGGTACGCGACCTTCACGGTACCATTCGGTACGTGCGATTTCCGCGCCGCCCAGACGGCCGCTAACTTCAACTTTGATACCTTTAGCGCCCAGACGCATTGCGTTCTGTACAGCACGCTTCATCGCACGACGGAACATAACGCGACGTTCCAGCTGAGAAGTGATGCTGTCAGCAACCAATTTAGCGTCCAGTTCTGGCTTACGAACTTCGGCGATATTGATCTGTGCAGGAACGCCAGCGATATCCGCTACGACCTTGCGCAGTTTTTCTACGTCTTCGCCTTTCTTACCGATAACGATGCCCGGGCGAGCAGTGTGAATAGTCACACGGATGCTCTTAGCCGGACGCTCGATAACGATACGAGATACGGACGCTTTAGCCAGTTCTTTAGTCAGGAACTGACGTACTTTAAAATCGCTGTCCAGGTTGTCAGCGAATTCTTTGGTGTTCGCGAACCAGGTAGAGTTCCATGGTTTGACAATACCCAGGCGAATACCATTAGGATGTACTTTCTGACCCATTGCTAGTCTCCAGAGTCTCAGCGATCGGACACAACCACAGTGATGTGGCTGGTGCGCTTCAGGATGCGATCTGCACGACCTTTCGCACGCGGCATAATGCGCTTCATGCTCGGGCCTTCGTCTACGAAAATTTTCGCAACTTTCAGATCGTCAATGTCAGCGCCATCGTTGTGTTCAGCGTTAGCAATGGCAGATTCCAGTACCTTCTTGACCAGTACAGCAGCTTTCTTGTTGGTGTAGGTCAGAATATCCAGGGCCTGCGACACTTTCTTACCGCGAATCAGGTCAGCTACAAGGCGAACCTTCTGAGCAGAAGAACGAGCATGGCGATGTTGAGCTAAAGTTTCCATCTCTTCCTCCTACCTTATTTCTTCTTCGCTTTTTTATCAGCAGCGTGGCCGCGATAAGTACGAGTCGGTGCGAATTCACCCAGTTTGTGACCAACCATTTCGTCGGAAACAAAAACTGGAACGTGCTGACGACCATTATGGACAGCGATGGTCAAACCGATCATGTTAGGAAAGATCGTTGAACGACGGGACCAAGTGCGCAGGGGCTTCTTGTCTCCGCTTTCCACCGCTTTCTCTACCTTCTTCAGCAAGTGCAGGTCAATAAAAGGACCTTTCTTGAGAGAACGTGGCATGGCTTATCCTCTAAAATTATTTGCTACGGCGACGTACGATGAATTTATCAGTACGCTTGTTGCTGCGGGTCTTCTTACCTTTGGTCTGCAGGCCCCACGGGGATACCGGGTGCTTACCAAAGTTACGACCTTCACCACCACCATGTGGGTGGTCGACTGGGTTCATCGCAGTACCGCGAACGGTAGGACGAACACCACGCCAGCGTGCAGCACCTGCTTTACCCAGTACGCGCAGCATATGCTCAGCATTGCCAACTTCGCCCAGAGTAGCGCGGCAGTCTGCTTCGACTTTACGCATTTCACCAGAACGCAGACGCAGGGTGACATAAGCACCGTCGCGAGCAACGATCTGAACGTAAGTACCAGCGGAACGAGCCAGCTGACCGCCTTTACCTGGTTTCATTTCTACGTTATGAACGGTAGAACCAACCGGGATATTGCGCATCGGCAGGGTGTTGCCTGCTTTGATTGCAGCATCAACGCCAGACTGAATCTGGTCGCCAGCTTTCAGGCCTTTAGGGGCCAGGATGTAACGGCGTTCGCCATCTTTGTACAGAACCAGCGCGATGTTCGCGGAACGGTTCGGATCGTACTCAAGACGCTCAACAACTGCCGGGATACCATCTTTGTTGCGTTTGAAGTCAACAATACGGTAAGCCTGCTTGTGGCCACCACCGATATGACGGGTGGTGATACGGCCATTGTTGTTACGACCACCGGATTTGCTGTTTTTTTCCAGCAACGGAGCAAAAGGTTTGCCCTTGTGCAGCTCAGGGTTAACCACTTTAACAACGTGGCGACGACCCGGAGATGTCGGTTTACATTTAACAACTGCCATTGTATTACTCCTCCGACTTACTCAGCGCCGCCAACGAAGTCCAGATTCTGGCCTTCTTTCAGGGTGACGTAAGCTTTTTTCCAGTCGCTACGACGACCGATACGCTGTCCGTGACGTTTAACTTTCCCTTTAACTACCAGGGTGTTAACGACTTCGACTTCGACTTCAAACAGTTTCTGCACAGCAGCTTTGATTTCTGCTTTGGTCGCGTCTTTAGCAACTTTGAGAACGATGGTGTTTGTTTTTTCCATCGCAGCAGACGCTTTTTCAGAAACGTGCGGTGCACGCAGCACCTTCAGCAGACGTTCTTCACGAATCATGCCAGCATCTCCTCAACTTGCTTAACAGCATCAGCAGTCATTACGACTTTGTCGAAGGCGATCAGGCTAACCGGGTCGATACCAGTTGCATCGCGTACGTCAACCTTGTGCAGGTTGCGCGCAGCCAGGAACAGGTTCTCGTCCAGCTCACCGGTGATGATCAGCACATCTTCCAGAGCCATGTCTTTCAGTTTCTGTGCCAGCAGCTTAGTTTTAGGCGCTTCAACAGAGAACTTCTCGACAACGATCAGACGATCCTGACGTACCAGTTCGGACAGAATGCTTTTCAGCGCGCCGCGGTACATCTTTTTGTTAACTTTTTGACTGTGGTCCTGCGGACGAGCAGCGAAGGTTACGCCACCGGAACGCCAGATCGGGCTCTTGATAGAACCTGAACGCGCACGGCCGGTACCTTTCTGGCGCCACGGCTTTTTGCCTGAACCAGTTACTTCAGCACGAGTCTTCTGAGCACGAGTACCCTGACGAGCACCAGCTGCATAAGCAACAACAACCTGGTGTACCAGCGCTTCGTTGAAATCACGACCGAAGGTAGTTTCGGAAACAGTCAGCGCGCTCTGCGCGTCTTTCAATACTAATTCCATTGCTATCTCCTCACGCCTTCACAGCTGGTTTAACGATCAGGTCGCTACCGGTTGCACCCGGGACAGCACCTTTAACCAGCAGCAGGTTGCGCTCAGCGTCAACACGTACTACGTCCAGGCTCTGAACGGTGACACGCTCATTACCCAGCTGACCTGCCATTTTCTTGCCTTTGAACACTTTGCCCGGAGTCTGGTTCTGACCGATAGAACCCGGAACGCGGTGGGACAAGGAGTTACCGTGAGTAGCGTCCTGGGTACGGAAGTTCCAGCGCTTAACGGTACCAGCAAAACCTTTACCTTTAGAGGTACCGGTTACGTCAACTTTTTTAACGTCAGCAAACAGTTCAACGCTAATGCTCTGACCTACGGTGAATTCTTCGCCGTCAGCAAGACGGAATTCCCACAGACCACGGCCAGCTTCTACGCCAGCTTTAGCGAAGTGACCAGCTTCCGGCTTGGTTACACGGTTAGCTTTTTTAGCACCGGTGGTAACCTGAATTGCGCGGTAACCATCGTTAGCCAGGTCTTTGACCTGAGCAACACGGTTTGCTTCAACTTCGATTACGGTTACTGGGATAGATACGCCATCTTCAGTGAAGATGCGGGTCATGCCCACTTTTTTACCGACTAAACCAATCATTGTTTCAACCTCTCAATCGCTCGATGACCTGATTAACCCAGGCTGATCTGCACGTCTACACCGGCAGCCAGATCCAGACGCATCAGAGCATCAACGGTTTTCTCAGTTGGCTCAACGATGTCAACCAGACGCTTGTGAGTGCGGATTTCGTACTGATCGCGCGCATCTTTGTTGACGTGCGGAGAAATCAGAACGGTAAAGCGCTCTTTGCGGGTCGGCAGCGGGATCGGACCACGGACCTGCGCACCAGTGCGCTTGGCAGTCTCGACGATTTCCGCGGTTGATTGATCGATCAGACGATGATCAAACGCTTTAAGACGGATACGGATTCTTTGGTTCTGCATGAGACCAGAGCTCCAATTATTTATAGACGAAATGGTTACTCCTCATACCCATTACGATTGATGGGAGAGTGTAACCGTTCTTACATAGTTCCCCAATTGGGAACATTGTTTGATAGCTAAAAGCTCTATCAGGGTTCATATCGAACCAGCCTGCCAATTTTGACAGGCCCGCGCATTATACGCAAATTCGGGCTCGACGCAAGTGCTGCATACAAAATCAGCAATCATTTTTGCGTGCTGCGGCGGGCGGGCATTGAAAGTCGTGAAAACTGAGATAATACCGTGGATAGCGCCTCGCGATAATGAATGCGGACCTTTGCCATCCATCTCTTTTTCGACCAGACTCCGCGCATATCTCCATCGCCAGGTAACCTCACCGATGATGCCCCTCTTATTACTGGTCTATAGCGGTTTATCCCTCGCCCTCTGCTGGTACGATCTGCGCTACGGCCTGCTTCCCGATCGCCTGACCTGCCCCCTGCTCTGGAGCGGGCTGCTCTATTATCTATACTACGCTCCACTACGGCTGGAATATGCCGTTGGCGGCGCCATCGGCGGCTATCTGGCTTTCACGTTACTCTATTGGCTCTATCGGGGGATTCGCGGTTATGAAGGGCTAGGCTATGGGGATGTCAAATTTCTGGCCGCACTTGGCGCGTGGCACGGTTGGCCAATGCTGCCGCAGCTGGTTTTTTTGGCGACTGTCTTCGCCGGGGGAGTCATGCTGCTAGTGATAATTCTCGGGAAAGCACCGGGGTCATTGAACAACCCGCTGCCTTTTGGCCCTTTTTTGGCTGCAGCGGGTTTTTGGTGCGGATGGCAAACGCTAGTCAGTCAGCCACTTTGATTTGTGACTGGAGATAGTTTTGCAGTCCTAATTTACCAATCAGATCCAGCTCCGTTTCCAGCCAGTCAATATGGCCTTCTTCGTCCGTCAGGATTTCAATAAGCATGTCACGACTGACATAGTCATGGACGCTGTCGGCATAAGCGATCGCTTCACGTAGGTCTTTTGCGCCTTCGAGTTCCAGTCGCAAATCAGATTGCAGCATCTCTTCGACATCTTCACCGATGCCCAGTTTGCCAAGATCCTGCAGATTGGGGATACCTTCAAGGAAGAGAATTCGCTCGATATACTTATCGGCGTGTTTCATTTCATCGATGGATTCATGATATTCAACATCATTGAGGCGCATCAGGCCCCAGTTCTTGAACATTCTGGCGTGAAGAAAGTACTGATTTATTGCGACAAGCTCATTTCCCAACAATTTATTGAGATAACTTATGATTTTGACATCACCTTTCATTATATAGTCCCTCCGCTTCCACTTATTGAAGCGTAGTTCGGGCTATAAAGATGTCAAAGAAAAGCCTGAGCTCTTAAGCGCTCTCCTGGTATTCCGGCATGCGAGTTAATTCATCTTCCATAATCTCACGGGCAGCACGGACACATTTACCGCATTGATTTCCAACAGGAATAAATTTGCGCAATTGCTGAAAAGACTGTGGATGAAATTGACGTACGGCCTGACGAATTTTTTTATCGTTTACACCATTACACAAACAAACGTACATACCGACTCCCGTTCAATTTATGCTCAAAAGTGTAAATGAGAATAGTTATAATTACAATAGTGAGTTGATTAAATACGCAAAGAGATACTCTTTTTTCGTACAAACATCATTCTGGTCAACGCCAGATAACGGGCAGCAAAAAGGGCGCCGAAGCGCCCTTTTTCATTCAGAACTAATAATTAGCCCAGAACTTTAGCTACAACGCCCGCGCCAACGGTACGGCCGCCTTCACGGATTGCGAAACGCAGACCGTCGTCCATCGCGATC
>NZ_JMPP01000015.1 GCF_000735435.1 Klebsiella planticola ATCC 33531 | reverse complement strand
ACGAGCAGAACCACCGTAGGTTTTAGCCAGAACGGTAGTGATTGCAGCGGTCAGAGTAGTTTTACCATGGTCAACGTGGCCGATAGTACCGACGTTGACGTGCGGTTTTGTACGTTCAAATTTTTCTTTAGACACGGCTATATTCCTTACTATAGCGCTCTCCCCTTCAGGAGAGAGCACGGGATTTTGGTTTCAACCCTACGGCTTATTTACCACGGGCTTCAATTACGGCCTGAGCAACGTTGTTCGGCGCGTCATCATACTTCAGGAACTCCATGGAGTAAGAAGCACGACCTTTGGTCAGGGAACGCAGCTGAGTTGCATATCCGAACATTTCAGACAGCGGAACTTCAGCGTGAATCACAACGCCAGTCACGTTGGATTCTTGACCACGCAGCATACCACGACGACGGCTAAGGTCACCGATGACGTCACCAGTGTTCTCTTCCGGAGTTTCTACTTCAACCTTCATGATCGGCTCAAGCAGAACTGGTTTCGCTTTCTTAAAGCCATCTTTGAAGGCAATAGAAGCGGCCAGTTTAAACGCCAGTTCAGAGGAGTCAACGTCATGGTAAGAACCGAAGTGCAGACGCACGCCGAGATCAACTACCGGGTAACCTGCCAGCGGACCAGCTTTCAGCTGTTCCTGGATGCCTTTATCAACGGCCGGGATGTATTCGCCAGGAATTACACCACCTTTGATGTCGTTGATGAACTCGTATCCTTTCGGATTTGAGCCCGGCTCCAGCGGGTACATGTCGATCACAACGTGACCATACTGACCGCGACCACCAGACTGCTTGGCATGTTTACCTTCGATATCGGTAACTTTCGCACGAATCGCTTCGCGGTAAGCAACCTGAGGTTTACCGACGTTCGCTTCAACGTTGAATTCACGCTTCATACGGTCAACGATGATGTCGAGGTGCAGCTCACCCATACCGGCGATAATGGTCTGGTTAGATTCTTCGTCAGTCCATACGCGGAATGACGGGTCTTCTTTCGCCAGACGACCCAGAGCCAGACCCATTTTTTCCTGGTCAGCTTTGGTTTTCGGTTCAACAGCGATGGAGATTACCGGCTCAGGGAATTCCATACGCTCCAGAATGATCGGGTGATCCGGGTTACACAGGGTGTCACCAGTAGTCACGTCTTTCAGACCGATAGCAGCAGCGATGTCGCCCGCGCGAACTTCTTTGATCTCTTCACGTTTGTTAGCGTGCATCTGTACGATACGACCGAAACGCTCACGTGCAGATTTCACGGAGTTCAGGATGGTATCACCAGAGTTAACCACACCGGAGTAAACGCGGAAGAAGGTCAGGTTACCCACGAACGGGTCGGTAGCGATTTTAAATGCCAGAGCAGCAAACGGCTCTTCATCGCTAGCGTGACGCTCAGCCGGAGTATCTTTACCGTCGTCCAGAATACCGTTGATCGCAGGTACATCAACCGGGGATGGCAGGTAATCAATTACCGCATCCAGCATCGCCTGAACACCTTTGTTCTTAAATGCAGAACCACAGGTTACCAGGATGATTTCGTTGTTCAGAACACGCTGACGCAGAGCTTTTTTGATCTCTTCTTCAGTCAGTTCTTCACCACCCAGGTATTTCTCCATCAGCTCTTCTGAAGCTTCTGCAGCGGACTCGATCAGGTTCTGGTGCCATTCTTCAGCCAGATCCTGCATGTCAGCCGGGATATCTTCATAGGTGAAGGTTACGCCTGCGTCTTCTTCGTTCCAGTTGATGGCTTTCATTTTCACCAGGTCAACAACACCGGTGAAACCTTCTTCAGCACCAATTGCCAGCTGCAGCGGAACCGGGTTCGCGCCCAGACGGGTTTTGATCTGACCAACAACTTTCAGGAAGTTCGCACCCATGCGGTCCATTTTGTTAACGAACGCAATGCGCGGAACTTTATATTTGTTTGCCTGACGCCATACGGTTTCAGACTGCGGCTGAACACCACCAACTGCGCAGTAAACCATTACC
The DNA here is from genome assembly GCF_000735435.1 of Klebsiella planticola ATCC 33531. Taxonomy (GTDB): domain Bacteria; phylum Pseudomonadota; class Gammaproteobacteria; order Enterobacterales; family Enterobacteriaceae; genus Klebsiella; species Klebsiella planticola. The sequence goes on along the minus strand of NZ_JMPP01000015.1, from coordinate 47,999 downwards.
GCACCATCAAGCACACGCATGGAACGTTCTACTTCGATAGTGAAGTCAACGTGCCCCGGGGTGTCGATGATGTTAACGCGATGCGGTTCATACTGCTTAGCCATACCAGACCAGAATGCAGTAGTCGCTGCGGAGGTGATAGTGATACCACGCTCCTGCTCCTGCTCCATCCAGTCCATGGTTGCTGCGCCGTCATGAACTTCACCGATTTTGTGGTTTACACCGGTGTAGAACAGAATACGTTCGGTAGTAGTGGTTTTACCGGCGTCGATGTGCGCACTGATACCGATGTTACGGTAGCGTGCGATGGGTGTTGTACGAGCCATTTGATTCCTCGTTTATTTCTTTAGGCGTTCAGTTAAGTTATCCAGCACGGGCGACTTACCTGAAGCGCCCGCCTGGTGACTATGACTCCGAAGGGATTACCAACGGTAGTGAGCGAACGCCTTGTTGGCTTCTGCCATGCGGTGAACGTCTTCACGTTTCTTAACTGCAGTACCTTTGTTGTCTGCAGCGTCAGAAAGTTCGTTCGCCAGACGCAGAGCCATGGATTTATCACCACGTTTACGAGCAGCTTCTACGATCCAACGCATTGCCAGGGCATTACGACGAACCGGACGGACTTCAACTGGAACCTGGTAAGTAGAACCACCTACGCGGCGGGACTTAACTTCGACGGTCGGACGGACGTTGTCCAGAGCGACTTCGAAAGCTTCCAGTTCATTTTTACCAGAGCGCTGAGCCAGGGTCTCCAGCGCGCTGTATACGATAGCTTCTGCAGTAGATTTTTTACCATCTACCATCAGGATGTTTACAAATTTTGCCAGCAGTTCTGATCCGAACTTAGGATCTGGAAGGATTTTACGCTGACCAATGACGCGACGACGTGGCATGGAAATACTCCGTTGTTAATTCAGGATTGTCCAAAACTCAAAGAGTTTAGTTTGACATTAATATAAAACGTTTGGCCTTACTTAACGGAGAACCATTAAGCCTTAGGACGCTTCACGCCATACTTGGAGCGAGCTTGCTTACGGTCTTTAACGCCGGAGCAGTCAAGCGCACCACGAACGGTGTGGTAACGAACACCCGGAAGGTCTTTTACACGACCGCCACGGATCAGGATCACGGAGTGTTCCTGCAGGTTGTGACCTTCACCGCCGATGTAGGAGGTGACTTCGAAACCGTTAGTCAGACGAACACGGCAAACTTTACGCAGTGCGGAGTTCGGTTTTTTAGGAGTGGTGGTATATACGCGAGTACATACGCCACGTTTCTGCGGGCAGGCTTCCAGTGCAGGCACGTTGCTCTTTGCAACTTTGCGTGCGCGTGGTTTGCGTACCAGCTGGTTAATTGTTGCCATTAAATAGCTCCTGGTTTTAGCTTTTGCTTCGTAAACACGTAATAAATCGCCTCATATAATATGAGGACGCAGAATTTTAGGGCGGTGCCGAAAAGGTGTCAAGAAATATACAACGATCCCGCCATTACCAGGACAACTGTCCAGGATGTTTGACCGACATTCTGACGAAATCAGTATAGCTAACCCTGATGACACTGTCCGCAATTTGACCAGCCAGCCCGCGGGCATCGATATCGTCTTGCAGAGCATGAATGGTTATGGGGGCAGAGTGCAGGATTTCAAGGAAGGGTCCGCCGGCAATAGCCGCAATCACGCCATCAGAAAGCAGCAGGAGATCGTCGCCATCCTTTACCAGGCGCAGCATCGCACGGAGATCGGTGTGCCACGGGGACGAGCTGAGTGTGTGGAGCATTCAGTCCTCAGAAACGTAAAATCACGTTGAAATCATCGAGTCGGGCGCGCAGCGCTTCGGGTTCAAGCCACCCGGCATCCACTACCCACGCCGTCCCGGCATTCAGGCCGCGTTCGCGGGCAGACGCTGCGCATATCCAGCACGCGTCGATATCGTACAGCGGCAAAAGTTTAAAGGTCGCGATGTAATCGCGGGCAAGCACCGCCGACGGTTGTTGCCCGGGCAGCAGTTGGAAGACGCCGTCGCCGACAAAGAATACGCCGATCTCATCGGTCAGCGCGGAAGTCGCCAGCAGCGCATCCAGACCTTCCCGACCCGACGCAGAACCATGTGGGGCAGAAGAAAAAACAAAGGCAACGCGTTTCATCAGAACTGCACCATCCGATCGCAGGTTAATGAGGCTTCCGCCAGCGCACCCAAGCCGCTCAGCGTAAATCCGGGCTGCAGATTATGACCCGGCAACCCCAGCTGCTGAGCTTCTTGTTCATCGGTGACACCGCGACGCAGGGCTGCCGCCACGCAGATGTGCAGCGCGACAGCATGATCGTCATGCAGCCGCTGCCACGCGCGTACCAGGTCAAATTCATCGCTGGCGGGTGCAGTCAGCTGGTTGGCGTTGTAGACGCCTTCACGATAGAAGAAGACACAGTCCAGCTCATGACCCTCTTGCAAAATGGCCTGGGCAAACTGCCAGGCGCTGCTGGCCTGCTGCGTACCGTAGGCTGGCCCCGTCACCGTAATGGCAAAACGCATTACTTATCCAGCCCCTGGAAATCGCCGCTCTTAAACTGACGGATATAGAGATAGACCGTATGTTTGGAAATATTCAGCCGATCGGCAACCTGGTTGATGGCATCTTTGATATCAAAGATCCCTTTCTCGTAGAGATTCAGGACAATCTGGCGATTTTTAGCATTGTTGGAAACATTACGGTCAGCATTCACTTCTTCGATAGTGAACTCAAGAGTTTGAGCGACCAAATCGTCGACGGAGGAGGCAAAGTTAACCTGAGAGTTCACCTCTGGCGTTTCCGGCGGAATAAAGGTGCTCATTATCTGTGAGAACGGCACATCAAGGTTCATGTTGATGCACAGCAGACCGATGACCCGATGTTCACGGTTGCGAATCGCGATCGTGACGGACTTCATCAGGACGCCGCTCTTCGCCCGCGTAAAGTAACACTTGGATACGCTGCTATCGGCCCCCGTCATATCATGCAGCATGCGCAGCGCAAGATCGGTAATCGGCGAGCCGATTTGGCGCCCGGTATGCTCACCGTTGGCGATGCGGATGGCGGAGCATTTCAGATCCTGTAAAGAATGCAGCACGATCTCGCAATGGGAACCAATGAGCATCGCTAACCCGTCCACAACCGCTTCATAGGATTTGAGGATATCGAAGTCGGTCTGGTCGAAAGGACGTTGATCCAGCAGGTCAAGCTCACTGGTTTCGTTGGTTAAAAGCGACCTGGACATGAAAAAAAGCACTCCTTTTCAGGAGCCTGTCATTTTTTACACAAAACCGTTCAAGATGCGCTGAGGTGCACGTCCGAGACATTCGTCACCACGAATTTGACCAGCCGTAAGCTGGCGAGGTAAGAGGCAAACATGTCTCTTATCACGTCTCAGGGCTGACTCCAGTGCGTAACCGGAATAAGCGGATGCAGCCAATGCAGAGGCAGCTTGAAGGATGAGGTGTAGCTTGTCAGGGCAGGCTCATCATCATTATTAAGCTAACTAAAGTAATACAGCGCTTGAGGCACTTTCCAGTTTTAATTATATCTGCCCCAAATAAAAAAGCCGCCGCCTTTAACGGCGGCGGCTTAGACCAGATTACTTCTTCGCGTCTGCGCTTTGTGCGTCAGCTTTGGCATCAGCCGCCGCTTCAGGCTTGGCATCGGCTTTCGGTGCCGGTTTGATATCCAGCAGTTCTACGTCGAAGACCAGCGTGGAGTTAGCCGGAATACCCGGGACGCCAGTTTTGCCGTAAGCCAGATCCGGTGGGATGACCAGCTTGATTTTGCCGCCTTTCTTGATATTTTTCAGGCCTTCAGTCCAGCCAGGGATAACGCCATCCAGACGGAAGGAGAGCGGCTCACCGCGGGTGTAGGAGTTATCGAACTCTTTACCGTCAATCAGCGTACCTTTGTAGTTCACGACAACAGTATCGCTGTCTTTCGGTGCGTCGCCGGTCCCTTCTTTTTCAACTTTGTACAGCAGGCCAGATTTAGAGGTTTTTACGCCCTTCTCTTTTGCGAAGGTGTCGCGATAGGCTTTGCCTTTAGCATCGTTTTCAGTCGCGTCTTTTTCCATTTTCTGCTGAGCAGCAGTTTTTACGCGAGTCTCGAAGGTTTGCAGAGTCTGCTCGATTTCTTGATCGGACAGTTTGCTTTTATTCGCAAACGCATCCTGAACACCGGCAATCAGCTGATCTTTATCCAGCTTGATACCCAGTTTTTCTTGTTCTTTCAGGGAGTTTTCCATGTAACGTCCCAGTGAAGCACCCAGCGCATAAGCAGATTTTTGATCGTCATTTTTAAATGCCGCTTTGCTATCCGTTGCAGGTGCCGTCTTCGCGGCAGTATCAGCCGCAAAGGTCAGCGGTGCATTCAGGGCGACAGCCATCGTGGTCGCCAGCAGCGTTACTTTAAACAGTGATTTCATCCATTTCTCCAGGGCCGGGGCATCTCACCCCAGGGTTATCGTAAAAAGCAAAAAAGGTACTATAGAACGTTGCAGAGCAAATCTACATACAGACCTTCCTGAATATCGCCAGTTTTCAGACTATTTTTGTATAAATAAGTTTCCTGTCTTACGCGAGGTTGCTGCGCGAAGGGTGAAAGTTGAGTAGAATCCGCTCGCGAAATAAGACAGAAGAGGTGACTCATGCACGACAGTACACTGGAGACTCGCCTGGCGGAGCTGGAAAGCCGGCTGGCGTTTCAGGAAATCACCATTGAAGACCTCAACAAGACCGTCACCGCCCATGAGATAGAAATGGCGAAGATGCGTGAACATATGCGCTTGATGGTTGAAAAACTGAAAGCGACCCAATCATCGCATATCGCATCACAGGCAGAAGAAACGCCCCCACCACATTATTGAGGCGTAAAAAAAGCGGGTTTCCCCGCTTGACTATCTCCGGCAGCGCTATGTCTACCGGATTGAATACCCTAAGAATTTCGATTCGCAGAACGGCGGCAGGCTTGAGAACTCCCGGCAGCATAGAGAACAATGTCACCGGGGTTTGAAAGCCAGGCCAACGCGCCTGCGGCCTGAAAGACGACGGGGATTAGTGGCAACCACAGCCGCCGTTACCACAACCACCTTTGCCATGTTCATGACCGTGGTCGTGATCGTGGCCGTGGCCGCCGCAGCAACCTTCATGATCGTGGTCATGATCGTGGCCGTGGGCGCCGTGCACGTGACCGTGCTCCAGCTCTTCTGCAGTCGCTTCGCGAATCGCAACAACTTCAACGTTGAACTTCAGATTCTGGCCAGCCAGCATGTGGTTACCGTCAACCACTACGTGCTCATCGTCCACTTCGGTGATTTCAACCGGCACTGGACCCTGGTCGGTTTCCGCCAGGAAACGCATGCCAACCTGCAGTTCGTCAACGCCCATGAAGACGTCTTTAGGAACACGCTGAACCAGATTTTCGTCGTACTGGCCGTACGCATCGTTCGCGCCGACTTCTACGTCAAATTTGTCGCCCACTTCATGACCATCCAGCGCATTTTCCAGGCCGGAAATCAGGGAGCCGTGACCATGCAGGTAGTCCAGCGGCGCGCTTACCGGAGACTCATCAACCAACACACCGTCTTCTGTACGTACCTGATAGGCCAGGCTGACCACCAGGTCTTTTGCTACTTTCATGATATCTCCTGAGCATGGGAAGAATAGTGGCGCAGATTGTAGCGGAATTCTGCAGCCGTGTACCCTCTAGCTTAAAAAAAGGCGACAGATAACGCTAGTCCGGATGAAAAATGCCAATCACTTGTTCATCTTTGCGGACGTGCTCGCGCGCCTCTTTATCCGCCTCACGCATCTGGTGACCACACTTAACACACTCAACAATATCGACATTATTCTCACGCCACATTGCCAGAGAATCCTGCGCCTGGCACGCCGGACATTTTGCCCCGGCAATAAAACGTTTACGTACAGCCATCATTATTTGACCCTTATTCAAACTCATCCCAACCGTCAAGCTGCCTGCTCTCTTTCTGCATCTCGCGCTGGAAAATCTCTTCCAGCTCCCGGCGAGCCTCCCGCACGCGTGATATCTGCAGCGTATCAGTATTCACGGGCATTAACTCACGCAGCATTCGCATATCCAGACGACGGAAGTGCAGCTGCGCACGCTGAGCCTGATGCGGATGCATGCCCAGGGTAATCAATGCCTTGCGCCCCAACTCCAGCGCGCTGGAAAACGTTTCACGCGAAAACTGTTTCACGCCGGCCTGCAGCAATTCATGCGCCTCAACACGCCCCCGGGCGCGCGCCAGAATATTCAGATGCGGAAAGTGTTGCTGACACATCTCCACCAGCTTCATGGTATCTTCCGGCTCGTTGCAGGTGATAACAATCGACTGCGCATCCTCCGCCCCCGCCGAGCGCAGCAGCTCCAGTTGCGTCGCATCGCCAAAATAGACTTTATAGCCATATTTACGCATCAGGTTAACCGCACTGATATCGCGCTCCAGCACGGTAATCCGCATTTTATTGGCCATCAGCAAACGACCAATAACCTGCCCGAAGCGGCCAAAGCCGACAATAATCACCTGCGGTTTATCGTCCTCAACCCACGGCGCTTCATCTTCTTCTTCCGGTTGGTTAAAGCGCCGGGAGAGAATTTGATCGATAAGCGTCATCAGCAGCGGCGTCGTCATCATCGATAGCGTGACCGTCACCAGCAGCAGCGCCATCTGATCGTTTTCGAACAGTCGCAGCGAGGCCGGCAGTGAGAACAGCACAAACGCAAACTCGCCCCCCTGGCTCAGCACTCCCGCAAACTGCATCCGTTCCGAGCTACGCAACCCGTATACCCGCGCCAGGCTGTACAGCACGAGGCTTTTCACCGCCACCAGCACGGCAACGCTTGCCGCCACCCACAGTAAGTGGGTATAGAGCACGCCCAGATTCAATGCCATGCCGACGGAAATAAAGAACAACCCGAGCAAGAGCCCTTTAAACGGCTCAATGGCGATCTCCAGCTCATGGCGATACTCGCTTTCAGCCAGCAGAACGCCGGCGATGAAGGTACCGAGCGCCATAGACAGACCGAGCGCGTCCATAAACAAGGCCGATCCCAGTACCAGCAGCAGCGTCGCGGCGGTAAATACTTCTCGGACCCCGGAGCCGGCGATAAACCGAAAAACAGGTCGCAGCAGAAAACGGCCGCCAATAAGCATCCCCGCGAAGGCCAAAACCTTCAGCCCGACGGTCACCCAGTTAAGATGGTCATCACCGGAACCGGCCAACAGCGGAACCAGAGCCAGCGCGGGGATCACCGCCAGATCCTGGAACAGCAGCACGGAAAAACCCAGCTGGCCGGACTCGCTGCGACTCATTCCTTTCTCACGCATCAGCTGCAGCGCCATTGCCGTGGACGACATCGCCAGACCAATACCGCCGACTACCGCCGCCTGCCAGGAAAACCCGGTCACTATCAGTAATCCGCCGAGGATACCCGCGCTGAGCACGACCTGCGCCGCCCCGACGCCAAAAATGGAGCTGCGCAGGCGCCAGAGCTTAGCCGGATTCAGCTCCAGTCCGATGATGAACATCAGGAACACAACGCCCAGTTCGGAGAAGTGCAAAATCTCATCGACATCGCTAATAAATCCCAGCCCCCAGGGACCAATCGCAATGCCGGCCAGCAGATAGCCTAATACCGCACCGATGCCCAGCCGGGCGGCCAACGGCACCGCCACCACGGCAGAAAACAGAAACAAGACTCCCGCTAACAGCAGATCAGCGCCCTCCATTTATGCCTCCTGCCGCGATGGGATTAGCCAGCCAGTCGCGATAAGCACGCGCGTGATTTTTCAGATCGGCAGGCGATTGTCGGCGAGCCCAGTAGACAATAATCGGACTCATCCAGTGCATCCGGCACATGCCGGCAGTCAGTTCAAATGGGCGCAGGATGTCGTTCATGGGATAGCGATTGGCATCGCGTCGGTAGGCGCTCTCGGGCTCACCGGTGGTAATCACGCTACGCCAGTACTTTCCCGCAAGCTGGTTCCCTCCGGCGCCGCTGGCAAAGCCGCGGGTCAGCACTCTGTCCAGCCACTCCTTCAGCAATGCCGGGCAGCTCCACGTATAAAGCGGGTGCTGGAAAACAATCACCTCATGCTGGCGCAACAGATCCTGCTCGTGAGCAATATCGATAAAAAAATCTGGGTAGTGTGCATAGAGATCGTGCACGGTGACATTAGGCAACTGTAAAGCCGGTTCAAGTAAAACCCGGTTGGCCACGGAATCCTGGGATTCTGGGTGGGCATACAGCAGCAAAACCTTCGCTGTCTGAGACATCATTCCCCTCCCGAACGTCTTCTGGTGGCCTGTACAACGGCTGCGTCCCGACGCAACCAGAATGACTTTGTGTATCGTCTTCGTTTTGGGCTACCATTGCGGCCCGGTGGAGCAATTTGCTACCACATTACATTATCATAATGACAAACTAACATAGTCAGAACATACGGCGCCTTATGATTGTTTTCTCCTCGTTACAAATTCGTCGCGGCGTACGGGTCCTCCTGGACAACGCCACCGCAACCATCAATCCTGGCCAGAAGGTCGGCCTGGTGGGAAAAAACGGCTGCGGCAAATCCACGCTGCTGTCGCTTTTGAAAAACGAGATTAGCGCCGACGGCGGCAGTATGACCTTTCCGGGTAACTGGCAGCTGGCGTGGGTTAATCAGGAAACCCCTGCGCTGCCGCAGCCAGCCATTGATTATGTTATTGATGGCGATCGCGAATACCGCCAGCTCGAAGCCGATTTAAACCTGGCCAACGAGCGCAATGACGGCCACGCCATCGCAACGGTGCACGGTAAACTGGATGCCATTGATGCCTGGACCATCCGTTCGCGCGCCGCCAGCCTGCTGCACGGGCTGGGGTTCAGTAATGAGCAGCTTGAAAGCCCGGTCAGCGACTTTTCCGGCGGTTGGCGTATGCGCCTGAACCTCGCGCAGGCGCTGATTTGTCGTTCCGATCTGCTGCTGCTCGATGAACCGACTAACCACCTCGATCTCGATGCGGTCATCTGGCTGGAAAAATGGCTGAAAAGCTACACCGGCACGCTGATTCTGATCTCTCACGATCGTGACTTCCTGGACCCGATCGTTGATAAAATTATTCATATCGAACAGCAAACGATGTTCGAATACACCGGCAACTACAGCTCGTTTGAAGTGCAGCGCGCAACCCGTCTGTCACAGCAGCAGTCGATGTATGAAAGCCAGCAACTGCGCGTCGCGCATCTGCAAAGTTATATCGACCGCTTTCGCGCCAAGGCCACCAAGGCCAAGCAGGCGCAAAGCCGTATTAAGATGCTGGAGCGTATGGAGCTTATCGCTCCGGCTCACGTCGATAACCCGTTCCACTTCAGTTTCCGCGCGCCGGAAAGCCTGCCAAACCCGCTGCTGAAAATGGAAAAAGTCAGCGCCGGCTACGGCGAACGGGTGATTCTGGACTCGATCAAGTTAAACCTGGTGCCCGGTTCGCGCATTGGCCTGTTAGGGCGCAACGGCGCCGGCAAGTCGACGCTGATCAAACTGCTGGCTGGCGAACTCCAGCCGCTGCATGGCGAGATTGGCCTCGCTAAAGGCATTAAGCTCGGCTACTTCGCTCAGCATCAGCTGGAGTTTCTGCGCGCTGACGAATCCCCATTACAGCATCTGGCTCGCCTGGCGCCTCAGGAGACAGAGCAGAAGCTGCGCGACTATCTCGGCGGATTTGGTTTCCAGAGCGATAAGGTCAACGAAGAGACTCAGCGTTTCTCCGGCGGTGAAAAGGCCCGTCTGGTGCTGGCGTTAATCGTCTGGCAGCGCCCTAACCTTCTGCTGCTCGATGAACCGACGAACCACCTCGATCTCGATATGCGTCAGGCCTTGACCGAAGCGCTGATTGATTTCGAAGGCGCGTTGGTTGTGGTCTCGCACGATCGCCACCTGATCCGTTCCACCACCGACGATCTCTATCTGGTGCATGACGGCAAAGTCGAGCAGTTCGATGGCGACCTGGAGGATTATCAGCAGTGGCTCAGCGACTCACAGAAACAGGAGAGCTCGTCGTCTGACGTGGCGAAAGAGAGCGGTAACAGCGCGCAGGCCCGCAAAGACCAGAAACGTCGGGAAGCGGAATTACGCACGCTCACTCAACCGCTGCGTAAAGAGATTACCCGCCTCGAAAAAGAGATGGATAAGCTCAACGCGCAGCTCGCCCAGGCGGAAGAGAAGCTCGGCGACAGCGGGCTGTATGATGCCTCCCGCAAAGCCGAGCTGACCACCTGTCTGCAGCAGCAGGCCAGTGCCAAATCCGGTCTGGAAGAGTGTGAAATGGCCTGGCTGGATGCACAAGAGCAGCTGGAACAGATGCTGCAGGAAGGTTAAGACCGGTTATGATCGGGCAGGGGGCATAAACGCAGCGGCGCCAGGTTATGGGAACACGCCGTGATATTCCCCTGCTAAAAACCGCAACACTCATCTGCGAAGAGGCATTGCCATGGTAAAAAAAACGCTCATCTCCCTCTCACTGCTTTGCGCCCTGACCCACTCTGCTTTTGCCGCCTACACCGCAAGCGAATTAAAGAACAAAGAAAACGTCATCGCTTTTTATAATAAGGCGCTGAACGATAAAGACTTTGATGCCGCAAAAACCTACCTCGGGCAGGAGTATATCCAGCATAATCCTGGCGCGAAGGATGGGCCTGAAGGCTTTCGTCAATTCATCGCCTTTCTGAAAGAGAAATTCCCCGACTCTCACAGCGAGATTAAACGGGTGATTGTCGACGGCGACTATGTCGTTCTGCACGTTGCGTCCACCGGCCGCGAGCCGGGCGTCACCCGGGCGATTATCGATATTTTCCGCCTCGATGCGCAGAACAAGATCGTTGAGCACTGGGATGTTATTCAGACGGTTCCGGAAAAAACCGCCAGCGGCAACAGCATGTTTTGAGCCAGCCCCACGGCCATTCGCTCCTGGCGGGGCCGTTTCCCCTTCCAGCCCTCCCGGGTAGCGGGTCATCCTTATCCCGCAAGAGCAGTCCTCATCCGGCTTCAATTTCGTGTAACCTATAGCGCAGGCCGCAAGACCACATATTGGATAACCTGCGCACTTCATGCGCGGTATACTGTTTTATAAGATGATTAACTGCTCTGGTGCTATGGTTGAAATCACCCCCACAGAAATGACGCCCCCCGAAGACGACTCGCGCGAGTTTCACCCTATGCGCGGCGTGGGCAATCGTCATCTGCAGACCATGCTGCCGCGCCTGATTCGCCGTAAGCTGGGATTCACGCCGCACTGGCAGCGACTTGAACTCCCGGACGGTGATTTTGTCGATCTGGCGTGGAGCGAAGACCCCGCCGGGGCGCAACATAAACCGCGACTGGTCGTGTTCCACGGGCTGGAGGGCAGCCTGCACAGCCCCTATGCTCATGGCCTTATCCATGCAGCCATGCAGCGCGGCTGGCTGGGCGTGGTGATGCATTTCCGCGGCTGTAGCGGCGAACCCAATCGCAATAACCGCATCTATCATTCGGGTGAAACCGAAGATGGCAGTTGGTTCCTGCACTGGCTACAACGCGAATGGGGTGCGGTGCCGACCGCCGCCGTCGGCTATTCGCTGGGCGGCAATATGCTGGGCTGCCTGCTGGCCGAAGAAGGCGATAATGTCCCGCTGGATGCCGCGGTTATTGTCTCAGCCCCGTTCATGCTCGAAGCCTGCAGCTATCATATGGACAAGGGCTTTTCCCGGGTCTATCAACGTTATCTGCTCAATCTGTTAAAGGCCAACGCCGCGCGTAAGCTGAAAGCCTATCCCGGCTCGCTACCGGTTGATCTGCGCCAGCTCAAAGGTATGCGCCGCATCCGCGAGTTTGACGATATGATCACTGCCCGGATTCACGGATTTGCGGATGCGCTGGACTACTATCGCCAGTGTAGCGCAATGCCGCGGCTCAGCGACATTACTAAACCGACGTTGATCATTCATGCGAAGGACGATCCTTTTATGGACCACCACTCCATTCCGCCGCAAGAGCAACTCCCGGTAAACGTCGAGTATCAGCTGACAGAAAATGGCGGACACGTCGGATTCGTTGGCGGCACGCTGCGCAAGCCGGAAATGTGGCTGGAAAAGCGTATCCCGGACTGGTTAACCCGTTGGTTGGGAGCACAAAAATGATTATTCCCTGGCACGATCTGGATCCCGAAACGCTGGATAACCTGATCGAAAGCTTTGTGTTGCGTGAAGGCACCGATTATGGTGAACATGAACGCTCGCTGGCGGATAAAGTCGCCGACGTCAAACAGCAATTGAAAAGCGGAGAAGCCGTACTGGTGTGGTCAGAACTGCACGAGACGGTCAACATCATGCCCCGCAAGCAGTTTCACGGCTAAGGCGGCGCCACACATCGTTTAATCTGGGAGTTGTTATGTCTGCCAAACATCCGGTGATTGCCGTCACGGGCTCCAGCGGCGCGGGAACCACGACCACCAGCCTCGCCTTTCGTAAAATTTTCGCACAGCTAAACCTGCGTGCCGCTGAGGTGGAAGGCGACAGCTTCCATCGCTATACCCGCCCGGAAATGGACATGGCGATCCGCAAAGCGCGCGATCAGGGGAAACACATCAGCTACTTCGGTCCGGAAGCCAACGACTTCGGTCTGTTGGAAAACACCTTCCTTGAGTACGGGCGTAACGGTAGCGGCCAGTCGCGCAAGTATTTGCATACCTATGATGAGGCGGTGCCGTGGAATCAGGTGCCGGGCACATTCACACCGTGGCAACCGCTACCGGAACCGACCGATGTCCTGTTTTATGAAGGGCTGCACGGCGGGGTTGTTACGCCGCAGTATAACGTCGCGCAGAATGTCGACCTGCTGGTCGGCGTGGTGCCTATCGTCAACCTGGAATGGATTCAGAAGCTCATCCGCGATACCAGTGAACGCGGCCACTCCCGTGAAGCGGTGATGGATTCCGTGGTCCGTTCAATGGAAGACTATATCAACTTCATTACGCCGCAGTTTTCGCGCACCCATATCAACTTCCAGCGCGTCCCCACTGTCGACACCTCCAACCCGTTTGCGGCGAAGGGCATTCCGTCATTGGATGAAAGCTTTGTGGTGATCCATTTCCGCAACCTGCAGGATATCGATTTCCCCTGGCTGCTGGCGATGCTGCAGGGGTCGTTTATCTCGCATATCAATACGCTGGTGGTGCCTGGCGGGAAAATGGGGCTGGCGATGGAGCTCATCATGACGCCGCTAGTCGAACGGCTGATGGAAGGGAAGAAAATCAGTTAACCACGTTAAAAAACCCCGAGCGCCTGGCGCTAAGCGGGGTTTTCGTCCTTCACTCACGGCTCCCGGATAAGGCGTTTGCGCCGCTCTCCGGGAAGGCTGCTTAGCCTTCCACCACTTCATAGGTGTGGGTGATATTCACCGCTTTTTGCAGCATCAGCGCCACCGAGCAGTATTTCTCCGCCGACAGATCCACCGCACGGGAAACGGCCGCCTCTTTCAGCTCCTTACCGGTGACGATAAAATGCATGTTGATATGGGTAAACAGGCGCGGCGCCTCTTCCCGACGTTCAGACGTCAGCTTGACTTCACAGTTGGTCACGTTGTGACGACCTTTCTGCAAAATAGACACGACATCGATCGCGCTACATCCGCCCGCCGCCATCAGCACCATCTCCATTGGGCTTGGCGCTTTATCTCCGGAGTTGCCGTCCATCAGAATCTGGTGACCTGACGCCGACTCTCCGATGAAGGTTAACCCTTCAACCCATTTCACACGAGCTTGCATAAAATTTAACTCCGAGGTTGCAATTTTCCTGACAGATTACGCGTACATAACAATTCTCGCAACGGAAGGCGACCTGCATCATGCTGAAGCGAGACACCAGGAGACATGCGGCAAAAGCTATGCTAAAACAGTCGGGATGCTACAGTATTACATTGATGTACTGCATGTATGCAGAGGAGTTCACATTACAGGCTGAAGAAAACTCACCAGCCGTTTCCCAGGCATAGGGAAACAATACGATTGCATGCCCGGATGCCGTGTAGTGTCGGCACCCGGAGATAGCTTATAACAGAGGATAACCGCGCATGGTGCTTGGCAAACCGCAAACAGACCCTACCCTCGAATGGTTCTTGTCTCATTGCCACATTCATAAGTACCCATCTAAAAGCACGCTGATCCACCAGGGTGAAAAAGCAGAAACGTTGTACTACATCGTCAAAGGCTCTGTGGCTGTGCTCATCAAGGATGAAGAAGGTAAAGAGATGATCCTCTCTTACCTCAACCAGGGCGATTTCATCGGTGAATTAGGCTTGTTTGAAGAAGGCCAGGAGCGTAGCGCCTGGGTACGTGCGAAAACCGCATGTGAAGTGGCCGAAATCTCCTACAAAAAATTCCGTCAGCTCATTCAGGTTAACCCGGATATCCTGATGCGCCTGTCGTCGCAGATGGCTCGCCGTCTGCAGGTGACCTCAGAAAAAGTGGGTAACCTTGCCTTCCTCGACGTCACCGGGCGCATCGCTCAGACGCTGTTGAACCTGGCAAAACAGCCGGATGCGATGACCCACCCTGATGGTATGCAAATTAAAATTACCCGTCAGGAAATTGGTCAGATCGTTGGCTGTTCCCGCGAAACCGTTGGCCGTATCCTGAAGATGCTGGAAGATCAGAACCTGATCTCCGCACACGGTAAAACTATCGTCGTATACGGTACGCGTTAAGTCGATAAAACGGCGTGTTGCTTGCGCAACACGCCGTTTTTGTTTTCCCTCTATGTGGCGCAGGCTGATTTACCACCCGGAAGTCAACTATGCACTGCGGCAAACGCTGGTGTTGTGTTTGCCTGTCGCAATCGGTCTCCTTCTCGGTCACTTACAGCAAGGTCTGCTGTTTTCGCTGGTGCCCGCCTGCTGTAACGTCGCCGGTCTGGATACGCCGCACAAACGCTTTTTTAAACGTCTGATTATTGGCGGCTCGCTGTTTGCCGGCTGTAGCCTGGTGGTCCAGCTTCTTCTTCAGCAGGATATCCCGCTGCCCTTGATTCTCAGCGGCCTGGCGCTACTGCTGGGCGTAACGGCGGAGATCAGCTCTCTGCACGCCAGGCTTCTGCCCGCGTCGTTAATTGCCGCAATCTTTACCCTGAGCCTTGCCGGGAACATGCCCGTCTGGGAGCCACTGCTGATCTACGCCCTCGGGACGCTGTGGTACGGCCTGTTTAACTGGTTCTGGTTTTGGCTATGGCGCGAGCAGCCGCTGCGCGAATCGCTGAGCCTGCTTTATCGCGAGCTGGCTAACTACTGCGAAGCCAAATACAGCCTGCTGACCCAGCATATCGATCCCACCACTTCACTGCCGCCGCTGCTCACGCGCCAGCAGAAGGTGGTGGACCTGATCACCCAATGCTACCAGCAGATGCATATGCTGGCGGCGAACCAGCGCAATGACCACAAGCGCCTGCTGCGGGCATTTCAGATGGCGCTGGATTTGCAGGAACATATCTCCGTCAGCCTGCACCAACCCGAAGAAGTACAAAAACTGGTAGAGCGCAGCCATGCCGAGGCGGTGATCCGCTGGAACGCACAAACCGTTGCCGCACGCCTGCGGGTGCTGGCCGATGACATTCTCTACCACCGCTACCCGCAACGCTTTCATATGGATAAGCAAATCGGCGCGCTGGAGAAAATCGCCTGGCAGCATCCGGACAACCCGGTAGGGCAGTTCTGCGCCTGGCACTTCAGCCGAATAGCCCGGGTGCTGCGTACCCAGCGCCCGCTGTATGCTCGCAACCTGATGGCGGATAAAGAGCGCCGTCTGCCGCTGCTGCCCGCGCTAAAGAGCTATCTCTCATTAAAATCGCCGGCGCTACGTAACGCTGCGCGTATCTGCGTGATGTTAACGGCCGCGAGCCTGATGGGAAGCGCCCTGAACCTTCCCAAGCCTTACTGGATCCTGATGACGGTGCTTTTTGTGACCCAAAACGGCTACGGCGCGACGCGGGTACGTATCGTCCATCGGGCGGCAGGTACACTTGCCGGTCTGGCTATCGCCGGCCTGGCGCTGCACTTTCACGTCCCGGAGGGTTATACGCTCTCCGCGATGCTGCTCGTCACGCTGCTGAGCTACCTGATTATTCGCAAGCATTATGGCTGGGCGATGGTTGGCTTTACCGTGACGGCGGTGTATACCCTGCAGCTTCTGACGCTCAACGGCGAGCAGTATATTGTCGCCAGGCTTATCGATACGCTTATCGGCTGCCTTATCGCCTTTGGCGGCATGGTCTGGCTATGGCCGCAATGGCAAAGCGGGCTACTGCGTAAAAACGCTCACGACGCGCTGGAAGCCGATCAGGAAGCGATCAGGCTAATTCTCAGCGACGATCATCAGGCCCCGGCGCTGGCCTATCGCCGGATGCGCGTCAATCAGGCACATAACTCGCTGTATAACTCGCTGAATCAGGCCATGCAGGAACCCGGTTTTAACACACATTATCTTGATGATATGAAACTGTGGGTCACCCACAGCCAGTTTATTGTTGAGCATATCAACGCCATGACCACCCTCGCCCGCGAGCACAATATGCTGACGCCGGAGCTGGCCCGGCGTTACCTGGAATCCTGTGAGATTGCGCTCCAGCGCTGTCAACAGCGGCTGGACTCCGACGGTCCCGGCAGCGCTGGCGATGTGAATATTATGGAGTCGCAGGATGTGGAGGTGAGCCGGGGCCCGTTAAGTACAATGGAGCAGCATCTGCAGCGGATCCTCGACCATCTGAACACCATGCACACCATCTCCTCGGTGGCATGGCGTCAGCGCCCGCATCACGGTATCTGGCTACGCGCGATTAAGCGTTAAGAACCTGCTTTATCGCCTGGGCAAAGCGGGCCATGCCTTCAGCAATATCCTTCTCGTCGATGACCAGCGAAGGGACAAAGCGCATCACATCCGGCCCGGCATTCAGCACCATCACGCCCGCATCTGCTGCGGCATAGAGAAAATCGCGTGCCCGGCCTTTATACTGCGGCTTAAGCTCCGCGCCAATCAACAGCCCCATACCGCGGATGTCGCTGAACAGGTCAAACTGCGCGTCAATTTGCTGGAGATGTTGCACAAACAGCTCGCGCTTCGCCTTCACGCCCTCCAGCACCTCCGGCGTATTAATCAGATCAAATGCCGCCCCGGCCACGGCGCAGGCCAGCGGGTTACCGCCGTAGGTCGAACCGTGGGAACCGGCGTGGAATGCGCTGGCAATATCACTGGTGGTCAGTACAGCGCTGATCGGGAAGCCGCCGCCCAGCGCTTTAGCGCTGGTAAGAATGTCTGGCGTCACGCCGTAGTGCATATATGCAAACAGCGAACCGGTACGCCCCATGCCGCACTGCACTTCATCAAACACCAGCAGCGCCTGATGCTCATCGCACAGTTCACGCAGTCCTTTCAGGAACGCCGGCGTCGCGGCCATCACCCCGCCTTCCCCCTGAATTGGCTCAACCACTACCGCACAGGTGTGGTCATCCATCACCGCCTTCACCGCATGCAGATCGTTAAACGGCACGTGGATAATGTCCGCCGGTTTCGGGCCGAAGCCATCAGAATATTTTGGCTGCCCGCCCACCGATACCGTGAACAGCGAACGGCCGTGGAAGGCATTATGGAAGGCGATGATTTTGGTCTTATACGGGCTGTGACGGGTAATGGTGTAGTGGCGCGCCAGCTTGAACGCCGTTTCGTTCGCTTCGGTGCCGGAGTTCATGAACACCACGCGCTCGGCGAAGGTGGCATCCACCAGCTTGCGGCCCAGACGCAGCGCCGGCTCGTTGGTAAAGACATTGCTGGTATGCCACAAGGTTTCTCCCTGCTCATGCAGCGCCGCGACCAGAGCCGGATGACAATGCCCTAACGCCGTCACCGCAATCCCGCCGGCGAAATCAACGTACTCTTTGCCCTGCTGATCCCAAACGCGGCTACCTTTACCTTTGACCGGGATGAATTCTGCCGGTGCATAAATCGGCAAAATAACTTCATCGAATGTGGCGCGGGTAATTACCGGTTGCTCAGTTGCCATGTCATGCCATCCTTCTTCGTTATGCGGTCATTATTGTGATAATATAATCACAAAATATGCATAAAAAATCAGTCAATGGCAACTACAAATCACCGGTTGAGGAAGTTTGCCAGCAGCTGATGTCCCTGCTCGCTGAGAATACTCTCCGGGTGGAACTGTACCCCTTCGAGATCCCACTCCCGATGGCGAATGGCCATAATCTCCCCGCTTTCGCTGCGGGCCGTCACCTCAAAACATTCGGGAAGCGTCGCGGGATCAATCAGCAGAGAGTGGTAGCGAGTGACGGTCAGCGGATTATTCAGCCCCTGAAAGACCCCCTGCCCGTTATGATGGATGGGGGAAGTCTTGCCGTGCATCACTTTCGCCGCTCTCACGATAGTGGCCCCAAAGACCTGGGCGATAGCCTGATGGCCAAGACAAACGCCCAGCAGCGGAATCTGACCGGCATAACGGGCAATCACCGCCAGCGAAATGCCTGACTCATTTGGTGTACAGGGCCCGGGAGAGATCACGATTTTCTCCGGCAGCAACGCCGCTATCTCCTCAAGCGTCAGCTCATCATTACGCCTGACCAGCACTTCCGCCCCCAGTTCACAGAAGTACTGGTACAAGTTCCAGGTGAAAGAATCATAGTTGTCGATAAGCAGGATCATAGCGGCTCCGGAAAGAATAAAACCGGGCTATTCTACTCAGATTCTCACGCTTCGCTTACCACTTTGCGAAAGATCCGCTCAAGGGGTTCGGGATCGCCCATCGCCCCCAGCTGGTTAGCCTGGCTCCAGGTATCGGGGTCGATATCCCGCCAGTCGAGCACAAACCCGGCGTGAAGAGCCAACTGTTCAAAGAAAATCCGCTGAACCAGGCCGCTACCGACGCGAAACGGGTGCAGGACGTTGATTTCCCCGTAGTACCAGCTCAGACGCGTGACAAACGTCGCGCGGCTGATTCCGCTGAGATAGTCCTCGTCCTCCAGCGCCCGCATCAGCGCATTGCCCTCTTTCTCAATCCACGCAAAATGACAGAAAGGGGTATCACCCTGATAGATATCGACTTCTCTGAATTGCCCCGCCCAGTCGAAGATATCCTGATACAGCTGATGATGAATGAAACAGAGGTAAGGTAGCCCGCGGCCACGCGGTCCCAGCGGCAGCGTCGCCGCACGCAGGGAGGTGATTTCCCAGGCCGTTTGCTCCAGCCGCTGCGCCTGACGAATGCCGAGACGGTTACGCATCACATTGAGCGCAGGGTAGAGGTAAGGGTCGCGATCGTCGCCATATTTACTGCTCATGACGCCTCCTGATCTCGGCGACACGCGCCAGCGCTTGTTCGGCAGTCAGCGTCACCAGCGGGATCGCTGCGCCCTCAAGGCGACGGCTGGCCTGAAAATTCACATTGCGGGTCTGTTCCCAGAGTTGGGATTTTTGCTTATCGGTGAGTGAACGCATGGTCGCCTCCCTTATCGTCCCCTGTTTGCCACAAGTATAAGCAGCAATTTCGGGTTACGCAGAGAGGCCGATGTGGCGCGGGCGATGTTACCCGCGCACAGAAAGGCTTACGGCAGGACTTTCGCTGAGAGGATGACGACAGGTTTGGACGGTACATTCTGGTACGGTCCGACGTTGTGCGTCTGAACCTGAGAAATCTTATCCGCCACGTCCATGCCTTTCACCACTTTGCCGAAGACCGCATAGCCAAAATCACGCTGCCCGTGGTCAAGGAAGGCGTTGTCCGCAATGTTAATGAAGAACTGGCTGGTCGCGCTGTCCTGATCGGCGGTACGCGCCATCGCGATAGTGCCGCGGGTATTGCGCAGACCGTTATCGGCTTCGTTTTTAATCGGCGGGTTCGGCTGCTTTTGCTGCATCTGTTCGTTGAAGCCGCCGCCCTGCACCATGAAGCCCGGAATCACGCGATGGAAGGTGGTGTTGTTATAGAAGCCGCTGTTCACGTACTTCAGGAAGTTATCCACGGAAATCGGTGCTTTCTGGCTATTTAACTCCAGCTCAATATTGCCCGCAGACGTCGTCAGCAGTACATGAGGATCGCCCTTCGCTGCCATTGCCGGAGAGAAAGCTGAAATGGCGAAAACGGCAACCACCGCCGCCAGAGTTGATTTGAGCATGGGAATTCCTTAACGGAGCAGAATAAAAAGCAAGTGCTTTGATTCTAAAGAGCCTTTGCATCCTGGGCCAGCCTTTTACCTAATTTTACGTAGCTGAAACAGTTGTTACGGCGCACGCCTTGACCAGCGCGATCAATAAAAGCGATCCAAATCACACTAATCTATGCAAAAAGCATTTCATTGCATAATAAACGTTTGCTTACATCACTCGAATGAATAAAATCTGTCCGCCCTGGCGCAGTCAATGCGCTTTACATTTCTATTCACAGGCCAGTCATGACTAACAGCAATCGTATCAAGCTCACATGGATCAGCTTCTTTTCCTACGCCCTCACCGGCGCGCTGGTGATCGTCACCGGAATGGTGATGGGAAATATCGCCGATTATTTCCATTTGCCCGTCTCCAGCATGAGCAACACCTTTACTTTCCTCAACGCCGGTATCCTGATCTCTATCTTCCTGAACGCCTGGCTGATGGAAATTGTGCCGCTGAAAACCCAGCTGCGTTTTGGCTTCATTCTGATGGTACTGGCCGTTGCCGGGCTGATGTTTAGCCACAGCCTGGCTCTGTTCTCCGCGTCCATGTTCGTTCTGGGACTGGTCAGCGGGATCACCATGTCGATCGGGACCTTCCTGATCACCCACATGTATGAAGGCCGCCAGCGTGGCGCGCGTCTGCTGTTTACCGACTCCTTCTTCAGCATGGCGGGGATGATCTTCCCGATGGTCGCCGCATTCCTGTTGGCCCGCAGCATTGAGTGGTACTGGGTTTATGCCTGCATTGGTCTGGTCTACGTTGCCATCTTTATTCTGACCTTCGGCTGTGAGTTCCCGGTTCTTGGCAAAAAAGGGCAGCAGGACAACCAGCCGGTCGTGAAAGAAAAATGGGGCATCGGCGTGCTGTTCCTCGCCATTGCGGCGCTGTGCTACATCCTCGGTCAGCTGGGCTTTATCTCCTGGGTACCGGAGTATGCCAAGACCCTGGGCATGAGCCTGGCCGATGGCGGTAAGCTGGTGAGTGATTTCTGGATGTCGTACATGATTGGCATGTGGTCGTTCAGCTTCATCCTGCGCTTCTTCGACCTGCAGCGGATCCTGACCGTCCTGGCTGGTCTCGCCACCGTGCTGATGTACCTGTTCATCAACGGTTCACCGGAGCATATGCCGTGGTTTATTCTGACCCTCGGCTTCTTCTCCAGCGCGATTTACACCTCGCTTATTACGCTGGGTTCGCTACAAACCAAAGTCGCGTCGCCGAAACTGGTGAACTTTGTACTGACCTGCGGCACCATCGGCACAATGCTGACCTTCGTGGTGACCGGTCCGATTGTGGCTGCCAGCGGCCCGCTGGCAGCGCTGCACACCGCTAACGGCCTCTACGCCGTCGTCTTTGTGATGTGCTTAATCCTTGGCTTCGTCTCCCGCCACCGCCAGCACAATGCGGCGGCGGCCTCCCACTAAGCCTTTGTTGGCCCCTTTGCGTCAGTGAAGGGGCTGTTTCGGCTAAAGAACAGCTCCTCTCCTCCTCTGTCGGTCTGGATCCAGGTCTGTGCCAGTTGCGTTGTGGCAATTACCCGTCCCTGACGAATCGACCAGCGAACCGGCACCTGGCAGCGAACCGCTTCAAAACCATTCTCCGCCGGTAGAATAACCAGATTTGCGGGATAGCCCGGCACAATGCCGTAATCGTGCAGGCCAAAGGTGCGGGCGCTGTTGTCGGTAATCAGCTTCAGCCCATCGTTAATCTGCTGATAGCCCATCAGCTGACAGACATGCAACCCCATATGCAGCACCTGCAGCATATTGCCAGTACCCAGCGGGTACCACGGGTCGAAAACATCATCGTGGCCGAAACAGACATTAATGCCCGCCGCCATCAGCTCCTTCACCCGGGTGATGCCACGGCGCTTTGGATAATCGTCAAAACGCCCCTGAAGATGAATATTCACCAGCGGGTTAGCGACAAAGTTGATTCCCGAGAGCTTCAGTAACCGAAACAACCGCGAAGTATAGGCGCCGTTATAGGAGTGCATCGCGGTGGTATGGCTGGCCGTAACCCGTGGGCCAATCCCCTCTTTCAACGCCAGAGCCGCCACCGTTTCGACAAACCGCGACTGCTCGTCGTCAATCTCATCGCAGTGAATATCCAGCGGACGCTGATACTGCTGCGCCAGACGGAACGCGATATGCAGCGATTCCACGCCATACTCGCGAGTAAACTCAAAGTGCGGAATGGCGCCGACCACATCGGCCCCGAGTCGCAGGGCCTCCTCCAGCAAGGCCTCACCATTGGGGTAGGATAAGATCCCCTCCTGGGGGAAGGCGACTATCTGCAAATCTACCCATGGCGCTACCTCCTGTTTCACCTCCAGCATCGCCTTTAATGCCGTCAACGTCGGGTCAGACACGTCAACGTGCGTCCGGACAAACTGAATCCCGTTGCCGATTTGCCATTTCAGCGTCTTCCACGCCCGGGCCT
This sequence comes from Klebsiella planticola ATCC 33531, assembly GCF_000735435.1. GTDB lineage: Bacteria > Pseudomonadota > Gammaproteobacteria > Enterobacterales > Enterobacteriaceae > Klebsiella > Klebsiella planticola. The sequence continues at coordinate 25,305 of NZ_JMPP01000015.1, read as the reverse complement.
TCACATCTTCGTGACTCAACAGCGCCTTACGCTCTGCCCAGCGCTCAATCCCCTCGAACAGCGTCCCGGACTGGTTCCAGTTTGGCTCGCCGGCAGTTTGGGTGGTATCGAGATGAATATGCGGTTCAATAAATGGTGGAATCGCGAGCCCGCCGCGGGCGTTGAGCACTTCATAACTTTCGCTGCGCGCATCGCCCATCGGGGTGATATCACCAAAACAGCCTTTATCTATCGCGATCTGCCACAGCCCTTCGCGGTCAGGCAAACGTACGTTCTCAATCAACCAAAGCGGAACTGCTGTCATCTTGATGACTCCCGTGAATATTGCCGTTTTTTCGCCCAACCCATGAACGTTCCCCCGCATCCATTTTGTACACAAAAGCAACAGCGAGGAAAAGCCTGAGTTTTCCATAACTTATAAAAATCCAGGAAAATCATAAGCATACCCATTAAGTGGTAGGCGCGGGCGTTCTTGATTTGTATCAATAAGTGTCCTGGCTGAATCGTTAAGGTAGGCGGTAATAGAAAAGAAATCGAGGCAAAAATGAGCAAAGTCAGAATCGCTATTATCGGTAACGGCATGGTTGGCCATCGCTTTATCGAAGAGCTTCTTGATAAGGCGCCTGCCGGACAGTTCGACATTACCGTGTTCTGTGAAGAACCCCGTATCGCTTACGACCGCGTCCACCTGTCGTCTTACTTCTCCCATCACACCGCCGAAGAGCTCTCGCTGGTCCGTGAAGGTTTTTACGAGAAACATGGCGTTAAAGTCCTGATCGGTGAACGCGCTATTACCATTAACCGCCAGGAGAAAGTGATTCACTCCAGCGCGGGACGCACCGTATTTTACGACAAGCTGGTGATGGCGACGGGCTCCTATCCGTGGATCCCGCCAATCAAAGGCGCGGACACTCAGGACTGCTTTGTGTACCGCACCATTGAAGATCTGAACGCGATTGAATCCTGCGCGCGTCGCAGCAAACGCGGCGCCGTAGTCGGCGGCGGCCTGCTGGGCCTCGAAGCTGCCGGCGCGCTGAAGAACCTCGGCGTGGAAACCCACGTCATCGAATTTGCGCCCATGCTGATGGCCGAACAGCTGGATAATATGGGTGGCGAGCAGCTCAAGCGTAAAATCGAAAGTATGGGCGTGAAGGTCCATACCAGCAAAAACACCAAAGAGATTGTCCAGCAGGGCAGCGAGGCCAGAAAAACCATGCAGTTCGCCGATGGCAGCGAGCTGCAGGTCGATTTTATCGTCTTCTCCACCGGTATTCGTCCACGCGACAAGCTGGCGACCCAGTGCGGTCTGGCCGTGGCGCAGCGCGGCGGTATCGTGGTCAATGACACCTGCCAGACTTCCGATCCGGATATCTATGCTATCGGCGAATGCGCCAGCTGGAACAACCGCGTCTACGGTCTGGTGGCGCCGGGTTATAAAATGGCCCAGGTGACCGTCGACCATCTCCTCGGCAACGACAACCGCTTCATCGGGGCCGATCTCAGCGCTAAACTGAAGCTGCTTGGCGTTGACGTGGGCGGCATCGGCGATGCGCATGGCCGCACGCCTGGCGCCCGCAGCTACGTCTATCTTGATGAAAGCAAAGAAGTCTACAAACGACTGATCGTCAGCGAAGACAATAAAACTCTGCTTGGCGCGGTGCTGGTCGGTGACACCAGCGATTACGGCAATCTGCTGCAGCTGGTGCTCAACGGCATTGAACTGCCGGAAAACCCGGACTCGCTGATTCTGCCGGCACACGCAGGCAGCGGTAAGCCGTCAATCGGCGTCGATAAACTGCCGGACAGCGCGCAAATCTGTTCCTGCTTCGACGTGACCAAAGGGATGCTGATTTCCGCCATCAACAAAGGCTGCCATACCGTCGCCGCGCTGAAAGCAGAAACCAAAGCCGGTACCGGCTGCGGCGGCTGTATTCCGCTGGTGACCCAGGTGCTGAACGCGGAGCTGGCGAAACAGGGGATCGAAGTGAACCACAATCTGTGCGAACACTTTGCCTACTCCCGCCAGGAGCTGTTCCACCTGATTCGCGTAGAAGGGATTAAAACCTTCGAAGAGCTGCTGGCGAAACACGGAAAAGGCTACGGCTGCGAAGTGTGTAAACCGACCGTTGGCTCGCTGTTGGCCTCCTGCTGGAATGAGTACATTCTCAAGCCTCAGCATACGCCGCTGCAGGACACGAACGATAATTTCCTCGCCAACATCCAGAAAGACGGGACCTATTCGGTTATCCCGCGCTCCGCCGGCGGCGAAATTACGCCGGAAGGCCTGGTGGCCGTAGGGCGCATCGCGCGCGAATATAACCTCTACACTAAAATCACCGGTTCACAGCGTATCGGCCTGTTCGGCGCACAAAAAGACGACCTGCCGGAAATCTGGCGTCAGCTGATTGAAGCGGGCTTCGAAACCGGCCACGCGTATGCCAAAGCGCTGCGTATGGCGAAAACCTGCGTCGGCAGCACCTGGTGCCGCTACGGCGTCGGCGACAGCGTGGGCTTCGGCGTCGAGCTGGAAAACCGCTACAAAGGCATCCGTACGCCGCACAAAATGAAGTTTGGCGTCTCCGGCTGCACCCGTGAATGTGCGGAAGCGCAGGGGAAAGACGTCGGCATTATCGCTACCGAGAAAGGCTGGAACCTGTACGTCTGCGGGAACGGCGGGATGAAGCCGCGCCACGCCGACCTGCTGGCCGCCGATCTCGATCGCGAAACGCTGCTCAGCTATCTCGATCGCTTTATGATGTTCTATATCCGTACCGCCGATAAGCTGACGCGTACCGCGCCGTGGTTAGACAACATGGAAGGCGGCATCGACTACCTGCGTAGCGTCATTATCGACGACAAGCTGGGCCTGAACGCCCACCTGGAAGAAGAGCTGGCGCGTCTGCGTGCCGCTGTCGCCTGCGAGTGGACCGAGACGGTCAACAATCCGGCGGCACAAACCCGCTTCAAACATTTTATCAACAGCAACCAGCGCGACCCGAATGTACAGGTCGTACCGGAACGCGAGCAGCACCGTCCGGCAACGCCGTATGAGCGTATCCCGGTCACTCTGGTGGAGGAGAACGCATGAGCCAGTGGGTAAACATCTGCAAGATTGACGATATTCTGCCTGCAACCGGCGTCTGTGCGCTGCTGGGCCAGCAGCAGGTCGCCCTGTTCCGGCCTTACCATGACGATCGGGTCTATGCGATCAGCAATATCGACCCGTTCTTCAACGCCAGCGTGCTGTCGCGAGGCATCATTGCTGAACATGAGGGTGAGCTGTGGGTCGCCAGCCCATTGAAGAAACAGCGCTTCCGTCTGCGCGACGGCCTGTGCATGGAAGATGCAAGCCACTCCATTGCACATTTCGATGCGCGCGTGAAAGACGGCAACGTTCAGCTGAAGGCATGATGCCCTGAGGTTCCCGCCGCGCTCCGGCGGGAACCATATTTTCTTCTTATGCCAACTAAGCGGTAGGCGCCCGAAAAATCGTATATTGTGCTAACCCTCTGCTGCTATGCTACGACCGCTTACCCCTCTCCCACTGCTTGCTGCGAGGATGTTCCGTGGATCACTTACCTATTTTCTGTCAGCTGCGCGGCCGCGACTGCTTACTGGTCGGCGGCGGTGATGTTGCCGAACGCAAGGCACGCCTGCTGCTTGATGCCGGCGCCAGAGTCACGGTCAACGCGCTGGTGTTCTCGCCGCAGTTCCATGCGTGGGCTGATTCGCAGATGCTGACCCTGGTGCAAGCGCCGTTTAACCCGGCGCTTCTCGACACCTGCTGGCTGGCCATCGCCGCCACCGACGATGAGGATGTCAATCAGCGGGTCAGCGACGCGGCAGAGGCACGGCGGATATTCTGTAACGTGGTGGATGCGCCGCAGCAGGCCAGTTTTATTATGCCGTCGATCATTGACCGCTCGCCGCTGATGGTCGCCGTCTCCTCTGGCGGTACCTCACCGGTGCTGGCGCGGCTGCTGCGGGAAAAGCTGGAGTCGATTCTGCCGCTCCACTTAGGCCAGCTGGCCCACTATGCCGGCCAGCTGCGTTCGCGGGTGAAAAAACAGTTTGCGACGGTCGGCGAACGTCGACGTTTCTGGGAAAAGTTGTTCGTCAACGACCGTCTGGCGCAATCGCTGGCCAATGAAGACCGCCAGGCCGTTGCCGATACTACCGAGCAACTGTTAACGGAGCCGCTGGATCATCGTGGCGAAGTGGTGCTGGTCGGCGCCGGTCCCGGCGATGCCGGGCTGCTGACCCTCAAAGGGCTCCAGCAGATTCAGCAGGCGGACGTCGTGGTGTATGACCGTCTGGTTTCTGACGACATTATGAATCTGGTACGTCGCGACGCCGATCGGATTTTCGTCGGCAAACGCGCGGGCTATCACTGCGTACCCCAGGAAGAGATTAACCAGATCCTGCTGCGCGAGGCGCAGAACGGACGTCGCGTGGTGCGCCTGAAAGGCGGCGATCCCTTTATTTTTGGCCGCGGCGGCGAAGAGCTGGAAACCCTGTGCAACGCCGGAATCCCCTTCTCGGTGGTGCCAGGAATTACCGCGGCTTCAGGCTGTTCCGCCTATTCAGGTATCCCGTTGACCCATCGCGATTTCGCCCAGGGCGTCCGCCTGATCACCGGCCATCTGAAGACCGGCGGCGAGCTGGATTGGGAAAACCTGGCGGTAGAGAAGCAGACGCTGGTGTTTTATATGGGGCTGAACCAGGCCTCTGCTATCCGGGAGAACCTGATTGCTCACGGCATGGCGGCGGATATGCCCGCGGCTATCGTTGAAAACGGTACGGCGGTCAGCCAAAGAGTGGTCGCCGGCACCTTAGATCAGCTGGATATTCTGGCGCAGCAGATGGCCAGCCCGGCGCTGATTATCGTTGGCCGCGTGGTCAGCCTGCGCGACAAGCTGAACTGGTTCTCACATCACTGATACTGACGTTCCGGGTTCAGCTCGCGAATGCTGAGAAACTGACCGGCAAACGTCGCATACGCTTAACATGCAAAAGGGCGGGATTTACCCGCCCTTTTCTGTTTATCGTCCGGCTATCGCTTACGGCTTAGCCACAAAACCAATGGCTTCATAGACTGCTTTCAGCGTTTGCGACGCACGAGCGCTGGCTTTTTCAGCCCCGTCTTTCATCACCTGATTGAGGAACGCTTCGTCGTTACGGAAGCGGTTATAGCGCTCCTGCAGCTCCAGCAGCATACCGGACACCGCATCAGCCACTTCGCCTTTCAGGTGACCATACATTTTGCCTTCGAAATGCTGCTCCAGCTCCGCGATGCTCTGACCGGTAACCCCGGAAAGAATATCCAGCAGGTTGGAGACACCGGCTTTATTCTGCTGGTCATAGCGGACAACAGGCGGCTCATCGGAGTCCGTCACGGCGCGCTTGATCTTTTTCACCACCGATTTCGGGTCTTCCAGCAGACCGATCACGTTATTGCGGTTGTCGTCTGACTTGGACATTTTCTTTGTCGGTTCAAGCAAGGACATCACGCGGGCACCGGATGCAGGAATAAACGGCTCAGGCACTTTAAACACCTCGCCGTAAAGAGCGTTGAAGCGCTGCGCGATATCGCGGCTCAGCTCCAGGTGCTGTTTCTGATCTTCGCCAACCGGAACCTGGTTGGTCTGATACAGCAGAATGTCCGCCGCCATCAGCACCGGATAGTCAAACAGACCGGCGTTAATGTTTTCCGAATAGCGCGCAGATTTGTCTTTGAACTGAGTCATCCGGCTCAGTTCACCGAAATAGGTGTAGCAGTTCAGCGCCCAGCCCAGCTGTGCGTGTTCCGGCACGTGCGACTGAACGAAGATGGTGCTTTTCTCCGGGTCGATACCACATGCCAGGTAAAGCGCCAGAGTATCCAGCGTCGCTTTACGCAGTTTCTCAGGATCCTGACGCGCGGTGATGGCATGCAAATCCACGATGCAGTAGATGCAGTGATAATCATCCTGCATGCTCACCCATTGACGCAGCGCACCCATATAGTTGCCAATGGTCAATTCACCTGAGGGCTGTGCGCCACTAAAAACGATGGGCTTAGTCATTTTTCAATTCCTGAGTTTCACTGTACGGTAGCCCGAGAGCGGGCAAGAGTTCATTAAATTGGTCGAAGATGTAGTCCGGTTCGCTGAGCGCGATCGACTCGCCGTAGTTATACCCGTAGGTCAGTCCGACAGAGCTGCAGCCAGCGGCTTTAGCCGCCTGAATATCATTACGTGAATCGCCAACGAACAGCAGCTCAGCAGGCGCCAGACCCAGCTTCTGCGCCACAAGCAGCAGCGGATCCGGATGTGGTTTTTTATTCTTCACATCATCGCCACCGATGACGACCGTAAAATATTTCGCGATATCCAACGCTGCCAGAATTGGCGCAACGAACGGCGTCGGCTTGTTGGTCACCAGCGCCAGCGGCAGGCCTTTCGCATGTAGTGCGCCAAGCGTATCAGCCACTGCCGGGAACAGAAAACTGCCTTCTTCCGCCGCTTCAGCATAGTAGCGATCGAACAGCTTACGCAGCACCATCAGCTGCTCTGCCCGTGGAATATCGTCATGATCGACGGAGGGTTTCCCCATTGCAGCACGCTGGGTTGCGCGTTCCTGACGCGCCCAGCTCAGGGCCCGCTCCATCAGAACATCCGCACCGTTGCCGATCCAGGTTACGACGCGCGCCTCGCCCGCCATCGGCAGCTCCAGCGCATAGAGCGCGCTATCAACCGCAGCCGTCAAACCCGGTGCGCTGTCGACCAGCGTGCCGTCAAGGTCAAAGGCGACACCGCGAACAGAGTGTAATTTATCCATGACTAACCTTTGCTAATTCACTACGCATTTGATCAATAACCTCCTTGTAGTCAGGACGGTCGAATATCGCGGAGCCGGCAACAAACATATCTGCGCCTGCCGCCGCAATGTCCGCAATATTGCTGACCTTCACGCCGCCGTCGACTTCCAGACGAATGTCATAACCCGACGCATCGATGCGCTGGCGCACTTCGCGCAGTTTATCCAGCGTCTGGGGGATGAAGGACTGACCGCCGAAACCTGGGTTAACGGACATCAGCAGGATAACGTCCAGCTTATCCATCACATAATCAAGGTAACTCAGCGGCGTGGCCGGGTTAAACACCAGACCGGCTTTACAGCCATGTTCTTTGATGAGCTGCAGGCTGCGATCGACGTGCTCAGAGGCTTCCGGATGGAAGGTGATAATGCTGGCGCCCGCCGCGGCGAAATCAGGGATGATGCGGTCGACCGGTTTCACCATCAGGTGCACGTCGATCGGGGCGGTGATGCCATAGTTGCGTAGTGCTTTCAGCACCATAGGGCCGATGGTCAGATTCGGCACGTAGTGGTTGTCCATCACGTCAAAGTGCACAACGTCCGCACCTGCAGCCAGCGCTTTGGCGGTATCCTCGCCCAGGCGGGCAAAATCAGCCGACAGAATCGAAGGGGCAATCAAATACTGCTTCATCCGCATCTCCTTGAAATTATTTAGTCTTGGGCGGACGGTAAAGAGCCAGAAGCTCGTCCACCTTCTTTCGTGTACCACCGTTGCTGCTGATACTGCGTCGAACTTTGACGACATGCAGTTTAGCCTGACGATACCATTCGCGCGTGAGCGCGGTATCGTGGTTGGAAATCAGAACCGGAACCCGCTGTTCCAGCAGGTTCTCCGCCAGCTGCGCCAGATGGGCCTGCTGCTCGGCGTTAAAGCTGTTCGTATGATAGGCCGTAAAATTGGCGGTAGACGACAATGGCGCATACGGAGGATCGCAATAGACCACCGAAGAACCGTCCGCGCGCGCCATGCTGTCGGCATACGACTCGCAGTAGAAGTACGCATTCTGCGCCTTCTGGGCAAAATGATACAGCTCAGCTTCCGGGAAGTAGGGCTTCTTATAACGGCCGAACGGTACGTTAAATTCGCCGCGCAGATTATAGCGACACAGGCCATTGTAACCATGGCGGTTCAGATACAGGAACAGCACCGCACGACGCAGCGGATCCTGACTTTGATTGAATTCAGTACGGAACTGATAGTACTGCTCTGCCGCGTTATTCTCAGGCGTAAACATTTCACGCGCCGCCGCAACATACTCATCCGTCTGCAATTTAACGATGTTGTAAAGACCGATCAGGTCGCTGTTGATGTCCGCCAGAATATAACGAGAAAAGTCGGTATTCAGAAATACCGACCCTGCGCCCACAAAGGGCTCAATCAGACAATCGCCTTGCGGCAAGTGTTTCTTTATATCGTCAAGCAGGGGGTATTTCCCCCCTGCCCATTTCAGAAAAGCGCGATTCTTTTTCATGCTGCCTAACTAATTACCACATTCTCCGGCTGTGGAGAAAGCTCCGACAGCACCCTGCGCTTAAGACTACACCGCACTTACTTCAGATCAGCCTGAACCTGATGCAGCGGTTTCGCCCACGGGTTTTTCGCCTGCACATCCGCTGGCAGAGTGGCAACAGCACGCTTCGCTTCATCTTTCGAAGCGTAGATACCGCTGACCAGTACATACCATGGCTGACCGTTACGCGTGGTCTCGTAGACGACATATTTATCCAGCTTCTCTTTCTTCGCCCAGCTATTCAGGTTGTTGTAGTTGGAGGAGCTGCTGAGTTGCAGAGTGTAGTTACCCGACGGCGCCGCTTTCATCGAGCTGACATCACCGGCAGTTTTACCCCCGGCAGTCGCAGCCGGAGCCGCCGTCGCCGCAGCGGTAGCCGCTGGTGCGGTCGCGGTTGTCGTTGTCGTCGGAGCCGGCTTAGTTGTCTGTGCGGTGGCAACAGGTTTGCTCGGCTGAGTGACAGGCGCTTTCACCGGCGCGGCCGCGGCAGTGCTTTCAACACGCTTCGGCTGAACCGGTTTCGCTTCAACCGGGGCTTTCGCCACTGGTTTCGGCTCAATCACCGTATGCTTACGCTCTACCGGACGCGGAGCGGCGGCAGTCTGACGTTCAGTTGTTGCCTGACGCGGGGCGGCGCCATTACGGACAGGAGCAACGGTTGCCGGTTCAGTCGGCAGCGTAGAGTTCGCTACGGCGCTGTCAATCTGGCCCTGCTGCTGAGTCAAGGCATTATTCAGATCGCCCTGTACTTCAACACGCTGCTGTCCCTGCGGCTCAGCGGCAGTCTGGCCCTGAGTCGGGTTAGAGGCGATCGGCGGCAGAGAAACATCCTGCTGCGCGTTGTTTGCCGTTGTCTGGTCCTGAGCGGCAGGCTGGCCATTGCCAGACTGTCCATTGTCAGACTGATCGCCTGACAGGTTAATGCTCTTCTCGCCTGACGCGGTTTGTTCACTGGAAGAGGATGGCGACTTCAGTGCAGAGCCAATGCCGACGATCAGCAGCAGCAGCACGAGAATCCCCACCCCCATCATAATATACTGGCGGGAGGCTGGCTTCGCGGGCGCTTTCTTACGCTTGCGCGGACGACGCTCAACCTGCTGCTCTTCGGACTCTTCGTCTTCTTCAGACTCTACGTCCGCTTCATACTCTTCTTCATCGCGCTCACGGCGTGCTTTGCTGGCGCGCGTCGGACGGCTGTCGTCCGCATCAAGATCGACATCATCAAAATTGATCTGCGGATCGCTATCGCGCTCGGAAGATTGACGGGAACGACCAGTACGACGATCGCTGCGATCGGCTTTCAGATCATCTTCTGGTTTTAATTCATCCATTTAACACCCCACTAAAAGGCTTATGCTCACGACTATTGCATGTCACCTGAAATGATAACGCCGCGCGGACGCGGCTAGACCTTCTTATTGTTGCGCTAGCTGTGTATCAGCAATCGCGCCAAGAACTACATCATGCGACACTCCGCCGCGAACTTCGCTTTTCCCTATTGCCAGCGGTAGCACCAGCCGCATCTCGCCTGCCAGCACCTTTTTATCACGCATCATGTGGGGCAGATACGCCTGCGCAGTCATCTCCTGCGGCCCACGTACCGGCAAGCCCGCACGCTGCAGCAGCGTCACGATACGCTGTGTATCCTGTGCGCTGAACTGCCCTAATCGCTCGGACGTATGCGCAGCCATCACCATACCGGCAGCAACGGCTTCACCGTGTAGCCAGTTACCGTAGCCCATTTCGGCTTCAATAGCATGACCAAAAGTATGCCCAAGATTGAGTAAAGCACGTAACCCGGTTTCGCGCTCGTCGGCAGCAACAACTTCGGCTTTCAGCTCACAGCAACGACGAATACAGTACGCCATCGCCTTCTCATCAAGCGCCATCAGCGCATCGATATTGCTTTCCAGCCAGCTGAAGAATTCACCGTCGAGGATAATGCCGTACTTGATCACTTCGGCCAGTCCGGAAGAGAGTTCACGGGCCGGCAACGTCTTAAGACAGTTGAGATCGACGACCACGGAAACCGGCTGCCAGAAGGCACCAATCATGTTTTTACCAAGAGGGTGATTGACGGCCGTCTTACCGCCGACCGAAGAGTCCACCTGCGACAGCAGGGTGGTTGGAACCTGGATAAAACGCACGCCGCGCTGATAGCTAGCCGCAGCAAAGCCGGTTAGATCACCGACCACGCCACCGCCGAGCGCCACCAGAGTGGTGTCACGGCCGTGCGGTTTTTTCAGTAAAGCGGTAAAGACGGAGTCCATCACCGTCAGGCTTTTGTACTGCTCGCCGTCGGGTAGAATGACGCTATCTACGTTAACCCCCGCCTGCTCCAGTACAGAGCGAACGTTATCCAGATAAAGCGGCGCCAGCGTTTCATTGGTGACCAGCATAACCTGGTCGCCTGATTTCAGTGGCTGGAAGGAAGCTGGATCGTTAAACAAACCAGCCGCGATGGTAATCGGGTAACTACGTTCCCCGAGGGTTACAGTAAGCCTCTCCATAACGCGACGTCCACCTCAGTTGCTTTTTACTCTGACGCTCTTTATTAAGCCAGAATCAATTGCTTTCCAGCATATGAATAATCTGGTTTGCCACTACTTTTGCGCTCTGATCGTCGGTACGGATAGTGACGTCAGCAATCTCTTCATACAGTGGGTTGCGTTCGTCGGCCAACGCTTCAAGAACTTCGCGAGGCGGCGCTTCAACTTGTAATAGAGGACGCTTTTTATCGCGCTGCGTACGGGCAAGCTGCTTTTCGATCGTTGTTTCCAGGTACACCACCACGCCGCGGGCGGAGAGACGGTTACGCGTTTCACGGGATTTCACAGAGCCGCCGCCAGTCGCCAGCACAATTCCCTGTTTTTCCGTCAACTCATTGATGATCTTTTCTTCACGGTCGCGGAAGCCGTCTTCACCTTCGACATCGAAAACCCAGCCCACATCTGCGCCAGTGCGTTTCTCAATCTCTTGATCAGAATCGTAAAATTCCATATTGAGCTGTTGGGCTAACTGGCGCCCAATAGTGCTTTTGCCGGCACCCATAGGCCCAACCAGAAAGATATTGCGTTTCTCTGCCATTTTTTCGGTACTACTAAGACTATTCGTTAATGGTAAACCCGCTTCGCGAATACCCAGCGCAGCAGGACATGAACTGAAACCTCATATGCAATAGAGCGAGAGTCAGACTAAAAATTATCTCAATACTCAGGCAGGTTTGGCAACTGAATATACTCGTCATTATTCAAACTACCTCGCCGTCGGCTGCACTTATCCGCCTCCAGGTGCATAGTTATCTATGTTTCTGGGGGTAAACCAGCTTACCGCCTCGACGCATCCTGAATGATCGTGTGGATAAATCACCGGACAAAAAGGGAGGATTGATGCCGAACCCGACTCTCAAATCGGTACCCCTTGTATGCTAAATCCGTCCTCACGTCAAACACCTGAAACGTGTTTAGCAAGAAAAACCGCTTAATGCACTGCCAGAATTCGTGGGGTAATGAAGACAACCAGTTCGCGCCGTTCGTTATCTTTACCGTCGCGACGAAACAGCTGGCCGAGCAGCGGAATGTCACCCAGTAGCGGAATACTGTCGCGGGCAGATTTCTTTTTTTGCGAAAAGATTCCGCCCAGAGCCAGCGTTTCGCCGCTTTTAACTTCAACCTGCGTCTCAATTTCCTGTTTATCGATAGCCAACGCTTCGCCGTTTTCCTGCTTCAGAACCTGACCTGGCGTATTCTCAGTAATGCGTAGCTTCAGGCGCACGCGATTCTGTTGCAGAACCGTTGGCGTGACCTCCATTCCCAGAACCGCCTCTTTAAACTCAACCGATGTTGCGCCGCTTTCCCCGCTGGAGACCTGATAGGGAATTTCGCTACCCTGCTTGATGCTGGCAGGCTGCATATGAGAAGCCAGCAAACGCGGGCTGGCGATGATTTCCACCTGCTGTTTTTGCTCCAGCGCCGAAAGCTCCAGCTCCAGCAATCGCCCGCTCAGACGACCGATATTAAACCCCACGCGAGTGCTGGCATCGTTCACCGCCTGATGGCTGCTTAAGGTCGTCAGCTTACCGGAACCCGGCGCGCTGCTGGCTTCGGCCATGCTCCATTTCACCCCAAGTTCACGCAGGCTGGTTTCACTCATCGAGACGATATGTGCCGCCAGTTCGACCTGACCGACCGGCAGATCCATCTCCTGGGCCCACGCTGTCAACGTCGACAGATGCGCGGCATCGTCGTGAATGAACAGTCGATTGGTGCGTTTATCCACCGTCAGGCTGCCCCGGGCGCTGAGCAATTTGTCCCCGGACTTTGCCAGCTCGCTCGCATCGGCATGCTGCAGCATCACGCTATGCCTTTGCAAAGGCAGATTCTGCAATTGCTTCGCGCGCGCCGCCTCTTGTTGCGCCTGCCGCGCATTTTGCCAGCCCAGCGTATGCACATGCAGGACCGTGCCCTGCTGGTTATACATCAGCCCGGCGCTATCAATCACCGCGCGCAATGCCTGCTGCCAGGGAACGTTTTTCAGATGAAGCGACACCGTACCGCTGACGTCAGGCGCTACGACCAGATTTTTTTGCTGCATCTCGGCCAGCGTTTGCAGCACCTGGGCTACCGGCACATCATCAACCACCAGCGACACGAGTTGCTCATTTTTTGCCGCCGCTAGCGCTGGCAACAGTAGAAACAGCAGGCTTATCCATCGCATCATTTTTTGCTCCTTTTTCCCGCAGCCATTCCCAATGCGCAGGTTCGCATCCAGGCCCTGTTGTTATTTCAATTCGCTCCGCCGTCAGCACATGGATTCGCCAGCCCCCCGGCAAAGCGTCATCTTGTCGCACCCGTAGCCATTGGTTACGATGGTCCAGTAAATAACCCACCCAATATTGCGGATGACCGACCGCGCCACCATAGCGCCATTGCGCCAGCTGTGCCGTCTGGCAGCGATCCTCCGGAGGCAGAAACGGATCGCGATCGCCGGCCAGCAATGGTAGCGAAAGCGGCAACAGCCATAGAAAGCGCCAACCCTTACCCCACATCTTCGGCCTCCAGCTGTAACGTCATCAGCAGTGCCTCTTTTTCCGGACGCAGCGAAAAGCCCGTTACGCGCATCCCGCACTCCGCCAGCCAGGAAAACAGCGGCGGGACCGCCTGCCAGCTGGCCTCCAGCAGCAGCTCACCGCCATGCCCCGACGGGCGCCAGGTCACCAGCATGGCGCCTGATACCGGCAGCGCAACCGGCGAGAACAGCGAGCGCTGTTGCTCATCAGGAAGGACATTTTGCAAGGCAGTCTGCAGCGGCATTAACCGAAGCCACTGCTGACGCAGCCGGAGATGTCCGTCGGTTTCTGTCGGTGGAGGCGAAGCCGACAGCCGAAAAAATCACCACGAGCAGCCCCAGAATAATCGGCAGCGCGAGCCGCCCGCCACGCAGAGAAAACAATGCCGTCATTCCACGTTCAATGAGTGCCTGCATCAGCGTGCTCTCCGCTCAGGGAAAAGCGAAACTGCCAGCGCCCCGACTCACCGCGGCGCGTTTCACCGGCTTTGGCCGGTTTGAACCCGGCAACCGCACCCAGCGCTTTTTCCAGCCCCGCCACGGCATTAAGATTCAGCGCCAGACCGCTCAACATCAGGGTATCGCGCTGATACTCCAGCCGGGTTAACCAGGCCTGCTCCGGTAGTTGCGCGGCGATTGCCTGCAATCGGGGCCGCCAGGCCTCGGTTAATGCCCTTCTTTGCTGTCTCAGCCGCAGCCGCTGTGCTTGCTGCTGTCGCTCCAGCATCATGCTTTCGCGCTGACGGAGTGCGGACCAGAGCTGGTTTTCAGCCGCGGTTCTCACCGCCGCCAGCGCCTCAACCGCGTGACGCTCAGCCCGGTTAACCTGAGCCATCGTCAGCAAGAGCAGTAGAAACCCCACCGCGTACAGCAGCGCGACACGCAGCTGCTGGCGGCGACGCGCTTCACGCCATGGCAAAAAATTCACCGCCGTCGTCATCGTTATCGCCCTCCTAACGCCAGCGCAATCGCCACGGCATAGCGGTCTCCACAGCTCGGCAGCGGTGGTTGCAGGCGATGAATCACGCGCCAGGGGTCAAAAGCGGTCTCATCGCCAGAACGCGTGGCGCAGCGCTGGAGTGATTGGGCATCGATAAGCCGGGAGAGTTGTGAAAACGAAGAGGCTTCAGCGCACGGCAAACTGCCCCAGCCCTCCCGAGTTGCCCACAGCCAATGAGGCTCGTTGCGCCACGCCAGGCCTTGCGAGCCAGAGGGTAACCAGGGGAGGAACGCCGCCAGCGCGCTGGCATCCGGGACAATGCCTGCGATGCTCAGCTTCAGGCGGGCGGCGAGCTGACGCAGAACGTCGATATCCAGGCGTTGTGCCGCCGTCACCCGCCACGCGTTATTTGCCGGCGCGGCGGAATAATCGACGCACAGCGAGGCGGCGGGCATCTCCAGCTGTTGCGCCATCACGCTGGCTATCCAGGTTGCCCGCTCCCTGTCGCTCAGAGACAGCTGCGGACGCGGCAGCTGCTTTTGTAGCGTTCGGCTGGCCGGAAACGCAATGCTGACCTGATGTTGCAAAGGCAGTTCCCGCCGCCAGTTCTGCAACCGTTCAGCCAGCGCAGTCACGTCAACCACCATGCCATGACGCACGATGCCGGGCGCCAGTTCGATGTCCCACCAGCGGCATAACGCCCAGCGGGAACGCGCATAGCGCAGTGCGACCAGCACGATTGCGTCCTGTTGAATATGCATCCCGATTCGCCAGTTGCTGAAAGCCATGCTTACGATCTCCTTGTCCGCCATTACGGCTCGACTCTATCAATGCACCAGGCTTGCCTTTATACTACCGCGCGTTTGTTTATAAACTGCCCAAATTAAACTTAATGGGAAATCTCCGGTGAAGTTCGTAAAGTATCTATTGATCCTTGCAGTCTGTTGCGTACTGCTGGGAGCAGGCTCGGTTTTTGGCCTCTATAAATATATTGAGCCGCAACTCCCTGACGTCGCGACCTTGAAGGATGTGCGTTTGCAGATCCCGATGCAGGTCTATAGCGCGGATGGTGAGCTTATTGCGCAGTATGGCGAGAAACGCCGTATTCCCGTCACGTTGCAGCAAATGCCGCCCGAGCTGATCAAAGCGTTTATTGCCACCGAAGATAGTCGTTTCTATGAGCATCACGGCGTCGATCCAGTCGGTATTTTTCGTGCAGCCAGCGTTGCCATGTTCTCAGGCCATGCCTCACAGGGCGCCAGTACGATCACCCAGCAGTTAGCGCGTAACTTCTTCCTGAGCCCAGAGAAGACGCTGATGCGTAAGATCAAAGAGGCCTTCCTGGCGATTCGCATCGAGCAGTTGCTGAATAAAGACGAAATCCTTGAGCTGTACCTGAATAAAATCTATCTCGGCTACCGCGCCTATGGCGTCGGCGCGGCGGCGCAGGTTTACTTTGGTAAATCTATCGACCAGCTTAGCCTGAGCGAAATGGCCGTTATCGCTGGCCTGCCTAAAGCACCATCGACATTTAACCCGCTCTATTCCATGGACCGCGCGACCGCGCGTCGCAACGTTGTTCTGGCACGTATGCTGAGCGAAGGCTATATCACGCAGGCGCAATACGATCAGGCGCGCAACGAAGCCATTGACGCCCGCTACCACGCACCGGAAATCGCCTTCTCGGCACCTTATCTCAGTGAAATGGTGCGCCAGGAGATGGTTAACCGCTATGGCGAACAGGCGTATGAAGATGGCTATCGCGTTTACACCACTATCACGCGTAAAAACCAGCAGTCTGCTCAGCAGGCCGTCCGCAATAACGTGCTGGATTACGATATGCGCCATGGCTACCGCGGCCCGGCCAACGTGCTGTGGAAAGTGGGCGAAACGCCCTGGGATCACGCGAAAATCATCGCATCGCTGAAAAGCCTGCCCGGCTACGGGCCGCTTGCTCCGGCGGTAATTACCTCGGCAAATCCCCAGGAAGCGGTCGCATTATTAAGTAATGGAACGTCGGTCACGCTGAACATGGAGGGCGTCCGCTGGGCGCGTCGCTTTATCTCCGATACCCAGCAAGGAGCGACTCCGCGGAAAGTCACCGATGTCCTGCAGTCCGGGCAGCAGGTTTGGGTCCGTCAGGTCGGCGACAGCTGGTGGTTGTCGCAGGTACCGGATGTAAACTCGGCGTTGGTTTCCATTAACCCGCAGAACGGCGCCATTATCGCCCTGGTCGGCGGGTTCGACTTCAATCAAAGTAAATTCAACCGCGCGACCCAGGCCCTGCGCCAGGTAGGCTCAAACATTAAGCCGTTCCTCTACACTGCGGCGATGGATAAAGGCCTGACGCTGGCCAGTATGCTTAACGATGTGCCGATTTCCCGTTGGGACGCCGGCGCAGGTTCCGACTGGCAGCCGAAAAACTCCCCGCCGCAGTACGCCGGCCCGATTCGCTTGCGTCAGGGACTGGGGCAGTCGAAGAACGTCGTGATGGTTCGCGCCATGCGTGCCATGGGCGTGGATTACGCGGCGGAGTATCTACAGCGTTTCGGTTTCCCGGCGGGGAATATCGTGCATACCGAGTCGCTGGCGCTGGGGTCCGCATCCTTTACGCCGCTGCAGGTTGCGCGCGGTTATTCGGTGATGGCCAACGGCGGCTTCCTGGTAACGCCGTTCTTTATCAGCAAAATCGAGACCGATCAGGGCGGCGTGATCTTTGAAGAGCGGCCTAAAGTTGCCTGTCCGCAGTGCAACCTGCCGGTAATTTACGGCGATACGCCGAAATCCGACGTGCTGGAAAATAAAGATGTCGAAGATGTCGCGACCTCTGCAACACCGCAGAACTCCGCGCTGCCGCCGCAGCCAGAGCTTGAACAGGTCAACCAGGCGCTGGTAGCGCAAACCGGCGCCCCGGAATACGCGCCGCATGTGATCAGCACGCCGCTGTCATTCCTGATTAAAAGCGCCCTGAACAGTAACATCTTCGGCGAACCGGGCTGGATGGGGACCGGCTGGCGCGCCGGTCGCGATCTGCAGCGCCACGATATCGGCGGTAAAACGGGGACCACCAACAGTTCAAAAGATGCGTGGTTCTCCGGTTATGGTCCGGGTGTCGTGACGTCGGTATGGATTGGTTTTGACGATCACCGCCGCGATCTGGGGCGAACCACCGCATCCGGGGCGATTAAAGATCAGATCTCTGGCTATGAGGGGGGAGCCAAAAGCGCCCAGCCAGCCTGGGATGACTTTATGAAACGCGTGCTGGAAGGCGTACCTGAAGAGCCATTAACCCCGCCGCCTGGCGTGGTAACGGTCAATATCGACCGCAGCACCGGCCAGTTGGCAAGCGGTGGTAACAGCCGCGCCGAATACTTCATTGACGGCACACAGCCGACCCATCAGGCGGTGCATGAAGTGGGGACCACCATCACCGATGGTGGCGGTGAGACCCACGAATTGTTCTGATAAAAAAAGCGCCTGCGGGCGCTTTTTTTCTGCTTCTGTTTGCAGGCCATGGTTGCAGGCCAGATGTCTGGCAAGGCGTCGGGCAGTCTACAAGCGTCCCTGAGCCCGCAGCCACTCGCGGACCAAAAACAGGGCGCTGACGTTGCGCGCTTCATTAAAATCTTCATCATCCAACAGCGTCATCAGCTGCGACAGCGGCCAGCGTACCTGCGGTAAGGGTTCCGGCTCATCGCCAGGCAGCGATTCCGGGTACAGATCTTCAGCCACCAGGATATTCATCTTGCTGGAGAAATAGGACGGTGCCATGCTCAGTTTTTTCAGGAACGTCAGCTTATTCGCGCCGAAACCGACCTCTTCTTTCAGCTCACGGTTCGCGGCTTCCATAACGGTTTCGCCCGGATCAATCAGCCCTTTAGAAAACCCAAGCTCATAAGATTCGGTGCCAACGGCATATTCACGAATCAGAATGAGATGGTCATCGACAATCGGTACAATCATCACGGCTTCACGCGTCGAAGGGCGCATGCGTTCATAAACGCGACGCACGCCGTTGCTGAATTCCAGGTCCACGCTTTCAACGTTAAAAAGACGCGAACGCGCTACTGTTTCAACATTGAGAATGGTGGGTTTTTGTAATGATTTGCTCATTGTTATCGATCTATGCTGTGATTCCAGAAGTCATTGTGCGATACGCAGCACGGTTTCGGCAATTCAATTCGCCACTTATTTACATAGTTGCAACTTGCACGCCCAAAACACGAGAATCAGAAAGATAAAAAAGTCAATAGGTTGAAATGTTTTTGAGAATTTACTGATTCCTGGATTTTAACGATTTTGATAAGCTTGTATGCTGCTGTATCGCACAATAAATTTTCCCGTATACATACGCTATCTGCCGAGAGCACACTGCAGGTTCACGCAAAGTGTTAAGCAACTAAAGACACCTGTAAGAAAAGAATAACTACGATGGGATGGGCATGGGCACCTTTCTGATTTCTTTCACAGCTCTGCTAATCTGCGCATTGCTTATCGGGTGGTGGTATCGATCGCATGCCAGACGTCGCCGCCTCCCCCTCCTGCATGCCTTTAGCGATGCCGTCACCCGCAAGCTTTCTGAGCAAGAACGCCGCGCGGTGGAAAAGTACCTTGAAGGTCTCAACCACGCCCGACAGATGCCGGCATCGGGGGCAAGCGTTGCCCCTGCCGCACTGTCTCTCACTCAACAGAGCGATACCGTCTTCACGGTGACCCGCGCCATTACGCGCTATGGCATTACCACCGATGACCCGAACAAATGGCGCTACTTCCTCGACTCGGTGGAGGTGCATCTGCCGCCCTTCTGGGAGCAGTATATCAATGACGAAAATAGCGTTGAGCTGATACCCACCGACAGCCTGCCGCTGGTCATTGCGCTCAATGGCCACGCGCTCAGCGACTACCCGCAGGAGAGCCGCGGTTACGCCCTTGAACGGGCGTCGTCAACCCAGGCGTCAATCCGCGGGGAAGAGAGCGAGCAGATCGAGCTGTTAAGTATTCGCCAGGAAACGGCTGAGGAATACGCGCTGAGTCGGCCGGATGGGCTGCGTGAAGCGATCTTTATCGTCACCTCGTTCCTGCTGTTTTACTTCAGCCTGATAAGCCCCTACGTGTTTACCCCGTGGCTAATGCTCGGCGGGCTGCTGTTACTGGCTGCGGGCCTGTGGGGGATCTACGCGCCGCCGCGTAAAACGGCGCTCCGGGAGATCCACTGCCTGCGCGGGATGCCCAAACGCTGGGGTCTGTTTGGCGAAAATGACCAGGAGCATATCAATAATATCTCCCTGGGGATTATCGATCTGATCTATCCGCGCCACTGGCAGCCCTGGATTGCCCAGGATCTCGGCCAGCAGACGGATATCGATATCTATCTCAGCCGTCACGTCGTGCGCCAGGGCCGCTTCCTGTCGTTGCACGATGAAGTGAAACACTTCCCGCTTCAGTACTGGCTGCGTAGCGCCATTATCGCCACCGGCGCACTGCTGGTGGTGGTGATGCTGTGGGCCAGCGTACCGTTGAATATGCCGTTTAAGTTTACGCTTTCGTGGCTGAAAGGGGCGCAAACCATTGAAGCGACCACCGTCGCCCAACTGGAGAAGTCGCAGGTTCGTCTTGGCGATACGCTGCGATTGAAAGGTACCGGAACCTGCAATATCCACTCGCCGGATACCTGGACGGCGAAAGAGAACTCGCCGTTTATGCCGTTTGATTGCTCGCAGATCATCTGGAATGGCGCGCCTCCCCTACCGCTCCCGGAGTCCGACGTCGTCAGCAAAGCCACGGCGCTGATGCAATCCGTGCAGCGCCAGCTACATCCCGATCCGGACGATGATTCGCACGTCAGCCCCGCGCTACGCTCGGCGATTCAGAAATCAGGGATGGTGCTGCTGGATGATTTTGGCGATATCGTCATTAAAACCAACAACCTGTGCGCGGCAAAAGATGACTGCACCCGTTTGAAAAACGCGCTGGTTAACCTGGGCAATACGCGTAACTGGGAAGCGCTGACCAAACGCGCCAACTCGGGCAAGCTGGATGGCGTCAACGTTCTGCTGCGCCCGGTAAGCGCCGAGTCGCTGGAAAATCTGGTGACCACCTCAACGGCACCGTTTGTCATTCGTGAGACCTCACGCGCAGCGCAGGCCCTTAACAGTCCGGCTCCCGGCGGTTTCCTGATTGTCAGTGACGAAGGCAGCGATCTGGTAAATCAGCCGTGGCCGACCACCAGCTTGTATGACTATCCGGCGCATGAACAGTGGGGCGAACTGCAGCGGCTGGCCAGAATGCTGATGCATACGCCATTCCACGCCGAGGGGATTGTTACCAATCTCTATACCGATGCCAATGGCACGCAGCACATCAACCTGCATCGCATTCCGGACCGTTCAGGTCTGTGGCGCTATCTGGGGACGACGCTGCTTCTGCTGACCATGCTGGGCTGCTTGTCGTGGCACGGGATCCTGACGATTCGTCGCTACCAGCGTCATCGCCAGCGAATGGAAGATATTCAGAAATACTATGAAAGCTGTCTGAATCCGGTACTCATCCCCTCGCCGGAACATCAAGAGTAATTCCCTGCGCGGCGGGGTGTGATACCCTGTCGCGCATTTCCCCTCGCTGGAGACTCACCATGCATTTTGATATCGCCTGGCAGGAGGTTGATACCGTTCTGCTGGATATGGATGGCACGCTGCTCGACCTCGCCTTCGACAACTATTTCTGGCAAAAGCTGGTGCCGGAAACCTGGGGGGCGGCACGTGGCCTCAACCTGCAGGAGGCCAAAGAGGCGATGCACCAGGAGTATCACGCGGTGCAGCATACGCTAAACTGGTACTGTCTGGACTACTGGAGCGAGCGCCTGAATTTGGATATTCGTGCGATGACCAGCGAGCAGGGGCCGCGAGCGGCGCTGCGTGAAGATACCGTCCCGTTCCTTGATGCCCTCAAGGCCAGCGGCAAGCGGCGCATCCTGCTGACCAACGCCCATCCGCACAATCTGGCGGTAAAGCTTGAACATACCGGTCTCGACGCACACCTTGATTTATTGCTTTCTACCCACACATTTGGTTATCCGAAAGAAGATCAGCGTCTGTGGCGTGCGGTAGCGGAAGAAACCGGCTTCGATGCGCGCAAAACGCTCTTTGTTGACGATAGCGAGGCGATTCTCGATGCCGCGGCTCAGTTTGGTATTCGTTACTGCCTGGGCGTCACGAATCCGGATTCCGGACTGGCGGAAAAAAGCTATGCCCGCCATCCGGGACTGAACGACTACCGGCGCCTGATCCCTTCGCTGACCCTAAAGGAGAGGCCATGAAAGAGAAGCCCGTCGAAGCCGTCAGGCTGGACAAATGGCTTTGGGCAGCCCGCATTTATAAAACCCGTGCGCTGGCGCGCGAGATGATTGAAGGCGGCAAGGTGCATTACAACGGCCAACGCAGCAAGCCGGGTAAAGTCGTTGAACAGGGCGCCACCCTGACGCTACGCCAGGGCAACGACGAACGTACCCTGCTGGTCAAAGGGATAACGGAACAGCGCCGACCTGCCAGTGAAGCCGTCGCGTTGTATGAAGAGACGGCAGAGAGCATCGAGAAACGCGAGAAAATGGCGCTGGCGCGCAAAATGAACGCGCTGACCATGCCGCATCCCGACAGACGTCCGGACAAGAAAGAACGCCGCGACCTGATGAGATTTAAACACGGCGACAGTGAGTAACCGCCTATACCTGTAGGCACCGCTGTTGCCAGCAAGAGAGACCATTATGACTCAACACGATCAATTACATCGTTATCTGTTTGAAAACTATGCCGTACGCGGTGAACTGGTTACCGTCTCGGAAACCCTGGAACAGATTCTGGCGAACCACAGCTACCCGCAGCCGGTCAAAACCGTGCTGGCAGAGCTGCTCGTCGCCACCAGCCTGCTGACCGCCACGCTGAAGTTTGCCGGCGATATCACCGTGCAGCTGCAGGGCGATGGTCCTCTGTCTCTGGCGGTTATCAACGGGACGAATCAGCAGCAGCTGCGCGGCGTAGCGCGGACTCAGGGCGATATTCCGGAAGATGCGGACCTGAAAACGCTGGTCGGTAACGGGTACCTGGTCATCACCATTTCACCGGATGAAGGTGAGCGCTATCAGGGCGTGGTCGGTCTGGAAGGCGACACCCTGGCGGCTTGCCTGGAAGATTATTTCCAGCGCTCAGAACAGTTGCCGACGCGCCTTATCATTCGCACCGGCGAACATGAAGGGAAACCGATGGCGGGCGGCATGCTGCTTCAGGTCATGCCGGCACAAGAGACCCAGGCCAATGATTTCGAACATCTGGCTACGCTCACTGAGACCATCAAAGCCGAGGAGCTGTTCACCCTCTCTGCCACTGACGTCCTGTGGCGTCTGTATCACGAAGAAGAAGTGACCGTGTACGATCCGCAGAATGTGGAATTTAAATGTACCTGTTCCCGCGAACGCTGCGCCGGGGCGCTGAAAACGCTGCCGGATGAAGAGATCGACAGCATTCTCGCAGACGAAGGGGAAATTGATATGCACTGCGATTACTGCGGCAATCATTATCTCTTCAACGCCATGGATATCGCCGAGATTCGCAATAATGCCTCTCCGGCTGACCCGCAGGTTCACTGATAATCCTGTCCGCCAGAGCTCGCGGCGGAGGTTTTCAGCCTCCGCCGCGCCTGTTGTCAAACATTTCCTCGCGTGATGAATCGATTTTCACTGAAAGAGTTACGTAATTTTCTTTCAAGAAAGCGATTACATTCACAATTCAGCAGTTTTTTTAATTACTTTTTAACCAATAAGAAACATCTATCCCCACCAACGGCCAATTTCCTGAGATAATCACGCATGTTTCGTGACAGGAGTCACCGTGTTTTTCGTAAGTAAGGCGTTTGTCGAGATACGTAAATCTATGAGCCTGGTCGCGGTCTATACCCCGAAAGAACCCCTACAATTTAAAGCAGTATATATTATTGGCTAAGGAGCAGTGACATGCGCGTTAATAATGGTTTAACCCCGCAGGATCTCAAGGCTTATGGTATCAATGACGTCCAGGATATCGTCCACAACCCTAGTTACGATACGTTGTATCAAGAAGAACTCGATCCCACTCTGGAAGGGTATGAGCGCGGCGTACTAACCAATCTGGGAGCGATCGCCGTCGATACCGGTATTTTTACCGGTCGCTCGCCGAAAGATAAATATATCGTTCGTGACGATACAACTCGCGATACCGTGTGGTGGTCTGATAAAGGCAACGGTAAAAACGACAACAAACCGCTCTCTCAGGAAACCTGGCAGCACCTGAAAGATCTGGTCACTCATCAGCTTTCCGGCAAGCGTCTGTTCATCGTTGATGCGTTCTGCGGCGCCAATGCCGACACACGTCTGAGCGTACGCTTCATTACCGAAGTGGCCTGGCAGGCACACTTCGTCAAGAACATGTTTATTCGCCCAGGCGATGAAGAACTGGCCAACTTTAAGCCGGATTTCATCGTGATGAACGGCGCCAAATGCACCAACCCGCAGTGGAAGGAGCAGGGACTCAACTCTGAAAACTTCGTTGCCTTCAACCTGACGGAGCGGATCCAGCTGATCGGCGGGACCTGGTACGGCGGCGAAATGAAGAAAGGGATGTTCTCTATCATGAACTACCTGCTGCCGCTGCAGGGTATCGCGTCGATGCACTGTTCCGCTAACGTCGGCGAGAAAGGCGACGTGGCGGTCTTCTTTGGCCTCTCCGGCACCGGCAAAACCACCCTTTCCACCGATCCGAAACGCCGCCTGATCGGCGATGACGAGCACGGCTGGGATGACGATGGCGTCTTCAACTTCGAAGGCGGCTGCTATGCCAAGACCATTAAACTCTCCGAAGCCGCAGAGCCAGATATCTATCACGCGATTCGTCGTGATGCGCTGCTGGAAAACGTGGTGGTTCGCGCGGACGGCACGATTGATTTCGACGATGGTTCGAAAACCGAGAACACCCGTGTCTCCTACCCGATCGATCATATCGAGAACATCGTTAAGCCGATCTCGAAAGCGGGCCATGCCACCAAAGTTATCTTCCTGACCGCGGATGCATTCGGCGTACTGCCGCCGGTATCGCGCCTGACGGCAGATCAGACCCAGTATCACTTCCTCTCTGGCTTTACCGCTAAACTGGCCGGTACCGAGCGTGGCGTCACCGAGCCGACGCCAACCTTCTCCGCCTGCTTCGGCGCCGCGTTTTTGTCGCTGCACCCGACGCAGTATGCGGAAGTCCTGGTGAAGCGCATGCAGGCGTCCGGCGCGCAGGCTTATCTGGTCAACACCGGCTGGAATGGCACCGGCAAACGTATCTCGATTAAAGATACTCGCGCCATTATCGACGCCATTCTTGACGGGTCGCTGGACGATGCGGAAACCTTCACGCTGCCGATGTTCGATTTGCAGATCCCAATCTCGCTGCCAGGTGTCGATACGCACATCCTCGACCCGCGCAACACCTACGGTTCGCCAGAGCAGTGGCAGGAGAAGGCCGAGCAGCTGGCGAAGCTGTTCGTAGAGAACTTCGAGAAGTACACCGATACGCCAGCGGGCGCCGCGCTGGTCGC
This sequence comes from Klebsiella planticola ATCC 33531, assembly GCF_000735435.1. Lineage (GTDB taxonomy): Bacteria > Pseudomonadota > Gammaproteobacteria > Enterobacterales > Enterobacteriaceae > Klebsiella > Klebsiella planticola. Next base: position 324 of record NZ_JMPP01000015.1, on the reverse strand, counting down.
TGCCGGTCCGAAACGCTAACCGTGTATCCATAAAGAATAAGCCGGGCAATGCCCGGCTTTTTTTATGCTCTCGCGCCGACTCGCGCGATTCAGGCGGCCGCGAGCGGCCGCTTAACTCTCTTTGCTCTGTTTCGTCGGCATTAACGCACGTTGAACCGGAACCGGCAGCCAGGCGCGAATTAACAGCCCGCCCCGCTCGCTGGAGCCAATCTCCAGGCGACCGTTATGGTTATCGATAATACGCTGCACAATCGCCAGTCCCAGCCCGGTACCGCTGGTGCTGCGGGCGCTATCGCCACGCACAACGGCTGGAACAGATGCTCG
>NZ_JMPP01000014.1 GCF_000735435.1 Klebsiella planticola ATCC 33531 | reverse complement strand
CTGGAACAGATGCTCGCGTTGTTCCGGCTTAATCCCCGGACCATCATCCTCAACCTGGAACCAGGCGCTGCTGGCTTCGCTACCGCTGCTGACCTTAATCCAGCCGTTGCCATACCGCGCGGCGTTAACCACCATATTAGCCAGCGCACGCTTGATAGAGAGCGGATGGATGCGCAGCGGAATCTCGCCGGCCTGCAGGTCCGTCGCGATTTCACGTTCGTAACCGCTTTCTGCCGCGATAACCTCACCCAGCACGGAGTTAAGGTCCGCCAGCTCCATCGGCATCTCCTGGCCCGTGCGCAGGTAATCAATAAACTGCTCGATGATGGCGTTACACTCTTCGATATCTTTATTGATCGACTCGGCAAGGTAACCGTCCTCTTCCCCCATCATCTCCGTCGCCAGACGAATACGCGTCAGCGGCGTACGCAGATCGTGGCTGACGCCGGCCATTAACAGCGTACGATCGTCTGCCAGCTGTTTTACGCCTGCGGCCATGTGGTTAAAGGCCCGGGTGACCGAACGCACTTCGGATGCACCGTACTCCCGCAGCGGCGGCGGAATGATGCCTCGCCCGACCTGCAACGCCGCATGTTCAAGATCGACCAGCGGCCGGTTCTGAATACGGATAAACAGCCAGGCGCCGCCGATCGCCAGCAGCATAATCGCCAGGGTATAGCGGAACAGCGGCGAGAAGTCGCCCTGGTGGATTTCCGTCAGCGGTACGCGTACCCAAATATTGGGCGACAGCCAGGTTTTCAACCACACCACGGGGGAGCTTTTGTTAACCTCGACCCGCACTTCGGTTGGCCCACCGAGCTGGTGCGCCATCTGCTGACTTAAAAACTCATAATGCTGCGCCCAGCGCAGGCCTGCGTCTTCCGCCGCTTCATTGGAATAGAGCGAAATGCCCAGCTCGCGATAAATTTCGCGGCGAAACGCCGGCGGTACCACCAGCTGGGTACCATCCTCCAGCTGCAGTTTATCGGTCATCAGCATACGCACTTCGTATGCCAGCACCTTATTAAACTGCTGGAGGCTCGGTAGAATCGCAAAATTCAGCACCACCAGATAGGTCGTCACCAGGCTGACAAACAGCAAGGTGACAATCAATAACAGGGTGCGAGCAAACGAGCTTCGCGGCGAAAAGCGCACGCGTTTCATGCCTTAGAGCCGTCCGGTACGAAGACGTAGCCTAGCCCCCACACGGTCTGGATGTAACGCGGATGTGCCGGGTCCTCTTCGACCATGCGGCGCAGGCGGGAGATTTGTACATCGATGGAACGCTCCATCGCGGAATATTCACGACCGCGAGCGAGGTTCATCAGTTTATCGCGGGAAAGCGGCTCGCGCGGATGGCTCACCAGCGCTTTCAGTACCGCAAATTCACCGCTGGTGAGCGGCATCGGTTCATCTTCGCGGAACATCTCGCGGGTGCCGAGATTCAGCTTGAATTTACCAAAGGCGATGACCGCCTCTTCCTGCGACGGCGCACCCGGCAACTCATTGGCCTGGCGACGCAGCACGGCGCGGATACGGGCCAGCAGTTCACGCGGGTTGAACGGTTTTGGAATATAGTCATCCGCACCGATTTCGAGGCCCACAATACGGTCAACCTCTTCCCCTTTCGCCGTGACCATAATGATCGGCATCGGGTTGCTTTGGCTACGCAGACGACGACAAATGGAGAGGCCATCTTCGCCCGGCAGCATCAAATCCAGTACCATCAGGTGGAAGGACTCACGAGTCAACAGACGATCCATTTGTTCAGCGTTGGCGACGCTTCGAACCTGGAAGCCTTGCTCGGTCAGATAACGTTCGAGCAGCGCACGCAGGCGCATGTCGTCGTCGACAACCAGAATCTTATAATTCTCTTGCATTGTTTATACTCCCAAAGGTTCACTGCAATTGTCAGTGCGTATTCTCAAAAAAGCCCGGGTCGCCGACCAGCTAAATCTGGTATATATTCCAGGCTAAATTGTTACAAAGCATATTTAACAGCAGCTTAAGTATACATTTAATCATAAGACACATTATTTATCCTGTCGGTATTATTACGCACTACGAATTGTGCGCAACCGCACATCGCCGCGCACCGTGTCCGACAATCAGAAGGTAGAACGATAAATGAAAACGCCGCTGATCACCCGTGAAGGGTATGAAAACCTTAAAAAAGAAATGGATTATTTGTGGCGTGAAGAGCGTCCCGAGGTCACCAAAAAAGTGACCTGGGCGGCCAGCCTTGGCGACCGTAGCGAAAATGCTGATTACCAGTACAACAAAAAACGTCTGCGTGAAATCGACCGCCGGGTACGCTATCTCACCAAATGTCTGGAAAATCTGAAAATCGTCGATTACTCCCCGCAGCAGGAGGGCAAAGTGTTTTTCGGCGCGTGGGTTGAAATCGAAAACGATGATGGCGACACCAGACGCTTTCGCATCGTCGGTTACGATGAAATTTTCGGACGTAAAGACTACATCTCTATCGACTCGCCGATGGCCCGCGCGCTGCTGAAAAAAGAGGTCGGCGACCTGGCGGTTGTCAACACGCCCGCCGGCGAAGCCAGCTGGTACGTCAACAATATCGAATATGTGAAATAGCGCGTCCGGAACAATCTGAGAGCCTCGTGTCACGACTGGCATTTTGCCGTGCCAGTCCGTATAACTATCCCCTGATTTTCGATCCACAAGATGAAATAGACATGATGAATGATTCGCTCTGCCGCATTATTGCGGGTGAACTTCAGGCCAGGTCTGAACAGGTAGAAGCTGCCGTTCGCCTGCTTGATGAAGGGAACACCGTGCCGTTTATCGCACGCTATCGTAAAGAAGTCACCGGCGGTCTGGATGACACGCAGCTGCGTAATCTGGAAACCCGCCTTGGTTATCTGCGTGAACTGGAAGACCGTCGTCAATCCATCCTCAAGTCGATCGGCGAGCAGGGCAAGCTGACCGATGCGCTGGAAAAGGCGATTACCACCACGCTGAGCAAAACCGAGCTCGAAGACCTTTACCTGCCCTATAAACCGAAGCGCCGTACCCGCGGGCAAATCGCCATTGAAGCCGGACTGGAGCCGCTGGCGGACCTGCTATGGAACGAACCGTCCCACGATCCGGAAACAGAAGCCGCGAAGTTTGTCGATGCCGATAAAGGCGTCGCCGATACCAAAGCCGCACTGGATGGCGCGCGTTATATCCTGATGGAGCGTTTTGCTGAAGATGCCGCGCTGCTGGCGAAGGTGCGTGACTACCTGTGGAAGAATGCGCACCTGGTTGCCACGGTGGTGAGCGGCAAAGAAGAGGAAGGGGCAAAATTCCGCGACTACTTCGATCACCACGAGCCTATCGCTACCGTCCCTTCGCACCGCGCGCTGGCCATGTTCCGCGGCCGTAACGAAGGCATCCTGCAGCTGGCCCTGAATGCCGACCCGCAGTTTGACGAGCCGCCGAAAGAGAGCCACTGCGAACAGATTATTATCGACCATCTCGGTTTACGGTTGAACCACGCCGTAGCCGACAGCTGGCGCAAAGGGGTTGTCAGCTGGACATGGCGCATCAAGGTACTGATGCACCTGGAGACCGAGCTGATGGGCACCGTGCGTGAACGCGCGGAAGATGAAGCCATCAACGTGTTTGCCCGTAACCTGCACGATCTGCTGATGGCCGCCCCCGCCGGGTTGCGCGCCACGATGGGCCTCGACCCGGGTCTGCGTACCGGCGTGAAAGTCGCCGTGGTAGATGGCACCGGTAAACTGGTTGCCACAGACACCATCTATCCGCACACCGGACAGGCTGCCAAAGCGGCGGTTGTCGTCGCAGCGCTGTGTGAAAAACACAACGTTGAGCTGGTTGCTATCGGCAACGGCACCGCCTCCCGCGAAACCGAGCGCTTCTTCCTCGATGTGCAGCAACAGTTCCCGAAAGTCACCGCGCAGAAAGTGATCGTCAGCGAAGCCGGGGCCTCCGTCTACTCGGCTTCCGAGCTGGCGGCCCTGGAGTTCCCGGACCTCGATGTTTCTCTGCGCGGCGCTGTTTCAATCGCCCGCCGTCTGCAAGATCCGCTGGCCGAGCTGGTTAAAATCGATCCGAAGTCCATCGGCGTGGGCCAGTACCAGCACGACGTCAGCCAGTCACAGCTGGCGCGCAAGCTGGATGCGGTGGTCGAAGACTGTGTTAACGCCGTCGGCGTGGATCTAAATACCGCATCCGTGCCACTGCTCACCCGCGTAGCGGGTCTGACGCGGATGATGGCGCAGAACATCGTCGCCTGGCGTGATGAAAACGGCCAGTTCCAGAACCGTCAGCAGCTGCTGAAAGTCAGCCGCCTGGGTCCCAAAGCCTTCGAGCAGTGCGCCGGGTTCCTGCGCATCAACCACGGCGACAACCCGCTGGACGCCTCCACCGTTCACCCGGAAGCATACCCTATCGTCGAGCGCATTCTGGCCGCCACCCGGCAGGCGTTAAACGATCTGATGGGCAACAGCAGCGAGTTACGCCATCTGAAAGCGGCCGACTTCACCGATGACAAATTCGGTGTGCCAACCGTCACCGACATCATCAAAGAGCTGGAAAAACCTGGTCGCGACCCGCGTCCGGAGTTTAAAACCGCGAAGTTCGCCGATGGTGTGGAAACCATGAACGACCTGCTGCCGGGCATGGTACTTGAAGGTGCGGTCACCAACGTCACTAACTTTGGCGCCTTTGTCGATATCGGCGTACACCAGGATGGTCTGGTGCATATTTCGTCGCTGTCGAATAAATTCGTCGACGATCCGCATACCGTCGTCAAAGCTGGCGACATCGTGCAGGTTAAAGTGATGGAGGTCGACCTGCAGCGTAAACGCATCGCACTGACCATGCGTCTGGACGAGCAGCCAGGCGAGAGTAACGCCCGGCGCGGCGGCGGGAGCGATCGTGCGCAGGGCAACCGCCCGGCGGCGAAGACGGCTAAACCGCGCGGCCGTGAGGCGCAGTCAGCTGGCAACAGCGCCATGATGGACGCGCTGGCAGCGGCCATGGGTAAAAAACGCTAATCTTTTCCCGGCCCCTCATTGCAGGGGCCATTTTCCCGCCCTTATTCTCTGACCCCGTGTTGGTATACTCCGAAAACCGATTAGCTCCGGTTAATACAGGCGAGTAAATAAGTTATTTATTAAGATTTCATTTTGTTAACCAATGAAACCTTAATTACACATTAAATGACAAAATAAATATTACCCTTATTTATCGCTACAGTGCAGACCTTGCGTCATATCAAAAAAACAGTATATTTCCGGCAAATGTCGATTATTAAACCATTTATGTATTGATGATAAAAACCATTATCATTATCATCATTCATAGTAAATATATCTTCTTCTCCGTTGACTATGCTCCCCGGTGCTGCGCGATGACCGCACACGGTAAACTCTCGTTCAGTTAGCGATTACAGGTAGGCCCTATGCAATTCACTCCTGATAGTGCGTGGAAAATCACGGGTTTCTCTCGCGATATTAGTCCGGCTTATCGTCAGAAACTGTTGTCCCTTGGAATGCTGCCAGGATCCTCTTTTAATGTGGTCCGCGTCGCGCCGCTCGGCGATCCCGTGCATATCGAAACCCGGCGTGTAAGCCTGGTATTACGCAAAAAAGATCTCGATTTAATAGAACTGGAAGCGGTTGCACAATAACACCTGACCCGGTACGCAGAGTCTGAAATATGAAAAAGTTAACTCTTGGTTTAATTGGTAATCCGAACTCCGGCAAGACAACATTATTTAATCAGCTTACCGGCGCCCGTCAGCGCGTCGGCAACTGGGCCGGGGTCACCGTCGAGCGCAAAGAAGGAGCCTTTACCACCACTGACCACCAGGTCACGCTGGTGGACCTGCCCGGCACCTATTCGCTGACGACGATCTCTTCACAGACCTCTTTAGATGAGCAGATTGCCTGTCACTATATCCTCAGCGGCGATGCCGACATGCTGATTAACGTGGTTGACGCCTCAAATCTGGAACGCAACCTCTATCTGACGCTGCAGCTACTGGAGCTGGGCATCCCCTGTATCGTTGCGTTGAATATGCTGGATATTGCCGAGAAGCAAAAAATCCGCATCGACGTTGACGCGCTGGCCGCCCGCCTGGGTTGCCCGGTGATTCCGCTGGTCTCGACGCGCGGACGCGGTATCGAAGCCTTAAAAATGGCCGTCGACCGCCACCAGCAAAATACGTCGCTTGAACTGGTGCACTACCCGCAGCCGCTGCTGCGTGAAGCCGAAAAGCTGGCTCAGGAGATGGCGCGGGAGATCCCGCAGCGTCAGCGTTGCTGGCTGGGTCTGCAGATGCTGGAGGGCGATATTTACAGCCGCGAGTACGCCGGAAACGCTGCGCATAAGCTCGACGATGCCCTGGCAAATCTGAGCGCGGAAATTGACGATCCGGCGCTGCATATCGCGGATGCCCGCTATCAGAGCATTGCCGCCATCTGCGATGCCGTCAGCAACACGCTCACCGCTGAGCCAAGCCGCTTCACCACAGCGATGGACAAAATCATCCTCAGCCGCGTGCTGGGGCTGCCCATCTTCTTATTTGTCATGTACCTGATGTTCCTGCTGGCGATCAACATCGGCGGCGCATTACAACCCATCTTTGACGCCGGGTCCGTGGCTATCTTTATTCACGGTATTCAGTGGCTGGGCTATACCCTGCATTTACCGGACTGGCTAACCGTTTTCCTTGCCCAGGGGCTGGGTGGCGGTATCAACACCGTGCTGCCGCTGGTCCCGCAAATCGGCATGATGTATCTGTTCCTCTCCTTCCTTGAAGATTCCGGCTATATGGCGCGAGCGGCATTCGTCATGGACCGCTTGATGCAGGCGCTGGGGCTACCGGGGAAATCCTTCGTTCCGCTGATTGTCGGCTTCGGCTGCAACGTGCCGTCGGTCATGGGCGCACGCACGCTGGATGCGCCTCGCGAACGCCTGATGACCATCATGATGGCGCCGTTTATGTCCTGCGGCGCGCGCCTGGCGATCTTCGCCGTGTTCGCCGCCGCGTTCTTTGGCCAGAATGGCGCGCTGGCGGTCTTCTCGCTGTATCTGCTCGGCATCGTGATGGCTATCCTGACCGGTCTGATGCTCAAACACACCATTATGCGCGGCGAAGCATCGCCGTTTGTGATGGAGCTGCCGGTCTACCACGTCCCGCATGTCAAAAGCCTGGTCATCCAGACCTGGCAGCGGCTGAAAGGCTTTGTGCTGCGCGCGGGTAAAGTTATCGTCATCGTCAGTATCTTCCTTAGCGCCCTGAACAGCTTCTCGCTCAACGGTAAGCTGGTGGATAACATTAACGATTCGGCGCTGGCCTCCGTCAGTCGTATTATCACGCCGATTTTTAAACCGATCGGCGTGCATGAAGACAACTGGCAGGCCACCGTCGGGCTGTTTACCGGCGCAATGGCGAAAGAAGTGGTCGTCGGCACGCTGAACACGCTCTACACCGCCGAAGACATTCAGAACGAAGCGTTTAATCCGCAGGAATTCCACCTCGGCGACGAACTGCTGGCCGCGCTGGACGAAACCTGGCAGAGCCTGAAAGATACCTTCAGCCTGAGCGTCCTGGCTAACCCTATCGAAGCCAGCAAAGGCGATGGTGAAATGGAAACCGGCGCCATGGGCGTCATGGGCAGCAAATTCGGCAGCGCGGCCGCCGCCTACAGCTACCTGATTTTCGTTCTGCTCTATATTCCGTGCATCTCGGTGATGGGGGCTATCGCTCGCGAATCCAGCCGTGGCTGGATGTCATTCTCCATCCTGTGGGGACTGAACATCGCCTACTCGCTCTCGACGCTGTACTACCAGACCGTGAGTTTCAGCCAGCATCCGCGCTACAGCCTGGTGTGTATCCTGGCGGTGGTGCTGTTTAACATCCTGGTCTTTGCTCTGTTACGCCGGGCACGCAGCCGGGTTGATATCTCTCTGCTGGCCACGCGTAAAACGCCGTCATCCTGCTGTCAGAGTCCGGCAGGCGATTGTCACTAAGGAGTCATCATGGCGTCGTTGATTGAAGTACGCGATATGCTGGCCCTGCAGGGGCGTATGCAGGCGACACAACTCAGCGCTCACCTGCATGCTCCGCAGCCGCTGGTCGAGGCCATGCTGAGTCGTCTGGAAGCCATGGGGAAAGCCGTGCGTATAACGGAAGACGCGGACGGCTGTTTGTCCGGCAGCTGCAAAAGTTGCCCTGAGGGAAAAGCCTGCTTGCAAGAGTGGTGGGCGCTACGCTGATCGCCCTTGGGCAATCAGCCTCTGAGCAATAAAACCAAAGCGGGTCCTGAGACCCGCTTTTGCTTATTTGTAGACGTCGGCGTTAGCGTGAACGGTTTTCTCGTTTTTCGAACCGGCAATCACCACAAAGTACTTGCCGCCCAGCTCATCCGCCTTCTTCGACAGATCGCGCTTTGCATCCATCGGTGACGTTGTTTTTGAGGTCGTAATGCTGCCGATTTTCGTCAGCTTCATTGACGCCACTTCATCTTTTTGAATCTCTTTCGCTGCAAACGCGCCAAAAGACAGGGACCCAATCACCAGAGATGCGACAATACCCGTAATAAGTTTCATAGCCTGAACTCTCCATAAGGTTGTTTTTATAGGCCACGGCGGCGACAGAAACGCATGCTCCCCGTGACAACCTAAGTATTGCTATGGTCGGGATTTTTGCCACAGCCGGCTAAAAATAATTGCGCAGGCGATTTTTCAACGCCACCAGCGGCTCACAGAACGCCTGCGGGTGCGAGATGAACGGCGCATGGGCCGCTTTTTCAAAGACCATAGATTCACTCTGCGGCCATAATGCATCCAGAACCGGCACAATTTTGCGCGGTACCAGGCCATCCAGTCGGCCATACAGCCGCAGGAATGGCAGGGTGATTGCGGCCAGAGGCTGGCGTAAATCGGCCGTTTTAAGGATCTCCAGTCCGCCGTTCAACACTTCTGCGGACGGCATCGGCAACGACAGCACGGTACTTTTCAACGCCCGGGCATCCTGGCGAGCGCTTTCCGTCCCCAGCGTTTGCAGCGCCAGAAACCGCTCTACGGTACGCTGGAAATCTTCGCTCAACTGCTGCTGAAAGCCACTTAGCACCTCCGCTTTGATCCCGGGCCAGTCGCCATCGGCGCCAAAACAGGGTGAGGACGCCACGGTGACCAGCGCCTGTACGCGTCCGGGGTGTTGCAAGGCAATCTGACTGGCCACCAACCCGCCGAGGCTCCAGCCCAGCCAGATAGCCTGCTCCGGGGCCTGGCTCAGTACCTGCTGTGCCATCTCTTCCAGCGACAGAGCGCCAAAGCCGCTGCTACGACCATATCCCGGCAGGTCAACCAGATGCAGCGTAAAGTGCGAGGCCAGTTCCGGCGTCACGCAATCCCATACCCTGGCATTCAGCCCCCATCCGTGCAGGAGCACAAGATGACAATTTCCTTCCCCCACGGTTTGCCACCAGATGTCGTTCATCAGTTACTGTTCTCTTTCCACCATTACGAGGTGAAATATGCTAACAGCACACAGCTTATGCTGGCTATGCCAAATGCCGGTGGCGATCGACAACTGGGGAATCTGCTCCTGCTGCGCGACCTCGCTGGCGCTTACCCATTCGCTTTGCCCACGGTGCGGTCTGCCTGCAGCGGTCAGCAGAGTCCCCTGCGGCCGCTGCCTGCGGAATCCGCCGCCGTGGCAACGGCTGGTGACGGTCAATGATTACCGGCCACCGCTGAGCGGTTTGATCCATCAGCTTAAGTTTTCCCGTCGCCCGGAACTGGCGTCAGCGCTGGCACGACTGCTGCTATTACGCGTTCGCCAGAGGGAAGGATTCCCTCGACCAGACCGGCTCGTCAGCGTCCCGCTATGGCAGCGACGTCAATGGCGACGAGGCTTCAATCAAAGCGACCTGCTATGCCGACCGTTGGCTTACTGGCTGCAGTGCGCCTGGCACCATGACGCTGTACGTCGCCAGCGACGCACTGCGACCCAGCACCACCTCTCTGCACGCTTGCGTAAACAGAACCTGAAAAATGCCTTTCAGCTTGAAATATCGGTGCGCGGCCTCCATATCGCCATTGTGGATGATGTCGTCACAACCGGAAGCACCGTCGCTGAAATATCCCGCCTGCTTTTGCGAAACGGCGCCGCGACGGTTCAGGTATGGTGTATATGCCGTACCTTGTAGACCCCTGCTGATGGGCGTATTATAACCAAGTAAAATAGTCAACTATTAGGCCAACGCTATGATCCGTATTTCCGATGCTGCACAAGCGCACTTTGCCAAATTGCTGGTAAATCAGGAAGAAGGGACACAAATTCGCGTATTTGTGATTAATCCCGGCACCCCAAACGCTGAGTGCGGCGTATCCTATTGCCCACCGGATGCGGTGGAAGACACCGACACGGCGCTGAAGTTTGAGCAACTGACTGCGTATGTCGACGAACTCAGCGCGCCGTATCTGGAAGACGCTGAAATTGACTTCGTTACCGATCAGCTTGGCTCTCAGCTGACGCTGAAAGCACCGAACGCCAAGATGCGCAAAGTTTCCGACGATGCTCCGCTGATGGAACGCGTTGAATACCTGCTGCAATCACAGATTAACCCGCAGCTGGCCGGCCACGGCGGACGCGTTACGCTGATGGAAATCACCGAAGACGGTCTGGCCATCCTGCAGTTCGGCGGCGGTTGTAACGGCTGTTCAATGGTCGATGTGACCCTGAAAGAAGGGATCGAGAAACAGCTGCTCAACGAATTCCCTGAGCTTAAAGGCGTGCGCGATCTGACCGAACACCAGCGCGGCGAGCACTCTTACTACTAAGTCCCCCCCCTCTTCCCGATGTTAAGCCCGGCGGCATTTGCCCAGCCGGGCCGCCCCTGCCGATGTTACCGCACAACATTTCCCCCTGAACCACCCGGCAAAAACCCGGGAAAGAGTATGACTTAAGTCTCATATTTAAAATTTTACCCCGACGGGTGATTCTCAACCTGCATATGTTACCCGTATCATCTCTTTCAGGCACCGCTGCTATAAAAATAGCCAGCTATCCTTTCCTACAGGAGTGATAGTCGATTTTATGGCGCCACACCGTTTGCCGGCTCAGGCAGAGCAAACGAAAAAAATTGAAATTTGACGTTACCCATAACAAATGTAAGGCCAGGTAAATTATGCCATTAGTCATCGTTGCTATCGGGGTTGCCCTGCTGTTGCTGCTGATGATCCGTTTCAAGATGAACGGCTTCATCGCTCTGGTTCTGGTGGCACTCGCCGTCGGACTTATGCAAGGTATGCCTCTGGATAAAGTCATCGTATCCATTAAAAACGGCGTTGGGGGAACCCTCGGCAGTCTCGCGCTGATCATGGGCTTTGGCGCTATGCTCGGTAAGCTGTTGGCGGATTGCGGCGGCGCTCAGCGAATTGCCACAACCTTAATCGCTAAGTTCGGGAAAAAGCACATCCAGTGGGCAGTCGTGCTGACCGGTTTTACCGTCGGCTTCGCGCTGTTCTACGAAGTGGGCTTTGTGCTGATGCTGCCGCTGGTGTTCACCATTGCCGCGTCTGCCCGCATTCCGCTGCTGTACGTCGGCGTTCCAATGGCGGCCGCGCTCTCCGTGACTCACGGTTTCCTGCCTCCGCACCCGGGCCCAACGGCGATTGCCACTATCTTCCACGCTGATATGGGTAAGACCCTGCTGTACGGTACGATTCTGGCTATCCCGACGGTTATCCTTGCCGGTCCGGTTTTCGCTCGCTTCCTGAAAGGCATTGATAAGCCGATTCCGGAAGGGCTGCACAACCCGAAAACCTTCAGCGAAGAAGAGATGCCGGGCTTTGGCGTCAGCGTCTGGACTTCACTGGTACCGGTGATCCTGATGGCGATGCGTGCCGTTGCCGAGATGATCCTGCCGAAAGGCCACGCCTTCCTGCCGGTTGCCGAGTTCTTCGGCGACCCGGTAATGGCGACCCTGATTGCGGTTCTCATCGCCCTGTTCACCTTCGGCCTGAACCGTGGGCGTTCCATGGAGCAGATCAACGACACGCTGACCTCTTCGATCAAAATTATCGCCATGATGCTGTTGATCATCGGCGGCGGCGGCGCCTTCAAACAGGTGCTGGTGGATAGCGGCATGGATAAATACATCGCCTCTATCATGCATGAATCCAACATGTCCCCGCTGTTTATGGCCTGGTCTATCGCGGCGGTACTGCGTATTGCGCTCGGTTCTGCGACCGTTGCCGCCATCACCGCCGGCGGGATTGCTGCACCGCTGATTGCCACCACCGGCGTCAGCCCGGAACTGATGGTTATTGCGGTTGGTTCCGGCAGCGTTATCTTCTCTCACGTGAACGATCCGGGCTTCTGGCTGTTTAAGGAATACTTCAACCTGACCATCGGCGAAACCATCCGGTCGTGGTCGGTGCTGGAAACCATTATCTCAGTCTGCGGCCTGGTTGGCTGTCTGCTGCTGGGGATGGTGGTGTAAGCCAGACGTCAGCATAAAAAAGGCCGGGTCCGCATACGCGACCCGGCCTTTTTGTTGGCCCTTTCTCACACCGTTTCCCCGGTGTCACCGGAGAAACGGCGGCACTATTTCTTCTTAGCGACCGCTTTGCGCCGCTTATCCAGATCCTTAATCAGCTTATTCACCCGCTCATCGGCAAACATCTGCTCAAGGGTCGTGGAGAGCTTACGCCGCCAGTTCGGATATTCGCTGCTGGTTCCCGGGATATTGACCGGGGTGGCCATTTCCAGCCAGTCTTCCGGCTGTAGCCCCAACAATGCGCTGTTGCTGTCCGCAATGTAACGCTGCATACCGCGATTGAGGGTCGAGGTCATCGCCATCAGCGAGGCATTATGCCCGGCGCGTTTAGGCAGGCAGCCATATTGATGCAGCGCATCCAGCAGCCCCTGCTTCGCCAGTTCACGATCCTGATACAGGCCACGCAGAACCCCTTCATCAGGATACAGACCTAACGATTTACCCAGCGTCAGGTCTCCGCTTTCCCAGTAACCGCGCAGCGTTGGCAGGTCATGCGTTGTCGCCACCGCCATTGATTGTTCCGGATACGTCTGCGGCGCGCGGAACGTCTTCTCATGGTCATTTTCGAAATAGAGCACTTTGTAGGAATAGACGCCGCTCTTACGCAGCTTGCCGACAATCTCCACCGGTACGGTACCCAGATCTTCGCCAATCACCATACAGCGATGACGCTGACTTTCCAGCGCCATAATCGATAACAGATCATCGACCGGATACTGCACATAGGCACCGTGGTCAGCGGTTTCACCATACGGAATCCACCACAGACGCAGAACCGACATCACATGGTCGATGCGCAAGGCACCGCAGTTTTGCATGTTGGCGCGCAGCAGCTCAATAAACGGCTCATAGGCACGGGCGACGATGATATGCGGATCCATCGGCGGCAGACCCCAGTTTTGTCCCAGCGGGCCAAGAATGTCCGGCGGCGCCCCGACGGAGGCTTTCAGACAATACAGCTCGCGGTCGCACCAGGTTTCCGAACCGCCTTCCGCCACGCCCACCGCCAGATCGCGGTACAGGCCAATCGGCATCGCGTCGTGCTGGCTGGTGTGCCAACATTCGGCGAACTGGCAATACGCCAGCCACTGCAGCCAGAGGTAGAAACTCACCTCGTCGGCCTGCTCGGTGCAGAACGCTTTCACTTCCGGGCTGTTGATATCCTGATACGCTTTTGGCCAGGCAGGCCAGCCCCAGCGCAGCGGATCTTGCTGTACCTGCCAGGCGTGCAGGGCGTCATACGCCGCCTGCCAGTACAGGCTTTCACCTTCACGAAGCACGAACTGGCGGAACTCCGTCATCGCCTCATCGTGACGGGCGGAAAATCGCTTCCAGGCCATGCGCAGCGCGGTCATTTTCAACGCGGTCACGGCGGTATAATCCACATCATCGGTTTGACGCGCGGCCTGTAATGCCCGCTGCGTCTCCGGCGATTGCCACCAGGCCTGCGCCTCTTTGCTCAGGCGAAAATCATCGACCGCGTTAACGTCAATATAGATAACGTTCAGCCAGCGGCGTGAGGATGGGCTGTAGGGACTGGCGCTCTCCGGGTTGGCCGGGTAGAGCGCATGAATCGGGTTAAGGCCGATAAACGCGCCGCCGCGCCGGGAAATCTCCGGCAGCATGGTGCGTAAATCGCCAAAATCGCCGATTCCCCAGTTTTTCTCCGAGCGCAGCGTATAAAGCTGTACGCAGGCGCCCCACAGTTTTTTCCCCTCTTTCAGGGCCTGTGGCTCATAGCAACGCACCGGCGTCACAATCGCCCGACAATGCCAGCGTTCGCCATCCTGAGTCAGGGTCAGCGAATGATAGCCTTCCGGCAGTTTGGCCGGCAGCGGGAGGGTCTCCCCTCCACGCACTTTGCCTTGATACTGTTTCCCCTCTTCGGTGGTGAGGATCCACTGGAATTCCCCACGACCGGCGACCGGCAGCGACATTTTCTTGCCGTGTGTGAAAACCTGCACCGGCGGCAGCGGGTCAACCGCCACTTTCGTGGCGGTTGTTGTACGATGCATCGCATCCAGCAGACGTTGTTTAGTCGCCGCAGCAATTGACTGCGGCTTACCGTGCGCATTGATGTAGTCAGGACTTATTCCCGCCGCCAGCGCGGCGTTATCAAGGCGTTTAGTCTCCATAGGCCTGTCCTTAGCGTTTTGCCTGCCAGATACGTTGTTGATAGTCGCGAATTGAGCGGTCGGAGCTGAACATGCCGCAGCGCGCGGTATTCAGAATCGTCGCGCGAGTCCAGGCTTCCTGGTCACGGTATAACTCATCCACCTGTTTCTGCGCGGCAACATACGCTTCGAAGTCCGCCAGCACCAGGTACGGGTCGCCGCCTTTCAGCAGGCTGTGCAGCATCTGGTCGAAAGCATGCTTGTCGCCATCGCTATACTTGCCGCTTTCCAGCTCTTTCAGGACCGCATCCAGCAGCTTGTCCTTTTTACGCCATTTCAGCGGGTCATAACCTTTCGCTTTCAGCGCCTTAACTTCTTCAACGGTGTTACCAAAGATAAAGATATTCTCTTCGCCGACCTGTTCGGCGATTTCAACGTTCGCACCATCAAGAGTCCCGACGGTCAGCGCGCCGTTCAGCGCCAGCTTCATGTTGCCGGTACCGGAGGCTTCTTTCCCCGCCGTGGAGATCTGTTCTGAGACATCCGCCGCTGGAATCAGCATTTCCGCCGCAGAGACGCAGTAATCCGGCAGGAAGACCACTTTCAGCTTGTCGCCCACCAGCGGATCGTTATTCACCGCCTGCGCCACCTTGTTGATAGCAAAAATAATATTTTTCGCCAGGTAGTAGCCCGGTGCGGCTTTCGCCCCGAACAGGAACACGCGTGGCACGCGGTCCGCCTGCGGGTTTTCACGAATCTCTTTGTACTGCGCCAGAATGTTCAGCAGATTGAGATGCTGACGCTTGTACTCGTGCAGACGCTTAATCTGGATATCGAAAATCGCCTGCGGGTTGATCTCGATGCCGGTACGCGTCTTAACAAACTCAGCCAGGCGAACTTTGTTAGCCAGCTTAATCTCACGGTAGGTCTGGCGGAACGCAGCATCGTCAGCATATTTCTCCAGATGGATCAGCTGATCGAGGTCGTTAGCCCACTCTTTCTTCAGCGTCTTATCCAGCAGCGCGGCCAGTTCCGGGTTGCACTGTTTAATCCAGCGGCGCGGCGTAATGCCGTTGGTCACGTTGTGGAACTTATTCGGCCACAGCTGGTGATATTCCGGGAACAGATCTTTCACCACCAGGTCGGAGTGCAGCGCGGCAACGCCGTTGACCGCAAATCCGCTGACCACGCACATGTTCGCCATGCGAACCTGCTTGTCATGCACCACCGCCAGTTTCGCCCACACCTGCTTATCGCCAGGCCAGGTTTTCTCGACCAGCTTCTTAAATCTGTCATTAATCTCTTTAATGATCTGCATATGACGCGGCAGCAGGGCTTTTACCAGCTTCTCGTCCCAGCACTCCAGCGCTTCAGGCATCAGCGTGTGGTTGGTATAGGCGAAAGTTTTGCTGGTGATGGCCCAGGCATCATCCCAGCTCAGCTGGTGCTCATCGATCAGCACGCGCAGCAGTTCAGGAATGGCGATGGTCGGGTGGGTATCGTTGAGCTGGATTACTTCGTAATCCGCCAGCTCTGCCAGCTTACGACCCGCAAGATGGTGGCGACGCAAAATATCGGCAACCGAACAGGCGCACTGGAAGTATTGCTGCATTAAGCGCAGCTTTTTCCCTGCCTGATGGTTATCGTTCGGGTAAAGCACTTTAGTCAGTTTTTCCGCGTCGATACCCTGCTGCTCTGCGCGCAGGAAATCGCCATCGTTAAATTTGGTCAGGTTAAATGGATGCGCATGGGTCGCCTGCCACAGACGCAGCGGCTGCGCCACGTTATTGCGGTACCCCAGCACCGGCAGATCCCAGGCCTGGCCGGTAATCACGAACGCCGGTTCCCAGGCGCCGCTTTTGCTGACCTTACCGCCGATCCCAACCTGCACATCCAGCTGTTCGTTATGACGGAACCACGGGTAGCGGCTACGCCCCCAGTCATCCGGCGCTTCAACCTGCTGGCCATCTTCGAAAGACTGGCGGAACAGACCATACTGATAATTCAGGCCATAGCCGGTTGCCGACTGGCCAACGGTCGCCATGGAGTCGAGGAAACATGCTGCCAGACGGCCCAGACCACCGTTGCCGAGGCCCGGATCGATCTCTTCTTCCAGCAGATCGGTCAGGTGAATGTCATGAGCCTTCAGCTCATCGCTCACCCCTTGATACCAACCCAGGTTCAACAGGTTGTTGCCGGTCAGGCGACCGATCAAAAACTCCATAGAGATGTAGTTGACGTGACGCTGCCCTTTGGCCGGTTTCGCCACCGGTTGAGCGGCCAACAGCTCGGCAAGCGCGCCGCTTACGGCGTGCCACCACTGACGCTGAGTCATCTCAGAAGCGGACTGTAAGCCAAAATGCTGCCACTGACGGGTCAGTGCAGCCTGAAACTGATCTTTATTAAAAGAAGTCTGTGACATAAGAAATCCGGGTCCTTTACTAAAACGTTGGCGTTAGTGTGCCGACCTCCTGAAGCAACGTCCTCATCCCGATGGGGATTAGGCAGGGAGGAGCAGCAGGGATGAGCGAAAAGTGTGATCGTGGCCACTATAACGGTAGCTCTCCGTCAGAAACATGCTGAAAAATTCACCACACAGAAACACTATGTTGCTCTTCACCATCAGAAGAATATTTGTTACAGGCCGAGACAAAGCGTTGGATAAAACACCATTCCGCAATTATCACGAAATAAAAATAAGCATTGTGTAAAAATAATCCTGCCTGATGACACAAATACGCCAAAACGATTATTTATAAGATTTCCCTTAAATTAACTTAATAAAAACATACAACTACGAAAAAATGGAGTGAATGCCATTTTACTTGTGCCGGGCGCGGGGAAAACCCAGTAACCACGCACGCTGGTACCGGTTTTACAACGAAAGGACTTTAATTGGGAATTTGTGACCTGGTGCAAATTCAAGAGCATAAAATTCGGACATAACTTGCAATAATTTTCATTATCGCCGACCTTAATAGTCATTAATTACGAAGCGCAAAAAAAATCGCAAATCCTCTCTTGCACAGCGAAATGATTAACTATGTTGATTCCGTCTAAATTAAGTCGCCCAGTCCGCCTTGAACACACCGTGGTTCGCGAGCGATTGCTGGCTAAACTTTCCGGCGCGAACAATTACCGTCTCGTGTTGGTCACCAGCCCCGCTGGGTACGGCAAGACAACGCTCATCTCTCAGTGGGCGGCGGGGAAAAATGAACTTGGCTGGTTTTCGCTGGATGAAGGCGATAACCAACAGGAGCGTTTTGCCAGTTATCTGATTGCCTCTGTTCAACAGGCTACCGGCGGCCACTGCGTGGCCAGCGAAACCATGGTGCAGAAACGCCAGTATGCCAGCCTGCCCTCGCTTTTCGCGCAGCTGTTTATTGAGCTTGCCGACTGGCAGCGCCCGCTGTATCTGGTGATTGATGATTATCATCTGATCAACAATCCGGTGATTCACGATGCGATGCGCTTCTTCCTCCGTCATCAACCGGAGAATATGACCCTGGTGGTGCTCTCGCGTAACCTGCCGCAGCTCGGCATTGCCAACCTGCGCGTGCGCGATCAGCTGCTGGAAATCGGCAGCCAACAGCTGGCATTTACCCATCAGGAAGCAAAACTCTTTTTCGACTGTCGTCTGGCTTCGCCGATTGAAGCTGAAGACAGCAGCAGGCTGTGCGACGACGTCGCCGGCTGGGCCACGGCGCTTCAGCTTATTGCTCTGTCCGCCCGCCAGAATAACTCCTCCGCCCACCACTCAGCCCGTCGTCTTGCCGGTATTAATGCCAGCCATCTCTCCGATTATCTGGTGGATGAGGTCCTGGATAATGTCGACGCGCGGACGCGTAACGTTTTGCTGAAAAGCTCGCTGCTGCGTTCAATGAACGATGCGCTCATCGTTCGCGTGACCGGGGAAGAAAACGGGCAAATGCAGCTGGAAGAGATTGAACGTCAGGGCCTGTTCATGCAGCGGATGGACGATTCCGGCGAATGGTTCCGCTATCACCCCCTGTTTGGCAATTTCCTGCGCCAGCGCTGCCAGTGGGAGCTGGCAACCGAATTACCTGAAATTCACCGCTCTGCCGCCGAAGGCTGGATGGCTCTGGGCTTCCCGAGTGAAGCCATTCATCATGCGCTGGCGGCCGGCGATGCGAAAATGCTGCGCGATATTTTACTGAATCATGCCTGGGGCATGTTTAACCACAGCGAACTGGGACTGCTCGAACAATCGCTGGCGGCGCTGCCGTGGTCAAACCTGCTGGAAAATCCGCGTCTGCTCCTGCTGCAGGCCTGGCTGATGCAAAGCCAGCACCGTTACAGCGAAGTCAACACCCTGCTGGCGCGCGCCGAGCAGGAGATGGACATGAAAATGGATACCGCGATGCATGGCGATTTCAACGCCCTGCGTGCACAGGTGGCCATTAATGCGGGCGATCAGGAAGAGGCCGAGCGTCTGGCCATGGTCGCGTTAGAAGAGCTGCCGTTGGCCAGCTACTATAGCCGAATTGTTGCGACATCGGTCCACGGTGAAGTGCTGCATTGTAAAGGCCAGTTAAGTAAATCTCTGGCGGTCATGCAACAGACGGAACAGATGGCCCGCCGCCACGATATCTGGCACTACGCGCTGTGGAGCATGATCCAGCAAAGCGAGATTCTCTTTGCCCAGGGCTTCCTGCAGGCCGCCTGGGAAGTGCAGGAGAAAGCTTTCCAGCTTATCCGCGAACAGCATCTCGAGCAGCTGCCGATGCATGAATTCCTGCTACGTATTCGCTCACAGCTGCTGTGGGCCTGGGCGCGGCTGGATGAAGCGGAAGCGTCCGCACGTAATGGCATGGATGTCCTGTCAAGCTATCAGCCGCAGCAGCAGCTGCAGTGTCTGGCCCTGATGGTGCAGTGCTCGCTGGCCCGCGGCGATCTGGATAACGCCCGCAGCCACCTCAACCGCCTGGAGAACCTACTCGGCAATGGTCACTATCATAGCGACTGGGTATCAAACGCCGATAAAGTCCGGGTGATCTACTGGCAGATGGTCGGTGATAAAGCCGCGGCCGCCAACTGGCTGCGCCAGACGCCGAAACCGGAATTCGCCAATAACCACTTCCTGCAAAGCCAGTGGCGCAACATTGCCCGGGCGCAAATTCTGCTGGGTGATTTTGACTCGGCGGAAATGGTGCTGGAAGAGTTGAACGACAATGCCCGCTCTTTGCGTTTGATGAGCGATATTAACCGCAACCTGCTGCTGCTCAACCAGCTTTACTGGCAGGCGGGACGGAAAAGCGAAGCGCAAAAAGTCCTGCTGGAGGCGCTCGCACTCGCCAACCGCACCGGGTTTATCAACCACTTTGTGATTGAAGGCGAAGCCATGGCGCAGCAGCTGCGCCAGCTGATTCAGCTTAATACGCTGCCGGAGCTGGAACAGCATCGCGCCCAGCGCATCCTGCGCGATATCAACCAGCACCATCGCCACAAGTTTGCCCACTTTGATGAGGGCTTTGTCGAACGGCTACTGAGTCATCCGGAAGTCCCGGAACTGATTCGCACCAGCCCGCTGACCCAGCGTGAATGGCAGGTACTGGGGCTGATCTATTCCGGCTACAGCAACGAACAGATTGCCGGTGAGCTGGACGTGGCGGCCACGACCATTAAAACCCACATTCGTAATCTGTATCAGAAGCTGGGAGTCGCCCACCGCCAGGATGCGGTACAGCACGCCCAGCGGCTGCTTAAAATGATGGGATACGGCGTTTAACGCCGTTTAGCACAGTTCCAGCTGAAGGTTGTTGTCCGTAATCACCTTCAGTACGCCTGCCGGCGGCATCACATCGGTGTAGACCGCATCGACCATGCTGATGCTGCCCATATTCACCATCGCATTGCGGCCAAATTTCGAGTGATCCACTACCAGCATCACGTGGCGCGAGTTTTCAATAATCGCGCGTTTGGTGCGAACTTCGTGGTAATCAAACTCCAGCAGCGAACCGTCGCTGTCTACGCCGCTGATACCGAGAATGCCGAAATCAAGGCGAAACTGGGAGATAAAGTCCAGCGTCGCCTCGCCGATAATGCCGCCATCCCGACTGCGCAGCTCGCCGCCCGCCAGAATAATGCGGAAATCCTCTTTCACCATCAGCGTGGTGGCCACGTTCAGGTTGTTGGTGACGATACGCAGATCGTTATGCTCCAGCAGCGCATGTGCAACCGCTTCCGGCGTGGTGCCGATATCGATAAACAGCGTCGCGCCATCGGGGATCTGGCTGGCCACCTTGCGGGCAATACGCTCTTTTTCCTGCGTCTGGGTGGCCTTCCTGTCGTGCCAGGAGGTATTTACCGAACTGGAAGGCAGCGCGGCTCCGCCGTGGTGGCGCAGGATCATCTTCTGTTCGGCGAGGTCGTTCAGGTCACGACGAATGGTCTGTGGGCTGACGGCAAACTGCTCAACCAGCTCTTCCGTACTGACATATCCCTGTTTTTTTACCAGCTCGATAATGGCGTCATGACGTTGTGTTTGTTTCATGAAATATCCCTGGGATTATAAGACTCGCATAAAGGCGCTGTCGTTGCAGAGAGCCGGGTAAGACGGCCCTATGTTCGCTTTCGCACATGTTGCGTATCGACAAACGCCATCGCCAGCCCGGTCAGGAGACCCGCCACATGCGCACCGTTCGCAATCGACATGCCAAAAACATCAAACCATCCAGCAATTAACCACACTAAAGAGAAGAGTATCAAGCCACGCTGCAAATAGACGCCGCTTTGCGGATCCCGTTCTCCACGCAGCCAGACATAGCCCATCAGCGCATACACGACGCCGGATAACCCACCAAACCAGGGGCCGCTAAACTGGTGCTGAATAAACCCGCTTAGCAAGGCGCTAATGACGGTAATGACCACCAGCTTGCCGCTGCCGATGCGTTTCTCCACCGCCCCGCCAAGGTACCACCACCATAGCAGGTTAAACAGGATATGCATCAGCGAGAAGTGCATGAAAGCATGGCTAAAGTAGCGCCAGACTTCAAATTTCAGCGACGGGTCATACGGCCAGGCCAGCAGCAACATTACCGGCTGGTCGCCGAGGATATTTTGCAGCGCAAAGACCGCAATGCAGACGAGCAGAATCGCCCATGTAAACGGCCCGGCGTTGTGGCGCAGGGTGGCAAAAAAGGGAAAGCGCTGGTAGCGCAGCCCGCTATTGGTGTGCCCGGATTGCCAGCTGGCCGCCAGATAACGCGGATCGGCAGGGTTTTCCAGGAAGCGAGCCAGTTCAGCCTGCACCCGCCCGGCCTGACTCTCATCGGCCAGCCAGACATCACTCTGATCATGCTGCTGAATGGTCAGGATAACGCCCTGTGTCGCCATGTAGTCGACAAACGCCTGGGCCACACGCGGGTTAGCAAAAGAGGTAATCATTAACATACAGCGGATCGCTTATTCCACACAAAGGGGGCTAGTATATACGAGTTTGCAGGAGTGGCGCGCCCGGGACGTCCTTGAACAACACATCCGCAGCCATGCCATCTGAAACAAGACGGGAATAACGGTATGACGTGCTAACGCTTAAAGCGCGCCATGTTCCACTTCCGCCGGGAAATGACGATGCCACGCATCGAAGCCGCCATCCACGCTGTAAACCTTGTCATAGCCCTGCTGTAGCAGATACTGCGCGGCGCCTTTACTGCTATTGCCGTGGTAACACATCACCATCACCGCGGTGTCAACGTCGTTATCGCGCATGAACGCGCCCAGCGTATCGTTGGTCAGATGAAACGCACCCGGCGTATGTCCCATCGCAAAACTCTGCGGATCGCGGATATCCACCAGCACCGCCATTGCCTGATGCAGTTTCTGGTGCGCTTCTTCAACATTGATACATTCAAAGTGGTCCATGTGCTCTTTCTCTATATAGCGGAATGATATTGCTGACCCGTTACCGGCCATGATTCTACTGCCTAGTTTACCGTCAGACGGGAAATAAACGCCAATATGTTACACGCATCACTCTGAAATGTTTTTTTGATGTTACCAATGGCGCGTTTGTTTGCTATATTGAGCGATAACGAACATTTATGAGCTTAAACGAAAGTGCCAGAGGTAGCGAACGTGGAAACCAAAGATCTGATTGTGATAGGGGGAGGCATCAACGGTGCCGGTATCGCGGCAGACGCCGCCGGGCGTGGTTTATCCGTACTGATGCTGGAAGCACGCGATCTCGCCTGCGCCACTTCCAGCGCCAGTTCGAAGCTGATTCACGGCGGGCTGCGCTACCTCGAACACTACGAATTCCGCCTCGTCAGCGAAGCGCTGGCCGAACGTGAAGTGCTGTTAAAAATGGCGCCGCATCTCGCCTTTCCGATGCGCTTTCGTCTGCCGCATCGCCCGCACCTGCGTCCGGCATGGATGATCCGTATTGGTCTGTTTATGTACGATCACCTGGGGAAACGTACCAGCTTACCCGGCTCAACCGGCTTGCGATTTGGCGCAGAATCGGTATTAAAACCTGAAATCGTGCGCGGTTTCGAATATTCCGACTGCTGGGTCGACGATGCGCGTCTGGTACTGGCTAACGCGCAGATGGTGGTACGCAAAGGTGGCGAGGTCCGGACCCGTACCCGGGCAATTTCGGCGAAACGTGAAAACGGCCTGTGGATTGTCGAGGCGGAGGATATCGATACCGGCGAGAAATTCACCTGGCAGGCCCGTGGCCTGGTCAATGCGACCGGCCCGTGGGTCAAACACTTCTTTGACGAAGGGATGCACCTGCGCTCACCGTACGGCATTCGCTTGATTAAGGGCAGCCATATTGTTGTGCCGCGCGTGCACACCCAGAAGCAGGCCTACATTCTGCAAAACGAAGACAAACGCATTGTGTTCGTGATCCCATGGATGGATGAGTTCTCGATAATCGGCACCACCGACGTTGAGTACAACGGCGATCCGCAGAAAGTGGCGATCGATGACAACGAGATCAACTATCTGCTGAACGCCTATAACGCACACTTCAAAAAGACGCTGTCCCGTGACGATATCGTCTGGACCTACTCCGGCGTCCGTCCGCTGTGCGACGATGAATCGGATTCGCCGCAGGCGATTACCCGCGATTACACCCTGGATATCCATGACGAACAGGGCCAGGCGCCGCTGCTGTCGGTATTTGGCGGCAAGCTGACGACCTATCGCAAGCTGGCCGAGCACGCGCTGGAAAAACTAACGCCCTACTACAAAGGCATCGGTCCGGCCTGGACCAAAACCGCGGTGCTGCCCGGCGGAGATATCGACGGTGACCGCGACGATTACGCGGCCAAACTGCGCCGCCGGTTCTCATTTATCAGCGAATCGATGGCGCGTCACTATGCCCGCACCTACGGCAGCAACAGCGAGCTGCTCCTCGCAGAGGCGGCATCGGTAGCGGATTTGGGTGAAGATTTTGGTCATGAGTTCTATGAAGCCGAGCTGAAATACCTGGTGGAGCATGAGTGGGTACGCACTCTTGAGGATGCCATCTGGCGCCGGACGAAACAGGGCATGTGGCTGAATGACCAGCAGCAGGCGCGGATCGGCGAATGGCTGGCGCAGCACGCGGGAAAGTCTGAGCTTTCGCTGGCGTCGTAAGCCACCACAACCTGCGCCTGCGGGGAGTTTACGCATAGAATGCATAAAAAACGGGGCCTGTGGCCCCGTTTTCACTGCGTAACCGGCTACAGCCTTACCGGGTCGATATGCCAGATATGGTCGGCGTATTCCTGAATCGTACGGTCAGAAGAGAAATAGCCCATGTTGGCGATATTATGCATCGCTTTCATCGCCCACTCTTCCGGATGACGATACAACTCATCCACCTTATCCTGGCAATCCACATAGCTACGATAATCAGCCAGCACCTGATAATGGTCACCGAAGTTGATCAGCGAATCCAGCAGATCGCGATAGCGACCCGGTTCCGACGGGCTGAACAGTCCGGTACCGATTTGCGTCAGCGCCTGATGCAGCTCCGGATCCTGTTCGTAAAATTCCCGCGGCTTGTAGCCGTTACGACGCAACGCCTCCACCTGTTCCGCGGTATTGCCGAAGATAAAAATATTATCCTCGCCCACGTGCTCCAGCATCTCGACGTTCGCGCCGTCCAGGGTACCGATGGTCAAGGCGCCGTTAAGCGCAAATTTCATATTACTGGTTCCGGAAGCTTCCGTACCCGCCAGCGAGATCTGCTCTGAAAGATCCGCCGCCGGAATAATCAGCTGCGCAAGGCTAACGCTGTAGTTCGGGACAAACACCACTTTTAGCTTATCGCCAATCTGCGGATCGTTGTTCACCACCGCCGCCACATCGTTAATGAGGTGAATAATGTGCTTGGCCATGTAATAAGCGGAGGCGGCTTTACCCGCAAAGATATTCACGCGCGGCACCCATTCGGCGTCAGGATCGGCCTTAATACGGTTGTAGCGGGTAATGACGTGCAGGACGTTCATCAGCTGACGTTTGTATTCGTGGATACGTTTGATTTGCACGTCAAACAGCGCTTTCGGGTTCACCACCACGTTCAGCTGATGGGCAATCACGTTTGCCAGCCGCTGCTTGTTCTCCAGCTTCGCCTGACGTACGGCCTGATTCACCGTCGGATAGTCAATATGCTGCTCCAGCTCCTTGAGCTGGCTCAGATCGGTACGCCAGGTACGGCCGATGTTCTCGTCCAGCACCTTCGACAACGGCGGATTCGCCAGCGCCAGCCAGCGGCGCGGCGTCACGCCGTTGGTGACGTTAATAAAGCGCATCGGGAAAATCTTCGCGAAGTCGGCAAACAACGACTCCACCATCAGCCGGGAGTGCAGTTCGGAAACGCCGTTCACCTTATGACTAATCACCACCGCCAGCCATGCCATGCGCACGCGACGGCCGTTGGATTCGTCGATGATCGACGTGCGACTCAGCAGCGCGGTATCATTGGGATACTGCTCCTGCAGCGTCTTCAGGAAGTAGTCATTGATCTCGAAAATAATCTGCAAATGGCGCGGCAGAATTTTCCCCAGCATATCGACAGGCCAGGTCTCGAGCGCTTCACTCATCAACGTATGGTTGGTGTAGGAGAAGACCTGGCAGGTGACTTCAAACGCCTCATCCCAGCCGAACTTATGCTCGTCAATCAGCAGGCGCATCAGCTCCGGAATCGACAGCACCGGATGGGTGTCGTTGAGGTGAATCGCAATTTTGTCTGCCAGGTTAGCAAAGGTTTTATGCAGCTGATAATGGCGGTTGAGAATATCCTGCACCGTCGCGGAGACGAGGAAATATTCCTGCCGCAGACGCAGCTCGCGCCCGGAGTAGGTCGAGTCGTCCGGATACAGTACCCGGGAGACGTTTTCGGAATGGTTTTTATCTTCTACCGCCGCGAAGTAATCACCCTGATTAAATTTACCGAGGTTAATCTCGCTGCTGGCCTGGGCGCTCCACAGACGGAGCGTGTTGGTCGCGTCGGTATCAAAGCCCGGGATAATCTGATCGTAGGCTTCCGCCAGGATCTCTTCGGTTTCAACCCAGCGCGCCTGTTTACCTTCCTGCTGAATGCGTCCGCCAAAGCGCACTTTGTAACGCGTATTATGCCGTTCAAATTCCCACGGGTTGCCGTATTCGAGCCAGTAATCCGGGGACTCTTTCTGCCGCCCGTCAACGATGTTTTGCTTAAACATCCCGTAGTCATAGCGGATACCGTAACCACGGCCAGGCAGGCCCAGCGCCGCCAGCGAGTCGAGGAAACAGGCGGCCAGGCGCCCAAGACCGCCATTGCCCAGCCCCGGGTCATTCTCTTCGTCAATCAGCTCTTCAAGGTTCAGCCCCATCTCTTCCAGCGCGCTGTTCACATCTTCGTAGATGCCCAACGACAGCAAGGCGTTCGAAAGCGTACGGCCAATCAGAAATTCCATCGACAGGTAATAAACCTGGCGTACTTCCTGAGAAAGCTGAGCGCGATTCGAGCGCAGCCAGCGCTCCACCATACGGTCGCGGACGGCAAACAGCGTGGCGTTGAGCCACTCATGCTTATTGGCGATGGCCGGATCTTTACCAATGATAAACATCAGCTTATAGGCAATAGAGTGCTTTAATGCCTCAACGCTCAGCGTGGGTGATGCATAGCTAAAGGGTACATTCATCACAATGACTCCTGTGGTTACAGCAAGCGTTGATAAAGTTCGCGATAAGAGTGCGCCGCGACCTGCCAGCTAAAATCCATATTCATCGCCTGACGCTGAACGTAACGCCAGAGCGACGGGCGCGACCACAGCACGAACGCGCGCCGAATTGCCCGCAGCAGCGATAGTGCATTGCTGTCCTCAAAGACAAAACCGCTGGCCACGCCATCGGCCAGATTTTCCAGCGAACTGTCGGTCACGGTATCCGCCAGACCACCGGTACGCCGCACCAGCGGCAGCGTGCCGTACTTCAGGCCATACAGCTGTGTTAAGCCACAGGGCTCAAAACGGCTGGGAACCAGAATCACGTCGGCGCCCCCCATGATGCGGTGTGAAAAGGCCTCGTGATAACCAATCTGCACGCCAACCTTGCCCGGATGCTCGGCGGCCGCAGCGAGGAAACCTTCCTGGAGTACCGGGTCTCCTGCGCCAAGCAGCGCCAGTTGCCCACCCTGCTCAAGCAGGCCCGGCAGCGCTTCGAGAACTAAATCCAGCCCTTTCTGGCTGGTCAAACGGCTGACCACGGCGAACAGCGGGACTTTGTCGTCTACTTTCAGCCCCATCGCGATTTGCAGCTGGCGCTTGTTCTCCGCTTTGTCCTCAAGGCGATCGCGGTCATAACGCGACGCCAACAGCAGGTCACTCTCCGGGTTCCAGATGCCCGCATCCACGCCGTTCAGGATCCCCGATAGCCGCCCCTCGTGCTGGCGCTGACGCAGCAGCCCTTCCATGCCGTAGGCAAATTGCGGTTCGGTTATTTCCCGCGCGTAGGTCGGACTGACCGCCGTAATATGATCGGCGTAATAGAGCCCGGACTTGAGGAACGAGATCTGGCCGTTGAACTCCAGGCCATGCATGTTATAGAACGACCACGGCAGTTCGATCTCATTCATGTGCCAGGAGTAGAACATCCCCTGATAGGCCAGATTGTGTACCGTAAAGACCGATTTCGCCGGTCGTCCACGCGCGGCCAGATAGGCTGGAGTCAGGCCCGCATGCCAGTCGTGAGCATGCACGACATCAGGACGCCAGAAAGGGTCCAGTCCGCAGGCCATCTCGCTACCTACCCAACCCAGCAGCGCAAAACGCAGCACGTTGTCGGTGTAAGCATGTTGGTTGGTATCGTGGTAAGGGCTCCCTGGGCGGTCGTAGAGATGCGGGGCATCAATCAAATAGATCCCCACGCCGTTATAGTGACCAAACAGCAGCGTCATGCGTCCGGCAAAAGTATCCCGCCGCGTCACCACCTGCGCATCGGTGACGCCACGGCGAATGTCCGGGAACGCCGGCAGCAGCACGCGCGTATCAATACCTTCAGCGATTTGCGCCGCAGGTAGCGCGCCGATCACATCCGCCAGACCGCCGGTTTTTAACAGCGGGAACATCTCTGAACATACATGTAAGACCTGCATTATCGCTCCTGTTTATGCCCCAACTTCCGCAACATATCACGCGTAACCAGCACGATGCCTTCCTCTGAACGGTAGAACCGACGCGCATCCTCTTCCGCGTGTTCGCCGATCACCATGCCCTCAGGAATCACGCAGGCACGATCGATTACGCAGCGGCGCAGGCGGCATGAGCGCCCCACCCACACTTCTGGCAATAAGACTGCCGAATCAATATTACAGAATGAATTCACGCGCACGCGCGGGAACAGCACCGATTGCACCACCACGGAGCCGGAGATAATACAGCCGCCGGAAACCAGCGAGTTCAACGTCATACCGTGACTCCCCGAGCGGTCCTGAACGAACTTCGCGGGCGGCAGAGACTCCATATGGGTGCGAATCGGCCAGTTCTGATCATACATGTCCAGCTCCGGCGTCACCGAAGCCAGGTCCAGGTTCGCTTTCCAGTAGGCTTCAAGCGTACCCACATCGCGCCAGTACGGTTCCGCATCCGGGTCAGACTGCACGCAGGAGAGCGGGAATGGATGTGCATAAGCCATGCCAGCTTCGGTTATCTTCGGAATAATATCTTTGCCGAAATCGTGGCTGGAGTTTTCGTCGTTATCATCTTCAGTCAGCAGTTCATAAAGATAATCCGCATCAAAGACATAGATCCCCATGCTGGCCAGCGATTTGGTCTCATCGCTCGGCATCGCCGGCGGCGTCGCCGGTTTTTCGACGAATTCGATAATTTTATCGCTTTCATCCACCGCCATAACGCCAAAGGCGGATGCCTCTTCGATGGGCACCGGCATACAGGCCACGGTGCAGCGAGCCCCTTTTTCGACGTGATCGATCAACATGCGCGAGTAGTCTTGCTTGTAAATATGATCGCCGGCGAGGATCACCACATACTCCGCTTTATAGCGACGAATGATATCGAGGTTCTGCGTCACCGCATCCGCCGTGCCGCGATACCAGTTTTCGCCATGCACCCGCTGTTGCGCTGGCAGTAAATCGACGAACTCGTTCATTTCTTCGCTGAAAAACGACCAGCCGCGTTGGATATGTTGCACCAGAGTGTGCGATTGATACTGGGTGATGACGCCGATGCGGCGAATACCTGAGTTAATGCAGTTAGATAATGCGAAATCAATTATGCGAAACTTACCGCCGAAATGGACAGCCGGTTTTGCACGCTTAATAGTTAAGTCCTTAAGCCGGGTACCGCGTCCACCCGCAAGAATCAACGCAACGGTTTTGATGGGGAGCTGACGCGCCAGCATCAACGGATCGTTCTTTTCTAGCCTAACCATGATTAACTCCTTTTGACATCCCAGCCTTCCTGTCCCTCTCACCGCGCAGCGGCCGCGAGTGCAACCGGAAGCTTCAGGGCTTACGACCTTTGAAATACGCACACTCCGTGCGCGGGCCCATGCCAGACAGCCATGACGACCGGATTATCCTCTCCGGCGAAAGGAGGAACGGCGTGCCACTCCCCCTCAGGTAATTCCATATGTGCCACCTCTGGGGTGGCATTCACCGTCATTAACCAACGGCCAGACAGCAAAATTTGCAGACGCGCGGTGCCGTGCTGCCATTCATCGGCAGTTAACGGTTGCGCATACTGGTTTAGCCAAACAACGTTGCCGTCCCCTTCCTGCCACCAGTGGTTACTGGTTAATGCCGGTATGCATCGACGCAGATGAATGAGCGCGGCGGTAAATGCCGTCAGCCCGCTATTTGCCTGGTTCCAGTCAAGCCAGGTCAATGCGTTGTCCTGACAATAGGCGTTATTGTTGCCGTGCTGGCTATGACCATGCTCGTCACCCGCCAGCAGCATCGGCGTGCCCTGCGCCAGCAGCAGCGTCGAGAGCAGGGCATGAACGCTGTCCCGACGCCGCTCAAGCACATCAAGACTCCCCCCTGTTCCCTCTATACCATGATTGCTGCTGTAGTTATTGTTAGTCCCATCGCGATTCTCTTCACCATTCGCCTCATTATGTTTCTGATTGAAACAAACGCAGTCGCGCAGGGTGAAGCCATCGTGGGCGGTGATCAGGTTCACCGCCGCAGCGGGCTGGCGACCGTTACGCGAAAAGAGATCGCTGGACGCAGCAAAACGCCGGGCAAACTCACCCAATGAGACGCTTTGTTGTAACCAGAAGCGCCTGGCGACATCGCGAAAATGGTCATTCCATTCGGCAAACAGCGGTGGGAAGTTCCCCACCTGATAGCCACCGGCGCCAATATCCCAGGGTTCGGCAATCAGCTTCACGGCCGCCAGCTGCGGATCGTTACGGATCGCTTCAAACAGCGGCGCATCCTGGCGAAATTCCGGCGTGCGTCCCATCACCGAGGCCAAATCAAAGCGAAAACCATCGACGTGGCACTCATCGACCCAAAACCGCAGACACTGGCGGGCATACTCCACCACGTCCGGCTGGCTGAGATTGAGCGTATTTCCGCAGCCGGTCCAGTTGTAGTAATCCCCGTCTTCTCTGATCCAATAATAGTTACGGTTATCGATTCCGCGCAAAGAGAAGGTCGGCCCTTCAAGATCAATTTCAGCACTGTGGTTCAGCACTACGTCGAGGATCACTTCAATACCCGCCGCGTGCAGCGCCTTTACCGCATCGCGAAACTCATCCAGCGCACGCTCAGGCTCGCTGGCATAGCGCGGATCGAGCGCGTACATCGCCATTGGGTTATAGCCCCAGTAGTTGCTTAACCCCATTCTCTGCAGGCGCGGTTCGCTGGCAAACTGCGCCACCGGCATCAGCTCCAGCGCCGTAATACCAAGGGTCCTGAAGTAATCGATCATCACCGGGTGACCCAGCGCTTTATAGGTGCCGCGAATCGACTCCGGCAGCCCGGGATGCAGCCAGGTCAGCCCTTTAACATGGGCCTCGTAGATAACCGTCTGGCCCCAGGGGGTCCCCGGCGGCGCATCGTTCTGCCAGTTGTAACGCAGATCCACAACCTGCGACTTTGGCGCAATCGCCGCGCTGTCACGATGATCGGGAAAAAGATCGCCTCCGTGGAGACGCTCATCATCGGGCAGTACGCCCTCAACCCGGTGACAGCACGGGTCGAGCAGCAGTTTGGCCGGATTAAAGCGGTGCCCCTGCGCCGGATCCCACGGCCCATGCACACGGTAGCCGTAGAGCAGACCCGGCCCGGCGGCAGGAAGCCAGCCGTGCCAGATATTGCCCGTGCGCGCAGGTAAATCGAACCGCTGCTCATTGCCTTGTGCATCAAACACGCAGAGCTCCACTCGCTCGGCATGGGCGGAAAAGAGCGTGAAATTCACCCCCTTTCCGTCATAGCTTGCCCCCAACGGCGAGGGTTTTCCGGCCGCCAGTGTCGTCATTCTGCCTCCCGTACCAGCCAGACGGTCGCCAGCGGCGGTAGCGTAATCGAGAGAGAATGCTCACGCCCGTGACTGGCGATGTCCTCACTTTCCACGATGCCGCCGTTACCGGTGTTGCTACCGTGGTAATGCATCGAGTCGGTGTTCAGCTCTTCACGCCAGCGCCCTGGCTGGTTAATCCCGAACCGATAGCCGTGACGCGGCACCGGCGTGAAGTTGCTGGCAACGATAATCTCATTGCCGGCCTTATCGCGACGGACGAAGACAAATACCGAGCGCTCATGATCATCGACAACCAGCCACTCAAAGCCGTACGGGTCAAAATCCAGCTCGTGCAGCGCCTTATGATGACGATAGGTATGGTTCAGATCGCGTACCAGGCGCTGGACGCCGTGATGCCAGTTATCGCCGCCTTCCAGCAGATGCCAGTCCAGGCTACCGTCGTGGTTCCACTCCCGCCCCTGGGCAAATTCATTGCCCATAAACAGCAGTTTTTTCCCCGGGAAAGCAAACATCCAGCCGTAGTAGGCGCGCAGGTTGGCAAACTTCTGCCAGGCATCGCCGGGCATCCGGTCAAGAATCGATTTTTTGCCGTGAACCACTTCATCGTGTGACAGCGGCAGGACGAAGTTTTCGGTGTAGTTGTAGAGCATCCCGAAGGTCATCTTGTCGTGATGATGACGACGATAGATGGGATCGAGCTTCATGTAGTCGAGGGTGTCATGCATCCAGCCGAGGTTCCATTTGAACCAGAAGCCAAGACCGCCCGTTGAAGACGGTCGTGAAACCCCGGCGAAGTCGGTGGACTCCTCCGCCATCGTGACCGCTCCCGGCGTCTGTTCGCCGAGCACGCGGTTGGTATTGCGCAGGAACTCAATCGCTTCGAGGTTTTCCCGGCCGCCGTACTCGTTGGGCACCCACTCACCCTCTTTGCGGCTGTAGTCGCGGTAGATCATTGACGCTACCGCATCCACGCGCAGGGCGTCGATCCCGAAGCGTTCAATCCAGTACAGCGCGTTACCGACCAGGAAGTTGCTGACTTCCCGGCGACCGTAGTTGTAGATCAGCGTATTCCAGTCCTGGTGATAACCTTCACGCGGGTCGCTGTGTTCATACAGCGCGGTACCGTCGAACGATGCCAGCGCAAAGTCATCCGACGGGAAGTGGCCCGGCACCCAGTCGAGAATGACGTTCAGACCCGCGGCATGGGCGGCATTCAGGAAGTAGCGGAAGTCTTCACGGGTGCCAAAGCGGCGGGTCGGCGCGTACAGCCCGGTCGGCTGATAGCCCCAGCTGCCGTCGAACGGATGTTCGTTTACCGGCAGCAGCTCCAGATGGGTGAAGCCCATCCACTTCGCGTAGGGCACCAGTTGATCGGCCAGTTCGCGGTAGCTCAGCCAGAAGTTGTTATCGGTATGGCGACGCCAGGATCCCAGATGGACTTCATAAATCGAAATCGGTGCATCAAACTGATTGGCCTGTTTGCGGGACTGCGGCTGTTCGATCTTTTCCGGCAGACCGCAGATAAGCGAGGCGCTTTCCGGGCGCATCTGCGCTTCAAAAGCATAAGGGTCAGACTTCACGCGCAGATGGCCGTGGGCGTCAATCAGTTCAAATTTATACAGCTGGCCATTATGCGCCCCGGGCACAAACAGCTCCCAGATGCCGGACTCTTTGCGCAGGCGCATCGGATGGCGGCGGCCATCCCAGTAGTTGAACTGCCCGACAACGGAAACCCGACGGGCGTTCGGCGCCCAGACGGAAAAGCGCGTGCCGGTGACGCCGTCCATCGTGTCGGCGTGCGCCCCCAGCGTTTCATAAGGCCGCAAATGGGTCCCTTCTGACAGCAGCCAGACATCAAGATCCTGCAGCAGCGGACCAAAGCGATAAGGGTCGTCAATCAGATTTTGCTGGCCATGCCAGGTGACCGCCAGCTGGTAACGAAAAGGATTTTTTCGCCGCGGCAGAACGCCGCTAAAGAATCCGCGTGAGTCGAGGCATTCGAGCTTGCCGACTTTGCGCCCGGTTTTCGGTTCAATAACCCATACATCGGTGGCATCGGGTAATAATGCGCGTACTTCCAGCCCGGCATCGGTTTGATGCATGCCAAGTACGGAAAAGGGATCCGCAAAATGGCCGGAAATAAGCGCATTAATCACGTCTCTATCGATACGATTAGACATGGTTTCATCCTGTTGTAAGTGTCGCCCTTTCCTGTATCTGGCGACTTTTTTTGACCTGAACGGTGCAGCACACTGTGCATCCTCCTGCTCCGTCCCACCTTCAGGTAAGGCAACGTTGTCGTTCCTTACTTAAAGCATAGCCAAGGCTGTCTTACCTCCGTTGGAAAAATCTGACATCCGCGTGTACTCCTTGTATTACGCAAAAAAAAGGAGGTGTAAAACACCCCCTTTTTTGTTCATCCAGTTATCAAGCCAGCTGGCGCAACATGCGTCGCAGTGGCTCGGCGGCGCCCCACAAGAGCTGGTCACCGACGGTGAAAGCCGACAGGTATTCCGGCCCCATATTCAGCTTACGCAGACGACCCACTGGCGTGGTCAGGGTGCCGGTGACGGCGGCCGGGGTCAGCTCACGCATCGTAATATCACGATCGTTCGGTACGACTTTGGCCCACGGGTTGTGTGCGGCCAGCAGTTCTTCCACGGTCGGGATAGAGACATCTTTTTTCAGTTTGATAGTAAACGCCTGGCTGTGGCAGCGCAGCGCGCCAACGCGTACACACAGGCCATCGACCGGAATGACTGACGAGGTGGCGAGAATTTTGTTTGTCTCAGCCTGACCTTTCCACTCTTCGCGGCTCTGGCCGTTATCCAGCTGCTTGTCGATCCATGGGATCAGACTGCCTGCCAGCGGCACGCCAAAGTTATCCACCGCCAGGTCGCCGCTGCGGGTCAGCGCCGTCACTTTGCGTTCGATATCCAGAATGGCGGACGCCGGGTTCGCCAGCTCTGTCGCCACGTGGCTATGCAGCTGGCCCATCTGGGTCAGCAGCTCACGCATGTGGCGCGCCCCGCCGCCGGATGCCGCCTGGTAAGTGGCCACGCTCACCCACTCCACGAGATCCTGGGCAAACAGGCCGCCGAGGGACATCAGCATCAGGCTGACGGTACAGTTGCCGCCAACAAACGTTTTCACGCCATTATTCAGACCGGCGGTAATCACATCCTGGTTTACCGGATCAAGAATAATGATGGCGTCGTCTTTCATGCGCAGCGAAGAGGCGGCGTCAATCCAGTAACCCTGCCAGCCGCTTTCACGCAGCTTCGGATACACGTCGTTGGTATAATCCCCGCCCTGGCAGGTCACAATAATGTCCAGTGCCTTCAGCGCGTCCAGATCAAACGCGTCCTGCAGCGTACCGCCGGTGCTGCCACCAAAAGAGGGAGCCGGCTGCCCCAGCTGAGAGGTGGAGAAAAAAACAGGGCGAATGGCGTCGAAGTCGCGCTCTTCAACCATGCGTTGCATGAGTACAGAGCCGACCATTCCGCGCCAGCCGATAAAACCAACATTTTTCATAACGTATTTCCTGGGAGATGTGTGCTGTTTGTGCCTAGCCAGTTTCCTGCTGGATCATCCCTCACATTACAAAATGCTGCTAAAGTCGCAAGTGAAATTAATCAATGATTGCGCGGCAATCAGAAAAGCAACTTATTGAACGCAGTTTCTGCCGACATCGGTACCCAGAAAAACCGCAAAGATTATCGGGGAAATGGTCGTGGGAAGGGAATATTTTCCGCCGCTTTTTTATTGATCTGGATTATGGATCTGCGCAGAAATTTAGCGATATCGCGCCGGTGGAGAAAGCGGAGAAAACCAGGCCTGATACGGCCTTATGAGGATTAATCCTTTCGTCTCATCGCTCAGCAGAGACGTTTTTTTTACGCTATTGGAGGGGCGATTTGCCCGGCCTCGCGTCGCTCGGCCGGACAATCTCAGCGGCGTTTAGCTTAACAACGTAAACGCGATCATACCGACGATGGCACCGGTAGTGCCGAGGATAGTTTCCATCATCGTCCAGGTTTTCAGCGTCTGCGCTTCGGTGGCGCCGGTAAATTTCCCGAACAGCCAGAAACCGGCGTCGTTCACGTGGCTCACTACGATGGAACCGCCCGCGATACAGATGGAGAGCGCCGCCATCTGCGCACCGCTGTAGTTCAGCTGCTCGATGACCGGCATGACCAGCCCTACGGCCGTTAAGCAGGCAACGGTCGCAGAACCCTGGATAATACGCACCGCCGCCGCCAGCACGAAGCAGGTAATGGCGATAGGTAATCCCATGCCCGTCAGCGCTTCACCGAGCGCCGGCCCTACGCCGGAGTCAACCAGCACCTGTTTGAAGACGCCGCCGGCGCCGATAACCAGCAGGATAATCCCCGCAGGCTGCAGCGCATGACCGCAGATCTCCATCACCCGATCTTTCGCCATCCCCTGACGTATCGCCAGACCATAGATAGCCACCAGACATGCGACCAGAATCGCGGTGAACGGATGGCCGATAAACTCAAACCATTCGTAAGCGCTGGAGCCAACCGGCACAAAACGCGCGGCGATGGTTTTCAGCCCCACCAGCACCAGCGGCAGGAGAATCAGCGACAGGCTAAAGGCAAAAGACGGCATCTTGCCTTCACCCAGGCTTGGTTCGCTAATATCGTCAGGAATATGCAGCTCAACGTAGCGGCTGATGAAGTTGCCCCACAGCGGCCCGGCGATAATCATTCCCGGAATCGCCGCACACAGACCAATCAGGATCATCCAGCCAAAGTCAGCATGCATTTGCGATGCCAACAGCATCGGCGCCGGCCCGGGCAGCAGGAACGCCGCCGCGGCCGCCACGCCTGCAAACAGCGGGATAACCAGTTTCACCAGGTTGGTACCGGTATGGCGCGCCATGGAGAAGGCCACGCTGATCAGCAGCACGATCGCCACTTCAAAAAACAGCGGCAGCGCGCAGATAAGACCGGCGAGGCCAATCGCGTAATGAGCGCGGCTGTGGCCGAAAGATTTCAACATCTTGACGGCAATCTGATCGACAGCGCCGGTTTCATGAAGAATCTTGCCAAACATCGCCCCGAGTGCCACGACGATCGCCAGGAAGCCCAGCGTCCCGCCCATCCCTTTTTCCATCGTCGCCGCAATTTTATCCAGCGGCATTCCGGAAAAGAGACCGGCACCAATAGAAACCACCATCAAAGCCACGAAAGCATGCATACGCGCCTTCATGACTAAAAACAGCAGCAGCAAAACGGAGCCCACTGCTGTTAAAACAAGCGTTAATGTACTCACTAGTTACTGCCTTTGTTGATCACCTCAATGGTGCTCGCGACCACGCCTTCCAGCGATTGATCAATATCGACGATTAAAACATCGCCTTCGTCTGCGCCAGGTTCCTGCAGCGTTTCAAACTGGGTCACCAGCATCTGGGTTTTAAAGAAATGGCCTTTACGCGCTTTCAGACGGCTTTCAATCAGGTCGAAATCGCCTTTCAGGTAGACGAAAGAGAGATTCGGATTGCCCTTACGAAGAATATCGCGATAGCTCTTTTTCAGAGCGGAACAGACGATCAGCGAGACTTTATTTGTACGCTGCATGGCAAAAGCGGCGTCGTTCAGCGCCTGCAGCCACGGTGTACGATCATCGTCGTTTAACGGTTCGCCGGAGGCCATCTTGTTGATGTTGCTACGCGGGTGCAGAAAGTCACCATCGAGAAACGCGGCATGCAGCTGATGCGCCACTTCGCTGGCGACAGCGGATTTACCACTGCCGGAAACGCCCATCAGGACATAGACGTGGTGATCATGGTTAGTCGTGCTCAAAGCTTCCTCCCACTGGACACATATACCAAGCCGTACTGGCTGCAAGAATACAGCGTGAAAGACTCGTATACAGATTGATTGTTACGGGTAACTGTTATCGGTAACATTGTCATGCCGGACTCAGGGATAAGCAATCACCATTCGTGCCAGAAATGAATATGTGTGATCTACTTCAAACTTGTCAGTCTAAATTGATCCGCCCGGTGACAATGTGAAACCTAAATCTAACATCTTCGGCGTCACGACTTCACCCCGAATGCGGGCCAGCAGCCGTTCGGCTCCAATGCGTCCCATTCGCTCGCGCGGGGTCAGCACGCTGGCCAGCCGCGGTTCCATCACCTGCCCAATATCATGGCCGTGGAAACCGGCGATCGCCATATCGTCCGGAATTTTCAATCCCAGGCGCTGACACTCAAAAGCGGCACCGACCGCAAGGTCATCGTTGGTACAGAAGATCCCATCGAGCTGCGGATATTCGCGACGCGCCTGGCGCATCAGCTCGATCCCTGACGAATAGGACGAAGATTGTTCAACCATCACGCTATACGGCGTCATGCCGGCATCGCGCATCGCCTGTTCATATCCCTTTTGCTTGATGATAGTACGTTCATCAAGACGCGCCCCCAGATACGCCACGTGGCGATGGCCGCGGGCAATAATCGCTGCGGTCATCTGGCGTGCGGCATCAAAGTTATCAAAACCGACGGCGATATCGAGGCACGGCGACTGGCTGTCCATCAGTTCAACCACCGGGATACCGGCAACTTCGATCATTTTCAGCGTGCGAGGGGTATGGGTACGTTCGGTGAGAATCAGGCCATCAATGTTCCATGAGAGCATGGATTCGAGACGCTTTTCTTCCATTTCCGGCTTATAGCCGTAGTGCGCGAGCATCGTCTGGTAGCCGAAGGCATCGGTGACGCTTTCAATTCCACGCAGCACTTCCGAGAAGACCTGGTTGGTCAACGAGGGCAGCAGCACACCAATAGCGCGACTGGTGGCATTAGAGAGGATATCAGGCGCACGATTGGGAATGTAACCCAGTTCATCGAGTGCAGCGGCAATCTTGCCACGCAGGGCCTCGGAAACCTGTTCCGGGTTACGTAAAAAGCGACTGACCGTCATTTTGGTCACGCCGACAAGATCGGCTACATCCTGCAGTACGGGTCTTTTCTTTTTCATCGTCCTGACTGTGATAACGGGGGAGACATTTTCCCAGTTTATCACGGACAAAGCGCAACCTTCCCAAACATCCGGGAAGGCTGCGCAATTTATTTACCCATCTGCACAACGGAATCAGACCGGCGGCAGATCGAACAGCAGGATCTCGCTATCGCTGTCGGCGTGTACGGAAATCGCCTGCTCGTCCCAAATCGCCAGGCCATCGCTGGTGGTCGCTTTGGTACCGTTAATCGTCACTTCGCCTTTCACCACCTGGATCCACACGCGGCGTTCCGCGGCAATCTGATGTACCGACTGTTCATCTTTCAGCAGCGCCCAGCGGTACAGTTCCATATCCTGGTGCACTTTCAGTGAACCGTCACGAGCATCCGGCGACAGAACCAGCTGTTTGCCCTGCAGAGCATCAAAGCGACGCTGTTCGTAGCGCGGAGTGATGCCGTTTTCTTCTGGCATAATCCAGATCTGGTACAGATGCAGTTTTTCTGTCTCGCTTGGGTTGTACTCGGAGTGACGGATCCCGGTACCTGCGCTCATGATCTGGAACTCGCCCGCCGGAACCTGCTCTTTGTTACCCATGCTGTCCTGATGCTCAACCGCCCCTTCCAGCACGTAGGTCAGGATTTCCATATCTTTGTGCGGATGGGTACCGAAGCCCTGGCCGGCATCAATCACGTCATCATTGATAACCCGCAGTGCCGAGAAGCCCATGAAATTCGGGTCATAATAGTTAGCGAAAGAGAAAGTATGCCAGGAATCCAGCCAGCCGTGGTTAGCGTGGCCGCGTTCGTTAGCTTTGCGTAAGTAGATCATGTTGCACCCCCGTATGTTTTCGATGGAGTCAGTGTGGACTCAATCTGCTCACGATCATAGAGGGTGAAAATTGACTCCTCTGTTCAAAAAATATGAATAATTACAGAGGAGCCAGGAAGGCTTATTTATCTAAGGTTATCGTGGCCGGAGAGGGCTGTTCAAATCCGCGTCCGAGGATCTCCATATTCGTGAGAACGTCAGATTCCTTGACGTAATTTGGCTGACCGTTAACGAGGGTTTCATACAGCGCATCATAGACCAGCCCATAGTCGCCGGTTTCAATCGGGATCTCTTCCCGCACGGTTTCACCAGCTTCATTGACGTACTCCAGCAGGCCAAACGTATCGTCCGCGCCGAATCCTGGCTCACCCGGCATAATATTGGCTTTCAGGCTGGTTTCCTGCCGATCGATACCATATTTGATAAACGAACCTTGATGGCCGTGAACGATAAACCTCGGGTACGCCAGCTTCACCAGGTGGCTGGTTTTAACAATGGCCTTCAGGTCGCCGTAGAACAGCTGGGCTTCAAACGTGTCATCCGGGTTGGCTTTGTTGCGCAGGCTGCGGATGTCATAAGCCACGTGGTCCGGGCGGCCAAACAGCGAGATGAGCTGATCCAGCGTATGCACGCCAAGACCGTAAAATGTGCCATCCTGCGGGACTCCGGGCTGGGTTTCTGCGACCGGGCGATAGAGGTCAAAATGGCTCTCAACTTCCACGATCTCACCCAGTTTGCCGCTCTCAATCACCTTTTTCATCGTCAGGAAACAGGAATCAAAGCGGCGGTTCTGGTATGGCGTCACCGTCAGTCCCCGACTCTTCGCCAGTGCAAAGAGCGCCTTTGCCTCTGCTAGCGTGGAGGTAAACGGTTTTTCTACCAGCACATTTTTACCTGCTTCCAGCGCCCGCTTTGCATATTCGAAATGGCTGTCCGCATGGGTACAGACGATCACTAGTTT
Organism: Klebsiella planticola ATCC 33531; assembly: GCF_000735435.1. Lineage (GTDB taxonomy): Bacteria > Pseudomonadota > Gammaproteobacteria > Enterobacterales > Enterobacteriaceae > Klebsiella > Klebsiella planticola. The sequence goes on along the minus strand of NZ_JMPP01000014.1, from coordinate 404,513 downwards.
TACCTGCGGGTCGTTGAGCACTTCGTCGAGGTCGCTGGTGAAATGAATATGAGAATACTGCGGCGCCTGCTCCTGCGGCTTCGCGCTGCGGCGATAGATATGCGCGACGCGCCAGCGGTCTTTGCGGTGCAGAACATAAGGAAGATGGTAGCGGGTCGTGCTTTTGCCAAACCCAATAAATGCGCAGTGCAGAGTCATACAGCCGTCCTTTGTTGAGGTTTCTGCTGCTCACCATAGCGCACCCCGGCGACGAACTTAACTCTTAACCCATTCAAGATGGTGGAAATGACCGGCAAAAAAGCCCAAAAAAAAAGCCAGCACCTGGCTGGCTAAAGTAATACTGGAAGCAATGTGAGCAATGTCGTGCTTTCAGGCTTTCCGCAAGGGTCTCCCTGAATGCAGGACAATAATAATCATTCTCATTCGCACTTGTCTACCTCTTTTTGCAAAAATTAGGCGTTGACGCATTTTTTAAACTCAGGGATGTTTAAAAGGCCAATAAAGTGGATGAAGACCGCGATGCCGCGGCACAGGAGAAGAGGAATGAGTGACATAGTGATACGCCACGCCGAACCGCGCGATGCAGAACCTTTACGCCAGCTGACGGCTCACCCGGAGGTCTATCACGACACACTACAGCTTCCTCACCCCTCGATGGAAATGTGGCAAGAACGTCTACAGCCCAGGCCTCACAGCCACCATCTGGTCGCCACTCTTGACCATAGCGTCGTCGGTCACCTGATGCTCAGCGTCGAGCCGCGGCCTCGCCGGAGCCACGTTGCCACCTTCGGAATGAGCGTTGACGCAGCATTCCACGGACGTGGAGTGGGCAGCGCGCTGATGCGCGAGATGATCAACCTGTGTGATAACTGGCTGCGCATCGAACGTATCGAGCTAACGGTATTTGCCGATAATTCATCCGCGCTGGCGCTATACCGGAAGTTCGGTTTTGAAATTGAAGGAACCGGCAGGAAATTTGCCCTGCGCAACGGCAAGTATGTGGATGCGCATTTCATGGCGCGCCTCAAGTAACCACTCAGCATTGCCCGGCGGCGCTATGCCTACCGGGCCCGTGATTGTGCATCATTCTGTAGGCCGGGTAAGGCGTCAGCCGTCGCCCGGCGTGTTATCCGCAGTTCCCCAAAATCTCCGCGCTACCGGCCAGGCGATGAACCTGGGAGACGGTAAATCCCCCCATTATGGACAATCGGGAATTTGCCCGGCGGCGCAAAGCTTACCGGGCCTGTGGCTTGCCCCTGGCAAATCAATCAGTAGCCCGCCGTCAAATCACCGGGCGAGCGCGGATCGGACGCGCCATACAGCGTCCCGTCCGGGCCCACCATAATGCTCTGGGTACTGCCCATCGCCTCTTTCAGCGCCACTTTCTGCCCTTTCTGCTCCAGCAGCTTCAGCGTATCCGGGCTAAACCCCTTCTCCACCCGCAGCTCATCCGGCAGCCACTGATGATGGAAGCGCGGCGCATTGGTGGCTTCCGCCACGTTCATCCCGAAATCAATGGTGTTGACCACCATCTGCAGTACGGTGGTAATAATGCGGCTGCCGCCCGGACTACCGGTCACCAGCCAGGTTTTCCCCTCTTTCACCACGATAGTCGGCGACATCGACGACAGCGGACGTTTTTTCGGCCCGACGGCGTTGGCATCGCCGCCCACCAGCCCATAGACATTCGGCACGCCAGGTTTCGCCGAGAAGTCATCCATCTGGTTGTTCATCAGTATCCCGGAGCTACCCGCCACAATACCGGTCCCGAAGGTGGTATTGAGCGTATAGGTGACCGCCACCGCGTTACCCTCTTTATCCACCACCGAGAAATGGGTGGTCTGGTTACTTTCATACGGCGCCAGTTTGCCCGGACGAATCTGGCTCGAAGGTTTGGCTTTGTTGATATCAATCTGTTCAGCAATCGATTTGGCGTAGGCTTTGTTGGTGAGCGCTTGCCACGGTACTTTGACAAAGTCCGGATCGCCGAGATACTCCGAGCGGTCGGCATAGGCATGCTTTTCAGCTTCCGCCATGACCTGCATGGCGTCTGCACTGCCGAAGCCATATTTATGCATGTCGAAGTTTTCGAGGATATTGAGGATCTGTACGATGTGGATCCCCCCGGATGAAGGCGGTGGCATCGAAAACACCTGATAACCGCGATACTCGCCGCTTATCGGCGTACGCTCGACCGCCTTGTAGCCGGCAAGGTCGGCTTTGGTGATCAGGCCGCCGTTTTTGTGCATTTCGTCGGCAATCTGATCGGCAATCGTCCCTTTATAAAAGGCATCCGGGCCATGCTCCGCGATCAGCTCAAGGCTTTTGCCCAGCTGTTTTTGCACCAGTTTGTCGCCTTTCTTCAGCGGCTCGCCGTTTTTCCAGAAGATGGCTTTACTGTTCGGGTGACTGGGGATGACTTCACTCCCGTAGGTCTTCAGATCGTCGGCCAACGCATCGTTCACCGTGAAGCCCTCTTCCGCCAGCTTAATCGCCGGGCGGATCACCTTGTTCAGCGGCATGGTGCCGTATTTTTCCAACGCTAATGAGAAGCCCGCCACGGTGCCCGGCGTACCGGAAGCCAGATGCGAAGTGAGCGATTTTTTGCTATCCGGGTTGCCCTGATCGTCAAGGAACATATCCCGGGTGGCCTGCTCAGGCGCCATTTCGCGAAAATCAATCGCCGTCGTTTTACCGTCTTTGGTCCGCAGCATCATAAATCCACCGCCGCCAATATTACCGGCCTGTGGATGCGTGACCGCCAGCGCATAGCCCACCGCCACCGCGGCATCGACGGCGTTACCGCCCTGACGCAGAATATCCACCCCGACGCGGGTTGCCATCGCATCCACCGAGGCAACCATCCCCTCCCGGGCACGAACCGGGTGAAAGACATCTTCTTCTACACCATAAGAAACGGGCGGCGGGGTGGGATTTGCGGCGACGGTAAAACTTCCGCCGGCCAGCAAAGCAGCGATGACCACCTGACGCCAGGAACGCGTGTTTATCATTGTCTTACTCCTGAAGTGTTTTTTTTCCCCGCTTAAGCCTGGTTGATAAGTCCTAAAAAATCATTGTTATGCCGAAAAGGAGGTACACTTAAGTGATCCCACGCACGGGAGGAGAGAACCATGAAAGCACTGTTATTTCTGGCGGCGCTGCTGCCGCTAAGCGTCCTGGCACAGCCACTCAACACCACCAATAATCCCAACCATCCAGGGTACGTCATCCCCAGCCAGCAGCGGATGCAAAATCAGATGCAGGTGCAACAGCAGCAGCACCAAAGCATGCTGAAGCAGGATATGCAGAGCCAGACACGCGCCCAGCAACAGCATCTCCAGACGCAGCTCAACAACAACCAGCAGCGGGTCATTCAGAGCGGTAATTTGAATTCGTCGCAGCAGATGTTGCCGAATAACAACGGAGGGATGTTGCAACGGCAGACGACGCCATAACGGCCGTCTGCCGGTGGATCAGGCCTGGAAGTCAGGACCGATGACATCAATGGCATCGGTACAAATGCAGTCCACGCCCCAGCGCAACAGCTCAGCCGCCCGCTGGGGTTTGTTGACGGTATAGACGAGGATGTGCAGGCCCGCGGCCTTCAGGCTTGCCACTCGCGACTCATCCAGCAGTTTATGGTTAAGGTGGATCGAAACGCACTCCAGGCGCGTGGTCAGCTCGCGCCAGTCCTCGCGCCACTCATCCAGCAGCAGCCCGCGCGGCAGCTCAGGCACCGCCTGCTGCGCCGCCTCCAGCGCGTCAATTTCAAACGATGAGAGCAGCGGCGGCGTCATCCCCTGCCACAGCTCACGGGCCGCCAGCGCCACCGCTTTCCCGGTGAGCGGCCCGGTGCCGGTCGTTGGTTTAATCTCGATATTCGCCATCATGCCGTGCTGACGACAGCGTTCGGCAACCTCGGCCAGCAGCGGCAGCGGCTCGCCTTTGAATTCATGGCTATACCAGCTTCCGGCATCGGCTTTCAGCAGTTCGCTCCAGGCCAGCTCGCCGGCGACGCCCCAGCCGTTGCTGGTGCGCTCGAGATGGTCATCGTGCAGCAAAAAAATCTGTCCGTCTTTCGATAGCTTGGCGTCAAACTCGATCATCGTATGCCCGAAACGGGCGCCGACGTCGATGGCCGCCAGGGTGTTTTCCGGCGCCAGTTTCCCGCCGCCACGATGGGCGACGATGTGAGGATAAGGCCAGTGACTCATGCGCGTTGTCCTGTTTCACCATCAAAGAGGTGCAGATGATCCTCGGGCAGATGCAGCCACAGCGTGCTGCCTGCTGACGGACGCTGCTGATGCGGCAGCCTGACCACCAGTTTCTGCTCGCCCCAGCGACCGTGGGCAAGGTTATCGGCACCTAAAATTTCCAGCGTATCCATCACCAGCGGTACGCCACCTTCCGCCTGGGAGCTTAATGCAAAATGCTCGGGGCGGATACCTAACGTCATCTTACGCCCGGCATGGCGGCGATGCTCGCCATTCATCGGTAAACGCAGGCCGCCTTCCAGTTCAAAACGACGACCATCTTCGCTGATGCGCCCGTCCAGCAGGTTCATCGCCGGACTGCCAATAAAGCTCGCCACAAAGCGGCTGGCCGGTTTCTCGTACACCTCGACGGGGGTGCCAATTTGTTCGGCAATACCTTTATTCATGACCATCACCCGCTGGGCAAGCGTCATCGCTTCCACCTGGTCATGCGTGACGTACAACGAGGTGGTTTTCAGACGACGATGCAGCTGCTGAAGTTCAAGACGCATCTGGACGCGCAGCTTGGCATCGAGGTTCGATAGCGGTTCATCAAACAGAAATACCGCCGGGTCGCGCACGATGGCGCGGCCCATCGCCACACGCTGGCGCTGACCGCCGGAGAGCTCGCGCGGGCGGCGCTTGAGTAGCCCGTCCAGCTCCAGAATGCGCGCCGCTTCCTGCACCCGTTCGGCGATCAGGCCTTTGCCCATACCGCGTATTTTTAGCCCCCAGGCCATGTTCTCTTCCACGCTCATGTGCGGGTAAAGCGCGTAGTTCTGAAACACCATCGCGATCCCGCGATCCTTCGGTTCCATCTCGGTCACACGCTGGCGGTTAATCCAGATATCGCCGCTGGTCACGCGTTCAAGCCCGGCGACCATGCGCAGCAGCGTTGATTTCCCGCAGCCGGACGGTCCGACCATGACGATAAATTCCCCATCCGCGACGTCCAGCGTCAGCGGTTGAATCACCTGGGTTTTGCCATCCCAGCTTTTGGTTACAGCCTGTAGTTTTAAACCTGCCATTTTATTTCTCACTGTCCACTAAACCACGCACAAACGCCCGCTGCATGGCTAAAACGATAACGACCGGGGGAATCAGCGTCAGCAGCATCGCGGCCATCACCTGATTCCACTGCGTGGTGCCTTCTCCGGTGGCGATCATGCCTTTGATACCCGCCACTGCGGTGCCAAGATTGACGTCCTGAATAATCAACAGCGGCCACAGATATTGGTTCCAGCCGTAGATAAAGGTGATAACAAACAGGGCCGCGAGATTGGTTTTCGACAGCGGCAGCACGATGTCGCGGAAAAAGCGCATCGGTGAGGCGCCATCGATACGCGCCGCTTCAATCAGCTCGTCCGGCAGGGTCATAAAGAACTGGCGGAACAGGAAGGTGGCGGTCGCCGAGGCCATCAGCGGTAGCGTCAATCCGGCATAGCTGTCGAGCATCTTCAAATTGGCGATCACTTCCACGGTGGGAAAGATACGTACCTCAACCGGTAGCATCAGGGTAATAAAAATCATCCAGAAGAAGAGGTTACGCAGCGGAAAGCGGAACCAGACGATGGCGAATGCGGAGAGCATCGACACCACGATTTTGCCCACCGTGATGCTGAAGGCCATGATGAAGCTGTTGAGCATCATCAGCCAGAATGGCGCGCTGTTCACGCCAACGCCCTGAGTCCAGATGGTCGCCATATTTTCCAGCAGATGTCCGCCGGGAATCAGCGTCATCGGCGTCTCAAAAACGGCTTTGTTATCCAGCGTCGCGGCAACAAACGCGACATACAGCGGGAACAGGATCACGGCGATCCCCGCAATCAGCATGGTGTGGCTGAAAATCGTCAGCCCGCGACGGTTCTCAATCATTGGTAGCGCACCTTACTTTCAACGTAGCGGAACTGAACGACCGTCAGCACAATCACCAGCAACATCAGAACCACCGACTGGGCGGCGGACGCCGACAGGTCGAGCCCGGCGAAACCTTCGCGATAGATCTTATAAATCAACGTAGTGGTTGCCTGTACCGGGCCGCCGGCGGTGGCGGCATCGATCACCGGGAAGGTATCGAAGAAGGCGTAGACCAGGTTGACCACCAGCAGGAAAAAGCTGACCGGCGCAATCAACGGCAGCGCCAGTTTAAAGAAGCGGCGAATCGGCCCGGCGCCGTCAATGGCGGCAGCCTCAACCAGCGAGCGCGGGATCGACTGCAATGCAGCGAAGAAAAACAAAAAGTTATAGCTGATCTGCTTCCACACCGAGGCAAAGACCACCAGGAACATCGCCTGGCCGCTGTTCTGCGCATGGTTCCAGTCGTAGCCCATCTCGCCGAGGAAATGGGTTATCAGCCCACGACCGGGGTTAAAGAGGAAAATCCACAGTACCGCCGCCACCGCTGGTGCTACGGCATAGGGCAGCAGCATCAGGGTTTGATAAAAGCGGCTGCCGCGCACGACATAATCCACCAGCGCAGCAAAGAACAGAGAAATCATCAGCCCGCTGAAAGTCACCAGGCTACTGAACTTGATGGTGGTCCAGAACGAGTCCAGATAGTACGGGTCGTGGAACAGGGTCACGAAGTTGTCCAGGCCAACGAACTGGCTGGAAAGACCAAACGGATCGACGCTCTGTAGTGAGTACCACAGCGCTTCGCCCGCGGGCCAGATAAAGAAAATAATGGTGATAATCAGCTGCGGCGCGACCAGCACATAAGGCAGCCAGCGCGAGCGGAATACCGGACGGGATGATGACATAGATGGACTCTTTTCCAGAAATCGCCGGGTGGCAGCTTCGCCTTACCCGGCCTACACATGGCACGTCGTCGGCCCGGTGAACATAGCGCCACCGGGCATTTCAACTATTACGATTTAGTTGATTGCTCGAAGCGGCGCAGCAGTTGGTTACCACGTTCTACCGCTGAATCCAGCGCCTGTTGTGGCGTCTTCTTCCCGGTCCACACGCTTTCCAGCTCCTCATCCACAATGGTGCGGATCTGCGGCATGTTGCCCAGACGCAGCCCTTTGGTGAACGGCAACGGCGGCTTGTTCAACATCTGACGAGTGGCAATATCGGCGCCAGGATTCTTATCGTAGAAGCCATGCTGGCGGGTCAGGTCATAAGCGGCGGTGGTAATCGGCAGGTAGCCGGTTTTCTGATGCCATTCCGCTGCGATTTCCGGTTTAGCGAGGAATTCCAGGAATTTCGCCACCCCGGTGTAAGTCTCTTTATCTTTACCCTGCATCACCCACAGGCTGGCCCCGCCGATAATGGCGTTCTGCGGCGCACCCTTCACGTCGGCGTCGTACGGCATCATCCCCACGCCGTAGTTGAACTTCGCGTACTGGCGGATATCGGCCAGCGAACCGGAAGAGGCGGTTGTTATCGCGCAGTCCCCGTTATAGAACTTCTCGGTAGACTCATCTTTACGCCCGAAGTAGCTGAAATCACCCTTCTTGTTCATCGCTTCCAGCATGGCGATATGCTTGACCTGCTCCGGCTTGTTGAACTCCAGAACCGCATCAGTCCCGTCGAAGCCGTTGTTTTTGGTCGCCACCGGCAGGCCATGCCAGGCGCTGAAGTTTTCAATCTGAATCCAGCCCTGCCAGCCGCTGGCATAACCGCACTTCATCCCGGCAGCTTTCAGCTTATCGGTATAGGCCGCCAGCTCTTGCCAGGTTTTCGGCGGCTGATCCGGGTCTAAACCGGCTTTTTTGAAGGCATCTTTGTTGTAGTACAGCACCGGCGTGGAGCTGTTAAACGGCTGGGAGAGCAGATGACCACTTTTGGAATCGGTGTAGTAACCGGAAACCGTCGGGACGAACTGCGATTCATCAAACTTGATACCCGCATCGCTGAACACCTGATACACCGGCTTAATGGCTTTCGAAGCCATCATTGTCGCAGTACCCACTTCATAAACCTGAAGGATCGCCGGCGCATTGCCGGTACGGAATGCCGCAATGCCGGCACTCAGGCTCTGTTCATAGTTACCTTTGTACACCGGCGTAATTTTATAATCCGGATTGGCCGCGTTGAAACGTTGCGCCAGAGAATCAACTTCTTTACCCAACTCCCCTTCCATGGAATGCCAGAACGGAATATTGGTCACTGCCAACGCCTGACCGGCACATGCCAGGCTGAGCGCCAGTCCTAAAGCTGTATGTCGTAACGATATCATCGGTTATCTCTCTTGTTGTTCCAGATGCGCGATTTCACGCGTTTTATGTTCGCGGGGGTAACATGACATGCTCGAATTACAGAAAAATAACTTTTTTATTACAAAAAAAAGATAGTAACGCGTCAGAGAGATGGCAAGACGATGAAGGATTGGAGACAGGAAAGTGGGAGCTGAGGCACGTATAGGGGGCGGAACGGTTCCCGGGGTCGGCGCAGGCGCCTCGCCCGGGTGATGAGTGCAGTTTGTCGCCCGGCCAGACCTGGCGCCGCCGGGGAAAATAACGAATTAGCCGCCCAGATAGGCGCTACGCACCGCCTCGTTAGCCAGAAGCCGCTCGCCGGTGTCTTCCAGCACGACGTGACCGTTTTCCAGCACATAGCCGCGGTCAGCCAGCTTCAGCGCCTGGTTGGCGTTCTGCTCGACAAGGAAGATAGTCATCCCCTGTTCGCGCAGCTGTTCGATGGTGTTGAAAATCTGCTGGATGATGATCGGCGCCAGTCCCAGCGAGGGTTCGTCAAGCAGCAGCAGGCGCGGCTGGCTCATCAGCGCCCGACCAATCGCCAGCATCTGCTGCTCGCCGCCGGACATGGTGCCCGCACGTTGAATACGGCGTTCAAGCAGACGCGGGAACAGTTCGTAAACCCACTTAATACGGCTCTGGAACTGGTCTCGATCGGCAAAAAAACCGCCCATCGCCAGGTTTTCTTCAACGGTCATACGCGAAAAGACGCGCCGCCCTTCCGGGACAATCGCTACCGCTTCACGCATGATTTTTGCGGTCTGCCAGTCGGTAATATCTTTCCCATCGAAGACCACTTTTCCGCTGGAAGCCCGCGGATCGCCGCACAGGGTACCCAGCAGCGTGGTTTTCCCCGCGCCGTTGGCACCGATCAGGGTCACGATTTCCCCCTGATTAATATGCAGACTGACGTTATGTAGCGCCTGAATCTTGCCGTAGTGGGCGCTTACGTTGTCAAAAGATAACATCACTTTTTCCATACTTATGCCTCACCAAGGTATGCGCGGATCACGTCCGGGTTATTGCGGATCTCTTCCGGCGTACCGTTAGCCAGCGGCGTGCCCTGATTGACCACATAAATACGATCGGAAATGCCCATCACCAGCTTCATATCGTGCTCAATCAGCAGGATGGTGGTGTTGTGATGACTGCGCAGCTCGGCGATCAGCTCGTCCAGCTCTTTGGTCTCTTTCGGGTTCAGACCGGCCGCCGGTTCATCCAGCATCAGGATTTCCGGCTGGGTCACCATACAGCGGGCAATCTCCAGACGCCGCTGGTCGCCATAGGCCAGGTTACTGGCCTGGCGGTTAGCATGCTCCAGCAGGCCAATACGCTCCAGCCAGGTCGCGGCGCGATCCAGCGCTTCGCTCTGCGCGCGGCGGAAGGACGGGGTTTTCAGCAAGCCGGAGAAGACCCCGGTTTTCAGCTGCTGATGTTGCGCCACCAGCAGGTTTTCAATCACCGTCATTTCGCGGAACAGACGCACGTGCTGGAAGGTACGGACCACGCCCATCCGGGCGATCTGCTGTCCCGGCAGCCCTTCCAGGTGCTGATCGCGCAGCATGATGGTCCCGCCGGTCGGCTTATAAAAACCGGTCAGGCAGTTGAAGACCGTGGTTTTCCCGGCGCCGTTAGGGCCAATCAGCGACACGATCTCCTGCGGGCGCAGCTCCAGCGACACGTTGTTGACCGCCAGCAGGCCGCCAAAGCGCATCATCAGGCCGCTGACGGATAATAATGGCTGACTCATGCCTGCTCTCCTTTCGCCTGACCTTTTTTCAGCTTCAGCTGCGGACGCGTCATCGGCAGCAGACCCTGCGGACGCCAGATCATCATCAGCACCATCAAACCACCCAGCATCAGCATGCTGTATTCGTTGAAATCACGCATCAGCTCGCGCGATACCACCAGCAGCACCGCGGCGAGAATGACCGCAAACTGCGAGCCCATCCCACCCAGAACCACAATCGCCAGCACGAAAGCCGACTCGGCAAAGGTGAAGGATTCCGGGCTGACAAAGCCCTGGCGCGCGGCGAACAGCGTACCGGCAAAACCGGCAAACGCGGCGCTGATGGTAAAGGCGGTCAGCTTGATGCGCGTCGGGCTAAGGCCCAGCGAACGGCAGGCAATTTCGTCTTCACGCAGCGCTTCCCACGCGCGTCCCAGCGGCATACGCAGCAGGCGGTTAATCACAAACAGCGACAGCACCACCAGCAGCAGCGCCACCAGATAAAGGAAAATCACCCGATCGCCCGGGTCGTACTTCAGGCCGAAGAAGTTACTGAAAGTATCCCAGCCGCCTTCACGGGCGCTGCGGCTAAACTCAAGGCCAAACAGCGTCGGTTTTGGAATCTGGCTGATGCCGTTGGGACCACCGGTGATTTCGGTGTTATTAAGCAGCAAAATACGCACGATTTCGCCGAAGCCAAGCGTGACGATCGCCAGATAGTCGCCGCGCAGACGCAGCACCGGGAACCCCAGCAGGAAGCCCGCGGCGGCGGACACCAGCCCTGCCAACGGCAGACAGGTCCAGAAGCCAAGACCGTAATAGTGGTTCAGCAGCGCAAAGGTGTAAGCGCCGATGGCGTAGAAGCCGCCATAGCCCAGCACCAGCAGGCCGGACAGCCCCACCACCACGTTCAGCCCAAGACCGAGAATGATATAGATCATGGTCAGGGTGGCGATGTCCACCGTCCCGCGCGACACCATAAACGGCCACGCCACGGCGATAACCAGCAGCGCTATCAGGAACAGCTTCTGCTTGACCGTCGAACCGTCGATAGCCGGCATAACAAACTTCGGCCCGGAGACATTTTTCAGGGTTTTCTGGAACAGCGGACGCATCAACTGGAAGAAGAAGACCACCGCGGTGCCGATGAAGATCCACTGCCAGCGGATATCGGCGGCGGTATCCACAACCAGTTTGGTGCCATCCAGCTCCAGCTGTACGCCCATAAACACGCCAGCCAGGACAAAGAACATCGCCGCAGACAGCAGCGACATAGCAATATGCATCGGTTTCATACTTTCTCGACCTCCGGGCGACCCAGAATGCCGGTAGGCATCACCAACAGCACCAGAATCAACAGGGCAAAGGAGACGACGTCTTTATATTCCGTGCTGAGATAGGCAGACGAAAGCGCTTCGGCAATACCGAGGATCAGACCGCCGATCATCGCCCCCGGGATACTGCCGATCCCACCCAGTACCGCAGCGGTAAAGGCTTTCATCCCGGCCATAAAGCCGATATACGGGTTAATAACGCCGTAGAACTGGCCCAGCAGTACACCTGCTACCGCCGCCATTGCCGCGCCGATAACAAACGTCAGGGCAATCACCCGGTCGGTATTGATACCGAGCAGGCTCGCCATTTTGAGGTCTTCTGCGCAGGCGCGGCAGGCGCGGCCCATGCGTGAATAGCGGATAAACAGCGTCAGTGCCAGCATCGCCACAAAAGTCACGACCCAAATCACCAGCTGCATCGTGGTGACGGTCGCGGCGAAGTTTTCGCTGCTGCCGATAATCCACTGGCCGTTAAACAGACTCGGCAGCGCGATATCGCGCGAACCTTCCGTCAGGCTGACGTAGTTTTGCAGGAAAATGGACATCCCGATGGCGGAAATCAGCGCAATCAGACGCTTGGAGCTGCGCACCGGCCGGTAGGCCACGCGTTCAATGCTCCAGCCGTAGGCGCTGGCGATAATAATCGCCCCGATAAACCCGGCGGCCACCAGCAGCCAGCTGGTATCAATCCCCATCATCATGAGGGCGGCGATGATCATGAAGGAGACGTAGCTGCCAATCATGTATACCTCGCCATGGGCGAAGTTAATCATGCCGATAATGCCGTACACCATCGTATAGCCGATGGCGATCAGCGCATAGGTACTGCCCAGCGTGACGCCGTTAAACATCTGCTGCAGAAAGTAGAGAAACTGCTCGGACATAAGGTAACCTTTTTCATGCCGCCCGCTTCACGCGGGCGGTGGGATAACGCATCTTATTTTGCGACAGAGGATGATCCATCCGCATGCCACTGGAAGACACCAAACTCAAATCCCTTCAAATCGCCTTTTTCGTCCCAATTCAGCGGCCCAATCACGGTTTTCGCTCCGTGAGCTTTCAGATCTTTGATTAAGTCCAGCGGCTCCTGACTGCTGCTTCTGTCCATCGCCTGCGCCAATGACTGCACGGCGGCGTAGGTGATCCAGACATACGGACCGCTCGGATCTTTCTTCTCTGTTTTCAGCGCCTCAACGATAGCGCTGTTCGCCGGATCCTGGTCATAGCGTTTCGGCATTGTTACCAGCATGCCTTCCGCTGCTGCGCCGGCAATATTTGACAGCGACGCGTTGCCGACACCCTCAGGTCCCATAAAGACGGTTTTCAGCCCCACGGAGCGAGCCTGACGCAGCATCTGCCCCATTTCAGGGTAGTAGCCGCCATAATAAACGAAGTCGATATTTTCTTTTTTCAGGCGCGCCAGCAGCGCGGAGAAATCTTTCTCCCCCGCGGTGATGCCATCAAAGAAGACGATATTAGCGTTGCCTTTCTTCAGGCTCTCCTGGACGGATCGCGCCAGACCTTCGCCGTACTGCTGTTTGTCATGGATGATGGCGATACGCTGTGGTTTTACTTTCTCCAGGATGTATTTGGCGGCGGTCGGCCCCTGTGCGGAGTCCAGGCCAGCCGTACGCATGATGTACTGATAGCCGCGCTGGGTCAGTTCCGGGTTCGTCGCGCCCGGAGAGATCATCAGAATGCCTTCATCTTCATAGATATCGGAGGCAGGCTGGGTAGAAGAGGAGCACAGATGGCCGATGACGTACTTGATGCCTTCATTAACAATTTTGTTCGCTACCGCAACGGCCTGTTTCGGGTCGCAGGCATCGTCGAACTCAACGCCAACCAGCTTATCGCCTTTAATTCCGCCCTGCGCGTTAATGTCTTTAATGGCCTGCCGCGCGCCGTTGAACTCCATGTCGCCCCACTGAGCTACCGGACCGGACATCGCGCCGACGACGGCGACTTTAATATCCTTAGCCATGACCGCGTGAGACATCGTCAGTGCAACGAATCCCGCAATAATGGTTTTTGCGTTCCTTTTCATGCTTCAGAACCCCGTTCGTGATGTGGTGTAAATATTTTGTATTTTTATGGTTAAAAAGCATTCTGTGCTTTTATTAAACAACGCTACTTTTACCATTATCTTTAATGGTTTAGCGATGTTTTTTGCCTGAATTGGGATTAAAATCTCTATTTTTCAGGCGATTAAGCAAAGATAATATTCTGTATTAAAGCGAAGATAAACAAAAAAAAGTCCTCTTCACAGCATAAAATAACGATACATAAGGCGGAATAAAACGCTGCACATTAGGTTAAAATTCTGCTTATTTTTCGATCCATGACGGATTGCTCTACTCTGCACTCATCAAAAGAACGAATCCCCTAATGAATGGATAAAAAACAGCGCCCCTTCCGACAGCAAATTTGGGTACACTGCCCCATCCGTTTTGACTGGACTTGTCGCGCATGAAACTGACCATTATTCGATTACCGCTTTTCAGCGATCAGGATCGCATCGACTTAGGGAAAATCTGGCCGTCGCAGGATCCCGACGATATCCCTCTGGACGATCGTCACCGAATTTACGCCGCCCGCTTTAACGAACGTCTGCTGGGCGCCGTGCGCGTCACGCTACGCGGCAATGAAGGCGAGCTCAGCGCGCTGTGCGTACGCGAAGTCACCCGTCGGCGCGGCGTCGGGCAATATTTAGTCGAAGAGGTGCTGCAGGACAATCCGCAGATCGAGCGCTGGCGGGTCAGTAATGCGGGGGTGGAAGATAACGCGGTGATGTCCGCCTTTATGCAGGCGCTGGGTTTTAGTGCGCAGCAGAGTGGTTGGGAAAGAGCGCTCCGGTAAACGCCGCATCGCCAGAGGAAAATCCCGGATTACGGCGTAAACGCCTTATCCGGGCTACCTCTAACCGTTGCCCCGGTAAGCGGAGCGCCACCGGGGAAATCCCCGGGTTACGACATCAACGCCTCCCCCGGCGACCTCTAACCGTAGCCCCGGTAAGCGGAGCGCCACCGGGGAAATCCCCGGGTTACGACATCAACGCCTTCCCCGACGACCTCTAACCGTAGCCCCGGTAAGCGGAGCGCCACCGGGGAAATCCCCGGGAGTTGACATCAGTAACTGACCGGGGTTGAAGAACGCCGCCAACGAACCTGCGGCGCGAGAGGCGAAGGTTAAATTATTTGGCGTCGGTTGCCGTACCATCAGCATGCCAGGTAAACACGCCGAACTCGAAGCCTTTCAGATCGCCTTTCTGATCCCAGGAGAGCGGCCCCATAACGGTATCTACAGAGTTGGCCTTCAGGTATTTCGCGATCGCCGCCGGGTCTTCGGACTGATTCAGGCCAGCCTGCAGCGACTGAATTGCCGCGTAGGTTGTCCAGACGAAGGCGCCGCTCGGATCCTGTTTCTTCGCCTTAATCGCGTCCACAATCGGTTTGTTCGCCGGGACCTGGTCGTAGTTCTTCGGTTTCGTGACCAGCATGCCTTCCGCAGACTGACCGGCAATGTTAGACAGGGAGACGTTGGCGACGCCCTCCGGTCCCATAAACTGCGTTTTCAGACCTGCCGCGCGGGACTGACGCAGAATCTGCCCCATTTCCGGGTGGTAGCCGCCGTAATAGACGAAGTCGATATTTTCTTTCTTCAGGCGCGCAACCAGGGTAGAGAAATCTTTCTCCCCGGCGGTGATGCCGTCAAAGAACACCACGTTGGCACCGCCCTTCTTCAGACCATCCTGCACCGCACGCGCCAGACCTTCACCATATTGCTGTTTGTCGTGAACGATAGCGATGCGCTGAGGTTTGACCTTCTCGATAATGTATTTCGCCGCCGTCGGCCCCTGGTCAGAATCGAGACCGGTGGTACGCAGAATCATTTTATAGCCGCGTGCGGTCAGCTCCGGCGCTGTCGCGGCCGGGGTAATCATCAGAACGCCTTCGTCTTCATAGATATCGGACGCCGGCTGGGTAGAGGACGAGCACAAATGGCCGATAACGTACTTAATGCCATCGTTAATCACTTTGTTGGCGACGGCCACCGCCTGTTTCGGGTCGCAGGCATCATCATATTTAACGATCTGCAGCTTGTTACCTTTGATCCCACCCTTCGCGTTAATATCGGCAACCGCCTGCTCAGCACCGGTAAACTCCTGGTCACCGTACTGGGCCACCGGGCCAGACATCGCGCCAACCACGGCAATTTTGATATCTTCCGCAAACGCGGCATTGCTCATAATCAAGGCGATACATCCTGCCAGCAGCGCTTTACCCTTCATGTTCATCCTGAGGCTCCCCATTATTATGGTTTTTTGCATTTGTTGTGATGTTGTTTGTTAGCGCATTATTCTAATTAAAGTCATAAAAAAAGCATATGACGTCTACTTTGAGGTCTGCCGCCTGCGCTTTTGCAGCACACTATGCTAAACATACCGCCATTCAGGAGAATTTGAAATGACAAAATTGCGGGTTATGTAACAGATAAGTGACAAATAAAAAACCGCGTCAGGATGAACCGGACGCGGTGGAGTCAGGCGCCAGATTACCAACCGGCGGGCAGGTAGCCCAATGCGGAAGCTATCGCGTAAACGGCGCTACAAAGGTAAAGCAACACAATGAAGGTCTGGATCAGCGGATGGGTTATCAGCGCCGGACAGGTCCAGCCTGGCGTGATATCACCGCGCTGCCGGGCACCTTTGAGCATCAGAATCGGCATGATGGATAAAATCACGCCGCTGAAGACGCCGGCAAAATAGAGTGCATTCACAAACGACACCATACCGCTGTACGCCAGAATAAATGGCGGGATAGCCACGACAGTCAGCACGATCAGGCGCTTGAGCGGTTGTTCATCGTTACCCAGGCGGAACTGATCGAAAATATTCGTCAGGAAGCTTCCCCCCAGACCCCAGTAAGAAGTCAGCATCGCGCACAGGGCAAACAGGTTAGCCGAGAAAAAGGCCCACTCACCGAGCGCTCTGCCCCAGGAAATCGTCGCCACGTCGGAAATATTATCCAGACCGCTCAGGGCGATCACCGACAGCGGGACCAGCGCCAGCAGGCAGAAAGTCAGCCCCATTCCCACCATAATCGCTTTCGGCAATTTCTCCGGCTTATCCGCAAACCCGCGGGCCATTTCCGGAACGATATACTGCGCCGAGAAGCAGAATGCGACCACGTTGAACACCGGCACCATATATAGCCAGTTGCCGTCGAGCAAATAGCGAACCTGGGTCGTCTCTTTGAGCAGCGTCGCCGCCACCAGCACGGCGATCATGACCACCATGCCGATACTGATGAATTTTTCACCCCGCCCGATGGCCTTCAGCCCGAGATAAAGCACGCCTGCCGCCGGGATAAAAAAGAGCGCACTCCCCAGCGCCGGAGAGATACCGAACAGCGAATGCAGCAGCTTACCGCTTCCGGTCATATAGGCCGTCAACGCGCCGATGCTGTTCACGCAAACGGACAGGAACATCATCAGCGCCCCGAAGCGTCCGACATAGCGATGCGACAGCCCACTCAGCTGTAAATGTTTACGGGTGCGCAGCGTCGATTCCGCGACATACAGCATGGTGATCGTCGTCAGGCTGCCGACCACCACCAGCCAGAACAACAGCGGTAAAAAGCCGGCCTTGCTGGACGCATAGGCGATAGACAGAACCCCGGCACCGATATTGGTGCCGACGATCATTGAGACCCCTTCGACGAAACTAAGGGATTTTGCAGGTACAGCGGTACGCTCCCGGCTCGTCAGAACCGAGGAAAAGGTGGAATGTTCAGACATAATATTTTCCGTTTTATTCCGGCGACATGCGCCGCCGGAAAAAAGGTGATATCAGGGTGATAAACCACTCACGCTGAGTATGAAAACTCATGTGCGGCATCCTGTTTTATCTGGCTTCCTTGCCGCCGCACAGGAGTCGGGCACATCATCCCTTCAGGACGCGCGCCAGAATATCCAGCGCTTTTGTAAACTGCGCATCGGGGATAGTTAACGGATACAGGAAACGGATAACGTTGCCATAGACGCCGCAGCTCAGCAGCAGCAGACCATTTTCCTGCGCCTTTTGCTGGATGTGGCGGGTGAACTCCGGTGACGGCGCGCCGGTCTGCGGATCGTTAAACTCCACGGCAACCATTGAGCCCTGCCCGCGAATATCAACGATCGCCGGGCAATACTCGCGCGCCTGATTCAGCACCTCTTTCAGGTGGCTGCCAAGCTGTTCCGCACGCTGACACAGCTGCTCTTCTTCGATGACGTCAAGGACCGCATGAGCCGCAGCGACCGCCAGCGGGTTACCGGCATAGGTGCCGCCCAGTCCGCCCGGCGCCGGCGCATCCATCACCTCGGCGCGCCCCACTACGCCAGACAGCGGGAAACCGCCGGCAAGGCTTTTCGCCATCGTCATCAGGTCCGGCTTCACATCGTAATGCTGCATGGCAAACAGCTTGCCGGTACGGGCAAAACCGGTCTGTACTTCATCGGCAATCAGCAGGATGCCGTGGGTATCGCACAGCGTACGCAGCGCCTGCATAAACTCCGCTGGCGCGACGTTAAAACCGCCTTCGCCCTGAATCGGTTCGAGGATAATTGCCGCCACCTGGTCCGGAGCGATATCGGCTTTAAAGATACGCTCAAGGCTTTTCATCGCCTCATCGGTGGTAATGCCGTGGGCAGCATTCGGGTATACCCCGTGATAGACCGAACCAGGGAACGGTCCAAAACCGATTTTGTAAGGTGCGACCTTACCGGTCAGCGCCATGGTCATAAAGGTACGGCCATGAAAACCGCCGCCAAAAGTAATCAGCCCCGGACGACCGGTATAAGCGCGGGCAATCTTCACCGCGTTTTCCACGGCTTCCGCACCGGTGGTGAAGAAAGCGGTTTTGGCCGGGCCATCAACCGGCGCCAGCGCGTTAATGCGCTCCGCCAGCGAGACATAGCTTTCGTAAGGGACAATCTGATACGCCGTATGGGTAAAGGCCTCCAGCTGCTGCGCGACGGCGGCAACAATTTTCGGGTGGCGATGGCCGGTATTGAGCACGGCAATTCCCGCAGCAAAATCAATCACCTCATTGCCTTCCACATCCCACAGCGTGGCATTCTCCGCCTTCTCAACAAAGTAATTGCACATTACGCCTACGCCGCGCGGCGTCGCCTGCTGGCGACGTTGATTCAGTTCTGAACTTTTCACCCTCGAATCTCCTGTCATGTATGTCACGTTATCGCAACAATCTCGAAACTATGTCGTTTATTTACACAGGAGTTGGCCCTATAATCGAGTACCAATTTAGATTATCTGAGGGATCCAATTGCGTTCACTCGTCGGTGACCTTGTGCTGGTCAGATTGCAGGAGGAGACAGACCCGCTGCTGCATAAACGCTTATATAACGCGGTTCGTCGCTCAATTCTGGACGGTTCTTTAGCGCCCCATAGCCGCCTGCCCCCCTCGCGAGATCTGGCCGGGGAGCTCGGCGTATCAAGAAACACCATATTAACAACTTATGAACAATTGCAGGCGGAAGGATATGTGGTTTCCCGCCGCGGGAGCGGCACATTCGTCGCGAAAACCGGGCCGGATATTTCTCTTTCTACTGGCAACATCGCCGTAAACAGCAGCGACTTGACGGCAACCCCCTTTTTGTCCCGTCGCGGGCAACAGTTGCTCAGCCACGTCAGCGCCAGTCCGCGCCAGTGGGGAGCTTTTATCCCCGGCGTACCGGACGTCAATGCCTTTCCCCACCCGCTATTTAGCAAGATTCAGGCCCGTATCAGCCGCCGCCCGAAACCCGAGCGACTGAGCTACAGCTGTAACGGCGGTACGCCTGAACTGCAGCAGGCGTTAGTGGACTACCTTCGCGTGTCCCGGGGCGTCCACTGTCAGGCAGATCAAATTCTTATTACGGAAGGGATCCATCAGGCAATCGATCTGGTGACGCGTATGCTCTGCGATAGTGGCGATCTGGCGTGGGTCGAGGAGCCCTCCTACTGGGGGATCCGCCACGTACTGGCGATGAATGATGTGCGGGTCAATCCGATTACCGTCGATGCCAACGGCCTGTGCCCGCCGGAGACCGTTGAGGAGGCGCCGCATCTGATTTTTGTCACCCCATCGCATCAGTACCCGCTGGGGGCGGTGATGAGTCTGGAACGCCGTCAGCGTCTGTTGGCCCTGGCGCGCCAGCACGGCAGCTGGATCGTCGAGGATGATTACGATAGCGAATTTCGCTTTTCCGGCCAGCCGATTCCGGCGCTGCAGGGACTGATTGCCGACGCGCCGGTGGTCTATATCGGAACGTTCAGTAAGACCCTCTATCCGGGGCTGCGGCTGGGGTATGTCGTGTTGCCGCGCCCGCTGATTGCCGATCTGAAAAGCGCCCATGCCGAGCTCTATCGCGGCGGCCACTCGCTGATTCAGATGGCGCTGGCGGAATTCATTAACGCAGGCCATTACTCCGCTCATATCCGACGAATGCGCCTGCTGTACAGTCGCCGTCGCGCCTGCCTGACCGAGCTGATTCAGCGCTATTGCAGCCCGCAGGCGCTGTCAGATTTCAGCGATAACGCCGGTCTGCATCTGATCCTCAACCTGCCAGATGATGCTGACGATGTTACGATCGCCAGACAGGCCAACGCCCGCAATATTCTGGTGCGTCCGCTGTCACGCTACTATCTGACGGAAGAACGTAAGAAGGGGCTATTGATGGGCTTTGCCAGCCTGGCGGAGGCGCAAATGGAGCCGGCCTTCCAGATCCTGCTTGAGTGCCTGCAGACCTTGTGCCCGCAGGCGCTGGCCGTCGGGGAAGAGGCAGAAAAACAAAACGCCCCAACATAATGTGGGGCGTTATCGGGTGCCTGCGCAGAGGCGAGTATGTACGCTGCCGCGTTATGCTTCGATGGCAGTACGCAGTTTCTTCATCGCGTTCTTTTCCAGCTGGCGCACGCGCTCAGCCGACACGCCATAGCGATCCGCCAGTTCCTGCAGCGTCGACTTATTGTCTTCGTCCAGCCAGCGGGCGCGGATGATATCCTGGCTACGCTCGTCCAGGCCCTGCATCGCGTCGGTCAGCTTGTTGGCCGCCTGCTCTTCCCAGTTATCATCTTCAATGCCATCGGCAAAGTTAGACGTTTTATCCTGCAGGTAGAGCACCGGCGCCATCGGCTGGCTATCGGACTCGTCGTCCGACGACATGTCGAAGGTCATGTCCTGCGCCGCCATACGGGATTCCATCTCACGTACGTCTTTGCTCGACACGCCCAGCTCGCGGGCCACCATCTCGACTTCATCCTGGTTAAACCAGCCCAGACGCTGCTTAGTTTTACGCAGGTTAAAGAACAGCTTACGCTGCGCTTTGGTGGTAGCGACTTTCACAATACGCCAGTTACGCAGAACGTATTCGTGAATTTCAGCCTTAATCCAGTGTACGGCGAAGGAAACCAGACGCACGCCCACTTCCGGGTTAAAACGACGCACGGCTTTCATCAGGCCAATGTTGCCTTCCTGAATCAGATCCGCCTGCGGCAGGCCATAGCCCGAGTAATTACGAGCAATATGAACAACAAAGCGCAGGTGAGACAGGATCAGCCTTTTCGCTGCTTCCAGATCGCCCTGGTAATGCAGCTTTTCAGCAAGCTCCCGCTCTTCATCAGCCGATAACATCGGCCAGCTGTTCGCAGCCCGGATATACGATTCCAGGTTACCAACGGGGGCTAAAGCTAAAGTTTGCATATCTTTGGTCATTCAAATCCTCTCAATCGATATCGTCTGACGTGATGGTTCCCATGAGATGAGCAACAAACATGCCAGCGTTTATGAGCAACGAGAATATCACCCACATTAGTATCAGACAGTGATTTTATCCACAAGTTCCATGCAACGATGTGAATAGATTACGCACAAAATGTGACATGGAAATGAAACGTAGGGAAGAGACAACAGGGACTCTTTCCCTGCAGAGAGACATTCATCAGTGCAGGGAAAGATTATATCAGACTTTTTTTAATCGGGGGTAAAGTGACGTAAATGTTGCACGGTAGCCAGCCAGGCCGCAACCCAGCCGATCATCGAGCAGACAATCAGCATCAGCAGACACTCGTCGAAGCCTAACCCGCTGAGTTCAAACCTGGTGCCAAACACCTGCGCGACTTCCGTCACCGCGGACGACAGTCGCATCACCATAATTTCCGACAAAATCAGCGACAAAAAGGCACCGCAGAAGCCCAGCAGCGCACCGCCATACAGGAACGGGCGCAGGATGAAGCCGTCGGTCGCGCCAATCAGTTTTTGCACGTTAATGGTATCGCGACGAGCAAAAATGCTCAGGCGTACGCTGTTGCCGATAACGAGGAACACGGCCGCCACCATCAGCACGCCAATCAGCGCCGACACACGGCCCACCAGCCCGGTCAACGAGGAGAGGCGGGCAAACCAGCTGTCATCCATACGCACTTCGTCCACGCCCTGAATGTGCGTCACGCGATCGCGCAGCGTATTCAGCGCATTGGTGCTCTGGAAATCCAGCTTCGGCACCACAATCGCGACGGCCGGAAGGGGGTTCTCTTCCAGCATATCCAGCGCGCCACCAAAGCCAGACCAGTTGCGGAACTCGCCAAGCGCTTCATCCCGCGACAGATAGTTCACCTTCTCTACGCCTTGTTCCGCCTGGAGCTGGCCAACCACCCGCGCCGCCGCGTCATCATCCAGCGTTTTCTCAAGATAAACGGTGATCTGCGGTGACGGATAGTACTGCGCCGCCGCGCTGTTGACGTTCTTGTACACCATGTAGCACACGCTTGGCAGCGTCAGCGAAATGGCGATAACCATAATGGTCAGGAAGGTAGCCAGCGGCGTACTTTTTAAATCCTGGACCGCTCCATGCCAGGCATAGCGAACCTGTTCGTTAAAGACGTTGCTCTTACGAGAAGCCGGGCCCGGCGCCGCTTTTGGCCGCTTCGGCGCATTACGCCCGCCACCGCCGCCCGCGCCTGCGCCATTGCGGAGGCGATCGAGCCGGCTACCGAACTGGCGAATCTGGTTTATTGCGTCGCGCTTATTCACCCCAATGGCCTCCATGCATATGACCGTCGCTCAGGGTCAGCATGCGATACGAGCGGCTGGAAATCAGCCCCAGGTCGTGCGTCGCCATCAGAACCGTTACCCCTACGCGGTTAAACTCCTCAAACAGGCGTAAAATCCCTTCCGAGAGCGCCTCATCGAGGTTACCGGTGGGTTCATCCGCCAACAACACCGCGGGCTTATTGACCACCGCGCGGGCAATCCCCACGCGCTGCTGTTCACCGCCGGAGAGTTGAATAGGGAGGTTTTTCGCTTTGTCCAGCAGCCCGACCTTGTCCAGCGCCGCCGACACGCGGCGACGAATATCATCGCCGCTGGCGCCGGCAATAATCAGCGGAATAGCGACATTATCAAACACCGTACGGTCCATCAGCAGGTGGTGGTCCTGGAAAATCATGCCGATCTGACGGCGCAAAAACGGCACCTCACGGCTTTTCAGGCGGCTAATGTCGTGGCCGCCGAATAAGATTTTCCCGGCGCTCGGCCGTTCAATACCGCAGATAAGCTTAAGCAGGGTACTTTTCCCTGCGCCGGAGTGGCCGGTCAGAAATGCCATCTCGCCCGACTGCAGGTGGAAATTCACCCCCTGCAGCGCTTGTCTCCCACCGAGATAGGCTTTGCTGACTTGTTCAAAGCGAATCATGATTAATCCTCTCGGGCAAAAAGTGCCTCAATAAAGTCGCCCGCATTAAACGGACGCAGATCCTCAATACGTTCACCGACGCCAATGTAGCGAATCGGAATACCGAACTGGTCGGCGACCGAGAAGATAACCCCACCTTTCGCGGTACCGTCCAGCTTAGTCAACGTGATGCCGGTCAAGCCAACGGCTTCATGGAACAGTTTGGCCTGGCTAATCGCGTTTTGCCCGGTGCTGGCATCGATGGTCAGCATGACCTCATGCGGCGCATCTTCGTCCAGTTTTTTCATCACCCGGACAATTTTCTTCAGCTCTTCCATCAGGTGCGATTTATTCTGCAGACGACCCGCCGTATCGGCGATCAGCACGTCAACGTTTCGCGCCTTCGCGGCCTGAATAGCATCGAAGATCACCGATGCCGAGTCCGCGCCGGTATGCTGAGCAATCACCGGAATGTTGTTGCGCTGACCCCAGACCTGCAGCTGTTCTACCGCCGCGGCGCGGAAGGTGTCCCCGGCCGCCAGCATCACCGATTTGCCCTGCTGTTCGAACTGACGGGCCAGCTTACCGATAGTGGTGGTTTTACCTACGCCGTTCACGCCCACCATCAGAATAACAAATGGCGTTTTCCCTTCAACATTCAGCGGCTCATCCACTTTCGCAAGGATATCGCCCATCTCTTCTTTCAGCAGGCCATACAGCGCTTCCGCATCACGTAGCTGCTTACGGCTGGCGCCTTCGGTAAGATTGGTAATGATCTTCCGGGTCGTTTCCACGCCGACGTCGGCAATCAGCAGCTGCTCTTCCAGCTCTTCAAACAGATCATCGTCGATTTTTTTGCCGCGGAACAGACTGATAAATCCGGAACCGAGATTCTGTTTGGTTTTAATCAGGCTGCGTTTCAGACGGGCGAAAAAGCCCTCTTTCGTCGGTTTTTCCTGCTCCTGTTGGGCGGAATCATCCGGCTGGCTCTGTTCTTCCGCTTCAACAATCTCTTGCTCATCAAGCGGTTGTGAAGCCAGCGCCAGAGCTTCAAGCTCTTCATCAGACAGTGCAGATTCAGGCTGTTCCTCAGCGCGCGTCTCATCACTCACCGCATCGTCCACGGCAGCGACTTGTGGTTCATCCGTCACCGCTTCCGGCGTCTGCCCGGCTACCGCTTCCGCGACAACCGGTTGAGCGATCACTTCTTCGACCAGCGGCTCCAGGGCAGCGAGGTCTTCTGTCGGCAGCGGTTCAGCGACAGCCTCTTCCGCCACGGTCTCCGCCACAACCTGTTCAACGGCGGCCTCTTCGACCCACGTACTGGCGGCTGGCGCCTCGTCAATCGCAGCATGCGGCTGAGGGATCTCTTCGGCTTCAGCCGGGGCTTCGACCACAGGCGTCACCGGCGCTGAGTGCGGTAATTCGCTCTCAACAACCTGTTCCGTCACCTCAACGACCTCGGCCGCAAAAGCTTCCGCGTCCTCTTTCTCCACCGCAGAAGCGCTTACCGTCTCCGCTTCTGGTGCCGCCACCGTCTCAGCAGGCAACGCTGTAGCCGAATGCTGTTCGGCAACGTCGGTTTGCCCTTCTACTTTCTGTTCGGTCTCGGTTTCCTGCGCCTGTTCTTTTTGTCCAAAGCCCAGCCAGGAAAAGAAGCCACGTTTTTTCTCTTTTGCCATTTGCGACGACACTCCCGCTGTTTATTCATGGCACAGCTTCGGCATAACAATAGCGGAAGCTGAAAAATGATGAAATTAGTCGGATAGTCTATCACTTAACTTAACTCGCATCACCGCCCCCGGATTAAGGTTTCGTCATCCGCGTTCGATCGCTAGAATAGCGGACTGAAAGTGGAGACCTGAGCAACGAGATGAAGAAACCAAACCACACGGGCAGCGGCCAGATCCGTATTATTGGTGGGCAATGGCGGGGACGGAAATTACCGGTGCCCGAGAGCCCAGGCCTGCGCCCGACGACCGACCGGGTCCGTGAAACCCTTTTTAACTGGCTGGCGCCTGTCATGGTCGATGCGCAGTGCCTGGATTGCTTTGCCGGCAGCGGAGCCCTCGGGCTGGAAGCGCTGTCGCGCTATGCGGGCAGCACCACGCTGCTGGAAATGGAGCGCGGCGTCGCTCAACAGTTGCAAAAAAACCTGGCGACCCTGAAAGCCAGCCATGGCAAGGTGGTCAATACCAATACGCTCAGCTACCTTAATCAGCCCGGCACGCCGCACCATATCGTGTTTGTCGATCCGCCTTTCCGCAAAGGTCTGCTGGAAGAGACGCTGCGTCTGCTGGAAAATAACGGCTGGCTCGCCGATGAAGCGCTCATCTACGTTGAGAGCGAAGTCGAAAATGGTTTACCGCCGGTGCCGGCATGCTGGCATCTGTATCGTGAGAAAGTGGCCGGACAGGTCGCCTACCGTCTCTATCAACGTGAGGCAAAAGGAGAAAATCATGCTGATTAATTTTGGCCGCGTGTTGATGCTGTGCGTCTGGGCATTTTTATTATTAAACCTGTTTCAGCCTTTCCCGAAGCCACTGAACATCTTCGTTAACGTTGCCCTGATTTTTATGATCCTGATGCACGGTCTGCAGCTGACGCTGCTAAAGGCCACTCAGCCGAAAGATGCCCCGCCGCTGGGCCGCTTTGAACAGATCCGTATTTTTATCTTCGGCGTGTTCGAACTGGTGGCCTGGCAGAAAAAGCTCAAGGCCACGCTGCGTAAGAAGTAACCCCCTGGGCTCAAGGTTCTGGCGTAAACGCGACAAACCTTGAGCCTTTGTAGCTTAGCGTTCCCCGATCACCGACGCTCAACGCATGATATTGCGCCGCCTCAAGTCGAAAACTGACTTCCAGGCCACCGCTTTCCGGCCTGAAGCTCACGTCATAGCGCATATCGCTGCCGGCGGGGGCAACGGTTTGCTGGCGCGACCGGCGATCGTTGAGCACCTTCTCCCGCTTGTTACTCACCACCACCCGCTTTTGTAGCAGCGGCGCGGCGTCGTTATTCATATTTTCCCGTCGTTGCTGCACATAGCGTACCGATGCGGCCACCACAATGATGGCGACGACGATCATAAAAAACAGGGGAACCTTGCTCATTCATCTAACCCATAAGAATTCTCAGGAATAAGCATACCGCGCCTTGATTAACGTTGTCATCTGCCCGCCCGAACCACTACACTAAGTTTCAGTACCGCCAATACACCACTCACTTAATAATAACAGATACAAGGACTTACTATGCTTTGGTCGTTTATTGCTGTCTGTTTCTCCGCATGGCTTTTCGTCGATGCGTCCTATCGCGGCCCCACGTGGCAGCGCTGGGTTTTTAAACCCGTCACGCTGATCCTGCTACTGCTGCTGGCCTGGCAGGCGCCAATGTTCAACGCCATCAGCTACCTGGTACTCGCCGGGCTGTGCGCTTCGCTGCTGGGCGATGCATTAACGCTGCTGCCGCGCCAGCGGGTGATGTATGCGGTGGGGGCCTTTTTCCTGTCGCATCTGCTGTACACGATCTGGTTTGCCAGCCAGATGACGATGTCGTTTTTCTGGCCGCTGCCGCTGGTGCTGCTGGTTATCGGCGCGCTGCTGCTTGCGGTCATCTGGAGCCGGCTGGAAGAGCTGCGCATGCCGGTCTTCACCTTTATCGGTATGACCCTGGTTATGGTCTGGCTGGCCGGTGAGCTGTGGTTCTTCCGCCCGACGGATACCGCGTTCTCTGGCTTCGCCGGCGCGTCATTCCTGCTGTTGAGTAATATTGTCTGGCTGATCAGCCACTATCGTCGTCGCTTCCGCGCCGATAACGCCATCGCTGCCGCCTTCTACTTTGCTGGCCACTTTCTGATCGTCCGCGCGCTGTATCTGTAATTTTGCGCTTGACTCTGGAGTCGACTCCAGAGTGTATCCTTCTGGTAATGAGAAAATTATCATTACCGGGAGGGTCCCATGTCGACTCCAGAAACGCAGGATAAAAAAGTCCCACAGTTCTCGTCATTCAAATTAAAGCCGGTTGTCGCCCAGGCTGACAGCTGCTGCACGGAATCTGGCTGTGCCGCCAATAACGCCACCGACAGCGAGGCGTTAAACGAGGCGCGCTATAGCTGGCTGGTTGAAGGCATGGACTGCGCCGCCTGCGCCCGTAAAGTCGAAACTGCGGTGCGCCAGGTACCAGGCGTCAACCAGGTACAGGTTCTGTTTGCCACCGAAAAACTGCTGGTCAACGCCGATGCCGATATCCGCGCTGCCGTCGAAAGTGCGGTACGTGCCGCGGGCTATACGCTGCGCGATGAAAGCGCCCCGCCGCCGGAAACCTCGCCTCTGCGCGAGAACCTGCCGCTGATAACGCTGGTACTACTGATGGCGCTGAGCTGGGGTCTGGAGCAGTTCAACCACCCCTTCGGCGAGCTGGCATTCATTGCCACCACGCTTGTGGGCCTGTGGCCCGTCGCTCGTCAGGCTCTGCGCCTGATCCGCAGCGGTAGCTGGTTTGCCATTGAAACACTGATGAGCGTCGCCGCCATCGGGGCGCTGTTTATCGGCGCAACGGCCGAAGCCGCGATGGTGCTACTGCTGTTTATGGTTGGCGAGCGTCTTGAAGGCTGGGCGGCCAGCCGTGCCCGCCAGGGGGTAAGCGCGCTGATGGCGTTAAAACCCGATACCGCCACTCGTCTGCGTGACGGCGTGCGGGAAACCGTCGCCCAGCGCGATCTCCGCCCTGGAGACATCATTGAAGTCGCAGCAGGTGGTCGCTTGCCTGCTGATGGCCAGCTGCGCACGCCGTTCGCCAGCTTCGATGAAAGTGCCTTAACCGGTGAGTCGGTGCCGGTCGAGCGCCGGTCCGGCGAACGCGTGGCGGCAGGCGCCACCAGCGTCGACCGTCTGGTTCAACTGACGGTGATTTCCGAGCCGGGCGACAGCGCCATTGACCGTATTCTGAAGCTGATTGAAGAGGCAGAGGAACGTCGGGCACCCATTGAACGCTTTATCGATCGCTTCAGCCGGATTTACACGCCGGCCATTATGGTCGCCGCCCTGCTGGTCGCCATCGTACCGCCGCTGTTCTTTGCCGCCGCCTGGCTGCCGTGGATCTACAAAGGTCTGACGCTGCTGCTGATCGGCTGTCCTTGTGCGCTGGTTATTTCCACTCCGGCGGCCATTACTTCCGGGCTGGCGGTGGCGTCGCGTCACGGTGCCCTGATTAAAGGCGGCGCAGCGCTTGAGCAACTGGGTCGCATACGTCAGGTGGCTTTTGATAAGACCGGGACGCTAACCGTCGGCCAACCGCGCGTCACCGCCGCAATCGCCCTGAATGACGTGGATGAAGATGGCCTGCTGGCACTGGCGGCGGCAGTAGAACAAGGCTCCAGCCACCCGCTGGCGCAGGCCATCGTGCGCGAAGCCCAGCAGCGCCAGCTGACGATTCCGTCTGCCCGCGGTCAGCGCGCGCTGGCGGGTTCGGGTATTGAAGCCGAGGTTGACGGTCGTCAGATACTGATTTGCGCGGCAGGCAATGACGCCGCCGCAGAGCATGAGGCGCAGATTCAGCAGCTGGAGAGCGCGGGTCAGACGGTTGTGCTGGTATTGCGCGAACAGTCTCTGCTCGGCATTCTGGCGCTGCAGGATACGCTGCGCGATGACGCCCGTCAGGCGGTCGACGATCTGCATCGTCTGGGGGTGCAGGGCGTCATTCTGACCGGCGATAACCCGCGTGCGGCTGCCGCCATTGCCGGGGAGCTGGGGCTGGAATTCCGTGCCGGACTGCTGCCGGCCGATAAAGTCGAGGCGGTCACGGCGCTCAATGCCGCTGCGCCGCTGGCCATGGTCGGTGACGGGATTAATGACGCGCCGGCAATGAAGGCCGCCACCATTGGTATCGCCATGGGCAGCGGAACCGACGTGGCGCTGGAAACCGCCGATGCCGCCCTGACGCATAACCGCTTAACCGGTCTGGCGCAGATGATTGCCCTGGCCCGCGCCACCCACGCCAATATTCGGCAGAACATTGCGATTGCGCTTGGCTTAAAGGGGATTTTCCTTATCACCACGCTGCTCGGATTGACCGGGCTGTGGCTGGCAGTGCTGGCCGATACGGGGGCAACGGTGCTGGTGACCGCTAACGCCCTGCGACTGTTACGTAAGAAATAAGCGGAAAGACCCCGGTGGCGCGTTGCTTACCGGGGCTACGGGAGCGTGCGGTCTTTGGATTTTGCAGGCCGGACAGGGACGCAGTCCCGCCTCCGGGAAGACGGTCTACGGCAATCGCACCGTTTATCCCCCGGTGGCGCGCTGCTTACCGGGGCTACGGGAGCGTGCGATCTTTGGATTTTGTAGCCCGGACAGGGGCGCAGCCCCGCCTCCGGGAAAGGCCGTGCGGCACGCAAACCCGTGCTTAATGGCTTTTACGAATCAGATAGCGGTAGGGCAGCGCCGCGGTTTCTTGCGCCAGCAGCTCATGCTCCATAAAGCGGCAAAAACCCGGAATATCGCGGGTTGTCGCCGGATCGTCGGCGATAATCAGCAGCGTTTCGCCCACCGGCATGGTACGTACGGTCTTACGCACCATCATTACCGGCTCCGGGCAACGCAGGCCCTGAGCGTCCAGAGTGTGGTCAGGGCTGGAGAAAAGTTCGGTCATTTTTATCTCACATCAACAAAACGGCCCTAGTTTACCCCCACTTTTCCGCTACGCAAGTCAGGTTAACGTTTGCGCGAAAAACAACCATTGCAATACCCGCTCAACGCAGTATCATTCTGCCGCTTCAAACTGGTACTCGCGCGTTGGCAAGCCACGGCACGAGTATTGATTTATTGGGTTCCCTCACCCCAACTCTCTGGTCCTGAATCATTCGAGTTGCAGAAAGGCGATACCGCAGTGAATTCCCGAGGGCTTACCCAGGTAAGCGACTGGAATACACGAGGAGAGTCAACGCATCTGCAGTCTGAAGGATAACGGGCATAAAAAGGTCACAATATGAATCCGTTTACAACGTCACAGCGTCAAAAAGCGCTGGTCTGGCTTTCTCTTTTTCATTTGCTGGTTATCACCTCCAGCAACTATCTGGTGCAGCTCCCGATCACCATTTTTGGTTTTCATACCACCTGGGGCGCATTCAGCTTTCCGTTTATCTTCCTCGCCACCGATCTGACGGTGCGGATTTTCGGCGCGCCGCTGGCACGACGCATTATCCTGGCGGTGATGGTCCCGGCGCTGCTGATCTCCTATGGCATCTCGTCCCTGTTTTATATGGGCGAGTGGCAAGGCTTTGCCGCGCTGACCCACTTTAACCTGTTCGTCGCCCGTATCGCCGCCGCCAGTTTCATGGCCTACGCGCTGGGCCAGATCCTCGATGTCCACGTCTTTAACCGCCTGCGGCAAAACCGCCGCTGGTGGCTGGCGCCGACTGCCTCGACCCTGTTCGGCAACGTCAGCGATACCCTGGCCTTTTTCTTCATCGCTTTCTGGCGCAGTCCGGACCCGTTTATGGCAGCGAACTGGGGAGAAATCGCGATTGTCGACTACAGCTTCAAGGTACTGATTAGCATTGTTTTCTTCCTGCCGATGTATGGCATGTTGTTGAATATGCTGCTGAAAAAACTGGCAGATAAATCTGATTTATCCGCATTGCAGCCAGGTTAAGAGTACTCGCAGGTTGATGTGATAAGATAAGCGAATGAGCCGTTAATGGCCGTTTATCGAAAGGAAGATGTCAATGCGCAATTTGGTTAAATATGTCGGTATTGGCCTGCTGGTTATGGGGCTCGCGGCCTGTGATAACAGCGACACAAAAACGCCGACTGCCGGGGCAGCTGCGGAAAGCAACGCCAGCGGACAAACTATCAGCCTGCTGGACGGTAAGCTGAGTTTTTCCCTGCCAGCAGGAATGACCGATCAGAGCGGCAAGCTGGGTACCCAGGCCAACAACATGCACGTCTATTCTGACGTCACCGGACAGAAAGCGGTGATCGTGATTGTTGGCGACAGCACCAATGAAGAATTGAGCGTGCTGGCTCAGCGCCTGGAAGATCAGCAGCGCAGCCGCGATCCGCAGCTGCAGGTTGTCACCAATAAATCGATTGATATCAAAGGCCACACGCTGCAGCAGTTGGACAGCATCATCTCCGCCAAAGGCCAGACCGCCTGGTCTTCCGTGATTCTCGGCAAGGTTGACGATAAGCTGCTGACCCTGCAGATCACGCTGCCGGCAGACAACCAGCAGCAGGCGCAAAGCGCGGCTGAAAACATCATCAACACCCTCGTCATCCAGTAACTACTGGCCTGACGTAGCGGCCTCCGGCGCCACCGCCGGGGGCCGTTTTTTTAACCGCCAGCTCAACAACAGCGCCACCGCCACCAGCCCCGCCGCCGCCAGATAAATGGTGGAAATCCCGGCCCATGCCATCAGCAGCCCGGCCAGCGGCCCGGTGATGCCTAAAGACAGATCCATAAATACCGTATAGGTCGCCAGCGCCGAGCCCTGATTTTGCTGCGGCACCGCCTTCACCGCCACCACCCCCAGCGCAGGGAAGACCAGTGAAAAACCGGCGCCAGCGAAGAAGGTCCCGACTTTGGCGATCGGCGAAGTTTCAGCCAACCCCACCAGCAGAAGTCCGACAATCTCAACGCTAAAGCACAGCATCGCGACGTTCAGTCCCCCCAGACGATTAATGCCATTAGGGAACAGCAGACGCGTACCAACAAACGCACAGCTAAATAACGTCAGCGCAAACGCCGCGCCGTCCCAGCCTTTGGCGTCGTAGAACAGGGTAATAAACGTCGCGATCGTGCCAAACCCGGCGGAAGCCAATGCCAGCGCCATCCCATACGGCCAGACCCGGCCCAGCACGGCGCGAAACGTCATCGCTTTACCCTTCGTTGCTCTGACCGCCGCCCTCGGCAGCGCACACAGAATAGCGACCAGCGCCACGGCCATAATCGCCCACGCCAGCCCCGGCAGTCCGACAAGGGAATAACAGAGCACGCCGAGCGGCGCCCCCATCGCCATCGCCCCGTAAGTCACGATACCGTTCCACGAAATAACCCGCCCGATATGCAGCGAGCCCACCACGCCCACCCCCCATAGCGTTGAACCGGTGCCGGCAAAGCTTTGCCCGATGCCGAGAATCACGCGACCGAGGCACAGCAGCGCCAGGCTAAAGATCGGCCAGCCGCTGCCGACGGCCGCCAGCAGATAGCTCAAACCGCTGAGAAAACAGCCGCACAGCCCGAAGATCACGATCTTTTTCGGTCCAAGAAGATCGGCGTAGCGTCCGGCATGAGGGCGGCTGAGGAGAGTGGCAAAATACTGCAGGCTAATGACCAGGCCGGCCCAGAACGCGCTAAATCCCATCACATCATGGACATAGCCCGGCAGAACGGCCAACGGCAGGCCAATTGTCAGGTAGCTGGCAAAATTAAACATCACAACGGAGACAATCCGCAGATTAAGGCGCACGCCATTCAGCGCCGGTTCGTCAACGGGTTCGGGCATGGGGGTCCACCAGACTTTTACAACAGTGTTTCACTATTACCACGTCGTCTGCTCAAAAGCAGCCCGCGGCGCAGAAATTCGCGCGCGACGGGCCGCACGATCAACCTCAGCATCGGGTACAGCTTCTGCCAGCAAGGACTGCTACAGGGCAACTGGCGTTCAGTTTCGCTTCGCCATGGGGGAATGTTTGTGTCGCTAGCCGGAACCGGCCGGCAAGAGAGCCGCATTGGTCAGGAACGAATGTAAATAGCCGAAGGCGGCATCGGTGAGGAGCCAGGATCGCCCGGGAACACAGATAACCCGATAGCCGGAGTGAATGGGCCTGGTCAACACATGCGCAACCGGATGTCTAAGGCATATTTATTTAAATACCGTCAGCGATATACCTGAATATCCCCCGCGAATTAACTGTCTGGCGAATAATAATGTCGTTGGTATAAGCTTCGGAAATTCCCGCTATGCCGTTAAAATTCAACCTCATAAAACCATTCATTATCACTCATTACTGCTGGTGGCCTCGCTCGCTATCCTTTATGATGAAAACCGTCGCATCATTAAGACAACACGAAAATCCATACCGGATATTTATCCGGAACTTTCTGGTGGCCGACATTCATTTTTAACGTCAGCCATTTCATTGTATTACCGGTAATTTGACAGGGAGTGTTCATGAAAAAGTATGTGCAGTGGTTCGCCGCTATTGCGGTTGCAGGCGCGTTGGCCGGCTGTGCGCGCACCGCGCCGGTTGAGCAAATCCGGACCACCGTGAGTGCCGGTCATACTGAGGCTCAGGTGAAACAGGCCATTCTGCGGGCCGGCGTGCAGCGCCAGTGGATCATGTCGCAAACCGCGCCTGGCGCGATCGCCGCGCGTCAGCAGGCTCGCGACCATGTCGTTGAGGTCCGTATTAATTACTCCGCCAGCGGTTATTCTATTCACTACGTCAGCAGCAGCAATATGCTGGCCTCCGGTGGGAAAATCCATAAAAACTATAACCGCTGGGTCCACAATCTGGATAAAGATATTCAGGTAAATTTAGCCGCTGATTCAAGCCTGTGATTGTCCTCGTCATCCCATCATTGATTCAGGAGTCAGCGCGCAAATGCTGACTTCTGAAGAGGCACAGGATCAGAGACTATTCTGATGCTCGACAGGATTCGGCATTATCCTATGTATTCGTTTGCCACCCGGTAGAATATGTGGCGGAAATGTCAGAGTCAGGTCACTGACCTGTTGATGGAATAACAGAATATCTCTCTCAGGCGCGAATAGTTGCCATAATAAATTGCGCTGGCATAGGAAAATATCGAAAATACGCCCTGACTTCGCCGCATAAATTGCCATGCGGTGAATATGCTTGCCGATATGCCCTCAGACTCACCCTGAGGCCGGATATCCGGTCGGCAAAAAGCGGAACGGTAAACAATCCAGGCCGGTAATGCGCCGTTGGTCAAGGCGTTAGCCATACTGTATACGCGTGCCACAACAAAAATAAAAAGTGCCGTTAAAAAATGGCGCTAAGATCACCGATTTATCGCGGATACGCGTTGATGAAATTTGCACTAAACATAGTTGACTGGCAGGGCAGAGCCCCGGGAATGAGCGAAGCGACACAGTGGCAGCAATGGTCACGGCATCCGCACGCCTTCGATCCCTCAGCCCCACAGGCAAAATTAACCGAATTACCGATGATGACCGCCAGACGCCTTAGCTCCGGCAGTAAACTCGCCGTTGAGTGCGGGCTGGCAATGCTGCGCCGTCATCAAATCGACGCCATACTGTACACCAGCCGCCACGGCGAACTTGAACGCAATTATCGTATTCTCCACGCCCTGGCGACGCAGCAGGCCATCTCCCCGACCGACTTTGCCCTGTCCGTCCATAACTCGGCGGTGGGGAATCTGACCATTGCTGCACAGCGGCCGATCGTTTCCTCCTCTCTGTCGGCCGGGCGGGATACCTTCCAGCAAGGGCTATGCGAAGTCATGTGCCTGCTGCAGGCGGGCTATCAGCGGGTATTAATGGTGGATTTCGACGGCTACCTGCCCGAGTTCTACCATCCGCAGCTATCGCCAGAAATGCCAACCTGGCCCTATGCGCTGGCGCTGGTGATTGAAGCCGGGGCGGCATTGCGCTGCGCCACCCGTCGCAGCGCACCGTCCGCAGAGAGCGCGCTGCCGCAAAGCCTGTTATTTTTACAACACTATTTGCAGGACAGCCCGGCCTTTACCCTGCCCGGCGAGCGCGTGCAGTGGCAATGGAGTCGCACATGAGCCCTCTGCTGGCACGTCTGAACCGAGTCTGGCGGGGAGCCATGACCGGCGTCTGTTTCGCCTTGTTCGGTCTTGGTGGACTGCTGCTGTCTCTCATCTGGTTCAACCTGCTGCTGATAGTTATCAGGAACAAACCCCGTCGCCGCCGTCTGGCGCGGCGCAGCATTGCCGCCAGCTTCCGCCTCTTTTTGGCGGTGGTCAGAGCCGTCGGCGTGCTGGATTACCGCATTGAAGGCGGTGACATTCTACGCCAGGAGCGCGGATGTCTGGTGGTGGCCAACCATCCCAGCCTGATCGACTACGTGATGCTGGCGTCGATCATGCCGGAGACCGACTGCATGGTAAAAAGCAGCTTGCTGAAGAACCCGTTCGTCAGCGGCGTGATTCGCGCGGCGGATTATCTGCTTAATGACCAGGCGGATTCGCTGCTGCCCGCCAGCCTGAACCGCCTTCAGCAGGGTGATACCATTTTAATTTTCCCCGAAGGCACGCGGACGCGCCCCGGTGAGCAGATGACGTTGCAGCGCGGTGCGGCCAATATTGCCGTGCGCTGCGCAAGCGATTTACGGGTCGTGACAATCCGCTGCAGCGAACACATGCTTGGCAAGCAGTGCAAATGGTACGATGCGCCGCCCAGCAAACCTCTGTTTACGATTGAGGTGCGGGATCGGATACGTATCAACCAGTTTTTCGATGCCAGCTCACAGACGCCATCGCTGGCGGCACGGCAGCTAAACCGGCATCTTTTGCTTCAATTACAATCAGGTACTACGCCTACTTCAGGAATTAATGATGCAAGCGCTCTATCTTGAAATTAAAAATCTCATAATTACTACGTTGAATCTGGAAGAACTGTCGGCTGACGACATTGACACCGATGCGGCACTCTTTGGCGATGGCCTGGGTCTGGACTCCATCGACGCCCTGGAGCTAGGGCTGGCGGTAAAAAACCGCTATGGCGTGGTGCTCTCCGCCGAAAGCGACGAGATGCGCCAGCATTTCTTCTCCGTTGCCACCCTGGCCGCGTTTATCGACGCTCAACGTACCTGAGGCTCGCCCCATGACTGAATCACATGATATTTATGCCGACGTCTCGGCACTGCTGGTTAAGCTGTTTGAAATCGATCCTGAGGATATCAAACCGGAAGCGCGGCTGTACGAAGACCTGGAGCTGGATAGTATCGACGCGGTCGATATGATCGTCCACCTGCAGAAGAAAACCAGCAAGAAAATCAAAGCAGAAGAATTTAAAGCCGTGCGCACCGTGCAGGATGTGGTTGATGCCCTCGAACGCCTGTCCCGGGAAGCCTGATCCGCATGTCGGGGGCACTTTCACGCAAGGGTATTCTGCTGCTGACAAGCCTGCTCCTGCTGGCCTGGCCTTGTGTTATCTGGCTGGGCCTCGCGCATAACAGCCTGCGCTGGCTGCTTCCTTTAATGGCGCTGCTGCTGTATTTACGCCTGCGCCAGACCCGGCGTCAGGCGGGTCCGCTGCGTATCGTCACCCAGGTGGTTGCGCTGGCGGGGATCGTCCTGTGCGTGGCCAGCACGCTGTTGAAAACGCACCAGCTGCTGCTGTTTTACCCGGTGGTGGTCAACGCCGTGATGCTGGCTGCGTTCGGCGGTTCGCTGTGGACAACCATGCCGCTGGTGGAACGCCTGGCCCGCATACAAGAGCCTCACCTCCCCGCCGCCGCCGTGCGCTATACCCGTCGGGTCACGCAGATCTGGTGCCTGTTTTTTATCGTCAATGGCAGTATCGCCCTCTTTACGGCGCTGTACGGTGATATGGCGCTCTGGACCGCATGGAACGGCATGATCGCCTATCTGCTGATTGGCGCGCTGATGGCCGGAGAGTGGCTGGTACGCCGTCGGGTGATTAAGCGAGAATCCTCATGATGCCGCCTCTTTCTGTGGTCCGCTGGCTGAGTACCCCGCGTTCGGCCGACACCCTCGTGGCCTGGCGAGGCGACCAGGTTTGGACCCTGGGCCATCTGCGCGATGACGTTGCGCACTGCGTGGAGCGGCTGCAGCAGCACCAGGGTCAACGCTGGGCGCTCTGTTTTGACGACAGCTATCTGTTTCTGGTCGCGCTGCTGGCCACGCTGCATGCCCATAAAACGCCGGTGATCCCGGGGCATAGCCGCCTCTCTCAACTGGAAGAGCAACGCGCGCTGTTCGATGGCGTGCTCAGTGAAAAGCCTCTTGGCTGGAGCGGCCCGACATGGGTCATCAGCCGTTCCCGACGCCCTCCCGCGCAGACGGTCACCTTCCACCAGTTGGCTGATGACGCCACCATTGAGCTGTTCACTTCCGGTTCGACGGGGCAGCCGAAGCGAATGATCAAATCGCTGGCCGTTCTCGACCGCGAGGCTGAACTGCTGGCCACGCGCTTTGCCGACCGGCTGGCCGGCTGTCGTATTGTCGCTTCGGTGGCGCCCCAGCATCTTTACGGCCTGACCTTTCGCATTTTCCTGCCCATGGCGCTCGGCCTGCCGCTAGATGCGGCCATGCTGAATTATGCCGAACAGCTCAGCGCGCTGGATCCCCGGCATCGCTATGCGTTTATCAGCAGCCCGGCCTTTTTGAAGCGCCTTGACCCCCGACTGACCCCGCCGCCGGTGGCAATCCTGTTCTCTGCCGGCGGAGTACTGCCCTGGGAACAGGTGACCGGAGCAGCCGACTGGCTTAAATGCTGGCCGGATGAGATTTACGGCAGTACCGAAACCGGCATCCTTGCCTGGCGTTGCCGCGAGCAGGAATATGGCGACTGGCGGCCTTTCCCCGGGGTCAAACTTCTCCCCGAGGGCGAAGCGTTTCGCGTATTTTCGCCGCTGATTGCCGAGCGAGATGGTCTGTTACTCGACGATACCCTGCAACTCACCGCCGACGGACACTTTCGCCTGACCGGGCGCCGTGGACGGGTGGTTAAAATTGAAGAAAAGCGGATTTCGCTCAGCGAAATTGAACAGCGCCTGATGGAACTGGAGGGGATTCGCGACGCGGTGGCTTTACCCGTCAGCCGCGGTGGCCGACAGGCCATCGGTGTCCTGCTGGTGCTCAATGACCATACCCGTCAGCAGTGGCTGTCCGCCAGCAAACCCCTTGAGCAGGCGTGGCGGCGAGCGCTTCGGCCAACGCTTGAGCCGGTCGCCATTCCCCGCTACTGGCGCAGTATCGACGAGATCCCGGTGAACAGCATGAATAAGCGCGTGTATGCGCAATTACAGGAGTTATTTCATGAAACCCCATGAAATTAAAGGGAATCAGGCGCATCAGCAACAGGTTGAGATTGTCTTGTACCTCGATCCTGGCCTTTTCTGGTTTAGCGGCCATTTTGCCATACAGCCGCTGCTGCCCGGCGTTGCCCAGCTGGACTGGGTAATGCATTACGCCACCACGCTGCTGGCGCCAGGCTGGCGGTTCCACAGCATTCAGAACGTCAAATTCCAGGCGCCGCTGCTGCCGGATGCGACCGTCACGCTCACCCTGCACTGGCAGGAAGCGCGCCAGATACTCACTTTCAACTATCAGCGCCACGATGGCGAAGCGCGGCATACCGCCAGCAGCGGGAAAATCCGTCTATGTCAGTAACCTTCGCGCCCTGTGTGGTGATCCCTTGCTACAACCACGGCGCGATGATGCCCCAGGTGCTGGCCCGTTTACGGTCCTGCAATCTGCCGTGCATCGTGGTCGACGATGGCAGCGACGCGCCGACGCGCCGGGTGCTGGAACAACTGGCGGCGCAGGAGCCCGGGTTGACGCTGATTCGCCTGACGGAAAATGCCGGCAAAGGCGCGGCGGTGATCCGCGGCCTACAGGCCGCAGCCGCGGCGGGTTTCAGCCACGCCGTGCAGGTGGATGCCGACGGGCAGCACGCCATTGAGGATATTCCGCAGCTGCTGGCTCTCGCGCAAGCGCACCCGGCCGCGCTGATCTCCGGGCGGCCCGTTTACGACGACACCATTCCCCGATCGCGCCTCTATGGCCGCTGGATTACCCACATCTGGGTGTGGATAGAAACGCTCTCGCTCCAGCTGAAAGACAGCATGTGCGGCTTTCGCGTCTACCCGATTGCGCCGACGCTACAGCTGGCGCAGCGCGTGGCGCTGGGTAAACGAATGGATTTTGATACCGAGGTCATGGTGCGTCTCTACTGGCAGGGCAATGACAGCCATTTTGTGGCGACCCGCGTGACCTACCCCGCGGACGGGCTGTCTCATTT
This sequence comes from Klebsiella planticola ATCC 33531, assembly GCF_000735435.1. Taxonomy (GTDB): domain Bacteria; phylum Pseudomonadota; class Gammaproteobacteria; order Enterobacterales; family Enterobacteriaceae; genus Klebsiella; species Klebsiella planticola. The sequence continues at coordinate 365,285 of NZ_JMPP01000014.1, read as the reverse complement.
TGATGCGCTAAAGGACAACTGTCGCATCTCCTGGATGCACACTCGCCTGTTCCTCGGCATGCTGCCGCGTATCCCTTCCCTGCTGTTTCGCCGTCGGGCAAGCCACTGGGCGCAGCAGCAGGAGCTCAAAGGGCTGTGGGGAATGCGTCTGATGCTGCTGGTCTGGCGGCTGCTGGGGCGTAGGGCGTTTTCGTGGCTGCTCTACCCGGTGGTGGCCGTCTACTGGCTGACCGCGCACCGCGCCCGTCAGGCCTCGCAAAACTGGCTCTCCCGCGTGCGCGCGCAGCTTAGCGCCCGTCAGCAACCGCTGCCCGCGCACCTCAACAGCTATTGCCATTTTCTGCGCTTTGGCGAGGCGATGCTCAACAAAATCGCCGGCTGGCGCGGCGAATTACGCTTCGGACGCGATGTGGTTTTCGCCCCCGGAGCGGAAGACGCGCTCAGCCACACCACGCCAGGCGGCAAGCTCTTACTGGCCTCCCATCTCGGCGATGTCGAGGCCTGCCGGGCGCTGGCGCAATTGCAGGGCGGTCAGGTCATTAACGCGCTGGTGTTTAGCGATAACGCCCGCCGCTTTAAACAGATCATGGAGGAGATGGCGCCGCAGGCCGGGATCAACCTGATGCCGGTGACCGATATCGGCCCGGAGACCGCGATGCTGCTCAAAGAGAAGCTGGAGCGTAACGAATGGGTGGCTATCGTCGGCGACCGCATCGCCGTGACGCCCCAGCGCGGCGGCGAATGGCGCGTCTGCTGGAGCAAATTCATGGGGCAGCCCGCGCCTTTCCCGCAGGGGCCGTTCATTCTGGCGTCGATCCTGCGCTGTCCGGTGCAGCTGATTTTCGCGCTGCGCCAGCAGGGCAAACTGCATATCCATTGCGAACCCTTCGCCGACCCGCTGACGCTGCCTCGCGCAGAACGCCAGGCGGCGTTACAGCATGCCATTGACCGCTATGCAAAGCGCCTTGAGCACTACGCGCTGCAGTCGCCGCTGGACTGGTTCAATTTTTTCGATTTCTGGCAGCTGCCGGATGCCAAAGAGAAGGAGTAAAGGGTGCTGAACGATCCCCGTTTTACTGCCGAGGTAGAGCTGACCGTACCGTTTCACGACGTCGATATGATGGGCGTGGTGTGGCATGGCAACTACTTTCGCTACTTTGAGATTGCCCGCGAGGCGCTGCTTAATCAGTTCAACTATGGCTACCGCCAGATGAAAGAATCCGGCTATCTCTGGCCGGTGGTGGATACCCGGGTGAAATACCGCGACGTGCTGACCTTTGAACAACGTTTTCGCGTGCGTGCCCGGATAGAAGAGTACGAAAACCGGCTGCGCATCGGCTATGAGATTTTTGCCGCCGACAGCGGAAAACGCACCACCACCGGCTATACCATCCAGGTCGCCGTGGAGGAGAAGAGCCGTGAGATGAGCTTCGTCAGCCCGGATATCCTGTTTGAGCGCATGGGGGTGAAGCCATGAGATGGTGGCCCCTGCTGGCGCTGCTGATTAGCCCGTTGGTCAGCGCCCTGACGCTTGACGATCTGCAGCAGCGCTTTACCGAACAGCCGGTGATCCGCGCCCACTTCGATCAAACCCGTACCATTAAGGATCTGCCGCAGCCGCTGCGATCCCAGGGCCAGATGCTGATCGCCCGCGACCAGGGGCTGCTGTGGGATCAGACCGCACCGTTCCCGATGCAGCTCCTGCTGGATGATAAACGGATGGTACAGGCGATCGGCGGCCAGCCGCCGCAGACGATCACCGCCGAGAACAACCCGCAGATGTTCCAGTTCAACCATCTGCTGCGCGCGCTGTTTCAGGCCGACCGTCAGGTGCTGGAGCAGAACTTCCGCGTTGAGTTTGCCGATACCGGCGAAGGGCGATGGACCCTGCGCCTGACGCCGAAAACCACACCGCTGGATAAAATCTTCGCCACCATCGACCTGGCTGGCCAGCGCTACCTGGAAAATATTCAACTCAATGATAAACAAGGCGATCGTACCGATATCGTCCTCTCTCAACATCAACTGACGCCCGCGCAACTGACCGATGACGAACGACAACGATTTGCTGCACCGTAACCGCCGGAGCATCGCGCTGCTGTGGGGCTGCGCCTGCCTGCTGATGCTGGGCGTTCTGCTGACGCTGCTGCCGCAATCGCGGGTCAACAGCAGCGTGCTGGCGATGTTGCCGAAGCAGACCCTTGGCGCGATTCCCCCGGCCCTGAACGATGGCTTTATGCAGCGGCTGGACCGGCAGATAGTCTGGCTGGTGAGCCCCGGCAAGCAGGCCGGTCCTCAGGCGGCAGGCGAATGGCTCACTCTCCTTCAGCAATCGCACGCTCTCGCAGAGGTGAAAGGCCCGATGGATGCCGCCAGCCAGCAGGCCTGGGGAACATTTTTCTGGCAGCACCGCAACGGGCTTATCGATGATGCTACCCGCGCCCGCCTGCAAAACGGCGGCGCGGCGCAGGCGCAGTGGGTCCTCTCCCAGCTCTACTCCGCCTTCTCCGGCGTCAGCGGCAAAGAGCTGCAAAACGATCCGCTGATGCTGATGCGCGGCTCGCAGCTGGCGATGGCGCAAAACGGCCAGCGTTTGCAGCTCAAAGATGGCTGGCTGGTGACCCAGGATAAGCAGGGAAACGACTGGTATCTGATCCACGGCGAGCTGGCCGGATCCTCATTCGATATGCAGCAGACGCACCGCGTCGTGACGACCCTCGCGGAGCTGGAAGAGCAATTAAAAGCGCGCTACCCGCAGGCACAGGTGCTCGCCCGCGGGACGGTGTTTTACAGCGACTACGCCAGCCAGCAGGCAAAGCAGGATATCTCCACCCTCGGTATCGCCACGCTGCTTGGCGTGATCCTGCTTATCGTTGCGACTTTCCGTTCGCTTCGTCCGCTGCTGCTGTGCGTAATTTCCGTTGGCATTGGCGGGCTGGCGGGCACCGTCGTCACACTGCTGCTGTTTGGCGAACTGCATCTGATGACGCTGGTGATGAGCATGAGCATTATCGGTATCTCCGCCGACTATACGCTGTACTATCTCACGGAACGAATGGTCCACGGGCATGATGCCACGCCGTGGCAAAGCCTTGCCAAAGTCCGCCGCACGTTGCTGCTGGCGCTGCTGACGGCCGTGGTGGCCTATCTTATCATGATGCTCGCCCCCTTCCCCGGTATTCGTCAGATGTCGGTGTTCGCCGCCGTCGGACTGAGCGCCTCCTGCCTGACGGTGATTTTCTGGCATCCGCTGCTGTCCCGCGGTCTGCCGGTTCGCCCGGTGCCGGCGATGGGGCTTATGCTTCGCTGGCTGGCGGCATGGCGACGCAACAAAAAACTGTATATTGGCCTGCCGCTGACGCTGGCGCTCTTATCGCTGGCCGGTATCGCCACCCTGCGGGTCGATGACGATATTTCACAGCTCCAGGCGCTGCCGCAGCATCTTCTGGCCGAAGAAAAAGCGATCGTCGCCCTGACCGGCCAGAGCGTGGATCAGAAATGGTTCGTGGTCTACGGTGCGACGCCGCAGCAGACGCTGGAGCGGCTGGAGGCCTTTACTCCTGCCCTTGCCCAGGCGCAACGTCAGGGGATGCTCAGCGGTTATCGCACGCTTCCGCTCAATTCGCTGGCCCGTCAACGCCAGGATCTGGCGCTGCTCAACGCGGCGGCCCCGGCGGTCACCGCCGCGCTGCAAAACGCCGGGCTCAAAACGGTCGATGCCGATCTTTCCGCCATGCCGGTCACGGTCGATGACTGGCTTGCCAGCCCGGCCCGCGAAGGCTGGCGCCTGCTGTGGCTGACGCTGCCAGGGGGCGAAAGCGGGGTGCTGGTTCCGGTTGACGGCGTGAAAACAAGCGCGGCGCTACGGGCCCTGAGTGAAAAACAGCCCGGCGTCGCGTGGGTAGACAGAAAAAGTGCCTTTGACGAACTGTTTACTCTCTATCGCCATATTTTGACGGGGCTGCTGGTGGTTGCGCTGGCGGTCATCGCCTGTGGCGCCATATTGCGTCTCGGCTGGCGCAAAGGGTCGATCGGCCTGCTGCCCTCCGTGCTGTCATTAGGCTGCGGGCTGGCGGCCCTCGCCTTCAGCGGCCACCCGGTGAATCTGTTTTCACTGCTGGCGCTGGTGCTGGTGCTGGGGATTGGTATCAACTACACCCTGTTTTTCAGCAACCCGCGCGGAACGCCGCTGACGTCACTGCTGGCGATCATCCTCGCCATGATGACCACCCTGTTGACCCTCGGCATGCTGGTCTTCAGCGCCACCCAGGCCATCAGCAGTTTTGGCATTGTGCTGGTCAGCGGTATTTTCACCGCTTTCCTGCTCTCCCCGCTGGCGATGCCCGGTAAAAAAGAGAAAAAAAGACGATGATTAAACACAGACTCCGGTGCGCCGCGGCGCTGGCCGCCACCTTCATCCTCGCCGGGTGCAGCCACTCGTCGAGCCCCATGCAAGGGCGACCGCAGGCATGGCTGGAGCCGGGAACCCGCGTGACGTTACCGGCGCCGGGCATCACCCCGCCGCTGAATGCCCAGCAGCTGCTTACCGGGCGTTTTCACGGCCAGACTCAGTCGCTGCTGGTGATGCTCAACGCGGATGAGCAAAAAGTCACGCTCGCCGGTCTCTCATCGATGGGGATCCGCCTGTTTCTTGTGACCTATGATGAAAAGGGGCTGCACACCGAGCAGTCTATCGTGGCCCCGCAGCTGCCGCCGGCAAGTCAGGTGCTGGCCGATGTGATGCTCAGCCACTGGCCTGTCGCCGCCTGGCAACCGCAGCTGCCGGGCGGCTGGACCCTGACCGACACCGGCGACCGCCGCGAGCTACGCAACGCCAGCGGCCAGCTGGTGACGGCGATCGTCTACCTGAACCGGCATGGTAAGCGCGAGCCGATCAGCATTGAGCAGCGGGCCTTTAAATACCACATCACCATTCAATATCTGGGTGACTGAGATGATCTACATTTCTGCTGTCGGCATGATCAATGCGCTGGGCGACAACTGCGATGAAATCGCCGCGAATCTGACGCGCGGTGTTGCCCCCGGCATGCGCCCGCGTGCGGGCTGGCTAGAGGGACAGCCCGCAGCGGTACTCGGCGGCGTGGATGCCGTCCTGCCTGCCATTGCCGATGATTTTGCGGCCCACCGTTCGCGCAATAACCAGCTGCTGCTGGCGGCGCTGACCCAGATTCGTCCCCAGGTCGATGAAGCCATCGCGCGCTTCGGCAGCGACAGAGTCGCGGTGGTGCTTGGCACCAGCACCTCCGGCCTCGACGAAGGTGATATTCACGTGGCGGCCTCGCTTAACGGCGGGGCCAGCGCTGGCTGGCAATATCCGCAGCAGGAGCTGGGCGATCCTTCGCGTTTTCTGAGCCACTGGCTGGCGCTGGACGGCCCGGCGTTCACCCTCTCCACCGCCTGCTCCTCCAGCGCCAGGGCCATGATCAGCGGGCGACGGCTGATTGAAGCCGACCTTGCCGACGTCGCGATTGTCGGCGGCGCCGATACGCTGAGCCGGATGCCGGTGAACGGTTTTCATAGCCTGGAGTCCCTCTCGGTGACGCGATGCCAGCCTTTTGCCCGCGACCGCTGCGGGATTACCATCGGTGAAGGGGCGGCGCTGATGCTATTGACGCGCGAGCCGCAGCCTATCGCACTGCTGGGCGTCGGCGAATCAAGCGATGCGCACCATATTTCGGCCCCGCATCCACAGGGCGAAGGCGCCATCCGCGCCATTACCCAGGCGCTTGACGATGCCGGCATCACCGCCGGGGCGGTGGGCTACATCAACCTGCACGGCACCGCCACGCCGCTTAACGATCGGGTGGAGTCGCAGGTCGTGCAGCAGCTGTTCGGCGACACCGTGCCGTGCAGCTCAACCAAACACCTCACCGGACATACTCTCGGCGCCGCCGGGATCACCGAAGCGGCAATCGGGATGCTGATTTTGCAGCGTCATTTGCCACTGCCGGCCCAGGATTTCAGCCTCTCGCCGCGCGACCCGGCGCTGGCGGAGTGCGGTATTATCGCCACGGCGCAGCCTCTTGAACGCCCGGTGATTTTGTCCAACTCATTTGCCTTTGGCGGCAACAACGCCAGCATTTTGCTCGGGAGAGTTTCATGAGCCATTACCTGACGCCCGGCGCCTATCTGCCGCACGATGCCCCGATGCTGCTGCTCGAAGAGATGCTGGAGGTGACCGAGGAAACGGCCGCCTGCCGCGTGACCGTCGCCTCCGGGGGCGTACTGACGCCGTTTCTTGATGCCAACGGCGATCTGCCGGGCTGGTTTGCGCTGGAGCTGATGGCGCAGACCATTGGCGTCTGGTCCGGCTGGCATCGTCAGCAGAAAAACCTGGACAACATCGCCCTCGGTATGGTGCTGGGAGCCAGAGAACTGGTATGCGCCGCCGGCGTTCTGCCTGCCGGGCATACGCTGACCATCGCAGTCAGCTTATTAATGCAGGATGAACGTTTCGGTAGCTTCGAATGCACCATCTGCTGCGGGAATGACACGCTGGCAACGGGCCGCATCAACACCTTCCAGCCCACCCAGGAAGAGTTAACGACGCTTTTTAATCAGGGAGAGAAACCATGAGTCGTTCCGTATTAGTGACCGGTGCCAGCAAGGGTATCGGGCGTGCCATCGCCTGCCAGCTGGCGGCCGATGGCTTTATTGTCGGCGTCCATTACCATCGTGACGCAGAGGGCGCGCAGGAGACGCTGAAGAGCCTCCGCGCCGCCGGGGGAGCAGGCCGGACATTGAGTTTTGATGTCGCCAACCGTGAACAGTGCCGCGAGGTGCTGGAGCAGGAGATCGCGACTCATGGGCCGTGGTACGGCGTGGTGAGCAATGCCGGCATTACCCGGGATGGCGCCTTCCCGGCGCTCAGCGACAACGACTGGGATGCGGTGATCCACACCAATCTCGACAGTTTTTATAACGTCATTCAGCCGTGCATCATGCCGATGATCGGCGCCCGTCAGGGCGGACGGATTATCACGCTCTCTTCGGTGTCAGGTGTCATGGGCAACCGCGGGCAGGTTAACTACAGTGCCGCCAAAGCGGGCATTATCGGCGCGACCAAAGCGCTGGCCATTGAGCTGGCAAAACGCAAGATCACCGTCAACTGCATTGCCCCTGGGCTGATTGATACCGGGATGATCGCCATGGAAGAGACCGCCCTCAAAGAGGCGATGTCGATCGTTCCGATGAAACGCATGGGTCAGGCCGAAGAAGTCGCCGGACTCGCCAGCTATTTGATGTCGGATATTGCGGGCTATGTGACGCGTCAGGTGATTTCCATCAATGGAGGTATGCTATGACTCGTCGCGTCGTCATTACCGGCATGGGCGGCGTCACCGCCTTCGGTGAAAGCTGGCAGGCGGTATCCGCCAGACTACAGGCCTACGAGAACGCCGTGCGCGCAATGCCGGAGTGGCAAATCTATGATGGTCTGCATACGCTACTCGGCGCGCCTGTCGACGATTTCACCCTGCCAGAGCACTATACGCGCAAGCGTATTCGCGCCATGGGCCGCGTCTCGCTGATGTCCACCCGCGCCAGCGAACTGGCGCTGGAACAGGCCGGACTGATTGGCGAGGCGGTTCTCACCAATGGCGAAACCGGTATTGCCTACGGTTCCTCTACCGGCAGCACCGGTCCGGTCAGCGAATTCGCCACCATGCTGACGGAAAAGCATACCAATAACATCACCGGCACTACCTACGTCCAGATGATGCCGCACACAACCGCAGTGAACACCGGCCTGTTCTTCGGCCTGCGCGGGCGGGTCATTCCCACCTCCAGCGCCTGCACCTCCGGCAGCCAGGCGATTGGCTATGCCTGGGAGGCGATTCGTCACGGCTATCAGACCATCATGGTGGCCGGCGGCGCTGAAGAGTTGTGTCCGTCGGAAGCCGCTATTTTCGATACGTTGTTCGCGACCAGCCAGCGTAACGATGAGCCGAAAACCACACCGTCGCCGTTCGATGAAGCCCGTGACGGACTGGTGATTGGCGAAGGCGCCGGCACCTTTGTGCTGGAAGAGCTGGAGCATGCCAAAGCCCGAGGGGCGACGATTTACGGTGAAATCATCGGCTTCGCCACCAACTGCGACGCGGCGCATATTACCCAGCCGCAGCGGGAAACCATGCAAATCTGCATGGAGCAATCGCTCAGAATGGCCGGTTTAAGCGCCGAGGATATTGGCTATATTTCGGCGCACGGCACGGCGACCGATCGCGGTGATATTGCCGAGAGCCAGGCCAGCGCGGCCGTGTTTGGCGACCGCGTTCCGATCTCTTCGCTAAAAAGCTATTTTGGCCATACCCTGGGCGCCTGCGGGGCGCTGGAAGCCTGGATGAGCCTGCACATGATGCGGGAGGGTTGGTTTGCCCCTACGCTCAACCTGCGCCGTCCGGACCCACAGTGCGGCGAGCTGGATTACATTATGGGCGAGAGCCGGCGGATCGACTGCGAATTTATTCAGAGTAATAACTTCGCCTTCGGTGGGATCAATACGTCAATCATTATTCAGCGCTGGCCCTGATATGTATCGACTTTTTCTGGGAAAAATCTCGACGTTAAGCACCCGGCCTCTGCCGCAGAACCTCGCGGCTCAGGCGCCGCAGGGCAGTCGTCGCGCAAGCTGGCTGGCGGGTCGGGTCCTGTTGGCGCAGGCGGTGTCGCCGCTGCCTGAGATTATTTACGCTGAACACGGTAAACCGGGGTTCTCCGGCGAGACGGGGCTGTGGTTTAACCTCAGCCACAGTGGCGATGATATCGCCCTGCTGCTCAGCGATGAAGGCGAGGTCGGCTGCGATATCGAAGTGATTCGCCCTCGCCCCAACTGGCGCAGGCTGGCTAACGCCGTATTCAGTCTCGGGGAGCATGCGGAGGTCGAAGCGGAGCATCCGGAACGGCAGCTCGACGCCTTCTGGCGTATCTGGACACGCAAAGAAGCGATGGTTAAGCAGCGCGGCGGCAGCGCCTGGCAGATTGCCAGCGTCGACAGCACACGCGGCGCGACGCTCCCGGTCAGTCAGATTCAGCTTGCCGATCTGAGTCTGGCGGTCTGCACGCCAACGCCGTTTGCGTTGAGGGCCGACAGGATTCGCTGACTCAGGCTTTACGCTTCGCCGGCCAGAAGATTGTCAGCACGCCGGCGATGATAATCAGCACCCCCAGCAGGGAACGCCAGTGGAAAGGCTCATGCCAGCCGGGCAACCAGATGGCGGCGGCCCAGACCAGAATGTAGCTAAGGCTGAGCAGCGCGTAGGCTTTAGCCAGCGGCAGCTGGTGCAGCGCAAAGTACCAGCAGACCATCGACAGCAGGTAGCCGCTCAGCCCCAGACCCAGGCCGATAGTTCCGGCACGCAGGTGTAGAAGATGATTGAGAAACGCGAACAGGTCACTCAGCGGCGGCAGCTCAACCATCGCCCCGCGCAGCAGAAGCTGTGCGGCGCTGACCAGCCCGACGCTGAATAACGCCCAGATTAACCCCATCAGACGCTACTCCCGAGCACCACGATGCCAACCACAATCAGCCCTACGCCGACCCAGTGCCGCCGGGCTACCGGCTCGCGCCAGATCCCCCAGGCCGCTAACGTCACCCAGACAAAATTGAGGCTCAGCATGGGATAGGCCACACTCACCGGAATGGATTGCAGCACGCTCAGCCACAGCAGCATACCGCCGCCGAGCGCCAGGAGCGCAAGGCCCAGCCAGCCGAGAATATGGCGACCGCGCCGCCGTGATTTAGACGGGCGCGTCGCCTGTTTCTGGCACAGCTGCCCGGCGCAGCTTAACAGGCTCGCCAGCGCCAGGCAGATCCAGGTACTCATTGCGGCAGATACTGGAGAAACACAACCCGCTCTAACACATAGCTGCTGTCAGGTTTCGGTAGCGGTAAATCGGCCATGTTTTCTCCTTTATCCATCAACAGCACCAGCGATACCGGTCCTTCCTGGCGATGCGCTGCCAGCCAGCTGGCAAACTCACTCTGGCTCACAAAGCCATTCTTCGCATCCGGCCAGTCTAAACCGTACTTCAGTTCGCCCTGCTTGTCATACATGATGATATCGTTGCGCTTGAGTTCCCACGCCAGACCCGCGGCAATGCCAACGTTGTTGCTCAGCACATAGCGGCTTGGCGCCAGCGATTCACCAATAATATCGACCATGAACTGCGGCTGCTTACTATCAATCACCCGGTCAGGAATAGCAAAGCCAATCAGCAGCGCCAGCCCCAGGGGACAGCAGGCGGCTAATGTCCAGCGACGACCGTTATCTTTCATCGCCAGCCAGCCCATCAGCGCCCAGACGGCAAACGCAATCGCCGCCAGCAGACATTTATACAGCTCGATCTGCGTCCAGACCGGTTTATGCATCACGCCCCACGGCGACACCACCAGCACGGCAATCAGGCCAACCAGACCAAAGACAAGGTTGATGAGGCCGTTAATGCGCAGCGCTTTCGCTCCCGCCTTCGCCGCATCCAGCGCATAGCGTGCCATCAGAATCGATAGCGGCCCGAAGCACGGCAGAATGTAGGTCGGTAGTTTCCCTTTGGCGATGCTGAAAAACAGGAACGGCATCGCCACCCAGCCAAGCAGATACAGCGCGCCGCGCACGTCATCGCGCTCGCTCCAGCCGCGCTTCAGCGCCCCGGGCAGCAGCGCCAGCCACGGCAGGCTTCCGGCGAGCAGGAACGGGATGTAATACCAGAACGGCGCCTTGTGCTGGGCATCTTTTTCGGCAAAGCGTTGAATATGCTCCACCCAGAAGAAATAGCGCCAGAAGTCCGGTTCGCGTTTGGCGATAGCCAGGCCCCAGGGCAGCACCGTCAGGATACAGACGCCCACCGCCAGCCAGCCGTAGGTCAGCACTTCACGCCAGCGTTTCTGGGCAATCACCCACGGCAGGACCCCGACAACCGGCACCGCCAGCGCCAGGAAGCCTTTGGTCATCACCCCCATTCCACAGGCCACCCCCAGCAGCGCGTAGCCGATGAGTTTACCGTTTCGGGTCTGCGCCTGAGCGGCGCCCCAGAAACTGCACATCGCCAGCGCCATCCACAGGGTGATCATCGGGTCCAGCACCGCATAGGTGCCAATAGCGTAAACCAGCAGAGCGGTCAGGAAGATCACGGCGGACAGAATCGCCACCCGTTTGTCCTGCCAGATTCGCCATGCCAGCCACGCAATCAGCAGCGCGGTGACGCTAATGGAGAATACCGAGCCAAAGCGTACGGCAAAGTTATTGTGACCAAACAACCACTGCCCGATGCTGTTAATCCAGTATCCGGCAATCGGTTTTTCAAAATAGCGCAGCCCGAGAAAATGCGGCACCACCCAGTCACCGGACGCCAGCATCTCGCGGCTGATCTCCGCATAGCGCGTTTCATCAGGCTGCCAGAGCAGGCGGAAATTCAACGGAAGTAGATAATACAGCGCAAATAACACCACTAAAGAGACGCTATAACGAATGCTTTTCATACGTCCTGACTCAATAATTGTTCACGCCCAAGCCAGCCTTCCCGGCCAGCCAATTCACCGCGAACCACTTTACCCAGCGGCAGCTCGCTAAAATCTGCGGGCAGCAGTTGGCTCAGCGGGCAAAACTGGATTTCTTCCTGTGCGGCCATCGTCAGCAGTTCATCAAACTGCCGGGCAAAGGCAATTCCTTCCACTTCAGCATGAATGGTGTAGACCGGCGTACCGCTATCCTGATGAATACAATCCAGAAGATAGCGATTGAAGCCCCCGGCATCGACGCTACTGCCGACCACTTCATCCCAGGTAGGCAGCGTAACGGGGATCTGCACCGTACCTGTCACCTTGTCGCCCAGCAACGGCAGGAAGGGACGCGAGCCCCGGCAGTCGCTGTTGTAGAGGAAATTGAAGGACTCTTTGGCTTTAATCACCCGCTGATCCGCGCGCCAGCCCGCCACGGCGGAACAGGTGACCGAACGGCCGATGATCCGCTCCAGCTCGAGCAGGCCACGTTCGACCTCCAGCGCCAGCCGCTCCTGTGGCCAGACGCCGCTCCATGCCTGCCAGCTGTAATGATCCCAGGCATGCAGACCCACTTCATGCGTCTGCGCCGTCGCACGGATAACCTCTTCATTACCCGCGCCAATCCGTCGCCCAGGCCAGGCGGTGCCGGCCAGCAAAATATCCCAGCCGTACAGCGAAGCGGCGTTTGAACGCAGCATCTTCCACAGAAACTTCGGTTTTATCAAGCGCCATAAATGACGCCCCATATTGTCCGGCCCAACGCTGAAGAAGAAGCTTGCCTGAACCCCGTGCTGGCCCAGCAGGCTCAACAGGCGCGGTACCCCGTCCCGGGTACCGCGAAAGGTATCGACATCTATGCGTAAGCCGACCTGTTTCATGATGTCTTATCGTCCACCAGCTCAACCGTGCGCAGGAAGAAGTCGAGCGTATGCTCCACGGTTTCTTCCATCGGAACCGTCGGCGTCCAGTTCAGGCAGCGCTTCGCGTTACGAATGCTCGGCTTACGATGCTCCACATCCTGATAGCCCTTACCGTAGTAATCGCTGCTCTCGACGTCGCGGAAACCGGCGAACGGCGGGAAGTTATTGCGCAGCGGATGACGCTCGAAGCACGCCAGCAGCATCTCCGCTAGCTCTTTGATGCTGGCTTCGTTTTCCGGGTTACCGATGTTGATAATCTGCCCGTCGCAGCGGCCGTCTTTGTTCTCAATAATGCGGAACAGCGCTTCGATACCGTCGCTAATATCGGTGAAGCAGCGTTTTTGTTTACCGCCTTCGATCAGCTTGATCGGCGAACCTTCAACCAGGTTCAGGATCAGCTGAGTAATCGCACGAGAGCTGCCGATACGCGCGGCGTTCAGGTTATCCAGACGTGGTCCCATCCAGTTAAACGGGCGGAACAGGGTGAAGCGCAGACCGGACTTGTCGCCATAGGCCCAGATAACGCGGTCGAGCAGTTGCTTCGATACCGAGTAAATCCAGCGCTGTTTGTTGATCGGGCCGACCACCAGGTTTGAGGTGTCTTCATCGAAGTTTTTGTCGGTGCACATGCCGTACACTTCGGAGGTCGACGGGAAGATAATGCGCTTATCGTATTTCACGCAGTCGCGGATAATCTTCAGGTTCTCTTCGAAGTCCAGCTCGAACACGCGCAGCGGGTTGCGGGTATATTCGATTGGCGTCGCGATGGCCACCAGCGGCAGTACCACGTCGCATTTCTTAATGTGGTATTCGATCCACTCGGAGTGAATGCTGATATCGCCTTCAACGAAGTGGAAGCGCGGGTTGCCGAGGAAACGACTGATCGCGTCCGACCCGATATCCAGGCCATAGATTTCATAGTTGTCGTCGGCGAGCAGGCGCTCGGTCAGGTGGTTGCCGATAAAACCGTTCACGCCAAGGATCAGCACGCGGGTACGACGTTTCATCGCCACAACCGGTTTGCTGCTCAGTACCGCACCGGATACCAGCCCCAGCGCCTGCGCCAGCTGCGTACCCTGCATGTAAACGCCGCGCTCGGTTTGACCGGTTACGATCTCCAGCGCGCCATCCTGACAAGCGACCACCAGCGGAGAGGTCGACATCACCGTTCCAGGCTTCGCCGCTGCCAGGTCCTGACGCACGCGGGATTTCCAGACGATAAATTTATTCGCGCCCACATAGCCAAACGCCCCCGGCCACGGATCGGAAACCGCGCGGACCAGGTTATGCAGCGTCAGCGCAGGTTTGTCCCAATCGAGACGGCCATCTTCCGGCGTGCGGCGCCCAACGTAGGTGGCCTGGCTTTCATCCTGGGCACGAGCCTGGATTTTATCTTCACGAATCGCCGGCAGAGCCTGGTTTAGCAGCTCTGACGCCGCGGCGCACAGCTTGCGATGCAGGCTCAGCGCGACATCATCAGCACCGATAGCCACCGTCTGCTGCGCCACGATATCGCCGGCATCCGCACGGCTGACCATGCGATGCAGGGTCACGCCGGTTTCCGTTTCACCGTTAACCAGCACCCAGTTCAACGGCGCGCGGCCGCGATATTGCGGCAGCAGAGAACCGTGCAGGTTGAAGCCGCCTTTTGGCGCAAGGCTGAGGATATCGTCGCCCAGCATGTTGCGATAGTAGAAAGAGAACAGTACGTCCGGCTTCATGTCGCGGATGCGTTCAATCCACAGCGGGTGGTTAACATCTTCTGGTGCCCACACCGGGATACCTTGTTCAGCAGCAATACGCGCAACCGAGCCAAAGAAATGGTTTTCGCCAGGGTTATCCGGATGGGTGAAAATAGCGGCGATTTCATACCCGGAATCCAGCAGAGACTGAATGCCAGCACAACCCATATCGTGATAAGCGAAGACTACAGCTTTCATGAACGATCTTCCTCTTGAGACGCCGTTTCCGGCTGACGAACAACACGTTGAATAAAGTAGCGGGGACGGGCGCGGACATCGTTATAGATGCGTCCGATATACTCCCCGAGCAGCCCCATGCCGACAAACTGCGCTCCGATGAACATGAACAGTACGGCAAACAGCATGAACACCCCTTCCGCCGCCCACTGCGGGCCAAATACCAGTCGCAGGAACACCAGCAGGAAGGCGAAAGCGAAGCCCAGCAGGGCAATCACGCTGCCAAAGACGCTAAGCAGACGCAGCGGCGTGGTGGTCAAACAGGTCACCAGGTCGTACATCAGATTAATCAGGCGCATAAAGCTGTATTTGGAATCGCCAAATTCACGTTCCGCGTGCATCACCGGGATTTCGACCGCCCGGCGGGCAAAGGTATTTGCCAGAATCGGGATAAACGTACTGCGCTCATGGCAATTGAGCATTGCGTCAATAATGTGGCGACGATAGGCGCGCAGCATGCAGCCGTAGTCCCCCATCGCTTTACCGGTGGTACGTTGAATCAGGCGGTTGATCATCTTCGACGCGCTTTTGCGGAAGAAGGTATCCTGGCGGTTCTGCCGAACGGTACCGACCACGTCGTAACCTTCGTCCGCCTTCGCCACCAGGCGCGGGATCTCTTCCGGCGGGTTTTGCAGGTCGGCATCAAGGGTAATAATCAGATCGCCGGTGGCATGGCTGAAGCCCGCCATAATGGCCGAGTGCTGGCCATAGTTGCGGTTAAGCAACACCGCGACCACATGGCTGCCCTCGGCTTCTGCCGCCTCGGTCAACATACGGGCAGACTCATCGCTGCTGCCATCGTCGACCAGCAGAATCTCATACTGGCGATCCAGCGTCGCGCAGGCGGCATCCGTACGGCGAATCAGCTCGGGCAGGCTCTCCTGTTCGTTATAAACCGGAATAACGACCGAGACTTTTTTCACGGGTGGGTAAGTAAACATATCAACATCCTGACAGCTGGTGCAGCGCGGAAATGACCCGAGTGACGTCATCGTCGGTCATATCCGGGAACAAAGGGAGTGAACAGATACGCGCGCTGTTCCATTCCGTATTCGGTAAGGAAAGCGTCGGGAAACGCTCGCGGTAGTATTTTTGCGTGTGGGCCGCGCGGAAGTGCAGGCCGGTGCCGATGCCCATGGCTTTCAGTTTTTCCATCAACGCATCGCGGCTAATCCCGCAGGTGGCTTCATCCACGCGAATAATAAACAGGTGCCAGGCGTGCTGGTGTTCCCATTCCGGTATCGCCAGCGGCTTAAACGGCGTATCCGCCAGCTCGCGCAGATAGCGTTGGGCAATCTCGCTACGCCGCTGGTTGGCATGGGCCAGTTTATCCAGCTGTACCAGCGCCAGCGCGGCGTTGATATCGGCCAGATTGTATTTAAAGCCCGGCGAAATCACCTCCGCCTGCGGCGCCCGGCCATGCGTCTGACGGTCATAGGCATCGACGCCAAGTCCGTGAAATTTCAGGCTACGAATGCGCGATGCCAGCGCATCGTCATCGGTCACGATCAGACCACCTTCGGCGCAGGTCATATTTTTGATGGCGTGGAAAGAGAAGATCGCGCAGCCGCGTCCGCCCACGTGTTTGCCCTTGTAATACGTCCCCGCCGCGTGCGCGGCATCTTCAATCACCGGAATGCCGTGACGTTCTGCCACGGCGCGAATCGCGTCGATATCCGCAGGCGCACCCGCATAGTGCACGGGAATAATCGCCTTGGTGTTGGGGGTAATCGCCGCTGCCACAGCTTCGGCGGTAATCATCAGATTGTCGCGATCGACATCGATCATCACCGGTGTCGCACCCAGCAGACAAATCATGTTCAGCGTGGAAACCCAGGTCTGGGATGGCGTGATGACTTCATCGCCCGGGCCAATGCCCAACGCCATCAGCGTGACGTGCATGCCGCCAGTCGCCGAACTCACCGCCACGGCGTGACGGTTGCCGGTCAGCGTACAGAATGCCTCTTCCAACGCCTGGTTTTTCGGTCCGGTAGTGATCCAGCCCGATTGCAAAACTTCACGCAGCGCAGCCAGCTCTGCGTCGCCCATCGACGGGCGCGAAAACGGCAAAAATTCGCTCATCATGTTCCTGTTCTGTATATGACCCTTTCAGGGTTACGGGGTCGATAGAAAAAATATCCTGCGCCAGCGGACTTAAACAAAATGAAAATGGAATCTCTTCAGCACCACTTTTCATTCCAGGGTATTTGACGTTATTAAATTTAGACGGGGTTGCTTAGGATAATATTAAGAAATTAATATAATTTGCCAGACAGACAATAATCAATTGTTTTTAAATGGAATTTACAAATGACGAGGCGGGAGAAGAGAGGGAAACCGGCTCCCGTTCATGGGCAAAACAGGAGCACGATGTAGTAAAGTAAACAGACATTAAACGGTTAAACAATAAATAGAATTTTATTCTGCAATCTGAATTTCAAAAACAGATCTTAGCTCACAAAATCATTTCCGGTAGATGACAAATTTGCAGGAAAGTCAGCCGGTAATTGATTAGCCGGGCAATTAATGACGCTGTTATTATCCGCGCCGCAATCACGTATAAAGGTAATGGTGGCGAACTCGTCAATCACTTCCGTCGGGTAAGCCGGTCCGGCTTCACGGTAAGAAACCATCAGCGGGATATGATCGTTCTGGAAGCAGACGGTTTTTTCCGGATTATTCATCACCCAGCGCGGGAAGAAGATGGTGCCGTGAAACAGTTTGTCGCCGAGATTGACGATCAGGCTCACATCAGTGCCTGTCGGTTCGGTCCAGGAAATTTTGTAGATGCTTTCACCAACGCGAACGATGTAAGCCTGCTGATCTTTCACCCAACGATTCGCGACGATACCGCTGTGAATTCGGTAATCCAGGGTGTTGGCGTTTTTCACGTAAATTTCGTAATTCCAGCCGTTATCGTAGGTATAAACCAGATGTTTGCCGATAAAACCGCTCAGGTCATGTTTGTCGAATGTGCTCATAATCTGTTCTCCTCTATTTGTTGAGAACAAGCATACTGCTTTAAAAAATGGATGAATAACGCTATGTTTTGATGAAACTCATTCACTTTTTCGATAAATAATGCACAAAACGACGCTGGAACAATGGGCCTTGCTGGAAAAAGTCATCGCGCTCGGTAGTTTCGCAAAAGCAGCAGAAGAGACTCACCGCAGCCAGTCTTCGGTGAGCTATAACCTCGCCCTGTTGCAGGAAAGGCTGGGCGTCGCGCTGCTGCACCCCTCAGGCCGCCGCGCGGTCCTCACTCCGGCCGGAGAGCTGCTGCTAAGCCAGGTAAAACCGCTCCTGCAGGCATTTTCATACGTTGAAACCCGCGCGGCGACCCTGCACAACGGCGCACGAACCCGTCTGGACCTGGTTGTGGACAGTATTTTCCCTCGCGAACGGCTGTTTGCCATTCTGCGCCAGTTTCAGCAGCGCCATCCGCAGACTCAGGTGAGGCTGACCGAAGTCCTCGAAAACATGAAAGATGAGCAGGAGGCCCGCAGCGAAGCCGACGTGATGGTACTCACCCGCCGCCAGGATATTACCGGGCGCGGCGAATGGTTGATGAACATTGATTTTGTTGCCGTTGCCCACCGGGACCATCCGCTTGCCAGACTGAGCGGCCCCCTCGACGACAGTGCGCTGGCCTCCTGGCCGCTGGTACGTATCGCCGATCGCAGCGACGACCCGCAGACGGGGCGCGAGGCGTGGACGTTTTCCACCATTGATGCCGCTATCGATGCCGTGCTCTATCAGGTCGGCTTCGGCTGGCTCCCGGAAGAGCGCATCCGCTCCCGGTTGGATCAGGGTCTGTTGAAAATATTGCCGCTCAGCCACGGCGCCCGACGCGCTACCCCGCTGCACCTGATCGTCAAACGCGATCTGGCGCCCATTGATGAGCAGCTCGCCACGCTGCTGGCGCTGTTCAGAGCGCCCTGAATCGCCCGCTTGCGCGGGCCTACGGGCCACTCATCCTTCACGTTGTCTCGACCTGGCTAACCTGCAGACAATCTGAATGATGAAGTGTGTATATGAAATTCTTATACTTTCTGTCCTGACATTGATCCAGGTTAGGCCTGAAGTATGATGAATTATTAAAATCATCATACTTTCCTTCCTGTTGAGATAAAGACCTTGTCTATTTTCCGCACCACGCTGCTGGCGCTCCTCGCCTGCGCACCTCTGCTGACCGCCGCCGCTTCCTACGACATCACCACCGCCTGGCCGGTGAACGTGGGTCCGCTGAATCCGCATCTGTATACCCCCAACCAAATGTTTGCCCAAAGCATGGTGTATGAGCCGCTGGTCAAGTACCAGGCGGATGGTGCGGTAAAGCCGTGGCTGGCCACCCGCTGGAGCCACTCTGCGGACGGGAAAGTGTGGCTCTTTACCCTGCGTAACGACGTGCAGTTTTCTAACGGCGAGCCGTTCAATGCGCAGGCTGCGGTCGCCAACTTCCAGGCGGTGCTGGCTAACCGGCAGCGCCATGCCTGGCTGGAGCTCACCAATCAGATTACCGACGTGCGGGCGCTCGGCGATACGCAGCTGCAGATTACGCTCAAAAGCGCCTACTACCCTTTCTTGCAGGAGCTGGCTCTGCCGCGCCCGTTCCGTTTTATCGCCCCTTCGCAGTTTGTGGAAGGGGGAACGCAACACGGTATCAAAGCGCCCATCGGTACCGGCCCCTGGGTACTGAAAACTTCGAAACTCAACCAGTATGATGTGCTGGTACGTAACGACCGCTACTGGGGTGACAAACCGGCGATCCGCCAGGTGACCGTGAAAGTGATTCCGGATCCGATGACCCGCGCCGTGGCCTTTGAAACCGGCGATATCGATCTGCTTTACGGTAACGAGGGCCTGCTGCCGCTGGATACCTTCGCCCGTTTCAGCCATAACCCGGCCTGGCGTACCCAGCTCTCTCAACCTGTGGAAACGGTGATGCTGGCGCTTAACTCCGCCAGAGCCCCCACCAATGAACTGGCGGTGCGTGAAGCGCTGAATTATGCGGTGAACAAAAAATCGCTGATCGACAATGCGCTGTACGGTACGCAGCAGGTGGCCGACACGCTTTTCGCCCCTTCCGTGCCATACGCCAACATTGGTCTGAAACCGCGCCACTACGACCCGCAGCAGGCCAACGCCCTGCTGGAGAACGCCGGTTGGATCCGGCCCGCGGGCAAAGCGATTCGCGAGAAGAACGGCCAGCCGCTGCACATAGAACTGTCGTTTATCGGTACCGATGCCCTGAGTAAGTCGATGGCGGAGATAATCCAGGCGGATATGCGCCAGGTCGGGGTGGATGTGGCGCTGGTCGGTGAAGAGGAGAGCAGCATTTACGCCCGCCAGCGCGACGGCCGCTTTGGCATGATCTTTAACCGTACCTGGGGCGCGCCGTATGACCCGCATGCTTTTATGAGCTCAATGCGCGTCCCCTCGCACGCTGATTACCAGGCGCAGCAAGGGCTAGCGGACAAATCACTGATTGATAAAGAGATTGGTCAGGTTCTGACCACCAGCAACGATGCGCAACGTCAGGCGCTGTATCGCGATATTCTGACTCGTCTGCACAATGACGCGGTCTATCTGCCCGTCAGCTATATCTCAATGATGGTGGTGGCGAAACCCGAGCTGGGAGCGATTCCTTACGCACCGGTTACCGCTGAAATTCCGTTCGAACAGATCCAGCCGGTGAATCCCTGATGCAACGTTATCTGCTGCGCCGCATTCTGCTGCTGATTCCGATGATTTTTGCCGCCTCGGTGATTATCTTCCTGATGCTGCGCCTCGGCACCGGTGACCCGGCGCTCGACTATCTGCGGCTTTCAAACCTGCCGCCCACGCCGGATATGGTGGCCTCTACGCGGGCGATGCTCGGGTTGGATCAACCGCTCGTCGTCCAGTACGGCCGCTGGCTGTGGCGGGCGCTGCATCTCGATTTTGGCGTATCATTTGCCACCCAGCGCCCGGTGCTTGACGATGTGCTGCGCTTCCTGCCCGCCACGCTGCAGCTGGCGGGCGCGGCGCTGGTGCTGATCCTGCTGACCTCGGTACCGCTGGGCATCTGGGCCGCGCGTCACCGCGAGAATTTGCCGGATTTCATCGTGCGGATCATCGCCTTTCTCGGCGTGTCGATGCCAAACTTCTGGCTCGCCTTTTTACTGGTGCTCTTCTTCTCGGTCTATTTACAGTGGCTGCCGGCTCTGGGCTACGGCGGCTGGCAGCATATCATCCTGCCGGCCGTGTCGATTGCGTTTATGTCGCTGGCGATTAACGCCCGCCTCCTGCGCGCCAGCATGCTGGAAGTCGCCGGACAGCGCCATGTCACCTGGGCTCGCCTGCGCGGCCTGAATGCCAGGCAAATCGAACGTCGCCACATTCTACGCAACGCCTCGCTACCGATGATTACCGCCGTGGGAATGCACATTGGCGAACTGATCGGCGGGACGATGATCATCGAAAATATCTTTGCCTGGCCGGGCATCGGGCGCTATGCCGTTTCGGCCATTTTTAACCGTGATTATCCGGTTATTCAATGCTTTACGCTTATCATGGTGGTGGTATTCGCCCTGTGTAATCTGGCGGTCGATCTGGTAAATGCCGCGCTGGACCCGCGCATTCGTCGTCATGAAGGAGCGCGCTCATGAGCTTTTTCTTCTCAGCGCGCGGTTCGGTGCGCGCGGCGCTGGTCATCATCGTCCTGCTGACGCTGGTGGCGCTCACCAGCCAGTGGTGGCTACCGTATGATCCGCAGGCCATTGATTTACCTTCCCGTCTGCTGTCGCCAGACGGCCAGCACTGGCTGGGAACCGACCATCTTGGCCGCGATATTTTCTCCCGTCTGCTGGCGGCGACCCGGGTGTCGCTGGGGGCGGTGATGGCCTGTTTACTGCTGGTTCTGGCGCTGGGGCTCCTCATTGGCGGCTGTGCCGGCTTGATGGGCGGGCGCGTCGATCAGCTCACCATGCGGGTGGCCGATATGTTTATGACCTTTCCTACCTCCATTCTGTCGTTCTTTATGGTCGGCGTGCTGGGGACCGGGTTGAGCAACGTGATTATCGCCATCGCCCTGTCGCACTGGGCGTGGTACGCGCGCATGGTTCGTAGCCTGGTGGTGTCCCTGCGCCAGCGCGAGTTTATTCTCGCCGCGCGGCTGAGCGGCGCAAATCGCTGGCGGCTTTTCCTCGATCACCTGGCCGGCGCGGTGGTGCCGTCGCTGCTGGTCCTCGCTACCCTCGATATCGGTCATATGATGCTGCACGTCGCCGGGATGTCGTTCCTCGGCCTTGGCGTCAGCGCACCCACGGCGGAATGGGGGGTAATGATTAACGATGCGCGGCAGTTTATCTGGACCCAGCCGCTACAGATGCTGTGGCCCGGCCTGGCGCTGTTTATCAGCGTGATGGCCTTTAACCTGGTGGGCGACGCGCTACGCGATCGTCTCGATCCTCACCTGATCGCGGAGCACAGCCACTGATGCCGCAAAAGATCCAGTTAGAACACTTTACCCTGCGCGCCGGCCGCCCGCTGGTGACGGAGCTGTCGCTGACCCTGCGTCGCGGGCAGGTGCTGGCCCTGCTGGGCAGCAGCGGTTGCGGAAAATCGCTGACCTGTGCCGCCGCGCTTGGCGTTCTGCCCCCCGGCGTCCGGCAAACCGCCGGGCGTCTGCTGCTGGACGGCATTCCGGTGCACGGCGAACAGCTACGGGGCGGTACCATTGCCACCATTATGCAGAATCCGCGCAGCGCCTTTAATCCGCTGTATACGATGGCGACTCACGCGCGGGAAACCTGCCGCGCCACCGGCCAGCCTGCGGATGATGCGGCGCTTATTGCCGCCATGACCGCCGTCGGTCTGGAAAACCCGTCTCAGCTGCTGAAACGCTATCCCTTCGAGATGAGCGGCGGGATGTTGCAGCGAATGATGATCGCTCTCGCCCTGCTGAGTAAAGCCCCCTTTATCTTCGCCGATGAACCCACCACCGACCTCGATGCCGTGGCGCAGGGGCGCATTCTGGATCTGCTGGAAGAGATTGTCTCCAGCCGCGGCCAGGGACTGCTGCTGGTGACTCACGACATGGGCGTGGTGGCGCGGCTGGCGCACGAGGTCGCGGTGATGGACCGCGGGCGCATCGTCGAGCATTGCGACGTCAATACCCTGTTCAGCGCTCCCCGGCATCCGGTGAGTCAACGGCTGCTGGCGGCGCACCTGGCGCTGTACGGAATGGAGTTTGCAGGATGAACCTACTGAATGTTACCGACGTCAGCCACGATTACCCGCACCATCCGGGCGTGCTGCGCGACGTCAGCCTGAGCGTCCAGGCGGGTGAAACGGTGGCGCTGCTTGGACGCAGCGGCTGCGGTAAAAGCACCCTGGCGCGGATGCTGGTCGGCCTTGAGACACCGGATCACGGCGAGATAACCTGGCGCGGGACGCCGATTCATACGCTAAAAGGCGACGCGCAACGGGCGTTTCGTCGTGATATCCAGCTGGTTTTCCAGGATGCTCAAAGCGCGGTGAACCCGCGAAAAACGGTGAATGAGATCATCAGCGAGCCGCTGCGCCATCTGTTTCGCTTCGCGCGCGATGAGCGCCAGGCGCGGGTCGAAGCGATGATGCAGGCGGTGGACCTTTCTCCACACCTGCTCGACAAACGCCCGCACCAGCTCAGCGGCGGGCAGCTGCAGCGGGTCTGCCTGGCGCGGGCGCTGGTTGTGCGTCCCCCCTTACTGATCCTCGATGAGGCCGTCTCGAATCTTGACCTCGTTTTGCAGGCGGAGATCGTTGCGCTGCTGAAGCGTCTGCAGGTACAGTTTTCTACCGCCTGCCTGTTTATCACCCACGATCTGCGGCTGGTAGAGCGCTTTTGTCAGCGGGTGATGGTGATGGAAAGCGGGCAGATTCTTGAGACCACGGCGGTCAACACGCCGCTGCGCCTTCAGTCAATGGCAGGACGGACACTTCAACGTGCGGTCCTCCCTGCTTTTCCACCTTCCCTTGCCATAGAGAAACGACCATGCAGCGCGTAACCCTGACTCTTGATGACGATCTTCTGGCGACCCTGGACGCGCTGAGCGCCCAGCGCGGCTATCACAACCGTTCGGAGGCGGTGCGCGATATCTTGCGCAATTCGTTGATGCATGAGCATGCGCAGCGGCCCGAACAGCGCGGTTACGCGGTGCTTTCCTATGTCTATGAACATGAAAAGCGCGAGCTGGCAAGCCGACTGATCGCCACGCAGCATCACCATCATGACCTGTCCGTTGCGACGCTGCATGTACATATCAGCCATGACGACTGTCTGGAGATTGCCGTCCTTAAAGGTGAAATGGGCGAGGTGCGGCATTTTGCCGATGAGGTGATTGCCCAGCGCGGCGTACGTCACGGGCATCTGCACTGCTTAACCGCGCAAGACGAGGGTCCGCACGACTGACCCGCCGATGATGGCGGAAACGCAATTCGACGTATCGCCCTGAAAACCGACCAATTTAACGTGGTTTATCAACAGTTGATAAACCACGTAAATTATATGCTTTCACCACTTTTCTACCTGCCTATAATGGCCGCTCATTTAACGATCTCGTTATGGCGAGGCTCCTGCACAAATACAAGTTACCGCCCTGCTGGTATCGAGAGAGACCACTCAGGGAAATACAGGCATCCATCGAATCAAGGTGTTGCCAAGGTAACTTCTGACGGCATTCATGCCGGACAGATACGTTGTGCAGTGCTAAAACCAGGACGTAGGGATCTGCCTGTGCTCATCCTGTCTTGTTCGCCCCTATGAGTGATTTTTTATAGGGAATTACACCATGTCTTCAATGCAACACTGCGCCGCGCATCTGGCCACTTCCGCCTTCGACGGCGATGCGATCGCCCAGTACATGCGTACCGATTTTATCACTCTGCCCGAGCACCTCAGCGTCTATGAAGCGCGGGAGCTCTTTGTCTCGCAGCTCACCAGCGATGATATTCCAGGCCAGGTCTTTGTGGTGGCCGGAAAGAAGCTGCGCGGCAGTTTATCGATTAAAAAGCTGCTTCAGGAGAGCGATACGGCGCAATCCATTCGCTATCTGATGGACAGCTGCCTGTTTCGCGTGAAGCCCGATGATGAGCGTCAGGAGGTGGTCGCCGAACTGAGCGAGCGCGGACTCGACCTGGTGCCGGTGGTTGAAAAAGGCGAACTGGTCGGCTGCCTGATGGAGAAAGAGATTGCCCATCTGCTGGAAGACGACGTCACCGAAGATGTGCATCGCCAGGGCGCAACGCTCCCGCTGGATAAGCCCTATCTGGAGATCAGCCCGTGGACGCTGTGGAAAAAACGTTCGGTGTGGTTATTGCTGCTGTTCGTCGCGGAAGCCTACACCAGCAGCGTCATTCAACATTTTGAAGAGGCGCTGGAATCGGCCATTGCGCTGGCCTTCTTTATTCCGCTGCTGATCGGTACCGGCGGTAACAGCGGTACGCAGATCACCTCCACGCTGGTCCGTTCCATGGCGCTCGGGGAAGTCCGCCTGCGCGATATGGGCCGGGTGATTCGTAAAGAGATGACGACGTCGCTGCTGATTGCCATCACTCTCGGTCTGGCGGGCTGCCTGCGCGCCTGGATGATGGGCATTGGCATGGAGATCACCCTGATTGTCAGCCTGACGCTGGTATGTATTACGCTGTGGAGCGCGGTGGTATCGTCAGTGATCCCTCTGACGCTTAAGCGCGTGGGCATCGACCCGGCGGTCGTCTCCGCGCCGTTTATCGCCACGCTGATTGATGGCACCGGGCTGATTATCTACTTCAAAATCGCCCAGCACTTTCTTGGTCTGAGCTGATAAACCGGGGGCAGCTTCCCGTAACAGGAGGCTGCCCCTGTCTTACGCTTCGACCAGCGCCTGGGCGCAGGCCCAGGCGGAAGACCATGCCCACTGGAAGTTGTACCCCCCCAGCCAGCCGGTCACATCCATCACTTCACCGATAAAATAGAGCCCCGGCACCTTGCGAGCTTCCATGGTCCGCGACGACAGTTCGTGCGTATCGACGCCGCCGAGGGTCACCTCCGCCGTACGGTAGCCTTCGGTGCCGTTGGGCTGCACGCGCCAGGCGGTCAGCGTCTCCACCAGCATTTCCTGCTCACGCACATTGAGCTGTTTTAGCGTGACGTCCGGAATTTGTCCCAGCTGCTGCAGGCACTCCACCAGCCGCTTCGGCAGCTGCATGGCGAGGGTGTTTTTCAGGCTTTGATTCGGATGTTCGCTACGCTGCTCGTTAAGGAACTCATCAAGATGGCAATCAGGCAGCAGGTTGATGGTGACAAACTCGCCCGGCTGCCAGTAGCTGGAAATCTGCAGCACCGCCGGCCCGGAGAGCCCGCGATGGGTAAACAGCAGATTCTCGCGGAACAGCGTGCCGTCCTGTGCGGTAATGGTTGATGGCACCGAAACGCCCGAGAGCACCTGCAACTGCTCAAGCAGCGGTTTATGCAGCGTAAAGGGCACCAGGCCCGCACGGGTCGGCAGCACCTTGAGACCAAACTGCTCGGCAAGTTTATAGCCAAACGGCGACGCCCCCAGCCCGGGCATCGACAGGCCGCCGGAGGCGACCACCAGTTTTTTCGCCGCCACCTCGTCGCCATTAAGTTGCAGTCTGTAGCCTTCATCATCGCGTTCGACGCTGATAATTTCGCTACGCAGGCGAATTTGCACGCCGCCCTTTTCACATTCCGCCAGCAGCAGGTTGACGATTTGCTCAGCAGAATCATCACAAAACAGCTGGCCGAGGGTCTTCTCATGCCAGGCAATGCCGTGTTTGCCCACCAGTTCGATAAAATCCCATTGGCTATAACGCGCCAGCGCAGATTTGCAAAAATGCGGGTTCAGGCTGAGATACGCTGCCGGCTCAATATACATATTGGTAAAGTTGCAGCGGCCGCCGCCGGACATCAGGATTTTACGGCCTGGCTTTTTGCCATTATCCAGCAACAGCACGCGCAGCCCCGCCTGGCCCGCCTGCGCTGCACAAAACATTCCCGCCGCTCCGGCGCCAATTACAATGGCATCAAACCTTTCCACGCAACTTTCCTCATATCCCGATTGTCGGGAATTGTAAATTTTTCACGCTGGTCGCACCAGCACGAAAATCGATGTATTCATGTACATCATTGAAAGATATAGGATTACTCTCAAGCAGGTAAAATCCAGACAGGAAGAAAATCAAAAAAAGTCTATATTTCACTTTGCCCGCGCCGCTAAAGTCACTGATAATGCGCCGCGTTCATGTCCTCAAAATGGCGTAACGTCCTATGCTACATTTATTTGCCGGTCTGGATTTACATACCGGGCTATTACTATTGCTTGCTTTAGCTTTCGTGCTGTTTTACGAAGCGATTAACGGTTTTCATGATACCGCAAACGCTGTTGCTACTGTGATTTACACACGCGCAATGCGGTCACAACTTGCTGTTGCGATGGCGGCCCTCTTCAACTTCTTCGGCGTTCTGTTGGGTGGTCTCAGCGTCGCTTATGCCATCGTGCATATGCTGCCGACCGACCTGCTGCTTAACATGGGTTCCGCACATGGCCTCGCCATGGTGTTTTCTATGCTGCTGGCAGCGATTATCTGGAACCTCGGTACCTGGTATTTTGGCCTCCCGGCCTCCAGTTCGCACACGTTGATCGGCGCTATCATCGGTATTGGTTTAACCAATGCGCTGATGACCGGCACGTCCGTGGTCGATGCGTTGAATATCCCGAAAGTCATCGGTATTTTTGGCTCACTTATCATCTCACCGATTGTCGGTCTGGTGGTTGCTGGCGGCCTGATTTTCATTTTGCGTCGTTACTGGAGCGGTACCAAAAAACGTGCCCGTATTCACCTGACGCCTGCAGAACGTGAAAAGAAAGACGGTAAGAAAAAGCCGCCATTCTGGACCCGTATTGCTCTGATTCTGTCCGCCATTGGCGTATCGTTCTCACACGGTGCGAACGACGGCCAGAAAGGCATTGGTCTGGTCATGCTGGTGCTGATCGGTGTGGCGCCGGCAGGTTTCGTGGTTAACATGAATGCCTCCGGCTATGAGATAACCCGGACCCGCGATGCGGTGAACAACGTGGAAACCTTCTTCGAACAGCGCCCTGAGCTGTTGAAAAAGGCCACCGGCGTTGATCAGCTGATTCCGTCTCCGGAGGCCGGGACGGCCGCCAGCGGCGGCGAGTTCCATTGCCATCCGGCGAATACCATCAACGCACTGAATCGCGTGAAGACGGCGCTGACCGGTATTGAAAGCTATGACTCGCTCTCCATTGATCAGCGTAGTCAGCTGCGTCGCATCATGCTGTGCATTTCCGACACGACCGATAAAGTCGCGAAGTTGCCGGAAGTGAATGCTGACGATCAGCGCCTGCTGAAGAAACTGAAAACCGATATGCTGAGCACCATCGAGTACGCGCCAATCTGGATCATTATGGCCGTGGCGCTGGCGCTGGGTATCGGCACCATGATCGGCTGGCGTCGCGTGGCGACCACTATCGGCGAGAAGATCGGTAAGAAAGGTATGACCTACGCGCAAGGTATGTCAGCCCAGATGACCGCTGCGGTTTCGATTGGTCTGGCGAGTTACACCGGTATGCCGGTTTCCACCACCCACGTGCTCTCCTCCTCCGTAGCGGGGACGATGCTCGTCGATGGCGGCGGCCTGCAGAGAAAGACCGTCACCAGTATTCTGATGGCGTGGGTGCTGACCTTGCCGGCAGCGATTCTGTTGTCAGGCGGACTGTACTGGATAGCCCTCAAGCTTATCTAAGTCCGGTTATTAGCGCTGAGCGAGCAAACATAAACGGGTCAGGAAACTGGCCCGTTTTTTTTACCTGACATCCGGCTAGTGCCAGATCAGTAACGCGATCAGACTCACCACCACCAGACCGCACAGGGCGCTGGTCAGAATAAACTGCCGCCGTACCCGCTCGCAGCGACGAATAAACTCCTCATCGTGATGATCGCGATAACGTTGGGCATAGATATACCACACCAGGCGCACCTGTTTGCCCGGCTGCCCATGCGAAGTAAAAAAGCCTCCGCCATCAACATATTGATAAAGCAAGGGATCGCAACCACGTAGCACAACCAATAATGCACGCAATGATGAGAAGTAGCGTGCCATATTCACCACACAAACGATACACAGGGCCCAAAACAGCGCAATAGTGCTGATCATACGTCCTCCCCGGCGACCCGCCCTCGGAGACATCTCCGGAGCTAGCGCTTCCCAATACCCAACCCAACATACAATACGAGAGTGCGATTCCGATCACGTTTATTTATCCGATCGGCTCATTAAATAGTGTAGGAGATCAGTCAATTTTTTTACCACAAGGTTAATCGTTATCAATACGTAAGATGAATATATTTGTTTAACTTTTGGTGAACCAGGTGCATTGACGGAGCGCGAGGGGCGCTATAAGGTAGAAATATCTTCTACAATTAAGTCCTTAAAGGGCTGAACCCCCGCGGATTAGCACGCAGGACGCGGGCGAAGCGGCAGCACCAGCTGTCTGGTCCAATGGTCATCGACAACTTATGGAAGGAGTAACACTATGGCTTACAAACATATTCTTATTGCAGTAGACCTCTCCCCGGAAAGCAAAGTTCTGGTAGAGAAAGCCGTTTCTATGGCGCGTCCTTATAATGCCAAAGTCTCTCTGATTCACGTGGATGTTAATTACTCCGACCTGTACACCGGTCTGATCGATGTCAATCTGGGCGATATGCAGAAACGTATTTCCGAAGAGACGCACCACGCGCTGAGCGAGCTGTCCACCAATGCGGGCTACCCCATTACCGAAACCCTGAGCGGCAGCGGCGATCTCGGTCAGGTGCTGGTTGATGCGATTAAAAAATACGATATGGACCTGGTGGTCTGCGGTCACCATCAGGATTTCTGGAGCAAGCTGATGTCTTCCGCACGTCAGCTCATCAACACCGTTCACGTCGATATGCTGATTGTGCCGCTGCGCGATGAAGAAGACGAATAACCGTTCGCGCGGTTAACCATCAGAATGCCAGCGCCCGCCTTTGCGGGCGTTGTTGTTTTTCACGAAGGGCATATTTGCCCGCGCCCCTTGCCTGCCTCCATTGGCCGATTCAAATATTACTTACCCACCTTTACTACCAGGATATCAAACCGAGTATTTATTATTGATTAGTGTGATCAACCAGTTATTAGAAAAATAATCTATATAATAATCTACCGTCAAAGCCAATAGCCGCATCATTGCGCTTCACCATACTTTTTCAGCGCGTTCTGGCATACGCGTTCATACTTTTTTGGGATTGCACTACAAGGCGAAGGAATATGAAAACTACTGCACCTACGGGGCTGTTGCAGCAACCTCGTCCGTTCTTCATGATTTTTTTTGTGGAATTATGGGAGCGATTTGGTTATTACGGCGTTCAGGGGATCCTGGCGGTCTTTTTTGTTAAACAACTTGGATTTTCTCAGGAACAAGCGTTTATTACCTTTGGCGCCTTTGCCGCGCTGGTTTACGGGCTGATCTCCATCGGCGGCTATGTTGGCGACCACCTGCTCGGCACCAAACGCACGCTGGTTCTTGGAGCCGTGGTGCTGGCGCTGGGCTACTTCATGACCGGGCTGTCGCTGCTTAAACCGGACCTGATTTTTATCGCCCTCGGGACGATTGCCGTCGGGAACGGGCTATTTAAAGCCAATCCCGCCAGCCTGCTGTCAAAGTGCTATCCCCCCAAAGATGCTCGTCTCGATGGCGCATTCACCCTGTTTTATATGTCGATTAATATCGGCTCGCTGCTGTCGCTCTCTCTGGCGCCGGTGATCGCGGAAAAATTTGGCTATGCCGTGACCTATAACCTGTGCGGCGCGGGGCTGATTATCGCCCTGCTGGTCTATTTCGCCTGCCGCGGGATGGTGAAAGATATCGGGTCGGAGCCGGACCATCGGCCGCTTATTGTGCGCAACCTGCTGTACGTGCTGGTCGGTACGGTGGCGATGGTGTTCCTTTGCGCCTGGCTGATGCATAACGTCAAAATCGCTAACCTGGTGCTGATTGTCCTCTCTATCATCGTCATTATTTTCTTCTTTCGCGAGGCCTTCAGGCTGGATAAAACCGGGCGCAACAAAATGTTTGTCGCCTTTATCCTGATGCTGGAAGCGGTGCTGTTCTACATTCTGTACGCGCAGATGCCGACCTCGCTGAACTTCTTCGCCATCAATAACGTTCACCACGATATCCTCGGCATGACCATTAACCCGGTCAGCTTCCAGGCACTGAACCCGTTCTGGGTGGTGGTGGCCAGTCCGGTGCTGGCGGCGATTTATACCCGCCTTGGCAACAAAGGCAAAGATCTCACCATGCCGATGAAATTTACCCTCGGCATGTTTTTATGTTCGCTGGGCTTCCTGACCGCCGCCGCCGCGGGAATCTGGTTTGCCGATGCACAGGGGCTGACGTCGCCGTGGTTTATCGTGCTGGTTTATCTGTTCCAGAGTCTGGGGGAGCTGCTGATCAGCGCATTGGGGCTGGCGATGGTCGCCGCGCTGGTGCCACAGCATCTGATGGGCTTTATTCTGGGAATGTGGTTTCTGACTCAGGCGGCGGCCTTCCTGATGGGCGGATACGTCGCCACTTTCACCGCCGTGCCGGAAAATATCACCGACCCGCTGCAAACTCTGCCGGTTTATACCAGCGTGTTTAGCAAAATTGGCCTGGTGACGCTGGGTGTAACCATGGTGATGGCGCTGCTGGTACCGTGGCTCAACAGGATGATTAACACGCCGTCGAGCGACAAATAACAACCTGTTTCACCTCAGCGGCTGGCGCCGCTGAGGTGTTCCTTTCCGCGCGGCAATCCAGTCTCGCACTTCAATGACAAACTCGTCCGGCGCTTCAGGTCGTTGGACATGCATCCCGGATAAGGCTTGCGGCTGCTATCCGGGATAGTCCACAGCAGTGAAACGCTACTCGGGCGTCCCGGCGTAAATATCGAAGCGGTGTCCTTTGGTGACCACTGCGTTCGGCGTGGTGACATCCGCCAGCGGCGGGGCGTAATCCGGACGTTTCACCACCACCCGTTTGGTCGCCAGATGACGCGCGGGTTCCAGCAGGCCGTCGGCATCCAGATCCGGCCCCACCAGCGACTGAAACACGCGCATCTCTTTCTTTACCAGCGCACTTTTCTGCTTATGCGGGAACATCGGGTCAAGATAGACCACCTGCGGGCGCGGCGTAATGTCCGTCAGCGCCGTCAGGCTGGAGGCGTGAATCAGCTGCAAACGCTCCCGAAGCCACGGGCCGATTTCCGGGTCGGCGTAGCCGCGAGCCAGCCCATCATCAAGCAGGGCCGCCACTACCGGGTTACGTTCCAGCATGCGCACACGGCAGCCCACCGAGGCCAGCACGAAGGCATCGCGCCCCAGCCCTGCCGTCGCATCCACCACATCCGGCACGTAGTCGCCTTTGACGCCAACCGCTTTCGCCACCGCCTCGCCGCGACCGCCGCCAAATTTACGTCGGTGGGCCATCGCCCCGCCGACGAAATCAACGAAGATCCCGCCGAGCTTCGGCTCGTCGCGCTTACGCAGCTCCAGATGTTCGCGGGTCATCACCAGCGCCATCGGATTGTCATCGTCCTGCGTCAGGCCCCAGCGAGCGGCAAGAACAGATAAGGCGCCGTCTCCGGCGCCCGTTTCATCAATTAAGCAGATTTTCACGTCCACTTTACCCTAAAGAATTCGCGTTGCCTCAAGACAACAAAAGAACCAGTCCCTGGCCACGTACAGAGAGTATGCGGCCAGGGTGAGTGAGTGCAGTTGCCAAAGAGGCAGCCTGAAGAATGACGGGAAATTAGCCCTTAATCCCGTAATGCTCCAGCATCGCGTCGAGCTGCGGTTCGCGCCCGCGGAAGCGTTTGAACAGCACCATCGGCTCTTCGGAACCGCCGCGGCTCAGAATGTTATCGAGGAACGACTGGCCGGTTTCACGATTGAAAATCCCCTCTTCTTCAAAGCGCGAGAAGGCATCCGCCGCCAGGACATCGGCCCACAGATAGCTGTAGTAGCCTGCCGCATAGCCCCCGGCAAAAATATGGCTGAAGGCATGTGGGAAGCGCCCCCAGGACGGCCCAGGCACCACGGCGACCTGCTTTTTGATTTCCGCCAGCGTTTCGAGGATTTTCGCCCCTTGCTCCGGTTTGTACTCCGCATGCAGACGGAAGTCGAACAGGCCGAACTCCAGCTGACGCAGAATGAATAACGCGGCCTGATAGTTTTTCGCCGCCAGCATTTTTTCCAGCAGCTCCTGCGGCAGCGGTTCACCGGTTTCATAGTGGCCGGAGATAAACGCCAGCGCTTCCGGCTCCCAGCACCAGTTTTCCATAAACTGGCTCGGCAGCTCGACCGCATCCCACGGCACCCCGCTGATGCCGGAGACGCCGGCGGTATCGATACGGGTCAACATATGGTGCAGACCGTGACCAAATTCGTGGAACAGCGTGATCACTTCATCATGGGTAAACAGCGCCGGTTTGCCGTTCACCGGGCGGTTAAAGTTGCAGGTCAGGTAGGCAACCGGCTTTTGCAGCGAACCGTCAAGCTTGCGCATCTGCCCGACGCAGTCGTCCATCCACGCTCCGCCGCGTTTGTGCTCGCGAGCATACAGATCGAGATAGAAGCTGCCGCGCAGTTCGTGGTTCTCATCATACAGTTCAAAGAAACGCACTTCCGGGTGCCAGACGTCCACATCGGTGCGCTCTTTGGCGGTAATCCCGTAAATGCGGTTCACCACTTCAAACAGGCCGTTAACGGCTTTGTTTTCCGGGAAGTAAGGGCGCAGCTGCTCATCGCTGATGCTGTAGAGATGCTGCTTCTGTTTTTCACTGTAGTAAGCGATATCCCACGGCTGCAGCTCGTCGACGCCGAACTCCGCTTTTGCGAAGGCGCGCAGCTGAGCCAGCTCTTTCTCACCCTGCGGACGAGCGCGTTTCGCCAGGTCGGTCAGGAAGTCGAGCACCTGCTGCGGGTTCTCCGCCATTTTGGTCGACAGCGATTTGGCGGCATAGCTGTCAAAGCCCAGCAGCTGGGCCAGCTCGTGGCGCAGCGCGAGAATTTCCGCCATCACCGGGCTGTTGTCCCATTTGCCGGCATTCGGCCCCTGGTCTGACGCGCGGGTGGAGTAGGCGCGATACAGCTCTTCACGCAGCGCCTGGTTGTCGCAGTAGGTCATCACCGGCAGATAGCTCGGAATGTCCAACGTCAGCAGATAACCTTCCTGCTCTTTCGCCTGAGCCTGAGCCTGGGCTGCCGCCAGCGCGCTTTCCGGCATCCCGGACAGCTCAGCGACGTCGGTCACCAGCTTGCTCCAGCCCATGGTGGCGTCGAGCACGTTGTTGCTGTACTGGTTGCCGAGCTCAGACAGGCGTGCGGCAATTTCGCCGTAGCGTTTCTGCTGCTCTTTCGCCAGGCCGATCCCCGACAGTTCAAAATCGCGCAGCGCGTTATCCACCGCTTTTTTCTGCGCGGTATTCAGCGTGGCGTAATGGTCGCCGTCACGCAGATCGCGATACGCTTGATACAACCCTTCATGTTGACCTACCCAGGTGCTGTATTCCGACAACAGCGGCAGCGTTTGTTCATAGGCTTCACGCAGCTCAGGGCTGTTCTTGACCGAGTTCAGATGGCTGACCGGCGAGAAGATGCGTCCCAGCACATCATCCACTTCAGCCAGCGGCTGGCAGAGCGTTTCCCAGCTGTATGGCGCGCCTTGCGCGACCACGCTTTCTACCGCGGCCCGACAGTCGGCCAGCGCTTTGGTCACCGCAGGGACGACGTGTTCCGGCTTGATCGCAGAAAAAGGCGGCAATGAAAAAGGCGTCAATAATGGATTGGTCATATGCGCAGTCCTGTTGAAAAGGGTGAATGAAGCGCGCGTTCCGGCGCTTTAGCATGAGATCTAGAATGGGGGATCGTGACGGGAATTTCAATGTCACACCGTGCCAGGCGCCGGGTATTGCTGCAATAAGTCGGCATTATTGGCGCAGGCAGTTTGCACCCGGCCAGCGCGGAGCAACCGGAGCGGACACGTAGCAGGTGAAGAGTTGATTTGCTTCGCTTCGCTCCCCATTCGGGCCGCCAGGGGGCATTCAAACATAAATCGTTGCGGGCGTCGCCCCGCTTCAAAATGACAAGCAAAACAGTGCTGGTCTGACTCGCGCCGGTTTTCCCCGGCTATATGGGCCGGGGACATTGTCATCCTGCAAACCGGGAAGCTGGATTAATGTGCTTTCTGCGCCATCTGATATGCCGCCGGCAGATTCACCCGCTGCCAGAACTGCTGGTCGGCGGTCTCGCCCGACAGCGGATAACCCGCCGGAAGCGCGGTTTTCACCATCAGCGCCCGGCGCTGGGCGGCGGACAGATGCGGCAGCGCGGTCTCCAGCAGAACCTCTGCGCCTTCCGGCACCGTCAGAGCTGATTTCTCCCCCTTCTGCTGCGGCAGGTTGTAGGTCATGGTGAACGCGTAAAATGCGTTCATCGCCGGGTCGCGGTACGGGTCATCTTTTCCGGCCGGCTTCGCGCACTCGGCCAGTGAGGTCGCGCACTCTTTTTCCAGCGCCGTCCGCAGCTGATCGCGCGCTTCATTGAACAGCGCACGATACTTCGCGTCGTTGAGGTAATGCGCGACATTACGCTGCGCCACCATCCGCGAACCCATCACATCCAGCGGGTAATGTACGCCAAGCACGATGCGGGAATAGCCGTAGCGCGCGCCGCGGGTCACCAGCGCATCAAAGCGCTCCGGGATCATTTCCGCCATCAGCAGCGCATCGGTGTAGCCGGTGTTGGTGTGTCCGCTGGGGAAGGAACCTCCGTCGGCGGTGTAAGGCTGGTTGTCCTTTATCACCACATCGTCCGGCACCAGATGAATGGTATTGCCCTGGATCAGGAACGGGCGCGGATTGTTATAATGCTTTTTCGCCGCCCCCGTACTGACTTCACTGGCCTTAATCAGCGCCGCCGCTTTACCCAGCTCACCTTTGTCGTAGGCCGTGAGGAAGGCTTTGCCGAGCCGCGGACCCAGCGCATCGCTGAGGAAATAGAGATAGCTAATCCCTTCCGCATCCGCCAGCGCCTGATGGCGGGTCGCCTGCGTCGCATCGCGATTAATTGCGGTCACCGTAGCCAGGTTATCCTTCACCACCGAATCCGGGAGCGTGCTGAAGGCGGCAAGCAGCGCGATACCCGCCTGCTGATTCGCTTTCTCCTGGAAATCGTAGCCGCTGGCCTTCAGCCAGGCCTTATCCGCCTGGGTTTTATTCTGTTTTGCGTGCGCGAGCTGACCGCGGGTGAGCGTGGCGGCATCGCCCTTCAGCGCAGCGCGCAGCTGCGCCAGCGTCTGACCTTCAAGATCGTCAAACGCCGGGCTGGCCGCCGCTGGCGTCACGCTACCGGCGATCGCTGCCGCCTGGTTCAGCGGAACCTCTTTCGCCAGGGCCGGCAGCGCCAGGATCAACGCTGAGGTCAGGAGTGTGATTTGCAATTTCATTATTTTTCCTTTTATTCAAACAATTACCTTGCCTTCACGCGACGCTAGCGCTGATATTTGACATTTTTATGACGCAGTCATGTTTTGCAACGCTTTTGACCCCATTGAAACAGCGCGGCGCTACAGCGGTAATCTGTACGGATCTGCGGTAAACTATCGGTCATCTTGTTTAATTCCCGGAATCTCTGCATCCATGCTCAGTTATCGCCACAGCTTTCACGCAGGCAACCACGCCGACGTCCTTAAACACACCGTTCAGAGTCTGATCATTGAATCGCTGAAAGAGAAAGAAAAACCGTTTCTCTATCTGGACACTCACGCCGGCGCGGGCCGCTATCAGCTGAGCGGCGAGCACGCCGAACGTACGGGTGAATACCTGGAAGGCATTTCCCGTATCTGGCAGCAGGACGACCTGCCAGCCGAGATGGAAGCCTACATTTCCGTCATCCAGCATTTCAACCGTAGCGGCCAGCTGCGCTACTACCCGGGTTCTCCGCTGATCGCCCGCCAGCTGCTGCGCGAGCAGGACAGCCTGCAAATGACCGAACTGCACCCGAGCGATTTTCCGCTGCTGCGTTCGGAATTTCAAAAAGATGCCCGTGCCCGCGTGGAAAAAGCCGATGGCTACCTGCAGCTGAAAGCGAAGCTGCCGCCGGTGTCCCGTCGCGGCCTGATTCTTATCGATCCGCCGTACGAGATTAAAAGCGACTACCAGGCGGTCGTGGCCGGCATCCACGAAGGCTACAAACGCTTTGCCACCGGCACCTATGCGCTGTGGTATCCGGTGGTGCTGCGCGCGCAGATTAAGCGCATGATCAAAGATCTGGAAGCGACCGGCATTCGCAAAATCATGCAGATTGAACTTGCCGTGCGTCCTGACAGCGACCAGCGCGGCATGACCGCTTCCGGGATGATCGTCATTAACCCACCGTGGAAGCTGGAACAGCAGATGAACAACGTCCTGCCGTGGTTGCATAAGAAACTCTCGCCGACCGGCATCGGACATGCCACCGTTGGCTGGATCGTACCGGAGTAATCACAGCCATCGGTGGAACCTTTTACGCCTCGCGCTACAATCGCGGTCATTCAACGATTAAGGGCCTACCAGGATAGGTCTTCTAAGGATACAGGCTATGAGCAAACATTATGATTACATCGCTATCGGCGGCGGCAGTGGCGGCATCGCCTCCATCAACCGTGCGGCAATGTATGGCCAGAAGTGCGCGCTGATTGAAGCTAAAGATCTGGGCGGCACCTGCGTCAACGTCGGCTGCGTACCGAAGAAAATCATGTGGCATGCGGCGCAGATTCGCGAAGCGATTCATCTGTATGGCCCGGACTACGGTTTCGATACCACGATTAACCACTTCGACTGGGACAAACTGGTGGCCAGCCGCAGCGCGTATATCGACCGTATCCACACCTCCTACGACAACGTGTTAGGCAAAAACAAGGTTGATGTCATCAAAGGCTTCGCCCGTTTTGTGGATGCCAAAACCGTGGAAGTGAATGGCGAAACGATCACCGCCGATCATATCCTGATCGCCACCGGCGGCCGTCCGAGCCATCCGTCTATTCCGGGCGTTGAGTACGGCATCGACTCTAACGGCTTCTTCGAGCTGCCGGCCCTGCCGAAGCGCGTCGCCGTGGTGGGCGCAGGCTATATTGCCGTTGAGCTGGCTGGCGTCATTAACGGCCTCGGCGCCGAAACGCACCTGTTCGTGCGTAAACATGCGCCGCTGCGCAGCTTCGATCCGCTGATCGTCGATACCCTGGTCGAAGTGATGAACAGCGAAGGGCCGCAGCTGCACACTCACGCCATTCCGCAAGCGGTAGTGAAAAACTCGGACGGCAGCCTGACGCTTCAGCTGGAAGATGGCCGGAGTCAGACCGTGGATTGCCTGATCTGGGCCATTGGGCGTGAGCCGGAGACCGATAATTTCAACCTCGCAGCCGCTGGCGTAAAAACCAACGACCAAGGCTATATCGTGGTGGATAAATTCCAGAACACCAACGTGCCGGGGATCTATGCCGTGGGCGATAACACCGGGGCGGTGGAGCTGACGCCGGTGGCGGTAGCGGCGGGTCGTCGTCTGTCTGAACGCCTGTTCAACAACAAGCCGGAAGAGCATCTGGATTACAGCAATATCCCGACCGTAGTCTTCAGCCATCCGCCGATCGGCACCGTCGGTTTAACCGAGCCGCAGGCGCGCGAGCAGTATGGCGATGACGCCGTGAAGGTCTATAAATCCGCTTTCACCGCCATGTATACCGCCGTGACCTCGCACCGCCAGCCGTGCCGCATGAAGCTGGTATGCGTCGGCCCGGAAGAGAAGATTGTCGGCATTCACGGTATCGGCTTCGGCATGGATGAAATGCTGCAGGGCTTTGCGGTGGCGCTGAAAATGGGCGCCACCAAGAAGGACTTCGACAATACCGTGGCGATTCACCCGACGGCCGCGGAAGAGTTCGTAACCATGCGTTAATCCTCTCAGCCCCGTGTTCTCACGGGGCTTTTAAACCTCATTGCGTGATACCTTCAGGCGCTATCGCCTATCTCAATCAGGACTTTTACAAAAAACGTTTCCCGCTGATATAACCCGGGAAAAATAGCCGGAACATCTTTAAGCGCGACGCGTTTAGTGATTAAAGGCTGAACATCAATGACGCCGGAACTGAGGTACTTAATCGATGTTTCCCACTCCGGGCCTGGAAAAGGCGCTGAAATAGAATTCCACGAACCCAGCACTTTAATTTCATTGCGGATGATTTTCTCAAAGTTAAGCCGGGGGAAAGCGACGTCGCCATAAGGAATACCCAGGAGGACCACGGCCCCACCTTTCGCCGCCAGAAGCATTGCGCTGGCAATCCCCGCGGGATGCCCTGAAGACTCAATAACGATATCTACGCCGGAGCTTTCTGTGAGCTCATGAAAACGGGACAGATAGCCTTCATCCTCGACCGAGAAAACATCTCTGGCCCCGGTCTCTTTGGCGATATCGAGCTTCTTTCGATCGGTATCAAAAGCAAATACTTCCCCGGCACCACAGACCTGGGCCCACTGTACTGCCAGCAGCCCGATGGTACCGCAGCCAACCACCGCCACCCGGCAGCCAACTTTCATATCGACCTGGCGTAGAGCGTGTACCACTACGCTGGAAGGTTCAATAAAGCTTGCCGTCGCAAAATCCATGGTCGCAGGCAGAAGTAAAACATTACGCGACGGCACCACAATATATTCAGCAAAAGCGCCGTTTTTATGTCCCCCGAGAACGTTGAGATCGATGCACTGCGAATAGCGCCCTTGTTGGCAATATTTGCATCGAAAACAGGGGAAGCAATTACAGGCCGTCACGCGATCGCCATTTTTCACTTCCTTCACAGCAGGACCGGTTTTCACCACTTCACCAGAAAATTCGTGCCCCCAGGTCAGCCCAGGGTTATAAGATCCCAGTTTGCCAAAACGAGAAATATCGGAGCCACAGATGCCCGCAACCTGGACCTTAATTAAAACATCGTCATCATTTTCAATGTCGGGTTGGATCGTCTCTTCATATCTCACATCCTGTCGCGAATAAAGATTTAATGCTTTCATATCATCACTCCCGGATAAAAAGTGAATGAGAGTCATAAAGCGAGTGAGCCATTGGGTGAGAAACGACAACAGAAAGCCGTTGAGGCTGCATAAGCGAGCCTCTGTTGCTGATGTGAATCTCACCCAAAATACAGGGGCATAATTTATTTCGTGAATTACTCTTTTTCGCCAAAGCCCGCAGCGAAAGCAGTTTTTAATTCACTCATTAATTCATGTTCATCCTCGCCATTACAGATAATATCAATCATGGTATTACCCTTTACGCCAGCACCAAGAATACTCATCATGCCTTTTATCTGAATCTCTCGCCCTTCATTGACCAGCGTTAATGATGAGGTATATTTCTTCACGATCCGGGCAAGAGTGGCCGCTGGCCTGGCGTGAAGTCCGGTACTGTTGACGACTCTGACGCTTTGTCTAATCATAATTCACTTAGCTCTAATAATTTTCAGGATGCCTGGCGTAGAAACTGATGCCCTTTATTCATCATAAGAATCTTAGAGTAGACATCATCTTCAACGGCTTGTTTTGCCGATGCCATAACTCGTGCCAGATTGGCTTCGTTATTGTTCTGTTGATAAGCTTTGCCAACGGAGGTAATAAAGGCTTTACGTAAATCGCTGGCAATATTCACCTTGACCACGTTATAGTTCACAAAACTACGCAGGATATCTTCGTCAATTCCTGAACCGCCGTGAATGACCAGAGGGACCGGCGAGACTTCAGCAATTCTCTGCAGCAGCGGAATATCAATACGCGGGACATCATCAAGACCGTGGACGTTGCCAATGGAGATAGCCAGCATATCGCAGCCGGTCTGTTCAACAAATGTCCGTACCTTTTCTGGTTCCGTTTTGCAGTCGGCTTCGCTGACATGATCGTCTTCTTTACCTAAAATCGCCCCCAGCTCAGCCTCAACCGGAACGCCATATGATTTACAGAAATCAACGGCAGCGGCGGTGAACGCAATGTTTTCTTCGAAGGAAAATGCTGCGCCATCAATCATAACGGAGGTAAAACCCGCCCGTACGGCCTGTTTGACATCATCAAAAGTTTTACCATGATCGAGGTGCAGGCTAACCGGCACATCCATTTTATCAGCATGACGTTTAACGATTTCATAAATATAGTCATAGCCTGATAATTGCGCATTGGTCGGTGCAATCTGGATGAAGTTTGGTAACCCTGAGCGCTCAATAGCATTGAGAATCGAGATGGTGGTTTCCAGATTCGTGGTATTGAATGCACCGGCAAGTACACGTTTCTCGCGGATACGATCCAGCAAGATTTTACCGTTAACTAATGGCATAGCATTATCCTCTATCTTCGTTGAAGAATAGTACCTAAATAATATTTATCTGATTTTAACCAGACGTTTCCTAAATCAAATGGCATTTTGTTTTCAAGGAAAACAAGTTGTTCGAGGTGCAAAACGGGGGCATCTTCATTGACTTCTAAATAATGACCACGTTCGCTACCAACAATTTTTGCTGCATAACGGCTTTCCGAATAGACAATTTTTTGACCAGATAACTCTTCAACCGTTGGAAACAAATTTTGTTTATTAAAGTCAACATCAGTAATTCCAGGGCAGAGTGCAATGTTGATTCTGTTTTCAATCAGCATCACTCTCTCACCTTCCACGCTACGTACACGTTTAAGGTAAAGAATAGGCGCGCCAGGCTCAATTCTTAATTTCTCGGCAACACTTTTCGACGCTTTCTCAATATATGAAGTAATAACTTCAGTAGTAAATGACAAATGCTGACTTTCAAGTGATTCAGCAAAAGACAATAAACCTTCGCCAAGGGCATAAGAAATATTTTCTTTTTTTACAAATGTCCCCTTCCCCTGAACCTGGACCAGCAAACCTTCATTGACCAGCATGGTGACCGCTTTCTTTACGGTGCCCCGGCTGACCTGCAGTATTTCCATAATCTGATTCTCAGAAGGAATACGATCGCCTTTGCCCAGCTCCCCTTTATAGATGTTTTCACGGATCCATTCAGAAACCTGCATATACAACGGAATTTCTGAATCTTTCAGTATGGTGCTCATGTTGTGCTTCTCCTGTGTAGATCATCTGTATACAAGTATGAACAAGTTACGATAATACAGAGTTTTTTAAAAATCTAACTATATGATCAACTTCACAGTTTCAGCCCAACCCCCTGTTCTCCCTGTAACAAAGCGTTACGTGGCATATCGGCCCCCTCCCGACCGTTGAGCGGGAAGGGGCTCCCCCGCTTAACCCTCAGATTTAATAATTATTTTCAGTACGTCGTTTTCAGGATTTGCCGCAAACTCAATTGCTTCTTCAAGACGAGAAAGAGGCCAGGTATGCGTGATCATCTCTCTGGTATTGATTTTGTCTTTTTCAACGATCTCAATCGCTTCTTTCATGTCGTAAGGGGTGAGGGAGTATGTGCCAACGATGGATATTTCATCCCGGAACAGGCGTCCGGCATCAATTTCCACCACCGGGTTTTTATCAAATGGCGAGAATACAACGACCCGACCTCCCCGCCGCACCACGTTCACCGCCTGAGAAACTAATGACGACACGCCGGCCGCAATAATCACCACGTCGGGCCCTTTCCAATCGGTTATTTCAGCTACCCGCGTTTCAAGATCTTCATTCGCCGGGTCGATCGCATGGGTTACGCCGATTTTCAACGCCAGTTCACGTTTGAAGCGCGAAAGGTCGGAAACGATGACGGTTGATGCCCCCTTCAGCGCGGCAAGCTGTGCGCTGACCAGGCCAATGGTGCCGGAACCCAATACCAGCACCGTATCTTTTGCATGGATATTTGCTAATTTCAGACCATGTAAACAACAGGCCACCGGTTCGATCATCGCCGCACGATCCCAGTCGAGTTGCTCCACAATTCGATGCGTCAGATGCTCAACGTGTAGCTGAGGGATACGAATGAACTCACTGAAACCACCGGGCTCAAGATTGGTTTTTTTAAATTGATCGCAGAGGGTAAAATATCCTCTGTCGCAGTAGTGGCAGTTAAAACAAGGAACGTGAATAGCGGTTACCACGCGTTCGCCCACGCGGTAGCGGGTCACGTTTTTCCCGACCTTCACAACTTCGCCAGAGACTTCATGGCCGAGAATAACAGGCCCCGTTACGGTCTGGTGCTGCGCCTTATGAATATCAGTGCCGCACAGACCGCAGGAGTGCATTTTAATGAGCATATCGCCATCGCCTATTTCAGGCACCGCGATATCTTCATAACGAATATCATTTTTGCTGTAGTAGACGCTGGCTTTCATTGGCTAACTCCATAACAAAGATGCTCAGCACGCATCTTGGATTCATAAAGCGGTTTATACACCTGGCTAAAAATTTGCTGATAATGTGCGACAACCTCAGGCTCTGGCCGATAATTTTTCAGCTCTGCCGGCGCGGTGAGGGCACAGTTATCCATATCCACTCCGACGGCTTTTGCCGCCAGCATTGCCGCCCCTTTGCTCACGGCCTCATCGACATTACAGGCGACAATTTCCCTGTTCAGAATGTTTGCTTTCAGCTGTAGCCAGTAGGGGTTTTTACACGCCGCACCAATGACGTTGACGACCGGGTAGTGGCGCCCTGTCAGGGTTTCATACAAATCGAGAAGATTTTTCAGTTCAAAACACAAGCCCTGGAAAACGAAGCGCAGAACATCTTCAGGCCGGGATTTATCATCAAGTCCATAAATCAACGCCCTGGACCAGGTATTCCTGTCCGGCGGCCCGCTACCCCGCAAATGAGGAATAAAAATGCCGTCCAGTGAGCCTGCAACAACCCGATCTTTTTCATTTCTCAGCGTATCCACCATGCGCAGAAAAGCAGGCATATCGAGTTCAAACAGGTTTCTGAACCATTCAATGGCGTAGCCAGCCGAAGGCAGCGAAGCATACAGTGAATGAAGCCCCGGCAAAACATGGACCCCGTTAGAGACCCTGGCACGGAAAAAGCTTCTGCTGTTGTTGACGGCCTCGGTCACCACCAACAATCCTTCCGTGGTGCCGGTAGAATTCAATATTTGGTTTTCGTTATTCAAGCCGACGGCGACAGAACCACACATATGATCATGCCCGGCAATGGCAACCTGCACATCGTCCGCCAGCCCGGTGAGGCCGGCAACCTCTGGGGTGATATGGCCTATCGACGTTCCGGCATGAACCAGCGGGCTAAACAGGGATGGGGAAAGTTTGGCCGCGGCCAGCATCGTTTCGTCCCAACCTCTCTCCGTGATATTCAATGCCATGGTCCGCGAGGCCAGGGAGTACTCCGAGCGTTTTATGCCTGACAATTTAAAGGCAATATATTCGGCAAGACACAGCCACTTTGTTCCATCTGCGGCATTTTTAATATTGTCATGCAACCATCTAATTTTATTAATACTGTAATTTGAATGCGCCGGGATACCGGTTATTTCATATATACTTTCAACATCCACAGCCGAAATAATACTCTCCAGCTGCCGTTTTGGCCGGGTATCATACCAGGTTAAAGATGGCCCAATAATATTATCATACTCATCGAGCAACACGCCGGCTTCCCCAACGCTGGCAACAGCAACGGCGCGGATATCTGTCACATCGGGTCGATTACCAGTTATCGTTTTCAGGCCATGGACAATACCCTCCCATATCAGGCGGACGTCAAAATCGGTATTATCGCCATCAATAAGTTTGGCGGTCCTGAAACTATACTGTTCAATTAAATCAAGCGAAGGAACCTGAAACAAACACACCTTACAATTTGTCGTACCAACATCGATTCCGATCGTATACATTACTCTCCCCTTCTTTTTGCAAGGGACATAGTTTGTTTTTATTCTGAGGCAGAACATCTCTGCCTCAGAATCAGCAGGATTATTTCGCTAGCGGAATATCACTCGTCGAGACTTCTGTATTTTCAGCCGCCTCTTCTGCCTGAAGCTGTTTTTTCGTTACACGATAGAGCCACAGACATAACAGGAATATGACCGGGATAAGAGCCAAAGCAATTCCATTACCTTCAAAGACTTTCACCGCCCAGAACCGATAAGGGTTACCGCCATCAAGCAGACTTGATATTTCACCATCGGTTTTGATGGGGAAATTCATATCTCGGGCAATTTTAGTCAG
This sequence comes from Klebsiella planticola ATCC 33531, assembly GCF_000735435.1. Lineage (GTDB taxonomy): Bacteria > Pseudomonadota > Gammaproteobacteria > Enterobacterales > Enterobacteriaceae > Klebsiella > Klebsiella planticola. Next base: position 320,583 of record NZ_JMPP01000014.1, on the reverse strand, counting down.
AATCGGCGCCGCCGCTGATGCCACATACAGGTTCACAGCAAGACAAGGAATACCGATAATAAATGCTCTGACAATATTCCCACGACAGGCCAGTACAACCATCGATATTGGTACCCAAATATTAGCCAGATCGCCCAACGGTAACAGTCTGTTGCCTGGCAGAATAACGGCAAGGAGCACCCCAACCGGAATCAGTAACAGAGCGGTCGACAGTACGGATGGGTGACCCACGGCGACCGCAATGTCGAGACCAATATAAAGATCGTGACGGTCTGGATAACGCTTACGCAGGAAACTTCTGACGGCATCTGATAATGGCAACAGCCCTTCCATCAACAGTTTTACCATCCGCGGCATAATCAGCATGACTGCCCCAAGGCTCATAGCCAGGTTCAACACACCTTTCAGGTCGTATTCTGCCAGCAGACCAATACCTGCCCCCAGAATCACCCCTAACATCATCGGCTCGCCGAAAACACCAAATCGTTTCTGGATCTGTTCCGGATCAGCATTCAGCTTGTTAATACCAGGGATTTTATCAAGCACCATATTTCCCAGCACGCCGATCGGGAAGAAGATGACGGACGACAATGTGGGCAGTGAAATCCCAGGTAGATTGAAGTATTTCTGGATCATCGGCGCGCACCAGTCCGCCATCACAAAGGTGATAGCCGCCGTCACGCCGGCAATCAGTAACCCGAAGAAGAAGCTGCCGGTAACTCCATATACCATGGCGCCGACCATAGAGAAGTGCCAGAAATTCCAGACATCAATATCGACCGTTTTAGTCCAGTTCAGGGTTAACATAAGTACGTTGATACCGATGGTCATCGGCACGACAAACGGCGCGACCTGTGAAGCCCAGGCAATAGCCGCAAGCGGTGTCCAGCCCAGATCGACGACCGGTAAATCAATGCCGGTGTGGCTAACCATCTCTTTCGCCGCCGGGCCAAGGCTATCGACCAGTAAACCAAAGACCAGGAAGATGCCGATGAAGCCCATACCGATTGTCAGGGCCGAGCGTAATGCCCGGCTAAAACCGGTCTGCAGGCACATTGCCATAATAAAAATAATTATCGGCAACATGATCGTCGGACCGAGCCCCAGAATAAACTGGACTGCGGAAAATACTTTATCCATCATGCTCACCTTTATTTTTTAAGGATGGCTACGATTTTTTCCAGTAACTCTTCTTCACCAAAACCGGTCAGAAGTGGAAGGCCATTCAAAACCGGGGTGGTCAGTTCGGTTTTTACCGCTGAAGTAACAATAATTAAATCAGCCATACCGTCCTGTTTACCAATAGTTCCGATATTTGACTGAATGGGGTCAACATTAATACCTTGGCTTTTACAATACTGAACAACTTTCTCTGTTGCTACGGCGGAAGTAGCGATACCACTGGTACATGCAAAAATAATTTTCTTGTTCATCGTAATCTCCGGGTACATTTATCAGGTGTAGTTGCTATTTTAATTAATGACTTCTTCGAGGAGTGTCTTCACCACTGAAGGTGAACTGGCTTTTAAAATCGCATCCATCTTGTCAGTTTGTCTGAACAAGCCGATCATTTTCATGAGAAAATCAATATGCGCATCTTTTTCTTTTAACAGCAGGAAAAATATAACCTGTACCGACATAACTTCATCGGGATCTTCTGCCTGCTTAAATTCAATCCCTTCCGGGCAGGTCACTACAACCAGTTTTTCCTCTTTAATATGCTCAACATCCACATGAGGAATCGCGACACCAATTCTCTCCAGTTGCATCGCCGTCGGATTATTTTCTTCCCTGCTGATTAAGGCAGAAAGATAAGTACTTTCGACAAAGCCATGCCTATAGAGCAGGTTGCCTACCTCGCCAAACAACGTTTCACGCTCACCCCCAGGGTGGTTTAGCAATATAAAATCGTTATCAAGACTGGTTGCAATGGACATAAAAACACCTCGGGTCCCGGTGAGAGATTTGCGTGTAACATATCTACTGTCAGTCATGGTTGTCTATGTACAACCATGTTCAAGTGATTTAAAGCTATACCTGGTACGAACTTGCTTCAATAGCGCTGGCTTTTTTTTGTGCTATGCATCACACAAAAGATATTCAAGAAGACAGAGTAAAAATAAAAACATTATTTATCATGTAGATAGAAATCCATTTACTCAGTCTTCAGGAGAGTGACGGGACGCGCCTACAGGTGTGAGGACCGCTCAGACAACGGGGGACGTTGGTATACGCTGTCATATCCGCTACAGGGGTTGACCTGTTCGCCAGACAGAGGGGGACTTACCGACGGTGCTGATAGCCGATTTTGCAAAATAGCGTGGCCGATGTAGTTACTCCAGTTAAAGCTGTTTTGCAGCACCACCACCGCATTCTGATTAGCCTTATCAAAACCGATATAGCTGGAATAGCCACCGATATAACCCACCTGATAGGTGATTCTTTGCCCAGCGAGGGTATCGGTCACCCAGGCGATATTGGCCGCCTCTTTTTCCCGCGGATAGTAATCAACGCTGACGTCGGCAAAAGCCTTATCCAGCGCGGCATGTTGGGTCGGAGAAAAATGGGCGCGGGCGTATTCGATCAGATCGCGAGCATCGCTGTACAGGTTCGCCGCTCCGACCATATTGTTGCTGAACTGCCAGTCCGGCGTAAGCGCGCCGCGAGGTTTAAACTTCGGCTGGTCGCCGGCATGGCCGAGGGCCCGCCGGGGATATTCGCGCAGGGTCTGCGGAAGATAGCTGCTATTTCTCATCGCCAGCGGCTGGAAAATCATCCTTGAGGCCAGCGCCGCAACGGATTCGCCGGTCTGATAGGTAAGGATATAACCCAGAATTGCGTAGCCCAGATTGGAGTATTCCGGCTCATGGCTCAGCGGCGCGTTAAAGGTGCTCAGGTAACTCAGTACCCGCTCATTATCCAGTTCGTGATAGAAATTTTCGCCATCACTCAGATAAACCAGCAAATGCTCAAGCGACAGCAGGTTCATCGGCTGGCGCGGCAGGCCTGAAGTGTGCGTCACCAGCTGCAACAAGGTGATTTTTTTCGCGTCATCACTCAGCGGCGTACCCGGCGGTAACAACGTCAGTAGCGTATCGTCCCAGTGCAGTCGCCCCTCGTTGACCAGCAGGGTTATCACCTCGGCGGTGGTGCCTTTACTCAGCGAACCCAGTGCAAAGAGCGTATCCGGGGTAATGGGATAACGGTTTTTGGCATCGGTCACACCATAGCAGTGGAACTCCGCCGGACCGTTGTGATGAATGATCGCCACCACCACGCCGCTGACCTGCTTGCGTTGCATATAGCGGCTGACGAACGCATCGATGGGCAGAACATGGCTATTTTGCCCGACCAGGCTGGTTTCATCTGAGGGGACGCTCATTTGTGAAAGCGTTCCGGAGCATCCTACAAGCAGCAGCGACGCCAATAGCACAGGGCTCAACTGCCTGTTCAAACCACACCTTCCTGCCGTACTGAAATCAAGGGGAGAATAAAGAGTCAGAGATCGTAACGACAGTCAACGGTCATTGCAAAGCGAACAGGCTGAAAAACGTCTGAACGACCGTCTGACACGCTGCCAGACGGTCTGCTCTGATTGGTCTCGTTACACCAGTCCCGTCGCGTAATAAACGCCAATAATGAAAAACGCCCCGAGAATCTTAAACAGCGTAATCCCGAGTATCGGTTTATAGGCCTGACGATGAGTTAACCCCGTCACCGCCAGCAGCGTGATGATCGCCCCGTTGTGCGGCAGCGTATCCATTCCCCCCGCCGCCATCGACGCGACGCGGTGCATCACCTCCAGCGGGATCCCCGCCGCATGGGCCGCCTCAATAAAGCGATCGGCCATCGCCGCCAGCGCAATACTCATGCCGCCCGAGGACGAGCCGGTGATCCCGGAGAGAATATTGATGGTGATCGCCTGATTAATGAGCGGGTTAGGGATAGCTTTCAGCGCATCGGCCACCTGGACAAACCCCGGCAGCGCAGCGATGACGCCGCCAAAACCGTACTCCGATGCGGTATTCAACGACGCGAGCATCGCGCCGCCGACCGCCACCTTACTGCCATCCGCCAGCTTGCCTTTCAGGCTGCGCCAGGCAAACAAAAAGATGGTGACAATACCGCACAACAGCGCCGCCATGACGGCCCAGATGGCGACCATCTTTTTGACATCGCTTGTCAGCGGCGCTTTCAGCCCCGGCAGGTCAATCAGGAAATGGCCGCCGTAGGTCAGAGGAATAAGCCAGGTAAAAATCAGGTTGGCGATACCGACCACCATCAGCGGCAACAGCGCGATAAACGGATGCGGCAAATTGAGGTCCGCCGGGGTTTCCGGCTCATTCACTAAATTTGTGCCATAACCTTCCCCGTTACGCTGCGCTTTACGCCGCATTGCTTCGAGATAGAGCCAGCCGCCGATCGCCACGAAGGCCGATCCGAGAATCCCCAGCCACGGCGCGGCCCAGGAGGTGGTGCCATAAAAGGTGGTCGGGATGATGTTCTGGATCTGCGGCGAACCCGGCAGGGCATCCATGGTGAAGGTAAAGGCCCCCAGCGCAATGGTGGCCGGCATCAGGCGTTTAGGGATCTGGCTCTGACGGAACATTTCAGCGGCAAACGGATAGACTGCGAAGACCACCACAAACAGCGAAACGCCGCCGTAGGTCAGCAGAGCGCACACCAGGATAATCACCGGCATCGCCTTGTTCTGGCCCATTAAGCGGGTCACGGCGCTGACAATCGAGCGGGAAAAGCCGGAAAACTCAATCAGCTTGCCGAAAACCGCCCCGAGCAAAAACACCGGGAAATAGAGCTTCACAAACCCAACCAGCTTATCCATGAAGATATCGCTGAAAACAGGCGCAACCGCCGCCGGTTGAGTTAACAAAACGGCGCCAAGTGCGGCCAGGGGGGCAAAGAGGATCACGCTGTAGCCACGATAGGCGGCTAACATCAATACTCCTAACGCCAGTAAGGCAATCAATACGTCCATAGGGCTATCCATCAGCGTGGCCGCCACTTTTCTCCGAGTTATATGGCGGCCGATGTTATCCAGAGGGGCTTATCCTGCCCTCCGCTTCAGTGCTGAATGCTCACTCGGGGATACCGGCGTAAGGCACATCTTTATGGCCATAGCGACGTACGCGAACGTTGGCCTGCTCGCCGTGTCCGGAGAACCCTTCCAGCGCGCACAGACGCGAGCAGTACTCGCCAATCTGCGCGGAAGCGCTATCGGTCAGTACCTTTTGATAAGTGCAGGTTTTGATGAATTTGCCGACCCACAGCCCCCCGGTATAGCGCGCCGCTTTGCGCGTAGGCAGCGTATGGTTAGTCCCGATAACCTTATCGCCATAGGCCACGTTGGTACGCGGGCCAAGGAACAGCGCGCCGAAGTTCTGCATATTGGCGAGGAACCAGTCAGGATCTTCCGTCATGACCTGCACATGTTCGAAGGCCAGCTCATTGGCAATCTTCAACATCTCTTCCTTGTCCTGGGCGACGATAACCTCGCCAAATTTATCCCACGATTGACGAGCGATTTCCGCCGTCGGCAGCACCGCCAGCAAACGCTCAATCTCCGCCAGGGTTTCGCGCGCCAGCTTCCCGGAAGTGGTCAGCAGAATAGCCGGTGAATCCAGGCCATGCTCGGCCTGGCCCAGCAGGTCGGTGGCGCAGATTTCGCCATCCACGCTCTCATCGGCAATCACCAGGGTTTCGGTTGGCCCGGCAAACAGGTCGATACCGACGCGGCCGAACAGCTGTCGCTTGGCTTCGGCAACAAACGCATTTCCCGGCCCCACCAGCATATCGACCGGAGCAATGCTCTCAGTGCCGACCGCCATCGCCGCCACCGCCTGAATACCGCCCAGACAGTAAATTTCATCCGCACCCGCCATATGCTGCGCCACCACAATGGCCGGAGCCGGTTTACCGTTAAACGGCGGCGCGCAGGTGACGATGCGCGGCACGCCGGCCACTTTAGCCGTAATGATCGACATATGCGCCGAGGCCAGCAGCGGGTACTTGCCGCCCGGGACGTAGCAGCCCGCCGCGCTGACCGGAATATTTTTATGGCCCAGAATGACTCCCGGTAAGGTCTCCACCTCAATATCTTTCATGCTGTCACGCTGATGCTGAGCAAAGTTGCGCACCTGCTCCTGGGCAAAACGGATGTCCGCAATATCGCGTGCGGAGAGCTGGGCATAACAGTCGTCAATCTCCTGCTGGCTGAGACGGAAGTCCTCTCTGTCGAGCTTGTCGAACTTAATCGACAGCTCGCGTACCGCGGCGTCTCCGCGCGCTTCAATGTCCGCCAGAATTTTTTCCACCGCTTCACGAACGGAACGATCGTGCGTTTTTACCGCTTCAGATTCAGCCCCGCGTTTGATCCAGGTCGCCATAATTTGCCTCACTATGATGTTAATAAAATGCTAATGCATTCGAATTCATTTGTATCCTGGCGTGAATAAGATGTGATGAAAAGGATCAATGCATTCGAATGCAACGCAGATCGCAAAATGAGTGACAGCGGGGCAGATTCACGCATAATGACGAGGCATTCGTTAGCGGGAGACAAAGGAATGGCAGGTTCAATCAAACGAGCGGTGACAAGTTATGACGTTGCGAAAGCGGCGGGTGTCTCGCAATCTGCAGTTTCCAGAGCCTTTACCGACGGGGCGAAAATATCGCCCGCCACCCGGGAGAAAGTGCGCAAAGTCGCCGCAGAGCTCGGCTATCGGCCGAGCTTTATCGCGCAATCGCTGATCACCCGCCGCTCCAATCTGATAGGCATTGTGGTACCTGGACTGGTCAATCCGTTCTATTCGGCCGTCCTCGATGAGCTTTCGCATAAGCTTAATCTGATGGGATATCGGGTACTGCTGTTTTCCATGTATCGCGATGACGATACCACGCCGATCATGGAGGAGATCCTGCGCCATCGCGTCGAAGCGCTGGTGCTGGTTTCCAGCAGCCTCTCTTCCCACTTCGCCCAGGAGTGCCAGCACCTCGGGCTCCCGGTTTTGCTGCTCAATCGTAAAAATGACAGCCAGTCCGTCTCCAGCGTCACCAGCGACAACCTCGCCGGCGGCGCGGCGATTGCCGATTTTCTGCTGGATGCCGGCCACCGGCAGCTGGCGTTTATTGCCGGGAGAGATACCTCATCCACCAGCCGCGACCGGGAAACCGGCTTTCGCCACCGGCTGGATACGCGCGGGGCCAGGCCCCCGTTGCGCGATAGCGGGATGTGGTCGATTGAAGAAGCGATGAACGCCACCCGCAGGCTGATGGCCCTGCCAGACCCGCCGGATGCGCTGTTTTGCGCCAATGACATGATGGCGATCGCGGCATTAAACGTCGTGGTGGGCGAAATGGGTATGCGGGCCGGCCACGATATTTCGGTCGTCGGCTTTGACGATATCGCGATGGCCAGCTGGCCGCTGATCGATCTCACCACCTGGGTGCAGCCGCTCTCGGAGATGGTGGAAGCGGCGATCGCGGTATTAAAGACGCAGTTGGATAGTGCGGAGGCGGCCCCCGTGCAGCACGTGTTGAAAGGCAAGCTCATTATCAGGGGCAGTACCCGGCCGCGGCGTTAACTCCTGGAGTCGACCGTCACGCCGTACCGTTATTGCCGTGGCGCATAAACGCCGGCCGCTGATTGAGCATCATATACCAGCGCTCAACCGCCGGCAGCTCCGGATGGGCAAAAGGGGTCATTTTCCAGCGATGTACCGACAGACCCAGTACGATGTCCGCCAGCGTAAACTGCGGGCCGGCGATCCATGCGCCGGTGCGCTGCAGCTGTGATTCAACGATGTGAACACAGCGGGTCCACGTAGCGATGCTCTCCTTAATCGCCGCCGGATCCTGAAAACGCGGGTCTTTGCGCACCAGACCCATAAATGCATAGCGCCAGGCATTGTTAAACTCCGTGGCCTGCCAGTCCATCCAGCGCTCAACATCCGCTGCGCCCTGAGGTGTCACCGGTAGCAGATCCTCACGTCCGGCTTTGCGCGTCAAATAGCGGCAGATGCTGTTTGACTCCCATAGCACGAAGTCATCGTCGAGCAGCACCGGCACCAGGCCGTTTGGGTTCAGGGCGCGAAACTCGGCGCTATCGACCGGCTGGAAACCGCTGCCGTAATCCTCCTGCTGATAGGTCAGACCGACTTCATCGCAGGTCCATAACACTTTACGAACGTTAATTGATGAGCGTTTGCCCAGTATTTTTAGCATCGTGACATCCTTAAGCGAAGGAACGTGACTTCCACCCTACTCTATCCGGCGACAAAGAGGCAGCCTGCCGGATAATGTGTATAGTTGATTTCAGTCTTTTTTGCTGACACAGGGAACCCGCCATGCTGACTCCGTTTACTGTTTTCACGCCCGGCAATATCCGTTTTGGCCGCGGCCTTGCCCGTAGCGCTGCCCCCTGGCTGGCCCAGCGTACCGCGAAGGTACTGCTGGTCCACGGCGCCAGCGCGCAGCGGGCCGGTTTTTTACTCACCGAGCTGCGCGCCCATCATCTTGAAGCGATGACGCTATCCGTAGCCCATGAGCCGACGCTGGAAGATATTGAACAGGGGGTGCGTCTGGCGCGGGAAAATGGCATCGGGGCGGTGGTCAGCCTCGGCGGCGGCGCGGTTATCGACGCAGGAAAAGCGATTGCTGCGCTGGTGCCGGCCTCGGGCCCGGTGATGGAGTATCTGGAAGTGGTGGGCAACGGCCGGGTATTAGAAGGGCATCCGCTGCCGTTTGTCGCTATCCCGACTACCGCCGGTACCGGGGCAGAAGTGACGAAAAATGCGGTGATTAACGTCCCTCAGCAGCGGCGAAAAGTCAGCCTGCGCGACGATCGGATGCTGCCGGAGCTGGCCATCGTCGACCCGGCGCTGACCGATAACGCCCCGCGCGCGGTGACGCTCGGCTCCGGCCTTGACGCGATTACCCAGCTCATTGAGCCCTGGCTCTGTACCCGCGCCAATCCTTTTACCGATGCGCTGTGCCGGGCCGCTATTCCGCGCGGAATCAAAGCGCTCCGCACGCTGATGGAAAAAGAGTGCCCGGACAGCCGCGATGAGATGGCCTGGGTCAGCCTGTGCGGCGGCCTGGCGCTGGCGAATGCTGGTCTTGGCGTCATTCATGGGCTGGCCGGCCCGCTGGGGGGACTGAGCCATGCTTCCCACGGCGCACTCTGCGGCAGCCTGCTGCCTTACGGCCTGGCGCTCAATGAGTCGCAGGTCAGCAACAGGGCTATCCGCGAACGCTTTGACGAAGTCCGCCAGTGGCTGGCCGACGGGCTGGACGTCGAGCCGGAGACGGCCTGGGATAGCCTGCGCGAATGGAGCCGCGGCGCCGGGCTGGGGAATCTGCGCGAACTGGGCGTACCGCACGAGGCCCTGGAGCCTGCTGCGCTGGCAGCCAGCAGCTCCTCATCCATGAAAGCGAATCCGGTGCAGCTGGATAGCGAGCAGCTGCTGGAGATGCTGGAAGCGGCGTGGGAGTGACGCCCCGTTTTATCCGGCATAATTAGATTTTGTTGCAAAACGATTGCTCCGAATTTCCCCCTCCGACCCGGAGCAATTTGATATAAAAAAATCAATAAATTAGCCACGTCTCTACCTAAACTCATCGCTAAAAAACGTGACCTGACGCACACTTTTATTTCCAGACACCGAAGCGAATGACTAAGCTTAATAGTCAGGCCGGGAGAGGCCCGGCGCCCTGAACTGACGCGATCCGGAGGTCCGTATCACTATGTCCAGCCAGACATTACGCAACGAGAATGGCGATAAACCGAAGATCGAGCGCGATCTGTGCTACGAAGCCGATCCGTATGAGTTAAAACTGGATGAAATGTTCGATGCCGAACCGGAGCCGGAGATCATCGAAGGCCTGCCGGCCTCTGATGCCCTGACGCCTGCCGACCGCTATCTGGAACTCTTTACGCATGTGCAGAAATCACGCATCTTTGCCGACAGCAAAACCTTCCCCGACTGCGCGCCAAAGCAAGACCCGCTGGATATCTTGATCCACTACCGGCGGGTGAAGCACCAGCCTGGATTCGACCTGCGCCAGTTTGTTGAAGAGCACTTCTGGATGCCGGACAACCGCACTGACGACTACGTGTCCGATCCCCGGCGATCGCTGAAAGAGCATATCGATAACCTCTGGCCCGTTCTCACCCGCGAGCCGCAGGATCATATTCCCTGGTCATCGCTGCTGGCGCTACCACAGTCTTATATCGTGCCCGGCGGGCGCTTTAGCGAAACCTACTACTGGGACTCCTACTTTACTATGCTGGGGCTGGCGGAAAGCGGCCGCGAAGACCTGCTGAAATGTATGGCGGACAACTTCGCGTGGATGATTGAAACCTACGGTCATATCCCCAACGGCAACCGTACCTACTACCTCAGCCGCTCGCAGCCGCCGGTGTTTGCCCTGATGGTTGAGCTGTTTGAGGAGGATGGCGTGCGCGGCGCGCGGCGCTATCTCGACCATCTGAAACTGGAGTATCAGTTCTGGATGGATGGCGCCGAATCGCTGATCCCGAACCAGGCCTATCGCCACACGGTGCGCATGCCGGACGGATCGTTACTCAATCGCTACTGGGACGACCGCGATACCCCGCGGGATGAATCGTGGCGGGAAGATGTGGAAACGGCGCGCCACTCCGGCCGCCCGGCCAACGAAGTCTACCGGGACCTGCGCGCCGGGGCGGCCTCCGGCTGGGACTATTCCAGCCGCTGGCTGCGCGATATCACCCGGCTGGCAAGCATCCGTACGACCCAGTTTATTCCGATCGATTTAAACGCCTTTTTATTCAAACTGGAAAACACCATTGCCAATCTATCCGGCCTGAAAGGCGACCGGGAAACGGAAACGGCTTTTCGCCAGAAAGCCAGCGATCGCCGGTCCGCGGTAAACCGCTATTTATGGGATGAAGAGGGCGGCTGTTTTCGGGATTACGACTGGCGACGCGAACAGCAGGCGCTCTTCTCCGCCGCCAGCATCGTAGCGCTGTATGTCGGCATGGCTACGCACCAACAGGCCGAGCGGCTCGCCGATGCGGTCCGCGCCCGCCTGCTGACTCCCGGCGGCATCATGGCCACCGAATATGACAGCGGCGAACAGTGGGATAAGCCCAACGGCTGGGCGCCGCTACAGTGGATGGCGATACAGGGATTTAAACTGTACGGCCAGGACCCGCTCGGCGACGAAATTGCCCACAGCTGGCTGCAAACGGTGAACCATTTCTATAAGCAGCACCATAAGCTGATTGAGAAGTACCACATCGCCGGCGGCGTTGCCCACGAAGGCGGCGGCGGCGAATATCCGTTACAGGATGGCTTCGGCTGGACGAACGGCGTGGCGCGTCGGCTGATAGGGCTGTACGGAGAACCCTTATAACCAGGTGCTGTTCCGACAATTCATGTCCTGCTATGGTCATAGCATCGCACTTTGCAGGAATTGTTTTCATGACCGAATTGCTTACGCCACGGCTGCACTGTTCACAGCTGAAGCAGGAGGACTGGTCTTTTTTTCTCGCTCTGCAGAGAGATCCGCAGGCGATGCTGTATATAGCCGATTCACGCCCGCTGTCTGAAATACGCGAGGCCTTCGATTCGCGTATTTCACCGTGGTCGCCAGGGGCAAAACAGTGGCTGTGCCTGGTGGTGCGCGACAGGGAGACCCGTATACCGCTGGGTCTGACCGGCTACCGGCATCATGAAGGCGGTTGCGCTGAAGTGGGCTTTTTATTTACCCCGGCCGCGCAGGGGCGCGGCTATGGCTATGAATCCCTGCGTGCGCTCTGTGATTTTGCCTTCAGCGCCGGAGGCGTACGGCGTCTGACCGCCACGGTTACCGCCGGCAACATAGCCTCGCGAAATCTGCTGCAGAAAACCGGCTTTCTGCAGGAGGGTGAGCTGCGCGAATGCTACTGGCTGAACGGACGCTGGCATAATGACTGGCTGTTTGGCCTGCTGCGTCGCGATTATCACACGCTGAAAATATAAGCTGAACGCTGCGCCTCTCCGCAGACGGAGAGGCGGTCACGATTACAGGAACATGCCGCCGGAAACTTCCACGCGCTGTGCGTTCATCCATCTCAGGTCATCGCTCAACAATGCCGCGATTGCATCGCCGATGTCATCTGGCAGCCCTACCCGACCCAGCGCCGTTTGCGCCGCAATATGCTGATTAACCTGAGCATTATCCCGCACTATTCCACCGCCAAAATCGGTTTCTATCGCGCCTGGCGCGATAATGTTGACCGAAATCCCGCGCCCTCCCAGCTCCTTCGCCTGGTAGCGGGTCAGCACTTCCATCGCCCCTTTCATCGCCGCATAGGCGGCATAGCCCGGCAGCGCGAAGCGGGCCAGCCCGCTCGATACATTGAGGATACGTCCCTTATCCGCCAGAAGTGGCAGCAGGCGCTGGGTCAGGAAGAACGGCCCCTTAAACTGGATATTCATCAGCTCATCAAATTGTGCTTCGCTGGTCTCAGCAAAGGGGACGTTTAAACCGATCCCGGCATTGTTTAATAAATAATCAAAGGTATCGCGCTGCCAGCGCTGTTGCAGCAGCTGAGCCACATTCTGAGCGAAAGTGCCAAAGCTCGCCGTATCACCGACGTTCAACGCCAATGCCGCAGCTTTCACCCCTTTTTGCTCAATTTCATCCACGACTTCCTGGGCAGCCTGCGGGTTGCTATGCCAGGTGAGAATAATATCGGTTCCCTTCTCTGCCAGCTTCAGCGCGGCATTTTTTCCCAGTCCACGGCTGCCGCCGGTCACTAAAGCGATACGTTGTGCCATCAGAAAACCCCTTCTCAGTTGCGTTTGTCTGGTTAAAGAGCTTATTAGCTGCCAGTAAAACAATAAATGCGTTAAATTACGTTTTACTGTTCCAGAATTAACAACAATAGAGTTTCGGTATGGATAAAATTCACGCAATGCAGCTGTTCATCCGCGTCGCGGAGCTGGAGAGTTTTTCCCGCGCCGCCGAAACCTTAAACCTGCCTAAAGGGAGTGTCTCGCGCCAGATTCAGGCGCTGGAAAACCATCTGGGGGTGCGCCTGCTGCACCGCACCACGCGTCGGGTTCAGCTCACCCAGGACGGGATGGTCTATTACGAACGCGCCAGGGACCTGCTCAGCAATCTCGATGAGCTGGACGGCATGTTTCAGCACGATCCGGCCACCATCAGCGGCCGCCTGCGGGTGGATATGCCGGTTGGACTGGCCAGGAAACTGATCATTCCACGCCTGCCGGCTTTTTTGCAGCAGTACCCGGGCGTTGAACTGGAGCTGAGCAGTAGCGACCGGCTGGTGGATGTGATTCGCGAGGGATTTGACTGCGTGGTGCGCGTCGGCACGCTGAAAGACTCCGGCCTGATCGCCCGTCCGCTGGGTAAGCTGACGCAAATTAACTGCGCCAGCCCGCAGTATTTATCACGCTTCGGCTACCCGACCACGCTCGACGATCTGGCCGGTCACGCTCTTATTCACTATGCCAGCACCCCCGGCGCCCGCCCGCTGGGGTTTGAGGTGATGAGCGATGGCGTTGTCCAGTGGGTGAAGACCGGCGGCACGCTCACCGTTAACAGCACGGAAACCTATCAGGCCGCCTGCCTGGCCGGGCTGGGGATTATCCAGGTTCCGCGTACCGGCGTCCGCGAAGCGCTGCGCACCGGCAAGCTGATTGACATCCTGCCGCAGTACCGCGCGGCACCGCTGCCGGTATCGTTAATCTATCCGCACCGACGCAACCTTTCCCGTCGGGTACATCTGTTTATGGAGTGGCTGGGGAGCGTGATGAAAGAGTACGTCGATTAGGCGACGCCGCCCTTTATCCGGCGGTCGTTCGGACGCTTCGCAGGTCTATGAAGGATTTTACGTATATAATTTTGAAGAATCTCGCTGTAAAGAAAGGAAGAAATCACTCATGACATCGGAAAACGACGCGAAACGCCCGACCCAGGATCCGGGCCAGCCGCCGGAAAAAAGTAAAAGCCCGCTGGCCGCCATCAACGACTCTGCCGTGGCGCAGAAGGCGAATCAGGCGTTAAAAAGCGTCACCGGAACAGCAGAAAAAGTTCAGAGGAACCCGATTATTGCGCACCTGCTGCGCGCAACCGAACGGTTTAACGACAGGATGGGAAACCAGTTCGGTGCGGCCATCACCTACTTTTCGTTTCTGTCGATGATCCCGATTCTGATGGTCTCCTTCGCTGCCGCCGGTTTTGTGCTGGCCTGGCACCCGACGCTGCTGCAGGACATTTTTGATAAAATCCTGCTTAATGTCAGCGACCCCACGCTGGCCGCCACGCTGAAAAACACCATTAATACCGCCATCCAGCAACGCACCGCCGTTGGCCTGGTCGGTCTGCTGGTTGCGCTCTATTCCGGTATTAACTGGATGGGCAACCTGCGGGAGGCGATTCGCGCCCAGTCGCGCGACGTCTGGGAGCGAGCGCCGCAGGACCAGGAAAAGATCTGGATGAAATACTTCCGTGATTTTATCTCGTTGATCGGCCTGCTGGTGGCGCTGGTGGTGACGTTATCGATAACCTCGGTCGCCGGTTCCGCGCAGCAGATGATCATCTCCGCGCTCTATCTTGATAATATTGAGTGGTTGAAACCGGCCTGGCGGCTGATCGGCCTTGCTATCTCCATCTTCGCCAACTATTTGCTGTTTTTCTGGATCTTCTGGCGCCTGCCGCGCCACCGTCCGCGGCGTAAGGCGCTGATTCGCGGTACCCTGATTGCAGCTATCGGTTTTGAAATCATAAAAATGATCATGACCTGGACCCTGCCCGCGCTGGTGAAATCGCCTTCCGGCGCCGCCTTTGGCTCCGTATTAGGCCTGATGGCCTTCTTCTATTTCTTCGCCCGCCTGACGCTGTTCTGCGCGGCGTGGATCGCCACGGCCGACTACAAGGATGACCGTCGTATGCCGGGCAAAGCCCACGATTGATGCCGTATCGGGCTGAAGAAAGGTACAAAATTCAGCCCGAATCATCATTTCAGCAGATAAATCCAACATGTAACTTTTATTTAACGCGGAACTGGTTTTATCTACTATTATTTTATTTGTGTGAAGCATTTCATAGAAGTTATTTTTCCGGCACGCAAATTATCCGCTTTTTGACCATTTTTTCACCACTCACGCCCCCTGTTACAGATTGAAATGTCCCTTTTGCTGTGGCTATATGACCTTTCGTTCGCTAAAAATAAGAAAGATCTATGCAAGCCACAGCCACCACACTCGACAAGCAGCAGGAAACCGCTCCGGTTAACTCACGCAATAAAGTCGTCGTCGCCTCCCTCATCGGTACCGCCATTGAGTTCTTCGACTTTTATATCTATGCCACCGCCGCGGTGATCGTATTCCCGCACATTTTCTTCCCGCAGGGTGACCCGGCCGCAGCTACGCTACAGTCGCTGGCGACGTTTGCCATTGCCTTTATTGCCCGTCCGATTGGCTCTGCGCTATTCGGCCACTTCGGCGATCGCGTCGGCCGTAAGGTCACCCTGGTCGCTTCGCTGCTGACCATGGGCATCTCCACGGTGGTGATCGGCCTGCTGCCCGGTTACGAGAGCATTGGTATTCTGGCGCCGATGCTGCTGGCGCTGGCGCGCTTCGGCCAGGGGCTGGGGCTGGGCGGTGAATGGGGCGGCGCGGCGCTGCTGGCGACCGAAAACGCCCCGCCGCGCAAGCGCGCGCTGTACGGCTCTTTCCCGCAGCTCGGCGCGCCTATCGGCTTCTTCTTCGCCAACGGCACCTTCCTGCTGCTCTCGTGGCTGCTGACCGACCAGCAGTTCATGGCATGGGGCTGGCGCGTACCGTTTATCTTCTCCGCCGTGCTGGTGATTATCGGGTTGTATGTGCGCGTGTCGCTGCACGAGACGCCGGTGTTCGCTAAAATCGCCGCCGCGAAGAAACAGGTCAAAATCCCGCTGGGGACCCTGCTGACGAAGCATGTGCGCGTCACCGTGCTCGGCACCTTTATCATGCTGGCGACCTATACCCTGTTCTATATCATGACCGTCTATTCCATGACGTTCAGTACCGGCGCCGCGCCGGTGGGTCTCGGCCTGCCGCGGAACGAAGTGCTGTGGATGCTGATGATGGCGGTCATTGGCTTCGGCGTGATGGTGCCGGTGGCGGGTCTGCTGGCCGACGCGTTTGGTCGCCGTAAGAGCATGATCGTGATTACCACGATGATTATCCTCTTCGCGCTGTTCGCCTTTAAACCGCTGCTGGGCTCCGGTCAGCCGATTCTGGTCTTCGCCTTCCTGCTGTTGGGCCTGAGCCTGATGGGGCTGACCTTCGGCCCGATGGGTGCGCTGCTGCCGGAGCTGTTTCCGACGGAAGTGCGCTACACCGGCGCATCGTTCTCGTATAACGTTTCGTCGATTCTCGGCGCCTCCGTCGCACCGTATATTGCCGCCTGGTTACAGGGCAACTACGGCCTGATGGCGGTCGGCCTCTATCTCGCGGCCATGGCCGGGCTGACGCTGATTGCGCTGCTGTTGACCCACGAAACGCGCCATCAGTCGCTGTAATCCCTTACTGCCCGGCGCGCCGCGCCGGGCACGCTTCTTCCATTCGTTTACTTTTTCATCTGCGATAAAATCGCCCGGCACTGATTGGCATCCCCTTCCGCAGGCGATACCAGCGCCAGCAGGGCCGCCGCCGGCGTGACTAATGTCGCCAGCGCCGCCGCTACCGCGCCGCGCGCGATCAACGGCCCGGCCTTCACCCCGGCATTCGGCGATTGAAAGGTCCCGCGCACGTACAGCGGAGAGCGTAGGGTAATAATACGCAATCCCTTACTCTCCGGATCAATGGTCAGGTCGAGCTGTTCCGAAGCAAAGCTGGCGGTGCCGGTCACGTTAATCAGCGCATTTTCGGTATCAAAGGCAAAAATCTGCGGCCGCGCCACGCCGTTAGTCACATTGATATTTGCCGCCGCGCAGTTCACCCGGACCTCATCATCGCCAAATATCTGCCCGATAACATAGTTACCCACGTTCAGACCGAGGATTTCCATCAGGTTACGGCTAATCAGACCGTCGTTCATCAGCAGCTTCAGATTGCCGTTGCTGTTGCCCAGCAGCGCCGCCACCGAATTGCCGCTCCCGCGCAGCTGTACGTCGCCATTCATCTCCCCGAGCGTCTTCTGCATCATTTCGACTTTCGGCATCAGGGCCTTCAGCTTCAGACGCCGCGCCTGCAGGTTGGCTTCCCCCTGCAATGGTTTCTTATTGCCCTGCAGATGGAGGCTGCCGGCAATTGTGCCGTTCGCCAGGCCAAAGCGCAGCGGCTGCAGGCGCAGGTCACCTCGTTCCAGGATCACATGGGTGGAAAGGTCGCTAACCGGCAAAGTGCCGCCGTGCTCAATCCGCCCACCTTTAAAGCGCACATCGGCGTCCATCAGCTGCCATTTATCGGTATCAAAGCGATCGTACGGTAACACTTTCCCCGCAGGCTGCGCTGAAGCTGCGCCTTTACGTTGCTCGCCTCCGGCGGTTTTTGTGCCTGTATTCACGCCAATGAGCGGGCCGAGATCCGCCAGCCGTAGCTGTCGTGAAGCGACATCGCCCTCCAGCTTCGGTCGCGGTTTGCCGGTGCTGTAGGTCAAGGAACCGTGGATATCACTCTCGCCAATACGGCCGTTAAAATCACGATAGGCGAAACGCGCGCCTTTCGGATCCTGAAAAGTGGCGCGCAGATGGCCGTCGGTCGAGAAGGCCGGCGTATCCGGCAGCACCACCCCGGTCAGCTCGTACAGATCCCGCAGCGAGGCCCCGGAAAACTTCAAACGCAGATCCACACCCCCGAGATTGAGGGGATCGCTGACCGTGCCGCTAAAGGCGACCCGGGTATTGCCGGAGCGAAAGTCCCCCTGCAGCGGGAACGGCTCCCCCTCGCTGCGCAGCGCCAACATGCCGCCGATTTTACCGTCGCCCTGGAGCGGCTGCCCGTTATAGGTCCCCTTGGCCTGCAGGCCAAAAATATAGTCTCCGGCTTTTGCCGACCCCTCTTTGTCCTTCTCGCCGCTCACCTCGCTGAAGGGCAGCGGCTTGCCGAGCGGATCGACCAGGATCGTGATATCCGCGCGCGTCACCTTGTCATCAATGGCTATCCGTCCGCGATCGAACAGAATATTATCCAGGCGGAAAGACCAGCCGGAAGAGGCGGGCCGTTCGGTGGACGCGGCATCGGAGGCCAGGGTAAAGGTCCAGTTATTATTTTTTTCCGACAGCCGAATCAGGCGGGCATCGGGCTGTTCCAGCTTAATCCACGGCAGGTAAACGGTTCTGGTAAGCAACGCCAGCGGCGCCAGGGTGGCTTCAACGCGCGGCAGATGTACCATGGTGACCTGAGGGATCGCCGGCGGGTTGCCGAGAACAATATCTTCGGCATGGATGTGCGGCCAGGGGATCCAGCGCCGCCAGCCGCTCTCGCCTGGCTGGCGCTCCCAGACAATGCCGAGGTCGCCGCGAATCGCAAACGGTCGATTCAGCTCGGCTGAGACCTTCTGGTTGATCGTCGGTTTCAGGCGATTCCAGTCAAAGGTCGCCAGCACGATGAAAAACAGAACGATCGCTACGAGTATCGTTCCCGAGATAATGGCAATCGTTTTACGGGTTCTGGTCATCCCCTCTCCGCTCCTTTTGCGTCTCGTCAGTTCTGAATATAGTTGAAAAGCACATCTTTCTCTGACAAATGCGCTTTTCGTCACATTCCACGCGTCAGGTCAAAAAAATAATGGAACATTGTTTTAATATAATTGACCATAAAAACGGCGCGGCGCACACTCGCGCTTATTCGATTCCATCTCAGGTCATGATTATGTCTAAAAAAATTGCCGTCATTGGCGAATGTATGATTGAGCTGTCAGAGAAAAACGCGGCGGTAAACCGCGGATTTGGCGGCGATACCTTAAACACTTCCGTCTATATTGCGCGCCAGACCGATGCCAGCGCACTCGCCGTCCACTACGTTACCGCGCTAGGTACCGATGGATTCAGCCAGCAGATGCTGGATGCCTGGCAGCAGGAGAAGGTCCACACCAACCTGATTCAACGGATGGCCGACCGCTTACCCGGTCTGTACTACATCGAAACCGACGATACCGGCGAGCGGACGTTTTATTACTGGCGTAACGAGGCAGCGGCAAAATTCTGGCTGGAGAGCGAGCAGGCTGCCGCAATCTGTGAAGAGCTGGCCACCTTTGACTATCTCTATCTC
This sequence comes from Klebsiella planticola ATCC 33531, assembly GCF_000735435.1. GTDB lineage: Bacteria > Pseudomonadota > Gammaproteobacteria > Enterobacterales > Enterobacteriaceae > Klebsiella > Klebsiella planticola. The sequence continues at coordinate 301,315 of NZ_JMPP01000014.1, read as the reverse complement.
AGCGGAATCAGCCTGGCCATCCTCAGCCCGACCAGCCGCGACAAGCTGCTGACGCTGCTGCGCGAATGCCGCGCTAACGGCGGGAAGGTCATTTTTGATAATAACTACCGTCCGCGCCTGTGGGCCAGCCAGGAAGAGACCCGCCAGGTCTATCAACAGATGCTGGCCTGCACCGATATCGCCTTCCTGACGCTGGATGACGAAGATGCGCTATGGGGTGAAAAGCCGGTCGATGAAGTCATTGCCCGCACTCATGCCGCGGGCGTGCAAGAGGTGGTGGTGAAGCGGGGCGCGGATTCATGCCTGGTGGCGATCGCCGGCCAGCCGCTGCTGGACGTACCGGCCGTGAAGCTGGCAAAAGAGTGCGTAGTGGATACCACCGCGGCAGGCGATTCGTTTAGCGCCGGTTATCTGGCGGTGCGCCTGACCGGCGGCGATGCGGAATCTGCCGCCAGACGCGGCCACCTGACGGCCAGCACGGTCATTCAGTATCGTGGGGCGATTATCCCGCGCGACGCGATGCCGCAGTAGTCCAGGCCGGGCGATCGCACCGCCGTTCGCCAACATCTACCCCGCTCGCGCGGCGTTTAGCGGGGCTACGATCGGTGCCGTATGTAATCTGTAGCCCGGGCAAGGGGTTTACCCCGCCGCCCGGGAACTTCCCGGTCACGCAATGCAGACCGGAGATAGCCGCTGATTTACTGCGCAGGAGGAATATCTGAGGCGTCGTTATGCGCTTCAGCCGCGCCGCCGCTGGTTGCCGCAGCCGGGGCTGGCATCATCAGCCTTTCCCATGTCGCCTTCAGATCCTTCATATTGTATTCCGGCTCACCCTGCGGTTGTTGCAGTACCAGCGCCATATCCTGCGACAGCTGCTGGCGCAGATACTGATTCAGCATATCCACGGTCAGAGAGTCCAGAAACTCCTGACGCAGCTTCTGATACTGCTCCGGCGCGATATCCACCACCTGGTTTTGCAACGAGCGGATACGCTGGCTAATCAGAATGTCGGTATCGGTGCGCGCGTAGGTGGCAAACAGCTTCTGCAGCTCCAGGTTTTTCTGCGCAATCAGCGCATCAAACTCTTCTTCCGGCAAGCCGTTATCGCGTACCTTCGCCAGTTCGCGGGAGACTGCGGTCAGGTTTGCGTTGAGTTTATTGCCCGGTGATTCAATATTAATGGCGCACTGCGCGCGCTGATACAGCACCCGACAATCAAAGCCGAGGTTAACGTCTTTGGCATTGCTCCTGCTCAGGCTCTGTTGCACATGCCAGAACAGCGCCTCACGCGCCAGATCATCACGCCAGTAGCGCTGCAGAGCCACAGAGTCGCGAATCGGCTGCCACGGGGAATCCCACATGATCGACAGCTTATCCTGACGCACCGTTTTGGTCATGATGCTCACCGGCGTCGTCGGGAGCGGCGCCAGCGTCGGCACCGCCGCCGGCGTTTCGCGTTTGCCTTTCAGCTCACCGAAGGTCTTGTTGATCTGCTCCGCCACGCTGCGGCTATCGACGTTACCCACCACGATCAGCGTCATGGCATCCGGGGTATACCATTTCTGATAGAACGCCTTCAGCTGAGCAATATCGACCGGTTTTTTCAACGGGGTGCCCGGATCATGTCCCAGCATCGTGGAACCTTTCAGACGATAGCGCCACCAGCCATCTTTGGTGTCCAGCGGCCAGGTCGCCACCATGTCATCCCCCTGCAGGGCATGATTCACCGATTCCGGCGTCACGACCAGCTTTCCGCTGGCATCCGACAGCCAGTTCAACGCCTCTTTCAGCAGATCATTGCGGTTATTCGGCAGGCTGAGATTAAACATGGTGTAGCTATACGAGACGATCGCGGGCGGCATCGGACGATTGGGGTCGATGCTTTGTTGCCATAGCGAACGCGCCTGCATTGTCGGCAGACTGCCGCTCTGCGTCAGCGCCAGACGAGGAATAAAGTGGCTAAAGCCGCTCTGCTGAGTGCTTTCACTCAGCGAGCCAATATTTACGAACAGACGGACTTCAATACGATCGCTAGGACGCTGCGGCGTGGCTAAAACCTGCCACTGAAGTCCATTCGCGAGAGTCCCCTGTTGCCAGGCCGGGTCCGGCTGGAGCGCTTCTGCTTGCACATAACCGGCTGCTGCCATCATCAGCAAACCACCCGTTAACAGTCGAATTTTTGTGCCCTGCATGTGAACCCCTGATGAACATTCCTGGTTACAAAAGCAACCCGCGCGCGGGCTGCCAAAAAATATGGTGAACGAAGTACGTCGGTTAGACCACGCGGAGATGAAAATGTCGCACGGAGACGTAAAATAATCATTTCGTATCATTCCCCTGCTGCGGGGAATGATACCTAATTATGCGCAGGAGCCCGGAGTCCAGCAAGGACAACGGGCCTAACAGAAGGATTTAAGAGGATAATTCGTGCGATTTGTTGGTTGGCTCGCGGTTATTCAGGACATCATCCAGCTGCTGGCTGTCCAGTTCTTTCACCCATTTTGCCACCACGATAGTCGCCACACCGTTACCCACCAGGTTGGTCAACGCGCGTGCTTCAGACATAAAACGGTCAATCCCCAGGATTAGCGCCAGACCGGCGACCGGCAAATGCCCTACCGCAGAAATCGTTGCCGCCAGAACGATAAAGCCGCTCCCCGTCACCCCCGCCGCTCCTTTTGAGGAGAGCAACAGCACGACCAGCAGGGTAATCTGATGGAAAATATCCATATGACTGTTCGTCGCCTGAGCAATAAAGACCGCCGCCATCGTCAGATAGATCGAGGTCCCGTCGAGGTTAAAGGAGTAGCCGGTTGGAATCACCAGCCCCACGACCGATTTACGACAGCCCAGCTTCTCCATCTTGTCCAGCATACGCGGCAGCGCCGATTCGGACGAAGAGGTCCCAAGGACAATCAGCAGCTCTTCACGGATGTAGCGGATGAACTTGAAAATGCTAAACCCGGTCACGCGGGCAATAGAACCCAGTACCACCACCACGAACAGGATACAGGTGATATAGAAGCAGACGATCAGCTGACCCAGTTGCACCAGGGTGCCGACACCGTATTTCCCGATGGTGAAGGCCATGGCCCCGAAAGCACCGATTGGCGCAAGGCGCATAATCATGTTGATGATGCCGAAGATCACCTGCGAGAAACTTTCGATGACGTTAAAAATGAGCTGGCCTTTGCTCCCGAGGCGATGCAGCGCAAAGCCAAACAGCACGGCAAACATCAGTACCTGAAGGATGTTGCCGCTGGCAAAGGCGCCGATGACGCTGCCGGGGATGATATCCAGCAGGAAGGCGACAATCCCCTGTTCTTTCGCCTGCTCGGCGTAGACCGCCACCGCATGGGCATCCAGGGTCGCCGGGTCGACGTTCATTCCGGCGCCGGGTTGCACCACGTTAACAATAATCAGGCCGATAATCAGCGCTGCGGTACTGACCACTTCGAAATAGAGTAGCGCCACCGCACCGGTACGGCCGACGGCTTTCATACTTTCCATCCCGGCAATACCGGTCACAACCGTACAGAAAATAACCGGCGCGATAACCATTTTTATCAGTTTAACGAAGGCATCGCCGAGAGGTTTCATCTGCGCGCCCAGTTCCGGGTAGAAATGGCCCAGCAGAATACCGATCGCAATGGCCGACAAAACCTGCACATAGAGGCTTTTGAAGAGAGAGGTTTTCATAGGGTGTCCTTTGGGTAAAACCACAGACCTTGAAGGGGTATAGGCTGTCTGTGGCTTAAAAGTAACACCAGGGAAACATTTCAGAAATAACTAACCGCAAAAATGCAACGGAATTGTTAAAAACTTTGAGCTGACACGCACAAGTTCACCACGCGCGTTACAAGCTTGCACCCTCTTCATTCTTGCCTCGCAAGAACTGCGTCATAAAGGCCTCCTGCGACAAAGCGCAACCAAACAGGAACCCCTGAACGACATCCACGCCGGCCGCCTGCAACCAGTGATACTGCGGCTCTTTTTCTACCCCTTCCGCCACGATGCGCAGATTAAGGCCGCGCGCCAGCTGGATAATCGCCGGAACCATGCTGGTATCCTCGGGCAACATATCAATAAAGGCTTTATCGATTTTCAGGATATCGACCGGCAGCGATTTCATATGCTGGAGCTGACGCAGCCCGGCGTAGCCCATACCGAAATCATCCAGCGCGATCCGCACGCCGGCCTCACGTAGCGGGCGCAGCAGCGACACCACCGTCTGCGGGTCGTCCAGATGACGGCTTTCCGTAATCTCCAGCACCAGCGTCCCAGGCGCAATGCGATAGCGATCCAGTAACGTCAGCATCTCGGTACCGCGATCGTGGTGCAGCAGCTGCAGCAGCGAAACGTTCACCGACAGCGGCAACATGATGCCCAGGCTTTGCCATGCGGCCAGCTGACGACAGGCTTCTTCCATCACCCAGTAACCTACCGGCACCATCAGCCCGCAGGCTTCAATGCGTTCAATCAGATCCGCAGGGAGCGACCAGCTACCGTCGGGCTGGCGTTGCCGCAGCAGCACTTCCGCCCCGCAGACCTCACCGCTGGCGGCATCAACCTGGGGCTGAAGCCAGATAGCAAACTGATGATTATCCAGCGCGGTCAGGATGTCGTGCTCTTCCATCAGCCGACGCTGGGCTTTTTCCATCTGCGCCGGATCGAAGAATTCAATCTGGTTTTTACCTTTGTGCCGCGCGGCGATGGCGGCAGAAAACGCCCGACGATAGAGCTGTTCCGCGCTCAGTTCGCCGTTAAACATCGCAATACCCACGCTGGCGCAGGGGCGCAGTTGAATACCCTGTAGCGGCAGCCGTTCATTTATGACAGTGAGCACTTGCTTACTTAATGTCACCGCGTACCACGGCTCGCTCATTCCGTGGGCAAGAATCGCGAAGTCATAGCCGCTAATCTGAGCCAGCACCATCCGCGACGGGATAATCCCCCGCAGCTTCTCCACCAGCGTCAGCAGCAGGATCTCGCGCTGGGTCTCTTTCAGTACCCCCGCGGTGTCCTGCAATGTTTCGCAGGCGATAACCAGCAAAGCCGAGCTTTGCGGCCGGGCGACGGTCTGCTCCAGCAGGGCCATCAAAAAAGCCTTATTCGGCAGCTCGGATACCGGGAAGCGGGTGGACTGTAAGGTCAGCTCATCGTGCTGGCGCAGCAGGGTCTGCTGATTGCGGTTATAGCTGCGCACCAGCAGGCCTATTTCATCGTCATGGTGCAGACGCGGCAGCGTCAGCTGGTGCCCGAGCCGGTCCTGCGGCGCAACATCATTGAGCTCACGGGCCAGCTTACGCAGCGGACGGACGATCAGACGGTTGATACACCATGTGATCGCCACCGTCAGAATAAGCACCAGCAAGAAGTAAGCGGTCACTAACGTAGAAAGCACGCTCATGACGAATTTGTAGGTCTGCCAGGAGTCGGCCTGCAGCACCAGATAGGCTATCGGCTGCGGGTTGGCTGGCCTCTCCAGGGAGTAAATCGGCAGGGAGATCTGTACCGGGAGTTCGAAAATGCGAGTCACCATCACCGGTACCGGGCGCTCCGGGATAAAACGCATCCGCAGCGCCTGAAATTGATTGGGCAACACCACATCTGCCCGGCTGACAATACCAGCAGGCTGGATACGCCCCAGAATGGCTTCCGCCTCAGGGATATCCGCTTTCAGAATAGCCCCCGACAGGGGTTCGCGAACGGAACGAGCGATACTTTCTAATTGCGTGGCCGTAATGAAGCGACTCTGTTGCACAAAGTGAAACAGCAAAATAGAACAAAATACCAATACAAACGCCATGGACACGCCCGCGACCATCGCCATCTGTTTAATTGTAAGTGAGCGGCTGACGCGCAACTGGGTTCTCCACTGATACTTAACACCAACCCGGTTTAATTCCATCAAAACCGGTCGTTTTCGGGATGATTATATACTTAAATCCTTCGCTCGCGTCCGCAAGGGGTGACGTGATGTCTGCGCGTTATTTTCCCGGATTGCCGCTGACCCCTTACCGGAGCCAGGCGACGGCATTGGTCTGTCGCCCCGATAAGCGTAGCGCCAGCGAGGGAAAGACGGCCAGAATTAACAAAGACGGGCGAAGTTTGACGAGTATACGCGAACCGGCGGGTGGAGTGACGCCCGATCGCGTAATTCAGGCTATTCTGCTACCAGTCCGCGTAAGGCACCAGCGGCTGCGGCGGCATATCCATATCACCCTGCCAGCCGGCGGCCGAATAGCGCACGTAGAGCAGCGCATGGCTCGGGGTATAATCCTTCGCCTGTTGAATATCCACCGCCGCCCCCACGAACCAGTTGCCGGTGACACGTCGCTCAACCAGCGCCCGGGCGGTATAACCAAAGCCCTGGCTGCTGCTGCCTTGTTCCGTCAACTGACTGGCATCGGCCCGATAGTCCGAGGGAATCAAATTCAGCAACGGATAGCGCGGCATGGTTTTGGTACGCGAGTGCGACCAGGAGACGGATCCCCCCAGTTCCCATGACCAGTTTTCCGTACGCTGACGCCAGGTGACCGGTACCGCGAACGAAATATACTCCTGCGGGCTATAGTAGCCGCCCTGGCCCAGGGTATAGCCGCTCAGGTCTTTGTCATAATGCCAGAGCATATTGTTCAGGCCCACCGTGACGCGGCGGTTATCTTCATTGATGACTTTATAGTAGTAACCGGTCATCCAGCGCACGCGCCAGTTGTCGGCCACGTTTTTCCCCGTGAGTCGATCGACGCCCAACGAAGACCAGACGCCGTTGGCTTCGCCCTTATCGTAGCTCATGCTCACGCCGCCGCCGTCAGCCCGGACGCCGCCCCAGGTTATCCCGGTATGGCTGCTGCTGTCTTTCTGTCCGCCAAAGGCGAGCAGCGAGCTGGAAACCGGCCGACGATGCATATTGAGGGTGTAGCCGATCGGTCCGAGATCGTTGCTGTAGCTCAGGCCGCCCACCACATCAACCACGTTAAAGCCCATCGGGGTGGTACCGATATCCGCGCTCCAGGTCTCGTTCTTCCAGCCCACCGCAACGCTGGCTCCACCGTCGGTCTGGTTTTTGCTACCGCTGGTGCAGGCAATTTCACCGCAGGTCCCCCAGTTTGGCGAATAGCTGCCGTCGCTGTTCGTTGAGAAGCTGCCGGCATCCATATTGACCAGGTCGGTGCGGAAGAACATGCGTCCGTCGGCAAGCGGCGCATCCACATGCAGCATCGTGGTGTGCGCTTTGAGATCGGAATAGCCGCCGGTGCCGCTGGATCCCCAGAAATCATGTTCCAGGGTGACATTCAGATCCTGCTGGCGATAGAGATCCGCGGCATCGCTGCGGATCCCACGCTTCAGCCAGTCATCGCTGCTGTTGTTCCGGGTCAGACGGGTAAAGGCATCGTTATCCTGCGGGCGGACCGGGGTCACGCCGGAGGCCACCATTGCATCTTTATAACTCTCCAGCGCCATCTGCGGCTGGCCGTTCTGGGTCTGGAATCGGGCCGCATCGCGCAGCACCAGCGCGCTTTCCATCGACGGTGGCTGCGCTTTAGCCTGCGGGATAATACGGTTAAAAATTTGCTGCGCCTGGGTTGTATCGCCAAACCCTGCGTTCGCCAGGGCCACCCGCCGCTGCATATTGATGGAGTCGGTCTCACCGCCTTTCAGCTGGCTGACCTGCGCGCGCGCGGCATTTTTATCGCCTTCGGCAAGATAGACTTCCGCCAGTCCCAGACGGGCATCACCGTTGTCAGCCTCTTTACTCAGCACCGCGTTGTACTGCGCAATCGCCGTCTGGCTATCGCCGCGTTGCTGCGCCCAGTCCGCAAGCGTAAGCTGGTAGCGAACCAACGGCGGCTGCTGTTGAATGAGGGCGATAGCCTGTGCTTCGTGGCCGCTGTCACGCAGCTGGTTAGCCTGACGTATCACCTTATCGCTCTGTAGGCGCGCATCCAGCTCACGAATGTTATCCGTCCACTGACTGCGCGGCAGGGCAGCAAGCTGCGCCAGCGCCAGATCGTCCTGATTATTGCCGGATAAATAGAGACCCCAGGCATAAACCCGCTCGGCATCCCCCGGCTTGCGGCTGACCATATTACGCATCAGCGTATCGGCCTGTGCCTGTTCGCCTGCGCTGACTAAATCGCGGGATAAACGGTAGGTAATCCACACGCTATCCGGGTCAAGCGCCAGACGCCGACGCTGGACTTCCGCCGCCTGCGCCCAGTTGCTTTGGCTCTCCAGCGCTGCGGCCTGTTTTTCCAGTCGTTCATTGGTCAGGCTGCGCTCGATATCATCAATGCTGCGCCGCTGGGCAGGCGACAGACCGGCGATATAGGCGCTGGCTTTTTCCGGCGATTGCGCACGATAAAGATTAGCCAACCCGCGAACCGCCAGGTTGTTGCCGCGATCCATCCGCAGGGTGCGCTGATAATAGCGCTCCGCTGCGGCATTATCTTTGCGCGCTGCCGCCACATCTCCGAGCCCGAGCACCGCATAGCTATCGGTACCGTCGACTCGCTGAGCCTGCGCATAATAGTTTTGCGCCCGATCCAGCTCTCCGGCCTTCAGCGCGGTATCGCCCTGTTTGATCAACAACCAGTAGCGGTTCGTCTGGAGCAGGCTGTCCCATTTATCGCGATTCGGGCTTTTCGGATCCATCGCGATCGCTTTGTTCAGCTGTGCGACGGCACGGGCTCTGTCGCCACGCTGCGAATAGGCCTGGCCCAGGGCGCCCACGGCATCGCTGTCCCGGGCATCGGCCCGTACGGCCTGCTGTAAATTGGCCACGGCCTGGGCGGGGTTGTCATTTTTAACCGCCGCCAGCCCTTCAGAACGCACGCGAAACGTCGGATCCTGCAGTTGAGTCTGCTGCTGAGCCAGCAACACGCGGGCATTCGCTGCCGATTCACCGGTTGTAAACAGGGCCAGGAAACGCTGCAGTTCCTGCACGCTGGCCCGGCTGACCGGCATATCTTTGATTTCGCTGAGCCACATATCGGCGGCAGCGCCGCGACCGGCGGCCGAACGCGACATTTGTTCTAAATAGGCAAACCCTTCCGCCGGCTTATTGTCAGCAAACATCTGTTTGGCCAACGCCGCCTGCAGGTCGGCATTGCCCGGAGAGCTGGCATCCAGCTTCTTCAGTTGAGCGACGGCTTCTTTATGTCGCGCCGGGAGACGCGCCACCAGCGCCCAGTATTCAATCGCGAGGGTCTGATCGGGCGGCACGCCGCCGAACAATTTTTCAAAGGCGGCCACGCCCTCTTCTACACGTCCCGATACACCCAGCAGGCGCGCCTGTTGAAGCTCCTGCCTCCCGTCGCCGGTGTTGAGGTTCATTTCGCTACGGGAGGATTTCAGCTCTGCGGAATCGGGGGCCAGTTTTGCCAGCCTGTCGAGCTGTTTTCTGGCGCCGTCGCTGTCGCCCTGGCGCAGCAGATAACGCATTCGCGCGGCAATTAATTGCGGATTATTCGGGTCAATCAGCTCGAGGCGATAGAGGGATTGCTTAACCAGATCTTCACGATGGCTCGCTTCGCCCAGCCGAACCTGCTCCAGCAGATGCTCCTGGGCAGGGGTTGTCGCCGCCTGCGCCACCGGCAGCAGGGCGAGCCCGAGAGACAGCGTGATAATACTTAATCTGAACTTACGCATTCCTGGTCCCAGTCAGGTCGTAATTCGCCACCCGCAGTGAAACGAAAACGATGTTGATCCCATCCCTGGCCAAAAAGAGTCAGGACCGCACTATAGTAGGCATCGGCACCTGGATAGTGGTCTGCGACGCGCTGGCGCTGTATCGCCCGGGCGTCGTCATTTTGTAAAAACGGCAGCATCGACGCGGAAAATCCGACCGGGCCGTTGCCGGTCGTTTTACCGGTTGCGATATTCGCTTTTTCCGGCGGAACGCCCTGGCGAATCGTCTGCGCTTCCATCGGTTTAAAACCAGCCAGCAGTCGCGCTTTCTGTTTATCCCCGTCATCCAGCATCCCGACCCACAGATAGACGCGGATCGCGTCGTAGCTGCCGATTATCGGTTTGTCCGCCTTCAGCTGCCAGCCTTGTCCTTTTTCGTAACGCACCCAGTCAGGGGAAAAACCTTTGGGCGCCGTCTCCAGCAGAAAACGCAGGTTGCTGTCGCGCAGTTTCAGCCAGGGGGCGCCAAAGCGGCTGAAGTAGCTGGCAAGCTGTGGCGGAAGGTAGCTGGGGTTAAAGCGCCAGCCTTTATCGTCGGCAAAGCCAACTTTGCCGGGGAGAACCATGGGTCCGAACCCCGGCACATCCGTCACTTCTTCATCGGCGATACGCGACAAGAGCGCCTTGCCCACCTCGGTGTACTGCGGCATCTGCCACAGCCGCCCCGCTTCCAGCAACGACCAGGCTATCCATAAATCGGAGTCAGACGCGGAGTTGCTGTCCAGCAGCGTCCACTCCTCATCGCTCTTTTTGCCCCACAGCCAGCCCGGCAGGTGCGCACGCAGGTCGCCCGCCGCCAGGTTGTTCTGGGTCCACTGGAACAGCTTGCCGAAAGCGTCGCGATCGTTTGCCGCCAGCGCGAAGAACAAGGCGTAGCTTTGTCCTTCGGAGGTGGTGATTTTTCGCGAATCGGCGGGATCAACCACCCGCCCTTCGCTACTCACATACTCTTTTTTAAATTGCTCCCAGGCCGGCCACTGGCAGGCGGCGCTCACCTGCGCCGCCGCCAGCATCAGAACCGCCAGGATGACTCCGCGAATCGGGTTCATCATCGCTTACTCATCATCAAGGTGGAGACGACGACGGCTGACAATACGCAGCATGCGCCACAGCACCCAGGCCAGAAGCACAATGCTCACCGCAGCCAGAATCGCCAGCAGCACCGGGTGGCTGGACAGCGCAAACCAGATACGCTCAAACCACGGCAGGTGTCCGACATAATAGACGTCGCCCACGCGCAGGCTGTTCACCCCGGATTCACGAATCACCGACGCGGAACCAAACATCGCCGCCCGCTTACCGCTGTCGTTTAGCGCACCGTTCAGCAGCTCGTTACCGCGCGGACTGTCCGCCAGCAGCGCCACGACGCTGCGTTGATCGTAATACGGCGACTGGAAGCTGATAATGGCCGCCATTGGCCCGGAGGAGGTGATATCCGTGCGCGTATTGGGCGTTCTGGCCTCATCATCCGGATAGATGCTCGGCAGATCGTAATGGCGCATCGGCATCTTCACCCAGCTCTTTGTCGCATCGACCAGCAGGCTAATTTTGGTCTCATCTTTCAGCGCTGCCGGAATCGAGCCAATCAACAGCAGGTCGGCGTCTTTATCCTTAATTTTGTTGCCATCATCGGTGACCTGCACATTGATAGCCGCCAGGCCAGTCTGCGCGCCGATACCGCCAACGGATTCCAGTAGCGTCGCCACCTGGCCCTCAGTCGGGGCGGATGGCACCACAATCAGCGTGTCAGCAAGGTCGGCCATCCGGCTATACGGGAAGCCCGAATTGGCAAACACGCGCAGATCCGGCATGGCAATAAAGTGGTAATACTTCGAGAAGTCGATCGTTGAATCGTCACCGATCACCACGTGGTTCTGCACCGGCTGAAAGGTAATACAGTTATCAATAGAGCCGCCCGGCATCGGGTTCATGTACTGGAAATCAAAACGCAGATGGTTGAGCGCCCCGAGGCGCAGCGCCGGGATACTGACGTTGGTCTTACCGTCCAGCAGCCCCTGCAACACCGGCAGACGCAATATTAATTTATTCACGTCCTGAGAGCTGTTCAGGCTGAAGGATTGCAGGAACTGGTCATTGAGGCTGATATCCATCCGCGAACTGTCTTTGATCGGCGGCATGGTGTAGCGATAGTTCAGCTTCATATCGATGCCGTTGGCGCGCAGCAAATAGAGATCCGGCGGCAAATTCAGCGCCACGTTAATGGAATCTGGCACCAGGCCGCTGGACTGCAGCTGCTGTTCGTAGGTTTTCAGTTCGCCGAAGGTGACTTCACGATCGGTTCGCACCCAGTTCGGCGCATCATAGGGTTTACGCGCCTGCAGCTCTTTGACGTCGTCGACCACGACGCTACTGCCGCGGAACAGAATATTGCCCTGTGCGATCCCCCTGGCGGCCAGCAGCAGATCTTTGTCATCACGGCCAAAGACCACCAGCAGCTTGACGTAAGGGTTGTCCGGATGGTCGATCATTTCGATGGTCGGCGCCTTCACCGGCGGATGTTCGCGCAGGAAGTCCGGGCGCTTATCGTTGGTCGCAAACACGATGGCGTTGCGATCCGGCAGTTTGTTAAACAGTACCGGGAACGCCTGGCCGCGCCAGCCGGCTTTACTGCCGAACCAGGAGGCCACAATCGCCGCCGCCTGCTGCTGCTGCGCATCCGGCGAGGAGGCGAAAACCATCGGCAGCGTCAGCGATCGGTTGTCCCGGGGGTCGTAGAACGGCACCGGGAAATGGGACAGATCGTTACGCACCGCCAGCGCCTGATAGGTCAGGTCCAGGTTGCTGTCACGCCCGACGTCCAGCCATAACGTACTGCTGGCCGGGTTCTCGCACACATCGCGATAATGGCCGACGAACACCAGACGCACGCGGTTAAAGTCGGTGATATACAGAGGATCGATAGGGATCTGCGCGCTGACTTTTTTACCCAGCTGCTCTTTAGTAACCGGCAGGACGCCCATCAGCTCATCATTGAGGTACACCTTCAGCTGCGACTGCACCGGCAGCAGTGAAGGGGACGGCGTATAGTCGAGATTCAGCAGGGCTTTCGTCACGACCTCATCGCTGCGCATACCAAATTCTACCGAGCCGTCGGGATGCGCCCCGCGCAGTACCATGCTGCCCGGAGGCGGGGCGATACTGGCGAAAGAGAGCTTCACGTCGCGGGTCGGAACATTCTCCATGACGACCGCCGGCGCTGGCGGTGCGGCAAGGGTTGCCGTCGGCTGGCTGTCGGCAATGACCGGGGCCGTCAGGCCACCGTCCAGCGGATCCGTCGCCGCAGGCGCTGGCGCTGCCGCCACGACTGTCGTCGGCGCCGCAAAAGAGGCGAAGGATGACCAACCAGCCATGCCCACTGCCACTGCACAAATCAAGGAGAGTTTTCTTTTCATCGCATTATCATCATTGTTGAGCCATTTCTGGTTCCGCAGAGAGTATCGCCGCGGCACGCTCAGGCCGACGGGGAACAAACGAGACTATCCAGGCAACCAGCATGGTGAGCGAGCGGAAAATAACCTTCACCGACGGCGGCGAGAACTCCGCCAGGTGACGATATCCACGGAACCCCAGCTTCAGGATATCCAGCAGGCTTTCCATCGGTTTATCTTCCGGGAAGCTATCCTGCCAAAGCGCCCACGTATCAGCACGGGCAAACGTACACTGTACAAAATCAATATGTTGTTGATTGGTCAACGGCATCAGCTGCAAACCGACTTCGCTGCCGTTCACGCGCGCAACCCTGACCGGGAAGGCATATTCCTGCTGTCCGCGTTTGAGCAGCAGATTCACCTTTTGCCCTTCCAGCACCTGCGCCTTACCGTTAATTTTGATCCCCAGCCCGCCATCGGAATAGTCATGTACGGTACAGGAGAACAGGTGGCCATCTTCGCGCGCAATTGCCGCCGGCATGCTCATTTCGACGCGATGCGAGCGACGGACCTGTTTACTTTCCACCGAGACCGCCACCGCGCCGCCAAGGATAATCAGGTTATAGAACACCCAGACGATACTGACCCAAACGGTCAGGATCTCATTTTCCGGGCCATAGAAGTGACGCCAGACCCCAGCCGCCACGCCCACCAGGTTCAGCAGCACCAGATAGATATAGGGACGGGAAATGACCCAGTCGACATATTCGTCCTCCACCAGTCCTCCTTTCGCCGTCACGTTGAACTTACCTTTATGCGGGTTAATCAGCGCGACAAAGGTCGGCGGCGCGATATACCAGGCCAGCGTGGTTTCGTAGATTTCGCTCCAGAAAGAGTGGCGATATTTGCCCTGAATCTTCGAGTTCGTCAGGCTCGCATGAATCATATGCGGCAAGACGAAGAGCGCGATCATCAGCGCCGGCGCATAGATGATATAGGCGTGCAGCAGTAAAAATGCCAACGGCGCGACGAGGAAGATCAGCCGGGGAATGCCGGATAAAAAGTGCATCATCGCATTGACGTAACAGAGCCGCTGCGCAAACTTAAGCCCTTTACCAAACAAAGGGTTATCGAGGCGGAAAATCTGCACCATGCCACGCGCCCAGCGAATACGCTGGCCAATATGCGCTGAAAGGCTTTCGGTCGCCAGGCCGGCGGCCTGCGGAATGCGCATATAGGCGGACGTGTAGCCGCGACGGTGCAGACGCAGGGAGGTGTGGGCATCCTCGGTCACCGTTTCCACAGCAATACCGCCAATCTCATCCAGCGGGCCGCGCCGAATCACCGCGCAGGAGCCGCAGAAGAAGGTGGCGTCCCACATATCGTTGCCATCCTGCACCAGGCCATAAAACAGGGTCCCCTCGTTTGGCGTTTTCCTGAAACGTCCCAGATTGCGTTCAAACGGGTCGGGCGAGAAGAAATGGTGCGGCGTCTGCATCATCGCCAGCGCTTTCTCTTTCAGGAACCACCCCATGGTCATCTGCAGGAAAGAGCGTGTCGGCACGTGGTCGCAGTCGAAGATCGACACAAATTCGCCTTTGGCGTACTTAAGCGCGTTGTTGATATTCCCGGCTTTAGCGTGCTCGTGAGTGGCGCGGGCGATGTAATGCACGCCGACGTCTTTGGCGAACTGGCGAAACTCTTCGCGCCCGCCGTCATCGAGGATCCAGATATTGAGCTTATCTTTCGGCCAGTCGATACCTTGCGACGCATAAATGGTGTTTTTCACCACGTTAAGGTCTTCATTGTAGGTGGGAACGAAAATATCCACCGTCGGCCACTCGGCCATATCTTTGGGTAACGGAACCGGCTGGCGATTCAATGGCCATATCACCTGGAAATAGCCCAGCACCAACACCAGCCAGGCATAGGTTTCAGCAAACAGCAGCACAATGCCGCACACCAGGCTGACGGGATCGTCCCAGTTCAGCGTCGAGGTATAGCGCCACCAGATGTAGCGGCAGGAGACGGTCAGCGAGAGGACAATCAGCATCAGGGCCGAAAAACGCCCGGGAATACGGCGCACCAGCAGCGCCACGCCCCACAGCAACATCAGGAAAATAAACTGCGAAAGCGGGTTAAACGGCTGAGTAATACACAGCAGCGACAGCACCAGCGAGAAAGTGACCACCACGCCAAGAATCGCCTTGCGCAGTTTCGGGCTGACATGCGCCAGCTCTTTGTGTTTATTCAGATGGGCAGTACGGCTGTTCGTCCGCTCGGGAAGCGTCTCCAGCCACTGGGTGTAGCGCCCGTGAACCCCTTTGATGGCGGCAAACGAACGCCAGTTCGCCTTTTTATCCGCCCCGGGTACATGCGTCACCAGCAGCCACAGGGACTGCAGCAGATAGCGCAGCGGATCCAGCAGCCGCGGGCGATGGGGATTAATATGCGGAAAGTAGTCACGATGGTTGTTCAGAATCGCCTGCCAGCGCGGTGTTTCCAGCGGCATCAGCGCCCAGACCAGCGACGCCCACAGGCAGCCCAGCGAGGCGGACAGCCACGATGCGCCGTGCTGGCGATAATCGCTGTAGCGTTCGCTCAGGCGTTCCGCAACCGCAGGCGCCAGGAGCAAAGTACTGAGGCGCATCATTGCGTCCCCTTGCCGGAATAGTGCAGCAAGCACCAGTTAGCGAGGGTCAGGATCTCTTCGGCGGCCAGCGAATCAGAACGATATTCCCCGAGCGGCTGCTTCGCCGCCAGACACTCCGCCATCGCCTCATCACGATGGACGGTGACCGGCAAAATACGGCGCTGGCTCTCCAGCCACAGCTGATACAAATCTTCCTGTAGCTGGCTGCCGACGCGCAGATCGTTAATCAGAATATCGCCCTTCGCCGGCAGCGCCTGTTGATGCAGGCGAATATGGCTGTTGCCATCCGGATGCACCACCACCAGCGTGCGATCGCAGGCGCTAAGCAGCGAACGAGTCAGCGGGGAATAACCTTCCGGTAAATCCAGCAGCAGCCAGCGATGATCGCCCTGCTGTTCCAGTTTCTCCACCATGCCGACAAACGATTCCAGCAGCGGATAGAGCTTATCAACGTTCTCTCTTTCACCGGGCGAGAGCAGACCAAAAGGCAAAATATCGATATGCGAGGTATAACGGATGCCGGCGTCACGCCAGTCGCCTCCGTCAATTAACGCGCGTGCCCAACCGTCGCGATGCGTCGCATCAACGTTGAAAAAATAGCGCAGCATATTATCCGGGCTGGCGTCGATCGCCAGAACCGTCTCCCCGAGGAGCTGTAACGCCCAGGCGAGCGCGGCGGTAATCGACGTGGTGCCCACGCCACCGCGGATACCCTGTAATCCAAGAATAGCCATCGACGGCGTCCTTACTTTTTCTCTGCGAGTTCCGCCAATAGTGGCCAGCGTTTCAGCGCCGCGGCTAACTGCTCGCGCCGGGAAATGTCGTGGTAATCAATTTCGGGCAGGGAAAATGCCCGGCTTAACGCCAGGAAATCATTTTGAAAGGTGTAACCCAGCGTTGCATCTGAGGGTACTGAAGGCTCTTTTCCCGGCATTTCGCTGTCCATTCAAAAAACACATAAATAAAACCCGATGTATAATAGGCTCAATCTCAAGTCACCTATATATGCTAAAACTGATACCCTTTAAATTCAATGTTAGGTTTACTCTGACGCTTTCGCTAGTAAACTGATCCAGTATGAATCAGGGCTGACGAGGAACGACGTGAATATCGTTTATACTTTAGGTATTTCATCATTATGGGACGAGGTCTGCCATATGCCCGTCGGGGGCGTGTGGTGGCTTAACGTCGATCGCTATCCTGACGCGGTAAGCCTGCTCAATCAAACCCTGGCGGCCCAGGATAAAGAGTGTAAAGTCGCCGCCATCGTCATGGGTGAGAAACCAAATAAAATCATATCATTAAAAAAAGATCGCGGCCCGGAAAAAGTGGCGTTATTCAGTATGCCTGACCTGACGGCCGGGCTGGAAGAAATGCATCGTGATTTACTCTGCTCGATCGATCCGGCCAATTACTTTTTTATTTTGCTGTGCGCCGAAAATGCATGGAAAAACATAAAAAGTGAGAAAATAAGCGCATGGGTTGAAAAATCTCATCAATGGGCTAAATACCATAAGTGTTCGTTATTAATTCTTAATTCAGATAATGATATAGACAAGCAACTCTCGCCATTATTACACGAGTATCGCGCGCTTTCCGGGCTGGCGAGCATTCGTTATCAGGGCGATAGTTTTCTGTATGATATTGCCTGGTGGGGCAGCGAAAAAGGAATGAGCGCCCAGCAACAGCTGACGGTAATTCAGGATGACGACGGCTGGCGACTGGCTGAAGAAGAAGAGGCCACGGTGCAGCCGCGCAGCGATGAGAAGGTCGTCCTGAGTAACCTGCGAGTCCTGGAAGGGGCGCCTGCCCTGTCTGAATACTGGACGCTGTTTGATACCAATGACGGCGTGTTTAATGCCGCCCGCACCGCGCAGGCGGCAACGCTGTTATTTTCCGTGACGCAGAACGAACAAATTGAGCAACTGGGTCGCTATATTCACACGCTGCGCCGGCAGCGCGGCAGCGCGTTGAAAATCGTCGTCCGCGAACAGCTACCCAGCCTGCGAACTACCGATGAGCGACTGCTACTCAGCAGCGGCGCGAATATGGTGATCCCCTTCAGCGCCCCGCTTTCCCGCTGCCTGACGTTAGTGGAAAGCGTGCAAAAACAGAAGTTCACCCGCCATATTCCGGAAGAGTTCGCCACCCTGCTGACCTGGAGTCAGCCGCTCAAACTGCGCGGCTACCAAAAGTGGGGAGATTTCTGCGCCGCGGTACATAACATTATGACCAACACCATGCTGCCTGCGGACAGCAAGGGGGTGATGGTAGCGCTGCGCCCGGCGCCGGGGCTGCGCGTCGAGCAAGCGCTGACGCTGTGCCGGCCGAACCGTATGGGCGATATCATGACGATCGGTAACAACCGATTAGTGCTGTTTCTGTCGTTTTGTCGCGTAAACGACCTGGACACCGCGCTAAACCATATTTTCCCGTTGCCCACCGGCGATATTTTTTCGAACCGCATGGTCTGGTTTGAAGATAAACAAATCACGGCGGAAATTGGGCTGATGCGGGGTATTTCGCCGGCGCAGTGGAACACGCCGCTGCCTATTACGATGGAGAAAAACACCCCCATTAACGCGGCCCATGACGGACGCAGCTGGCGACGTATTCCGCAGCCGCATCGTTTGTCTACCGACAGGGAGAAAACGTCATGATGTCCATCAGTGATATTCTTCAGCTGATCGTACTGTGTGCCCTGCTGTTTTTTCCGCTGGGATATCTGGCGCGCCATTATCAGCGCCGAATTCGCACCACCTTACGCTTAATGTTCTTTAAACCTCGTTATGTCAAACCGGCTGGCGTATTACGCCGGGAAGCAACAACTCAGCAAGGCAAACTGAATAAATGACGAATCCAAAAACTAATGCGACGCCGCTGCCGCTGTGGCAATACTGGCGTGGCCTGGCCGGTTGGAATTTTTACTTCCTGGTGAAGTTTGCGCTGCTTTGGGCGGGATATCTTAATTTTCATCCCATGCTCAACCTGGTCTTTCTCGCGTTTTTACTGGTCCCGCTGCCAAAATATAAACTGCACCGCCTGCGGCACTGGATTGCTATTCCGATCGGCATCGGATTGTTCTGGCATGATACCTGGCTACCGGGGCCGGAAAGTATTTTCAGCCAGGGCTCACAGCTTGCTGGCTTCAGCGCCGGTTATATCTGGGACCTGATCACCCGCTTTATTAACTGGAATATGGTCGGCGCCTTCTTCCTGCTGCTGGTACTGTGGATGTTCATCAGCCAGTGGCTGCGCGTCACGGTGGTGGTCTCCGCGATTATGGTGTGGCTGGCGATCAGCCCACTGCTTCCGGCCTTTACCTTATGGCCCGTGGGCCAACCGACGGCAGCGGCGACCACCGCGAAGACTACCACCGCGACGATGGCGCCGGCGAGCACCTCGGCCGCCGGCGGCGATATTCCGGCCCAGACCGAACCGCCCACCTCGGCGAATTTGACCAACTGGCTGAACGCGTTCTACGCCTCAGAACAGAAGCGTAAAACGCCGTTCCCGGATCAGCTGCCGGCCGATGCCCAGCCGTTTGACCTGCTGGTTATCAACATTTGCTCGCTATCATGGTCCGATATCGAAGCCGCCGGGCTGATGGATCATCCGCTGTGGAAGCATTTTGATATTGTGTTCAAAAACTTTAACTCGGCGACCTCCTACAGCGGCCCGGCGGCGGTACGACTGCTGCGCGCAAGCTGTGGCCAGCTGTCGCATTCGAACCTCTATCAACCGTCGGGCAGCGACTGTTACCTGTTCGAAAATCTGGCAAAACTCGGCTTTACCCAACAGCTGATGCTCGGCCACAACGGCCTGTTCGGCGACTTCCTGAAAGAGGTGCGCAGCTTAGGCGGGATGCAAAGCCCGCTGATGGATCAAACGGGGCTGCCGGTCAGCCTGCAGGCTTTTGATGGCTCGCCGGTCTATGACGACTTAGCGACCCTCAACCGCTGGCTGGAAACCGAAAATAAACAGGGTAACGCCCGCAACGCCACCTTCTATAACACTCTGCCGCTGCACGACGGCAACCACTTCCCGGGCCAGAGCAAAACGGCGGATTACAAAGTTCGCGCGCAGAAACTCTTCGACGAGCTGGACAGCTTCTTTACCGCGCTGGAAAAATCGGGCCGTAAAGTGATGGTCGTGGTCGTACCGGAGCACGGCGGCGCGCTGAAGGGCGACAAAATGCAGGTTTCCGGCCTGCGTGATATCCCGAGTCCGTCCATTACCAACGTACCGACGGCGGTGAAATTTTTCGGCATGAAGGCACCGCATCAGGGCGCCCCGCTGATTATCGACCAGCCAACCAGCTATCTGGCGGTGTCGGAGCTGGTGGTACGCGCGCTGGACGGCAAGATGTTTACCGAAGATAACGTGGACTGGCAGCAGTACACCGCCAACCTGCCGCAAAGCGCCGCGGTATCGGAAAACGCCAACGCCATCGTTCTGCAGTACCAGGGGAAACCTTACGTTCAGCTGAACGGCGGAAGCTGGGTACCGTACCCGCAATAACCCCGCCAATGGCCGCAGGGGCGTTCCCTGCGGCCATGATGCGCCAGTAGTCAACTGCCCCTCGCCTCCTCGTTAATCTCCCGGTGAAACCGCCAACGACCGCACAGGGTCGCTATCTCTGATGGCGTACTCCAGACGACCGTCGCTGGCAAAAAACGCCGTGACAGCGTTCGCCTGGGGCTATACGATATATATATGAATCATTACGGAACATATATATGGGAATCGTAAAAATCTCCGACCTGCTGCATGACGACATCCGCGACGCCAGCAAGGCCATGTCACGCTCAGTGAATGCTCAGGCGGAATACTGGATTCGGCTTGGGATGATGAGCGAACTCTACCCGGAGCTTAACCACCAGCAAATCAAGATGATGATGCTTAAATCGGGATCCGATCGTTTACTGGAGGTGATCAATGCCATCAATTCCCATTAAAACGGCGGACGAATTAGCCCGACAGCGCCGGGCAGGCGCGCTGCTGGCCTCGGTGTTCGACATGCTGGATAAGCATATTCAGCCCGGCATCACCACCATGGAGATCAACAACCTGGCGGAAGCGTTTATCGTCAACCAGCTCCATTCCCGACCGGCCAGCAAAGGGCAATACGATTATCCTTTCGTCTTAAATACCTCGGTGAATGAAGTGGTGTGCCACGGTATGCCAAAAGAAACGGAGCATCTGAAGTCAGGCGCGATCGTCAACGTCGACATTACGCTGGAAAAAGATGGTCTGATTGCGGACTCCAGCAAAATGTACTTAATCGGCGACGTTTCGCCGCTGGCCCGTCGACTGGTGAAGAAAACGTATGAAGCGATGTGGAAAGGTATCAAGGTTGTCAGGCCCGGCGCCACGCTGGGTGATATCGGCCATGCGATTCAGAGCTATGTTGAAAGCAACGGCTACAGCGTCGTACGCGAGTATTGCGGTCACGGTGTCGGGCAAGAGATGCATGAAGAGCCTCAGGTGCTGCACTACGGCAAGCCGGGTGAAGGCGCCGTGCTGCGAGAGGGCATGGTTTTTACCATCGAACCGATGGTCAACCAGGGCGATAGCCGGACAAAAATCAAGAAGGATGGCTGGACCGTGGTGACCCGCGATAAGAAGCTCTCGGCGCAGTGGGAACACACCGTGGCCGTCACCGCCGACGGCGTAGAAGTCCTGACGCTACGCGAGGACGAAATTATCCCGTTCTGAGCCGTTCCGGCTGTCGATATCGCCTTCAGCAAGCCAGAGCGCGCCTGGCGAAGGCGCTAACATTACCGATCGCGCCCTGCCAGCCAGACCAGCAGTTTCAGGCTGGCGGAGTAGTAATCATCCTGGGCGGTAATTTGTGGATCCTCCGCCGTCTCGCCCATGGTCAGATCGCGCACCGCCAGCAGGCCGCCGGTCATAAACCACGGGGAGACGTTATTGGTGCTGACGTTAATCCACGCGGGCGTTTGCAGCCGCGGATAGCTCTGGAACCAGTTTTTCCACGGCGTCAGCAGAGGGCTCTGCGGATCGGCCCAGGTGAGATACAGCGGGATACGAATCGCGTCATAGCTCATCCGCGGCGGCCACTCTTTCGCCGGCTCCATCTTACCGTCAGCTTTCAGCGCAACCCAGTCGGTAGGGAGCTGGGTTTTGCCCCATGCCATTTTACCCAGTAGCGTCTGACCATCGCTTTGCAGCTTACGCCAGGCGATCAGATGCGTACGCTCAGCAAACGCCTGCCATGCCGGGAAGATAAAGTAGGAGGGGTTAAGATTGAGATGGTCATTGCGGTTGAAGCCTTTGGCGCCCGGCATCATGACCTGATATCCGGCAAAGGTCACCACCGTATTTTTCAGCAGCGAGGCGGTAATGGCATCAGACGCGTTACCGTAGGATTTGTCCCCCCACTGTTGCTGTGCGCGCAGCAGCGCCCATGCAATCAGGGTATCGCCGTCGGTGGCATCGTTCTTATCGGCGACAGGGTCCGGCGCCACGGGGTTATAGCGCCAGTAAAAGAGCCCGTTGTCTTTATTGCGTAGCGTTTTATCGGTCCATTGCCATAGCTTGTCGAAGGCCGGCCGATCGTTTTTCGCGACCGCCAGCAGCATCGCGAATCCCTGGCCTTCGGTATGCGAAACGTTACCGTTGCCCGTATCCACAATGCGCCCGTCCGCCATCATAAAACGCGATTTATAGCTTTCCCAGGCGGCGTCTGCCCACGCGCGGGGCAGCACCATCATCGTCACCATGACTGCGATTACAGCACGCAAAGACATATGTTCACCCGTTATGGATGGAAGTAGAGGAACTGAACATCGGAAACCGAGAACAGCCGCTCACGCTGTAACACCACATGCGCACCGCCCCCTTGTCCCTGTAGCCAGCGAGAATAAAGCCCCTCGAGTATGGCACAAAATGCATTGCACCAGCGTACGCGGCGCGCATCGTCACGGCTCACCGGCAGCGCGCGATGACGTAAGCGCAGGCCGTCATCGCCCACCTCCACGCTGACGACGCCCCACTGAAAGCGGCTGAGCAGCTGGTTGATATTGGCCTCCAGCTGTCCGACTGTTTCTGACTCTGGCAGCGGATAGTTATCGGCCAGCGCTTCCCCCATCTGGCGTAAAAATGGCTGGCTCTCCAGCTCACCGGCGTTGTTCAGCATCCCGTCAATCATAATGAGCAGCAGATCAAACCATCCCGCGGGGGTTTGCTGCTGTTGAAACCAGGCCATGACTTCCGCGTTGTTTTTGTCCGTCATGATCAGTTATCTCCCAACATATAGCGGATATAGAGACCGGCGGTACTCTCGTTGTAATCACCGAAGGTGTCGTAGCCAATCTGGCCGCCCAGCGTCATCTGTTTGTTCACCTTATAATCCGCCCCGGCGCGCAGCGTGTAGCCAATGCCGCTTTTCGAGGTCGCTGAATAGTACGCCTCTTTGGCAAAACCATTGGCCACCGCGGTCTCCAGGGTCTGCTGCCATTCGGAGTTGGTCGGGAAGTAGGCGCTCTTATCCTGACTATAGGATTGATAGCCCACCGAGCCGCCAAGCTTCATGGTCCAGTTGTCATACTTCTCCGTCAGGTTAACCGGCAGCGAAACGCTCACGTAGTTTTGCGGGCTGAAGTAGCCCCCCTGACCATAGGTGAAGTAGCTCAGGTTCTTCGAGTAATCCATGTAGCTCATACTCAAACCGGCCTGCAGCTGGCGATACTCATCATGGTAAGGTCGCAGATAGACCCCGGCATTGGCGTTGATACTGGTGTTGCTGGCCACGTCGCTGCCAATGTAGCTGTAGCCACCGCCGCCGACGTAAAAACCGGCGTCGCCATCGTCATAGCTGAGCTGCAGGGTTCCGCCATTTTTTGTCACCTGCCCCCAGGTTTTCCCGGAGTAGGTGTCTTTCAGCCCCACGTAAGAGAGCAGGCTGTCGGTCAGCGAACGGCGCTCACCGGTGAAGATCAATGACAGGTAGTTGGTGAGTTTCGGCGACCATTTCACGCCCCCGACCACGGTGTTGAGATCCTGACCCAACGGCGTGCTGCCGATATCCACGCGATAATCATCGCCGCTCAGCGCCAGGGCTAATTCGACGCCATTTGCCTTCTGCGAATCCGTCGAACCGCTGGTCTGATCGACATTCGGTTTCTGGCTGGAGGAAGCCAGATAGCTGGCGACCTGTCCGGAGTCATAGGCGCCAAGTTTCGCCAGATTCTCCATCCCGCTGCTGGTCGTGGCGTTAAAGTCTGCCGCATTCAGCGTCCCCAGCGAACTCAAGGCTTCGGCTCCCGGATTGCTGGCAAAGTATGCCGTACGCTCCGTCTCAGTCATCGCCGCAATCGCCGCCTGTTCGCTGGTGGCAGTGGAAATCATGTTGGAAACCGCATTGGAGAGCGGGTTCGCGCCGTAGCGCCGCCAGGCGTCGCCGCTGGCGGTGCCGGCATTCAGCGAAATCGGCGTCACGGTAAAGTCAAAACGCGAGTCGCCAAACGGCGATGAGGACCAGGTCAGCGGCGTTTTCATCTCGGTCAGCTTACTGGTCCCGGATTCACCGTCGCGCCCACGCACCTCCATCCCCCCCTGCAGCGAGGTGCCGGTTTTATCCTGCAGCGACTCCATCATGGTATCAACCTGGCGCAGCATGCGGGTTTGCGCGGTCTCCACCGGCAGGTCGGGACGTTGGATGCCGGGCAGCGTGGTTCCGCTGCCTGTTGACACCTGGGCAACCTGCCACGGCATATATTGCCCGTAAGCCGATGCCGTTCGCGTCGTGGACGGCGTGCGGGAGACGCCCACAAAGGGGTTATCCGCCGCCAGCACACCGCCAACGGTCGGCGTTTGCGCGCTGTTGCTGCTCTGCAGCCCCAGCAGTTTGCCGCGCGCGCTGCGCAGATACGTCATAGCCTGCTGATGGTGTCCCTGCGCTTCCGCGACGCGCGCCAGCAGCAGCAGGCGATCCGGCGTATTGTCCTGACGCAATCCGCCGGCCAGCTGTTCCGCCCGGTCGTTATCGCCGGCCGACAGCGCAACATCGATAGCGCCGGAGCGCGCCGCCTGATCCGGCGTATCGCGGGTCATCAGATAGTCATAGACCACCCCGGCTTCTTTGTTCATTTTGCCGCTTTGATAGAGACGCGCCATCGCGAACATCAGATCGGTATTTTGCGGATCGCTTTGCATCGCCCCCATCAGCTTGTCATACGCCGCGGCATAGTTGCCCTGCTCCCGCAGTCGATCGGCTTCGTTGATCACGTAGCCGTTGCGGATGCTCGCCAGCTGCGTTGGCGTACTGCTTGCCTGAAGCTGCGGGTTCGACAGCAGAGTCTGCGCTTCATTGGTCAGCCCCGCCTGGTTGAGGACCGCCACCTGATCGGCATAGTCGCCGGCGTTCCCGGTGATTCCGCCGCTGATATTGTTGCGCACCAGCGTGACCGCCGTGGAAACATCGCCGCTCTGCGCCAGCAATCGCGCCAGTTTCCCCACGTCAGCCGGTGATTTTGGCGGCGTGGCCGACATCGCTTTCAGGGTATTGGACGCCGCCACCATGTTGCCCTGGGCGAGATAGTCTTGCGCGGTGGTCAGCTGCAGGTTGTAGTTTACCCGCTGACGCAGGTCGCGCATCTGGCTGGTCTGGCTGGCGGCGGGAATCCGCCCCAGCAGCGTCTGTGCCTGCTGCCAGCCGCCGCTCTCACTGGCAAACAGCGCTGCGGCATAGAGGTCGTTACTGCTGGCACCGGGACGATACGCGGCGGCCATCGTTGACGCGGCCTCGCTGTCATTGCCGGATTTTTGCAGGAGCCGGGCTAAGTCGAGGCGCATCCAGGCGTCATCCGGGTAGCGGGAGACCCCCTGGCGCAATGTCGCGATAGCGCCGCTGACGTTGCCGCTGTTGACCTGCTCCTGCGCCTGGCGACGTAGCGAATCTCCCGGCATACCGGTCACGATGCGCGGCTGCAGCTTTTGCTGCAAACTCTCCGGCAGCGTGCGTAACATCGCCTGCGCTTCCGCCGTTTTATTTTGCTCGCGCAGGATGTAGTAAAGGTTCTCGCGCGCCGGGCCATTTTGCGGCTGCTCGCTGAGCAGCGAGCGCAGCGTTTGTTCGGCCTGAGGGAGATCTTTGTTATGGCGCAATACATCGGCACGGAACAGTTTAGCCGATGAGCCACGCGTCCCGCTCTGCTGAGCCAGCGGAGCAGAGAGCGCCAGCGCCTGACTAATATTGCCTTGCTTGTACGCCTGCTGAGCCTGCGCCAGCTGCCCATAGAAGAGCGCGTCCGCCGCCTGCTGACGGCGCGCCGCTGAATCATTACCGCCGAGATCCGCCGCCCGGCTTAAATATTGCGATGCGGCCTGGAAGTCACCGTTGCGCTGGGCGATATATCCCATCCCGGCCAGCGCGTCCGCATCCTGCGGATTGGTTTGCAGCACTTGTTCAAACTGCTGCTTCGCCGCTGCGGTATTACCGCTATTGAGGTTAACGAACCCCTGACCACGCGCCTGGCCGCTTATCCGCTGGCGATAGTAATTCTGTACTTCGGTATCCTGCGGGTGGCGCTGCATCCAGGTATCGTAAAACGCCCGATCGCCCTCTTGCGGCCCCAGCCACAGCAGCGCCTGGCGCAGGCCGCTGTCGGCATCTTTACTGCCGCTGGCCATCGATTCCAGCATTGAGATCCCTTCCCGCCGGGTATCTTCCCGCCAGGTCAGCGCCTTGCCTAAAGCCACGCGTGGGGCGTTCTCCTGCGGATACTGCGCCACGTACTGACGCAGTTCGCTGACCGCCTGAGGATACAGCGCTTTGTCGCTGGCCATGGTCATGTAGTACTCGCCAGCCAGCCCCGGCGGCGGCGTGTTGCCGTTGAACATGCTGCGCCAGGTCGTCAGCGCAGCCGGAATATTGCCGCTGCGCGCCTGCTGTCTGGCCAGACCCAGCTGCCCCTGCGGCACCTGAGCCATTTTTTTAGCGTTATCCAGCTCCTGCAGGTTTGGGCTCTCTGGCGACACTTTCGCCAGGCGCGCCCGCCACTGGGCCGCCGCCTGAAGGTCGCCGCCCTGCTGTGCCCACAGCGCCATCAGATACATGGCCTGCGTGTTGTTGGCATCAACCAGCAGAACTTTCTGCAGCGACTCTATCGCCAGCTCATCGTGCGATTTTTCATGCCAGTAGTTCGCCTGGGCAAACAGCGCCTGCAGCGCGGCATCATTCCCCGCGGCCATGGCATCGCCGAGGGCGCCCAGGGTCAGCGCGCCGGACAGACAAAACGTGGATAATCCGCGGGTCGCCCTGCTCTTCATTTTAGTGGCTCGTTTCATTGGCTATCCCCCGAACTCAGACGCTTGCGTGCATGGCGTTTAAACATGGCGGTAAGCGCCAGGCCGATGATCGTTGTCGCCAGCAGTCCCAGCAGCGCCAGCAGACCGGAGTGCTGGTTGGCATACCAAACGGCCATCATGTACCACGGCATCTGCCCGCCAGGGTATGGCGTGCTCACCTGGAAGCTGCGAACCCCATTATCACTGGTGATAACCGCCGTATCACCGCGGATACCGGCGTTGATTCGCGGTGAATCAAGGTCGCTTTTCAGCTTCGTCAGCTGATCATCGTTGCTGGCCATCGCCACCACCACCGTCCGCCGTGGGTTCCACGGTGAACGGTAGCTAATAAAGCCGCGCCAGGCGCTGCTGGAGGAGAGATAGCGATCGGCATCCAGGCTGGCGGATGTCCAGTCGCCGGCCAGCCATCGCTGTACTTTTGAACTCAGTCCCGACTCGCGCACGCCCAGCTGATTATCCGTCTGATAATAAGGAGAATCTTCCAACAAGCGCTGGTTAAACGTTTTCTGATCGAGGGCGCTGACCGCCAGCACATCGCGATCGTGCAGATACTGAAGGCCAGCTCCACCGCTGGGGATGCCTAAAACAACCCGGTTGTTCGCCAGCGCCGTACCGGTCGCATTCCCCGAGCGGGCCGCGAGGTTTAACAGCGTGGCGACCTGCGTTTCCGACGGTTTTTCCGCCAGCAGCAGCGTGGTTTGTGAATAGTCCGCCAGCCGCGAGAACGGGAACGAAGCGCCGACGAAATAGGAGAGATTGGGCAGCAGCGAGAAGTGTCGCGTATTGCTCAAATCAATCCACGAATCATCGGTAATCCGGCTCTTGATATTGTTATTGAGCACCACCGAACAGGGGGCGTTTTGTTTCGGCACCACGTTGAAATAGAGCGACAGCTGGTTATCGCCGTAAATCAGATACGGCGCCAGCGGAATGGTAAACCGCTCCTGACGCACATCGCCGCCCAGATAACGCCATAATTTCTCCAGCGGCCCCTGCTTGTTTAGCGGCAGGTTGTGCAGGAATGTGTTATTGAGCGTCACGCTTAATAACGACTGCTCCTCATTAATCCAGTTTTCCGACGGGAAACGGTAGCCAATCTGCAAGGGAATCGTTTCCCCGTCCCACAGATAGAGATCCGGCGCCGCGCGGAAAGCTACGCGCAGCGGTTCATGCCAGACGCCGTTTACGGTCATACTCTGATCTTTACGCAGCAGCTCGCTGATTTTTACCGGCCGATCGGTTGGGATCCAGCGCGGGGCATCATACGGCTTGCCGATCGGGATCGCCTGCGGATCCACGCTCAGACTCGCGGTCTGCGGGGCAATATTACCGCGGGTCAGCCGCCAGGCCGCCGCACGCAGCGCCGCATCATTTTGCCCGACGATCAACAGCAGTTTGTAGGTGGGGTTACCCGGGTTATCGACAATCTGCAGCAGCGGTTTATCGGTTTGCGGCAGCGTCAGCCCGCCGACCTGGTCACCCGGATGGCCGATAATAATGCCGTGGCGCTCCGGTAAGCGGTCGCGCAGCGCGCTAAAAGCAATCCCGCGATAATCCGCCTGAATACCCAGCCACGACGAGAGCAGCGCTGCGGCGCTGAAGATATCCGCTCCCGATTTCTCCGGGTAGGCCACCGCGATATCCGCCGGGGTCATCTGCATGCTGTCGAAGAATGGCCGCGGGAAGTGACTCAAATCATTGCTGAGATTCAGCGGCTGGCTTTCCCAGTTAAAACGCGAAGCCGGTAAAATCGTGACGCCCGACGTGTCATGCGTATTGAGCTGGCACTGCATGTTGTCGCCATCATTCACTTTAAAGCTCAGATTGTTGCTGGAGACCATCAGCGCCGCCGGAATATCCAGCTGATAGTGCGAAATGTCCGCCCCGTCGGTGCCCAGCGGCACCGTGCCTAAAGGCTGGCCGTTGAGCATCAATTGCAGCGTGGCGTTGCGAGCGGCCATATCCGGCGAGACCTGAACATCCAGCATCAGCTCTGCATGGGTCACCACCTGGTCCGAAGGCAGCGTAAAACCCGCACCGCCCTGCTGTTGACCGCCGCTGAGGATAATGCCATCCGGCATCCCCATCTGAGCCAGATTCAGACTGCCCCCGACCACCGCTGTTAACGGCGCGACATCCGGCATTGCCGTATTGGTCGGTGGAGGCATGACGGGAAGCGAGGTGGCCGGATCCGCCGCCGCGGGTTCTGCTGTCGTGGGTGTCGATGCGGTCGACGACCCGGACGCGGCAGAGGGTTCTGGGATCACCGGAACCTCCGGTGTGGCCGACGGATCCGCGCCGGTGGTCGACGCGGATTCATCGGCGGGAACGCCGCCCGTGGTCGCGCCCGGTAACGGGAAATTGAGCGGCGCAGAACGATCGGCCGGCGCCTCTTCACCGTGCAGCACCGGTATGGAAAACATGCCGGCCAGCAGCGCAAGCGTGGTTAATCGCTTCATAGTTGCCCATCCTCCTGCGCGCTACTCGCGACAGGTTTCTGCTGGCGACGGCCGCGTCGTGTTTTCCAGCTCAGCCAGAACAGTTCAAACACGCAGCGTAAGATGGTGAAAAATGACCGGAACGGGTTGTCCTGCGGGCGCGGCGGGTTAATCCATGCATCGGCGCGCGCCAGCACCACTCGCACCAGTTCACGGCGCAAAGAGAGGGGAATATTTTCATCAAACTTGAGGCGAATAAAGTCCTCGTCCGCGGTCACCTGTTCAGCCGGAATACAAATCGCGCCAGATTGCAGAATCAGTTCAATCTCTTCGATCTCATCCTGCAGATGACGATCGTCCGGGACCGAGATGCGGCATCCGCCCATCGACAGATCTGCGGTGTGGCTGCGCGACACGATGCCGCTGGCGTAGTGAATCAACACCGGAATATTGACGTCGATACGGATCGTTTTCCGCACCTGGCGGGTTTCCCGGGCAACGGCAATCGCCGCCAGCAGGAAGATCAGGCTGTACAGCCCCCAGCCGACGTTCAGCGCGATAACGTTAGGATCCGAGCCGAAATAGTCATGGCCAATGGCCCTGACGATACCGACAATCACGCCAACCGCGAGCAAACATGCCACCACCAGATGCGGCCTGACGACGGTAAAGTCGAAGTAGCCCACATCCAGCAGCCCCCCTTTGTCGGTCACGTTGAATTTACCGCGTTTGGGGAAGATCATCGTCACCAGCGTCGGCAGCACCAGGTGGAATGCCAGCACGATGTCATAGATTTCCCCCCAGAAGCTGTAGCGATAGCGACCGTTCATCCGTGAGCCGACATAAATCGCCAGGAACAGATGCGGTAGCGCATACGAGACAATCAGGCTCGCTGAGGAGTAGATAATATTCAGGTTAAACAACAGATACGCTAACGGTGCGGTGACAAACACGACCCGTGGCAGGGCGAACTGATAGTAGAGCATGGCGCTGAGATAACACAGGCGCTGCTGGAAGGTCAGCCCGCGGCCCAGTAGCGGGTTATCGAGGCGGAAAATTTGCGTCATCCCACGCGCCCAGCGGGTACGCTGAATGACGTGCACGACCAAACGTTCGGTGGCTAAACCCGCAGCCAGTGGAATATCGAGAAACGATGATTTCCAGCCCAGGCGCTGAAATTTAAGCGCGGTGTGCGCATCTTCGGTCACAGTTTCTACGGCAAAACCACCGATATCATCCAGCGCTTTACGACGAATCACGGCGCAGGAACCGCAGAAGAAGGTCGCGTTCCAGTTATCGTTGCCCTGCTGAATCGGGCCATAGAACAGCATCCCTTCATTGGGGATATTGCGGCCGACGGAGAGGTTGCGTTCAAACGGGTCCGGCGAATAAAAATAGTGCGGGGTCTGCACCAGCGCCAGCATCGGGTCTTTGAGGAAGCCGCCGACCGTCGCCTGCAGGAACACGCGGGTCGCCACGTGGTCACAGTCGAAAACGCAAATCAGCTCCCCATGAGTCAGGGTCATCGCGTGGTTCAGGTTACCCGCCTTGGCGTGTTTATTATCATTACGGGTGATATAGCCAACGCCGACATCGGCGGCGAACACCGCAAACTCGCTACGTTTGCCATCGTCCAGCAGATAAATTTTCATTTTATCCGCCGGGTAATCGATACACTGCGCAGCCAACACGGTATCACGTACCACTTCCAGCGGTTCGTTATAGCTGGGAATATAAATATCGACCGTCGGCCATGTGCTCATATCATCCGGCAGCGGGACGATTTCTCGCTTCAGCGGCCAGACCGTTTGCAGATAGTTCAGCAGCAGCATCACCCAGATATAGACTTCCGCCAGAAACAGCCCCATCCCCAGCACCGTCTCAATAGTGGAGTTAAAATGCAGGGTCTGCGTCAGGCGAAAATACATATAGCGGGTAGACATCAGCAGCGAAGTCACGACCATAATGACCGAAATACTGCGCTTTTTGCTAAAGCCCATTAAGAACAGAATACCGATGCTTAGCAGACCAAAAAGGTACTGCTTTTGGCTGTCCATCGGCGTAATAATGACCAGAACGGCAATCGGCGATAGCACCAGTGCCAGCAACCAGAAAAGAGACTTTTTCATTCAGCAGCCCTGCAATAAGTTAAAGCCCTGACATACGAGGCTGGCTGTGCACCGTGCCGTCGCCAATTTTAATACCCAACAGCGCAGAGATTTTTTTTGCCATGATTTCAATATCAAAGGCGGCTGCAGAGGAAGAGCTAAAGTCGAGAATCGACTTCTGGGAAGCATTCGCTTCAACGACGCTCTCATCGCGATGGATAATACCCAACAGACGATCGCCCAGTTTATCCTCCATCAGAGCAGTGACGTCACGGCTGACCTGACGGCGGTTATCGCTCTGATTCAGCACGAAAAAGTGCCCAAGTTTGTGGTTAAGCTTACCGCCGGTTAAACGCTGCTTTTCCACGTGCGACAGCGTCGACATCGAGGCGGTATCCGCCAGCAGCGGCACCAGGTGCAGATCGGCCAGCGACGTTAATGCCGTCAGCGCCGGTGAAGGGCCGGGAGGCAGGTCGGCGATGATAATCAACCCGGGATAATTCAATAATGCCGCCAGCCCACGGGTGAGGAAATGGGCGTCGCTGACAAGGTGTTGGTCAAAAGCCTGATGCTGCGCCTCGCTAACATCGCCATACGGCAGGACAAAAATATTGCTGCCCGCGCTCAGTACGCACTGGCTCCAGTCATGAAGCTCCAGCGCTTTCGCGACATAGCCGCGCTCATCGCTCAGAGGGACGCCAAAATGCAGACGCAGCGCATTTTGCACGTCAAAATCGATCGCCAGGACTTTGCTGCCTGCGCGAGCTAATGAATAGGCCAGATTTGCCGCGAGGGTCGTTTTTCCTACGCCGCCTTTGGGAGAACACACGCAGATCAACGGCATGTCGCAATCCTTTCTAAAAGTGATTTCAGCGGCTGATCTTTATTTTTCGCCACCGGTTCAACGGCTTTTGCCGCAAATAAATGAGCATAGCCTTCCGCCGCCTGCACAGACGGCACGGCCGGGCGAACCGCTACCGGTGGTGCTGGCGCGACGGCTGGAGCTGGGGCTGGCGCAACGGCTGGAGCTGGCGCAAGGGGGACGGCCATTGCCGGCGCAGGTTCCGCTACCCGCGTATTTTCTGCAACCGAAAGGGGGTCATGTGGGGCTGAGACGGAGACAGGCGGCGGCATTACCGGAGCCGGGGCTACAGGTGATGATGGCAGCGGCGTGTGCGCGGGTTGTGCCTCGACCCAATGAAACATATCCGTAGGGACCGGCTGCGGTATCGGTAACGATACCGATCCTCCCATGGCCAGAGAGGATTCTTTTTCTTCCCCAGGCGAGAGCTGATTGAGAATAACCCAATCGCCCTGTTCCCTGGCGGCTGCGTGTGATGAAAGGTCCTTAAAATCGAGACTTTGCGTACGAGTCTTTTCCTTGAAGCGCTGCAAATCATCATAATGGTTCATGGATAACCTCATGATTCTAAAAAATAATATTTTAGCTGTTTTTATTTTGATACTACGCCTTTAGAGCATAGTTTATTTTATTGTTTTTCATCAACTTAAGTTGGTCAGAATGACCAACAATACAATGACGTTGTAGAGGAGTATTGGTCAAGGTGGCGTAAATCACTGATAATTTTGTAGTTACCCTATCATTTATTATAAGAAATGATAGCTCCATTTTTTAGGAGGTCCCATGATCCCAGCAAAGCTGAGCCCAGCGCACCCTTAAAATAACCCGTTTTTTCTCTAATTGATCTTTAGATAATGCGCAGAACAAAATAACTCTGCCGCGTGATGGAATATATTTTAGACTTTTTATATCGTTGTATAAATAGGTCAAATAAATTATTTAAGCCAAAAAATATCGGCCAGGTACTTTCTCAAGCCTGACTCTTCTCTGGGCATAATAAGCGGCTGCTGCCGAAAGTTTTGGCTCCTTCGACAGCAGCAGGGGACATCAGGCGAGCGGTTTTTGCTGGTTTTCATCCTGGTCAACGGCAAAACAGGCGACCAACTGACCCCGGTAATCTTTCAACTGCGGCTGCAGCTGGGTGCACGGGCCGAAACGACGGCGGCAGCGGGCGTTAAAAGCGCAGCCCGGTGGCGGATTCAACGGGCTCGGCAGTTCGCCGGTCAGCTTAATACGTTCGCGACGATCGTCCGGGTTCAGGCGTGGCGTGGCCGACAGCAGGGCCTGGGTATACGGATGCTGCGGATTGTTGAAGATCTGATCCTTGGACCCTTTCTCCACGCAGCGGCCGAGATACATCACCATCACTTCATCCGCAATGTGCTCCACGACCGACAGGTCATGGGAGATGAACACATACGACAGCCCCATATCCTGCTGCAGATCCATCATCAGGTTCAGCACCTGCGCACGAACCGACACGTCCAGCGCGGAGACGGGTTCATCGGCAATCACCACGTCCGGGTCCAGCATCAGACCACGGGCAATCGCGATACGCTGCCGCTGACCGCCGGAGAACATGTGCGGATAGCGATCGTAATGCTCCGTTTTCAGCCCGACCTTCGCCATCATCGCCAGCGCTTTTTCACGGCGCTGTTCTTTGCTCAGCGAGGTGTTGATCTGCAACGGTTCTTCCAGAATCTGCCCCACTTTCTTACGCGGATTCAGCGAGCCGTAGGGGTTCTGGAACACAATCTGGATTTTCTGCCGACGCAGCTTTTGCGCCGTGGCGTCTGGCTTTAATAAATCCTGGCCCTGATAGTAAAGCTCGCCACCGGTCGGGATCTCAATCATCGTCAGCAGACGGCCCAGCGTTGATTTGCCGCAGCCGGACTCGCCGACCACCGCCAGCGTTTTCCCGCGTTCGAGGGTAAACGAGACCCCGTCCAGCGCCTTAACCAGCCTTTCCGGAGCAAACAGCCCCTTCTTCACCGGGTAATATTTTTTCAGGTCAATGGCCTGCAACAAGAACTGTTGCGTGGTGGCCTCATGGGTACTCATAGCGTAGGCCTCCCGGCATCATCCAGTGGGTAGTGGCATTTCGACTGACGGGCGCCGTCGACGCGGTTCAGCTCAGGCTCCTCGCTGCGGCACTTATCCGTGGCATAGGGGCAGCGCGGGTTTAACAGACAGCCGTTGGGGCGGTCATATTTCCCTGGCACTACGCCCGGCAGCGACGCCAGCCGCGCTTTATCCTGGGCAAACTCCGGCAACGCGCGCAGCAGCGCCTGAGTATACGGATGGCGCGGCGCGCGGAAGATATCCTTCGCATCGCCCGTCTCCACAACCTGACCGGCATACATCACAATAATTTTGTGTGCCGCCTCGGCCACCAGCGCCAGATCGTGGGTGATCAGGACCAGTGCCATGTTCTCTTTTTGCTGCAACTCCAGCAGCAGCTCAATGATCTGCGCCTGGATGGTCACATCCAGCGCGGTGGTCGGTTCATCCGCAATCAGCAGCTTTGGTCGGCAGGCAATCGCCATGGCGATCATCACGCGCTGGCTCATCCCACCGGAAAGCTGATGCGGATAGACATCAAGACGCGATGCCGGGTCAGGAATGCCAACCAGCGTCAGCAGATCGATCGCCCGCTGGATACGGGTTTTCTTATTTCCGCCCTGATGTACTTTAATGGCTTCCATTATCTGGTAGCCGACGGTGTAACACGGATTCAGGCTGGTCATCGGGTCCTGGAAGATCATCGCCACTTCCGCCCCCACCAGCTGGCGGCGCTCTTTTTCTGAAATACGCTTCAGATCGCGGCCATTAAATTCCAGCTTATCCGCCATCACCCGGCCGGGATAATCAATCAGCCCCATGATCGCCAGTGAGCTGACCGATTTACCGGAGCCGGACTCACCGACAATGCCAACCACTTCACCCTGATTCACGCTGTAACTCACGCGGTCTACCGCGCGAAACGGTGTCCCTTCGTCGCCGAAGTGCACCGATAATTTATCAACATTCAATAACGCCATCTCGAACCTCTTACTGCTTCAGTTTGGGATCGAGCGCGTCACGCAGACCGTCACCCATCAGGTTAAATGCCAGCACCGTCAGCAGAATCGCGACACCCGGGAAGGTGACGACCCACCAGGCACTCTGCGCGAACTGCAACACGTCGGAGAGCATCGTGCCCCACTCCGGTGTCGGCGGCTGCGCACCCATGCCAAGGAAGCCAAGAGCGGCCATATCGAGAATGGCGTTAGAAAAACCGAGCGACGCCTGAACAATCAGCGGAGCAAGGCAGTTAGGAAGAATGTTGATGAACATCTGACGTATTGCCCCCGCTCCTGCCACCCGTGAAGCGGTGACGTAGTCGCGGTTCACTTCCACCAGCACCGCCGCACGGGTCAATCGCACGTAGTGCGGCAGGGCGACAAAGGTGAGCGCCAGCGAAGCGTTGACGATCGAGGGGCCGAAGATAGCCACCAGCACCAGCGCCAGCAGCAGGCTCGGCAACGCCAGCATAATATCGACAACACGCATAATGATGGAGTCAATCACCCCGCCGAAGTAGCCGGCAATCAGGCCCAGTACCACGCCGAGAATCAGCGACAGCACCACAACCAGACAGCCAACCAGCAGCGATAAACGCGCGCCGTACATCAGTCGCGACAGAATATCGCGGCCCACGTCATCGGTCCCCAGCAGATGCGCAAAACTTCCCCCGTCCTGCCAGGCCGGCGGCGCCAGCAGCACGTCGCGGAACTGATCCGCCGGGTTATAGGGGGCGAGGAAGTTAGCGAACACGGCAATGATAATCATAATCGCCACGTACACCAGGCCGACAACCGCCCCTTTATTGCGTTTGAAATAGTGCCAGAACTCCTGCAAAGGGGTCATTGGCACCGGTGCGGCGACAACTTTATTTTCAGTAATTTGTGACATGATGGCCCCTTACTTCTTATGCCGAATACGCGGGTTCACCACGCCGTACAGCAGATCGACCAGCAGGTTGACGAGGATAATCATCGTCGCCACCAGCAGTACCCCACCCTGAACCACCGGGTAATCACGGCGTTGCAGCGCATCGATCAGCCAGCGCCCTAAACCAGGCCAGGAGAAGATGGTTTCGGTCAAAATAGCGCCCGCCAGCAGCGTCCCTACCTGTAGCCCAATCACCGTGACCACCGGCAGCATAGCGTTACGCAGCGCGTGGACCACGATGACGCGCATACGGGTCAGCCCCTTGGCGCGCGCGGTGCGAATGTAATCTTCGCCCAGTACTTCCAGCATCGAGGAGCGGGTCATACGTACGATAACGGCCAGCGGAATGGTGCCCAGCACCACGGCTGGCAGAATCATGTGCATTAAGGCATCAATAAAATCGCCCGGCTCGCCCCAGATAGCGGTATCGATGAGCATAAAACCGGTCAGCGGCAGGGTATCGTCAAGAAACACGGTATCGCTGATACGTCCGGAGACTGGCGTCAGGTTGAGCTGGACCGAAACCAGCATGATCAACATCATTCCCCACCAGAAGATCGGCATGGAATAGCCGGTCAGCGCAAGGCCGACGGAGGTGTGATCGAAGATAGAACCGCGTTTGACCGCCGCCAGCACGCCCACCGGAATACCGACGATAACGGCGAAAATCATCGCGCACACGCCCAGTTCCAGCGTGGCTTTAAAGCGCGGCACGAACTCCTGCCACACGGGAATACGGCTTTTCAGCGAGATGCCTAAATCCCCATGCAATACACCCCAGATATAGTGGGCATACTGCTGCCACATCGGCTTATCAAGGCCCATTTCAGCCAGCAGCTGAGCGTGACGTTCAGGGGAGATACCACGTTCGCCCGCCATAATCATCACCGGGTCACCGGGAATCATATGCACAAAGGCAAAGGTGAGAAGGGTAATACCGATAAAGGTCGGGATGACAAGTCCCAAACGTCGGAGGATGAACTGCAACATAACCCGGATTCTCTATAGTGACGCCCCGCCTGGTGACCGGACGTCTGTATTGCTCACAAATGTCAATTCCCTCTCCCCAAGGCGGGGAGAGGGGGAACATACTGTTTATTATTCGACAGAGACGTTATCGAAGTGGTGCTTGCCTAATGGATCGACCACGTAGCCTTTGACTTCTTTACGCACTGGCTCATAGACGGTGGAGTGAGCGACGATCAGCGCCGGAGCCTGGTCATGCATCACCACCTGAGCCTGCTTGTAGAGCTCGATACGTTTGTTGTGGTCGTCGGTGGCACGTGCCGGCTGAATCAGATCTTCAAACGGTTTGTAGCACCAGCGAGAGTAGTTCGAGCCGTCTTTTGCAGCCGCGCAGCTGAACAGGGTGGCGAAGAAGTTATCCGGATCCCCGTTGTCGCCGGTCCAGCCCATCATCACGGTCTGGTGCTCGCCTGCTTTCGCACGCTTCAGATATTCGCCCCACTCGTAGGTGACGATCTTGGCCTGGACGCCAATTTTGGCCCAGTCAGCCTGGATCATCTCAGCCATACGGCGCGCGTTCGGGTTGTACGGACGCTGTACCGGCATTGCCCACAGATCGATGGAGAAGCCTTTTTCCATCCCGGCTTCTTTCAGCAGCGCTTTCGCTTTTTCCGGATCGTAAGTGTAGTCTTTAACGTCGTCGTTATAGCCCCACATGGTCGGTGGAATCAGGTTTTTCGCGGACTGACCTGCGCCCTGGTAAACGGCTTTGATAATCGCTTCTTTATTTACCGCATAGGTCAACGCCTGGCGGACCTTCACGTTATCCAGCGGTTTCTTCTCGGTGTTGAAGGAGAGATAGCCGACGTTCAGGCCCGGCTGTTCCAGCAGGTTAATGCTCTTATCTTCTTTCATGCGCGCGATGTCGGCCGGGTTCGGGTACGGCATCACCTGGCACTCATTCTTCTGCAGTTTGGCATAGCGCACGGAAGCATCAGGCGTAATGGAGAAGACCAGGCGATCGATCTTCGGCTTGGTGCCCCAGTAGCCCGGGAAGGCTTTATAGAGAATACGGGAGTCTTTTTGATACTGCAGCAGCTGGAACGGACCGGTACCGATTGGGTTCAGGTCCACTTTTTCCGGCGAACCGGCTTTCAGCATGTTGTCGGCATACTCTTTCGACAGAATAGAGGCGAAGTCCATCGCCAGGTCAGCGAGGAACGGCGCTTCCGGGCGAGTCAGCACAAACTGGACGGTTTTATCGTCGACTTTCTTCACTTCGCTAATCAGGTCAGGCAGGCCCATCCCTTCGAAGTATTCATAGCTGCCGCCGGACACTTTATGGTACGGGTTTTGCGCGTTTTTCTGGCGATCGAACGAGAATACAACGTCGTCGGCATTCAGGTCGCGAGTAGGTTTAAAGTCTTTATTATCCTGCCACTTCACGCCCTGACGCAGGTGGAACGTATAGATTTTGCCGTCCTCACTCACTTCCCATTTTTCCGCCAGCCCCGGAATCACTTCCGTAGTACCGGTTTTGAATTCAACCAGGCGGTTATAGATGGGCACCGAGCTGGCGTCATAGGTTGTACCAGAAGTGAATAGCTGTGGGTTAAAGCCTTCCGGCGAACCTTCAGAACAATAAACCAGGGTCTTAGCCTGAACGCTTGCTGCAACGGTCAGGGCGACCAGGCTCAGACCAAGCTTCAGCATCCCTGACTTTTTCAAGGAAATACTCATTATTCTGCTCCAAATGTGATGTTGTTTGCATATATCCGCCAGGCCTTTATTTATTTTTTACCCGGTCTGGTCGGTGGTGCCCGAAGGCCTGGATGAGAGATGGGGATTCCTTTCACAAAAACGCCTGAGTTGCAGTGCGGATTCTCCATGAAATGCCCCTCATGCCCTACAATCTGTCAACAGAATGCGTAAACGTCAATACAGCCAACCGGGTTTTACACCCGGGGTGAGAATCAGCAGGCAAAGATTAAAAAAACTTCAAGACGCTATTTTCAGCAGAGAAATTTATGCTAGCGGCGAGCGGGCAGCATAAATGTCTTAATACTTCGTAACAGCCAGTGATAAGCAATTCTGGTAAATGGTGAAAATTTATTACGATATGGCCAATATGTGAGCGATTAATAGCGCGAACGTTAAAACGCACAGCGGAAAATGCTGCAGTTATCCATAAGCTTCGCGAAAAAAGAGCCTTAGATATATAAAAAAATACAATGGAAGATGTCACAAAATAGTTAACAGGCAACATGAAACAAGGATTCGTGCTTTTTTTGTGACTTTGGTTGACTATCACACTCCGACATCGTGGCGCCCGGCCCGCAGCCCAACGCCATTGATGCAAAGGATTTCATTTTACGGTGGCCTGGACGAGGCCTGTTTTTGCTGTCAGCAGGGGGAGACAGGCCAATACACCAGGGCGGTGTTAAGCCGGCTAAAAATTGCTGAGGTACAAATGAGCGCTCTGGGCCGCCAGCATAGCCGAACCTCTGCCCCCGGAGGCTCTCATCCTCATCGGCTTCAGAT
This sequence comes from Klebsiella planticola ATCC 33531, assembly GCF_000735435.1. Lineage (GTDB taxonomy): Bacteria > Pseudomonadota > Gammaproteobacteria > Enterobacterales > Enterobacteriaceae > Klebsiella > Klebsiella planticola. The sequence goes on along the minus strand of NZ_JMPP01000014.1, from coordinate 261,338 downwards.
GCAAAAAAGCCTGCTCATTGAGCAGGCTTTTAAATTTGGTCGGTGATAGAGGATTCGAACCTCCGACCCCTTCGTCCCGAACGAAGTGCGCTACCAGGCTGCGCCAATCACCGAATGCGGGCGCATCTTACTGCTGAGACTCACACCCGTCAATGCCTTATTTGGAAAAAATAGCTCAAGCGGCGAGAAACTCGCCACTCCCGCTATTTCGCCACGGTTTTCCCCGCATCGGCAACGCGGCACCAGTTGTTATTCTCATTAATCCCACCGTCCGGCGAGGTGTAGCCCAGACAACCCATGATGGTGTCATACAGCTCAACGTGACGACGCGGGACTTTCATCGCCGCCTGCTCTTTAAGGCGGGCAAACGAAGCAGCATGGTCCGGCGCTGCCAGATATTTATCCGACATCCACACCATCATCGGCACACGGAACTGTTCCGGCGGCGCCATCTTACGCGGCGTACCGTGCAGGTGCTCATGCTCGTTGATTGACTCCCCATGATCGGCGGCATAGAACACAATCGCCTTCTTATCACGCAGTTGATCCAGCACGCTCACGATAAAGTGATCGACATAGGTCACGCTATTATCGTAAGAGTTGATCAGCTCCGCTTTCGAGCATTTGCTGTCCACGCCCACGCACTCCGGCTGCCACTGCGCGAAGCTGCGCGGGTAACGCTGGGTATAGTTAAAGTGCGACCCTTTGGTATGCAGAATGATCAGGTGCTTACCCTGGTTATTCTTGGTCAGTGAACGCTTCACTTCATCCACCAGCAGCATATCGTCCACGCTCTTACCGCGGTTACGCGGCTCCGCGCCAATCTGCTCGCGATAGGCAATGCTGTTCGCCATAGTATTGCTGTAGAACCACATCTCGCTCTGCATCGCATACAGGTCGCCGGTAAAGCCGAGCTGGTGCAGGACCGCAAAGACGTTTTGCTCTTTCAGCGTTCGCTGCGGGTTGTCTTCCGCCCCGCCCTCGCGCACAAACATGCAGCGCAAGGAGAGCTTGGTCGCGGTGTCGCACGAATACCCGCGGAAGGCGACCAGGTTTTTCTCCTGGGCCAGCTTTGGCGTGGTATTGCGGCCATAACCCAGGATCCCCATATGATCCCAGCGGGTGGTTTCACCGATAATGAACACCACGTAGGTATCATCCAGGCCCTGCGGCTCCACATAGGTGAATTTTTTGGCAGGGTTTATCAACGACTTGTTATCTGAGGACTCATCCACCTGCGCCCAGGCGTACAGCCCCAGCGCAGAAAGCCAGTTTGACGGCAGATACGAGTTGGCAATCACCCCGCCATAGCTCGGCATATCGACTTCAGAGCTACGCTCCACGTCCTTCTGCCGCAGTTCGAGCAGGCGAATCGGTCCCCAGACCATTAATCCGGCAAGGGCAACGATGGCGATATTTTTTACCCGCTGGCCCGGCGTGCGAATTTGCCGCAGCAGAGTATGTTGACAGCGGTTGCTCCAGATAAGCAGCAGCGGCGGAGCGCTGACCAGCGCCAGCCACAGAATCAAATACCAGCCCACCACCTCCTGAGAGAGGTCGATATCCGTGGTCATAACCGACGCGATGATGCCGTAACCAATCACCACGTTCAGGAAGGTCATGTAATAGCTGGCGGCAGCGGAGAAAATTACCACCAGCGTAGCGAGTATTCGCCAGACGCGCCGACCCAGCAGCGACAGAACACGTAACAGGAAAAACGTCACCAGCACGGTGGCAACCAGTTCCACAATCCCGGAAAGCCCTTTCCAGAGGGTAAATTCCTGCGCATAACCATCAAGGCGACGGAAAAGCACAGCAACGTTCATAAACCAGCCGATGTACAGCGCCAGCCAAAGGCTGACTTTCTGCTGTGTCATCGTTCTAATATAATTCATGCATGAAACCTGGAAAAAGAAGAGATAAAACCACCTGACTTACGCGATATAAGCGGGCAGGTTAATAGGGTGCGTTCAGGTTGATTAACTACTCAAACCCATTCGAGATGCCTTGCGGCGACGGGCTCGTGAATCCTCTGGAGCTTACTCAAGTAAGTGACTGAGGCGAACGAGCGCAGTCAACAATAAGGCAGTTTGAAGGACGGAGAGTATAAGAAACCTCTACAAAGCGCGCTAAGTAGACCACAGAGAAAGGAAAAAGTACCAGGCGGGAGTGTGATCCAACCAAACATTTACAAAACATTTGGTTGGACAAGCACAAATAGCTCAGGAATATCGATATGACGCCGCGAAGATGGCGTATCAGGCGTGGGCTTCGCTGTAAACTTCACCTTTCGGCTGGCGAATCGTCGTGGAAAGCGCCAGAGAGAGAATCAGCAGGGCAAAGATAACGCAGAAGGTCACGTAGAACCCACCGAACAGCGAGGCAATCAGCGAGCCGCAGATACTGCCGATACCAAAGCCCAGATAGATGACGCCGTAGTTTTTTGCCAGGTTATTCAGACCGAAAAATTCACTGACCAGCGACGGGAACACGGTAATCGTTCCGCCGAAGTTAAAGGCGACGCAGGCAATCGCGGCAAAGAAGGTTATCGCGTTCAGCGGCGCGAACAGCAGCGCGGCCATGCCGACCAGTGAAACCACCTGGCCGATAGTAATGACGCGGATACGGGAAATTTTATCCGACAGAATCCCCAGCACCAGACGTCCGCTCAGGTTGGCGATAGAGATAACGGTGACCGCATTCGCCGCCGTCGCGACATCCAGATGCACCATCCCTTGAGCGATATCTTTCGCTACGCCAATAACATACAGGCCGCTCATGCAGGCCGTCAGGAACATCACGGCGAGCATCCAGTACTGCGGTTTACGCATCGACTCGGCCAGCGTGAAGTCATTCTCCACCACGCCATTATGCGAGGCGGCGGTATGATTCGGCGCATCTTTCATTAAGGTTGCGCCGAAGACAATCATCACCAGGACAATGGCGCCCCAGATAATAAAGGTTTTCTCCAGCCCGACGGTGGCCAGCAGATGGCTATCAATAAATTTGAACCCGAGGCTACCGAGGCCATAGGAACCAATGGAAAAGGCGGAAATCAGCCCTTTACGCTCCGGGAACCACTTCACGCAGTTGGAGAGCGTCAGCAGATAGCCCGCGCCATCCGCCAGCCCCACCAACAGGCCTGCGCTCAGCCAGAGCATCATCAGGCTGTTGGCGTGGGCGGTAAGGAAAAAGCCGAGCCCCAGCAGAACACCGGACGCCATCGTGACGCGCCTGACGCCAAAGCGTTCCTGCAGTTTACCGGCGACGGAAGAGGATAGCGCCAGACCGAGGCTTAACAGACCGAAGGAGAAAGCCACCTGGCTTACCGGTTCGTCCAGTTTTGCGGAAAGGGAACTGTTGAACAAACTCCATGTATAAACCGATCCCAGCGCGAATTGTGTAACGATCGTGCCGGCCAGCGTAAGCCAGCGGGTATATTGACTGTTTGCAGCGTTCATAGCAGATATCCTGAATAATTAACTGCCGCCACAATAGCGAAGCCGCCTGAACGCCAGGGTAAAAAAGGCATGAAATGCCATCAGCAAGGAATGAAATGCATGTGAGCCGGAATGAATGACATTGAAAAAGGCAGGCGCATGACAGCAGCAGAAATAAGTTAGTGACTACTATCTTACAACAATGCGCCATTACTGTGTTTTTTAAGTAACAAGAACGTTTCACGCATGCTAAATAAAGGCTAAAAGTTAGCGCTCACTCCCATCACATAGAGATAGTTGGCTCCCGTTGGCGTATTCTCCGCCTGCGATAATGCCGCCCAGGCGGCAAGGTGTGAATTGAGAGCCATATCCGCCCCGAAGGTGACATCGCGCCAGGCGCCATCCTGCCCGCGATTAGGGCCAATCAGATCCGAAGAGAGCGGCTGGTTGTAGCTCACCTGCGCCCACGGATGGACGCCCCATAGCGCCTGATAATCCATACGCCAGCCAAGCGTATTCACATAGGGGTTGTCTGACGCGCGGCGCGCGGGGGCGGTCGATATCACCTCGCTACGCAAACTCGCCACCGGGCCGGAAGTGACGCCGTTGGCCAGCGTAAAATTCCATCCCACGCTCATCCCGCGGCCGCCATCCGGCGGCGCCACCGCCTGATTCAGCGCAATACCGGGAAGATCGCCGGACGCATTCATACGCTCCGCCAGAATATCTTCATAGCGGGGTTGGTGATCGCTATCCCACGTATAGCGTTCAGGGGTGTTACTTTTGGTATCGATAGCGATATATTCCTGTTGCCAGGCATTCGCGCCACTGATAAACGAGACCCAGACGACGGCACACGCCGGGAGCATAATCCCCCGAAGGCCATTGCATTTCTTTATTATCATTAATGCGACTCCAGAAAAGAGCCAAACCGGCATTATTGCTGTGTTTTTATGGGACGGGCTTCCCTGAATACCTTGAATAATGTGATTGGGCGAACGAATGCAGCCAATGCACATGCAACCTGAATAATGGCGGGTATATTTGAGAGTGGTATCCCTGTATTAACTATTATCTTTATCTTTCAGCCGTCAAGGCGAACGCGTAAGTTTTATTGCTAAAGGGAGAGAGACATGCAGCGTTGCGGTTGGGTAAGCCAGGACCCGCTTTATATTCAGTACCATGATAACGAGTGGGGCGTTGCGCAAAGAGATGCCCGCAAACTGTTCGAAATGATCTGCCTTGAGGGCCAGCAGGCCGGTCTGTCGTGGATTACGGTGCTGAAAAAGCGGGAAAATTACCGCCAGGCCTTTCATCAGTTCGATCCGGTCCGCGTTGCCGCCATGAATGAGACCGATATTGAACGCCTGCTCCAGGACGCCGGAATTATTCGCCATCGTGGGAAAATTCAGGCCATTATTGGCAACGCCCGCGCCTTCCTGACCATGGAAGAGAGCGGCGAATCGTTTACCGACTTTGTCTGGTCTTTCGTCGACAATCAGCCACAGATTTCCCATGCCGCCACGCTGGCGGAGATCCCCACCACCACACCGGCTTCCGACGCCCTCTCCAGGGCGCTGAAAAAGCGCGGTTTTAAGTTTGTCGGCTCCACCATCTGCTACTCCTTTATGCAGGCCTGCGGACTGGTCAACGATCATGTGACGAGCTGTTTCTGTCACCCGGGAGGCGATGATGATCCGCAAGTGGGACGCTAAAGAGACCCGCCCGCTACTCACGCTGTGGCTGGAAAGCACGATTCATGCCCATCCCTTTATCGACGAAACATACTGGCACGAGAGTGTCGCCGTCGTACGCGATGTCTACCTGCCTGCCGCCAGCACCTGGGTGTGGGAAGAGAGCGCGACGATCAAGGGTTTTGTCAGCGTGATGGAGTCCCGCTTTATCGGTGCGCTGTTTGTCGCGCCGGACGCTATCCGCCGCGGCATCGGCAGCGCGCTGCTGAACGAGGTCAAACAGCATTACCGCTGGCTCAGTCTCGAGGTTTACCAGAAAAACGTTCAGGCGGTGAATTTCTACCATGCGCAAGGCTTCCGGATAGAAGACTGCGCATGGCAGGACGATACGCTACAACCGACCTGGATTATGCATTGGCCGGCGGATCAAACGCCGTAAGCGTCAGCGCCGGGCCGTCATATTTTTCCAGCCACGCCAGCGCCGTATTCCCGGCGCAGCCGTTGCCCAGCCGCGAGGTCGGAATATCTTTGGTCAGAACATTCACCGCGCCGTTTTTGCAGATACCGGCCTGCGGGTCGATATCAGGCCAGGCCCCTTCGTGTAAACAGATAACCCCTGGACGAATACCTTCCGTCACCACGGCGCCGGCCAGCACCTGGCCGCGCGCGTTCCACACCCGCACGACATCGCCGTCGGCAATATTGCGCGCCTGCGCGTCCAGCGGATGAAGAGTTAATGGCTCACGGCCGGCGACAGCGTACTTTTCGCGCAGCGACGTGTGGTTCAGCTGGCTGTGCAGACGATGCGCCGGATGAGCGGACAGCACCTGCAGCTGGCCAGGCCGGGCATTGCCGTGCCACTCGTCCGGTTCCAGCCACATTGGGTGCGGTGGACAGTCGGGGTAGGCAAAGCCGGCAATCGTTGGAGAGTGAATTTCAATTTTGCCGCTCGCGGTTTTCAGCGGATTGGCCTGCGGATCGGCACGAAATGCCGCGAAGCGCGCAAAACGGGCATTTTCCGGGTTTTCCGGCATTTCTATCAGCTGGTTAGCCTGCCAGAACTGGTCAAATGGCGGCAGCGTCACCTGCTGGCTCGCCCCGCGTTGCGCGGCAATCTGATAGAAGGACTCCAGCCACTGTAGATCGGTTTTCCCTTCGGTAAAACGCGCGCGCCCTCCCTCTTCCCAGCGCTCGCTGAGATCGGCAAAGACGTCAAAATCATCCCGGGCTTCATCGCGCGGCGCGACCACGCGCTTCATCGGCACCAGGTGCTGGTTACTGTAATCGCCGGTCATGGTCATATCGTGACGTTCAAACGAAGTTGTCGCCGGCAGGACAATATCGGCATGGCGGGCGGCAGCGGTCCAGAAGCACTCCGAAATGACGATAAGCTCCGGCTTCTGCCAGGCCCGAATCAAGCGGTTGGTATCCTGATGATGGGTAAAGTTCGCGCCGCCACACCACCAGACGAAGCGAATATCCGGAAAATGCCGGTCCATTCCGTTGTGTTGATACGGCGCACCGGGATTTTCCAGCGCTTCCACAATGCGCGCCACCGGTATTTTTTCGACCGCCTCGGTACCGCCCGCCACACAGCCTTGCATCGAAGCCAGTACCGCCGCCCGACGGGTCGGGTTACCGCCGTTGGCAAAGTGGTAGGAAAGGCCAAAACCGCCGCCGGGAGTACCAATCTGCCCCAGCATCGCCGCAAGCGTCACCAGCATCCAGTGTTTCTGCTCGCCAAACTGCTGACGCTGCATCCCCCAACCGGACATCAGCATGGTGGTATTGTCATGGAATAGCGCGGCCAGTTCGCGGATCTTCTCCGCGCTAACGCCGCAGATCTCCGCCGCCCACTCTGCGGTTTTCGGCGTGCCATCGCTTTCACCGGTCAGATAGCGGGCAAAAACGTCATAGCCGCTGGTACAGCGGGCGAGAAACGCATCGTCCTGCCAGCCGTTCTCCACCAGCGTATGGGCAATGCCGAGCATCATCGCGACATCCGTACCCATATGCGGAGCGATCCATTCGCCCACCTCACCAAAGAATTCCGCCGTTTCCGATCGCATCGGATCGATACAGATCACCCGCTTCCCACTTTTGCGCAACCGATCGAACCACGGGATCCCCTGCTCATCGGAAGCGTTCCAGGCAATTTTTAGCGTATTCAGCGGGTTGGCGCTCCAGAGCACCACCACATCGCTATGTTCCAGTACCATCGGCCAACTGGTCTGCTGCTGATAAACCTCATTGCCGCCAACCACATAGGGCATGATCGCCTGTGCCGCGCCGGTGGAATAATCCCCCAGATGTCCGGTATATCCGCCTGCGAGGCTCATGTAGCGCTGCAGCAACGTCGCCGCCTTGTGGAGCACGCCGTTAGAGCGCCAGCCGTAGGAACCGGCAAAAATCGCTGCCGGGCCGTGGTTTTCCCGAATCCGCCGATGCTGTGCGTGGATAAGATCCAATGCCTCCTGCCAGCTTACCCGCACAAACTCGTCCTGGCCGCGTACGCCCTGCGGACTCTCCGGCGAAGCAAGGAAACCTTTACGTACCATCGGATAGCGGACGCGGGTTTTGCTGTGGACCTGCTCACGCACGGCGGTTTGCAAGGAGTTGGCGAAAGAGGTCTCCAGCGCACCGCGGGAAGAGAGGACATTTTCACCATCCGTTTCAACCAGCATAGGCCCCCAGTGAGCCGCGGTTAAGATGGTTTTGGTTGCAGATGAGGTTGGCAAAGCGAGCTCCTGGTCAGCGAATGCAGGTGTTGTGACGGTCTGTGATACTGACCGTTCAATGTTATTTACAAAAAGAGAGCCGGTACGGGGAATTTTCTACGTAATTGGACGTCATAATCAACCGTCACGCGCGCTGTGACAACGAATAAAAAGGATTAAGGAAATAACATGAAAAAACGCGTACTCATGATTGCGGCTGTGGTGAGCGGCACCCTGGCGATTTCTGGCTGTACCACTAACCCGTATACCGGCGAACGCGAAGCGGGGAAATCCGGCATCGGCGCCGGGATCGGTTCGCTGGTCGGCGCGGGCGTCGGCGCACTCTCCTCGTCGAAAAAAGATCGCGGCAAAGGCGCGCTGATTGGCGCAGCGGCCGGGGCGGCGCTGGGCGGCGGCATCGGTTATTACATGGATGTGCAGGAAGCAAAACTGCGCGAGAAAATGCAGGGAACGGGCGTCACCGTGACGCGAAATGGCGATAACATCGTGCTGAATATGCCAAATAACGTCACCTTTGACAGCAGCAGTGCCAACCTGAAACCGGCCGGGGCAAACACCCTCACCGGCGTGGCCATGGTGCTGAAAGAGTATGAGAAAACCGCGGTTAACGTCGTAGGTTACACCGACAGCACCGGCGGTCAGGATCTGAATATGCGCCTGTCGCAGCAGCGCGCCGACAGCGTTGCCAGCGCCCTCATCACCCAGGGCGTGGCGGCAAACCGTATTCGTACCAGCGGCATGGGCCCGGCAAACCCCATCGCCAGCAACACCACGGCGGAAGGGAAAGCGCAAAACCGTCGCGTAGAAATCACCCTCAGCCCGCTCCAGTAAGTCCGGCGGTCGACCCCGACCACCGTATCCTTCGCCCGGTAAGCGCCACTTGCCGGGCAAAATGCTTGATATAGCGGATTTTCGCGCTAAGGTGTTCTCCAGATTTCAGCAAAGGAAGCCATCATGGCGAAAGCGGCGCGAGCAACCATTAGCGATGTGGCGAAAGCCGCAAAGACCGGAAAAACCAGCATTTCACGCTACCTCAATGGCGAAAAGCACCTGCTTTCCGATGACCTGCTGGCGCGCATTGAAAAAGCGATTGCCGAACTTAACTACCGTCCCAGCCTGATGGCCCGTGGCCTGAAACATGGCCGAACCCGGCTGATTGGCCTGATCATCGCCGATATCACCAATCCTTACTCGGTCAATGTCCTCAGCGGCATCGAAGCGGCCTGTCGCGAAAAGGGCTTTACACTGCTGGTGTGTAATACCAATAACGAGCTCGACCAGGAGCTGCACTATCTCGACCTGCTGCGCAGCTACCAGGTAGAGGGGATCGTGGTCAACGCCGTTGGGATGCGCGAAGAGGGGCTGAATCGCCTGCAGCAGTCGGCGCTACCGATGGTACTCATTGACCGCAAGATTCCGGACTTCGCCTGCGATGTCGTCGGTCTGGACAACACTCAGGCCGCGACGACCGCCACAGAACATCTGGTGGAGAAAGGGTTTGAAGCCCTGCTGTTCCTGAGCGAGCCGCTCGGTTCGGTCAACACCCGTCGCGAACGCCTGAGCGCGTTTCGCGCCACCCTCCAGCGCTACGCCGGCATCGTCGCAGAAAACGCTGAAGTTCCGCTGAACGACGGCGCCATGCTCGATACGGTGCTGCGTCAGTTTCACTCCCGCCATCGCGGCATGCGCAAGGCGCTGATTTCCGCCAACGGCGCCCTGACGCTACAGGTTGCGCGCGCGCTCAAGCGAATCGACCTGGTTTGGGGCAGCGACATCGGCCTGCTCGGCTTCGACGAGCTGGAGTGGGCGGAGCTGGCGGGCGTGGGTATTACCACGCTCAAACAGCCCACGTGGCAGATTGGCTATGCCGCGGTTGAGCAGGTGGTGCGCCGGATTGAAGGCACTAACGACCCCATCTGCGAGCGGGTCTTCTCCGGTGAACTGATCGTGCGGGGATCGACCTCCCGATAGCCCTCCTTCGTGATGGTGATCATAAATTAGACATCCTCTCCTTTCCTTTGGAACCGGTACCATCTAGCGTAATAGAGTGATTTGCTACAGCGCTACCGGGAGTTTGTCAGATGGCCAGAAAAATTATTGTCGTGACCGCCGCCTATGGTCATGATTGCATTAAAGAACTTGGCGGGCAGTCCGCCGTACTGCCGTTTATCGCCGGATCCGGCGCCGACGGCGTGGAAATCCGCCGTGAGTTATTCAGCGCTGACGAGCTCAATCAGCTGCCGGCGCTGGCCGCCACCATTGAACGCCACAACCTGCTGGCCTGCTACTCTGCGCCGGAAGCGCTGTTTGAAGCGAATGGCGCCCTTAACCCGCGTCTGCCGGCGCTGTTACGCGAAGCGCAGACCCTCAACGCCCTGTGGTTAAAACTGTCTCTCGGCCATTTTACCCATAACAACGAACTGGAATCGCTGCGCCGCATCCTGCAGGAGAGCGGCATGGCGCTGGTGGTGGAAAACGACCAGACCGACTGCGGCCAGTTGGCGCCAATGCAGCGCTTTAAAGCCTCCTGTCGGGTGAACCAACTGCCGGTTACGTTAACCTTCGATATGGGTAACTGGCTGTGGGTCGGCGATTCGCCGGAAGAGGCCGCACGTCATCTGGCCCCCGCCGTCAGCTATATCCATGTCAAAGCCGCAGAGCCGCATCATGCGCACTTTCGCGCCGTCCCGCCAGACGAAGCTCCGGCACGCTGGCTGGCGCTGCTCGACAACCTGCCTGCCGATGCCCCGCGCGGTATCGAATTTCCGCTGGTGGGCCACGATCTGACGGCCGTGACCCGTCGCTATGTGAATTTGTTACGCGAGGAGTAAGCCATGGAAAACGCATTAGATGTCATCACCATCGGAGAGGCGATGGCGATGTTTGTCGCGACGGAAACCGGCGACCTGGCCGAAGTAGAACACTTTATGAAACGGGTAGCCGGCGCAGAGCTGAATGTCGCCACCGGCCTGGCTCGCCTGGGGCTGAAAGTCGGCTGGGTTAGCCGCGTAGGCAAAGACAGCTTCGGCCGTTTTGTGCTTCATTCGCTGGCCAAAGAAGGGATTGATGCACGCGGCGTCAGCGAAGACAGCCGCTATGCAACCGGCTTCCAGATGAAATCTAAAGTCGAAAATGGAACCGATCCCATTGTGGAGTACTTCCGCAAGGGTTCTGCCGCCAGCCATCTGTCGCCCGAGGACTTTCGCGCCGAATATTTCACCAGCGCTCGCCACCTGCACCTCAGCGGCGTGGCCGCTGCGCTGTCGGAGAGTTCATACGCCCTGCTGGAGCAGGCGGCCACCACGATGAAAGCCCAGGGGAAGACGATCTCGTTCGATCCGAATCTGCGCCCGGTACTGTGGAAAAGCGAAGCCGAGATGGTGGAAAAACTCAATCAGCTGGCGTTTCAGGCCGACTGGGTTCTGCCGGGTCTCAAAGAAGGCATGATCCTTACCGGCCAACGGACCCCGGAGGGGATTGCCGATTTCTATCTCACGCGCGGCGTTCAGGCCGTGATCATTAAAACCGGCGGCGACGGCGCCTGGTTCAAAACCGCCGCGGGCGAACAGGGCGCAGTCGCCGCCATCAAAGTCGATAACGTCGTGGATACCGTGGGCGCCGGCGATGGTTTTGCCGTCGGCGTGATTAGCGCTCTGCTGGAGGGCAGAACGCTGCAGCAGGCGATAGGCCGCGGCAACAAAATTGGCTCGCTGGCCATTCAGGTCCAGGGCGACAGCGAAGGATTACCCACACGCGAGGCGCTGGGCGAATAGCCCGGGCCGGCGTCATAATAACGGCCTCCTCTGTACCCTACATACGGCGGCGGCGTCATGAACCTCAACTTTAGAGGCAAGCCTATGAACAGCTCTACCAATGCAACGAAACGCTGGTGGTACATCATGCCTATCGTGTTTATCACGTATAGCCTGGCGTATCTCGACCGCGCAAACTTCAGCTTTGCTTCGGCAGCGGGCATTACGGAAGATTTAGGCATTACCAAAGGCATCTCGTCGCTTCTTGGCGCACTTTTCTTCCTCGGCTATTTCTTCTTCCAGATCCCGGGGGCGATTTACGCTGAACGCCGTAGCGTACGGAAGCTGATTTTCATCTGTCTGATCCTGTGGGGCGCCTGCGCCTCGCTGACCGGGATGGTGCACAATATTCCAGCGCTGGCGGCGATCCGTTTTATTCTCGGCGTCGTGGAAGCGGCGGTCATGCCGGCGATGCTGATTTACATCAGTAACTGGTTTACCAAATCAGAACGTTCACGCGCCAACACCTTCTTAATCCTCGGCAACCCGGTCACGGTACTGTGGATGTCGGTGGTCTCCGGCTACCTGATTCAGTCCTTCGGCTGGCGTGAAATGTTTATTATTGAAGGCGTCCCGGCCGTCCTCTGGGCCTTCTGCTGGTGGGTGCTGGTCAAGGATAAACCGTCGCAGGTGAACTGGCTGTCAGAAAACGAGAAAGCCGCGCTGCAGGCGCAGCTGGAGAGCGAGCAGCAGGGTATTAAAGCCGTGCGTAACTACGGCGAAGCCTTCCGCTCACGCAACGTCATTCTGCTGTGCATGCAGTATTTTGCCTGGAGTATCGGCGTGTACGGTTTTGTGCTGTGGCTGCCGTCAATTATTCGCAGCGGCGGCGTCAATATGGGGATGGTGGAAGTCGGCTGGCTCTCTTCGGTACCTTATCTGGCCGCGACTATTGCGATGATCGTCGTCTCCTGGGCTTCCGATAAAATGCAGAACCGTAAACTGTTCGTCTGGCCGCTGCTGCTGATTGGCGGACTGGCTTTTATTGGCTCATGGGCCGTCGGCGCTAACCATTTCTGGGCCTCTTATACCCTGCTGGTGATTGCCGGTGCGGCAATGTACGCCCCTTACGGTCCGTTTTTCGCCATCATTCCGGAAATGCTGCCGCGTAACGTCGCCGGTGGCGCAATGGCGCTCATCAACAGCATGGGGGCCTTAGGTTCATTCTTTGGTTCGTGGTTCGTGGGCTACCTGAACGGCACCACCGGCAGTCCATCAGCCTCATACATTTTCATGGGAGTGGCGCTTTTCGCCTCGGTATGGCTTACTTTAATTGTTAAGCCTGCTAACAATCAAAAGCTTCCCATCGGCGCTCGTCACGCCTGACCTTTACTACTTACGGAGATCCGCATGAAGCCGTCCGTTATTCTCTATAAAACGCTTCCCGACGACTTGCAGCAACGTCTGGAAAAACACTTTACCGTCACTCAGGTGAAAAACCTGAGCCCTGACACCGTCCAGCAGCACGCGGAAGCCTTTGCCCAGGCGGAAGGTCTGCTGGGGTCGAGCGAAAAAGTTGATGCCGCGTTACTGGAGAAAATGCCCAGGCTTCGTGCGACCTCCACGATTTCCGTCGGCTATGACAACTTCGACGTTGAGGCGCTGAATGCGCGCAAGGTGCTGCTGATGCATACGCCGACCGTGCTGACTGAAACCGTTGCCGATACGGTGATGGCGCTGGTGCTCAGCACATCCCGTCGGGTGGTGGAAGTCGCCAACCGGGTGAAAGCCGGAGAGTGGACGAAAAGCATCGGCCCGGACTGGTTCGGCAGCGATGTGCACCATAAAACGCTGGGGATCGTGGGCATGGGCCGTATCGGGATGGCCCTGGCGCAGCGCGCGCACGCCGGTTTTGGCATGCCGATTCTGTATAACGCCCGCAGCCGTCACCCGCAGGCGGAAGAGCGCTTTAACGCGCGTTACTGCGATCTGGATACGCTGCTGCAGGAAGCCGACTTTGTCTGTCTGATCCTGCCGCTGACCGCCGAGACTCATCACCTGTTCAACGCGGAAAAATTCGCGAAAATGAAGCCTTCCGCCATCTTTATTAATGCAGGGCGCGGCCCGGTGGTCGATGAAAAGGCGCTGATCTCAGCCTTGCAGAAGGGCCAAATCCACGCGGCCGGTCTGGACGTTTTCGAGCAGGAGCCACTGGCGAAAGAGTCGCCGCTGCTCACTCTGCCGAACGTCGTCGCGCTGCCGCATATCGGTTCTGCCACTCATGAGACCCGCTACAATATGGCGGCTTGTGCGGTCGATAATTTGATTGATGCACTGAATGGTCAGGTCGAAAAGAACTGCGTCAATCCGCAGGTGAAGTGAAGGTAAGCTGAAGTAACCCGGGTCGAGGTCAACGCCTGACCCGGGTTGACGAACCGGTTAACGCGTTGCGTTAACTGCCGCCGTCCACGCCTGGTTGAAAGCCTGATGCTGGGCAGCCAGCGGGCCAATCAGCGCGTTGTACTGGCTGGCCTGCTGCGAGGTCGGGAACTGAATCCCGTTTGCCACGAAGCTCACCTGAGTATTTTGCTGAGCGATAAAATCACCGACCTGCACCAGTTGCTGAGTAAAGACCTGCGCGGCAGGAATCAGCGGCTGCAGGGCGTTTGCCGGTGCGGTCACGACTTTGTTGTAAACCTGGTCAAAGACCGGTTTCAGATCGTCACTCTGCTTCAGCGCGCTATGTGCGCCATCGGCCTGCATTTTCGCATTTTCCAGCTGCTGGCTCAGCACGCCCAGCGCGCCGTTTGCCTGGCGCAGCGGTTCACGCTGAGTCACATAATCCTGCGGGACGCGAATCGCATTCACGCTGTCTACGACCGGACGCAGACCCGCATCCATCGCCTGACTTACCTGCTGTGAATAGCCGTAAATCACCGCGTAATCGGAAACAAAAGGACCGAACTGTTTTTTCTGATCGGCAGTCAGCGTCGGCAGACGTTCGCCGCTACGCATTGCCGTATTTTGCAGGAAGTCGATAAACGCTTTGCGCTGATCGCCTTCTTTATCAAAACACCCACTCAGGCTAACCACCATTAATAAGGCCGCAATAGCCGCAAACCAGCGAGAGCAGGACTTTCCTGTCGCCATTTTTTTACTCCTTTCAGCCAAAAAAAGCGCACACAGACACACACGTGCCAGACGCTGACAAGGATAGTCCAGGTCGGCCTTGCAGGATACTCTTTCCTGACAATCTTACGCAGGAAAAGCACCGTTGGCGGCGTTTGACGGGCGAACGCGAGCGTCTGTTAAGCCCATCACAATTAACGCCATAACCCTGCCGAGAAAAATGACCAATAACAATTTGATTTTATTATAAATAAAATCACTATTGTGGGGCAAACCCGTGAAAGCGAACGATAATCGCACGCTTCCTGGGCCGACTGCGTTGCCTGAAGCCAGGTTCAGTGATTTGATAAATGAGCGATTAACGGCGATACGTTCGATTATCGCACAAATCACATTAACGACAGCGAGGGAGGCGGTAATCGCCCGGCTCCGTCCCCCGCTCCGGCTGCCAGGAATGCTGTATGAATAAGACAACTATCGATATTCAGGCTTTTATCAACGAACATCCGTTTACGAAGTACCAGTGGATGATTCTGGCCCTGTGTTTTATCACCGTCGCGATGGACGGGTTTGATACCGCCATCATCGGTTTTATTGCCTCCGACCTGGTGCAGGAATGGGGCGTGGAAAAATCTGCGTTAGGCCCGGTGATGAGCGCTGCGCTCGTCGGTCTGGCGGTAGGTGCGCTGACCGCAG
This sequence comes from Klebsiella planticola ATCC 33531, assembly GCF_000735435.1. Lineage (GTDB taxonomy): Bacteria > Pseudomonadota > Gammaproteobacteria > Enterobacterales > Enterobacteriaceae > Klebsiella > Klebsiella planticola. Next base: position 245,889 of record NZ_JMPP01000014.1, on the reverse strand, counting down.
GCCCGTTGGCCGACCGCATTGGGCGAAAAAAAGTTCTGCTGATGTCGATTGTGGTTTTCGGTAGCTTTAGTCTGTTGACCGCCTTCGCCACCAGCCTGAATCAACTGACGCTGCTGCGTTTTCTGACCGGCCTCGGACTGGGCGCCGCCATGCCAAACGCAGCCACGCTGATGAGCGAGTATGCGCCGGAACGCCGTCGCGCTTTGCTGGTCAATCTGATGTTCGTCGGGTTCCCGATGGGATCTTCGCTGGGTGGCTTCCTCTCGGCCTGGATGATTCCGCATTACGGCTGGCAAAGCGTGCTGATACTGGGCGGCGTGATGCCTCTGCTGCTTGCCGTCGCGCTGGTGTTCTTACTGCCGGAATCGGCGCGCTATCTGGTGGTCAAGCGCCAGCCATCGCAGCGTATTGCCACCATTCTGCGTCGTATTGCCCCGCTGCCTGAACAGGTTGAATTCGAGCTGCGCGAAGCCGGACAGGTGAAAGACAAATCGGCCCTTGCGGTTATTTTCTCCCCCCGTTATCTCGTCGGTACCGTGATGCTGTGCATGACCTACTTTCTGGGGCTGCTGATTTTCTATTTATTGACCAGTTGGCTTCCGCTGCTGATTCGCGAAACCGGCGCATCAATGAGCCAGGCGTCGATTATCACCGCGCTGTTCCCGCTGGGCGGCGGCATCGGGGTGCTGATCCTCGGCGCCCTGATGGACAAAATTAACCCCAATAAAGTGGTCGCCGTAGGCTGGCTGTTGACCGGCGTGTTCGTCTTTCTGGTCGGCTTCTCAACCAACAACCTGGTGTTAATGGGCGTGATGGTCTTTATTGCCGGCAGCATTATGAACGGCGCGCAATCATCCATGCCGGCCCTGGCCGCCGGATTTTATCCCACCCAGGGCCGGGCGACCGGCGTTGCCTGGATGCTGGGTATCGGCCGGTTTGGCGGGATCCTTGGCGCCTTCAGCGGAGCCTTCCTGATGCAGGCGCAGCTCTCCTTCGTGACCATCTTTACCTTGTTGTCGATCCCGGCGTTTTTATCCGCCATCGCGCTGCTGGTGAAATATAAGACCAGCAAGAGCCAGCCGATATCTGCGCAGACGAAAGCCGACAATATGCAAAAAGCCTGACCCTCAGGCCAGCGGGCAACCGCTGGCCTGGCGGATTTATTCGCCGTTTACAAAAGTTTTCCATTGCGACACGTCTGATGATTAATCATCACCTTATCTGCCGTTTTCACCGCCGAATACCCGTTAAGACGATAGGCTGTCTGCACATAATCACTCCCGTGACTATTCTTTGCGTTTTTTCTGACTATTCTTAATAGGCTTCACTAAATATCTCTTTTGCTGTGTGACAGAAGGAGTTCTCTATGGAATATAAAGATCCCGTGTTTGAACTGCTTAGCAGCCTGGAACAAATTGTTTTTAAAGATATTTCTCAAACGATCGCCCAGCCTCGTAAGCAGACCGCATTTAGCGAGTTTGAACAGCTTCGCAAAGGCACTGGCCTGAAAATTGATGATTTTGCCAATGCCATGGGCGTCAGCGTGGCGATGGTACAAGAGTGGGAGTCGAGACGGGTGAAGCCGTCATCCACGGAGCTCAAATTAATGCGCCTGATTCAGGCAAACCCACAGCTTTCAAGGCAGCTTATCGACTAAAGTTCTATAATAAGAATCAGGTCTGGTTACGGTCCTGTATCGGGACCGTTTTTATTTCTGTGAAAAAAGGTTTGCTATCGCACCGCAAAAATGAGTTAATGCTCGCAGGTTTGATGTACAGACCACAGAGCATTAGTATAGAGTAGTCCTTGAGCGGTTATCATAGATACCCCGGTAGTGAACTTTCCCTTTATAGCTTCAAATCTGTAGTCCAGACCGTATCGCCGAAAGGTTCATTTATTATTTAAAGGTATTTCGCTATGTCCGGTAAAATGACTGGTATCGTAAAATGGTTCAACGCTGACAAAGGCTTCGGCTTCATCACTCCTGATGACGGTTCTAAAGATGTATTCGTACACTTCTCCGCTATCATGAACGATGGCTACAAATCTCTGGATGAAGGTCAGAAAGTTTCCTTCACCATCGAAAGCGGCGCTAAAGGCCCGGCAGCTGGCAACGTAACCAGCCTGTAAGCTTAAATTAAGCTCAGAATTTAAGATCCCTGCCTCGCGGCGGGGATTTTTTTTATCTGATAATAAAGAACCGCCGCTCATCAGAGGGCGGTTTTTTGTCTTCAAAGCGCTGAGAAATGCCAGCCATCCTCCTGCCACGTCAGAGAGTGGGTCAGCCGCAGTCCGCGCAGAAAATCCTCATCATGAGAGACGACAATCATCGCGCCAGGAAAGGTGGCTAAAGCCGACTCAATGGCCCGAACGGAAGCCAAATCAAGATGGTTTGTCGGCTCATCCAGCAGCAGAAGCTGCGCCGCTTCACGCCGCCACAGCACGCAGGCTAGCGCGGCTTTAAGCCGTTCGCCGCCGCTTAAAGCCGACAGCGGCAGATTAATTTTATCCGCGCCCAGCTGCAGCCGGGCAAGACGGCTGCGTAATACCCCCGCCTCCAGCGGGGTATCATCAAGATTCAAGTGCGCCATGACCGACAGCGACAGGTCCAGCTGCGTGAGATGCTGATCCAGCCAGGCCGCATGCACCGACACCCGACACTCGCCGGATAGCGGCGATTCCAGACCGATCAACGTTTTCAGCAGCGTGGTTTTCCCGCAGCCGTTGGGGCCACGCAACGCCACGCGCAGCGGCCCGTCAAGACGCCAGTCGAGTGGCGGCATGGCAGAGAATGCCAGCTGCAAAGCCTCGAGGACCAACACCTGTTTGCCAGCGGCAACCTGGCTTCCCGGCAGAGTGAACATCACCGCAGCGTCCTCCTCCACCCGCTCACGGGCCTGAACCACCGCGGCATTTAGCGCACTATTTTGCTCCCGGTGCTGGCGATGCAGTGCGCCAGGCCGCTCCTTCGCCGCCCCTTTATATTTTACCCGTTCAAAAGAGGCGATATTCAGCGTATCCACCACGCGCAGCGTCTGAGCAGAACGTCTCTGGCTGGCATCGTGTTCTTTTTGCATCCGCGCACGCGTGCGACGACGCTCGGTAGCGGCATGGTCTAACGCCGCGCGCGCCGCCTGCTGCTCCGCATCGCGCTGCTGTTGGTAATCGGCATAGTTACCGCCGTAGCTTCGCAACGCACCGGGCGTCAGTTCGAGTATGCGCGACATGCGGGCCAACAGCGCGCGATCGTGGCTGGCTATCAACGCTCCGCCGGACCAGCATTCAAGCTGGTGATACAGCCAGTCGCGCCCCTGCCTGTCGAGGTGATTGGTTGGCTCATCCAGCAGCAGGTAATCGGCCGCGGAGAGAAAGGCGCCGCACAGCAGAGCCTTCACCCGCTCCCCGCCGCTCAATGATGATGCGGGTCGGTCAGGATCGAAATCCGCTAAGCCGGCCTGGCGGAAACCTGCGCTCAGGCGATCCGGGAGATCCCAGAAACCTTCGAGGCAATCGACATCGTCAGCCAGAGCCTCACCGCGCCCGAGGCGCTGCAAGGCAGCAAAGTGTGATCCGTAGCCCAGCAGTGCGGCCAGCGTGGTCTGCGGGGTTATCGTCTGCTGCTGAGCAACACAGGCCAGAGAAACAGGCCGTTCGATATGGCCACCAGAAGGCGCATCGATACCGGCCAGTAGGCGCAGAAGGCGGGTTTTCCCGACGCCATTCCGTCCGACCAGGCCACAGAGGGAATTTTCCAGCGAGATATTCAACGGGCCAAAAAGCGTTTCTCCCGTCGCAAACTGACAGATGACCTGATGCAAAATAAAAGAGGGGGATTGGGCACAATGGGCCATAAGCACTCCTGAATGAAATTCATACTTCCCCTACAGACGCAGTGCGCCAGCAAGGACCGAATTCAGCAGGTGTGTTTATCCATTTTCAGTGTGCTCTCTGTGAGACGAGGGATTCGTCGGGGCACAGGATAGCCATACTCACCCCTTCATTTCAAGATTATTTTTTCAGCAAATGCGTTCGGGTTGCGCGGCTCTCCCGCAGCAGGAACGTCAAACGGCCTCGAAATCACCCCGTTTCCCACGCTTAATTTTCATTCTGTTTTTTTGAATGAAATGCGCAAATTGTTCCAATTTTAATCGATCGATAATCGTCCTATTATTTATCACATCAGAGCAACAACGCTCTATACCAAACAAAAACACTTAAGGAATACGACCATGAAATCCATCAAAACTTTCGTTGCAGTTTCTGCCCTTTCTCTGATGTCTTTCGGTGCATTCGCACAGAGCGTCAGCGCCACCGCCTCCACGCTGGATCGCGCTGAAGCAAAAATTGCCGCCCAGGCCGCAGAACAAGGTGCCTCTTATAAAATTACCAGCGCCCAGTTCAACAACCGCGTGCACATGACCGCCGAACTGACCAAATAACGTAATCTGCTCTTGCCGGGCCGCCGGTGGTTAACCAGACAGGCGACAACGACAACACGATGAAAAGGAAGATAAAATGAAAAATCTCAGCGTGATCTCTGCCCTGTTTCTGGCCGCGTCATTGTCATCCGGCGCCATCGCCGCAGAGCAGCGTCCCGCGCAACCAGAAGCCGGTTCCAGTATGGATACCTCAGTGCATCAGAACCGTATTAACGTCAGCCACGCTTTTGATAAAGAGAGTCTGACCGCGGGGAATTTGCAGTAAATCTGGCCGCCGAAAAGCGTCAGGGGAGCGAGAGAGTCGCTTACCGCCATAAAAAAACCTGCCCTGGGGCAGGTTTTTTGTTATGCAAAACAGGCGATTATTGCAGCAGGGAAATATCCGCCACCTGCAGGAACAGGTCACGCAATTTCGACAGCAGCGTCAGACGGTTGATACGGACTTCTTTATCTTCCGCATTCACCATCACGTTTTCGAAGAACTCATCTACCGGTTCGCGCAGGGAAGCCAGTTCGATCAGCGCTTCCTGATAACGGCCTTCGGCGAAGAACGGCTGCAGTTTGTCGCGCAGCACGACCAGATGGGTCGCCAGCTTGATCTCTGCGGCTTCTTTTAGCACGGAGGCGTGAACGGCATCATTCAACGTCTCTTCGGATTTCGCCAGGATATTAGATACGCGCTTGTTGGCAGCTGCCAGCGCGGCCGCTTCTTCCAGAGTGCGGAAGTGAGACACCGCTTTCATGCGCGCGTCGAAATCCGCCGGACGAGTCGGACGACGTGCCAGTACCGCCTGGATGGTGTCGACCGTGTAGCCTTCATCCTGATACCAGGCGCGGAAGCGACCAAGCATGAAGTCAATGACGTCATCAACTACGTTGGCGTTAGTTAGCTTATCACCATACAGACGCGCCGCTTCTTCGGTCAGCGTTTGCAGGTCCAGGTTCAGGTTCTTCTCAACGATGATGCGCAGTACGCCGAGCGCGGCACGACGCAGCGCAAACGGGTCTTTATCGCCCTTCGGATGCTGACCGATGCCGAAGATGCCCGCGAGGGTATCCATCTTATCGGCAATCGCTACGGCACAGGCCACCGGGTTGGACGGCAGATCGTCACCGGCAAAGCGCGGCTGATACTGCTCGTTCAGCGCCACCGCAACATCTTCGGCTTCACCATCGTGACGCGCATAGTGCATGCCCATGATGCCCTGGGTGTCGGTAAACTCGAACACCATGTTGGTCATCAGGTCACACTTGGAAAGCAGGCCCGCACGCGTTGCGTGGTTAACGTCAGCGCCAATTTGACCAGCAATCCAGCCCGCCAGCGCCTGAATACGGTCAGTCTTGTCGCGCAGCGTACCCAGCTGCTGCTGGAACAGCACGGTTTGCAGACGCGGCAGATGATCTTCCAGACGCTTTTTACGGTCGGTGTTGAAGAAGAACTCGGCATCCGCCAGACGCGGGCGCACCACTTTTTCGTTCCCGGAGATAATCTGCAGCGGATCTTTCGACTCAATGTTGGTAACGAAAATAAAGTTCGGCAGCAGTTTGCCGTCGTTGCCGTAGACCGGGAAGTACTTCTGGTCACCCTTCATGGTGTAGACCAGCGCTTCCGCAGGGACCGCGAGGAATTTCTCTTCGAATTTCGCGGTCAGCACTACCGGCCATTCAACCAGAGAGGCCACTTCTTCCAGCAGGCTTTCGCTCAGATCGGCGTTGCCGCCAATTTTGCGCGCCGCTTCTTCGGCATCGGCTTTAATTTTGGCTTTACGCTGCTCGTAGTCAGCAATAACTTTGCCGCGCTCCAGCAGAATTTGCGGGTACTGGTCGGCGTTATCGATGGTGAATTCCGGCTCGCCCATAAAGCGATGGCCGCGAATCACGCGATCGGAGGCAATGCCCAGAATGGTTGCCGGGACGACTTTATCGCCAAGCAGCAGGGTCACGGTGTGAACCGGACGCACGAACTGCACGTCGGAGGCGCCCCAGCGCATCAGTTTCGGGATCGGCAGTTTTGCCAGGGACGTGGCCACCATGTTCGGCAACAGCGCTTCTGCGCTTTCGCCTTTGACATGGGCGCGATACAGCAGCCATTCGCCTTTGTCGGTGACCATGCGCTCGGCCTGGTCAACGGTGATGCCGCAGCCGCGCGCCCAGCCTTCGGCCGCTTTGCTCGGTTTGCCTTCCGCGTCGAACGCGGCAGAAACCGCCGGGCCGCGTTTTTCAACTTCGCGATCGGGCTGAGCGGCCGCCAGGTTAGCGACTTTCAGCGCCAGACGGCGCGGAGCAGCGAACCACTCGACGTTGCCGTGAGCGAGGCCAGCGTTATCCAGCTCCGCGGTAAAGTTCGCAGCAAAAGATTCCGCCAGGCTGCGCAGGGCTTTTGGTGGCAGCTCTTCGGTGCCGATTTCCACCAGGAAAGTTTTTTCAGACATGGCCGCCTCTTATTTATTCTTGTTGCACATCGGGAAGCCCAGGGCTTCACGGGAAGCGTAGTACGCTTCTGCCACGGCTTTGGTCAGGGTGCGAATGCGCAGAATGTAGCGCTGACGCTCGGTGACGGAGATGGCTTTACGCGCGTCCAGCAGGTTGAAGCTGTGGGCGGCTTTCAGAATGCGCTCGTAGGCAGGCAGCGGCAGCGGGTTTTCCAGCGCCAGCAGCTGCTGCGCTTCTTTCTCATACTGCTCGAAGCAGGAGAACAGGAAGTCGACGTCTGCGTATTCAAAGTTATAGGTAGACTGCTCCACTTCGTTCTGATGGAACACGTCGCCGTAGGTGGTTTTACCCAGCGGACCGTCGCTCCAGACCAGGTCGTAAACGCTGTCAACGCCCTGAATGTACATCGCCAGTCGTTCCAGACCGTAGGTGATCTCGCCGGTCACCGGCTTACACTCCAGACCGCCGACCTGCTGGAAGTAGGTGAACTGCGTCACTTCCATCCCGTTCAGCCACACTTCCCAGCCCAGACCCCAGGCACCCAGCGTCGGGTTTTCCCAGTTGTCTTCCACGAAGCGGATGTCGTGAATCGTCGGATCCATACCCAGCTCTTTCAAAGACCCGAGGTACAGCTCCTGAATGTTGTCCGGCGATGGCTTAATGACCACCTGGAACTGATAGTAGTGCTGTAAGCGGTTCGGGTTTTCGCCGTAGCGGCCGTCAGTCGGGCGACGGGAAGGCTGAACATAGGCAGTCGCCATCGGCTCAGGCCCCAGCGCACGCAGACAGGTCATTGGATGAGAGGTGCCGGCGCCAACTTCCATGTCCAGTGGTTGAACAATGGTGCAGCCCTGACGAGCCCAGTAATCCTGTAAGGTCAGGATCAGGCCCTGGAAGGTCCTGGTATCAAACTTTTGCATATTATTTCGTGCTGGATACGTGTGGATTTAAAGGAAGGGATCAGTATACCCGCTGGCTGCGAGATATACAGTACGAAACGGCGCTGTTTAAATAAAATTGCCGAAATTAACGCCATCACGCGGCATCAGGCGCCGATTTAGCGCATAGAAAGATGTAAAAACTGACCATCTGGATCGAAAGAACAGATAAAGCGCTCATTCTGCGATGTCAGACCCGACAGCTCGTAGCTCCCCTGGAACTGCTCGAAGTGGCTGACGTCCACCATACGGGGCCCCGTGCTGTAGCGTTTTGCCGCCTGATCCTTGCACAGTTGCTCCATGTTCAGGGTAATTTGCGGCGTAATCCGGGCACGTTGCGCTTTCTGTACCGGCTGAGGCGGCTGTTGGCTGCAGCCCGCCAGCAGGAGCAATAACAGTCCAGAAAAGAAATATTTCATCACTATTTTCCTCAACCGCCTTGTTAGCAAATTGTTATCGTGCAGGTTACGTGAAATTACCGGGGCATTGTGCGAATCTCTCCGCATCTCTACAAGAGTGTCGCGATAAACTCGGAATTTTCCATTGCGATATGGCCGGTCAGGAGGAGTCAGACCCTCTTTAAGCAGGAGCAACTGAGGTATCGATGCAAGAAAAAATAAACTGGATAACAAGTTTGCGCGGCATCGCATGCCTGATGGTGGTGATGATTCACAGCACAACCTGGTATATCACCCACCCTCACTCCATCAGCTTGCTGGACTGGGATATCGCCAACCTGCTTAATTCGGCTTCTCGCGTCAGCGTCCCGCTGTTTTTCATGATGTCCGGCTATCTGTTTTTCGGTGAGCGCAGCGCCCAACCGCGACATTTTCTGCGGATCGTACTGTGCGTGGTGTTTTACAGCGCCCTGTCCCTGCTCTACATCACGCTGTTCACCCATATCAATGTGGTGCTGTCGCTGAAACATTTGCTGCAAAAGCCGGTGTTCTACCATCTGTGGTTTTTCTTCGCGATTATCGTCATTTACCTGCTCTCGCCGTTGCTGCAGGTTAAGCAGGTCAGCGGCAAGATGCTGTTGATTCTGATGCTGGTAATTGGTCTTCTGGCCAACCCCAACATGGTGTCGGTCAAGGCCGGCGGCGTCGAATGGCTACCGCTCAATCTCTATATCAACGGCGATACATTTTACTATGTCCTGTATGGCGTGCTGGGGCGGGCGATCGGCATGATGGATACCGATAAAAAGTGGCTCACGCTGCTGTGCGCCGCGCTTTTCGCTACCGCAGTGTGGATTATTTCCCGCGGGACATTGCACGAGCTGAAGTGGCGCGGCGACTTCGGCGATACCTGGTACTTGTATTGCGGCCCGGCGGTGTTTGTCTGCGCGATAACCCTGCTCACGCTGGTGAAGAATACCCTTAACACACGCCCGGTCCCTGCCCTGACGCTGATTGCGCGCCATTCGCTGGGGATCTACGGATTTCATGCCCTGATTATTCATGCGTTACGGGCCAGCGGGCTGGAGCTGACGCGCTGGCCGCTGCTGGATATCTTCTGGATATTCGGCGCAGCGTTGGGGGGCAGCCTGCTGCTGTCGACGCTGGTGCAGCGCCTGGATAGCCGACGCCTGGTCAGCTAGCGCGGCGTAAAAGTTAACCCGCCCCATTCGGGGCGGATGTTTATGACGACATCAGAGGCAGAAGCTGCTGATAAATCTGGCGGAACGTTTCGCGGCGCGGCGCATAGTGAGCAACACGCCCGGCATCCGGTCGATGGGCCTGTTCCAGCGGCAGCTGCGGCAGCAGATCTGAAAAAGCCGCCTCTTTATGCTGCGCCAGCTGCGCTAACCGGGCGGCCCCAAGCGCAGGCCCAACGTCGCCACCGGTACGGTAATCCAGCTGCTGGCCACTGATATCAGCCAGCATCTGCCGCCACCAGGCGCTGCGCGCGCCGCCGCCAATCAGAGTGATGCTCTCCGGCGTCACGCCGCAGGCATGCACCACATCCATCCCATCGGCTAATGCGTAACCCACCCCTTCCAGTACCGCACGCGCCAGTTCTGCCGGGCCGTGCTGATGCGTCAGGCCAAAAAAGACGCCTTTAGCATGAGGGTTGTTATGCGGCGTGCGCTCGCCGGAAAGATAGGGCAAAAACCAGATGGGATCGGCATTTTCACGCGCCGATTCCGCCGCCGCCAGCAGCGCAGGAACCGTGCCGAGGCCGGTCAGTTTTGCCGCCCAGTCGAGGCAGGAAGCGGCGCTCAACATCACCGACATCAAATGCCAGCGTCCCGGCAGGGCGTGGCAAAAGCTGTGTACAGCGCTTTCCGGTTTGCTGAGAAACCCGTTGCTGACGGCAAAATAGACCCCGGAGGTTCCCAGGGACAACATCGCCTGCCCGGCATCCGCCATGCCGACGCCTACCGCACCGGCAGCGTTATCGCCGCCGCCAGCGACCACCAGCGCCTGCGGCATATTCCACGCCTGGGCAATAGCGGGGCGCAGCGTTCCCGTCACTTCACAGCCTTCAAATAACGCCGGCATGTTATCGCGGCTCAGGCCGCAGGCGGCGAGCAGCTCATCGCTCCAGTCGCGTTTGGCCACATCCAGCCACATCGTCCCGGCGGCGTCCGACATATCGCTGGCAAATTCACCGGTCATGCGCAGGCGGAGATAATCTTTCGGTAACAGCACCTTATCCACCTGGCGGAAGATATCAGGCTCATGGTGCTGGACCCAGAGCAATTTTGGCGCCGTAAACCCCGGCATCATCAGGTTACCGGCAATTTGCCGCGAGCGGCTTACCGCTTTTTCCAGCTGGACACACTCGTCGCCGCTGCGGCCGTCATTCCACAAAATAGCCGGGCGCAGCACGCGTTGTTGTTTATCCAGCAACGTTGCGCCGTGCATCTGCCCGGCGATCCCCACCGCTTTTACATCGCGCAGCGCATGCTGTTCAGCCAACGCTTTCATTGCGCGGTCCGTCGCCTGCCACCAGTGCTCGGGGTCTTGCTCGGACCATAGCGGGTGTGGGCGCGATACGGTGAGGGGCGCAGTGTGCGAAGCCAGCACCTCACCTTGCTCATTGAGCAAAATGGCCTTGACGCCCGAGGTGCCCAAATCAATCCCGATGTACATACGGTCTCTCCTTAACAGTGCGCCACGGCTAACCGTGGCGCAAGAAAGCGTGCTCTCACTCATACCCGGCGGCGCCGGGTAGCCTTATTACTTATCAAAGAGATAATGGTTAACCAGGTTTTCCAGCTGCTCCTGATGGCCGCTCTGGTGCTGGGGAGCCAGATTATGCTGCGCCGCGTACTGTGCAATCTCCGTCAGCGTCATCTGCCCTTTCAGGATTTGCTGCCCCAGGTCGCCATTCCAGCCGGCATAGCGTTTCGCGACCCGCTTATCCAGCTCGCCCTCTTCGATCATACGGGCCGCCACTTTCAGCGACAGCGCCATCGTATCCATCGCCCCAATATGACCATAGAACAGATCGTATTTATCGGTGCTCTGACGACGAACTTTGGCATCAAAATTCAGGCCGCCGGTGGTAAAGCCACCTGCTTTAAGAATTTCATACATCACCAGAGCATTCTCTTCCACGCTGTTCGGGAACTGATCGGTATCCCAGCCCAACTGCGGGTCGCCGCGGTTGGCATCCACGGAGCCGAACAGACCCAGCGCAATGGCGGTCGCAATCTCATGGTGGAAAGAGTGTCCGGCCAGGGTCGCATGGTTCGCTTCGATATTCAGTTTGATCTCTTTTTCGAGACCAAACTGCTTGAGGAAACCATAGACGGTAGAGGCGTCATAATCGTACTGATGTTTGGTCGGCTCCTGCGGTTTTGGCTCAATCAGCAGCGTGCCCTGGAAACCGATTTTATGTTTGTGTTCCACCACCAGCTGCATAAAGCGGCCAATTTGCTCACGCTCCTGGCGCAGATCGGTATTGAGCAGGGTTTCGTAGCCTTCGCGGCCGCCCCACAGGACATAGTTTTCCCCGCCCAGTTTGTGTGTGGCATTCATGGCGGTCACTACCTGAGTCGCCGCCCAGCTGAAAACCTCCGGATCCGGATTGGTCGCCGCCCCTGCGCCGTAACGCGGGTTGGTAAAGCAGTTTGCCGTCCCCCACAGCAGCTTCACGCCGCTCTGTTCTTGCTTCGCCGCCAGTACGTCAACCATCCGGGCAAAATTGTCCAGATACTCCTTCAACGATGCCCCTTCCGGAGAGACATCCACATCATGGAAGCAGTAGTACGGCACATTCAGCTTATGGAAAAACTCAAAGGCGACATCGGCTTTACGTTTCGCCATTTCCAGCGCGTCGCCCGGCTGCTGCCACGGACGATTGAAGGAGCCCACGCCAAACATATCTGCCCCGTTCCAGCAGAAGGTGTGCCAGTAGCAGGCGGCAAACCGCAGATGCTCTTCCATGCGCTTGCCCAGCACCATCTCGTCCGGGTTATAGTGACGGAACGCGAGCGGGTTGGTGGTTTTTGGGCCTTCATAACGTACGCGATCGAGTTGATCGAAATAGGTTTGCATAATGAACTCCATATTCAGGGATGCGGCGGATAACAAGTCATAAGCCAATATAGAATTCATGTTTTGCTTTCCTCAATTACGTTATTTCACACCGCGATTGAGAGAATCCACAAACGTGCGCCAGATCGCACAACTGAATATTATCAACGGCCTCCCCACCTTCGTTTCAATGACATATCAATGATATAGCTATTTTATTTATTTTTAAAAACCAGATCGCGGTCATAAATCAGAAAACAAACTAAATTTCGTAATCCCAAAATAAGCACAGATAATTGCCAGTCTTCCTTTAGCTGTTAAGAATCTACTACGTATCAGGCCGTTTCTTTACCCCGTTCGTCTTATCCTGCACTTTACAAAAAAGGCTGATTATTATGAAGATAAAGAACCTTTGCCTCACGCTCTGTGCTTCGCTCCTGCTGACCAGTATGGCGGGGATGGCGAAAGAAGTTAAGATTGGTATGGCCATTGACGATCTCCGCCTTGAGCGCTGGCAGAAAGACCGTGATATATTTGTCAACAAAGCCGAATCATTAGGTGCCAAAGTATTTGTTCAGTCCGCCAATGGTAATGAAGAAACACAAATGTCGCAAATTGAAAATATGATAAACCGCGGCGTTGATGTTCTGGTTATTATTCCCTACAACGGTCAGGTCTTAAGCAATGTGATTAAAGAAGCCAAACAGGAAGGCATTAAAGTTCTGGCCTATGATCGCATGATCAACAACGCAGATATTGATTTCTATATTTCCTTTGATAATGAAAAAGTGGGCGAAATGCAGGCCCAAAGTCTGGTGGCTAAAACTCCTCAGGGAAATTACTTTCTGATGGGGGGTTCTCCGGTGGATAATAACGCCAAGCTGTTCCGTGCCGGACAAATGAAAGTCCTCAAGCCTTATATTGACGAAGGTAAAATTAAGATCGTTGGCGACCAGTGGGTTGACGGCTGGCTGCCGGAAAATGCATTAAAAATTATGGAGAACGCCCTCACCGCTAACAATAACAAAATCGACGCGGTTGTCGCTTCTAACGATGCCACCGCCGGCGGCGCGATTCAGGCATTAAGCGCGCAGGGTCTGGCGGGGAAAGTCGCCATTTCCGGCCAGGATGCCGACCTTGCTGGCGTCAAGCGCATTATTTCCGGCACGCAGACCATGACCGTCTATAAGCCGATTACCACCCTTGCCACTACCGCCGCGGAAATTGCCGTCGAGCTCGGCAATGATAAAGCGCCGCATGCTGATACCACGTTGAATAACGGACTTAAAGATGTCCCGTCCCGCCTGCTCACCCCGATCGAAGTGAATAAAGACAATATTGAACAGACGGTCATCAAAGACGGTTTCCACAAAAAGAGCGAATTATAACTCCTGACGCCCCTCGCCGGGGCGTCATTCTCGTCCAGCCGGATATCGCTTATGCGGAGCATCTATGTCCTGGTTACTAGAAATGAAAAATATCACCAAAACCTTCGGAACCGTGAAGGCGGTAGATAATATCAGCCTGCGACTTAACGCCGGGGAAGTGGTCTCACTTTGCGGCGAAAATGGTTCTGGTAAATCCACGCTCATGAAAGTCCTGTGCGGAATTTATCCGCACGGTAGCTATGACGGTGAGATTATTTTCGCCGGTGAAACGCTTAAGCCCAATCATATTCGCGACACCGAACGCAAGGGTATCGCTATTATTCACCAGGAGCTCGCGCTGGTTAAACACCTGAGCGTTCTGGAGAATATTTTTCTTGGTGCGGAAATCTCCCGCTATGGTCTCCTTGATTATGAAACCATGACTCTGCGCTGCCAGAAGCTGCTGGCGCAGGTGAATTTGACCATTTCACCCGATACCCGCGTCGGCGATCTCGGCCTTGGGCAGCAACAGCTGGTTGAAATTGCCAAAGCGCTCAATAAGCAGGTGCGTTTATTAATACTTGATGAACCCACCGCCTCATTAACCGAGCAAGAAACGGCCATTCTGCTGGATATCATTCGCGATCTGCAGGCCCACGGTATCGCCTGTATTTATATTTCCCACAAATTGAATGAGGTGAAAGCCATCTCTGACACCATTTGCGTCATTCGCGACGGCCAGCATATCGGCACCCGCGACGCCAGCGGCATGAATGAAGATGATGTGATAACCATGATGGTTGGCCGCGAACTCACCGCCCTTTACCCGAACGAGCCGCACGACTGCGGCGATGAAATTCTACGCGTCGAGCATTTAACCGCCTGGCATCCGGTCAACCGGCACATTAAGCGGGTCAACGATATCTCTTTTTCATTGCATCGCGGTGAAATCCTCGGCATTGCCGGGCTGGTCGGCGCCGGGCGTACCGAGGCCGTCCAGTGCCTGTTTGGTGTCTGGCCGGGGCGCTGGGAAGGGAAAGTGTTCATTGACGGTCAACCGGTGGCTATCCACCACTGCCAGCAGGCTATCGCCCACGGTATTGCCATGGTCCCTGAGGACCGCAAAAAAGACGGGATCGTGCCGGTAATGGCGGTGGGTAAGAACATCACTCTGGCGGCGTTAAGTCAGTTTACCGGCCGGCTAAGCAGCCTGGATGACGCCGGGGAGCAGCACTGCATCCAGCAATCCATCCAGCGGCTGAAAATCAAAACGTCATCGCCTGAGCTGGCCATTGGCCGCCTGAGCGGCGGCAATCAGCAGAAAGCGATTCTGGCCCGCTGTCTGTTGCTGAATCCGCGCATCCTGATTCTCGATGAACCCACTCGCGGCATCGATATCGGCGCGAAATACGAAATCTACAAATTGATTAATCAGCTGGTGCAGCAGGGGATCGCCGTCATCGTCATCTCATCAGAACTGCCGGAAGTTCTCGGGTTAAGCGATCGGGTGCTGGTGATGCATGAAGGCAAGCTGAAAGCCAATTTAGTCAATCATCATCTGACCCAGGAACAGGTGATGGAAGCCGCGTTGAGGAGCGAACACCATGTCGAAAAACACGTCGTCTGAGATAAAAATCATCCCGCCCGCCCCTGCCGGTGTGTCTGGATTCAAAGGGCTGAACCTACAGGTTTTCGTGATGATCGCCGCGATTGTGGTGATTATGCTGTTCTTCACCTGGGCCACCGAAGGAGCCTATTTAAGCGCGCGAAACATTTCTAACCTGCTGCGGCAGACGGCGATTACCGGCATCCTGGCGGTCGGGATGGTTTTCGTCATTATTTCCGCCGAGATCGATCTCTCCGTGGGCTCGATGATGGGGCTGCTCGGCGGCGCGGCGGCGATTTTTGACGTCTGGCTCGGCTGGCCGCTGCCGTTGACCATTGCGGTCACGCTGGTGATGGGGCTGGTACTCGGCGCCTGGAACGGCTGGTGGGTCGCCTACCGCAAAGTCCCGTCGTTTATCGTCACCCTCGCCGGGATGCTGGCGTTCCGCGGCATTCTGATCGGTATTACCAACGGCACCACCGTCTCTCCCACCAGCCCGGCCATGTCGCAAATTGGACAAAGCTATCTGCCTGACGGCCTCGGTTTCGGCATCGGCGTCATCGGCATGGCGGCCTTTATTGTCTGGCAATGGCGCGGTCGCCTGCGTCGTCAATCCCTGGGATTAACCACACCCGCGCCAACCTCGATGGTGGCACGCCAGAGCATTACTGCGGTTATCGTGCTCGGCGCCATCTGGCTATTAAACGATTATCGCGGCGTCCCCACGCCGGTTCTCATCCTGGCAGCTCTGCTGCTGGCGGGAATGTTTATGGCCACCCGAACAGCCTTTGGCCGGCGAATTTATGCCATTGGCGGTAACCTGGAAGCGGCACGCCTGTCCGGGATTAGCGTTGAACGCACCAAGCTGGCCGTTTTCGCCATCAACGGTCTGATGGTGGCCATCGCCGGTCTGATCCTCAGCTCGCGTCTGGGCGCCGGTTCGCCTTCAGCCGGTAACATTGCCGAGCTGGATGCTATCGCCGCCTGCGTCATCGGCGGCACCAGCCTCGCCGGCGGGGTAGGTAGCGTCGCCGGAGCCGTCATGGGGGCATTTATCATGTCGGCGCTGGATAATGGTATGAGCATGATGGACGTCGCCACCTTCTGGCAGTACATCGTCAAAGGCGCCATTTTACTGCTGGCAGTATGGATGGATTCGGCGACGAAGCGCAGAACATAAGCCAGCTAAAGGGAAGAATGCCCGAATTCTATGCGCTACCACCAGATTTACGCATAAGACGCTTGTCATTATTCGGGCATTGGCCGGTATTGTATGGCCAGAAAGAGAGACCAGGAAAAGAGACTATGTTTGCAAAGCGCCACCGTATTACGCTGCTATTCAATGCCAACAAAGCCTACGACCGGCAGGTGGTCGAGGGGGTAGGAGAATATTTACAGGCATCGCAACAGGAATGGGATATCTTCATTGAAGAGGATTTTCGGGCGCGTATTGAGAATATCAGGGAGTGGCTGGGCGACGGCGTGATTGCTGATTATGACGACCCGGAAATCGAAAGACTGCTGGCCGACGTCGAGGTCCCGATTGTCGGCGTCGGCGGCTCCTACCATCGCCCCGAATGCTATCCCCCGGTGCACTATATTGCGACGGATAACGCCGCGCTGGTCGAAAGCGCCTTCCTGCATCTGAAAGAAAAAGGCGTCCAGCGCTTCGCCTTTTACGGGCTACCCACCTCCAGCGGAAAACGCTGGGCTGTCGAGCGCGAACACGCGTTTTGCCAGCTGGTCGCGAAGGAGAAATATCGCGGCGTGGTTTATCAGGGACTTGAGACCGCACCGGAAAACTGGCAACACGCGCAGAACCGCCTCGCGGACTGGCTGCAAACGCTCCCTCCGCAAACCGGAATTATCGCCGTGACCGATGCCCGCGCCCGTCACGTGCTTCAGGCCTGCGAGCTGCTGCATATCCCGGTGCCGGAAAAGCTGTGCGTCATCGGTATTGATAATGAAGAGCTGACCCGCTACCTGTCACGCGTCGCGCTCTCCTCCGTCGCGCAGGGGACCCGGCAGATGGGTTACCAGGCGGCCAAGCTGCTGCATCGACTGCTGGATAAAGAGCCGCTGCCGCTGCAGCGCCGGCTGGTGCCGCCGATGCGCGTCGTTGAACGGCGCTCCACGGACTATCGCTCGCTCACCGACCCGTCGGTGATTCAGGCGATGCACTATATCCGCAATAACGCCTGCAAGGGCATCAAGGTCGAACAGGTGCTGGATGCCGTCGGCATCTCCCGCTCTAACCTCGAGAAGCGTTTCAAGGAGGAGGTCGGCGACACCATTCACTCCATCATTCACCGCGAGAAACTCGAAAAGGCCCGCAGCCTGCTGGTCTCCACCACGCTGTCGATTAATGAAATTTCGCAAATGTGCGGCTATCCATCGCTGCAATATTTCTATTCGGTATTTAAGAAAGAGTACGACGTGACGCCGAAGGAGTACCGGGATCGGCACAGTGAAGTGATGATGTAGAGCCAGTGAGATCGAAAAGAAAAATGCCCGGGGCTTACGCTCCGGGCATTCGCTATTACATATGGGCAGCAATCAGCCGCTGGTTGTCCTGATACATCGCGAAGAGATAGTTGTTGTAGCTCGACCCTTTCGTCGAATAACCCTTCAGCTTATGAATCATGGTGCTGGCTGTCACTTCCTGATCCGTTTTACGCAGCTGCGCGCGGGATTTACGGAAGGACTTGTATGCCGGATGGGTGTTCAGGTTCGTCACGTAAGCCTGTACAGACTCCTCCACGGAATCAAACTGGGAGTAGCCTTTCATCGCACCGCGGCAGTTTCCGCCGCCGCATTTCATACCAAACAGATTGTTGTTCATGCGCGCCAGTTTGGACGTACCCCAGCCGCTTTCCGCCGCTGCCATGGTCGCCACCATGCTGTTCGGAATGATGTCGACGCGCTCCATCAGCGTGTTCCATGGAATATGGCGGGTGTTGCCAGACCATTTCACTTTATAGCGTGCAGTAATATCCTTCAGGCGCGAGCGCTCTGTCGGTGACCAGCGCGAATCGTATTGCTTGGCAACAAGCCAGTTACGATCGGCGGTAATCACCTGATTTTGTTTAGTAATATAAGGCATTACTGTCCGGAGAAACGCTTTTTTCCTTGGGGTTCCGGAAGGGTATTTTCGCAAATCAGGAAGTGAACTACTCTTTACACTATTGCGAGAATACTCTTGTTTACTGCTTACCTTAACTTGACTACTTTTCTTTACTTGTGAGGCTTTATGACTCGTTGTTGCTGTGTGGGTTGTTGCCAACACACTACCTGAAAATATGCAGGTAAGTAACATGAGTATCGCAGCCCCATATCGTCGCATGGGAATCGATATCATTAGGTCTCCTGGTCGGATTTAATCATTCCAACACCTTGTTTTACGCAAAAAAACGTTAATTGAGTCGCGAATAGTATCAAAAATACCCAGTGAGAGCACTAACAGAAATAGTCCAATTCCTAAAAGCTGTCATCTGAAATCGGTTTCCGCGCCGTCATCAGGGGGCGAAAATGCTAGCGCCGTCTCATTTTTTGCCTGTTTTTTGACCTCTGTCACTCACCCCTTTTTGTCATCCCTGCAAAAGCGCAGGTGGGATGAGTTCATTATCCGGTTTGCCGGGCAAACTGAACAAAAAACCGCTCACAGGACTCCAGAATGAAACTCGCTGCGCTCGCGTCGCTCTTGTTGCCAGGAATGGCCTTCGCCGCCTGGACCACCGCCGATTTCCCGGCCTTTACCGAAGAGGGCACCGGCAGGTTTATCAGTCAAAACGAGGTGGCGAAGGGTACACGTCCGCTACAAATTAATTTTGACCAACAGTGCTGGCAGCCCGTCGGAGCCATCAAACTCAACCAGATGCTGTCCATGGAACCCTGCCGCGGCACCCCGGCACAATGGCGGGTCTTCCGCGAAGGTCGCTACACGCTTGAAGTGGATACCCGCTCCGGTACGCCGACGCTGATGCTTTCTCTGGAGGAAAAAGAGGCGGCGACAGCTTCCGCGCCGCAGCTGCGTCAGTGTCCAAAATGGGATGGTAAGCCGCTAACGCTGGATGTCAGCAAGACCTTTGCCGAGGGTAGCAAAGTCCGTGATTTCTACAGCGGCAATGTCGCCACGGTCAGCGCCGGGAAAATTACGCTGCAGCCGGCCCCCAACAGCAACGGTTTACTGCTCCTTGAGCGGGCAGACACCACCGCCGACGCCCCCTTCAACTGGCATAACGCCACGGTCTATTTCGTGCTGACCGACCGTTTCGTCAACGGCAACCCGGCTAACGACAACAGTTATGGGCGGCACAAAGACGGTATGCAGGAAATCGGCACCTTCCACGGCGGCGACCTGCAAGGGCTGACCAGCAAACTCGACTACCTGAAAGAGTTAGGCGTTAACGCGCTGTGGATAAGCTCGCCGCTGGAACAAATTCACGGCTGGGTCGGCGGCGGAACCAAGGGCGATTTCCCGCATTACGCCTATCACGGCTACTACGCCCAGGACTGGACAAAGCTGGATGCCAATATGGGTACCGAGGAGGATTTGCGTCGCCTTGTCGATGAGGCGCACAAGCGCGGTATCCGCATCCTGTTCGATGTGGTGATGAACCACACTGGCTATGCCACCCTCGCCGATATGCAGGAGTTCAAATTCGGCTCGCTGTATCTGCAGGGCGACGAGTTGAAAAAAACGCTCGGGGAACACTGGACCAACTGGAAACCCGGCCCGGGCCAGACCTGGCACAGCTTCAACGACTACATCAACTTCAGCGATAAAGCCGGCTGGGAAAAATGGTGGGGGAAAAAGTGGATTCGTACCGATATCGGCGACTACGACAACCCCGGCTTTGACGATCTGACCATGTCCCTGGCCTTCCTGCCGGATCTGAAAACCGAATCGACCACCCCTTCCGGGCTGCCGAATTTCTATCAACAAAAGCCTGATACGGCGGCAAAAGTGATTCCAGGCTATACGCCGCGCGATTATCTGACCCACTGGTTGAGTCAGTGGGTACGTGATTACGGCATTGACGGTTTCCGCGTCGATACCGCCAAACACGTCGAGCAGGCCGCCTGGCAACAGTTGAAAACCCAGGCCACTGCGGCGCTGGCGGAATGGAAAAAGGCCAATCCGGATAAAGCGCTGGATAACGCGCCGTTCTGGATGACCGGTGAAGCCTGGGGCCATGGGGTGATGCAGAGCGATTACTACCGCCACGGTTTTGATGCGATGATTAACTTCGACTACCAGGATCAGGCGGCGAAAGCATCAGGCTGTCTCTCCAGTATTGACCTGACCTGGCAGCAGATGGCGGATAAACTGCAGACGTTTAACGTTCTGAGCTATCTCTCATCCCACGACACGCGTCTGTTCCGCGAAGGCGGCAGCACCGCGGCAGAACTGCTGCTGCTCGCGCCAGGCGCGGTACAGCTCTTCTATGGCGATGAGTCCGCGCGGCCGTTCGGGCCTACCGGCTCAGATCCGCTGCAGGGGACACGTTCGGATATGAACTGGCAGGACGTCGAGGGTAAAGCCGCGCTCAGCGTCACCCACTGGCAGAAGCTCGGCCAGTTCCGCGCCCGCCACCCGGCAATCGGGATGGGCAAACAAACCACGCTCTCTATGCCGCAAGGTTACGGTTTCGTCCGTGAAAACGCCGATGACAAAGTCATGGTGGTATGGGCAGGCCAACGATAACCCCTTTTCTGATGGCTCTCCGGTCTCCCCGGGGAGCCTTTACAGAATAAAAAACTAATATCTATCGATAATCCAGCATAAAAATGAAATCTTCGACATTCCTGCCGATTTGCACCGCATCGAAGCTGGCGTTATGGTTACCCACTTTCCAGGAAGACCGATAGATTATCCGCAATGACATTTTCACTTTTCGGCGACAAATTCACCCGTCATTCAGGCATCACCCGCTTGATGGAAGACCTCAATGACGGCCTGCGCACTCCGGGCGCAATCATGCTGGGCGGCGGTAATCCCGCGCAGATCCCGGAAATGAACGAATACTTCCAGACCCTGCTGGCTGACATGCTCGCCAACGGCAAAGCCCTTGATGCGCTTTGTAATTACGACGGTCCGCAGGGAAAAAGCGAGCTTCTGACCGTGCTGGCGCAGATGCTGCGCGAAGAACTGGGCTGGGAGATTGAACCACAGAATATTGCGCTAACAAATGGCAGTCAGAGTGCATTTTTCTACTTGTTTAACCTCTTTGCCGGACGCCGTGCGGATGGCACCACCCGCAAAGTCCTGTTCCCGCTGACGCCGGAATATATCGGCTACGCCGACTCGGGTCTCGAAGAGGATCTGTTTGTCGCCACCCGCCCGAATATTGAGTTGCTGCCAGAAGGCCAGTTTAAATACCACGTCGATTTTGAACACCTGCAGGTCACGGAAGAGACGGGGATGATTTGCGTCTCTCGCCCGACCAACCCGACCGGTAACGTGATCACTGACGAAGAGCTGATCAAGCTGGATGCGCTGGCCCACCAACACGGCGTTCCGCTGGTGATTGATAACGCGTATGGCGTGCCTTTCCCGGGAATTATTTTCAGCGACGCCAGGCCGCTCTGGAACCCGAATATTGTACTGTGTATGAGCCTGTCCAAGCTGGGCCTGCCGGGCAGTCGCTGCGGGATCATCGTGGCCAATGAGAAAATCATTACCGCCATCAGCAACATGAACGGGATTATCAGCCTTGCGCCCGGCGGAATGGGTCCGGCGATGATGTGCGAAATGATCAAACGCCATGACCTGCTGCGCCTGTCAGAAACGGTCATCAAGCCGTTCTACTACCAGCGCGTACAGGAAACTATCGCCATTATTCGCCGCTATCTGCCGGAAGATCGCTGCCTGATTCATAAACCTGAAGGGGCGATTTTCCTCTGGCTGTGGTTTAAAGATCTGCCGATCTCCACCGAACTGCTGTACCAGCGGCTGAAAAAACGCGGCGTATTGATGGTGCCGGGCGACTACTTCTTCCCGGGGCTGGATAAACCCTGGCCGCACACGCACCAGTGCATGCGCATGAACTACGTACCGGACCCGGAGAAAATTGAAGCGGGCGTGAAGATTCTCGCCGAAGAGGTTGAGCGGGCCTGGGGCGAAGCGCACGCGTAACGCCTGCTCACAAAGCGTAACCCCGACCTCTTATGGCCTGCCGGACGGCGGGCCATATCGCCCGGCTAAGGCGTATTGGTGCCGCTATCCGGGCCTCTCGCACGCCTACATCGCCAACGCCATTCGCCGACGCCGCTGCGCGCTCAGTCGCTCCAGCTCCGCACCTTCCAGACAGCGCAACGCCTGAGTCGGGCACGCGGCAATACAGGCAGGTCCCTCCGCGCGATGGCGGCATAAATCGCATTTCAGCGCCTGCACGCCCTCCCCGGTCAACATGACGGTTATTGCGCCATAAGGGCAGGCGACCATGCAGCTTTTACAGCCGATACAGCGACGCTGGTCAACGTACCAGGCGGCATTTTCACGTTGAATGGCGTCAACCGGGCAGACATTTGCACAAGGTGCATCTTCACACTGGCGACACAGCGTGGCCGTCGACAGCTCGTCACTTTTCACCACCCGGATACGGGGCGCAAACTGCGGCGCAGAAACCGTGGTACAGCTTTGATCGTGCTGATGCGAGACCACGCAGGCCACTTCACAGGTCCGGCAGCCAATACATTTTTGTGCATCCGCGATGATAAAACGGTTCATCCGCTGCTCCATTGAGGATAAAAAAGCAGCGTGCCAGAAAACGCGGTCCCCGCGCCTTGATCCTGAATGGAATCAGCCCTTTTTTTACCTCTCGCCGGGGAATTTTAGTCATTTGCCTGAGTCTTCCTGCCGTAAGCAATGACGACGGGAAAAGATAGCGCGTATGGCAAAGACGCTTCCCGTCTGGGGGATGCCTCGCCTACGCCGAGTTAATATGCTCCTTACAGTAACGACGCTTCCACGCCGCCGGCGTCAGGCTGGTATGTTTACGGAAAATTTTGCGGAAATAGCCGACGTCATTGAAGCCGCATTTCATTGCCACTTCGGTCAGCGACAAGGAGTCGCTGATGAGCAACTTTTCCGCGGCCCTCACCCGTTGGCGGTGCAGCGCTTCAGTGAGCGTCAGCCGAAAAACATGACGATAAACGCGTCCCAGATAATCGGCGTTACAGTGCAGCTCTTTCGCTAAGGTTGAAGCGGAAACCGGTAAATGAAACCGGGTATGAATGATTTGCTGCGCTTTCCACGCCAGCGCATTCCCGGGACTATCCGTTGTCTGCTCGCTTGCGGCTGCCGAGATTTGTTGCAGAATGAGCAGCAGAATCAATTCCAGTGCCGTGCTACGGTGGATATTTTCCTGCTCACGCAAGAATTGCCTGAACAGAGAAATAATATACTGCGGCTCACTCACCCGGGAGTGCTGTGGGATAGACAGCGGCGCTTTGGGAGTCAAATCGCCCTCATCCGGCATCACTTCAAAATGCAACCAGTAGAATTTTAAATCCGCCGGGAACGGGTCAATACCGACATGTGAACGCTGCGGCCAAAGCAGTAAACTTTCTCCGGCATTCACCCTGAATATTTGATTTTCTTCGCGAATCGTTAATATCCCTTTTTCGACAAAAATGAGCTCCCAGGAAAGAAGCCGTCGCGCCGGATGGCTACCAATACCCCGGGAAATAAATAACCCGCCATTTTGTACTTTAATCGGAAGAGACATGGATAATTCAAGCATAGATATTCAATTTCTCGCTTTTTGCGCCACTTATAACTCTGTTTATATCTGATTATTAACGATAAAAGCGCATCATATCGGATCGAAATCACACTTTTACGATGAAGTCGGAATCGTCATCTTTTTATACTTTTCCCTTCCCTTGTTGGTACCTGTATTTCGTGCAGAATAAATACCGTACTTTGCAAATTACACAATAAAACCCGCGATTAAGTGGGTTATTTTCCGCATATCATCTCCGGGAGTTATTTATGACTTCGGCTCCGATTACGACCAACGATTTGGCACTGCGTGCACAAAACGAAAAATTATCCCTCCGTGAAAAAATAGGTTACGGACTGGGCGATGCCGGCGGGACGGTCATTACCTGCCTGATAATGAACTTTCTCACGTTTTTCTATACCGATGTTTTTGGGTTGACGCCCGCATTGGTCGGAACGCTGTTCCTCGCGCTGCGCGTTTTTGACGCCATTTCCGACCCGATCATGGGCGTTCTGGCCGACCGCACCCAAAGTCGCTGGGGACGTTTTCGTCCCTGGCAGCTGTGGATTGCCGTGCCGATCGGCATCATCGGCGTACTGACGTTTACCGTACCTGATGCCAGCATGGGGGTAAAAATCGCCTGGGCATTCGGCACCTATCTGCTGCTGTCGATGAGCTACACCGCGATTAACGTGCCGTACTGCGCGCTGATCAACACCATGACCACTCGCCATAGCGAGGTTATCTCGTGCCAGGCCTGGCGCTTTGTCCTGTGCGGCGTAGCGGGTTTTTTGGTCTCCGTCGGGCTGCCGTGGCTGGTAAAAGCGCTGGGTCAGGGAAATACCGCTCAGGGCTATCAGTATGGCGTTGGCGTACTCTGTGCCATTGCGGTGGTGATGTTCCTGTGCTGTTTCTTCTGGGTTCGCGAACGTGTCTCACTGGATGTGATGGGCAAATTTACCCTGCGCGAACATATTGCCGGGCTGCGCAGAAACGACCAGCTGCTGTTGATGCTGGTGATGTCATTCCTGCTGATCAATGTTTTTAATATCCGTGGCGGCGGCTACATGTACTTCATCACCTACGTCCTTGGCGGTTCAACTGGCTATACCTCCCTGTTTTTCACTATGGTGACCTTTGCCTCTATTTTCGGCGCCGTCATCATCAACCTGTTATCCCGCCGTTTTGATACCGTCACCCTCTACTACTACACCAACCTGGTGTTAGCGGCGCTTGCCGTCGTGATGTGGTTTTTACCCACCGGCCCGGCCTACCAGACCCTGTGGCTGGGAGTGATCCTCAGCAACGGTATTATTCTCGGCTTCACTTTGCCGCTGCACTTCTCGCTGATGGCCTTCTCCGATGACTACGGCGAATGGAAGACCGGCGTGCGCTCTTCCGGCATGAACTTCGCCTTTAACCTGTTCTTCATCAAGCTGGCATGGGCCTCCAGCGCCGGCATCATCAGCCTCGTGTTTATTTACGTGGCCTATCAGCCGGGCGCCGATAATCAGACGGCATCATCGCTGGCCGGTATCACCACAATGGAAACCCTGCTGCCCGCACTTTTCCATCTGCTGCTCGCCTTCGCGATCCGCGCCTGCAAACTCAATAATCCGATGATGGCGCGCATTGCCAGCGACCTGCGCACGCGCCACGTTCAGCCCTAAGGAGTCCGTCATGTCTGTTATGGAAGTCGATCTGCACAAACTGAAAATCACCGATCCATTCCTCGGTCAGTACCAGCAGCTGGTGCGCGATGTGGTGATCCCCTACCAGTGGGATGCGCTTAACGACCGCATCGACGAGGCCGATCCGAGCCATGCGATAGAAAACTTCCGTATCGCCGCCGGGCGTCAGCAAGGCGAATTTTACGGTATGGTTTTTCAGGACAGTGACGTGGCGAAATGGCTGGAAGCCGTCGCCTGGTCGCTGTGCCAGAAGCCAGATAGCGAGCTGGAAAAGACCGCTGATGAAGTGATTGAACTGGTGGCTGACGCCCAGTGTGAAGATGGCTACCTGAATACCTACTTCACGGTCAAAGCTCCAGCGCAACGCTGGACGAATCTCGCCGAGTGCCACGAGCTTTACTGTGCCGGGCACATGATTGAAGCTGGCGTCGCCTTCTTCCAGGCCACCGGCAAACGCCGCCTGCTGGAGGTGGTCTGTCGCCTGGCGGACCATATCGACAGCGTGTTTGGCCCCGGAGAACATCAGCTACACGGCTATCCCGGGCACCCGGAAATTGAGCTGGCATTGATGCGCCTGTATGACGTCACCCAGCAACCTCGCTACCTGGCGTTGACGAACTATTTCGTTGAGGAGCGCGGAACACAGCCGCATTTTTACGATATCGAATATGAAAAGCGCGGCAAAACCTCCTACTGGAATACCTACGGCCCGGCATGGATGGTGATGGATAAGCCCTATAGCCAGGCGCACCAACCGATCGCTGAACAGCCTGTCGCCATCGGTCATGCGGTGCGCTTTGTCTACCTGATGACCGGCGTTGCCCATCTCGCCCGTTTAAGCCAGGACGAGGGCAAGCGCCGGGACTGCCTGCGGCTGTGGCAGAACATGGCCCGGCGCCAGCTGTATATCACCGGCGGCATCGGTTCGCAGAGCAGCGGAGAGGCCTTCAGCAGCGACTACGACCTGCCAAACGATACGGTGTATGCCGAAAGCTGCGCCTCCATTGGCCTGATGATGTTTGCCCGCCGGATGCTGGAGATGGAAGCCGACAGTCAGTATGCCGACGTAATGGAGCGCGCGCTGTATAACACCGTGCTGGGCGGAATGGCGCTGGACGGTAAGCACTTTTTCTACGTCAATCCGCTGGAGGTCCACCCAAAATCATTGAAATTTAACCATATTTACGACCACGTGAAGCCCGTTCGTCAGCGCTGGTTCGGCTGCGCCTGCTGCCCGCCGAATATCGCCCGCGTACTCACGTCGCTGGGACACTACATCTACACGCCGCATGCAGAGGCGCTCTATATCAATCTGTATATCGGCAACCATGCAGAGATCCCGGTGGGCGATAAGACATTGCGGCTGTGCATCAGCGGCAACTATCCGTGGCAGGAGCAGGTAAAAATCACCATTGACTCCTCCATGCCGGTCAAGCATACCCTCGCGCTGCGCCTGCCAGACTGGTGCGATAACCCGCAGGTGACGCTGAACGGCGTGGCGGTTTCACGGGATGTCCGCAAAGGCTATCTGCACATCCACCATCGCTGGCAGGAAGGCGACACTCTGCTGCTAACGCTACCGATGCCGGTGCGCCGCGTCTACGGTAATCCGCTGGTGCGCCATCAGGCCGGCCAGGTCGCCGTACAGCGAGGTCCATTGGTCTATTGTCTGGAACAGGCGGACAACGGCGAACAGTTGCATAACCTGCAGCTGCCGCGAAACGCCCGGTTCAGCGCTTTTGCAGGAAAAGGTATGTTTGCGCATAAGGTGCTTCTTCAGGCGCCGGGTTATAAGCAAACGGCGGAGAATGCGCAAAGCCAGGCGCTGTGGAGTTATGACCACACGCCGGCCACGCGCCAGCCGCAGACCTTAACCTTTGTTCCGTGGTTTAGCTGGGCGAATCGCGGCGAAGGAGAAATGCGCATCTGGGTGAAAGAAACGGACGAATAAACGCGGGAGGTAGTGCCGCGCCCCGAGGGAGTTCAACCTAAACATCCGCGCCGGCGCTACGCTGACCGGGCAGCGCAGGCTGGCCCGGTCGCCTGAAAAGACTTAAAGAAACAAGGCTTTATCGCGCAGAATATGGTCATTACCACGACGGCGGGTAAAGCCAATCCGGTCGAAATATTCAAGAATTTGAATCGCCAGTTTACGCCCGACGTTCAGCGTATCGCGGAAATCTGCCGCGCAGGTTGAACCGCGTAGCTGATCCAACTCGCGGATCATTCTGGCAAAGGCCACGATCCGATCGTTGCGATAATAACGATCTTTGACGATCGCGGTAATCATGCCCTGCTGCGCCGCCTGACGCAGCACCGCGCGCATCAGCGCCTCTTCAACGCCCGCCTCTTTCGCCAGGTCGCGCACCCACCATGGCTCATCGGCAAACAGGTCGGCAACCCGTAGCCAGATGGCCTGCTGCTCCTCGGTAAAGCCCGCTTTGTGTTCCGGCAGATGCAACCATCCGTGATGGCTGTCGATAGTCCCACTGGCGCGCATCTGCTCAATCAGCAGCAGTACCAGCGCTTCGTCCTCCATCGGCAGCGCAATACGCCGCAGACGTTCGCGGCCCGGTCCAGGCTCGTCGCGATGCTGATCGTGATAGCGCGCCAGCGCATCAAGGAGTTTTGTCTGCCAGCGCGCCGCCAGCGCAGGGCTGAGCAGGTTATAACCGGCCTGCAGATAGCCGGCGTTGCGGGTCAGCGCCGCCAGGCCATTTTCGTTCAGCTGACGGGCCCAGGCAAATTCATCCAGACGTACCGCGTCGCGCTGCAGGTGCGTCTCCAGCGCCTGGGCATCATCCGCAGCCGCCGCTAGCGCATGGAGCCACTGCAGATATTCCGCTTTCCGTTTGCCGCGCCGCGGCGGATTTAGCGTCACCACGCGGGCACCCGCCAGGGTAACGCGGGCGGAGATATCGCGCAGCACCAGGCGGTCGTTATCTGCCAGCCACAGCGGAGTATCGAGTACCAGTTCGGCGAGATTCCCCTCCAGCAGCGAGACGCGTCCGGTAATATGGCTGGCGGCATGATGGATATGCAAAGACTGCCATTGCGTCAACGGCGTATGGCACTGTAGTTCAACAATCACCCGCCCGGACGCTTCGGGAGGCTGAACGGACAGCAGCCAGTCGCCGCGATTGAGCGCCTCTTTCTGCGCATCGCCGACAATGTTCAGCGCAATTCGCTGACCGGCCCGCGCCCGGTCGACCGGCTGGTTTTGCGCATGCAGCCCGCGCACGCGCATCGGCTTATCCACCCCGGTCAGCCATAGCGTATCGCCGACGTTGACCTCGCCGCTGAGCGCGGTGCCGGTCACCACCAGGCCCGCTCCTTTTACGGTGAAGGCGCGATCGATAGCCAGGCGAAAACGCTGATGCTGTGGGTGGGTGCGTTCAGGCAGCTGGCGCAGATGCGCGCGTAGCTCGTCGACCCCCCGGTTTTCCGTCGCCGCCGTGGCAAACAGCGTGGCGTGGGTAAAGCCAAATTCGGCCAGCACCGCGGCCACCTCGGCACGCACCTCGCTCACGCGCGCCCCATCAACGCGATCGGCCTTAGTCAACGCCACCGTCAGCGACGGCTTTCCCGTCAGCTGCAGGATGGCCAGATGCTCGCGGGTCTGCGCCATCACGCCATCATCGCAGGCCACCACCAGCAGCGCGTGGTCAATACCGCCCACCCCCGCCAGCATGTTAGACAAAAACTTTTCGTGGCCAGGCACATCGATAAACCCCAGCACGCGACCGTCGGGCTGTGGCCAGTAGGCGTACCCCAGATCGATCGTCATCCCGCGTGATTTCTCTTCCGGCAGACGGTCGGCATTAACGCCGGTGATCGCCTGCAGCAGCGTCGTTTTGCCGTGGTCAACATGTCCGGCAGTGGCAATAATCATTGTAATAACATCTCCATAAACCGGGGTTCATCTTCAAGACAGCGCAAGTCCAGCCACAGACGCCCATCGTAAATCCGTCCGATCACCGGGATCGTCAGCCCACGCCAACGGGCCGCCAGCGCCTCCAGCTGACTGCCTCGACCATCGCGCGGCGTAAAGGTCAGCGCCGCCCCAGGCAGACGGTCCACCGGTAGCGAACCGCTGCCAATTTGCGACTGACAGGGCTCCACCCGCACCTCAAACTGCGCGTAATGCGCGGCCAGCAATGGCTGCAGGCGCAGCGCCTGTGCCTGAATCGCCTCCGCCGTGCGGATCAGCAGGCGTAGCGTGGGCAGCCGATCGGCCAGCGTTTCCGGATGCAGATAGAGCCGCAGAGTGGCTTCCAGCGCGGCAAGGGTCATTTTATCCGCCCGCAGCGCGCGCTTAAGCGGGTGCTGCTGCAGACGGGCAATCATCGCCTTCTCACCAACGATAATCCCCGCCTGCGGGCCGCCCAGCAGCTTATCGCCGGAGAAGCTCACCAGACTGACGCCCGCCGCGATCATCTCCTGCGGCATCGGCTCTTTCGGCAGGCCATACTGGCTCAAATCAACCAGCGAACCGCTGCCCAAATCCGCCACCACCGGAATACCCGTTTCGCGGCCAATCATCGCCAGCTCGGCTTCATCGACGGCCGCCGTGAAGCCCTCGATGCTGTAATTGCTGGTATGGACCTTCATCAATAGCCCGGTATTGTCATTCACGGCCTGGCGATAATCTTTCGCATGGGTGCGGTTGGTGGTACCAACTTCATGCAGGATACAACCCGCCTGGCGCATCACATCGGGAATACGGAATGCTCCGCCGATCTCCACCAGCTCGCCGCGCGAGAGCACCACCTCTTTACCGCCGGCGGTGGCCGCCAGCATCAGCAGCACCGCCGCGGCGTTATTGTTGACGATACAGGCATCTTCTGCACCGGTGATGCGGCACAGCAGTTCCGCCAGCGCCCGATCGCGGTGGCCGCGTCCGGCATCATCCAGGCTGTACTCCAGCGTGACCGGCGCACGCATCGCCTGGGCGACGGCATCAACCGCCGTTTCTGCCTGGATTGCGCGCCCCAGGTTGGTATGCAGCACCGTGCCGGTGAGATTGAACACCGGGCGCAGCGCGCTTTGCAATGTTTGCGCCAGCCGTCGCCCGGTTTCCTGCGGCCAGTCATCGCACCAGCCCGGCAGCGCCTGCTGCTGACGAATGTATTCCCGCGCCTCCTCCAGCATCTGGCGCAGCAGCGTCACCACCTGAGCATGACCATAGCGGGCCAGCACAGCAGAAAAAGCGGGGTCGCGAAGCAAACGGTCGGTGGCCGGAAGCCGGGTGTAAAGCGCACGAATATCGGTAGTCATGAATGGACCTGGCGGTAAGTTATTTACCCCCCTCCCGACGGGAGAGGGAGTCAACAAATCAGCGGTGATTGTAACGTCTCCGGGGGGAAACTGTTACCTGCCTGGGTCAAGTCCTTGGCGGTTCGGTACGGGCAAAACTGGCGCGCTGAAAAAGCGCATCGACCAGCTTAATCAGCTGAGGCCGCGTCGCACACCAGCCGGGCGCAACCCGCCGAAAGTTTAGATAGGCAATCGCGCACGCCGCTGAAATCGTGGCCAGATTGACCTCATCGATACGCAGGCTGCCATCGGCAACATAGGCTTCCAGCGCATCGAGGCCCCGGGTCACTTTCTCCCGCTGGCGCAGCAGCTCGCTTTCTGACTGCTGCGCCGCCGGACGGCTCTTTTCACGCACCAGTGCCTGCGCCGCCTCCATTACGCCATCGGCCAGGGCCTCCAGCAGGCGCATTTTCAACGCCGCTTTCGGGTCCGATGGCACCATTGCCGGCGCCGCGCCGAGCTGATCGAGGTATTGCGCGATAATGGGAGAGTCATACCAGCATTCGCCGCCGTCGGTGACCAGCACCGGCACCTTGCCCAAGGGATTGTATTGGCCGACGCCGTTCTCGTCGTGGTAGGGAGATTCATTGACGAATGCGAAGGGGAGGTTTTTCTCCAGCAGAATGACGGAGATTTTACGTACAAAGGGACTGGTGTAGCTGCCGATCAGTTTCATTGCCTGCTCCTTTCGCCAACAAAAAGGTAAGTATGGTTCAGGCGCAGGCAAAAGGCAGGTCAGACTTAACGTCAGCCTGCCTTCATCGCAATTAATGATCCAGGTAGAGGTAGTGCATCCAGCTGGTCATGCGTAGCAAGACCTTTCTCATGACCGATACATGGCTGAAGTGGTCAGAATAGACCGCCACCTGGGCATAAATACCGTCCGGCAGCGAGTCGACATCCGCGTTGGGATCCAGCTCAATTGTCGCCAGGACGCCATCGGTTCCCGGTAAGACCGTCAGCGACTGCAATGCCCCTTGCGCCTGGTAAGATCCCCCCGGGACCACCGGAAGAATATTGGTCAGCTTGCCATGGAATACCTGGCCCGGCAGCGCGTTAAAGACCACTTCGGCATCATCGCCTGGCTTCAGTCGCAGCAGCGAGTTTTGGCGGAACTGGGCAACAATCTGCCGTTTTTGTTCCGGGATAAAGACCATCACCGGGCGCAGCGGCAGCGCTGCCGCATAGGTGCCGGGACGGATCAGCACCTGGGTAACATAGCCGTTGCTTGGCGCGCGAATCACGGTCTGGTCGAGGTTATATTTCGCCTCCGTCAACTGCGCGCGCAGACTGACAACCTGCGACTGCTCACCCCCCACCATGCTGTCCAGTTGACTCTGTATCTGCGCCTGCTCGGCAACGGATGCTTTCACTAACGCATCCTGCGCCAGATAGTTTTGCCGGGCGTTATCGATATCGCTTTCAGAGAACGGGTTGACCCGCGCCTGGCTGCCTTTCAGATAGCGCTGGTAGTCCTTGTAGAGCCGATCGCGCTCGGCGGAAACACGTACCGTGTTGGCCTGCGCTTCTGAAAGCTGCGCCTTCAGAGTGTTGATGCTGTGCAGCGCGGTCACCAGATCGGCCTGCAGTCTGTCCACCCGGGCCTGATAACGCACGGGATCAATCGTAAACAGGACATCACCCTTATTAACACGTTGATTCGTTTTATCCGTCACGGTACTGACGATACCGGTCACCTGCGGCGTAATGGGAATAGAAATAACCGCCTTTTGTGCGGTAAATGTATAAGGATGATTATAGTTCATTAATAAAATAAGGGCGCTGACGAGAAATATGCCGCCTAATGCCGCCGTGGCTAAAGTCCACTGGTTAACCGGAATGCGAAATATCTTAAAAACCGCCCATGCAATCGCTACATAGGTCAATACAATTAACAGATCCATGATTAGCGCTCCGGGGTCTCTTTATCTGCGGATGATGGCACCGCACCCAGTCTTTTTTCCAACTCGGCAACGCGTTGTGAAAGCCTTTCGATATCGGGATCGCGTTCAGCTGGAGGAATATGAGATTTCATTCCCCACCCGCGCTCAGGTTGATAGAGCGTGGCCCAAATCCACAGGAATGGCCAGATAACATGCAGCGTAAACAGGCTCACCCACCCGGCGGTATGGATGGCATCAGCATGGGGATGATTACGTTTTTTGGCCATTAAATAGGGAATATCATGAATTGCAATGATTCCATAAAAGAGAACCAGAAAAACGAAGATCAATACACCCAACGCAAAATAGTTGAGAAACATATGTGCCTCACTAAACACGACGACAGCTCATCAATAATATAAAATGGTAAGCAACCAAATTAATTAATGAAATTTAAGTAAAAGAAAAATACGCTTATAATTTAAGGCCGAGGAGTATTGTTTTTAGTTATTCTCCTTGCAAGTTTTTAAGCGTGACAAAATATATCCTGAAGAACGATATACTTATCTTTACAACTTGAGCTTAAGCCACATGCTGACTTTTTTCCATACGGCGCGCCGATGATGTTTTTTCATTGTGAAGTCTGTGGACCAACGCCAGCCGCAAAGCGAGGGAGCAGAGTTTGCCGGCGATCACATCTGCAAAATTCAACGAATTATTTTTTGTGAACATGATCACAATATAGAGACAAACCAAAAACAATATTATGTGATGTAATTCACATTAATTGCCCTAATCAGGCTAATTTTGACCCATTGTGTTTTTTTTGCACACCAATTTTGTGATGCACATCACTACGAATAGCTGTCAGACACCTATATTCATGTGATCAGAATCACACAAAAACCCACCGACTGGACAGTTTAACCATTCAGTGCCAGATTCGCTTTATCAATCAGGGTCCGGCGACCTCTGCCGCCATATTCACAACAAGCCTCAGGCTTTTAGCCTACGCGATAAGCAAAACAGAAGAAGGGGTGTTTTATGTCATCCGATATCAAGATCAAGGTGCAAAGCTTTGGTCGTTTCCTCAGCAATATGGTGATGCCAAACATCGGCGCGTTTATCGCGTGGGGTATCATCACCGCATTATTCATACCGACAGGGTGGTTACCGAACGAGACGCTGGCGAAGTTAGTCGGCCCGATGATCACCTACCTGCTGCCGCTGCTTATCGGCTATACCGGCGGTAAATTAATTGGCGGTGAGCGTGGCGGCGTCGTCGGTGCCATCACCACAATGGGCGTCATCGTCGGCGCGGACATGCCGATGTTCCTCGGCGCCATGATCGCAGGTCCGCTGGGCGGCTGGGCGATTAAACATTTTGATGGCTGGGTAGACGGTAAGATTAAGTCCGGTTTCGAGATGCTGGTGAACAACTTCTCCGCCGGTATTATCGGGATGATCCTCGCGATTCTGGCATTCCTCGGCATTGGCCCGGCGGTTGAAGTCCTGTCCAAAATTCTGGCGGCGGGCGTTAACTTCATGGTTGTCCATGACATGCTGCCGCTGGCATCTATCTTCGTTGAACCGGCGAAAATCCTGTTCCTGAACAACGCTATCAACCACGGTATCTTCTCGCCGCTGGGTATTCAGCAGTCTCATGAGCTGGGCAAATCAATCTTCTTCCTGATTGAAGCCAACCCGGGTCCGGGGATGGGCGTGCTGCTGGCATACATGTTCTTTGGTCGCGGTAATGCGAAGCAGTCTGCAGGCGGTGCCGCAATCATCCACTTCCTGGGCGGTATCCACGAAATCTACTTCCCGTATGTGCTGATGAATCCGCGTCTGATCCTTGCCGTTATTCTCGGCGGTATGACCGGCGTGTTCACTCTGACTATCCTCAACGGCGGTCTGGTTTCTCCTGCTTCCCCGGGTTCTATTCTTGCGGTGCTGGCGATGACGCCGAAAGGCGCGTACTTCGCTAACATCGCGGCAATTATTGCGGCAATGGCCGTCTCCTTTGTGGTCTCCGCCATTCTGCTGAAAACCAGCAAAGTGAAAGAGGAAGATGATATCGATGCGGCGACTCGTCGCATGCAGGATATGAAAGCCGAATCTAAAGGCGCGGCTACCCCGCTGTCTGCAGGTACCGTAGCTAACGACCTGAGCCACGTGCGCAAAATCATCGTCGCCTGCGATGCCGGCATGGGTTCCAGCGCCATGGGTGCCGGGGTGCTGCGTAAAAAAGTGCAGGATGCGGGGCTGAGCAATATCTCCGTCACCAACTGCGCGATTAACAATCTGCCGCCGGATGTCGACCTGGTGATTACCCACCGCGATCTGACCGAGCGTGCGATGCGCCAGGTGCCGCAGGCCCAGCACATTTCGCTGACCAACTTCCTCGACAGCGGCCTGTACACCAGCCTGACCGAGCGTCTGGTTGCGGCGCAGCGCCATACTGACAACGAAGAGAAAGTCCGCGGCAGTCTGAAAGACAGCTTCGATACCGCCGACACAAATCTGTTCAAGCTTGGCGCAGAGAATATCTTCCTCGGTCGCAAAGCGGCGACGAAAGAAGAAGCGATCCGCTTTGCGGGCGAGCAGCTGGTGAAAGGCGGCTACGTTGAGCCGGAATATGTGCAGGCGATGCTGGATCGTGAAAAACTGACCTCCACCTATCTGGGCGAGTCCATCGCGGTACCACACGGCACGATTGAAGCTAAAGACCGCGTCCTGAAGACCGGCGTGGTGTTCTGCCAGTATCCGGAAGGGGTACGCTTTGGCGAAGACGAAGATGACGTAGCCCGTCTGGTTATCGGTATCGCGGCACGCAATAACGAGCACATTCATGTGATTACCAGCCTGACTAACGCGCTGGATGATGAGTCGGTGATTGAGCGCCTGACCCACACCACCAGCGTTGAGGAAGTGCTGGCGCTGCTGAAAGGCAACAAAGCGTAAACGGTCCCGGCCACGCCGGGAGACGAATCCCTCTCTCTCTGACTGGAGAGAGAGGGTTCGGGTGAGGGGCAGGCCTCACCCGAACCCTCTCAGGTAAAAACATTAATGAAGGTTAATACTATGAATGCATTACATTTTGGCGCAGGTAATATCGGACGTGGCTTCATCGGCAAATTGCTGGCTGACGCGGGGATCGCTTTAACATTCGCCGATGTGAATCAGGTGGTACTTGATGCCCTGAATGCCCGTCATAGCTATCAGGTTCACGTCGTCGGTGAAAACGAGCAGGTCGATACCGTTTCCGGCGTCAATGCCGTCAGCAGCATCGGCGAGGAAGTGATTGACCTGATTGCCCGCGTTGACCTGATCACCACCGCCGTCGGCCCGGTTGTGCTGGAGCGCATTGCGCCGGCTATTGCGAAAGGGCTGGCGAAGCGTAAAGCGCAGGGGATAACCGCCCCGCTAAACATCATTGCCTGTGAAAACATGGTGCGCGGAACCACGCAGCTCAAAGGCCACGTGTTTAATGCCCTGGCGGAAGAAGACAAAGCCTGGGTAGAAGCCAACGTCGGCTTTGTCGATTCCGCGGTTGACCGTATTGTTCCCCCGTCCGCCTCTGCGACGCATGACCCGCTGGAAGTGACCGTGGAAACCTTCAGCGAGTGGATCGTCGATAAAACTCAGTTTAAAGGCACGCTGCCGGCGATCCCGGGAATGGAATTAACCGACAACCTGATGGCATTTGTCGAACGTAAGCTATTCACCTTAAACACCGGACATGCTATAACCGCCTACCTCGGAAAACTGGCCGGGCACCAGACGATCCGCGACGCGATTCTTGATGAGAACATTCGCGCCGTGGTGAAAGGGGCTATGGAAGAGAGCGGCGCGGTGCTGATCAAACGCTACGGCTTTGATGC
Organism: Klebsiella planticola ATCC 33531; assembly: GCF_000735435.1. Classification (GTDB taxonomy): domain Bacteria; phylum Pseudomonadota; class Gammaproteobacteria; order Enterobacterales; family Enterobacteriaceae; genus Klebsiella; species Klebsiella planticola. The sequence goes on along the minus strand of NZ_JMPP01000014.1, from coordinate 209,116 downwards.
ACAGAAGCACGCCGCCTACATCCAGAAAATCCTCGGCCGTTTCGAGAATCCGTACCTGAAAGATGACGTTGAGCGCGTGGGTCGTCAGCCGCTGCGTAAACTGAGCGCGGGCGATCGTTTGATTAAGCCGCTGCTTGGTACGCTGGAATATGCTCTGCCGCACGTCAATCTGGTCAAAGGGATCGCGGCGGCAATGCACTTCCGCAGCGAAGAAGACCCGCAGGCGCAGGAGCTGGCAGCCTTGATTAACGACAAGGGCCCCCAGGCTGCGCTGGCACAGATTTCTGGCCTGGATGCAGCAAGTGCCGTGGTGACCGAGGCCGTTAACGACTACAACGCCACCAAATGAGGCAAGACCTGGCGCGGAATGAACCGCGCCCATTACTACTCCTGTCAGATATGCAGGCAATAATGGAAGAAACACAGGCATTTGAAAACCGCGTGCTTGAGCGTCTGAATGCTGGCAAAACCGTACGAAGCTTCCTGATCGCCACCGTCGAGCTACTCACGGAAGCGGTCAATATTCTGGTGCTTCAGGTGTTCCGTAAAGACGACTACGCGGTGAAATACGCAGTGGAGCCATTGCTGGATGGCGATGGGCCGCTGGGGGACCTTTCTGTACGCCTGAAGCTGATTTACGGCCTTGGGGTGATTAGCCGCGCCGAATACGAAGACGCCGAGCTGCTGATGGCCCTGCGTGAAGAGTTGAATCACGACGGAAATGAGTACAATTTTACCGATGATGAGATTCTTGGGCCTTTTGGCGAACTGCATTGCGTGACCGCCCTACCGCCGACGCCGCTGTTTGATGAGAGCGATGAAGAACTGCTGGCAATGCAGAAGCTGCGCTACCAGCAGGTGGTACGTTCAACAATGATGCTGTCTCTGACCGAGCTGATTTCCCGAATCAGCTTAAAAAAAACCTTCCAGAAATCAACGCTCTGATTCAGGTTCAGACTGATCGCAGGTTGGCCGGTAAAGTTGCCGGTAATACTCCAGCCGATTCAAAAATAGCGCCTCTTTGTTCTGCGGAATCTCCGGTGGCACATGCTGTAAACGCGGGGATTTTTTCAGATACTCCATAAAAGCCTGGCTTGAAGCCATAAAATCAACTGTCTTGTCGATAATACGCGGTACGCCGTCACCGATTTTTGCCATCTCGCCCTCCTGTGTTCAGGGATCATCCTGTAAAGGATTAGCGAAAAGCGAGGTCAGGGTTGAGGAAAACGTGCTGTATTGACGACAGACTTCACAGAGATGAAAAACAGGCCACTCTTAGTCACAATATGATTAACATTCATATAATTATAAATCATTGCCTCTGAGACTTCCGCGGAAAAAACGCCGGATTCTGGATAAATGACTACCCACAACAGAAGTCACAGCACATACTATATGTTGTCGAAATCCCTTTATTAATAGATTAAGTCATCATGAAAGAAGTCGAAAAGAATGAAATCAAGCGTTTGAGCGACCGCCTCGACGCCATCCGCCACCAGCAGGCAGACCTGTCGCTGGTGGAAGCGGCGGACAAATACGCCGAGCTGGAAAAAGAAAAAGCCACCCTCGAAGCCGAAATTATTCGCCTGCGCGAAGTTCAGGGCCAGAAACTGAGCAAAGAAGCACAGAAGCTGATGAGCCTGCCACATCGCCGCGCGATTACCAAAAAAGAGCAGGCCGATATGGGCAAGCTGAAGAAAAGCGTTCGCGGACTGGTGATTGTTCATCCGATGACTGCCCTCGGTCGCGAAATGAACCTCAAAGAAATGACCGGCTTCGCTAAAACCGAGTTCTAAGCTTTTAGCCGCGAGAACCTCCCCCGGTGGCGCTGCGCTGACCGGGGCGACGGGAACGCGTACGCCGGCGATCGGTGACCAGACAGGCGTATCAGGCGCCGTGTCCGGGAATCCCACGGTCTCCCGACGGCGCTGCGCTGACCGGGGCGACGGGAACGCGTACGCTGGCAGTCGGTGGCCGGACAAGCGTATCAGGCGCCGTGTCCGGGAATCCCACGGCCTCCCGACGGCGCTGCGCAGACACCGAGGCGACGGGAACGCGTACGCTGGCAGTCGGTGACCGGACAGGCGCTGATTCGCATACCCTTCACATCCATGATTCCCCCACCCCATTGGCCCTACCAATTATTTCTTAAACCACTCAACGGTTCACATATCCATCATTTTTAGTCACAGATATATTGCCTGCCAATAACATTTGGTTAACCATTCGTTGTCGTTAACCCTACAACTAAATTTTGGCTGGGCCAGTTTTACAAAAGATGTGATCTGCAAGGAGCGCAGACTCAGCACCGCATCTTTTTGGCCCGATGGAGACCTGCATGAACCTCTGGCAACAAAATTACGATCCGGCCGGTAATATCTGGCTCTCAAGTCTTATCGCATCGTTACCGATTCTGTTTTTCTTTTTTGCCCTGATAAAGCTCAAGCTCAAAGGGTACCTGGCGGCGACATGGACCGTGGCCATTGCGCTGTCGGTCGCGCTGCTGTTCTATAAGATGCCCGTCGATCGCGCGCTGACTTCCGTGGTCTACGGTTTCTTTTACGGCCTGTGGCCCATCGCGTGGATTATTATCGCCGCGGTATTCGTCTATAAAATTTCGGTTAAGACCGGACAGTTCGATATTATTCGCTCGTCGATTCTCTCGATTACCCCTGACCAGCGCCTGCAGATGCTGATTGTCGGCTTCTCCTTCGGGGCTTTCCTCGAGGGTGCGGCCGGTTTTGGCGCCCCGGTGGCGATTACCGCCGCGCTGCTGGTCGGCCTGGGCTTTAACCCGCTGTATGCCGCGGGGCTGTGTCTGATTGTCAACACTGCGCCGGTGGCCTTTGGTGCGATGGGCATTCCGATTCTGGTCGCCGGCCAGGTCACCGGTATCGACAGCTTTGCCATCGGCCAGATGGTCGGTCGTCAACTGCCGTTCCTGACCATTATCGTCCTGTTCTGGATTATGGCGATTATGGACGGCTGGCGCGGTATCAAAGAGACCTGGCCGGCGGTCATGGTTGCCGGCGGCTCGTTCGCCATCGCGCAGTATCTCAGCTCTAACTTCCTTGGCCCGGAACTGCCGGACATCATCTCCTCTCTGGTGTCACTGGTTTGCCTGACCCTGTTCCTCAAACGCTGGCAGCCGGTCCGTATCTTCCGCTTCGGCGATATGGGCGCCGCCCAGGTCGATCAAACGCTGGCGCGTACCCATTACAGCGCCGGGCAGGTCGTCCGCGCCTGGTCGCCGTTCCTGTTCCTGACCGCCACCGTGACTTTGTGGAGTATTCCGCCGTTTAAGGCCCTGTTTGCTCCCGGCGGCGCGATGTATGACTTCGTTATCAATATCTCCGTGCCGTTCCTCGATAAGATGGTGGCCCGCATGCCGCCGGTTGTCAGCGCCGCCACCCCTTACGCGGCGGTGTATAAGTTCGACTGGCTGTCTGCCACCGGCACCGCCATCCTGTTTGCGGCTATACTTTCCGTCGTCTGGCTGCGTATGAAGCCAAAAGATGCGCTGATCACCTTTGGCAGCACGTTAAAAGAACTGGCTCTACCGATTTACTCCATCGGCATGGTGCTGGCGTTCGCCTTTATCTCTAACTATTCCGGGCTGTCGTCGACGCTGGCCCTCGCGCTGGCGCACACCGGCCACGCGTTTACCTTCTTCTCGCCATTCCTCGGCTGGCTGGGGGTATTCCTGACCGGTTCAGACACCTCGTCTAACGCGCTGTTCGCCGCGCTGCAGGCGACCGCGGCACAGCAGATCGGCGTCTCCGATATTCTGCTGGTCGCGGCCAACACCACCGGCGGCGTCACCGGCAAAATGATTTCGCCGCAGTCCATCGCTATCGCCTGTGCGGCGGTAGGCCTGGTGGGGAAAGAGTCGGACCTGTTCCGCTTTACCGTAAAACACAGCCTGATCTTTACCTGCATGGTCGGTGTTATTACCACGCTACAGGCCTATGTCTTAACCTGGATGATCCCATGATAGTGATGCCCCGGCGCCTCGCAGACGATGTAGCCCGTCGTGTGCGGGCGCTGATTGAAGAACAGAAGCTGGAGGCGGGCATGCGACTGCCCGCCGAGCGCCAGCTGGCCGCCCTGCTTGGCGTCTCACGCAACTCGCTGCGCGAAGCGCTGGCGATGCTGGTGAGCGAAGGCCTGCTGGTCAGCCGCCGCGGCGGCGGGACTTTCGTGCGCTGGCAGCACGAGGCGTGGTCGGAACAGAATATCGTTCAGCCGCTAAAAACGCTGCTCGCCGACGACCCCGATTACAGTTTTGATATTCTGGAAGCGCGCCACGCCATCGAAGCCAGCACGGCCTGGCATGCGGCGATGCGCGCAACTGACGCCGAAAAAGAGCGCATTCGCCTGTGCTTTGAAGCGACCCAGAGCGAAGACCCGGACCTGGCCTCACAGGCTGACGTTCGCTTTCACCTGGCGATTGCCGAAGCCTCGCACAATGTGGTTCTGCTACAAACCATGCGCGGCTTTTTCGACCTCCTGCAATCCTCGGTCAAACAGAGCCGCCAGCGGATGTATCTTGTCCCGCCGGTATTCGCCCGCCTGACTGAACAGCACCAGGCCGTGATGGAGGCCATTTTCGCCGGTGACGCCGAAGGCGCGCGGCAGGCGATGATGGCGCACCTAGGCTTTGTCCACGCCACGATTAAACACTTTGATGAAGACCAGGCCCGCCAGGCGCGCATTACCCGCCTGCCCGGTGACCACAACGAAAATGCCAGGGAGAACCCGTGATGATTATTTCAGCCGCCAGCGACTATCGCGCAGCCGCACAGCGTATCCTGCCACCGTTCCTGTTCCACTACATCGACGGCGGCGCCTATGCCGAACACACGCTGCGCCGCAACGTTGAAGATCTGTCTGATGTGGCGCTCCGCCAGCGGGTGCTGAAGAATATGTCGGACCTGAGCCTGGAGACCACGCTGTTCAAAGAAAAGCTCTCTATGCCGGTGGCGCTGGCGCCGGTCGGACTGTGCGGAATGTACGCTCGCCGCGGTGAAGTGCAGGCGGCAGGCGCCGCGGATGATAAAGGCATTCCGTTTACCCTCTCCACCGTTTCCGTCTGCCCGATAGAGGAAGTCGCGCCGACCATCAAGCGCCCGATGTGGTTCCAGCTGTACGTCCTGCGCGATCGCGGCTTTATGCGCAATGCGCTGGAGCGCGCCAAAGCGGCGGGATGTTCAACCCTGGTGTTTACCGTCGATATGCCCACCCCCGGCGCTCGCTATCGTGATGCCCATTCCGGAATGAGTGGCCCGAATGCGGCGATGCGCCGCTACTGGCAGGCGATGACCCACCCGCAGTGGGCGTGGGATGTCGGTTTAAACGGCCGCCCTCACGATCTTGGCAATATCTCCACCTATCTTGGCAAGCCTACCGGTCTTGAGGACTACATTGGCTGGCTGGCGAACAACTTCGATCCGTCTATTTCGTGGAAAGACCTCGAGTGGATCCGCGAATTCTGGGACGGTCCGATGGTGATCAAAGGGATCCTCGATCCGCAGGATGCGCGCGACGCCGTACGCTTCGGCGCCGACGGGATCGTGGTCTCCAACCACGGCGGTCGCCAGCTCGACGGCGTTCTCTCCTCAGCCCGTGCGCTGCCGGCCATCGCCGATGCGGTAAAAGGCGATATCACCATCCTCGCCGATAGCGGTATTCGTAACGGTCTCGATGTGGTGCGCATGATCGCGCTGGGCGCCGATAGCGTACTGCTGGGCCGCGCCTATCTGTACGCGCTGGCCACCCACGGCAAGCAGGGTGTAGCCAACCTGCTGAATCTGATCGAGAAAGAGATGAAGGTGGCCATGACCCTGACCGGAACCAAAACCATCGGTGAAATCAGCCGCGACTCACTGGTTCAGAACGCCGACGCGCTGCATACCTTCAATGCGATGACGCAGGGCAACGCGGCATAATCCCCCTGCCCGGCGCTCCCCCACGGGGATGAGGGCCGGGCAAATATCTGCTATTCTGCCCGCGCGATTAAGAGCCTAATGAGACAGGGCAGCATGCTGAACATTGTACTATTCGAACCTGAGATCCCGCCAAATACCGGGAACATCATCCGCCTGTGCGCCAACACCGGCTTCAATCTGCATATTATCGAGCCGATGGGTTTCACCTGGGACGATAAGCGCCTGCGCCGCGCCGGGCTGGATTACCATGAATTCGCCGCCGTTCAGCGCCATCGTGACTATGCTGCCTTCGTGGAAAGCGCCAGGCCGCAGCGCCTGTTCGCTCTGACCACAAAGGGCACGCCGGCTCACAGCGCGGTCAGCTATCAGGATGGTGATTTCTTGATGTTTGGCCCGGAAACGCGCGGCCTGCCGGCCAGCATTCTTGATGCCCTGCCGCCACAGCAAAAAATCCGTATTCCGATGATGCCGGACAGTCGCAGTATGAACCTGTCAAATGCGGTGTCGGTGGTGGTGTATGAGGCCTGGCGCCAGCTGGGGTATCCGGGGGCGGTATTACGCAGTTAGCCTGAGTCATTCCCGGATTGCGAGGCGCTGCGCCTGAGCCGGGCTACCCGATCTCACCGGCCCGTCGCCCGGCTACGCGCAGCGCCAGCCGGGGGAAAGCAGTCCGGCAGCAAATGCCAGAATAGCCGCGCAGGCGCCTGCTCCTCGCAACGTCGGCAGCGCGTTATCGGGATAGCCCGATTCTAGATACCGTCGCCGTACTCGAAGGTATGGTGAATACCGTTAAAGTGCTGATCCATATCCATCGCCGGCTTGTCGCTCTCTGGCTTACCGACGATACGCGCCGGTACGCCGGCTGCGGTGGTGTGCGGCGGTACGGGCTGTAGCACCACGGAACCGGCGCCAATTTTCGCCCCCCGACCAACTTCGATATTACCGAGGATCTTCGCACCGGCGCCAATCATGACGCCTTCACGGATTTTCGGGTGACGGTCGCCGCTGGTTTTACCGGTACCGCCGAGGGTCACGGACTGCAGAATCGACACGTCGTCCTCAATCACCGCCGTTTCGCCGACCACAATGCCGGTGGCATGATCGAGCATAATCCCACGGCCAATTTTCGCCGCCGGATGGATATCCACCTGGAAAGAAACGGAAACCTGATTTTGCAGGAAAATCGCCAGCGCCCGGCGCCCCTGATTCCACAGCCAGTGGCCAATGCGATAGGCCTGCAGCGCGTGGAAACCTTTCAGGTACAGCAGCGGCGTGGAGTACTTATCGACCGCCGGATCGCGGGTACGCACGGCCTGAATATCGCAGGCGGCGGAGGCGATCATCTCCGGATCAGCGGCATATGCCTCTTCCACTACCTCACGAATGGCAATGGCGGGCATAATCGGCGACGCCAGTTTATTCGCCAGCATATAGCTCAGGGCGCTGCCCAGATTTTCGTGCTTGAGTAGCGTTGCGTGGTAAAAACTGGCGAGCATAGGCTCACAGTCGGCCAGAGCCCGGGCTTCGGCTTTAATATTGTTCCAGACGATATCCAGTTCTTCACACGGCATTGCTGACTCCAGGCGATAGCAGAATGACCGGCCAGTTCTACGCTGACCGGGTCATCGAGGTGACAAAGGTTCCTTTAAGCTTAATTGCTGCGCTCGTCCTTGCGTGCGCGGCCCAATAAAGTCAATGCTGCCTCGCGCGCAATTTTTCCGCAATACAATACCTGATAAATTTCCTCGGTTATTGGCATTTCGACACCTAAACGCTGTGCCAGAACGCGAACTTCCTTGGTATTGCGATAGCCTTCAACCACCTGGCCAATCTTATCCTGCGCGCTTTGCACATCCATACCCTGGCCGAGCATCATGCCAAAGCGGCGGTTACGCGATTGGTTATCGGTACAGGTCAGCACCAGATCGCCCAGCCCCGCCATCCCCATAAAGGTTTCCGGATCGGCGCCCAGCGCGGTACCGAGACGAGACATTTCAACCAGACCACGGGTTATCAGCGCCGTACGCGCATTGGCGCCAAAGCCGATACCGTCAGACATCCCGGCGCCAATGGCGATGACGTTTTTCACCGCCCCGCCAAGCTGCACGCCGATAAAGTCCGGGTTGATATAGACGCGGAAGCTTTTACCGCAGTGCAGCAAGCGCTGCAGGTCGTCGGCAAATTGCGGCTCCGTGGACGCCAGCGAAATGGCCGTCGGCAGCCCTGCCGCCAGCTCTTTGGCGAAGGTCGGGCCGGAAATCACCGCCAGCGGGATTGTGTCGCCCAGCGCTTCGCGCGCGACATCCTGCAGCAGGCGACCGGTTTCAGCCTCAAGGCCTTTCGTCGCCCAGACCAGGCGCGCATCCGAACGCATCAGCGGTTTAATCTGGCGCAGGACCTCACCAAAGACATGGCTTGGCACCACAACCAGAATGTCGCGGCTGGCAGCCAGCGCGGCAGACAGATCGCTTTCAAGATGCAGCGTGTCAGGGAAAGGGACGTCAGGAAGGAAAGCGGCATTGCAGCGGTCATGTTGCAGCGTCGCGATATGTTTCGGGTCATGGCCCCAGAGCACAACATGGTGGCCATTTCTTGCCAGAGTGATGGCAAGAGCGGTGCCGTATGAGCCGGCACCGATCACAGTCATTGCAGCATTAAGTGCGTTCATCAGGCATCCTGATGTTGTTCGGCACCTTCGCCAGCTTGCTGCTGCAGATAGTTCATGAACAGCGCATCGAAGTTCACTGGCGCAAGGTTCAGTTGCGGGAAGGTACCGCGAGACACCAGGCTGGTAATGCACTCACGCGCATACGGGAACAGAATGTTCGGGCAGTATGCGCCGAGGCAATGCGCCATCTGGTTGCCGTCAATGCCGTCGATGGAGAAGATGCCGCCCTGCTGTACTTCACACAGGAACGCGGTTTCTTCGCCCAGCGCAGCGGTTACGGTTACGCGCAGCACCACTTCGTAGACGCCTTCAGCCAGTTGGCTGGAAGCTGTGTCCAGATCAAGTTTAACTTCCGGCTGCCAGTCTTTCTGGAAAACTTGCGGCGCATTTGGCGCTTCAAAGGAAATATCCTTGGTATAGATACGCTGGATCTGGAAAGTCATTTCGGTGCTGTTTTGTTCTGACATAGTAAAACCCTTTCGTGTTGTCCTTAAATACGCCTACCCGGCCTGGGTGGACGCAAAATTAGCGCAGCAGGGGATCAAGTCCACCACGTGAATCAAGCGCATACAAGTCGTCACAGCCGCCAATGTGCTGCTCATCAATAAAAATCTGCGGAACCGTCGTGCGACCACTGCGTTGAATCATCTCTTCACGCTTCGCGGCATTGCCATCAATCGGCAGTTCATTGAACGTTACGCCTTTGCTGTTCAGCAGTGCTTTCGCACGGATACAGAACGGACAGGTCGCTTTGGTGTAGATATCAATATTGGCCATGACTTCACTCCTGTTTTTACCCGCAGGATGTTACGCCGCAGACAAGGCTGCCCCCCAACGGATCGCCGCAGCGGGGGAAACCTGGCTACGTCATAAAGACGCGGGTAAATTTATTTGCCGCGTACCAGCGGAAGGTTTTCGCCGCTCCAGCCAGCGATGCCTTCTTTGAGTACAAAGACCTTTTCGAATCCGGCTTTATTCAGCGCGCTGGCAGGCTCTTGCGCCTGCATACCGGAACCGTCTACCACTATAATGGGTTGTGCTTTGTGTTTTTCCAACTCACCAACGTTATTTGCCTTGATTTCGGTCGGCAGCAGGTTGATGGAGCCCGCGATATGGCCTTTACGGAAGTCGTCACGCTGACGCAGGTCGACAACCACGGCATCTTCTTTGTTGATCAGACGCGTCGCTTCACCACGGGTAATGACTTTAACTTTCGACATCAGCCCCTTAAAGGTGGTGAACAGCACCGCCACCAGCAGCGCGATCCACGCGATGCTCAGGACGGGGTGACGGCCGACGAATTGCATAATTTCTTGCATGGGGGGTTACAACTCCCGACTAAGTGATAAAAAAACCAGGGAAGGAGTATACCTGTGCATTGCGGCAAATACAGCCAGTGAGCGCGATGTAATGTATTTTCTGCGGCCCGTCACGAAAAAATCCCCTTCCGACGACTTTCATGCGGGCCCGACGCTCTCTTTCTTTGATCTTTCACGGTGCTTTGAACGATTCAGCTGTAGTAAAATTACGCAAATTTTCTGTCTTTGAGCATGAGGTTGTCGCAATGTCGAATTCTAAAAAGCCGATGGTACTGGTCATTCTGGATGGCTATGGCTATCGTGAAGACCAGCAGGATAACGCGATTTATAGCGCGAAAACGCCAGTCATGGACGCATTGTGGGCGAAACGTCCCCATACGCTGATTGATGCTTCTGGCCTGGAGGTCGGTCTGCCGGATCGCCAGATGGGCAACTCTGAAGTGGGTCACGTTAACCTCGGCGCCGGTCGTATCGTTTACCAGGATCTGACCCGTCTTGATGTCGAAATCAAAGAACGCACGTTCTTTGCAAACCCGGTGCTGACCGCCGCGGTCGACAAAGCCGTTACTGCGGGTAAAGCCGTGCACATTATGGGCCTGATGTCCCCTGGCGGCGTTCACAGCCACGAAGACCACATTATGGCGATGGTAGAGCTGGCCGCTGAACGTGGGGCAGAAAAAATCTACCTGCACGCTTTCCTCGATGGCCGCGACACGCCGCCGCGCAGCGCTGAAAAATCACTGGCGAAATTTGAAGAAAAATTTGCCGCTCTCGGTAAAGGCCGCGTGGCTTCCATTATTGGCCGTTACTACGCCATGGACCGCGACAATCGCTGGGACCGCGTTGAGCAGGCATATGATCTGATGACCCTGGCGCAGGGCGAGTTCCAGGCCGATACCGCCGTTGCCGGTCTGCAGGCCGCTTACGCTCGCGATGAAAATGATGAGTTCGTGAAGGCGACCGTGATCCGTGCCGCAGGCCAGGCCGATGCCGCGATGGAAGACGGCGATGCGCTGATTTTCATGAACTTCCGTGCTGACCGCGCCCGTGAAATCACCCGTGCCTTCGTCAACGCCGATTTCGACGGTTTTGCCCGTAAGAAAGAGGTCAAACTCGACTTCGTGATGCTGACCGAATATGCCGCAGACATCAAAGTCGCCTGCGCATACCCGCCGGCGTCCCTGGCCAATACCTTCGGCGAGTGGATGGCGAAGAACGACAAGACTCAGCTGCGCATCTCCGAAACCGAGAAGTACGCGCACGTGACCTTCTTCTTTAACGGCGGCGTTGAAGAGCCGTTCAAAGGCGAAGAGCGTATTCTGATCAACTCGCCAAAAGTCGCAACCTACGACCTGCAGCCGGAAATGAGCTCCGCCGAGCTGACCGAAAAACTGGTTGCTGCTATCAAGGGCGGTCAGTACGACACCATCATCTGTAACTATCCGAACGGCGATATGGTCGGTCATACCGGCGTCATGGCAGCGGCAATTAAAGCCGTTGAAACGCTGGACAATTGCATCGATCAGGTTGCCAAAGCGGTAGAATCCGTCGGCGGCCAGCTGCTGATTACCGCCGATCACGGTAACGCTGAACAGATGCGCGATCCGGCTACCGGCCAGGCCCATACGGCCCACACCAACCTGCCGGTACCGCTGATCTACGTTGGCGATAAAACCGTAAAAGTCGCCGAAGGTGGCAAGCTTTCCGATATCGCGCCAACCATGTTGTCGCTGATGGGAATGGAAATCCCGCAAGAGATGACTGGCAAGCCGCTGTTCATCGTGGAATAATCCTTCCCCATGAGGGGAAAGGCGACTTATTCAAATACATGGATCGCAACGGCTGTTCGATCCGTCCTTTACGCCAGCGCACTCAGCGCTGGCGTATTGCTGTGCGCCGCACCCGCTCAGGCGGATGACCGCGACCAGCTCAAATCTATTCAGGCCGATATCGCCGCAAAGCAGCGGGCGATCAAGCAACAACAACAGCAACGCGCCTCTCTGCTTGCCCAGCTAAAAGCGCAGGAAGAGGCCATCTCTGCCGCCGCCCGCAAACTGCGTGAAACCCAGGATACCCTGAACCAGCTGAATAAGCAGATTGACGAGATGAACGCGTCAATCGCAAAGCTGGAACGTCAGCGCGCCACTCAGGAGCGTAACCTGTCCGCGCAGCTTGATGCCGCGTTCCGCCAGGGGCCGCATACCGGGATGCAAATGATCCTCAGCGGTGAAGAGGGTCAACGTAACCAGCGCATGCAGGTCTACTACGGTTATCTTAACCAGGCCCGCCAGGAGACCATCGCCCAGTTGAAACAGACGCGCGAAGAGGTCGCCGCGCAAAAGGCGGAGCTGGAAGAAAAGCAGAGCCAGCAGCAGACGCTGGTTTACGAGCAGCGCGCACAGCAGGCAAAGCTGGAACAGGCGCGGAACGAACGTAAGAAAACCCTTTCAGGCCTTGAATCGTCTATTCAGCAAGGTCAGCAGCAGCTGGGCGAAATGCGGGCTAACGAATCGCGCCTGCGCGGTCGGATCGCGCAAGCAGAAGCCGCAGCGAAGGCCCGCGCAGAGCGAGAAGCTCGCGAGGCTCAGGCCGTGCGCGATCGTCAGCAGGATGCATCCCGTAAAGGCACCACCTACAAACCAACCGAAAGCGAGCGTTCGCTGATGTCCCGCACCGGTGGTCTGGGCTCTCCGCGCGGTCAGGCCTACTGGCCGGTTCGCGGAACGTTGCTTCATCGTTATGGCGAACAGCTGCAAGGTGAACTACGTTGGAAAGGGATGGTTATCGCTGCGTCTGAAGGCACCGAGGTTAAGGCAATTGCCGATGGCCGGGTGATTCTCGCCGACTGGCTACAGGGCTACGGCCTGGTTGTGGTCGTTGAACACGGTAAAGGCGATATGAGCCTTTACGGCTATAACCAAAGCGCGCTGGTCAGCGTCGGCACTCAGGTCCGGGCGGGCCAGCCGATTGCTCTCGTAGGCAGCAGCGGCGGTCAGGGCCGTCCGTCGCTCTATTTCGAAATTCGTCGCCAGGGTCAGGCGGTCAATCCACAGCCGTGGTTGGGAAGATAAGTTTTGCTTCAATTTCGCAGAATTGCATTCGCGGTAGCCGGTACGCTGGCTATGGCATCACCGGCATTTGCCGGTAAACTCTCCATTGTTATTGACGACTTTGGCTATCGTCCACAGACTGAAAATCAGGTACTGGCGCTGCCAGCGACCATCTCCGTCGCCGTATTACCCAACGCGCCGCACGCCCGTGAAATGGCGACCAAAGCGCACAATCTCGGTCACGAGGTGCTTATCCACCTGCCGATGGCGCCGCTCAGCAAGCAACCGCTGGAAAAAGATACGCTGCGCCCGGATATGAGCAGTAACGAGATCGAGCGCATCATCCGCGACGCCTATGGCAAAGTGCCGTACGCCGTGGGCCTGAACAACCATATGGGCAGCGCGATGACCTCCAGCCTGTTCGGAATGCAAAAGGTGATGCAGGCCCTGGAGCGCTACAATCTCTACTTCCTCGACAGCGTCACCATCGGTAATACTCAGGCCATGCGCGCGGCGCAGGGTACCGGAGTGAAGGTGATCAAGCGGAAGGTGTTCCTCGATGACACGCAGAATGAAGCCGATATTCGCGTGCAGTTCAACCGCGCCATCGCGCTGGCGCGCCGCAACGGTTCCGCCATTGCTATCGGTCATCCGCACCCCACCACGGTGCGCGTCCTGCAGCAAATGGTCTATAACCTGCCGCCGGATATCACCCTGGTGCGTCCGAGCAACCTGCTGAACGAGCCGCAGGTCGATACCTCAAGGCCGGACAGCGGGCTACCGCCGTCGAAAACGACGCCGCCAACGTCGCCGCGTAATCCGTTCCGCGGCGTGAAGTTCTGTAAGCCGAAGCATCCGCCGGAGCCGGTGTACGCCAGCCGCTTCTTCAGCATCCTGAGCGAAAGCATCAGCCAGAGCCCTCTGGTGCAGTACTACCAGCTGAAATGGCAGGGCTGGGACAACCCAACGAACTAAACGGATCGGGAATCTGTTCGTTTTTCAGCGGCAGATTCCCGTTTATCTTCAAAGGCATACCAGGCTTTAAAATACTTCATAAAACTGTACAGGGTTGCATACAGCCCGGTCACGGCACCCACCTTCCCATTCCGCCATGCCCCGCTAAACAGATACCACTTAAAAAAAGCGCCAGTCGCGCTGATGATCCCGCGGCTCAGCGAGGGTTTGATCTTCTGATGTTTCACCAGCCGGGTAGTATAACTATTGAGCTTACTAAAGACTTCGTGCAGCGAATAAAAGGTATCGTGACGCACCCGGCCCGGGAGTTTGACGGACCTGACGTGGCCGACCACCTGATCGTCAACCGGGCGGTTATTAAAGGCCGCCGTGGTACGATTGAATAAGCGAACCGGATAATCCGGCGATGAGACGGGATAAATTGTCCTGACGGCTTCGCCAAGCACATACCAGTAACGCGGCAGGCGCCAGGCACAGACAGGGTCGAGATCCTCGCCGGCTTTCAGCCTCAGAATCTCAGCGACAACCTCATTATCGAGAATTTCATCGCTATCCATGCACAGCACCCAGTCATAGCTGGCCAGCGTCGTCGCGTAGTTCATCTGCGCCCCGTGAGCGGTATAGGGGTGATGATGTACCGTCAGCCCAAACTGGCGACAGATATCCAGCGTCGTATCGGTACTGCCTGAATCCACGACAATGCACTCATCCGCCACCTTCAGGAGCGGAGGTAAAACCTGGCTCAGCAGACGGGCAGAATTACAGGTCAGCAAGCATACAGAGAGTTTAAGCATGGTGTTTATAAAATTAAACGGTAGTTAAACGAACTGTATAAACGAATAGGCCAAAAATCGATTTAGAAAAAGTGCGTTCACGATGAAGGATCTGTGAAATGTTATCCAAATCTAAATAAAAAAAAGCGCCCGCAGGCGCTCAGCGTAAAACCCGACCGCAGCCGGGCTGCCGTTTTATCAGATTTAATCCCAGCTCAGCACCACTTTTCCGGACTGGCCGGAGCGCATCGCATCAAAGCCCTGCTGGAACTCATCGATGCCAAAACGGTGGGTAATGATCGGCGACAAATCCAGCCCAGACTGGATCAATGCGGCCATCTTGTACCAGGTCTCGAACATTTCCCGGCCATAAATCCCTTTGATAAACAGCCCCTTGAAGATAACTTTTGTCCAGTCGATGGACATATCCGACGGCGGAATACCGAGCATCGCAATACGGCCGCCGTGGTTCATGGTATCCAGCATGGTACGGAATGCCGGCGGCGCACCGGACATTTCCAGCCCCACGTCGAACCCTTCGGTCATCCCCAGTTCGGCCATCACATCGGTCAGGCTCTCTTGCGCGACATTCACGGCACGCGTCACGCCCATTTTACGCGCCAGACCCAGTCGATATTCGTTCACGTCAGTAATAACCACATTACGGGCGCCGACGTGTTTTGCGACCGCAGCCGCCATGATCCCAATTGGGCCTGCGCCGGATACCAGCACATCTTCACCAACCAGATCGAACGAGAGCGCCGTGTGGACCGCGTTACCAAACGGGTCAAAAATCGACGCCAGATCGTCAGAAATGTTGTCCGGGATTTTGAAGGCGTTGAAAGCCGGAATGACCAGATATTCCGCGAAACAGCCCGGACGGTTCACGCCTACGCCGATCGTGTTACGGCACAGATGTGTACGGCCAGCACGGCAGTTACGGCAGTGGCCGCAGGTAATATGCCCTTCGCCGGAAACGCGATCGCCAATCTTAAAGCCGCGTACTTCCTGGCCGATACCCACGACTTCCCCCACGTACTCATGCCCTACTACCATCGGCACCGGGATAGTTTTTTGCGACCATTCATCCCAGTTATAAATGTGTACGTCGGTACCGCAAATGGCGGTCTTGCGGATTTTGATCAGCAGATCGTTATGGCCGACTTCCGGTTCCGGTACGTCGGTCATCCAGATGCCTTCTTCCGCTTTCAGTTTGGATAACGCTTTCATCTCACGCCCTCAGGCAATCACGCCCAGTTGTTTACCGATGCGGGTAAAGGCTTCTACCGCACGTTCAATTTGTTCAGGGGTATGCGCCGCCGACATCTGGGTGCGAATACGCGCCTGGCCTTTTGGTACCACCGGATAGAAGAACCCGGTGACGTAAATCCCTTCTTTTTGCAGCTCGCGCGCAAAGTTTTGCGCAATCACGGCTTCGCCCAGCATAACCGGGATAATCGCGTGGTCGGCGCCGGCCAGCGTAAAGCCCGCGGCGGTCATTTTTTCGCGGAACAGGCGCGCGTTGGACCACAGGCGATCGCGCAGTTCAGCACCGGACTCCACCATCTCCAGCACTTTGATAGAGGCCGCAACAATCGCCGGGGCCAGCGAGTTGGAGAACAGATACGGACGCGAACGCTGGCGCAGCCATTCAACGACCTCTTTACGCGCGGCGGTATAGCCGCCGGATGCGCCGCCCAGCGCTTTACCTAATGTCCCGGTGATGATATCGACACGGCCCATCACATCGCAGTATTCATGCGAGCCGCGACCGTTTTCACCCACAAAGCCGACGGCGTGGGAATCGTCGACCATCACCAGCGCATCGAACTGGTCCGCCAGGTCGCAGACGCCTTTCAGGTTGGCGATCACGCCGTCCATGGAGAATACGCCGTCGGTGGCGATCAGCACGTGGCGTGCGCCGGCTTCACGGGCCTCTTTCAGACGTGCTTCCAGCTCCTGCATATCGTTATTGGCATAACGGTAGCGTTTTGCTTTGCACAGGCGAACGCCGTCAATGATCGAGGCGTGGTTCAGGGCATCGGAAATAATGGCATCTTCCGGGCCTAACAGGGTTTCAAACAGACCGCCGTTGGCATCGAAGCAGGAGGAGTAGAGAATCGCATCTTCCATGCCGAGGAACTCAGCCAGCTTCTTCTCAAGCGCTTTGTGGCTGTCCTGCGTCCCGCAAATAAAGCGCACGGAAGCCATACCAAAACCGTGGCTGTCCATCCCGGCTTTCGCGGCAGCAATCAGCTGCGGATGGTTAGCCAGACCCAGATAGTTATTGGCGCAGAAGTTAATCACATTGCTGCCGCCGACGGTAATATCCGCCTGCTGCGCCGACGTAATAATGCGTTCTTCTTTAAATAACCCTTCCGCACGAGCGGTCTCAAGGCTATTGGTCAACTGTTCGTAAAAATCACCACGCATTGCAACTCTCCAGATTTGGCAAAATTTGGCACATATTACCCAAAGCTATACGCTGATACGAGATGATGCATGCCTGGATGAATTATTTGCAGCATAAATCACGCTCACCACCCCGCTTTTCGGCGAATGGCTGAAGCCTGCTCCATGTGGTGATATGATATGAGTATTCATGTCCGGATTGTCTCTGGACTCCATACTTCAAAGGTTACAGTTATGATCATCGTTACCGGCGGCGCAGGGTTTATCGGCAGCAACATCGTTAAGGCCCTGAATGACAAAGGCATTACCGACATTTTGGTCGTAGATAATCTGAAAGACGGCACCAAGTTTGCTAACCTGGTAGACCTGGATATCGCTGATTACATGGATAAAGAAGACTTCCTGATTCAGGTGATGGCCGGGGAAGAGTTCGGTGAAATTGAAGCCATATTCCACGAAGGCGCCTGCTCTTCCACCACAGAGTGGGACGGCAAGTACATGATGGATAACAACTATCAGTACTCTAAAGAGGTGCTGCACTACTGCCTGGAGCGTCAGATTCCGTTCCTGTACGCCTCGTCGGCGGCAACCTACGGCGGCCGCACCAGCGACTTTATCGAATCCCGTGAATATGAGCAGCCGCTGAACGTTTACGGCTACTCCAAATTCCTGTTTGACGAATACGTCCGTCAGATCCTGCCGGAAGCCGACTCGCAGATCGTAGGCTTCCGCTATTTCAACGTCTACGGGCCGCGCGAAGGGCACAAAGGCAGCATGGCGAGCGTGGCTTTCCACCTCAACACCCAGTTGAATAACGGCGAAAGCCCGAAACTGTTCGAAGGCAGCGATGGCTTCAAACGCGATTTCGTCTACGTAGGCGACGTGGCGGCGGTAAACCTGTGGTTCTGGGAAAACGGCGTATCCGGTATTTTCAACCTCGGCACCGGCCGTGCGGAATCTTTCCAGGCGGTAGCCGATGCCACGCTGGCATACCATAAGAAAGGCAGCATCGAATACATCCCGTTCCCCGAGAAGCTGAAAGGCCGCTACCAGGCATTTACCCAGGCGGATCTGACCAACCTGCGCGCTGCGGGCTACGATAAGCCGTTCAAGACCGTTGCCGAAGGCGTAACGGAATATATGGCCTGGCTCAACCGCGACGCGTAAGACATAACATGAAAATATTGGTGGTTGGCCCGTCTTGGGTGGGCGACATGATGATGTCGCAAAGTCTCTATCGCACGCTCAGGGCGCGCTATCCCCAGGCGATAATCGACGTGATGGCACCTGCGTGGTGCCGCCCGCTGCTGTCGCGCATGCCGGAAGTTAACGAAGCCATCCCGATGCCGCTCGGTCATGGCGCGCTGGCAATCGGCGAGCGCCGTAAGCTCGGACACAGCCTGCGCGAACGTCGCTACGATCGTGCTTATGTGCTACCGAACTCGTTTAAATCGGCGCTGGTCCCCTTCTTCGCCAACATCCCGCACCGCACCGGCTGGCGCGGCGAGATGCGCTACGGTCTGCTGAACGACGCGCGAGTGCTGGATAAAGACGCCTGGCCGCTGATGGTTGAACGCTATGTCGCGCTGGCCTATGACAAGGGCGTCATGCGCAGCGCCAAAGATCTGCCGCAGCCGCTGCTGTGGCCGCAGCTGCAGGTTCATGAAGGTGAAAAATCGCAGGCCTGTAGCGCGTTTAATCTCTCAGCCGATCGCCCGATGATCGGCTTCTGCCCCGGCGCAGAGTTTGGCCCGGCAAAACGCTGGCCGCACTATCACTACGCCGAGCTGGCGAAACAGCTTATCGACGACGGTTACCAGATAGTCCTGTTCGGTTCGGCCAAAGATAACGAAGCGGGCAAAGAGATCATCGCCGCGCTGAGCAGCGAACAGCAGGCCTGGTGTCGCAATCTGGCCGGGGAGACCCAGCTTGAGCAGGCCGTCATTCTGCTTGCCGCCTGTAAAGCGGTGGTCAGCAACGATTCCGGCCTGATGCACGTCGCCGCTGCGCTGGACCGCCCGCTGGTGGCGCTGTATGGCCCAAGCAGCCCGGACTTCACTCCCCCACTGTCACACAAAGCACGGGTGATTCGCCTGATTAGCGGCTACCACAAAGTCCGTAAGGGCGATGCCGCGGAAGGTTATCATCAGAGCCTGATCGATATTACGCCGCAGCGCGTACAGGAAGAGCTAAACGCGCTCCTGCAGGAAAAAACCGATAAAGAGGAAGCGTAACGGATGCGGGTATTGATCGTAAAAACCTCGTCCATGGGCGACGTCCTGCATACGCTGCCCGCGCTGACCGATGCCGCGCAAGCTTTTCCCGGCATTCGCTTTGACTGGGTCGTCGAGGAAGGGTTCGCCCAGATCCCGTCCTGGCATGAAGCGGTGGATCGGGTGATTCCCGTCGCCATTCGCCGCTGGCGTAAAGCCTGGTTTTCGGCCCCCATCAGGGCCGAACGCAAGGCCTTTCGCGACGCCGTACGGGCACAGAAATATGACGCGATTATCGACGCCCAGGGTCTGGTCAAAAGCGCCGCGCTGGTCACCCGGCTGGCGCGCGGCGTGAAGCACGGTATGGACTGGCAAACCGCCCGCGAGCCGCTGGCCAGCCTGTTCTACAATCGCCGTCACCATATCGCGAAGCAGCAGCATGCCGTTGAGCGCACCCGCGAACTGTTCGCCAAAAGCCTGGGCTATGCCCGACCGGAAAGCCAGGGGGATTATGCCATCGCCCGCCACTTTACCCGCCCGGAAACCGCCACTGCTGTGCCGTACCTCGTCTTCCTGCATGCCACGACCCGCGATGACAAACACTGGCCAGAAAGCCACTGGCAGGCGCTTATCGCCCTGCTGGCCGACAGCGGCCTGCAGATTAAGCTGCCGTGGGGCGCCCCGCATGAAGAAGCGCGGGCTAAACGGCTGGCGGAGGGTCACGACTTTGTCGACGTTCTGCCGCGCATGAGCCTGGAACAGGTCGCTCAGGTTCTGGCGGGCGCCAGAGGCGTGGTTTCCGTTGATACCGGCCTGAGCCATCTGACCGCCGCGCTCGATAAACCCAATTTTACGTTATATGGCCCCACCGACCCGGGGTTGATTGGCGGTTACGGTAAAAATCAGTATGTCGTACGTCCGGAAAGCGGCAACAGCACCGGGGATATTTCCGCCGCCCGCATCGCGCAGCTGCTGCAATCTCAGGGGCTGATTTAATGGGTTCACTGTACAAGCAAATTTACCGCTACACGCACCCGCGTGCTTTTCGCCATAACGAAAATCTCTGGCCGTATACCAAAATCACCCGGGGCGAAAGCGGTGAAATCCGCACGCTGCAGTACAAAGGTCAAAATATTCCGCTGGTCAGCCTGAGCGCGTTAAAAAACAGCGCGCATGGCGAGGTTTTGTTGACGGCGACCGGCCCCTCTACCCGCGGTATTGATTTTTCACGACTGCCGGAGAGCGTGCCGGTGATGGGCGTCAACGGCGCCTGGTTTCTCTCTGATACGCTGCGGTTTTCGTTCTACACCATTGTCGATATGGAGTTTTACGACAAGCAGCCCGACATTATTCGCTCGGTGATCGGCCAGCCCGATCTTGTGCTGTTTACCACCATGCACGGGATCGCCAAAATCTACGATCGCTATCCGGCCGATCTGCGCTGCCGCCTGGCGCTGATTGAAGACGGCTGCTATAAAATTTACCAGCCTAAGGTCGCCAGCAGCGTGATGCGGAAAACCTATCAGCATATCGAAGCGCTGCGTTTCCACCCTGAGCGTCAGGATATCTGCTTTAGCACCGATATCCGCCACGGGGTCTTTGATGCCGGAACCGTGGTCTACTGGTCCTTACAGATCCTCGCCTGGCTGGGATTCGACACCATTCTTATCAGCGGGCTGGACATGAATAATTTCCACCAACCGCGGTTCTACGAAACACAACAGAATAAACTGCCTTCCTACCTGGCAAACAAAGTGGATGACCTGGTCATCCCGTCCTTTTCGCACGCCGCTTGTGTGCTACAACAAAACCATATTCGGGTCATCAATTTCTCTCAGGAGAGTGCGGTGCCGGAAACGATTTTTGCAAAGGTTTCTTTTGATGCGTACTTTAAAAATAAGTAACTATGCCATTCAGGGTTACTCCCTTTTCTTTCCCTTATTTTTATTTTTCAGCGCTATTTTTTGCATCTCCACCCGGACGAATAACCTGCTCCACCTGTCAATTCTGCTGTTCCTGCTGTCTTTACTGAACAAAGACCATCGCCAGGCGCTGGCGGAGAGTACCCGCCAGCAATGGCCGACCTATGCGCTGCTGGTGCTCTTCTTTGTCTACTATGCGCTCAGCAATCTCTGGGGGCATACGCCGCAACATATTGACTCGCCGCTGACTCACGGGACCTATCTCATCTTCTACCTGTTGCTGCTCGCCACCCTGCTGGGCCATCCCCGCACCCGGCATCTGGCGCTGCTCAGCGTGGTTGCCGGAGTCACCGTGCTGTCTGTCTGGACGCTGGCGATAGACCATACGCTGGTTCTGACCCTGCGCGAAGTCTCACCGGAAAACCCAGGCCCGACCAACGTTATCGACCTGGCAGGATACTGCGGCATCGCCATCTTAATTTGCTGCCTGCTGTTGAAAGAGAAAGCCGGCCATTATCTCTATCTGCCGATCGCTATCCTGCTGGTGATGATGGTCTTTACCCAGAGCCGCGGGCCGATTATCGCCCTGGCGCTGGCCTTCTGCTGCACGCTGCATCTCCAGGTATTTACGCGCCGTAATTTAGCGATCGTCGCCACGCTGGCGGTGGTGCTCGGGCTGGTCTTCTCCCTGACACCGGTTGGGGACCTGCTGCTAGCCCGCTTTGAGGAGATGGGGACGCAGAGTGGTCTACGTTTCAGCATCTGGCGCCATACGCTTGCCGAAATCGCGGACCATCCCTGGCTGGGCCGGGGGTTCGATTATGGACTCGAATTCATTAACTACAGCGGTGAACACATTACCACCACCCACAGCGTCTATCTCGGCTCGCTGTTGAAAGGCGGCATCATTGGCCTGCTGCTGCTGCTGGCGGTCATCGCCAGCGGATTATGGCGGGCATGGTGCAAACGCCGCGGCGACAGCCGGTACGGCCTGGCGATCTTCATGTACGCATTGATTTTTATGGCGTCGCAGGGGATGTTTATCGTCAGCAACCCGCGAGAAACCTGGGTGCTGTTCTGGCTACCGCTCGGGATTGCGTTAAGCAATAACCTGACGGCAAAACGGCCGTAAGGCCGTCGTGAAACCGTAACAGAAAAGGGCCCGTCCGGGCCCTTTTTTATTGCCGCAAGCGCGTGGCCACCAGACTATCAGCCTGTTCTTTGATCATCGGCCATATGGCGTCAATCGAGACATCCGCCACGTTCTCTTCCTCGCAGACAATCTGTCTGGCCTTAGCATAACCCGGGGCCCAGATGGTATAACCCGGCAGGCCAGTATCCTTGAGCTTGCGCTTGTTATAGACCGCCACCATTGGTTTATCAAACACTCTGGCAATGTGCACAATGGAAGTGTCAGCGGTAATCACCAGATCGCAGCAGCGGATAACTTCTACTGCCGAGTTGATATTGCTGTCAGCCAGATACAGCGCCATATCCAGCCCAAGTTGACGGATTTTCTCACTGCGGCCAACCATCACCACGCTCACTTTATAGGGTAGCTGACGGAGTCGCTCAATGAGCGTGGCGACCTGATGACGGCAGAAGTCCTTATCGGTTGATGCGGTAAAGGGATTGATGGCGACGCATAGCTGTCTGTCACTTTCTGTCGCCAGTAACTTTTCCACTCGCTCACGCTCGCGTATATCGCCGGGAACGTGATAATGATAGTGCTCATCTCTCACGCCAAAAAGCTTAACCACCTGTTTATAACGGGCGGAAATATGGCTTTTGCTATCATAAAAGGCGATTGACTGGTCATACAGCTTATATTTCTCTTTATTAAAACCAATCACGCAGGGCGCGCGTAAATCAGAGAGAAACTTAAACCGTTCATAGGTTTTCACATCATCAAAATCGATGACCACATCAAAATTAAGTGCCCGTAATGCAGCGAGAGACATCCGTGGTTTATACAAATATATATTCTCAAGAAATATTGAGCCTGCTAATATTTGCATACAGACAGGACCGGTGAGAACAGAGACTTTATAGCCGCGCTCGGCAAGAAGTCTGGCACAGCCTGTGGTCACCACCATGTCACCGACTTTGTCATCCAGACGCAGTAATAAAATGCGTTTCACCTGAGCCGGATTAAACGGCTGGCGCTCAGCTTTATTTCTATAACGAAAATTAATTAAATTAAATTTAATGTCGCGGAAGAAAGCATTCTTCTTCCGCGTCAGTTGTTTAAGGATACGCATACGGTACCTTAGGGTGCCTTTTATCGCTGTGTGTGTTTCCGCTGGTAATATTCTGCCAACGTCATTCCCTTCACCTGCGGCGCCAGCCAGTTAAAAAATGCTTCCAGGTCGACATATAACTGCTCGATATCCTGTTTATTTTTAAATGTTGGGCTGCCGCCAGGCATATACTCAGAAGAGTGCAGCATATATTCGACGTAATCATTACCCTGAGTCAATGTCTGCTGCACCACTTTCTTCATGGTGTCGACATTTCCCCCCATCGGGCGCAGCCAGTGAACGGAAGGCGAGCGCACTTTGCCGCGCAAGCGATCGTAGCCCTGCTTCACGCTGTTCATCCAGCCGGAGTGCTTATACTGAATGCTCATCGGCACTTCCAGCAGCGAAGAGCGGCCTTCGCGACTGATATCATTCTCATCAAGGAAATAGGCATGCTGCGGGAAACGACGGTAATCGGTCCCACCGTCCCCCTGCGGGGCGCCTTTCGCCGTCTTCCAGTTGACCCGCGGCGTGACCGAGCAGTCAACCAGATAGCCATGCTCCACCAGCAGACGGGCGTAGCGCTCATCAAACGCCCAGCGTCCGGCGCGATGGCTGACCATTTTCGTCTGGAAAGTGTCTTCCAGCAGATGGGTCATGTAAGCGACTTTTTCGCGCATCGCCGCATCGGAATATTCAATCAGATAGGGCTTATGACGCCAGTCGTCATCGGTCAACGGGTCCGTCGGCGGACTGTTCCAGGCGTGGAGGTGCATGCCGATTTCCGCCGTCCCGCGGGCAATCACATCTTTGGCGAATTCGATATAAAAGGGATCAATCGCCATTTCATAGTTGGTCAAATAGACGGGTTTAAAACCATACTTTTCGCAAAGCTGCTGAAAACGCGGTAAATAGCGCGCATTCTCGGTGGTAATGCTGTCATGTTTTTGCCAGAGGTTATCGCCCTCTGTATCAATCGTGATGAGAAATGCGGGATTGTGCACGAAAACGTCCTCAGAGCATACGTATCGGGTCATGGTAGAGCAATACAACGCTTCTCTCAATCAGTCTGATCCCCTAGAATCGGAAACCTGATATTGAATGAAGAACAGAGAATGACGCCTGAAACCCGCACTTCCGGCCCTGTGACCCCGACGCGAATCCTGGTTATTAAGCTGCGCCATCATGGCGATATGCTGCTGATCACGCCGCTCATTCACGCCCTCAAACAGCAATATCCCGCGGCCAGCGTTGATGTTCTGCTTTATGAAGAAACCCGGGATATGCTCGCCGCCAATCCTGATATCAACCAGATTTTCGCCATTGACCGGCGCTGGAAAAAACAGGGTACCGGCCACCAGCTCAAGATGGAGTGGCAGCTGATTCGCGCGCTGCGCCAGCAGCGCTACGATATGGTGCTCAATCTTGCCGATCAGTGGCCAAGCGCAATTATCACCAAACTGACCGGCGCGCCAACCCGTATCGGCTTTGACTTCCCGAAGCGTCGTCACCCGGCATGGCGTTTTTGTCATACCGCTCTCGCCGCAACGCAGCAGCATAACCAGCTGCACACCGTGCAGCAGAATCTGTCGATTCTGGCGCCGCTTGGGCTGGATATTAATGACGCGCCGGCGAAAATGGGCTACAGCGAGCAGGACTGGGACGCCAGCCGTGCGCGGCTGCCGGAAGGATTTCAGGACAACTATATCGTCATTCAGCCGACCTCCCGCTGGTTCTTTAAGTGCTGGCGCGAAGAGCGGATGAGCGCCCTGATTAACGCTCTCTCTGACGCGGGCTATCCGGTCGTGCTGACCTCCGGTCCTGATATCAAAGAGAAGCAGATGATCGAAACCATTATGGCGGGCTGCCCCAATGCGCGTTTGCACTCCCTCGCCGGTCAGCTGACTCTACGCCAGCTGGCATCCGTCATCGACCATGGCCGCCTGTTTATCGGCGTCGACTCCGTACCGATGCATATGGCCGCCGCGCTGGGTACGCCGCTGGTGGCGCTGTTCGGCCCCTCCAAGCTCACCTTCTGGCGTCCATGGCAGGCCAAAGGCGAGGTGATCTGGGCGGGGGATTTCGGCTCTATTCCCGACCCGGATGATATCGATACCGGCACAGACGAACGTTATCTCGATTTAATTCCCACCGACGCGGTTATCGCGGCGGCGAAAAAGGTACTGGCATGAGCAAATTCAGGCTGGCCCTGGTGCGACAGAAATATCGCCCGGACGGCGGCGCGGAGCGCTTTGTCTCCCGCGCGCTGGAAGCCCTTGATAGCAGCAATCTTGAACTGAACGTCATTACTCGCGAATGGCAAGGGCCGGTGAAACCCGACTGGAATATTCATATCTGCAACCCGCGTAAGTGGGGGCGGATCAGCCGCGAACGCGGTTTTGCCGACGCCGCCCGCCAGCTGTGGCAGAGCGAACATTTCGATCTGGTGCAGAGCCATGAACGCATTCCCGGCTGCGACCTGTACCGCGCCGGAGACGGCGTACACCGCCGCTGGCTACAGCAGCGCTCGCGCATTTTGCCCGGCTGGAAAAGCCGCCTGCTGTTTGCCGACCGCTACCATCGCTATGTGATGCAGGCTGAGCGCGAAATGTACCAGGACTCGCACCTGCGCGGCGTCATCTGCAACGCGGAAATGATAAAACGCGAGATTATTGAAGACTTCGGCCTGCCGGCGGAGAAAATCCACGTTATCTATAACGCCATCGATAGCCAGCGTTTTCTGCCGCCTACGGAAGCGGCCTTTGTTGCGCTACGTAACCAATGGAATCTGCCGCTCCAGGCAACCTGCCTGATCTACGTCGGCTCCGGCTTTGAGCGCAAGGGGCTGGATGCGGCGATCCGCGCCATCGCCCCCACCGATCGCTATCTGCTGGTCGTCGGTAAAGACAAAGATCAGCATCGCTATCAGGCGCTGGCGAAAACCCTCAACTGCGAGGAACGGGTCCGCTTTTTCGGCATGCAGTCGGAAACCCTGCCGTTCTATCAGATGGCCGACGGCCTGCTGCTGCCGACGCTGTACGATCCGTTCCCTAACGTTATTCTCGAAGCGATGGCCTGCGGCCTGCCGGTCATTACCACCACCGGCTGCGGCGGCGCTGAGTTTATCGTTCAGGGCAGCAATGGCTATGTTTGCGATGCGCTGGATATCCCGGCGCTTCAGCAGGCGGTGATGGCGCTTCCTGCCCACGCGTCAGGTTCTGCGGAAGGCCAACGCGCCCGCGAACGCATCATGACCTGCACCAGCGAACGGCTCTCGACGCAGCTGCTCTCCCTCTATCAGGATCTGGTGAAATAACGATGCGTATACTGTTTGTGATCGACGGCCTGCCCGGCGGCGGAGCGGAAAAGGTCGTGCTGACCCTGGCTGAGCGTTTTCTGCGCCAGGGCGAACGGGTCTCGCTGTTTTCCCTGCGCGACGTCTGTGATTATGCGCTGCCGGAAGGGCTGGATTATCAGGTTGTGAGCGATCGCAGCCGGACACCCTGGCGCAAAATCACCGAACTTTCGCGCCGTGCCCGCCAGCTGGATGCAGCCATAGTCAACGCCGAGCAGCAGGGCGAATTCGATCTGGTGCTCTCCAACCTGCATAAAACCGATCGCATTGTCGCCCGCAGCCGGTCGCTGAAAAACCGGAACGTCTGGTTCTGCCTGCATGGCGTCTTTTCCACATCCTATCTGGGCCATCGCAGCGGATTTGATCGCTGGATGAAGCAGCAGAAGATTAAGCGTGTCTATCAGGGGCGCAACGTCATTACCGTCTCCGATGCGGTAGGCCAGGATCTGGTCGAACAGTTCGCTATTCGCCCGGCACAGTTAAAAACTATTTATAACCCATTCGACATTCCCGCTCTGCGCGCCGCCGCCGATGCCCCTGGCGAGCAGCCCGCGGGTGATTATATTATTCACGTCGGTCGGTTCCACCCGGGGAAACGCCACGATCGCCTGATCGAAGCCTATGCGCAAAGCGGAATCAGCGCGCCGCTGGTGCTGCTGGGTCAGGGTAAACCGGAGCAGGAACAGCGCCTGCGCCAGCTGGCACAGCAGCTACAGGTTGCCGATCGTGTCCTGTTTAAAGGCTTCCAGAAAAACCCGCTGCCGTGGATTAAGCATGCGCGGATGCTGGTGCTCAGCTCCGACAGCGAAGGCTTTGGTAACGTGGTGGTTGAGGCTCTTCTGCTCAATACCCCGGTCGCCAGCACCCGCTGTCCTGGCGGGGTGACGGAAATTCTCACCGGCGAATTAGCCCGCGGTCTGGCCGATCTGAACAGCCCGGCGCTGGCCCGGACGATGCAAAGCATTTACCATAACCCACCCGCTATCGAACCTTCTGCACTGGAAAAATTCAGTGTGGATACGATTTGTCAGCAGTACCGTCAGCTGCGTCGCGGCTGACGCCGCTATTTAACCAGGATCGAATGATTTATGAGTCAAACGCCTTTACTGAGCATTGTGGCTGCCGTTTATAACGGCGAAAAATTCCTTGCGCAATTCTTTGAGTGCATTGAACAACAGCAGCTGGAAAGCTATGAGCTGATCCTGGTCAACGACGGTTCGACGGACGGTAGCCTGGCGGTTATCGACGAATGGAAAGCACGCTTACCCCATATTATCGTGCTGGAACAGGAAAACCAGGGCGTCTCGGTTGCGCGTAATACCGGCCTGGCTGTGGCAAGCGGCAAGTACCTGGCCTTCCCGGATATTGACGATAAGCTTTATCCTGGAATGTACCGCACGCTGCTGGAGATGGCCGAAAAGGGCCGCCTTGATGTCGCCACCTGTAACGGCCGCTACGTTTACGAAACCCGAAAAGATATCCACCCGATTCTTCCACCGGACCGTCTGCCGTCGACCGGTATCCTGCCAGGCCACGTCTGGCTTAAACAGGCGTTGGATTCGCGCAAATTCCTGCACGTAACCTGGCTGAACATCTATCGCCGCGAATTTATCATGCAGCACAAGTTCCACTTCGAGCCCGGATTACGTCATCAGGACATTCCATGGACCACCGAAGCGCTGCTGGCGGCTGAACGCGTGCAGTACACCAGCGAACAGTTCTACGATTACTATATTCACTCGGAATCGGTATCGCACAAGCCGGACAACGACGACACGCTGATGCGCTCGGCGCGCCACTACATGAAAATTCTGGAGATGCTGGAAGCCATCAACCAACGCTATCCCGATAAGGTGCGTCATATTGCCGCCTGCCGCTGGCAAATCGCCAAAGAGGGGCTGGGAATTATTCATACCTTTGATAGCATGAAAGATGAGTCAAAAAAGCATATTATCATTAAAGAATTCTTTGACCGCGGAATCTGGCGTCTGATCTGGAAAAATGCGCGTACCTTCCGTTTACGCTGGCGCCTTGGCCGACGCTACCTGCGCATTAAACGCTATCGCGACGCGGCCTGACTCTGAATCCCGTTGTTTCCGCCAAAGAGATAGCTTTACGCGGGCTAAATGCTTAGAATTTGCCCGCTAAAACATAAATCGGATAAATCGCTTGGAATTGCTTTATACCACCCTACTCTATCTTATTCAGCCGCTGGTATGGCTGCGACTGCTGCTGCGCAGCCGTAAGGCCCCTGCCTACCGAAAGCGCTGGGCTGAACGTTATGGCTTCTGTCAGAACAAGGTAGCGCCGGATGGGATTCTGCTGCATTCCGTTTCCGTGGGTGAGACGCTTGCTGCTATCCCGCTCGTGCGCGCGCTGCGCCACCGCTACCCCTCGCTGCCTATCACCGTCACCACCATGACGCCGACCGGCTCAGAACGCGCCATGTCCGCCTTCGGCAAAGATGTTCACCATGTCTATCTGCCTTACGATTTGCCCTGCGCCATGAACCGCTTTCTCAACACGGTGCAACCGAAGCTGGTTATCGTGATGGAAACCGAGCTGTGGCCGAATATGGTCGCCGCGCTGCACAAACGTAAAATCCCGCTGGTCATCGCTAACGCCCGTTTGTCGGAGCGTTCCGCCAAAGGCTACGCGAAACTTGGGAAATTTATGCGTCGGCTGCTCAGTCGCATCACGCTGATTGCTGCGCAGAATGAAGAAGACGGCAATCGCTTTCTGGCGCTGGGTCTGAAGCGCAACCAGCTGGCGGTTACCGGCAGCCTCAAATTTGATATTTCCGTGACGCCAGAGCTGGCGGCACGCGCGATTACCCTCCGTCGCCAGTGGGCGCCGCACCGCAAAGTCTGGATCGCCACCAGCACCCATGATGGTGAAGAACAAATTATCCTGCAGGCGCACAGGAAGCTGCTCGATACCTTCCCGGACCTGCTGTTGATTCTCGTCCCTCGTCACCCGGAGCGCTTCGCCGATGCACGAGAAATGGTGCAGAAAGCGGGGATGAGCTTCACGCTGCGCAGTACCGGCGAAATCCCGTCGAACAGCACCCAGGTGGTGATCGGCGATACCATGGGCGAGCTGATGCTGCTGTACGGCATTGCCGACCTCGCCTTCGTCGGCGGCAGTCTGGTCGAGCGCGGCGGTCACAACCCGCTGGAGCCGGCGGCACACGCCATCCCGGTACTGATGGGCCCGCACACCTTCAACTTCAAAGATATTTGCGCCAAGTTGCAGCAGGACGATGGCCTGATTACGGTCACCGACGTCAGTTCGCTGGTCACCCAGGTCGCCAATCTGCTCACCGATGAAGACTATCGTCTGTGGTACGGCCGTCACGCGGTGGAAGTGTTGCATCAAAACCAGGGTGCGCTCTCGCGTCTGCTACATTTACTGCAACCCTATCTGCCGCAGCGGAGCCACTAATGTCGACCCGACTGTCCGTCGTGATGATCGCCAAAAATGCGGCGGATCTGCTGGCTGATTGCCTGGCCTCGGTAGACTGGGCCGATGAAATCGTGCTGCTGGACTCTGGCAGTAGCGATAACACCGTCGAACTGGCCCGCAGCCTCGGCGCAACGGTCTACATCAACAGCGACTGGCAAGGCTACGGTATTCAGCGTCAGCGCGCCCAGGACTACGCGACCGGCGACTATGTGCTGATGATTGATACCGATGAGCGCGTGACGCCGGAGCTGGCCAGCTCGCTTCGCCGCGTACTGGAGGCGCCCCAAAGCGGCGCCGTCTACAGCATCGCCCGGCGTAACTATTTCCTTGGCCGCTTTATGCGCCATAGCGGCTGGTATCCCGACCGCGTCATGCGTTTGTACGAACGCAGCCGTTTCCGCTATAACAATAATCTGGTGCACGAATCGCTTGATGCCAAAGGCGCGCAGGTTATCGAGCTGCCGGGCGATTTACTGCATCTGACCTGCCGCGACTTCTCCGGCTTCCAGCAAAAGCAGCTGGCCTATGCCTCAGCCTGGGCACGGGAGCGTCACCAGAAGGGGAAGAAAACCTCTCTGGCGAGCATCTTCGGCCATACGCTGGGAGCTTTTGTGAAAACGCTGCTGCTGCGTGGCGGCGTGCTGGATGGTAAACAGGGCTGGCTACTCGCCGTGGTCAATGCGCAGTATACGTTTAATAAATACACCGAGCTGTGGGCGCTGAGCCGCGGCTATTCAGAGAAAGTGTAATTATGAGCACAAAAGCGATCTATCCGGGCACCTTCGACCCCATTACCAACGGGCATATCGATATCGTCACGCGTGCCGCCAGCATGTTTGACAAGGTGCTGCTGGCCATTGCCGCCAGCCCGAGCAAAAAACCGATGTTCACGCTCGACGAGCGTATTGCGCTGGCGGAGCAGGCAACGGTGCATCTGGTCAACGTCGAGGTGGTTGGTTTCAGCGATCTGATGGCGAATTTTGCCCGCGCGCAGCAGGCGAATATCCTCATTCGCGGTTTACGCGCGGTAGCGGATTTCGAATATGAGATGCAGCTGGCACATATGAACCGCCACCTGATGCCGACCCTGGAAAGCGTCTTCCTGATGCCCTGCAAAGAGTGGTCGTTTATCTCTTCATCGCTGGTGAAGGAAGTGGCCCGCCACCAGGGCGATGTTTCCCACTTCCTGCCGGCCAACGTACACCAGGCGCTGCTGAAAAAGCTGTCATCTTGCGCCGCAGAATGATGCCCGGCCCCCGTCCGGGCTACCCGTCAGCAATCGCGTAGACTCGTAGCCCGCTCAGCGAAGCGTCACCGGGATGGTGGCAACATCAGCCCTTACTTCTGGCACTGGCGGCAATAAAATGTTGCCCGCTGAGCATGTTTGCTGGCCGTAATCGGCGTACCACAAACGCGACAAAGTTCGCCCTTGCGGCCATAAACCTGCAGCTCCTGGGCGAAGTAGCCCGGCTTGCCATCACTTTGCAGGAAATCCTTCAGCGTCGTTCCCCCCTGCTCAATCGAGCGTAGCAGCACCGCTTTAATCACTTTTACCAGCCGTTCGCACTCTTCGCGCGACAGCGAAGACGCCAGCCGATCGGGATGGATCCCGGCCGAAAACAGCGATTCGCTGGCGTAGATATTGCCTACCCCGACCACCAGCTTGTTATCCATCAGCCAGGGCTTAATGGCGGTTTTCTTTTTCGCGCACTTGTGCTGCAAATAGTCGGCATTAAAATCATCGCTTAAGGGCTCTGGACCAAGATGCGCCAACGCAGGATGTCCTTCCAGCGTGCGGGTCCACAGCCAGGCGCCAAAGCGGCGCGGGTCGGTGTAGCGCAGGACCTTGCCATTACTCATCACCAGGTCAACGTGATCGTGCTTTTCTGCAGGCAGCTCTTCACTCAGAATCCGCAGACTTCCCGACATCCCAAGGTGGATAATAATCCAGCCGCCGGGAAGCTCGAGCAGCAGATATTTGGCACGCCGCTGCACGCTCAGCACCGGTATGTCGCTCAACCGATAGATTTCTTCACTGACCGGCCAGCGCAGACGTCCGTTGCGAATAACAGCATGCAGAATGGTCGCGCCCACCAGGTATGGTTCGATGCCACGCCGGCTGGTTTCTACCTCAGGTAATTCAGGCATTCGTTTTCCTCCGTTAACCCAGAGTATTGTGATGCAGCAACAGACGGTAGGGAAGTAAATTCCCGGCAGGGTTTATCCGACGGTGTCTGCCGGACAAAAACAAAAAACCCCGCCGGGGCGGGGTTTTCTTTACAAGGAAACTAAAATTATTTGATTTTAGCTTCTTTGTATAAAACGTGCTGACGGACAACTGGATCGAATTTTTTCAGTTCCAGTTTTTCCGGCTTAGTACGTTTGTTCTTCGTGGTGGTATAGAAGTGACCAGTACCAGCAGAAGAAACCAGCTTGATTTTCTCACGAATACCTTTAGCCATGATTTATTTCCTCTTAGTACTTAGTACTTTTCGCCACGGGCACGCAGTTCAGACAGAACTGTATCGATGCCTTTCTTATCAATAACACGCATACCTTTAGCAGATACACGCAGGGTGACAAAACGCTTTTCGCTCTCAACCCAGAAACGGTGAGAGTGCAGGTTCGGCAGGAAACGGCGTTTGGTCGCGTTCAGTGCGTGGGAACGGTTGTTACCGGTCACCGGACGCTTGCCAGTAACTTGGCAGACTCGGGACATGTCTATTCTCCAAAAATCAAATTAGCTCGAGCTTCGTATGGGGTATCGGCGCCTCGTCAGGCTTTACAGCCCGGTCATCGCAGTTCTAAGTGAACCATCGATTGCCAGGCCCAAATGCCAAACCCGAGATTCTCAAAGGTGGCGTAGTATACGCTGACTCGGCGATGTGCTCAAGTCCCGAACAGACAAAGATCCCGCTGGATCGCGTGATCGGGGCTAAATCCAGCCGCGTTCGGCAAAAGATACGTACGCACCGCGGCCGATTACGAGATGATCGAGTACTCGTATATCCATGAAACCACAACACTTTACCACACGTTCGGTCATCAGTCTGTCGGCCTTACTCGGCTCGGGACTACCGGACGGATGATTATGTGCAAGGATCACCGCAGCGGCGTTCACTTTGATGGCTTCGCGTACAATTTCTCGCGGATGCACCTCTACGTGGCTAAGAGTACCAGAAAAAAGCCGGCTATGTTTCAATACCCGGTTCTGATTATCTAAAAAGATCACGATGAAGATCTCCCGCTCTTCATCAGAGAGATGGCTTTGCAAAAACTCCAGCGTCATCATCGGCGTGACCAGAGAAGGCTCTTCAACCAGCCGCAGGCTAAAATAACGCCGCGCCAGCTCAGCCACCCCTTTTAGCTGGGCATATTTCGCCAGGCCAATCCCGTCTACCGTCTCAAACTGTGCTTTATTCGCTGACAGCAGACCATACAGCGAACCAAAACGCTGTAGCAGGTCATGCGAGTACGTCATGACATCTTTATCCCGCGTTCCGGTGCGTAAAAACAGCGCCAGCAGCTCAACGTCCGACAACGTTTCAATGCCGTAAAGCCACATTTTTTCCCGTGGCATCAGGGGTTCCGGTGTATCCATAGGGCCTCTCCTTTCTCGTGCCCCCCATCCTGGCACAGCCCGACGGTGCTGCCGACTACCGCATGTACCTCTTGCGCAGCGCCTCGCAAAGTGAATTCCTGGCAGTCACGCGACGGCGACCGGATTGTGGTAATATGCGCGGATTCTGGTGTACTGCAACAGGAAAGAATCATGATGAGTCTGGCTGGTAAAAAGATCGTTCTTGGCGTGAGCGGCGGCATTGCTGCCTATAAAACGCCGGAACTGGTGCGCCGCCTGCGTGACCGAGGCGCGGATGTGCGTGTTGCCATGACGGAAGCCGCCAAAGCCTTCATTACGCCACTGAGCCTGCAGGCAGTGTCTGGCTATCCGGTCTCCGATAGTCTGCTCGATCCGGCCGCGGAAGCTGCGATGGGTCACATAGAGCTGGGCAAGTGGGCGGACCTGGTTATCCTCGCCCCGGCAACCGCCGATCTGATTGCCCGCGTCGCGGCCGGTATGGCCAACGATCTGGTTTCCACTATCTGCCTCGCGACCCCCTCTCCGGTTGCCGTTGTCCCGGCGATGAATCAGCAAATGTACCGCGCAGCGGCTACGCAGCATAACCTTGAGGTGCTTGCCTCACGCGGCTTACTGCTCTGGGGCCCAGACAGCGGTAGCCAGGCCTGTGGCGACATTGGCCCTGGCCGCATGCTGGATCCGATGACGATTGTTGATTTAGCCGCCGCGCATTTTTCGCCTGTCAAAGATTTGCAACATCTCAACATCATGATTACCGCGGGCCCCACGCGTGAACCGCTGGATCCGGTGCGTTATATTACTAACCACAGCTCCGGCAAGATGGGGTTTGCCATTGCCGCCGCTGCCGCAAGCCGCGGGGCGAACGTCACGCTGGTGAGCGGGCCGGTTGCATTACCGACGCCGCCGTTTGTCCAGCGAATCGATGTAACGACCGCGCTGGAAATGGAAGCGGCGGTCCAGCAAAGCGCTCAGCAGCAGCAGATTTTTATTGGTTGTGCCGCCGTAGCCGACTATCGTGCCGTCGCCATCGCTGAAGAAAAAATTAAAAAGCAAGGTGATGAACTCACCCTCAAAATGGTCAAAAATCCGGATATTGTTGCCGGGGTGGCAGCACTCACGGCTAATCGGCCTTTTGTCGTAGGGTTTGCCGCCGAAACGAATAATGTGGAAGAATACGCGAGGCAAAAACGCGCGCGCAAAAATCTCGACCTGATTTGCGCTAACGATGTTTCGCAGCCTGATCAAGGATTTAACAGCGACAGCAACGCATTACACCTTTT
This sequence comes from Klebsiella planticola ATCC 33531, assembly GCF_000735435.1. Taxonomy (GTDB): domain Bacteria; phylum Pseudomonadota; class Gammaproteobacteria; order Enterobacterales; family Enterobacteriaceae; genus Klebsiella; species Klebsiella planticola. The sequence continues at coordinate 173,895 of NZ_JMPP01000014.1, read as the reverse complement.
CTGGCAGGATGGAGATAAGCGCTTACCACTTGAGCGTAAAGAACTCCTTGGCCAATTATTACTCGACGAGATCGTGACCCGTTATGATGAAAAAAATCGACGTTAAGATTCTGGACCCGCGCGTTGGCCAGCAATTTCCGCTGCCGACCTATGCCACCTCCGGCTCCGCCGGACTTGACCTGCGAGCCTGTCTCGACGACGCCGTAGAGCTGGCGCCGGGTGCAACCACGCTGTTGCCGACCGGTCTGGCTATTCATATCGCCGATCCGTCTCTGGCGGCGGTGATTCTACCGCGCTCCGGGCTGGGTCATAAGCACGGCGTGGTTCTGGGCAACCTGGTTGGTCTTATCGACTCCGACTACCAGGGGCAGCTGATGGTTTCCGTCTGGAACCGCGGCCAGCAGAGCTTTACGATTGAACCTGGCGAGCGCATCGCTCAAATGGTCTTTGTACCCGTCGTACAGGCGGAATTTAACCTGGTGGAAGATTTTGACGCCACCGAACGTGGCGAAGGTGGCTTTGGTCACTCAGGGCGCGCATAAGCCCGACCACATCGAATCCGCATCCCAAAGTGCACTAATGCAATAACATCACCGCAAACGACCGTTTGCGGTCACTTTGTGGATGCCTGCCTGACAAGTGCTTATTTTCAGGGGTATTTTAAAACATGGCAGAAAAACAAACTGCGAAAAGGAATCGTCGCGAAGAAATACTTCAGTCTCTGGCCCTGATGCTTGAATCCAGCGATGGTAGCCAACGCATTACCACAGCGAAACTGGCGGCGTCTGTCGGCGTGTCCGAAGCGGCGTTGTACCGCCATTTCCCCAGTAAAACCCGCATGTTCGATAGCCTGATCGAGTTTATCGAAGACAGTCTGATTACGCGCATCAATTTGATTTTAAAAGATGAAAAAGATACATCAGCGCGCCTGCGTCTGATTGTGCTGCTGATTCTTGGGTTTGGTGAGCGTAATCCTGGGCTGACGCGCATTCTGACCGGCCATGCGCTGATGTTCGAACAGGATCGTCTCCAGGGGCGGATTAACCAGCTGTTTGAGCGTATCGAGGTTCAGCTACGCCAGGTCATGCGTGAGAAGAAAATGCGTGAAGGTGAAGGCTACACCATCGATGAGGCGCTACTGGCCAGCCAGCTACTGGCATTTTGCGAAGGCATGCTGTCGCGTTTTGTGCGCAGCGAGTTTAAATATCGTCCGACGGATGATTTTGACGCCCGCTGGCCGCTGGTCGCCGCACAGCTGCGGTAGCGGAAATCCCGGAGGCATATCGCCTCCGGGGCTTTTGACTTATACGCCAAACTCTTCGCGGTAAGCACGTACCGTCGCCAGATGCTCAGCCATCTCCGGCTTCTCTTCCAGATAGGCAATCAGGTCTTTCAGAGTAACGATAGAAATCACTTTGCAGCCGTAGTCACGCTCGACCTCCTGAATCGCCGAGATTTCGCCGCGACCGCGTTCCTGACGGTCCAGAGAGATCAGCACGCCGGCCAGTTCCGCGCCGTGCGCCTGGATAATTTCCATCGACTCGCGAATCGCGGTGCCTGCGGTAATCACATCGTCAACCAGCATGACGCGTCCCTGCAGGGGACTGCCGACCAGGTTGCCCCCTTCACCGTGGGTTTTTGCTTCTTTGCGGTTAAAGCAGTAAGGCAAATCCAGGTCATGGTGCTCCGCCAGCGCAACCGCGGTAGTCGTCGCGATAGGAATCCCTTTATAAGCCGGCCCAAACAGCAGATCGAAATCAATTCCGGAATCGACCAGCGCTTCGGCGTAGAAACGGCCTAACAGTGCCAGATCGCGCCCGGTATTAAACAGGCCGGCGTTGAAGAAATAGGGGCTCTTGCGCCCGGATTTCAGCGTAAATTCGCCAAACTTAAGTACCTGCTTGTTAAGCGCAAACTCAATAAACTGGCGCTGATACGGTTTCATGGATTCGCTCCTCATCTTACTTTTCATCATTTAGGTTTACGCCAAATACTTCACGCGTCATCAGGCGGCACAGATACGTCGATAACGCTGTGAGCTGGTCGCGTGTGGCAGCCGAGAAAGACCGCATGAAGGATAAAACGTAAAAAAAAGGGCGGCTCATCAGCCGCCCTTAAAATTAATTTTCTAACGCCGCTTTCTGCGTCGCGACAATGGATTCGATACCCCCGCGGGCCAGCGCCAGCAAGGTGAGTAGCTCTTCGTGGGTAAACGGCTCGCCTTCCGCGGTGCCCTGTACCTCAATGATGCGACCATCTTCGGTCATCACCACGTTCATATCGGTTTCCGCCGCTGAATCCTCGACATATTCCAGATCGCAAAGCGCTTCGCCATTGACGATACCGACAGAAACCGCCGCCACCATCCCTTTCATCGGGTTGGTTTTCAGTTTACCCGCCGCCACCAGCTTATTCAGCGCATCGGCCAGCGCCACACAGGCGCCGGTAATCGATGCGGTACGAGTACCGCCGTCTGCCTGCAGCACGTCGCAATCAAGGGTAATGGTGAATTCGCCAAGCGCTTTCAGGTCTACCGCCGCGCGCAGGGCACGGGCAATCAGACGCTGGATTTCCATGGTACGGCCGCCCTGTTTCCCTTTCGCGGCTTCACGCGCGTTACGGGTATGCGTTGCACGCGGCAGCATGCCATATTCCGCCGTGATCCAACCCTGGCCCTGACCTTTCAGGAAGCGCGGCACGCCTTCATCGATCGATGCGGTGCACAACACTTTAGTGTCACCAAATTCGACCAGCACGGAGCCTTCTGCGTGTATTGTATAGTTACGGGTCAGGGTGACGGGACGCACCTGATTAGCGCTACGACCTGCTGGACGCATAATGATCTCTCCGGCTTGAAACGAATGTGGCGCGCATTATACACAAAATCATGCGGGATGCATGAGGTGACGCGCCCCTGACAGCATAGATAACTGGCGCTCAGGGCGGAGCGATGCCACCAACAGAGGGGCTGTCAGAAGGATAACGTGTATATACGGATAATGCTCGCTTATTCCTATCCTGATAAGGCCCTGAAAGCTATAATCCACCTCACTCTCCTTTAAAAACAGGAACGTCTATGATCCGCAGTATGACCGCCTATGCCCGGCGTGAAATCAAGGGTGAATGGGGCAGCGCCGCATGGGAACTGCGCTCGGTAAACCAACGATATCTGGAAACTTATTTCCGTCTGCCGGAGCAGTTCCGTAGCCTGGAGCCTGTCGTGCGCGAGCGTATTCGTTCTCGCCTGACCCGTGGCAAAGTTGAATGTACCTTGCGTTTTGAGCAGGATCCCAGCGCCCAGAGCGAGCTGATTCTCAACGAAAACCTGGCAAAACAGCTGGTCAATGCCGCCAACTGGGTCAAGATGCAGAGCGACGAAGGCGAAATCAACCCGGTTGATATTCTGCGCTGGCCTGGAGTCATGGCCGCTCAGGAACAAGATCTCGATGCGATTGCCGCTGATATTCTGTCGGCCCTGAACGGCGCGCTGGATGATTTTATCGTTGCCCGCGAGACCGAAGGTCAGGCGCTGAAAGCGCTTATTGAGCAACGTCTGGAAGGCGTCACCACTGAGGTCGCCAAAGTGCGCGCTCATATGCCGGAAATCTTACAGTGGCAGCGCGAACGCCTGGTGGCCAAACTGGAAGATGCGGAAGTGCAGCTGGAAAACAACCGTCTCGAACAAGAGCTGGTGCTAATGGCACAGCGTATCGACGTCGCCGAAGAGCTGGACCGTCTGGAAGCGCACGTAAAAGAGACCTGGAACATCCTGAAGAAGAAAGAAGCCGTTGGCCGCCGTCTTGACTTTATGATGCAGGAATTTAACCGCGAGTCGAACACGCTGGCATCAAAATCCATTAATGCCGAAGTGACCAATTCCGCCATCGAACTGAAAGTCCTGATCGAGCAAATGCGCGAGCAGATCCAGAACATCGAGTAATCTCTTTTGCTGGCTCGTCTTGTTGCGAGCCAGCATTACTTTTACTTATCTTTTTTTCTCATCCTTCGATCAACATCCCCCTGCAATACTGCTCATGAAATATCTCTCACATTAGTTTTTCCTGGTGTAAATGCTTCACCTTAGAAAATCTCAATCGTGATCTTACGCACAAATCGCTAATCTGCCCGACATCATTGTGGGGGATTTATGCTGCTTCATATTCTGTATTTAATCGGTATTACCGCGGAAGCGATGACCGGCGCTCTGGCCGCCGGTCGCCGCCGGATGGACACTTTTGGCGTCATCATCATTGCTACCGCCACCGCACTGGGCGGCGGCTCAGTCCGGGATATCCTGCTGGGCCACTACCCGCTGGGCTGGGTAAAACATCCGGAATACGTCATTATCGTCGCCGTCGCGGCAGTGTTAACGACCATTGCTGCGCCGGTCATGCCCCATCTGCGCCGCCTGTTTCTGGTCCTCGATGCCCTGGGCCTGGTGGTATTCTCGATTATCGGCGCGCAAATCGCGCTGGATATGGGAGAAGGACCGGTGATCGCCTCTATTGCCGCAGTGATTACCGGCGTATTTGGCGGCGTACTGCGGGACATGTTCTGCAAGCGCATCCCGCTGGTTTTCCAGAAAGAGCTGTATGCCGGCATCTCTTTTGCGGCAGCTATCCTCTATATTGCCCTGCAGCATTACGTCAGCAGCCACGACGTCGTGGTGATCTCCACCTTGCTGTTTGGCTTTACCGCTCGCATGCTGGCGCTGCGCTGGAAGCTGGGGCTGCCCGTCTTCCACTACAACCATAACGCCCACTGATCTCCTCAAAACCCGGGAATATGTTGCCCGCTGAGCCACTGCGCCAGCGCGGCAACATCCGGGTGCTGGAGAAAGGCAACCAGCTGTCTCGCTCTCTCTGCCCCCATGCCCGGTAGACGCTGCCACTGTTCTTCAGAACGTTCCCGTAGCTGCTGCCAGTTTTCCCTCGCCAGACCGGCAAGCGCCACCCGGGGTATCGGTACGCCCATCGCCTGGACCCAGCGCAGAAAGGGCTGTTCGCGCGCCAGATTAAACTGGTGCCAAAGCCGCTGCCCGCGCCCGGCGGTTATCCCTGGAATCCCCTGCAGCTGCGCTGGCGTCAATGTCAGCCAAGAGAACAGATGCTCCAGCGGGCGCGCATGTTGCACCGTGCGCCACACTGATTCACCCACGCCATCAAGATTCAGAATCGGTTTTGACGACAGCCAGATAAGCCTTGCGAGAAACTGCGCGTCACACCCCGGCGTGGTGAAATAGCAGGTCAATGGGGTAAACCGTTCCGGGGGTGGCTGCGGTTTCGTACGCTGCGCCGATCGCCATACGACGCTGTCGAGACGCGGAATGCCCTGGCCCGCCAGACTGATTTGTAGCTGATCGCCGGGACCAATATCCAGGCGCTTCCAACGGGAAAGCGACCCGATACTGACTTGCTTAACCCGTTTGTCATCCAGGTACTGCGGCTCCAGCAGCGCGACGACGGAAATTTTGCCGCTGCGCCCGACCCGAAAGTGAATGCCGCGTACTTCCATTAACCGCGACGCCGGCGGATACTTCCACGCAACGACCCACTCACCCTGCCCTGGCGCCCACAATCGCCCGGCGGGTTCGTGGCCTCGGCGCACGACCACGCCATCGGTAGCAAAAGGCAGAGGCGAGGTTAACCAGCGCTCTCGCCACCGTACCACCTGCTGAGCATCCGTAACGGACTGCGTAAAAGATGCGCTATGGAGAAATCCGCTCTTGCGCAACAGGGCCAGACGCTGGCGCATATCCTGAGGACCATCTGGCCATGCCCAGATAAAGATCCCCAGCTCCGCGAGCTGCGCCGAGCTATCAAGGCGCATCAGAGTACCGGCCACTTTCGCCCGGGCATTCATTCCCCCCATCTGCTTCTGCACATGTCCGTCGCGCTGCAGGAAAAGCTCTCCCTGCAGCACGCTGTTCGCCAGCTCGCCCTCCGTCACCTTCGGCACGGCTGGAATCTGCCGCACCCTGGCGGTCCACTCCTCCCCGGATCGACCATCGCCACGGCTAATGGCCTGTGCCAGCCGCCCGTGGCGATACACCAGCGTCACGGCGACACCGTCCACCTTCGGCTGCACCCAGAGATCCGTTTTATCGCGCATCCACCGCGCGACATCCGATTGATCGGCCAGTTTACGCACGCCGGTATGGGCAACCGGATGCCCGACCTCTCCGGTTGTGGGCGGCACATCAGCGTTATCCGCGGGCGACACCAGCGAAAAACAACGCCGCCACTGCATGAGTCGCGCCGAAAGCTGGTCGTATATCTCATCACTGACCCCACTGCTTCCCTGTCGCCAGTATGCATTGTTCCAGGCCGTCACCTGCTGGTTCAGACGATGTACCTCCTGCCGGGCCTGCGCCTGCGGCCATTCAGGGCAGGCAGTCTGCCCGTATCCAGCCACCGCCCACGCGCCAATCATCCAGATCCATTTATGCATGACTCCACCTCCTGTTTACCGGCGAACATTCTGCAGGAGAGCGGTTTTATGCGGCGACGAGGGATTTATCACGCTGCGATCGGACATCCAGACTTTGTTTGTCTTCTGTGTAATACACGGCGAAATCAGGGAAACGGCTAGCAAAATGAAAGAAACAGAAGCAAAAAGTGTGACAGGGACTGCGTCACGGTGCGGCGCCGTGTATAATAGGCTCGTATGTAGTATCTCTTTCGACAATCACATACAAAAGACTCTCATGGCTCAAGGCACGCTTTATATTGTTTCCGCCCCAAGTGGCGCGGGTAAATCCAGCCTGATTCAGGCTTTATTGAAAACCCAACCGCTGTACGACACCCAGGTCTCTGTTTCACATACCACGCGCGCGCCGCGTCCGGGTGAAGTGCACGGCGAACACTATTTCTTTGTTAATCACGACGATTTCAGAGCGATGATTAGCAGAGACGCATTTCTTGAGCACGCGGAAGTTTTTGGCAACTATTACGGCACCTCGCGCGAAACCATCGAGCAGGTACTGGCAACCGGCGTCGATGTCTTCCTGGATATCGACTGGCAGGGTGCTCAGCAAATCCGTCAAAAAATGCCTGGCGCGCGCAGCATCTTTATTCTGCCGCCGTCAAAAGATGAGCTTGACCGTCGCCTGCGTGGTCGCGGCCAGGACAGCGAAGAGGTGATCGCAAAACGTATGGCTCAGGCTGTTGCAGAAATGAGTCATTACGCGGAATATGATTACCTTATTGTGAATGATGATTTTGATACCGCGCTGAGCGATCTGAAAAACATTATTCGCGCCGAACGTCTGCGCATGAGCCGCCAAAAGCAGCGACATGGCGCTTTAATCACCAAACTGTTGGCAGACTGAACCCACATTCAGTATCATGCCCAGTCATTTCTTCATCTGTGGAGCATTTTAAGTATGGCACGCGTAACTGTTCAGGACGCTGTAGAGAAAATTGGTAACCGTTTTGACCTGGTACTGGTCGCCGCGCGTCGCGCTCGTCAGATGCAGGTTGGCGGAAAAGATCCGCTGGTACCGGAAGAAAACGATAAAACTACCGTAATTGCGCTGCGCGAAATCGAAGAAGGTTTGATCAACAACCAGATCCTCGACGTCCGCGATCGTCAAGAACAGCAAGAGCAGGAAGCCGCTGAATTACAAGCCGTTACCGCTATTGCCGAAGGTCGTCGTTAATCACGCAGTGGGTAGCCCTTGTATCTGTTTGAAAGCCTGAATCAGCTGATTCAAAATTACCTGCCGGAAGAGCAAATCAAGCGTCTTCGGCAGGCATATCTCGTTGCACGTGACGCTCACGAGGGCCAGACACGTTCAAGCGGTGAACCCTATATCACGCACCCGGTAGCGGTAGCCTGCATTCTGGCCGAGATGAAACTCGACTATGAAACGCTGATGGCTGCGCTACTGCATGATGTGATTGAAGATACCCCTGCCACCTACCAGGATATGGAGCAGCTCTTTGGCAAAAGCGTTGCTGAGCTGGTAGAGGGGGTATCGAAACTTGATAAGCTCAAGTTCCGCGATAAGAAAGAGGCGCAGGCCGAAAACTTTCGCAAAATGATTATGGCGATGGTGCAGGACATCCGCGTCATCCTGATCAAACTTGCCGACCGCACGCACAACATGCGCACCCTGGGCTCACTCCGCCCGGATAAACGCCGCCGCATTGCCCGCGAAACGCTGGAGATCTACAGCCCGCTGGCCCACCGTTTAGGTATCCACCACATCAAAACCGAGCTCGAAGAGCTGGGCTTTGAAGCGCTGTATCCCAACCGCTATCGCGTCATCAAAGAAGTCGTCAAAGCGGCGCGCGGCAACCGTAAAGAGATGATTCAAAAGATCCTCTCTGAAATCGAAGGGCGTTTACAGGAAGCGGGAATCCCCTGTCGCGTCAGCGGTCGCGAGAAGCATCTGTACTCCATCTACTGCAAAATGGTGCTGAAAGAGCAGCGTTTTCACTCGATTATGGATATCTACGCCTTCCGCGTGATTGTGCATGATTCTGACACCTGCTACCGCGTGCTTGGCCAGATGCATAGCCTTTACAAGCCTCGTCCTGGCCGGATGAAAGATTACATCGCCATTCCCAAGGCGAACGGCTATCAATCTTTGCACACCTCGATGATCGGCCCTCACGGCGTCCCGGTTGAAGTACAAATTCGTACCGAAGACATGGATCAGATGGCAGAAATGGGGGTTGCGGCACACTGGGCATATAAAGAGCACGGCGGCGAAAGCAGCACCACCGCACAAATCCGCGCGCAGCGCTGGATGCAGAGCCTGCTGGAGCTGCAGCAAAGCGCAGGCAGCTCGTTTGAATTTATCGAGAGCGTCAAATCCGATCTGTTCCCGGATGAGATTTACGTTTTCACCCCGGAAGGGCGTATTGTCGAACTCCCCGCTGGCGCCACGCCGGTGGATTTCGCCTACGCGGTGCATACCGATATCGGCCATGCCTGCGTTGGCGCACGCGTCGACCGCCAGCCGTATCCATTGTCCCAGTCGCTCTCCAGCGGCCAGACGGTGGAAATTATCACCGCACCGGGCGCACGTCCGAATGCCGCGTGGCTGAATTTTGTCGTCAGCTCAAAAGCGCGCGCCAAAATTCGCCAGCTGTTGAAAAACCTTAAGCGCGATGACTCCGTCAGCCTGGGCCGCCGTCTGCTCAACCATGCCCTGGGCGGCAGCCGTAAACTGGCTGAAATCCCGCAGGAGAGCATTCAGCGCGAACTGGAACGCATGAAGCTGGCCAGCCTTGACGATCTGCTGGCGGAAATTGGCCTCGGCAACGCGATGAGCGTCGTGGTAGCCAAAAACCTGCAACAGGGCGAGACCGTCACCGCACCGGCGCAGGGTGCCTCTTCAGGCCACGGTCATCTGCCGATTAAAGGCGCTGACGGCGTGCTGATTACCTTTGCGAAGTGCTGCCGTCCGATTCCCGGCGACCCGATTATCGCCCACGTCAGCCCCGGCAAAGGCCTGGTCATTCACCATGAGTCCTGCCGTAACATTCGTGGCTATCAGAAAGAGCCAGAGAAGTTTATGGCCGTCGAGTGGGATAAAGAGACCGCGCAGGAATTTATCACCGAAATTAAGGTGGATATGTTTAACCACCAGGGTGCACTGGCGAACCTCACCGCGGCCATTAACACCGCCTCTTCCAATATTCAGAGTCTGAATACCGAAGAAAAAGATGGTCGCGTGTACAGCGCGTTTATCCGCCTGACGGCGCGCGATCGCGTCCATCTGGCGAATATTATGCGCAAAATTCGCGTTATGCCGGATGTAATTAAAGTCACCCGTAACCGAAACTAACCTTGTGCGCAAAATCATTTGCGTTTTGCACCGTACCGGTCCCGAAGGGCCGTGCAGTCAGCCGGATCGCGCGGCGAGCGAATGAATTACCCGGCCCGTACAGGAATACGTAGCCGGGGTAATGAGTACGGCTAACGCCGAGGCAATTTGAAGGATGAAGTGTTTATGAATCCACAGCGTTATGCGCGTATCTGCGAGATGCTCGCCAGGCGCCAGCCTGACCTGACGGTCTGCATGGAGCAGGTCCATAAACCTCATAACGTCTCTGCGGTGATTCGTACCGCAGACGCCGTTGGCGTGCATGAAGTCCACGCCATCTGGCCCAGTAGCCGCATGCGTACGATGGCCTCTGCCGCCGCCGGCAGCAATAGCTGGGTGCAGGTTAAAACCCACCGCTCGATTGACGATGCCGTCAGCCATTTAAAGGGCCAGGGCATGCAGATCCTGGCCACTCACCTCTCTGACAAAGCCGTCGATTTCCGCGAAATCGACTATACCCGCCCAACCTGCATCCTGATGGGTCAGGAAAAAACCGGAATTACCCAGCAAGCCCTGGCGCTGGCCGATCGGGACATCATCATTCCGATGACTGGCATGGTGCAGTCGTTGAATGTCTCCGTCGCCTCGGCTCTGATTCTGTATGAAGCCCAGCGCCAACGGCAAAATGCGGGGATGTATAAGCGTGAGAACAGCATGCTGCCGGAAGAAGAACAGCAGCGCCTGCTGTTTGAAGGCGGGTATCCGGTACTGGCCAGAGTGGCAAAACAAAAAGGTCTGCCTTACCCCTACGTGAATGCGCAGGGCGAAGTCGAAGCCGATGACGCGTGGTGGGCAACCATGCAGGCTTCTGGTTCCGCTCACAGCAGCACGCGGGACAACCGTGCCGGAGCAGGCCAGACAAGACGCAGTCTGAAGGATGAAGGGTAAATGGCCGGTCGCCTGTTAGATGCTGTCCCGCTCAATTCGCTCACCGGCGTTGGAGCGGCACAAAGCAACAAACTGGCGAAAATCGGCCTGCATACCGTGCAGGATCTCCTTCTGCACCTGCCGCTACGCTATGAAGACCGCACCCATCTTTACCAGATAGGCGAGCTGCTGCCGGGCGTTTACGCCACCGTTGAGGGTGAAGTTCTCAGTAGCAACATCACCTTCGGCGGCCGCCGAATGATGACCTGCCAGATCAGCGACGGTTCCGGTATTCTCACCATGCGCTTTTTCAACTTCAACGCCGCCATGAAAAACAGCCTGGCGACCGGCCGCCGCGTGCTGGCCTACGGAGAAGCCAAACGGGGAAAATACGGGGCGGAGATGATTCACCCGGAATATCGCGTGCAGGGTGACATGAGCACACCCGATCTACAGGAAACGCTGACGCCGGTTTACCCCACCACCGAAGGCATCAAGCAGGCGACGCTGCGCAAGCTCACCGATCAGGCGCTGGAATTACTGGATACCTGCGCCATCGCCGAGCTGTTGCCGCCCGAACTGGCGCAGGGAATGATGAGCCTGCCGGAGGCGCTACGCACATTACACCGTCCGCCGCCGTCGCTGCAGCTCAGTGACCTGGAAAGCGGTAAGCATCCGGCGCAACAGCGCTTAATTCTGGAAGAACTGCTGGCGCATAACCTGAGCATGCTGGCGCTTCGCGCCGGCGCCCAGCGTTATCATGCCCTGGCGCTCGGCGCAAACGACACATTCAAAAACCAGCTGCTGGCCTCCCTGCCCTTTAAGCCAACCGGCGCACAACAGCGAGTCACCGCCGAAATTGAACGCGATATGGCGCTCGATGTGCCGATGATGCGTCTGGTACAGGGCGACGTCGGCTCTGGTAAAACGTTGGTTGCCGCCCTCGCAGCGCTGCGGGCGATCGCTCACGGCAAACAGGTAGCGCTGATGGCGCCAACCGAACTGCTGGCGGAACAACACGCCAATAACTTCCGCCAGTGGTTCGCGCCGCTGGGCATCGAAGTGGGCTGGCTGGCCGGCAAACAGAAAGGGAAAGCCCGCCAGGCACAGCAGGAGGCCATCGCCAGCGGCCAGGTACAGATGATCGTCGGCACCCACGCCATTTTTCAGGAACAGGTGCAGTTCAACGGTCTGGCGCTGGTGATTATTGATGAGCAGCACCGCTTCGGCGTCCACCAGCGTCTGGCGCTGTGGGAAAAAGGCCAGCAGCAGGGCTTCCATCCCCATCAGCTGATCATGACCGCCACCCCGATTCCACGAACCCTGGCGATGACCGCCTACGCCGATCTTGATACCTCAGTTATCGACGAATTGCCGCCGGGCCGAACGCCGGTCACCACGGTGGCCATCCCCGATACCCGTCGCCACGATATTATCGATAGGGTTCGCAACGCCTGTACTCAGGAAGGGCGTCAGGCCTACTGGGTCTGCACCCTGATCGAAGAGTCCGATCTGCTGGAAGCGCAGGCGGCAGAAGCGACATGGGAAGAGCTTAAGCTCGCGCTGCCGGAGCTGAATATCGGCCTCGTGCATGGCCGGATGAAACCGGCAGATAAACAGGCGGTTATGCAGGCCTTCAAGCAGGGCGAACTGCACCTGCTGATCGCCACCACGGTCATTGAGGTCGGGGTCGACGTACCGAATGCCAGCCTGATGATTATCGAGAACCCGGAACGTCTGGGGCTGGCGCAGTTGCACCAGCTCAGAGGACGCGTCGGGCGCGGCGCGGTCGCTTCCCACTGCGTGCTACTCTATAAATCACCGCTGTCAAAAACGGCGCAGAAACGCCTGCAGGTTCTGCGCGACAGCAACGACGGTTTCGTTATTGCCCAGAAAGACCTGGAAATCCGCGGCCCCGGCGAGCTACTCGGTACCCGACAAACCGGCACCGCCGAGTTTAAAGTCGCCGATCTGCTGCGCGATCAGGCGATGATCCCGGACGTTCAGCGCATCGCTCGTCATATTCACGAACGTTATTCTCAGCAGGCCCAGGCGCTTATTGAACGCTGGATGCCGGAAACCGAACGCTATTCCAACGCCTAGCGTCCGCTCTGTCCCGCAGGGCCAGAGCAGGATGCTGCGCGCAATTTATCTTCACAACGAGTGGATTATGAAACGAGAACTGGCCATCGAATTTTCGCGTGTCACCGAGGCTGCCGCGCTGGCAGGCTATAAATGGCTGGGCCGCGGCGATAAAAATACCGCCGACGGCGCCGCCGTCAACGCCATGCGCATTATGCTCAACCTGATTAATATCGACGGCACCATCGTAATTGGCGAAGGTGAAATCGATGAAGCGCCGATGCTGTATATCGGTGAGAAGGTCGGCACCGGCAACGGTGATGCGGTGGATATCGCCGTTGACCCTATCGAAGGGACGCGCATGACGGCCATGGGCCAGGCCAATGCGCTGGCGGTGATGGCGGTCGGCGATAAAGGCTGCTTCCTGAACGCGCCGGACATGTACATGGAAAAACTGATTGTCGGTCCAGGGGCAAAAGGGGCGATTGACCTCAATCTGCCGCTGGCGGAGAACCTGCGTAATGTCGCAGCGGCGCTGAATAAACCGCTGGCCGAGCTGACCGTCACCATTCTGGCCAAACCGCGTCATGATGCGGTGATTGCCGAACTCCAGCAGTCGGGCGTTCGCGTCTTCGCCATTCCGGATGGCGATGTGGCAGCGTCGATTCTGACCTGCATGCCGGACAGCGAAGTAGACGTCCTGTATGGCATCGGCGGCGCCCCGGAAGGGGTGGTTTCCGCCGCGGTGATCCGCGCTCTGGATGGCGACATGCAGGGTCGCCTGCTGGCTCGTCACGATGTCAAAGGCGATACCGCAGAAAATCGTCGTATCGGCGAGAACGAGCTGGCGCGTTGCAAAGAGATGGGCATCGAAGCGGGCAAAGTGCTGCGCCTGGACGAAATGGCCCGTAGTGATAATGTGGTGTTCTCCGCAACCGGTATTACCAAAGGCGATCTGCTCGATGGCATTACCCGTAAGGGCAATATGGCCACCACCGAAACGCTGCTGATTCGCGGTAAATCCCGTACGATTCGCCGTATTCAGTCCATTCATTATCTCGACCGTAAAGACCCGGATATCCAGCTGCACATTCTGTAAACATCCGATCGCCCGTGCGGAATGCACGCTGGCGCCAGGCCCAGGGACGGGCCGAAAACGGATGCCGCCAACCCACAGGCAATTGAAGTATGACGGGAATATTTGATCAATAGAGCTTTTCGGCGCCGTCAGGCTGGAAATCTTTGCCGCGTGCAACGAAGATAAGGCAACGCTTTGCGCAACGGGAGAAGATGATGGCGGACTGGGTTAGCGGTAAAGTAAAAAAAATAGAGTTCTGGACTGATACGCTGTTCAGTTTGTACGTCCACGCGCCCGTTCACCCGTTTACCGCCGGGCAATTTACCAAGCTCGGACTGGAAATTGACGGTGAGCGCGTTCAGCGCGCCTATTCCTACGTTAACGCGCCGGGCAATCCCGATCTGGAATTCTATCTGGTCACCGTCCCGGACGGTAAGCTCAGTCCACGCCTTGCGGCGCTCAAACCGGGCGATGACGTTCAGCTGGTCAGCGAAGCCGCGGGATTCTTCGTTCTGGAAGAGGTGCCTGACTGCGAAACCTTATGGATGCTGGCGACCGGCACCGCGCTCGGCCCGTATCTGTCAATTCTGCAGGAAGGTAAAGACCTTGAGCGCTTCAAAAACCTGGTGCTGGTCCATGCCGTGCGCTATGAGGCCGATTTAAGCTACCTGCCGCTAATGCGCGAATTAGAACAGCGCTATGGCGGAAAGCTGCGGATTCAGACCGTCGTGAGCCGTGAAACCGCCGCCGGTTCGCTGACCGGACGGATTCCGTTTCTTATCGACACCGGCGCCCTGGAAGAGGCCGTTGGCCTGCCGATGAACGCCGATACCAGCCACGTGATGCTGTGTGGAAACCCGCAGATGGTGCGTGATACCCAGCAGCTGTTGAAAGAAACCCGGCAGATGACCAAACATTTGCGCCGCCGCCCGGGCCACATGACCGCCGAGCAATACTGGTAATCAGGTCTCCGCCTTCCAGCGAACATCCTGCGTATCTTTACCAAATTTATTCTCGCCCTGGGTGCCGACAAATGCGCCCAGGTCGATGAACATCATGACGATAATCAGCGTCGGCACAAACCGCCCGACAACCCATTGCCAGACGCCCGGCAGCACCGACCAGTTCCCCGCCAGCAGCATCCACGCCAGAATCATCAGCAGCGCCCAGAGCCCCGATTTACCGCGATCGTGCAGGCGTTTGATCGTCACCGCCGCCGTCGGCCACAGCAGGCACACCAGGATAAACGCGGCGGTCTGCACATTGAGCAAATGGGTGCCGGCCAGGGTAAAGAGCGCGCTCATGGCAAGAACCCAGATGGCCATCCAGATCCAGAAATCACGGCGCCCGATACGCCCCTTAATTGAGAACATCCACTGCTGTAGGGTCATGTTTTATTCCTTATCATCATCATTCGCGTAGTTTACCCTGAAGCCGTCACTTTTTGACAAGCGCGACGGTTCCCGTTTTAATCGTCTGCAGGCAAAAAAAGGAAAGACCGGCATGAAGACGTGGATGACTGTATGTTTTATTGGGCTGACGGCCATATCCGTCGGCCCGAAGGCGTTGTCCGCGGTGCCCGAATCCTCCGCCACCGCCCCTTATCTGCTGGCGGGCGCCCCTACCTTTGATATGTCTATCAGCGACTTTCGGGAAAAATTCAATGCGCAGAATCCGAAGCTGCAGCTGAATGAATTTCGCGCCATTGCCTCCAGCCGCGACAGGGAAAATCTGACCCGTGCGGCGAGCAAAATTAATGAAAATCTCTACGCCTCCACGGCGCTGGAGCGCGGTACTCTGAAAATAAAATCGATGCAGGTGACCTGGCTACCTATTCAGGGGCCCGAGCAGAAAGCGGCGAAGGCCAAAGCGCAGGAGTATATGAGCGCCGTGTTACGCATATTCGCGCCCACCTTAAGCGTGGCTCAGAGCCAGCAAAAACTGCAGAAACTGCTCGCCGCCGGCAAGGGAAAACGTTACTTCGCTGAAACGGAAGGTGCGATACGTTATGTTGTCGCAGACAACGGTGAAAAAGGACTGACCTTCGCTGTTGAACCGATTAAGCTGGCGCTATCTGAAACGCTGGAGAGCAATAATAAATGACAAAAAGCAAAGCCTTTCCAACGATGAATCTCTATACTGTTTGACAGACCATGCTGCCCTGACGGGTGGCTATATTCCTTAATTCGCTTAACGTAGCGTGGAGAATTAAAATGCGACATCCTTTAGTGATGGGTAACTGGAAACTGAACGGCAGCCGCCACATGGTAAACGAACTGGTTGCTAACCTGCGTACCGAACTGGCTGGCGTTTCTGGCTGTGCCGTTGCAATCGCTCCGCCAGAAATGTACATCGATCTGGCTAAGCATGCGGCAGAAGGTAGCCACATTCACCTGGGCGCGCAGAACGTTGACCTGAACCTGTCCGGCGCATTCACCGGTGAAACCTCGGCTCAAATGCTGAAAGATGTCGGTGCTGAATACATCATCATCGGTCACTCTGAGCGTCGTACTTACCACAACGAGTCTGACGAGTTCATCGCTAAGAAATTCGCGGTTCTGAAAGAACAGGGTCTGATTCCGGTTCTGTGCATCGGCGAAACTGAAGCAGAAAACGAAGCGGGCAAAACGGAAGAAGTGTGCGCACGTCAGATCGACGCCGTTCTGAAAACTCAGGGCGCTGCGGCATTCGAAGGCGTGGTTATCGCTTACGAACCTGTCTGGGCAATCGGCACCGGCAAATCGGCGACTCCGGCACAGGCTCAGGCCGTGCACAAATTCATTCGCGATCACATTGCGAAAGCAGACGCGAAAGTGGCTGAGCAGGTCATCATCCAGTACGGCGGTTCCGTTAACGCTTCTAACGCAGCAGAACTGTTCACCCAGCCGGACATCGACGGCGCGCTGGTTGGCGGCGCCTCCCTGAAAGCAGACGCTTTCGCGGTGATCGTTAAAGCAGCTGAAGCAGCGAAAAAAGCGTAACCTGCACTCATCCCGGCCCCGGCGGCGCACCGCTTACCGGGGTGAAGGGATAGCGCAATACGAGGAGCCCGGACAACGCGCGCAGGCGCCGCATCCGGGCTTTTTTATGCCGCTACAATTTCCCCAACGCGTGATACCACAGATAGTCCAGCGGCAGCAGAATCAAATAGCTCACCGCCGCCAGCACGATACACAGCAGCATTCCCGCCCGCGCCGGCACTTTGCCTAGCCCCATCGCCACGACAATCGGCGACGCCTGATACGGCAGCAGCGGCGTGGAATAGCCCAATACCTGAATCATAATCACGCTTAGCAGCGGGAAACCGGTGGCATCGGAAAAGCTCTGCGCAAAAGTGGTGTACAGCGCGGGGACGCCGTTAGCGGTCATAATAAAGTTCAGGGCGCTGGTCATGCCGGTTAATGCCAGGAAACTGGTGAACGGACTCTCTTTGTCGAGCGGCATCACCTGCAGCAGCGCATTGCCGACCACCTCGCCGATCCCCGTTTGGGTGACGGTAATCGCCAGTCCGAGGATCCCGGCGACGTAAATGCAGGTGCGTATATTCACACCGCTGGAGAACTCCTCCCCGCTGATAAAGCCAACCCGCGGCAGCAGCGTGACGACTGCGGCTGCCAGTCCCGTCCAGGCGGGCCCGATACCATGCCAGCTTTCGCTCACCCACAGCACCAGCACTACGGCCAGCAGCCAGGCCAGGCGCTTCTCGTCCCGACTCATCGGCGGAAGCGGCGTCAGTTCGCGCGGCGGATGCGGCTTGCCCGGGAACAGCCAGCAAATCAGAGCAATTAAGATCCCCCCCTTCAGCCAGCCCAGCACCGGCGTGTGCAGCAGCAAGTACGGCAGGTAATTAAGGTGGATCCCGTACGAACCTTCGGCGGCGCCGCTCATCACCAGGTTCGGGACGTTGGCGGGCAGAATGGTCGCCGACAGCTGAAAGGTCCCAAACCCCACCGCCAGCGCCAGCCCATACCAGGCCCGCGTGCCGTCTGCGATACCGGCCCGCTTCGCCATCGCCGCCACGATGGGCATCAGCAGCGCGATGCGCCCCATATTCGACGGCATCACGAAGGCCAGCGCATAGCTGAGTAGCACGACGCTACCCACCATCAACGGCCAGGAGTCCGTCAGTCGCGCCGATAGCGCCCGCGCCGCTCTGTCCGCCAGTCCGGTTTTACGAATCGCAATCCCGAGGACGAAGCCGCTGAATACCAGCCAGAATGCTGACGAGGCAAACCCGCCAAAGATCGTTTCCGGCGGCGCAATTTTGGCGATCATCGCCGCCGCGAAAAACAGCAGCGCGGTCATAAACTCCGGCAACAGCGAGGTCGCCCACAGCAGAATGGTTATCGCGATAATCAGCGAGGGAAGGAACAGAGGGTGAGAAAACCAGAGCGACATGCCTGTCTCCTGTCGTTTTTTCAGCAAGAATACGATCGGGGGCGAGGCAGGTAAACCTATCAAAAAATAGCCAGCCATGCGGGAACCCGCATGGCTCAGCAATAAAGGTTATTTCAGGATCGAGCAGCGATGATCCTGAATCTCTTCCGCAGAGGCACGATTCAGGGTCAGCAGGTTGCGCTCGGTCGCCAGCAGCACCAGCGAGCCATCGCTCTGTTTCGCCAGCGCCAGCGCAAAGCGCCCCATATGTTCACGCGCCTCCGGCACCTCTTCCGCCAGCATCAGAAACGGGCTACGCTGCGCCAGTTCGGACTCAGTCACTCGCCGCGCGAGATATTCATGGCCGAGCAAACCACCGGGAAGCGGCAGCCATCGGCTGCTGATGGCGGCGGTATCGTTATCCAGCCGGGCACGCACATCTTCGCGTAGGCAGGAGATATGAATATGGAAATGGTTTTGCGTGCGTCCGCTACGGGAGTTAATGGCTAATGACACGGCGCTATCCGGTATTGCCAAACCGCGGCGTTCACTCATGATGTCGCGTCCCTGCCATGCCTGCCAGAAGAAGTTCGGCGTTAACGGGTCGAGCAGCAGCGGGCTCTCGGTGCCGTTAATTCGGTACGTCGGCATCAGCAAATACTGCAAGGGTCCGTTACGATCTTTAAACAGCACGTAGCCGCCCTGCAGATTAACGTCGGCACACGGCGAGGGAGTTTGGTGCTGCTGTTGATTAGGAACGCATTGCTGCAAAACAATCTGTCGCAGCGCGTCAGGGTTACCGGAATGCAGCCAGTACCAGCCGCCGGCCGCCGCTGCCAGCACAAGCACCGGCAGCAGCCATAAAAGGTATCGTACTCTTCTCATCATCTTTTCCTGTCCAGCCAGAAACGGAAGAGTAGCGTAGTTTGATGACTAAATAAAAACGCCCGGCTATTTAACCGGGCGTTCGGAACGATTAACGCTGACTGATTTGATCGAAAGTGCCGCCGTTTGAGAAGTGCTCTTTCTGGGCCTTAGTCCAGCCACCAAACTCCTGGTCGATGGTAAACAGCTTCAGTTTCGGGAACTCATCGGCATATTTCTTCGCCACTGCCGGGTCACGTGGGCGGTAGAAGTTCTTCGCCGCAATCTCTTGGCCTTCCGGCGAGTAGAGATACTTCAGGTAAGCTTCAGCCACCTGGCGGGTGCCTTTTTTATCGACCACTTTATCAACCACGGAGACGGTCGGTTCAGCAAGAATCGATTCGCTCGGAGTCACAATTTCAAACTTATCTTTGCCCAGCTCGTTCGCCGCCAGCAGCGCTTCGTTCTCCCACGCAATCAGCACATCGCCGATCCCGCGTTCAACAAAGGTATTGGTCGAACCGCGCGCGCCGGAATCCAGCACTTCGACGTTCTTATACAGCGCCTTCACAAACTCCTGGGCTTTTGCCTGGTCGCCGTGATTCTGGTGCAGGGCATAGCCCCAGGCGGCCAGGTAGTTCCAGCGTGCGCCGCCGGAGCTTTTCGGGTTTGGCGTAATCACCGACACACCCGGTTTAATCAGATCGTTCCAGTCATGAATCTGTTTTGGGTTGCCTTTACGCACCAGGAACACGATGGTGGAGGTATACGGCGCGGAGTTATCCGGCAGACGTTTCAGCCAGTTTTTATCGATACGGCCGCGTTCAGCGATCGCATCAACATCGTAGGCCAGCGCCAGCGTCACGACATCGGCTTCGATACCGTTGATCACCGACGTCGCCTGTTTGCCGGAGCCGCCATGCGACTGGCGAATCACCACATTGTCGCCGGTTTCTTGTTTCCAGTGCGCGCTGAATGCCTTGTTGTACTGTTCGTACAGCTCGCGCGTTGGATCATAAGATACGTTTAATAACTGAATGTCTTTGGCCAAAACGCTGGCGGATGCCAGCAACAGAGTTAACCCAACGCCCCACTTGTTCATCGCACCGCTCTCTTTATGTCGTGTTGTGATGAGTTAAGCGTGCCAGAAAGCGAAACAATGATTAAAGAATAAAAAAAGATTGGCTATAACTTGTGAGTATATGTAAAGCGGAGGGGAATGCTTACCCTCTCCAGGAGAGGAGAGGGTGAGGGCGAGAGGGTTACACTTCTTCCATGCGACCCAACAGCGCCTGCAGACGATCCTGCCAGCCCTGCAGCTGTTCTCTCAGCTGACCGTTTTCACGCTCCAGCTCTTCACGGCCGTGCTGTGCGCCCTGAACTTCCTGCGCCAGCGTGTTGTTTTTTTCTTTCAGCTCTTCGATTTCCATCTGCAACAGAGTGATGGTATCAATCGCCTGCTGTACTTTTGATTCTAATTTCTCAAACACTTCTAATGACATCGTCATACCTCTCCTGAACTTGCAAGGCGTTGATAGATTACTATCCCGTACACGTCGTCCTTCAAGCTGCTTCTGCGTTAGCGGGTGCTTCCCGAACACTTACCGAAGTAAGCGGCGAGGATTCATTCGCTTGCCGTTTTGACACATCCCGAATGATGTTGTGTACCTACGCGGTGACGCCTTAACGAAAATAAGCGCACTACAGTGGTCATGCAGTCGATTGTATGAATCCCCGCCTTCCCTGTCCAGCGACAACCCGCGCAGATTGCGGTTTGCAACACTTTTCAGTCTTTACCTGGCGCATTCGGCGCGTTTCTGTGGAAGTTATCCTGCAATTGTTAATCAATGGGTTAACAAAATCCGCCGGAAAAGCGGGGCAAATGTGTCACAACACGCGTTTATGGCGCGAAAACGCTCATTTTCTTGACGCAGCACACACATTTATATTTCGATATTTCTCGTTTTTGTTCGTTAACGATAAATTAACACTATGCCTACAAGGCAGCGTGGTCGTCTATGACCTTCATACATACAATAATCACCACTTCGCTTCAGGATTCGATATGAGCCAAACATCAACATTAAAAGGCCAGTGCATCGCAGAGTTCCTCGGTACCGGGTTGTTGATCTTTTTCGGCGTTGGGTGCGTCGCGGCGCTCAAAGTTGCGGGAGCCAGCTTCGGTCAGTGGGAAATCAGCATCATCTGGGGTCTGGGGGTGGCCATGGCTATCTACCTGACCGCGGGCGTATCCGGTGCGCACCTTAACCCGGCGGTCACTATCGCATTGTGGCTGTTTGCCTGCTTCGACGGGCGTAAAGTTGTTCCTTTTATCATTTCTCAATTCGCAGGCGCCTTTTGCGCCGCGGCGTTAGTTTACGGGCTTTACTACAATCTTTTCTTCGATTTCGAACACAGCCACAATATGGTACGCGGTAGCGTCGAAAGTCTTGAGCTGGCCGGTATTTTCTCCACTTACCCGAACCCACACATCAATTTTGTGCAGGCTTTCGCGGTAGAAATGGTGATTACCGCTATCCTGATGGGCGTTATCCTGGCACTGACTGATGACGGCAATGGGATTCCGCGTGGTCCGCTGGCGCCGCTACTAATCGGCCTGTTGATTGCGGTTATCGGCGCATCCATGGGACCGCTGACCGGATTTGCCATGAACCCGGCCCGCGACCTCGGACCAAAAACGTTTGCCTGGCTTGCCGGCTGGGGCGACGTCGCCTTCACCGGCGGTAAAGATATTCCTTATTTCCTGGTGCCGCTGTGCGCACCGGTGGTGGGCGCCGCGCTGGGCGCGTTCAGCTATCGTAAGTTGATCGGCCGCCACCTGCCTTGCGACACCTGCGTCGAGGAAGTGAAAGAGAGCACCTCGACTACGCAACACAACGCTTCGCTGTAATCTGACTACGGGACTCATACTATGACCGACAAAAAATATATCGTTGCGCTCGACCAGGGCACCACCAGCTCCCGAGCCGTTGTGATGGATCACGATGCCAATATCGTCAGCGTTTCTCAGCGAGAATTTGAACAAATTTATCCGCATCCAGGCTGGGTTGAGCATGACCCGATGGAGATCTGGGCGTCGCAAAGCTCCACGCTGGTTGAAGTGCTGGCAAAAGCCGATATTAGCTCCGACGAGATCGCCGCAATCGGGATCACTAACCAACGTGAAACCGCCATTGTGTGGGAGCGCGAAACCGGTAAACCGATCTATAACGCTATCGTCTGGCAGTGCCGTCGTACCGCAGAGATCTGTGAACAGCTCAAACGTGACGGCATGGAAGAGTACATTCGCAAGGCCACCGGCCTGGTGGTTGACCCGTACTTCTCCGGCACCAAAGTAAAATGGATTCTCGATCACGTGGAAGGCGCCCGCGAGCGGGCAAAACGCGGCGAACTGCTGTTCGGAACCGTGGATACCTGGCTGGTGTGGAAAATGACCCAGGGCCGCGTCCACGTGACCGACTACACCAACGCCTCGCGTACCATGCTGTTCAACATCCACGAACTGGACTGGGATGACAAGATGCTGGAGGCGCTGGATATTCCGCGCGCCATGCTGCCGGAAGTGCGCAAGTCTTCCGAGGTATACGGTCAAACCAACATCGGTGGTAAAGGCGGCACGCGTATTCCTATCGCCGGTATCGCCGGTGACCAGCAGGCGGCGCTGTTCGGCCAGCTGTGCGTCAAAGAGGGGATGGCAAAAAACACCTACGGCACCGGCTGCTTTATGCTGATGAATACCGGGGAAAAAGCGGTAACCTCCACGCATGGCCTGCTGACCACGATCGGCTGCGGCCCACGCGGGGAAGTGAACTATGCGCTGGAAGGCGCAGTCTTCATGGCCGGCGCCTCCATTCAGTGGCTGCGCGATGAAATGAAGCTTATCAACGACGCCTTCGATTCCGAATATTTCGCCACTAAAGTGAAAGACACCAACGGCGTGTATGTGGTTCCGGCCTTTACCGGTCTCGGCGCGCCATACTGGGACCCGTATGCGCGCGGCGCCATCTTTGGCCTGACGCGCGGGGTGAACGCCAACCATATTATTCGCGCCACGCTGGAGTCTATCGCCTATCAGACACGCGATGTACTGGAAGCGATGCAGGCAGATTCAGGGATTCGTCTGCACGCCCTGCGCGTCGACGGCGGTGCCGTGGCCAACAACTTCCTGATGCAGTTCCAGTCCGATATTCTGGGTACCCGCGTAGAGCGCCCGGAAGTGCGTGAAGTGACGGCGCTGGGCGCCGCTTACCTCGCAGGTCTGGCCGTTGGCTTCTGGCAAAATCTGGATGAGCTGCAGGAGAAAGCGGTGATTGAGCGCGAGTTCCGCCCGGGTATCGAAACCACCGAGCGTAACTACCGCTACAACGGCTGGAAAAAAGCGGTGAAACGCGCGCTGGCGTGGGAAGAACACGAGTAACCGCGACCACAGGACTGCCCCGGTGACGCTACGCTTACCGTGCCTACAGAGTCAGGATTTTGTAGGCACGGTAAGGCGCAAGCCGCCACCGGGCCACTCATCAGCCAAATATCGGCAGCAGCAGATACAGCTTAATCACCAGCGCATTCACGATATCAATAAAGAACGCGCCGACCATCGGCACCACCAGGAACGCCATATGAGACGGGCCAAAGCGGTCGGTGATTGCCTGCATATTGGCAATCGCCGTCGGCGTCGCCCCGAGACCAAAACCACAGTGCCCGGCCGCCAGCACGGCGGCGTCATAGTTTTTCCCCATCATACGATAGGTCACGAAGACGGCATACAGCGCCATCGCCACCGTCTGGACCGCGAGGATCGCCAGCATCGGCAGCGCCAGCGAAGCCAGTTCCCACAGCTTCAGGCTCATCAGGGCCATGGCAAGGAACAGCGACAGGCTAACGTTGCCCAGCACCGATACCGCACGCTCAAACACGCGATAGAAACCTAACAGCGACAGACCGTTGCTGAGGATCACCCCGATAAACAGTACGCAGACAAAAGTGGGCAGCTCAAAGACGGTGCCGGTCAGCAGTTGCGCAACCACCCTCCCTACCGTCAGGCAGATGGCAATTAAGGCGATGCTCTCAATCAGCACCAGCGAGGTGATCATGCGGCCCATATCCGGTTTTTCGAAGGCGGTAGGCGCCAGCTGATCATCCGGCGTTCCGTCAGGTGAAGAAGAGTGTTTAACCAGATAGCGCGCCACCGGGCCGCCAATCAAACCACCCAGCACCAGACCAAAGGTGGCGCACGCCATTGCGACTTCGGTCGCGTTGGCAAAGCCGTAGCGTTCAACAAACAGCTTACTCCACGCCGCGCCGGTGCCATGGCCGCCAGACAGGGTAATTGAGCCTGCCAGCAGACCCATCAGCGGGTCCAGCCCTAACAGCTTCGCCATCCCGATGCCGAGGGCGTTTTGCAGCAGCAACAGTCCCACCACCACAATCAGGAAGGTGCCCACCACTTTGCCGCCGGCCCGCAGGCTGGAGAGGTTAGCGTTCAGACCGATAGTCGCAAAGAACGCCATCATCAGCGGGTCTTTCAGGCTCATATCAAAGTCAATTTCCCAACCCATGCTCTTTTTCAGCACCAGCAGCGCCAGCGCCACCAGCAGGCCGCCCGCGACGGGTTCAGGGATTGTGTATTTTTTCAGGAAGGGGACATTCTGCACGAGTTGTCTGCCCAACAGCAGCACCAATGTTGCGGCAACGAGCGTCGATAAGGTATCGAGATGAAACATAAAAAGAGCTCCTTAAGGGCGCATGATCCATTCACACGCGTCGGTATTCCCGGTGTCGATTACTTCTCATCTTGAGGAATCGGAGGGGGATTTTAAGCAGAACCGCGCAAAAAATGACAGGAAAAGATATTTTGTTTTGATATTGATGCGATCAAGCATACAAAATGTTAATTAATAACCGACCCCGCTGAGTTGTATAAATATTTCTCAGCAAACGCTGGCAAACGTTTGCTTTTGTACTACAGTCCGATAAAATTCCCGCTTTGCCACCTTGGGATTGTTTGTGATGTCCGTTAACACCGCCGAGTCAGAAGCTGCGCAACCGGTTGCGCATAAAACAACCAGCGAATTAATCTACCGCCTCGAAGACCGCCCGCCGCTGCCGCAAACCCTGTTCGCCGCCTTTCAGCATCTGCTGGCGATGTTTGTCGCGGTCATCACGCCGGCGTTGTTAATCTGTCAGGCGCTGGGCCTCCCGGCTCAGGATACGCAGCACATTATCAGCATGTCGCTGTTCGCTTCCGGCGTGGCATCCATCATTCAGATTAAAGCCTGGGGACCCGTCGGTTCCGGCCTGCTCTCTATTCAGGGCACCAGCTTTAACTTCGTCGCCCCGCTGATTATGGGTGGCACCGCGCTGAAAACCGGTGGCGCCGACGTGCCGACGATGATGGCCGCGCTATTCGGCACCCTGATGCTGGCCAGCTGCACGGAAATGGTTATCTCGCGCGTTCTGCACCTGGCGCGGCGGGTGATTACCCCGCTGGTCTCCGGGGTGGTGGTGATGATTATCGGCCTGTCGCTGATTCAGGTCGGGCTGACCTCCATCGGCGGCGGCTATGCGGCGATGGCCGACCATACCTTCGGCGCGCCGAAAAATCTGCTGCTGGCGGGCATCGTCCTGGCGCTGATCATTATTCTTAACCGCCAGCGCAACCCGTATCTGCGCATCGCGTCGCTGGTTATCGCCATGGCGGCGGGTTACCTGGCGGCCTGGCTGCTGGATATGCTGCCGGCAAATACCGCGCCTGCCAACGATAGCCTGATTACGGTCCCGACCCCGCTCTACTACGGCCTGGGCATCGACTGGAGCCTGCTGCTGCCGCTGATGCTGGTGTTTATGATCACCTCGCTGGAAACCATCGGCGATATCACCGCCACCTCTGACGTGTCGGAGCAGCCGGTCTCCGGTCCGCTGTATATGAAGCGCCTGAAAGGCGGCGTGCTGGCTAACGGCCTGAACTCCTTTGTCTCCGCCGTCTTTAATACCTTCCCGAACTCCTGCTTCGGCCAGAATAACGGCGTGATTCAGTTGACCGGCGTCGCCAGCCGCTATGTCGGCTTCGTGGTGGCGCTGATGCTGATCGTACTGGGCCTGTTCCCGGCAGTCAGCGGCTTTGTCCAGCATATTCCGGAGCCGGTCCTCGGCGGCGCAACGCTGGTGATGTTCGGTACTATCGCCGCTTCCGGGGTGCGCATCGTCTCCCGCGAACCGCTCAACCGCCGCGCGATTCTGATTATCGCCCTGTCGCTGGCAGTGGGCCTCGGCGTTTCCCAGCAGCCGCTGATTCTGCAGTTCGCCCCTGACTGGCTGAAGAACCTGCTCTCCTCTGGCATCGCTGCCGGGGGTATCACCGCCATTGTGCTGAATTTAGTGTTCCCGCCAGAGAAGAATTAAACCCGTATCCCCGATGGCGCATTGCCTGGCGGGGATAACGGCGGAATATCCCGGATGAGGCCTTCACACCGCCCTCCGGGTATGCCTGAATAAAACGTATCTCCCATCACTCTGTCATTCAAATAAACAACTCCTGTCTTGAGGATTGCGCATAAATCGTGCATAACAGCCCTATGTGCACTTCTCAGGATGGAAGATCATGAAATTTATTGGAAAGCTGATTTTGTGGCTCGCGATCGCCCTACTGGTGGTGGTGATTGCCCTCTATTTCCTGCTCCAGACCCACTGGGGTTCACGTCAGGCCAGCGCCTGGCTGAGCGATGGCACCGGCTGGCAGGTTTCCTTCGATGAGATGGAGCACAGCTTCTCTTCCCCTCTTCACCTGCAGCTGCAAAATGTCACTTTCGGACGCGACGGCAAACCGCCGACGCTGGTCGCTAAAGCGGTGGATATTGGCTTCAGCACCCGCCAGTTCAGCGATCCGCTGCACGCCGACGAGATTGTGCTTAGCGACGGGACGTTAAATCTCTCGCCCTCCTCCGCTTCTTTACCCTTTGCCGCCGACCGTCTGCAGTTGCGCAATATGGCGTTTAACAGCCCGGAAACCGGCTGGGCGCTGAGCGCACAGCGCGTTGACGGCGGCGTCAGCCCCTGGGCGCCGGAAGCGGGCAATGTGCTGGGTAAAAAGGCACAGATTCAGATGAGCGCAGGCTCGCTGACCCTCAACGGCGTGGATGCCAGTAACGTGCTGATCCAGGGAAGCCTTGATAATGGCGAAGTAACGTTATCCACGCTGGGCGCCGATATTGCGCGCGGGACGCTGACCGGCAACGCCAAACGCAACGCCGACGGCAGCTGGCTGGTAGATAATCTGCAGCTCAACGAAATTCGCCTGCAGAGCGATAAATCGCTGGCAGAATTCTTCACCCCGCTGACCAGCGTCCCTTCACTGCACATTGGCCGTCTCGACATGACCGACGCCCGTTTGCAGGGGCCGGACTGGGCGGTGACCGATCTCGACCTCAATCTACGCAACCTGACCCTGAGCCAGGGCGGGTGGCAAAGCGATGACGGCACCCTGTCGATGAACGCCAGCGAATTTATTAACGGATCGCTGCATCTGCTTGATCCCATCGCCAATGCCGAATTTTCACCACAGGGTATCGCGCTGCGCCAGTTCACCTCACGCTGGGAAGGCGGGATGGTACGGACTTCTGGCAACTGGCTGCGCGCGGGTAACGCGCTGGTGCTGGACGACACCGCCTTTGCCGGGCTGGAATATACCCTCCCCGCTAACTGGAAACAGCTGTGGATGGAGTCGCTGCCCACGTGGCTGGAAAACCTGACGCTGAAGAAATTCAGCGCCAGCCGCAATCTGGTTATCGATATCGATCCCACATTCCCATGGCAGATCACCGCCCTTGACGGCTACGGCGGCGAACTGCAGCTGGTGAAAGACCATCGCTGGGGCGTGTGGAGCGGTAGCGCAACGCTGAACGCCGCCGCCGCAACCTTTAATCGCATCGACGTTCGCCGGCCATCGCTGAAGCTTAACGCTAATGCCTCAACGCTCAACATCACCGAGCTAAGCGCCTTTACCGAGCGCGGTATCCTGCAGGCCACGGCGGCCGTCTCGCAGCTTCCCCAGCGCCAGGTCACGCTCAGTCTGAACGGTCGCGGCGTACCGCTGAATATTCTGCAGGCCTGGGGCTGGCCCGCCCTGCCGGTTTCCGGCGACGGTAATTTCCAGTTGACCGCCAGCGGCAGCGTGCAGGCCGATGCGCCGCTGAAACCGACAGTTAACGGCCAGCTCAGCGCGGTGAATATGGAGAAACAGCAGGTTGCGCAAGTGATGCGCAACGGCCAGCTAAACAGCGAGCCAGCTCAGCCGATCGCTCCCCCGCCAGCACCGTAATCGCCCTCCGCCCTCTCTCCGCCGGAGAGAGGGTCCCGCTCTGGTCTTCGTCCATCGATCCCTCTTCCACTCCCTCGGGCACGCCTTTCTCGTCAGCGAAACCTGTGTGCATTTTGCGGCTACCTGTACCTATTTCCCGCAACCTGTTTCTTTCAAAGATCGGAATTGCTATAAACAAAATACTGGAAGTAGAGATAACAATTAAAAACCCTATGTAAATATAAAAATAAAGGAACGACTATGTCCGCAATACGTCAACGTATTCTGGAGAATATGCAAAAATTCTCCAGAGCAATGATCGGTGCAGTCCTGTTCTTGCCCGTCATTGGCCTGATTCTGGCACTCAGTTCTGTCTTAACCAACCCTACATTAATTTCTGAAACCAGTTTTTTACATCAGTCAGGACAATTACTCGGCGATACGTTCTGGCCGCTGTTTGGCAATCTTGGATTACTTTTTTGCGTCGGTATTAGTTATGGGCTGGCGAAAGATAAAAAAACAGAAGTCGCCCTGGTTTCAGTGATGTGTTTTATTATGTTTCTGGGCGCTAACCATTCGTGGCTGGAACATATCCACGGCATTGCCGAAAAAATTAATGGCGAATACTACGGCACCGGTCAGACACAACTGCTCGGTTTTGTGGTCGTCGATATGGGGGTGTTCCTCGGCATTATCCTCGGCTGCACCATTGCCTGGGTGCATAACAAAGTCTCGAACATCGAACTGCCCGGCGCGCTGTCAATGTACGGCGGCGCCAAGCTGACCCTGGTAGCCATGACCCCGGTGGTGATTTTCTATGCCATCGCCTTCACCTGGATCTGGCCGTTTATGACCCACGGTATCGGGGCGTTAACCGGATTTATGAAAAACGCCGGCGTGGCGGGGGTTTTCGTTTATGGCTTCTTTGAAAAATTCCTTATCCCCACCGGCCTGCACCATTTCGTCTGGTCGCCGTTCCAGCTCACGCAAATCGGCGGTACGCTAAACGTTGACGGACAGGTGGTTTCCGGTACCCAGGCAATTTTCCTCGCCTATATGCGCCACCCGGATCTGACCCCGGTCATGAACGATGCGCTCCGTTTCTCACAGCAGGGGATGACCACGATTTTCGGCCTCGCTGGCGCATCGCTGGCCTTTTATCACACGGCGAAACCGGAGAAAAAAATGATGGCTAAAGCGATTCTGCTGCCCGCCATTATTACCTCAATGCTCACCGGTATTACGGAGCCGATTGAGTTCACCTTCCTGTTCGTGTCGCCGCTGCTCTGGGTGATTCACGCCACCCTGACCGCCGCGTCACAGGCGATTTGTGACATCTTTACCGTTCGGCCGTGGGGCGCATCCGGGCTTATCGAATTCCTGATTTATAACCTGCCGCTGCCGGTCTCATTAACGCGCTGGCCTGGGTATGTTCTTATCGGTATCGGTCAGTTCGCCGTTTATTACGTTATTTTCCGCACCCTGGTAGTGAAGCTGAATTTAAAAACGCCGGGCCGTGAAGACGACGATAACGTGAAGCTCTACAGCAAAGCTGATTATCGTAAAAAGGTCGGTAATCCGCAGTCGGTGACCGATGAGATTATTAGTGGCCTCGGCGGCAAAGAAAATATTATTTCGGTCGACAACTGTTTCACTCGCCTGCGGGTGGTAATTAAAAATATGGATTTGGTTGATGAGCTCATATTGAAAAGTACCGGTGCCAATGGCGTCGTACGAAATCGTAATGAAGTTCAGGTTATTTATGGCGTCAAAGTGGGGCAGGTACGTTCCCGGGTTGATAGCTGGCTGGCAGAAAATTAATTGGGAGTGATGTATGAAATTAACCGTATTAGGCGGGGGCGGCGTTCGCTCTGCATTTTTGGCGAAATCTCTGGCTTATAACGCCCACCGCATAGGTTTAACGGAAGTGGTATTTCTGGACAGCTCGGAAGATAATCTGGCCTTGTTTGGTGAAATTGCCCGCTACGTGTTTAATACGATTCGTCCGGATATTGCGTTCAGTACGACCAGCGATCCGGTCGCCGCGCTGAAAGGCACAAATTATGTGATTACTACCCTGCGGGTGGGCGGCGATGAGAGCCGTATTCGCGATGAGCGTATTGCGCTTGAGCATAATACCTTAGGCCAGGAGACCACCGGTGCGGGCGGCTTTGCCATGGCGATGCGTTCGATCCCGGCGATCCTCAACTACTGTCGCCTGATCGAAGAGCATGCCGCCGAGGATGCGATCCTGTTTAACTTTACCAACCCATCGGGGCTGGTCACCGAGGCGATCATCAAGTCCGGCTTTAAGCGTCGCGTATATGGCATTTGCGATGCGCCGTCGGAGCTGATCCGCGAACTGCCCGAGATTCTCGGCTGCGACGAGCGCGATCTCAGCGTCGAGTGTTACGGGCTGAACCATTTCTCCTGGTTCACCCACATCACCGTACGCGGGGAAGAGGTGACCGAACGCCTGATCGCCAGCCCGGATTTATACCGTAAAACGGCGATGCAGTATTTCTCGCCGGAGCTGGTTCAGCTGTGTGATAAGCAATTACTCAACGAGTACCTCTATTATTACTATTATCGCGAGGTAGCCTTAAAAGCGATTCAAGAGGCGGACGAAACGCGCGGCGAGCAGATTGCCCGTATCAATCGCGATATGCGGGACGCGCTGCGCGGCATTGATGTGAAAGCCGATCCGCAGGCGGCATTTTCTCTGTGGATGACGCACTACCTGCGCCGGGAAAATAGCTATATGCAGAACGAGTCGCAGCAGGAGAAATTCCATACCCGCGAACCGTTAACCCTGCGCCAGTTTATTGAGGAGCCGGATACCGGCGGCTACGCCGGGGTGGCGCTGGACATTCTGGAGGCAGTCAACAGCCGCACCACCAAACGAATCGTGGTCTCCATACCCAATAACGGCACTCTCGATTTCTTGCGTCCTGACGATGTGATTGAGATCAGCTGCGACCTGAGCAAAGACGGCTTAAAACCGGTGACGCCAGCGCACGTGCCCACGGCGCAGAGAAACATGATTGCCAGCGTGAAAGAGTATGAGCGGCTGGCCGTGGCGGCCATTTTGCAGCGCGATAAATCCCTGGCGATACGCGCATTAATGGCACACCCGCTGATCGGCTCTTTTTCGCTGGCCAAAACCCTGGTCGAGGCCTATCTCGACGACGCGCAGTTCGCCGACTGGCAATAAACGCCCGGCTCAATCCCCCGGATAGCGGCTAACGCCTTATCCGGGCTACCGGATAAGGCGTGATTGGCCGGTTTTGTAGCCCGGGTCAGGCGTCTAAGCCACAACCCGGGAACGCGTAAGTTGTCATTTTATCGCCCTGACAGGCGCGTCAAACGCCGCCTCCAGGGTTCTCCGTCTGTATAAACCACATCTTCAGCAGCCGCTCAAACCCGAGTATGCAGTAACCGAAAAACGGGTTGCTCCAGTAAATATCATCGTCGAACTTCTGCGGGTCATGAATAATGAATGCGGTATCCGCCGCCTGCGCCAGCGGACTTTGATAATCGCCGGTAAAGCACACCAGATTAATCGCCTTGCCTTCCAGCGCCTTCACCCAGTTCAGAGCCGAGCTGCTGCGCCCGGATTTTGAGACGATCCAGATGGAGTCGAATTTCGCCGCATTTTTTTGCTCCAGGATTTCGTAATCCGGCCACAGCGCGAGGCTGGCGTTCACGCCGGTCACCAGGAACTTATTATAAATATATTGCGCAATCAGCTGCGAAAAGCCGCTGCCGTGGATCAGGATCCGCTGATGCTGCAGGCTTTCCAGCAGCGGCGTCAGCCGCTCTGTCGGCTGAATACTCATGTAGTCGATGTCGTTGGTGACATCGAGTTTCGGCATGGTGATATTGAATTTAATAAAATAGACCAGCTCCAGCCAGCCGCTGAACTTCAGTTTCTTCGCCAGCCGCACCAGCGAGGAGGGGTTGCTATAGCAGCGCTCAGCGACGCTGCGGATGCCTTCCCGCACACACTGCTCAGGATCATTCTGGATAAAGCGCAGCACGGTCATTTCCGTTTTGCTCAGCTTGACGTCACGAAAGATATTTTCTAAGTCCATTGCGGCTCCTCTCAGCGGCAGATTACGCTATCACCAAACGGCAAAGGTGTCTGTGGGGGAACTCACTGGCAGGAAAGAGCGAATAGCGACATGGCATGCATGCGCCACGCTGACTGAGACGCATGGAGGCGGCCGCGTATCTCTCCAGCGTCGTTTTTTCCTGCCAGATCGCCCTCGCAGAAAAAATATAAAAGTGTAACCCGCGGATTTTACGAGGGTTTGTGTCAGACTGTTCTGTAAAGTCCAGTTTTAACAGTAAAAAAGTGCGTTCAGGTATGTGGTAAATGCCTGAAAGTAGCTATAATGCGCCCCGCCTCCATGTAGCAATCGAGGCGCGGAAGATCGTCATCTCCGGTGAGGTGGCTGGACTTCAAATCCAGTTGGGGCCGCCAGCGGTCCCGGGCAGGTTCAACTCCTGTGATCTTCCGCCAGTTTGCTACCCCTGAACTTCCCCATATGCAATAAACCATGCCAATCCGCGGTGTCATCCTCAGGCCAACTCATGTTGACCCAGACCCCGAATATCATCAGGAATAACCGGCTTCATGTTGCTTGCATCTTCTGGCAACCGGCAGACTTCTTAGCAGGATGGCTGTGCGAAGCGGGGGCTTTTGAGAAGCCAGTTCCCCTCATCAGAAGTAATAACCAATATTAACGTTAGTGCGGAAATACCATTTACCGCTGCCCTCGGACTGAGTGCTGGTCCAGCCGGTAGAGTTCAGCGCGCCGCCCCACGGATTGACGTTCTTCGCCCAGCTGAGATCGACCCAGAACATCACCGGTAGCGCGAAGACCTGCACGCCGAGGGTGTTCATCTGCGAATCCTGCCAGCCGCTTTTGTCTTTCCACAGTACGCTGTAGTCATTGTAGAAACGCAGCTTCGAGACTGTCCCCCACTTCACATCGACGTCGCGGGCAAGGTTGAGCGATGCGGTGGTCGCTTGAGCCGGGATCAGGTAGGCCGGAGTCAGGCCGTTGCCGCCCATCAGAATCGTATCGTCGCTGACCCCCGCCGGGTTCTTCGGATCGTACTGGTAGCGAATCAGCTGCGAGGTGAGCTGCCACGGCCCGTTATGCAGCATGCCGTGTACTCCCGCCGCCCAGAAGGTACCGTCGTCGTCAGTCTCGCGGTTGTGCAGGCGCGCCAGCGCCAGCGAGCCGCCCAGCTCGTTACTCCAGCCGCCGCCGTGGAAATTGCGCGCGATACGCACATTAACCTGATCGCGCTTTTCATTATGCTGCTGATGCTGGGTAGGATAGATTGTGTTTTTCAGACGATCGTAATCGCCGACATCCGGCGCGTAGCGTAAATTCTCCGGCTCCATCCACGGAAAATAAGCCACATCCAGCGACCAGTTATTATCGTGATATTGATAGTTGATGCCGCTGCCGGCGCTGACGCCAAAACCTAAATAAAATGGTATGCCGTACGACCAGCCAAATTGCGGATAGGGCTGCAAACCGAAAGGTTTGCCGGGAATGCCCAGCTGAATATTATTATTACCATCAACGCGATATCCTACATAGGCGCGGTCGACGGCGTATTTACGATGATCCTGGAACCAGAATCCGGCATCAAAGAAATAATGATTATAAAAGCCGCTGCTGTCGATACGAAAGGTATCAAAACGCAGATGCGGCGGGTTACGATAATTACTGCCCTTCCAGTCTTCATAGCGGTAATTGGCCCGCAGCGCGCCGCCGAAATCCAGACCAGCGAGATTGTCCGCGCTGCGCCAGCCGATATGCGGAAAAGGCTTGCCGTCGTCCGCCTGTGCCAGCCCGTTGCCGCTGGCGACCAGCAGCAGCGAAAGAACTAATTTACGCATAGTACATCCCTCACTTTATATTTTAATAAGCGATAAAAAGCCTCGCCGCTTAATATCGGCGTTTTTATTTATTTTTGTCTCAGCAGTGAAACTATCGATTAAATAGCAAGATTTTTATATTTTCGTTCCAGATATGAAACTCTGTTTATTATTTGATAGAGGGAAAATCGCACGCAGGATGCCAGGAGTCAAGGCATAAACCTTGAGCGATAACGCAATATTATTATTCCCTGCGGAAGATATTCATATTTGTGGTACAGGAACAAAAACATTCTCAAATATGAAACATAATTAGCGAAGTACAAACCACATTCCCCGGAGCGATCGTTTAGCGATATTCCTCCCGGGAGTCTCTGCATTGGCGCCGTGCCACCGGCGAAGTCAGCGTATCCGCGCTGAGGGATCTGCGTCGGATAGCGCGACGCTTATCCCCGGAGCTGATTTTCAGCTTTTCAATATAACTCTTATCGCCCGGGCCCCGTTTTTCCCTCCCCGCCAGGGGTCTACCATTAATGGATTCCCACAGAAACCCCATTTAAAACCGGAGAGTGTATGAAAGCGATTGCCATTACCCGCGCCGCTACTGAAGGCAGTAACATCCCATTTTTAAGCGCCATCGAGCTACCGGTTCCGGTTGCTGCAGGGCATGACCTGCTCATCGAAGTGAAGGCGATTTCCGTGAATCCGGTGGATACCAAAGTGCGCGCCGGATTTACCGGCGATACCCCGCGCGTGCTGGGCTGGGATGCGGTTGGCGTCGTAAAATCGGTCGGCGAGGCGGTCACCCTGTTCGCGCCGGGCGATGAAGTCTGGTATGCCGGTGCGCTGGGGCGCGCGGGAAGTAATAGCGAGTTTCAGCTCGTCGACGAACGGATCGTCGCCCTGAAGCCGCGCTCGCTGGATAACGCCTCTGCCGCCGCCCTGCCGCTGACCGCCATCACCGCATGGGAGTTGTTGTTCGATCGTCTTGGCGTGCAGGAAGGCGGCAACGCCGGGGACGCGCTGCTGATTGTCGGCGCGGCGGGTGGCGTCGGCTCCATTCTCACGCAGCTGGCGCGCAAACTGACGCGTATGACGATCATCGGCACCGCTTCGCGCCCGGAAAGCCAGAAATGGGTGCTTGATGCCGGGGCGCACCACGTTATCGATCACAGCAAGCCGCTCAGTGAAGAGCTGGCGCGGATTGGGGTCAACGCCGTGACGCACGTCGCCAGCCTCAACAATACTGAGCAACATTACGCGCAGCTGATTGCGGCTCTCGCCCCGCAAGGCAAGCTGGCGTTGATTGACGATCCGCAAACCCTGGACGCCCGCCCGTTGAAGGCCAAAAGCCTTTCGCTGCATTGGGAGTTTATGTTCACCCGTTCGATGTTTGAAACGCCGGATATGCTGGCCCAGCATCAGCTGCTGACCCGGGTGGCGGCCCTGATTGACGATAAGACCCTCAAAACTACCCTCGGCGAGCATTACGGTCCAATCAACGCCAGCAACCTGCAGAAAGCGCACACTCAGCTGGAAACCGGACGCGCGGTCGGCAAAATCGTGCTGGAAGGGTTTTAAGATGACGAACGACACGGTATCTGTCATTGCGGTTCTGAAGGCCAAACCGGGGCAAACGGCCGCTCTGCGGCAGGCGCTGAAAGCGCTGTTACAGCCGACCCGTCAGGAAGCGGGTAATTTGGATTATGCCCTGTTTCAGCTGCGCGATGCGCCGGACACCTTCTACATGCGCGAGTCGTGGCGTGACCCGGCGGCGCTGGAGGCACACATCGCCCTGCCGCACTTTCAGGCCTTTATCGCGCAAATGGACAGCCTGCTGGCTGAGCCGCTGCGCCTGGATTATCTGACGCCGGTTGAATAATCGCCTCAACGCTTGCGGGTTCCCTGCCAGGCAGGGAACCCGCCTCTTTTTGCCCCTTTCCTTTTTTATCCCGTCTTTTTCCCTTTGTCTGTTTAACACTCTGAGCTAATCGCCCCACGCCCCGCGCTGACCAGGCTACGCTTACCGTTGCCGCCAAAAAGCAGGTCATCCCCTCCGAATCATCCAGCACGTTCATTCAGAAAGAGGTTTCGCTATGCAGATCAATGCTATTGGTACGTACTCCGCCACCCAACCGCTGAAATCGATGGCTATCTCCCGCCGCGACCCGGGCCCCCACGATGTGCAGATCGCCATCGATTACTGTGGCGTCTGCCACTCCGACCTTCATCAGGCGCGATCTGAATGGGCCGGTACGCTCTATCCTTGCGTGCCGGGACATGAAATCGTCGGCCAGGTGACCGCCATCGGCAATCAGGTCTCGGGATTCAACGTGGGAGATCTGGTCGGCGTCGGCTGTATGGTCGACAGCTGTCAACAGTGTGAAGAGTGCGAAGCAGGGCTGGAAAATTACTGCGACCATATGATTCTCACCTACAACGGCCCCACGGCAGACGCGCCCGGACACACTCTCGGCGGTTATTCGCAGCAGATTGTGGTGCACGAACGCTACGTGCTGCACGTGCGCCATCCGAAAGCCCAACTTGCCGCCGTGGCGCCGCTGCTCTGCGCGGGGATCACCACGTACTCTCCGCTGCGCCACTGGAACGTCGGGCCGGGAAAAAAAGTCGGCATCGTAGGTATTGGCGGGTTGGGACATATGGGAATTAAGTTGGCCCACGCCATGGGCGCCCACGTGGTGGCCTTTACCACCTCAGAATCGAAGCGGGAAGCGGCAAAAGCGCTGGGCGCGGATGAGGTGGTTGTCTCACGCAACGAGGACGAAATGGCCGCCCACGTGAAAAGCTTCGATTTCATCCTCAACACCGTGGCGGCACCGCACAACCTCGATGCCTTCACCACCTTGCTCAAACGCGATGGCACCCTGACCCTGGTCGGCGCGCCGGCCAGCCCGCATCCTTCGCCGGAAGTGTTTAATCTGATATTTCGCCGTCGTGCGATTGCCGGTTCGATGATTGGCGGGATCCCGGAAACCCAGGAGATGCTCGATTTCTGCGCCGAACACGGCATCGTCGCCGATATTGAGCTGATTCGCGGCGATCAGATCAACGAAGCCTGGGAGCGGATGGTCAAAGGCGATGTCAAATATCGCTTCGTGATCGACAGCGCGACGCTCGCCGGCTAAATGCCGCGGCGAAAGGTGCGCCGCCACTCCGCCGGGCTGACGCCAAAGCGGGATTTAAACTGCTGGCGCCAGGTCACGGCGGAGCGGAATCCAACGCTCTCCGCCACCTGCTCGACGGGCATATTCCCCTCCTCGAGCAGGAGCTGACTGCGCCGTAGACGTTCAATGGTCAGCCAGTCGGCAATGCTCATGCCGGTAGCCCGGGTAAAGTGACGAGTCAGCGTACGGCGGCTCATCGCCACCACCTGCGCCAGCGAGTCGAGGTTGTGCGGCTCGGCGATATGCTGCTGGAGATACTCCAGCAGGCCGTTAATCCGCGCGTCGCGGGTATTTTTCGGTACCGGCTGGGCGATAAACTGCGCCTGGCCCCCTTCACGATGGGGCGGCACGATCATACGCCGGGCGATTTGATTCGCCGCGAGGCTGCCGAAACGCTGGCGAATGATATACAGGCAGCAGTCGAGCGCCGCCGCGGTGCCCGCTGAAGTAATGATCCGCTGGTCATCAACGTACAGCGCGTTGATATCCAGCTGCACCTCGGGAAACTGCTGCTGAAATGCCTGTTCAAACTCCCAGTGGGTCGCCGCCCGTTTGCCGTCCAGCAGCCCGGCATAGCCGAGAACAAAGGCACCGAGGCACAGCCCGACGATTTCAGCGCCGTTCTCCCTTGCCCGTACCAGGCTATCCAGCAGCGACTGGGGCGGACGCTGATGCACCGCTCCCCAGTAAGGCACCACCACGATATCGGCCTGCTCAAGGGCGGTGAAATCTGCGCTGGCGTTGAGCGCAAAACCGTCGCGCGCGGTCAACAATCCCGGCCGTTCGGCGCAAATCTGCAGGTTAAAGCGTTTCGTTTCCGAGACGCTATCGCCAAACAACATGCAGGGAACCGAGTAGTGAAAAGGGCTGAACCCGTCCACGGCAACAATCGCGACATCGGTTAATTTCATCATCCTCTCCGTTCCCCGCGGCGGGCTTAAAAGATCATACTTTCCCCATCCTGCGGGATGCTGACAGAATCGGCAATCTGATTATCCGCCACGTATTCGCGCAGCTCCTCGCGGCTCAAAAGGCAGTGATTGACCGCCTCAAGATGGATGGCGACAATTTTCGCCTCTGGCAGGGTGAAATGGGTTTTCAGCACATCTTCTTTGCCCATGATAATCGGCCCGAATCCAATCACGTGCGCGTACCCGGCATTCAGTACCACGACATCGGGACGTAGCCGTAGCATGTCGGCCGCAATTTCAGGACGCCAGATGGTATCGCCGACCAGCCACAGCGTCTTCTCCTGCGGATGGCGAAACACCACGCCGCAGGCTTCGCCCAGCCGCTCCGCCATAGCCGGTACGGCATAGGTGCGGTCGCTACCATGCTGCCCGGAGGTGGTTTTCTGTAAACGGACGCCGGCAAACTCGCTCTCTTCCGACAGCAGACGGACATCCTGAAATCCCTGTCCACGCAGCAGCCCGGCATCACCGTCATGCTGCACAAAAACCGGCAGCGTTTTCGGGATCGCGGCGATCGCCGCCTCATCCCAATGATCATCATGCGTATGGGTGACGATCGCCGCATCGACATCAATGATAGTTTTCAGGGAAAAAGGCAGCCCGACCAACGGATTACGCAGCGCTGCGCGGGCGGTGCCCGGGAATCCCGGCCAGGCGCCACGATCCGCCAGCATCGGGTCAATCAGGAACTTTTTCCCTGCATATTCAATAAGCTGAGTTGAGTTACGGATCTGGGTCATTTTCATGATGTTCACTCCTCTTCGCGGTTATCTGGCGAACATCGTACGTCCCACCAGCCTGGCGCAATATGGGCATTTGGGCAATGTTCGATGAGATTGGGCCAACTTTCTGCGGTTGCCATCCGCCCCAGGCTATGGTGTCCTGAACACTGGTTTTCTGAGGAAGTGGCTACGATGAAAAAGAGACTAAGCGCCGCCGATATGCACGACGCCGAAGTGATTGCGCAAACTCCGTGGTTCAGCATGCGTAAAGTGGCCATCGATGTCACCGACGCCGAGCGCCGCGATTTTTACTCTGTCCATTACCCGCGTCCGGCGGTGGGGATTGTCGCCATGCAGCAGGACAAAGTGCTGCTGATCCGCCACTATCGGTATCTGATCGATAAGGTGGTATGGGCTATTCCGTCCGGCGGTATTGATGAAGGGGAAGAGCCGCGCGCGGCGGCCCTGCGCGAGCTACGGGAAGAGACCGGCTATCAGGCGAAACAGGCCACAGAAATTATCCGCTACAACCCCTCCTACGGCAGCAGCGACCAGCTGTTTATCACCTGGCTTGCGCGCGATCTGACGTATGTCGGAATGGATGAGGATCAGGATGAGGTGATGGAAACAGGCTGGTTTACCTTCGCCGAAATCAGCCAGCTGATCGCCCGCGGCGAGATGCCTGACGGGCTGTCGCTGGTGCCGCTGCTGCATCTGATGGCGCAGCAGCATAACGGTTTAGCGTAACGGCCTGAGCATCCGCCAGCGGAACCACAGCTGCGCCACCAGGATCAGCATACCGCCAATAATCTTTTGCAACGGCAGCTGTTCGCCGTACCACAGCGCGGCGGCAATGACCGTCAACAGCGGCTCCAGCACCATGATAATCGCAGCGCTCGCCACCGCCGCGTACTTCTGCCCCTTCATTTGCAGGCCGAAACGCAGACTGGTGGCGATAACAATACTGGCCAGCAGCCAGCCGAAAGTGGGCAGCGTGAACGGCTGGTCCCAGGTTTCGACAGCGGCGGAGATCCCCAGCCCAACGACCCCGGTAATCGCCAGTTGCACGGTGGTCAGCGGGATCAGGGGCACATCGCGGGCGCAGCGGCTGGTGTAGCAAAACCAGATCGACTGCACCAGCGCGGTCAGCAGAAACCAGCCCTGGCTAGGGTGGAAGGCAATCGGCATATGCAGACTGAGCAGCCCGAGGCCGACGATCGCGACCGGCAGGCACTCCCAGTATGCCCGGGCAGGGCGTGTTTTCATCATCACCCATGCGGTGAGCGGCACAAACAGCATCGACAGGCTCATGATAAACGCCCCCTCGCCCAGCGAGGCGGTGGTCGAAACCGAGTAGATCCACAGACACAGGTTCAGCGCAAACCACAGCCCGCCGATCGTCATCTGCCGCCAGTGTCGCCTCTCAACGTGAAAGCCGCGACAAAACGGCAGCAGCAGCAGCGCCGCAAAAAAGAAACGCAGCCCGAGGAAGGCGAAAACCGGCATTCCGGCGATGGCTTCGCGAGAAAATATCCACCCACATGCGGCGATAACCGTAGCGGCTACCAGCAGTAAATCCGCCTGACGCTGCCGGACCATATTCACCTCTCCTTGTGTTGACGATTACCAGCCGGGAACCGCACCACCGTTAAAGATAGTCTCTGCCGCCTTTGCCACTTCCGGCGACTGATAGGACTGCATAAATTCCTTCACGTTTTCCGCGTCTTTATTCTCTTCGCGGGCCACGATGATATTCACGTACGGCGAGTTTTTATCTTCAATAAAAATCCCGTCATGCACCGGCGAGAGACCGGTCTGCTGAAGATAAGTGGTGCTGATAATCGCCACATCCACTTTCGGGTCGTCCAGCACGCGCGGCAGCTGCGCCCCTTCCAGCTCCATAATGTTCAGGTGACGCGGGTTGGCGGTGATATCGACCGCCGTAGGCAGCAGGCCAGTCCCTGCCTTCAGGGTAATCAGCTGCTCTTTTTGCAACAGCAGTAACGCGCGGCCCAGGTTGGTGGGATCGTTCGGAATGGCGATAGTCGCCCCGTCTTGCAGATCGGCCACTGATTTTATTTTGCGTGAATAGCCCGCCATAGGAAACACGAAGGTGTTGCCGACCGCCACCAGATGGTAGCCGTGCGCTTTATTATCCTGCGCCAGGAACGGCCGGTGCTGGAAGACGTTAGCATCCAGATCGCCGGCGTTCGTCGCTTCGTTAGGCAGAAGCGAACCGCTAAAGCCCACCAGCTCGACATCCAGACCATATTTCTCTTTGGCGACCTTTTTAGCCACTTCCGCTACATCCTGTTCCGCGCCGTTGATGACGCCGACTTTAATGTGTTTCGCATCGCTGCCTTTCTGGTCGCAGCCTGCCAGCAGCAGACCCGCCAGCACCACGGCGGCGGCTGTCCGTAAACGCAATTTCATCATTTTTACCCTGTCAGTCCATAGAAGTCGTTATTATTTTTCGTCCGAAACTATAACGACTTTATGGTCAGGTTTTAAACTGCAAAAACAGCAACCGGAAATAAAATCATCTACCGGTGTTTGGCTTCATGCGCCAGCAGCCCAGGCGTCGCCTGTTGCTGTTGTTGTGCGAAATCCATAATTCCTCCGGTTTGGTAATGATACGGCGGATGCTGGCCCGCGCGTCACAACCGGAAACCGGACGACAATGTTGTGTTTACGCCGCTGCGGCACCGGCCGTCACGACCAGCCTCGGCGCCACAGCCGCTTACCGACGCCGCCACTCCCCAGGCGTCACGCCATACAGTTTTTTAAACGCCTTCGAGAACGAGGCCTGCGACTGAAACCCACAGCGCCCGGCAATCACATCAAGGTTGGTCTGCCGCTCCACGCGCAGCAGGCGCGCAGCCATCGCCATCCGCAGCTGCGAAAGCCAGGCCTGCGGCGTGAGGTGATAAGCACGGGCAAAGTGCCGGGCGAAGGTCGCGCGCGATAAAAAAGCGCGGGCGGCCATGCTCTCCAGCGTCCAGGGCTGCTCCGGCGTCTCCAGCACCGCGAAAACAGCGGGCATCAGCCGTTCATCGCTCATCAGCCGCAGCAGCCCTTCCGGCGGCGCTTCGCTGCCCAGTAGCGTACGCAGCAGCAAAACCAGCAGCGTGTCGCCGAGGCTACGCACGATAGCCCCGCCGCCGGGGCGCGCCATCAGGCACTCCCGTACCAGCACGTTAAGCAGCAGCTCCAGCTCCGGGCACTCCGCCCGCTCGTCGGTGTGCAGATGAATCAAGTCAGCCGGTTCCGCAAATAACCAGCTGACGTGCGGGCCGAAGTAAAATTCGCCGCACAGCATCTCCAGCGCATCGTGGTCGGTAGCGGTTCGGACCTCGGTCAGGGTCCCGTTAAAGCGGTGGGCGACGGGCAGAATCTGCCCCCACTCCACCAGACTTTCCATCAGATGCGGCGAGCCGTGCGGGAGCAAGATGACATCGCCCGCCCGC
The DNA here is from genome assembly GCF_000735435.1 of Klebsiella planticola ATCC 33531. Taxonomy (GTDB): domain Bacteria; phylum Pseudomonadota; class Gammaproteobacteria; order Enterobacterales; family Enterobacteriaceae; genus Klebsiella; species Klebsiella planticola. Next base: position 131,229 of record NZ_JMPP01000014.1, on the reverse strand, counting down.
ATCTGCCGGGTTTGCCTGCCGACCGTCAGCCGCCCCTCGCCACGCAACACAAAATGCCAGGGCACTACGCCGCTGCGCATTTGCTCATGCCCGGCCTGCCAGCGACCGCCAAACCGGCAGTGCAGATTCACTTCGCAGCGCGGCGCCAGCAGCGCCAACAGATGACTGAGACTGTCCATGCCACTCCTGAGACGATAAGACAAAAAAATGAGACGAAGAGCCTCAGTCTAGCACGCCGCCTGTCCCTAACATGTCGCCATTGCCACATCACACCCTCACAGACACAGGAGCACACCATGAGCCGTTTAGCTGATATTCGTGAACAAGACGTCACCGGTAAAGCCGCAGAAATTTTCGGTGCGATCAAAAAAGCGATGGGTAAAGTGCCCAATGCCTATCTGACCATTGGCGGTCATTCACCGGCGGCATTGCAGCAGGCGTTGGCGCATAACGCGATGCTGAGTAAAAGCAGCCTGAATGCCAAACAGCTGGAAGCGATTAACCTGGCCGTGAGCGAGGCCACCGGCTGCGATTACTGCCTGGCGGCGCATACCTTAATGGCGAAAAAAGCGGGTTACAGCGGCGAGCAAATCCATGCCCTGCGCCGCGGCGAGTTTACTGATGATGCCCGTCTCGATGCGCTGGTCAAGTTTGTCCAGACCCTGGTGCGCACTCGCGGTACGCTCCCGGAAGCCGACGTCAGCGCACTGCGTAACGCTGGCTTCGGCGACCAGCAGGTGATTGAGATTATCAGCGCGGTGAGCGCCATTCTGTTCACCAATATGGTGAACCGGGTGAATGATACGGTCGTCGACTTCCCGAAAGCCGATTAACCCGTCACATCGCCTGTTTATAGCCCCAGCTCGCTCAGCCCCGGATGGTCATCGGGGCGGCGCCCCTGGGGCCAATGGAACAGGCGATCCCGCGCGGCAATCGGCAGATCGTTAATGCAGGCGTAGCGGGTATGCATCAGGCCATGCTCATCAAACTCCCAGTTTTCATTGCCATATGAGCGGAACCAGCTGCCGCTGTCATCACACCATTCATAGGCGAAACGCACGGCAATACGGTTATCGTTCCACGCCCACAGCTCCTTAATCAGCCGGTACTGCTGCTCCTTTTGCCATTTTCGCGTCAGGAAGCCGATGATTTCCGCACGCCCATGGACAAACTCACTGCGGTTGCGCCACTGGCTGTCGGCCGTATAGGCCAGCGCCACTTTTTGCGCGTCGCGGCTGTTCCAGCCATCTTCGGCGGCGCGAACCTTTTGCAGCGCGCTTTCCCGGGTAAACGGCGGTAGCGGCGGGCGAACTTCGGTCATGGTCGTTCTCCTTTTAACGTTAACTGTTGTTGTAGCTTCAGATTTTCCTGCTCCAGCGCCTGGATACGCTGCTGCAGCGTCTGGCTGTACTCCGCCACCTGTCGGGCGCTGTAGCGCGGCGTTATGTGCTGCGGACAGTTCCAGTCAAACGCCTGCAGATGAAAGCGAAACAGGCGCTCCACCCGGGCGCGGTAATTGTCCGGCGTGACCCGAGCCAACAGCCCGGGATCATCGTCCTTCGCCAGCACCTCGACGGTGGCATAGATTTTCAGCCTGGCGCGGCGCGGGTAATCCATCAAAAACAGGCAGGCCCGGTCGCTGCCGCGCAGGTTGCCGGTGGTGATGTACTGCCGGTTGCCGCCAAAATCCGCCATCGCCAGGGTGGCGTCATCCAGCAGATGGAGAAAACCCGGCGGCCCGCCGCGATGCTGGATGTAGGGCCAGCCGGTTTGCGATAACGTTGCCAGATAAAAACTGTCGCGGGTGGCGATCATCTCCTCTTCGCTGGCGCCGAAACGTTCTCCCCTGCGCTGGCGATACGGCGACTGCCACAGACCATCGCTTCCCATTTCATGTTGAACGTCCATCACATCAGGCGTGATGGCAATATCGAGAAAGTCCCCCGGCATAGATCCTCCGAACGCGCTGTGACTGCGCTCATCATGGACTCTGCCGCCATAAATGATAATACTGCGATACTGACAATCATCTTTCCGGAAAACGGGATAATTATGGATCGCTTGAGCGCCATGGCGCTGCTGGTAAAAGTCACTGAACTGGGCAGCATGTCGGCGGCGGCGCGGGCGCTGAATACGCCGTTGACCACCATCAGCCGCCATATTGCCGAGCTGGAAAGCACGCTCGGCGTGCGCCTGCTGCTCCGCACCACCCGCAAGCTGACGCTGACCGATGCCGGTATCGATTATGTCGCCGCCGCACGGCGGATTCTCGAAGAGGTTGACCAGGCCGAGCGCCAGGCGGCGGGGGAATATCAGCAGCCGAAGGGTGAGCTGACGATCGCGGCTCCGACGATGTTTGGCCGACAGCATGTTTTGCCGGTTGTCACCGCTTTTCTCGCCCTTTACCCGCAAATTCGCGTCCGTTTACTGCTCAGCGATCGTAATGCCGACCTGGTCGACGACCATATCGATCTCGCGGTGCGTATCGGTACGCTACCTGATAGCGGAATGGTTGCCACCCGCCTGGGCGAGATGCGTATTGTCACCTGCGCCCACCCGGCGCTGCTGGAGAAGCACGGATACCCGCAGCGCCCGCGTGAGCTGAGCACACTGCCGGCCATTGGCATTGAATCACCGATGCCCTATCGCGGCTGGCGGTTTAAGGCGCCGATGGCGGAAGACCGGCACGTAGTGCTTCAGCCGGCGCTCTGCGTGACCACTCCGGAAAGCGCCGCCGACGCCGCGCGACTGGGGGCCGGCGCGGCGCGCCTGCTGCACTACCAGGCCATCGATGGTCTGGCGTGCGGTGAACTGACGCTGATACTGGAAGCGATGGAACCGGAGCCTGCGCCGGTACACCTGCTGTATACCGCCCGCGGGCTGGCACCTCTTAAGTTGCGGAAGTTTATCGATTTCGCCACCCCGATGCTGCGCCAGGCGCTGGCGCGCATCGCGGCAACCCGCTAGCTCGCCACCGTTTTCAGCGGCGCCTCTTTCAGCAGCCATGAGAGCAGGAAAGCGACCGCCATGATGCAGGCTGCCATCAGGAATGCGGCATGTATCGCCGAGCCAAAGGCATCGAGATAATCGAGGCGGATCTCTGACGGCAGGTTCTGCACCGCGGCAGGATTCAGCGCCCGCGGCAGCGCCGTTCCTTCCGGCAGCAGACGCTGCAGGTTGTTTTGCAGAACGTGGGTGAACACCGCGCCGAACAGCGCCACCCCGATGGAACCGCCGATCGAACGGAACAGCGTCACGCCAGAGGTCGCCACGCCGTACATCTGCGCCGGCATGGCGTTCTGTACCGCCAGCACCAGCACCTGCATCACCAGTCCCAGGCCCATCCCCAGCACGGCGGTAAACAGATACAGCTGCCACATCGGCGAGTAAATGGTAATACGCGTCAGCAGCACCATCCCCACCATACCTGACAACGTGCCAAGAATCGGGAATATGCGGTACCGGCCAGTGCGGCTGATAATGCGCCCGCTGACGATCGACGTCATCAACAGCCCGCCCATCAACGGAATGAGCTGCATCCCGGCTTCGGTCGGCGTCGCCGCCTTCACCACCTGCAGATAGAGCGGCAGGAAGGTGACCGAGCCAAACAACGACATCCCGATGACAAAGCCAATCAGGCTGCACAGCAGAAAGCTGCGATTGCGAAAGAGGGAGAGCGGGATAATCGGTTCTGCGGCGATCCGTTCTTCATAAATAAAGCCGATAACCCCCACCACGCCGAAGGCGAGAATGCACCACAGCTGCGGGTCGTTCCACGCGCGCACGCTGCCGCCTTCAGAGGTGAAGAGAATGATACACAGCAGCGCCATACTCAGGTAAATCGCGCCCAGCCAGTCAACCTGATGCTGGCTACGTTTATTGCTGCTGTGGAAAACCGCGCCGATCACCAGCAGCGCAAACAGCCCCAGCGGCAGGTTGATATAGAAAATCCAGCGCCATGAAGCGTGCTGGACCAGGAAGCCACCGATGAGCGGCCCGATCACCGTCGCCAGGCCGAATACCCCGCCGAACAGCCCCTGATAGCGACCGCGGTTGGCCGGTGGGATCACGTCGGCCACCGCCGCCATGCTGATCACCATCAGGCCGCCGCCGCCCAGCCCCTGTAGCCCACGCATCAGCACCAGCTGCGTCATATTCTGCGCGACGCCGCACAGCGCGGAACCGACCAGGAACAGCACGATCGCAACCTGGAGCACAATTTTGCGGCCAAACAGATCGCCAAATTTACCGTACAGCGGTACGACAATCGTCGAGCTGAGAATATAGGCGGTGACCACCCAGGAGAGCTTATCCAGCCCCCCAAGCTCACCAACAATCGTGGGTAGCGCCGTCGACACAATGGTCTGATCCAGGGCCGACAACAGCATAACCAGCATCAGCGCGCTAAACAGCAGACGGATCGACGGTGCCGGTTGGGTCGCGACTTGAGACGTCATCACATCACTCGCTTGAAATTAATTAAATGTATAATTAATATTTAGGGAAATGATGAATCCCGTCAAGAGAGGATCAAGAAATGGCCGCACAAAAAGACAATGATGTCCCTCGCCGCCCGGGCCGCCCGCGGGGTAAAAAACCCGGCACGGCCAGTCGCGAGCAGCTTATGGATATTGCGCTGATGCTGTTTGCCCGTCAGGGGATCGCCCATACTTCGCTCAATGCCATTGCCAAAGAAGCCGGCGTGACGCCGGCGATGCTGCACTACTATTTCAGCTCGCGGGAAGCGTTAGTAGACCAGTTGCTGGAAGAGCGCTTCATGCCTTTGCGCAGTGAGATAGGCCAGATTTTTATCGAACATCCGGAAGATCCGGTGACCGCTTTCACCTTGCTGATCGAGGCACTGGGGACGCTGGCGGAGAAGCACAACTGGTTTGCGCCGCTGTGGATGCAGGAGGTGATTGGCGAGATGCCGATACTTCGCCAGCATATGCACGCGCGCTTTGGCGATGATAAATACCACCGGATGCTGGCAACGGTGAAGCGCTGGCAGGAAGAGGGTAAACTCAACCCGGCCCTGTCGCCGGAGCTGCTGTTCACCACCCTGATTAGCCTGGTTCTGGTGCCTTTCTCCCGCCTGCGTACCGACACACGCTTAGCCTCCGTCTCCCGACAGACCATTGTCAGCCACGCGCTGACGCTGATCCGCCAGGGAATTGCCGGTTAAGCCACGCGCTATCGGCTGCCCGCCGGAGCTACAGCGCTTTCGACAGGTAGTGGCGCGCCATCCCGACGTGCGGAAAATCAGGAAGCGACATCTGCAGCTGATAGCCTTGCTTTTGATAAAACGGCAGGGCCTGGAAGCTGAAGGTATCGACCAGAACATGGCGACAGCCCTCCTCGCGCGCCTGCTTTTCCGCCGCGCGCATCAGTTCGCCGCCCAGCCCGCTGCCGCGCGAAGCTTCACTGACCCACAAATACTCAATACAGAGCCAGTTGGCCTTTCTTTTGGCAATCAAACCGCCCAACATGACCCCGGCCTCATCACGGAAGTAGACGCCCAGGTCAGCAAACTGCGTCGCATCCAGATAGCGCAGGTTGTATTCACGTAATCCTGCCAGCAACTCCTCCTGATCCGCTGGATTAATACTTTTCGTTATAATCAATGCCATCGGTATTCTCCTTAATTCAATATTATGAAGATATCTCTGCGCTTACTTTCACAAAAAATACTTATTTTCTCCATTATTTCCTGTCTAAATTTTCCGGGCTTATTTTTAATTAAAAAAACCTTTCCATCATCCGCTGGAAACGTATAATGAAGGAAAAATGAGAATGATCATTCTCACTTTATGTCACCACGGAGAAAACCATGAGCAACGCCCTGGCCGCCCGGCAAAAGATCCGGCAGGATGAAATCATCGCTGCCGCACGTCACTGCTTTCGTCGTCATGGTTTTCACGGAGCCAGCATGGCGCAGATCGCCAGCGAGGCGAAGCTGAGCGTCGGGCAAATCTACCGCTACTTCGCCAGTAAAGACGCCATTATTGCGGAAATGATCCGCCGCATCATCGATTATCGTATTGCCGAGATGGACGGAAAAACGCAGACGGACCAAATTCCGCGGCTGCTCGCCTGGCGACAGACCCTGGATGAAGATGATGACGCGCTGATGCTGGAAATGGCCGCCGAAGCGACCCGCAACCCGCAAATCGCGGCCATGATGGTGGAAGCCGACAAGCGCATGTTTGCCAACGCCTGCGCGCATATACGCAAAGCGCACCCGCATCTGAGCGACGAACGCATCCGCTGCTGCGTTGAGATCACCGCGGTAATGATGGAAGGGACGATTTACCGGCGTCTTGTTCCACAAACGGTGGCACCAGAAGTCCTCGAGAAACTTTATCGGGAAATAACCGCTATGTTGCTAATGGATAAATAATTAACTGCAATTAATAAACAGGGAATTTTAAATTCCCTTTTTGTCGTTTCCGTTTATCGGAAATGCGTCACCCGCTGGCCTGAACCCTGCTATTTAATTAGCGGGGAGGACGTCGTTCATCCTGAGAAAAATATAATGAAATATACCATAATCCCCATCGCAGCGGCCTTATTCATCCTGAGCGGATGCGATAATGCCCAAACATCAGCCCCACCACAGATGACGCCGGAAGTGGGCGTCGTCACGCTGAAAAGCCAGCCCGTTTCCGTGATCAGCGAACTGACCGGTCGTACCACGGCCTCACTCAGCGCCGAAGTGCGTCCGCAGGTGGGCGGCATCATTCAAAAACGCCTGTTCACCGAGGGCGATAGGGTAAAAGCCGGCCAGGCGCTGTATCAAATCGACCCCGCCAGCTATCGCGCGGCCTATAACGAAGCCGCCGCCGCGCTCAAGCAGGCCCAGTCGCTGGTGACATCCGACTGTCAGAAAGCCCAGCGCTACGCGGCGTTGGTGAAGGACAACGGCGTTTCCCGTCAGGATGCCGACGATGCTATCTCCACCTGCAATCAGGACAAAGCCAGCGTGGAGTCGAAAAAGGCGGCGCTGGAGAGCGCGCGGATTAACCTGAACTGGACCACCGTTACCGCGCCGATTGCCGGACGGATCGGCATCTCTTCCGTCACCCCCGGCGCACTGGTTTCCGCCGACCAGGATACCGCCCTGGCGACGATCCGTGGGCTGGACACCATGTATGTCGATCTCACCCGCTCCAGCGTCGATCTGCTGCGCCTGCGCAAACAAGCGCTGGCGACCAACGACAATACGCTTAGCGTGTCGCTGACCCTGGAAGATGGCAGCACCTACAGCGAAAAAGGGCATCTGGCGTTGACCGAAGTGGCGGTGGACGAATCCACCGGTTCGGTCACGCTGCGCGCAGTCTTCCCCAACCCGCAGCATGTCTTGTTACCGGGAATGTTCGTGCGCGCCCACGTCGATGAAGGAGTGATGGACGATGCGATCCTGGCGCCACAGCAAGGCATCACCCGTGATGCCAAAGGCAATGCCACCGCGCTCGTCGTCGATAGCAACAGCAAAGTAGAGCAAAGGGAAGTCGAAACCGGTGACGCATACGGCGACAAATGGCTGGTGGTGAACGGCCTGAAAAGCGGCGATAAGCTGATCGTTGAAGGCACCAGCAAAGTCGCTGCTGGCCAACAGGTCAAAGCCGTCGAAGTCAACAATGACGGAGGCAACGCCTGATGTTTTCCCGCTTCTTTGTGCGTCGCCCGGTTTTCGCCTGGGTTATCGCCATTCTGATCATGCTCGCCGGGGTGCTCGCCATCCAGACGCTGCCGGTGGCGCAATATCCTGACGTCGCCCCTCCGGCGGTAAAAATCTCGGCCACCTATACCGGGGCCTCTGCGGAAACCCTGGAAAACAGCGTCACTCAGGTCATTGAACAGCAGCTGACCGGGCTGGATAACCTGCTCTATTTCACCTCCACCAGCAGCTCTGACGGCTCGGTAGATATTACCGTCACCTTCGAGCAGGGGACCGACCCGGATACCGCCCAGGTGCAGGTGCAGAACAAAGTCCAGCAGGCGGAATCACGCCTGCCGAGCGAGGTGCAGCAGTCCGGCGTCACGGTAGTGAAATCGCAAAGTAACTTCCTGCTGATCCTCGCGGTGTACGATAAAAATAACAAAGCCACCAGCTCCGATATCTCCGACTGGCTGGTCAGTAACATGCAGGACCCGCTGGCGCGCGTTGAGGGCGTCGGTAGCCTGCGCGTTTTCGGCGCAGAATACGCGATGCGTATCTGGATGGATCCAACCAAACTGGCCTCCTACGCGCTGATGCCTTCCGATGTACAAACGGCGATTGAAGCGCAGAACGTGCAAATTTCCGCGGGCAAAATCGGCGCGCTGCCGTCATCCAGCGCGCAGCAGCTGACCGCCACCGTCCGCGCCCAGTCACGGCTGCAAACCGTCGATCAGTTCAAAAACATTATCGTCAAGAGCAAGTCAGATGGCTCGGTGGTGCGTCTGGGCGACGTCGCTCGCGTTGAGATGGGCAGCGAAGATTACACCGCCACCTCAAACCTCAACGGCCACCCGGCCGCCGGTATCGCGGTGATGATGGCCCCGGGCGCCAACGCGCTGGATACCGCCACGCGCGTGAAAAGTAAAATTGCTGAATATCAGCGGCAGATGCCGCAGGGCTACGATATCGCCTATCCGAAAGACAGCACCGAGTTCATCAAAATCTCGGTTGAAGATGTTATTCAAACGCTGTTTGAAGCCATCATTCTGGTGGTTTGCGTGATGTACCTGTTCCTGCAAAACTTCCGCGCCACGCTGATTCCGGCGGTGGCGGTGCCGGTCGTGCTGCTGGGGACCTTTGGCGTACTGGCGTTGTTCGGCTACTCCATCAACACCCTGACCCTGTTTGCGATGGTACTGGCCATCGGCCTGTTGGTGGATGACGCCATCGTGGTGGTGGAAAACGTCGAGCGTATTATGCGCGACGAGGGCCTGCCCGCCCGTGAAGCTACCGAAAAATCGATGGGCGAAATCTCCGGGGCGCTGATCGCGATTGCGCTGGTGCTGTCGGCGGTATTCTTACCGATGGCCTTCTTTGGCGGCTCGACCGGCGTGATTTATCGCCAGTTCTCGGTGACCATTATCTCGGCGATGATGCTGTCGGTGGTGGTGGCTCTCACCCTAACGCCGGCGCTGTGTGGCGCGCTGCTCTCCCACTCTAAGCCGCATACCAAAGGGTTCTTCGGGGCGTTTAACCGCCTGTGGGGCCGTACCGAACAGGGCTATCAGCATCGCGTGCTCGGCGGGCTGCGCCGCTCTGCCATGATGATGGGCGCCTTTGTGCTGATCTGCGGCACCATGGCGCTGGCGATGTGGAAGCTGCCGGGAAGCTTCCTGCCGGTAGAGGATCAGGGTGAAATTATGGTTCAGTACACCCTCCCGGCGGGCGCCACCGCCGTGCGTACCGCCGAGGTACGCCGCCAGGTGACCGACTGGTTCCTCAGCAAAGAAAAAGCCAATACCAACGTTATTTTCACCGTCGATGGCTTTAACTTCAGCGGCAGCGGACAAAACGCCGGGATGGCCTTCGTGTCGCTGAAAAACTGGTCCGAGCGTAAAGGCGCCGAGAACACCGCCCAGGCCATTGCCCTGCGCGCCACCCGGGATCTGAGCAGTATTCGCGACGCCTCGCTGTTTGCCATGACCCCGCCGTCGGTGGACGGTCTGGGGCAGAGCAACGGCTTTACCTTTGAACTGATGGCCAGCGGCGGCACCGATCGCGATAGCCTGATGAAAATGCGCAGCCAGCTACTGGCTGCCGCCAACCAAAGTCCGGAACTCCAGTCGGTCCGCGCCAACGACCTGCCGCAAATGCCGCAGCTGCAGGTCGATATCGACAATGACAAAGCCGTTTCCCTGGGACTGTCGCTGAGCGATGTCACCGACACGCTCTCCAGCGCATGGGGCGGCACCTACGTCAACGATTTTATCGATCGCGGACGCGTGAAGAAGGTTTACATCCAGGGAGAAAGCGACGCCCGCGCCGTGCCGTCCGATCTCGGTAAATGGTTCGTACGCAGCAGCAATGACAGCATGACGCCGTTCTCCGCCTTTGCCACCACCCATTGGCAATATGGCCCGGAAAGCCTGGTGCGCTACAACGGCGCCACGGCCTTCGAAATCCAGGGTGAGAATGCCTCCGGCTTCAGCTCGGGTGCGGCAATGGAAAAAATGGAAGCGCTGGCCAACAGCCTGCCGGCAGGCACCACCTGGGCATGGAGCGGCATGTCGCTTCAGGAAAAGCTGGCCAGCGGGCAGGCCATGAGCCTGTATGCCATCTCGATTCTGGTGGTGTTCCTGTGTCTCGCCGCGCTGTATGAAAGCTGGTCGGTCCCCTTCTCGGTGATCATGGTGATCCCGCTGGGCCTGCTCGGCGCGGCGCTGGCGGCGTGGATGCGCGATCTGAGCAACGATGTCTACTTCCAGGTCGCACTGTTGACCACCATCGGTCTGTCGTCGAAGAACGCCATCCTGATTGTTGAATTTGCCGAAGCGGCGGTCGATGAGGGCTATTCCTTGTCGCGCGCGGCGCTACGTGCGGCGCAAACGCGTCTGCGTCCTATCGTGATGACCTCGCTGGCGTTTATCGCCGGGGTCCTGCCGCTGGCGGTAGCGACCGGCGCCGGGGCCAACAGCCGCGTGGCGATCGGGACCGGTATTATCGGCGGCACCCTGACCGCAACGCTGCTGGCAGTGTTCTTCGTTCCCCTGTTCTTTGTGCTGGTGAAGCGTCTGTTCACCCGCCAACGCCCTACTCAGGAGTAAGTTATGTTTCGTTTGACCCTGGTTTTTGTTGCGCTCCTGACCGCAGGCTGTGTTTCCCTCGATCCGGACTATAGCCGCCCGGCGGCGCCGGTTCCCGCGACGCTCCCTGGCGCTCACGGTGAAGCCACTGCGGTGGTCGGCAGCTGGCAGCAGGTTGTCAACGATGCGCGGCTGAAAAAAGTGGTCAGCATGGCGCTGACCAGCAACCGCGATCTGCAGAAAGCGATTGCCGACATTGAGGCCGCTCGGGCGCAGTATGGCGAAACCCGCGCATCGCTGTTCCCCACCGTTGACGCCGAACTGAGCCATACCCGCAGTAAAACTGTCGCCAGCGGCCTCACCTCATCCTCAGAGGCCGACGGCGCGGTCTCCAGCTTCGAGCTGGATCTGTTTGGTAAGAATCAGAGTTTATCGCGGGCGGCACGGGAGACCTGGCTTGCCAGCGAATACACCGCGCAGAATACGCGCCTGACGATGATTGCCGATCTGACCACCGCATGGGTCACGCTCGCGGCGGATAACAGCAATCTGGCGCTGGCCCAGCAGACCCTGGCCAGCGCAGAGAACTCACGCAAAATTGTTGCCCGCCAGATGGCGGTAGGCACCGCTTCCGCGGGCGACCTCAGCGATGCCGAAAGCGTTTACCAGCAGGCGCGTGCCAGCGTCGCCAGCTATCGCACCCAGGTGGCGCAGGACAAAAACGCGCTCAATTTACTGGCCGGTGAAACCGTGCCCGACAGCCTGCTGCCCGGTACCCTGGAAAGCCTCGGCGACCACAGCATTAGCCTGGTACCGGCCGGCGTATCCTCGTCGGTGCTGCTCCGCCGCCCGGATATCCAGGAAGCGGAGCATAACCTGAAGAGCGCCAATGCGGATATCGGCGCGGCGCGAGCCAATTTCTTCCCGACCATCTCCCTGACCGCCAGCGCTGGCGTGGGCAGCGATGCGCTATCTTCCCTGTTCAGTCACGGAATGCAGGTGTGGTCGTTCGCCCCGTCGATTAGCCTGCCGCTGTTTACCGGCGGCAGCAATCTGGCCCAGCTGCGCTACGCGGAAGCGGAGAAAAAGGGATTGATCGCCACCTACGAGAAGAGTATCCAGAGCGCCTTTAAAGACGTGGCCGATGCGCTGGCGCGCCGGGAAACGCTGAGCGAGCAGCTGGATGCCCAGCGGCAGTACGTCGCCGCCGAGCAGACGTCGCTGGATATTGCGTTGAGGCGTTATCAGACCGGCGTCGGCGATTATCTGTCGGTCCTGACCGCCCAGCGCACGCTGTGGTCGGCGCAGGCGACGCTGATATCGCTGCAACAAACCGATCTGGAAAACCGCATCACGCTCTGGCAGTCGCTGGGAGGCGGCGCCAGCTAAATCAATATCAACCGGGCGGCAACGCCCGGTATGCTAAAGGAGTTTTTATGCCGCGCATCTCCCTCTCCTGGGCGTTAATTCTCGGCCTGTTAACCGCCATCGGTCCGCTGTGCACCGATTTCTATCTGCCCGCGTTGCCGGATATTACCCGGCAGCTGAATGCCACCGGCACGCAGACCCAGTTCTCGCTAACCGCAGCGCTGATTGGTCTTGGTCTCGGCCAGCTGTTTTTTGGTCCGCTCAGCGACCGCATCGGGCGTAAAAAACCGCTGGTGCTCTCGCTGCTGCTGTTTATTTTCTCATCGGCGATGTGCGCCGCGACCGACGATATTCATCTGTTGATCGGCTGGCGTTTTCTGCAGGGCTTCGCCGGTGCGGGGGGGTCAGTGCTCTCCCGTTCGATTGCCCGCGATAAATATCAGGGCGCCCGACTGACCCAGTTTTTCGCCCTGTTGATGACCGTCAACGGCATCGCCCCGGTGGTGTCGCCGGTGATTGGCGGCTACATCATTACCGCGTTCGACTGGCGAATTTTGTTCTGGACGATGGCCGGGATCGGCGGCGTACTGCTGCTCCTGAGCCTGACGGTGCTACGCGAAACGCTGCCGGGTAAAGATCCGGCCACGACGCATCAGCAGAGCGACATCCCGGTGCTGAAAAACCGCCCCTTTATGCGCTACTGCCTGATTCAGGCTTTTATGATGGCCGGACTGTTCTCATACATCGGCTCGTCGTCGTTCGTGATTCAGAGCGAATACGGCATGACGGCCCTGCAGTTCAGCCTGCTGTTTGGCGTAAACGGCATTGGACTGATTATCGCCGCGCAGATCTTCTCCCGCCTCTCGCGCCGCTATAGCGCCGATACGCTGCTGCGCGGTGGCCTGAGCCTGGCGGTCCTGTGTGCAGTCATCACCCTGTTTCTCGCCTGGCAACATCTGCCGCTACCGGCGCTAATCGGCCTGTTCTTCACCGTGTCGTTCATGAGCGGTATCAGCACCGTTGCCGGCTCAAAAGCGATGAGCGAGGTCAGCAGTACGCAATCGGGTACCGCCTCGGCGCTGATGGGGACCCTGATGTTTGTCTGCGGCGGCATCGCGGCGCCGCTGGCCGGACTCGGCGGTGAAACGATGTTGAAAATGAGCCTCGCCATGACCATCAGCTATCTGATCGCCCTGTTCTTCGGCCTGCAAAAAAACCACTCGACCCTTTAAGCGCGAATGCAGTAATAAAATATTCCAATTTTGTTACTGCATCACTTCCCGACCTGCCTACAAATCTCTTATTATCCGTTGAGTATTAATCGTGATAACCTTCACATGATTGGAATAATTAATTCCTTAAAATCTGGCTTAACTGTGATTGAAGAGGTTTGTGTATGAGTATCGACCTGAGCGCGCTGCTGACCGAGCGCCGCAATGCCAATAGCGCCAATATAGACACCCTGTCCACCGTCGAGATGCTGACGGTTATTAACCAGGAAGACCAGCAGGTGCCCCACGCGATCGCCCCCTATTTACCGCAAATCGCTCAGGTCGTAGATAAAGTGGCCGCGGCGTTACAAGCCGGTGGACGCCTGATTTACATTGGCGCCGGGACCTCCGGGCGCCTGGGGATCCTGGATGCCAGCGAATGTCCGCCGACTTTCGGTACCCGTCCGGAGCAGGTGGTCGGGGTGATTGCCGGCGGCCATAAAGCCATTCTCAGCGCCGTGGAAAATGTGGAAGATAACAAAGCGCAGGGCGCCATGGACCTGCAAAATCTTAACTTCAGCAACCGCGATGTGCTGGTTGGCCTGGCCGCCAGCGGACGTACGCCGTACGTCATTGGCGCCATGGAGTATGCCCACAGCCAGAACGCCTTTGTGGCCATCGTCAGCTGCAACCCGCACGGTGAAATGGCCCGTCTGGCCGATGTGGCCATTACCCCAGTCGTGGGTCCGGAAGTGGTCACCGGGTCTACCCGTCTGAAAGCGGGAACCGCGCAAAAGCTGGTGCTGAACATGATCTCCACCGGTGCCATGATCCGTATTGGTAAGATTTACAGCAACCTGATGGTTGACGTTGAAGCGACCAACGCGAAGCTGATTGAGCGCCAGGTCTCGATCGTTATGGAAGCAACCGACTGCGATCGCGCCACCGCACAGGCCGCGCTGGACGCCTGCGGTCGCCACTGTAAAACCGCCATTGTCATGGTGCTGGCGAATCTGAACGCTGCGGAAGCCCAGTCCCTGCTGGCGCAAAATAACGGTTTTATCCGCCAGGCGCTGAGCAACACCTAAGCGCCGACAACCCGGTAACGTGCAATGGCAAAAATAAATAAAGAGATGATAGCGCGGATCCTGACCCATGTTGGCGGGGCCGCAAACGTCGCCCAGGCGGGGAACTGTATGACCCGCCTGCGTTTAACCCTACGTGATGAGCAGCTCGCCGATAGCGCCGCCATCCGCCAGATTGAAGGGGTGATGGGGGTTATCGTCAGCGATGAGCAGTTTCAGGTGGTGCTCGGCCCCGGTAAAGCGCAAACCGCAGCGGAAATGATGAACGGACTGCTGGAAGAGGCGCCGGCCGACGCGCCGTCTCTGGCGGAGGTGGCGGCAGAGAAAAAACAGGCGCTGAAAAGTAAGCAAACCAGCGGCGTGCAGAAGTTTCTCGCCAAATTCGCCACTATTTTTACCCCGCTGATTCCCGGTTTTATCGCCGTCGGTCTGCTGCTCGGCTTCGCGACGCTGGCAGAACAGATGTTTGTGCTGGAGAACGCCCATCCCAACGCCTCCCTGGTGGCGCTAATTGGCTACATGAAAGTCTTCAGCAAGGGAATGTTCACCTTCCTGAGTATCCTGATCGGCTATAACGCGCAGAAGGCGTTTGGCGGTTCCGGAGTCAACGGCGCCATTATCGCTTCGCTGTTTGTCCTCGGCTACAACCCCGAAGCCACCAGCGGGTTCTTCTCCGGGATCACCACCTTCTTCGGCCACGGCATTGACCCGCGCGGCAACATTATCGGCGTGCTGATTGCCTCGATTCTCGGTGCGTGGGTGGAAAAGCAGGTACGCCGCGTGATGCCGGCCAACCTCGATATGATCCTGACCTCGGCAGTCACCCTGCTGATTATGGGCGCTGTGACCTTTACGGTGATTATGCCCATCGGCGGCTGGTTGTTTACCGGGATGTCGTGGCTGTTCCTCCATCTCAACGGCAACCCGTTTGGCTCCGCGGTGCTCGCCGGTCTGTTCCTGCTGGCGGTGATGTTCGGCGTCCATCAGGGCTTCGTGCCGGTCTATTTTGCGCTGGTCGATGCGCAAGGATTTAACTCACTGTTCCCGATCCTGGCGATGGCGGGAGCCGGGCAGGTTGGTGCCGCGCTGGCGCTGTACTGGCGGGCGAAGCACGGCTCGATGCTGCGGACCCAGATTAAAGGGGCGATCATTCCCGGCTTTCTCGGTATCGGCGAACCGCTGATTTATGGCGTAACCCTGCCGCGCATGAAGCCGTTTATCACCGCCTGTATTGGCGGTGCCTGCGGCGGCTTTTTCCTCGGTCTGATCGCGTGGCTGGGCCTGCCGGTAGGGCTGAATACGGTCTTTGGCCCTTCTGGCCTCGTGGCGCTACCGCTAATGACCTCCGCGAGCGGGATCTACGCTGGCATGGCGGTTTACGCCGCAGGTCTGGCCGTTTCCTACCTCTGCGGCTTCGCCTTTACCTGGCTGTTCGGCAGTAAAAACGTCGATTTGAGCTAACGCCAAATCACCCCGGGGTCCCGGCCATCGCCACCACGCCGGGCCCCACCATTTCCTGCCCGCCTGCGCGCGTCAGCTCATGCTATGATGCGCCCTTTGCAATATTTCATTCGAGGAAAAGATGGGCTCCAGCAAAAAAGGGATGCTGAACGTACTGATAGCCGCGGTGCTATGGGGCAGTTCTGGCGTTTGCGCGCAGTACATTATGCAGCAAAGCCAGATGTCATCGCCGTTTCTGACCATGACGCGTCTGCTGTTCGCTGGCCTGATTCTCCTGATGCTCGCTTTTGTGCACGGCGACAAAATTTTCCGCGTCCTGCAAAACCGCAAAGATGCCTTCAGCCTGCTGTTCTTCTCGCTGTTTGGCGCGCTGACCGTGCAGTACACCTTCCTGATGACCATCGAGAAATCGAACGCCGCGACCGCAACGGTGCTGCAGTTCCTGTCGCCGACCATTATCGTCGCCTGGTTTGCGCTGGCCCGCAAAACACGACCGGGCCCGCTGGTGCTGGCCGCCATCGGGACCTCGCTGGCCGGTACGTTCCTGCTGGTCACCCACGGCAATCCCACCACGTTGTCCATTTCGCCGTCGGCGCTGCTCTGGGGGGTGGCGTCGGCCTTTGCCGCCGCGTTTTACACCACCTGGCCGTCAACGCTCATCGCCCGATACGGCACCCTGCCGATCGTCGGCTGGAGCATGCTGCTGGGCGGGGCAATGCTGCTGCCGTTCTACGGCGGTCAGGGCACCCACTTTGTCGTCAATGGCCGTCTGCTGCTGGCGTTCTTCTATCTGGTGGTGATCGGCACTTCGCTGACTTTCAGCCTCTATTTAAACGGGGCACAGAAAATTGGCGGCGCGAAAGCGGGGATTCTCAGCTGCGCCGAACCGCTGAGCAGCGCGCTGCTGTCGCTCATGCTACTGGGCATCACCTTTACGCTACCGGACTGGCTCGGTACTCTGCTGATTCTGTCCTCTGTGGTGCTGATCGCCGTGGATTCCCGACGTCGGGTTCGGGTAGCATAGATCTGATTTTAAACAACTTAACTTCCTGATAATTTGCGTGTTTCGCATCCTGCGCATATAGTTGACTGAAGCTACTATTTGAGGAGAAGCACCATGAAAGCGTGTTGGATATTGTGCCTGGTTACCACCCTCAGCGCGACGGCGGCCTGGGCCGAATCACCGCTGAAGAGCCTGCAGTTCGAGCAACAAAAGCAGCTGGTGTTAAAAGCGGTGAAGGAAAAATGTGCCCCGAAGACCCCCCTGAGCGATACCGATTTTGCCAATAAAATCCTCGCCTCTCAGGCAAACCAGGAGTATGTCCGGGAGGCCACGCTGGCGAAAGAGCGAAATAACCAGCAGGGTTATCAGGCAGCCATCGATAAAATCAGCTGCCCGGAAACGTAATCACTTTAGCTTCGCCGCCAACGCTTTCCAGTCGAACGGCACCAGCTGTGCATAGTTCAGGTCGCGTGCGGCCATGCTCTGCGGCAGCTGGCGTTGCGCCTGGGCCGTCGCCCGGCTCATCAGCCCTGCGCCCCCCGCATCACGCAGCGTTTTCACCACCTCTTCCATCTCCTCACTGCGGCGAATACCGTGTTCAGCCACCCGGCTAATCAGATATCCCGGCAACGCGTCGTTCCAGCCCAGCGACGGAAAACTGGCGTGCAGCGATGCCAGTACCTGCTCTTCCACCCCATATTCGCGGGCGGCGAACAGGCATTCGGTCGTCAACGCTTCCAGGCCTTTGATCATCACGCTCCGGCACATTTTAATGGCCGACACCTTGCCCACTTCATCCGCGCCGTAACGAGCGTTCAGCCCCAGGGCGCTTAAGCGTTCCGTGAGTGCGCGAGCCTGCGTGCCCCCGATCAGCAACGGCGTGCTCAGCCGCGCCGGCGGTACCGGCGCCATGACCGCCACATCGAGATAGGCCCCGGGCAAAAAGCGATTGGCCGCGATACGTTTAGTTTCAGGGGCCACCGAGTTCAAATCGAGGAAAAACTGGCCTTCGCGTACGTATTCGGCTGCTGCCAGCGCGACTTCCAGCGCCGAGCCGGCGGTCACGGTGGAGAAGATCAGCGCTGCCCCCTCCAGCGCCTGGGCAAGCGAGTCCGCAACCCGGACGCCAGCGAGATGCGCTTTTTCCCGCATCGCTGCGCGCTCTGCGCCCTGAAGTTTGTGGTCCCAGATGGTAACGTCATTTTCCCGTGCCAAATCACCCGCCAGAATCCCGCCCGCTTCGCCAAAACCAATAAATGTTATTGCCGTCATCATTGCTCCTTATGCGGCCAGACCCTGGCCGGAATACAGACTTCGCCGGAAAACAGCAGACGGGCGGTACGCAGCAGACCGCAGCCCGCCAGTTCACCCTGCGCGCCGCGCCGCAGGGCAACGCTGAACTCGCCGCTGGGGTGCTCAACGCTGATAAGAGGATTGTCGCCCACCCGCGCCAGCCCCTCGGCGACCGAACCGGGGATCAGACAGGCGCTGGCGACGCTGACTGCGCCAAATACGCCAATCGACGCATGGCAGCGGTGAGGGATAAAGGTCCGGCTGGAAATCGCGCCACCGTCGCGCGGCTCGGCGAGCAGGGTCATTTTCGGTACCGTACGCCGGGCAACATCGCCCAGATTCATTCGTGGGCCGGCCTGCAGGCGTATCGACTCCAGCCGCTGTTTCAGCTCGCTGTCGTTATCCAGCTGTTCACGGGTTTCATAGCCGCTTCGCCCAAGGTCGCGGGCACGTAACAAAATCACCGGCATACCGTTATCGATGCAGGTCACCTCGATGCCGTCGAAGCGATCAATGGCGTTGCCGGTTGGCAGCAGCGCGCCGCAGCTGGAACCTGCGACATCAAGAAAATTCAGTACGATTTGGCTGGCATACCCCGGCACCCCATCAATACGCGTCCCACCCGCATACTCCACACCGTCTTCATCGCAAGGCACCTCAGCGATAGCCGTCTGACCGGTGTTTTCCATAAATATTCGCACCTGGGTCAGCGGCGCCGCGTGGGCCACCAGGCCGCGTTCAATCGCGAACGGCCCGACGGCGGCGAGAATATTGCCGCAGTTCTGCCCGTAATCGACCACGGCGCTATCGACGTTAACCTGAGCAAACAGGTAATCGACGTCAGCGTCTGGTCGCGCGGAGCGACGGATAATCGCCACTTTGCTGGTCAGCGGATCGGCGCCGCCGATGCCGTCAATCTGTCTGGCGTCCGGCGAGCCCATCGCCGCCAGCAGCACCGCATCGCGCTGCGCGGGGTCTGACGGCAGATCGTCCGCCAGGAAACAGGCGGCTTTCGAGGTACCGCCGCGCATCAGCAGGCAGGGTATCTTGCGTTGCGCCATCTTAGCCCTCCACATCGTCCGCATTGTCGTAGTAACGCAGCCCCTTTTCCGCCAGACGCGGACGCATGGCGTAGATATCCAGTCCCAGCTCGCCGTCGCGCAGCCGATCGCGCTTCGCCATTTCATTAGCCATTCGGGTTTCCGCTTTGGCCAGCACCGCGCGGGCTTGTGCATGCGGTACGACCACGACGCCATCGTCATCCGCCACCACCACATCGCCGGGGGTAACCAGTTGCCCGGCGCAGACAACCGGGACGTTGACCGATCCCAACGTCTCTTTCACCGTCCCCTGGGCATAGACCTGGCGCGACCACACGGCAAAGCCCATTTCTCGCAGGGTATGCGAGTCGCGGATCCCGATATCGCCCACCAGGCCTATCACGCCCCGTGATTGCAGCGACGTTGCCAGCAGGTCACCGAAGAAGCCATCGCCGCAGGGCGAGGTCGGGGCCACGACCAGAATATCGCCCGCGCGACACTGCTCGACCGCCACGTGGAACATCCAGTTGTCGCCCGGCGTCACCAGCACCGTTACGGCGTTCCCCGCCCGGCTGACGCCTTGCTGAATCGGGCGAATGGCTGGAGCCATCAATCCCTGCCGATCGTGCGCTTCATGAATCGTTGCCACCCCAGCTGTTGCAAACTGCTGTAACGTCGCCGCGTCGTGGCGCGGCAGATTACGGACAACAATGCCTTTTTTATTCAACAGGTTCATGCCAGATTCTCCGTCACCCGCGGGAAGATGCTCTGATATGCTTCGCCGTGAACGATATCGCGGGCGGCGGTAATGCCAATATTGCGTTTCGCCTGCACGCCGCGCTGCAGCGCAACCCGGGTGTAGTACTCCCAGAGATGCTCCTGGCCCTGCATACACTGAATAGCCTGATATTTTTTCTCCCACACGCTGGTGATATCCAGCAAGACATCCGGCTGCCAGTGGCACTGTTCCGGCTGGTGCGGCTCAAAGCAGTAAACCGGCGGCGCGGCAACGATCTTTTCGCCGGGACGATAGCCTTCTGCCTGGGCAATGATCCGCGCTTCCTGGGCCAGATTAGAGGCCATCGGATGGTCGTAGTTGTAGGGGTCCTGCAGCGAGTGAGTCAGGACAAAGTGCGGCTGCACGCGACGATAAACATCGGCCAGACGGAACAGCGTCTCTTTATCGGCGCGCAGAGGATAATCGCCGATATCAAAGAACTCGACGCTGGCGCCGAGGATATCGGCGGCGGCCTGCGCCTCTTGCTGGCGGATCTGCTTCACCGTCTCTTCGGTCATGTTGCCTTTGCGCCACAATTTGGCCGATTCGCCACGCTCGCCGAACGACAGGCAGACAATATGGACCTGGTAGCCCTGGCTGGCGTGCAGGGCAATCGCCCCGCCAGCGCGCCAGACGAAATCGGCAGAGTGGGCGCTGACGACAAGGGCACTTTTTTCGCTATGCGGATGAGACATGATGGCTTCCTCTGTTGTTTTTTTCAGCTTGTCATGTCCCGGGGTCCGCGGGTAATTCGTTAACTTGCGAAGGCTATGATTTTTATTTATGTTGTAGGAAAGCTCACAACCTGGCGCCTGGTACAGAATGTTGAAGAGAAAATACGATAAGACGATAAATATCATGCAGCTACGCTTCTTCTGCCAGGTCGCTCAGCGCGGTAGCGTCTCGCGTGCCGCTGATGACTTATTTCGTACACAGTCGGCGATCACCCGGGCAATCCGCGATCTGGAAGCGGCGCTGAACGTGACGCTATTCGAGCGCCACTACAGCGGGATGGTGGCGACAGAGTACGGTAAATGTATTCTGCCGCGCGCCCTGCGCGCGATCGGTGATTTACAGGCGATTCCCTCCCTGTTGCACAAGCTGAAAGCCCGCGCCTCATCGGCGCTGCCGGACGCCGGCTGGCTGTTTAATACCCGGCGGCTGGAGATTTTTCTGCAGCTCTACCATGTCAACCACACGCAGACCGTCGCCACGCAGCTGGGTATCACCCAGCCGGCGGTCAGCGCGGCGCTGAAAATTCTGGAAAAAGGCGCCGATTCCGCGCTGTTTCGCCGGACACCGGAAGGCGTCCGCCCGACGCCGGCAGCAGACCTGCTGTACCCGCCCATCAGCCGGGCACTCAACGAGCTGGAGAATATCTGGAGCGATCTTGCCGCCCGTCGGGGGGTGCTTGAGGGTAGCGTGCGCATCGGCGCCCTGCCGCTCAGCCGTACCCGGCTGCTGCCTGCGGCGATTAGCGCCTTTCTGGCGCATCATCCGGGGATTATGGTGATGACCAACGAAAGTCCGTATGAGTCGTTGGTTTCCGACATGCGCGCGGGGCACATCGATTTTATTATCGGCGCGCTGCGTCAGGATGAAGAGCTGCCGGACCTGAGCTGCGAGGCGCTGTTTGAGGAAGATATGTTGATTCTTCTGCGCAACGAGCACCCGCTGCTTCGCCACCCCGACCCACTGAGTCAGCTAGCGGCCGCGCAATGGGTACTGCCACGCTCGAATGCTCCGGCACGACGCCTGCTGGAGCGGGCGTTTCTGACATTGGGATTACCTTTGCCGCAGCCAACCGTGGAGACAGGAGATGCGGCGATGGTGCGCGGCCTGCTACGCGACTCTGATATGCTGGCGGCAGTTTCCGCCAGCCAGATGTGTTTCGAAATCGACAATGGCCTGCTGACCGTCCTGCCGGTGCAGCTGCCGGATACCACCCGCCGCATCGGGCTAACCTTCCGCGCGGGCAGTTTGCCGTCGCCGGCGACCCAGGCACTGCTCAGCTTTATCCAGCGGCAGGTCGCGCAAGGTTAACGGGTTCCGGCCACCGAGTAAGTCACCTGCTGATTTCGCGTTTTCTGGAACTCTTCCAGCGTCTGTCCGCGCATGGCGGCGTAGATATGCAGGTTGGATACGCCCACCACCGCCCCCATTTTCTCCAGCAGGAAAAAGCTGGCGCCGTACTGAATCAGCCCACGCCAGTCGCGCTCATCGAGCAGACGTTGCTCCTCTTCGCTGAGCCCCGCTTCGGCGTAAAGCGCCTGCGGTTGCTTGAGAAAACGCTCGCGCCAGGCGGGCTGGATCAACTGGTGGAGGAAACTGTTCAACCGCAGGCTATTCAGGCTCCGTTCATGGGTGAACGGATAGGTCCCCGGCAGCTTTTCCACGCCAGCCAGCTGCTGTGCCATGTGCTGACGATGGCGACTGAGGGTATCCACCGGCGGAGTGCGGGCATTATTTTCCAGAATCAGGGTGGCGATGCCGGTCATTGACGGCAGGTAGTAGTCACGCCAGGTTTCAGTCACATTCGCCGACAGCGCGCCGCGCATGACCAGCCACATAATCACTTCAGACCCTTCCATCCCCCCAAGCGTGGCGTACTCGCCAAGCGTCATTTCAGCCAGCTTTTCCGGATCATTAACCAGCATATCAACGAACTGCGCGTCCCACTGCGGATTGTTGAAACCGCAGCGCTCGCCATGCACCTGATGCGACAGGCCCCCGGTCGCGACGATCGCCACGTTGATATCTTGCGGGTAGCTTTCGATCGCCCGGCGCAGCGCCTGGCCAAGCTTGTAGCAGCGCCGGGCGCTGGGCACCGGAAATTGCAACACGCCGATTTGCAATGGGATCACCCGCGTCGGCCATCCCGTCTCCTGCTGCCACGGCAGCAGCGCCGAGAGCGGAGAGAACAGGCCGTGGTCGAGCTTTTTGTTCATAAAGAACGACATATCAAACTCGTCCGCCATCAGGCTCGCGCCAATATGCCTGGAGAGCGCCGCATCGCCTTTTACCGGCGGCAGATCGCGCGGGCCACCCCCTTCGTCTGCCACATCGTATTCGTTATCAATCCCGAGCGTAAACGTCGAGTAGTGATCGAAGAAAAAGGCGGTCACATGGTCATTAAAGATATAGACCAGCGCATCCGGTTTTTTCTCATCAAGCCAGCGCTGCAGCGGCTCAAAGCTCTGGAAAATAGGTGCCCATGCCGCGTCCTGCTGTTTGTGATGATCGACGGCAAAGCCGATGGTCGGGGTATGAGAAACGGCGATCCCGCCGAGTATTCTGGCCATAAGGTAACTCCACTTATCGGTTATGCAACGTTTGCGACAGCGCGTTCAGATCCGCCTCTGTTTGCCGAGGCTTAGGGTGGTTCATACGGTGCAGTAAAATCGCGATCCCCGCCAGGCAGGCCGGTAGCGCCAGCACCAAAAATATTGAAGAGTGGCCCGGTACGGCGAGCATAATCACGCCACCGAGGGTAGAGCTAAGTATCGCTCCGCTACGGCCAATACCGTGCATCCAGCTAACGCCGGTGGCGCGAATTTCGGTCTGATAGTAGGCCGGCGAGTAGGCCTGCAGGCCATTTTGCGCGCCGTTAATACACATGCCGCTGATAAAGATCAGCACCGCCAGCGCCGCCGAGCCGAAGTCCATCAGCCCCTGGGTTAACAGACACATACAGCCGAGGAAATAGGTCACCGCAATCACCGCTTTTGCCGAGCCGCGGTCCATCAGATAACCGACAAGGATCCCCCCCAGCGGGCCGCCCAGCTGGAACAGACCGGTGATAATCGCCGCCTGCTGCAGCGACAATCCACCAGAACGTAAAATCGTGGGCAGCCAGCCGTTGAGCAGATAAATCACAAACAGCCCCATAAAATAGGTCAGCCACAGGGCGAGCGTGCCGCGCGCATAGCCGTTGCGAAACAGCTGCGCCACCTTACTGCGCCGTGAGATTTGCGGCGCATTGAGCTGAAAGACGGTGCTGCTATCGAAGCTGCCGCCCAGACGGTTGAGGACCCGGGCAATATGCTCACCCGGTAAGCGACGCGCCACCATATTCATCGCCGACTCCGGCAGCATGACGACCATGAACGGCAGCACCACCAGCGGCAGTACGCCGCCGAATATCAGCGCCGAATGCCAGCTGTAATGCGACAGCAGACCCGCGGCGATAAAGCCGCCCAGCCCGGAGCCGACGTTAAAGCCGCTGTACATCAGGGTGATCATCAGCCCCTTACGACGTTCGGGCATATATTCCGCCACCAGCGTCACGCAGTTGGGCATCACCGCCCCCAGCCCCAGCCCGGTGAGAAAGCGCATCAGCGCCAGCTGTGACGGGCTCTGCGCCAGCGCGGCGGCAAGGCTGAAGAGAGCAAAAAAGGCCACCGACCACAGCAGAATACGCTTGCGACCGTAACGATCGGAAAGCGGGCCGGCAACCAGCGCGCCGAGGGCTACGCCAAACATGGCGGCCCCGAGGATCGGCCCCATTTCGGCCCGACTGATGCCCCAGTCTTCAATCAGAGCCGGGGCGATAAAACCCATCACCGCCGCATCGTAGCCATCAAGCATAATGATGACAAAACACAGCAGCAGGACGTTCCACTGAAAACGTGAGATCGGTCGGGCATCGATCCACGACTTCACGTCGACAACACGAGGGTGATTCATAGGGTGACTTCCTTAAGCAGGCGATACGAATGTTCTGGTTAATGATTTTTGGTATTGAACTTTCGTATTCAACTTAAGGTAGTCACCGGGCGCTGTCCGGTTCAAAAAACCGGCGGCAGCTATGAGTTCTGTTTATATTGTGAAGTGGACAGCAAAAAGGTCGGTATAAAAAAACCCGCGGTGTTAAAGCCGCGGGTCGAGGTTCAGAAGGGGCGCTTAGCGCTTCGGAATAATTAAATCACCGCGCAACATGCTGCCGCCGAGCATCTGGGTTTTTTCCGTCAGCCAGCTGACGATGCGTGTCGCCATGGCGTCCATCGAATACTCAATTGCCGGGATGGTCGGAATACCGGGCAGCTGTAACGATCCGGCCAGGCTGAACACCATAACTTTTTCCGGCACCGCCCGGTTGAACGCCAGCAGCTGCGGCACAATATGCTGAGCCTGTTGCTCGTCGGCAACCAGTAACGCATTGAAATTCAAGGTGGTCGCATTGTTCACCAGTTCCTGCACCGCCACCGACGGCGATGTGCTGTCGAGGAATACCAGGTTGCGATTAAACGGCAGGAAATTTTTTTCCAGCGCATGTTTGTAGCCCAGCAAAACCTGGTCGGCAAAGCCGCTCCCTTCCGGATGAATTAACGCAATCTGTCGCCGCCCCTGGCTAATCAGGTAGTTACAGGCCGTTTCCGCCGCAAATGCGTGGTCAAACTGAATATTGTTCACCCCTTCGCTTTCCAGGCAGTCAATCAGCGCCACATCCGGCCGGTCGATATTTAATGGAAACCGCGCGCCGATAATCAACACATCATCACACAGGCCGCAGCTGAGCTCTTCGAGGGCGCTCATCACGCCGGCGCGCGTGTTGGCAAAGCGCAGCAGCAGATGCTTCTGATGCAGGCTCAGCTGTTTTTCCAGAGCATACAGATAGCTGGTCGTTTGATTAATATTGTCCTGAGCACAAATCACGCCGATACAGCCGGTGCTCTGGCTAAGCAGCGACTGGGCTATCATATTGGGTCGGTAATTGAGTTCTTCTGCCGCCTGCAGTACCGCCTGACGGCTGGCCTCTTTGACGCCGCGCGAACCGCTCAAAACCCGAGAGACGGTGGCTTTAGACACCCCTGCTAAACGTGATACATCATTGATTGTAGACATCATTATCCCCTGACAGGGCCCGTCCGATCCCTGTACATCCCCGGCCCTGAATCGCTTCAATTATAACCATCGCCAGTATATCCGTTTCCCTTTTCATTTGGAAACCGATTCTCCGTTTCATGGAAAAACATCGCCAAACCGGCCGAAATCTGTGAGCAGAATCCAATTAATTAGCGCTATAAGGAGAAGATCTTGACAGTCATCACAGTTCTGTTTTTTATGAATGGAAACCGGTTTCCGTCTGATATCAAATCATCCACGCAATAACTTTTTACATTTTGAGGATGAGTGTCGATGTACAAGATTATGCTGTGCTGCTCTGCCGGGATGTCCACAAGTTTGCTGGTCAGGAAGATGGTCGACGTGGCGAAAGAACGTAACCTGCCGGTGCAGATTGACGCCTACGGCGTTTCCGAATTTGACATGCAGTTTCCGCAGTACCAGGTGGTACTTCTTGGTCCGCAGGTGAAATACATGTTGAAAACATTGTCAGAAAAAGCCGCCTCCCTGAATATTCCGGTCCAGCCTATTAATGCCATGGACTACGGGATGCAACGGGGAGATAACGTCCTGGATTATGCGCTGTCGCTGATTAATCCGGCGCAATAAGAGGTGTGCAAATGAGCTCTCTGTATCAGTCCATGATTGCCGTGATCGAGCAATCTATTACTCCGCTGGCAGGACGCCTTGGGCAGCAGAAGTATGTTATCGCTATTCGCGATGGCTTCACTGCCGCATTGCCGTTTATGATCATCGGCTCTTTCATGCTGGTATTTATCTTTCCTCCCTTTTCACCGGATACCACCAATGGTTTTGCCCGCGGCTGGCTCGATTTCTCGCAGCAGTACCGCGAACAGCTGATGCTGCCGTTCAACCTCAGCATGGGGGTGATGACGTTCTTTATCTCCGTCGGTATTGGCGCCAGTCTGGGACGCCAGTTTCAACTCGACCCGGTGATGTCCGGCCTGCTGGCATTCATGGCCTTTTTACTGGTGGCGGCCCCTTATGCTGACGGTAAAATCTCGACGCAGTACCTGTCAGGTCAGGGGATCTTTACCGCGCTGATTACCGCCATTTACTCCACCCGCGTCTACGCGTGGTTGAAGCAGAACAACATTACCATTCGCCTGCCGAAAGAGGTGCCAACCGGCGTCGCCCGTTCGTTTGAAATCCTGATCCCGGTCCTGGTGGTGATTGGCACCTTGCATCCGCTAAACCTGTTTATCGAAGCCCAGACCGGCATGATCCTGCCGCAGGCGATTATGCACCTGCTGGAACCGCTGGTATCCGCTTCCGACTCCCTGCCCGCGATTCTGCTTTCCGTGCTGATGTGCCAGATTTTCTGGTTTGCCGGGATCCACGGCTCGCTGATTGTCACCGGAATTATGAACCCGTTCTGGATGGCAAACCTGTCGGCAAACCAGGCGGCTCTGGCAGCCGGTGCCGCCCTGCCGCACGTGTATTTGCAAGGTTTCTGGGACCACTATCTGCTGATTGGCGGCGTGGGTTCAACCTTACCGCTGGCCTTCCTGCTGCTGCGTAGCCGCGTGGCGCACCTGCGTACCATCGGCAAAATGGGCATCGTGCCCAGCTTCTTTAATATTAATGAGCCGATCCTGTTTGGGGCGCCGATAATTATGAACCCGATGATGTTTATCCCGTTCGTTTTCGTCCCGATGATCAACGCTATCCTGGCCTATGGCGCAACCCGCCTCGGCTGGCTGACGCAGGTCGTGTCGCTGACGCCGTGGACGACCCCAGCACCGATAGGCGCCTCCTGGGCGGCTAACTGGACCTTAAGTCCGGTCATCATGTGCCTCATTTGTATGGTGATGTCAGCGGTTATCTACCTGCCGTTCCTGCGCGCCTATGAACGCTCTTTAATGAAAACTGAAGTAGAAAAAGCAAAAAATAGCGTACCGGTTGCCGAAACCGTCAGCCAGTAATCAGCGGCAATACCGCTGGCGGAATGTTTTCCGTAAAATTTAAATAATAAAATACCATCGTCTCCGAATAATGCGAAAAAGGAATTTTCGCTATATTCTTTAAATAATAAAATTAATCACCTCAGGTAATATTATGATTGATCTAGAAGAAGCGGTAATGGAAATTATCGTGAATGCGGGACAGTCACGCTCATTATGTTTTGAAGCGTTACATGCCGCCCGTAGTGGAAATATTAATGAAGCCAAATTACTCCTGAATGAAGCCGACGGCTACGCCCGCCGCGCGCACCTGATGCAGACCCGGCTCATCGAGCAGGACGCCGGTGAGGCGCGCCAGCCAATGACGTTAATTATGGTGCATGCTCAGGATCATTTAATGAATTCACTGCTAGCGCGTGAATTTTCAGAAGAATTAATTCATTTATACCAGCGTTAATTTATATAAATATTTAACAACTGTACCCGAAATAAACAAACCAGCTTATCCTGGCGGGATGGCTATTATCTGAATATATGAATTATTAAAAGCGAGATAATTATGAAAACTGTAAAAATGCTGCCATTAGCAATGGCGGTCGTCGCCGCGCTGTGCCCAATTTCCGTACTCGCCCAAGATTTTACTCAGGAACAAATTGACGCCATTGTGGCAAAAGCCGTCGATAAGGCGCTGGCGGATCGTCAGGCTAAAATTGATGCCGCCGCCAACAAGAAAGTGGACGTCATTACCAACCCGCAAACCACCGCCGCTTCGCCGGATATGGCGATTCCGTTCGGCCTGAAGTTTAGCGGCTACGCCCGCTACGGCGCCCAGTTCCAGACGGGCGATCAGAAGTTCGTTGGCGTCGATGGCTCCTATAACGGCGCGTCGGCCATCGGCCGTCTGGGCAACGAAGGCAACGGCGGCGAGTTCCAGATTACCAAAGCCTTTAAGAGCAGCCAGGGCGCCATCTGGGACATCAACGTCATGTTCGATCACTGGAGCGACGAAGTTAACCTCAAGAAGGCCTACGTTGGCGTCACCAACGTGCTGGAATCGAATCCCGGCGCTTATATCTGGGCCGGTCGTGATTTCCACCAGCGTCCACAGCAGGGCATCAACGACTACTTCTGGATGAACCACGACGGCCAGGGCGCCGGGGTGAAAAACTTCGATATCGGCGGTGTCCAGTTCGATGTCGCGGCGGTTTCGCAGGTAGAGTCCTGTAGTCCGGAAGTCATGGCCGACGAAGCTAACCCATCGCGCATTACCTGTACCGGCGGCTCCGGCACCGGCGACGACGGTCACTATGCGCTGACCTCGAAAATTCACAATATGAAAGCGGGCCCGATCGACGTTGAGGTCTATGCCAACTACGGTTTTGATTCCAAAGCCGTGGATGACGATGCCCGACTTGACGCCTGGCAGGGCGGCCTGGTGCTGAGCCATACTAACGACAGCGGCGTCAATAAGGTGATTCTGCGCTACTCGGATAACTCGGATAACAGCGTCTATAACAAGACAGACGACCTGACGGCGATTTACGCCAGCTTCGAGGGGCTCCACAAGTTTACTCAGCAGGCGCAGGTGGAATACCTGCTGGCCTTCCACGATTACGATAACGGCAAAGATGATAGCGATAATCGTAAAAACTACGGGGCGATCGTGCGTCCGATGTACTTCTGGAATGACGTGCATTCGACCTGGCTGGAAGCGGGCTATCAACGCGTAGATTACAATCAGGGCGGAGATAACCACGGCTGGAAACTGACGTTGTCGCAGAATATCGCCATCGGGATGGGGCCGGAATTCCGTCCGATGCTGCGTTTCTACGTCACCGGTGGCCAGGTAGATAATAAACGTACCGCGAAGGTGAACGGCACCAAAGACAGCCAGCTGGATTCGCTGAACGTCGGCGGCATGTTTGAGGCGTGGTTCTGATGCCATAGCTTTCCCCGGAGGCAGCGCGTGACGCGCCTGTCCGGTTAATAAGGTATGTCCCCCCGGTAAGCGTCACGCTACCGGGGAAATCTTATCTCTGACTCAATCGGCGGGCGATGCGCTCAAGCTTGATCATCAGCAGCAGCGTCACCCCCGCCAGCACGATGGTCAGCGCCGAGCCATCGGCAATATTGCCGCGGTCGGTAAGACTGAAGATGGTGACCGGCAGCGTCGTCCAGCCCGGCGGATAAATCATCACCGTGGCCCCCAGCTCCCCCATCGACAGCGACAGACTTAGCGCCAGCGCGGAGATCATCCACGGCGTCATCAGCGGTAAGGTGACATAACGCAGACGATACCACGGCGAGGCGCCAAGGCTGGAGGCGACGTTTTCAATATCCGGCGAAATACGCGCCAGCCCGGTGGAGACGTTGCTGAAGGTAAATGCCGAAATCAGCACGAAGTGCGCCACCAGTACAATCCAGAAGGTGCCATTCATTCGCAGCGGCCCCTGGCTGAAAGCCACCAGAATCCCTAGCCCCACTGAAACGGAAGGAATCGCACTGGGCAGATAGAACGCCAGCCCGAGATATTTTTGCAGCCGGGCGCTGAACTGACGCAGAGACAGCGCCGCCCACATGCCGCATAACAGGGCGAACAGACTGGCGCAAAAGCCCACCACCAGGCTTGAGAACAGCGAATCCCAGGCCGCGCCGCGAAACGCATTCACGAAGTGTCCGAAGGTAAACCCCGACGGCAGCAGACCGTTCCACTGCTGGCTGAGGCTGGACATCAAAATCACCGCCAGCGGCAGGAAGAAGAACCCGGCAAATAACACTACCGCCAGGGTTCCCGCCGCCGCGCGGCCTTTATGCGACCAAATTAACATCGTTAGCTCCTCACGCCGGTACGCGCAGCCGCCAGCCGGTAGAGCATAAACAGCCCCAGCGACAGCAGAATATTAATCAGCGCAATCATGCAGGCCACGCTGTAATCGGACTCCAGAATGGCCTTGCTGTAGACCATCATCGGCAGGGTATTCACCCCTTTCGCGCCGATAAACAGTACGATGCCGAACTCATTCGTCGTTAACAGCAGACACAGACTGCCCCCCGCCATCAGCGCCGGCAGCGCCACCGGGAAGATAACCTGAGCAATCACCCGCAGCGGATGAGCCCCGAGAATGCTCGCCGCCTCCAGCTGGCTTTTATCAATCTGCCGCAGTCCGGCCATCAGCGGACGCATGACCAGCGGCGTAAATACGGTGATTTCCGCCAGAATCACGCCCTGAATCGAATAGAGAAAATCCACCGGCGGCAGCGCAAAATCGAACAGCGACATCAGCGTGCCGTTCAGCAGACCAGCCGAGCCATAAATAAAGGTGAAGGCGAGGGTGATAAGAAAGGTCGGCAGGGCGATAAAAGTATCAATCACCCGGCTAATCAGCTGGCTACCAGGGAACGGGATAAATACCAGAATCACCGCCATCAGGCTGCCCAGCACCAGACAGCCAAGCGTAGCAAAAACCGCAATTTGCAAAGTATTTAGCAAGGCGCCGATAAAGCGGCGGGACTCCATTACCTGCCAGAACGTCCCGAGGCTCAAATGGCCGCTGGTATCGCGCAACGCCTGTTCGGCGATCAGCAGCAGCGGGTAGAAAAACAGAGTCGCCAGCACCAACAGCGGCAACAGGAGCCACAGGAAGGGACGCAGGTTCGGCAGCGGGCGCGACAGCGTTAACGTCTGCGACATCATGACACCTCAATCAGGACCGCGTCGTCCGGTTCAAAGTAGAGCGCCAGCTTATCGCCCGCGCGCGGCAGCGGATTAACATGCGTCATGACAATACGCACCGATTCGCCGGCCACGTCGCACAATAGATGGGTCAGATCCCCCTGCCAGTGCACTGACGTCAGCGTGGCATGAAGCCGGTTGCTGGCCGCCGAGCGCGGCGCCAGACTCATATGTTGCGGGCGAATGCACAGCAGCTTGTTATTACCATGCTGTCCGCCCTGGCTGAAAGCCTGGAGTAACCCGCCGCCGCAGCTGACGCTGACCAGCCCTGGGCCCGCGCTATCGGTCAGCGCCGTGGCCTGCAGAATATTGGCGCGGCCGAGGAATTCGGCACTGAAGCGGTTAGGCGGATAATGGTAAAGCCGATGCGTTTCTCCATGCGCAATCATTGACCCGTCTTTCATAATGCCAATCTTGTCCGCCAGGGTCAGGGCTTCGGTCTGATCGTGGGTGACGTAGAGAATGGTCAGCTCCGGTAGCTCACGGTGAAGACGGGCAATCTCCTCCACCATGTTATGACGTATTTGCGCATCCAGCGCCGAGAGCGGCTCGTCGAGCAGCAGCACCCGCGGACGCACGGCAATCGCCCGGGCGATGGCGACGCGCTGCTGCTGGCCGCCGGAAAGCTGGTGCGGATAGCGCGTGGCGTAGTCCGCCATCCCGACAATCTTCAGCGCCTCTTGCACTCTGTCGGCAATCAGCGCTTTCGGCTGCTTTTGCGCGCGCAGGCCAAAAGCGACGTTATCTTCCACCTTCATATGCGGGAACAGCGCATAGTTTTGTACCACCATGGCAAGACCGCGCTTGTACGGCGGCAGCCCGGTCACCTCCGTATCACCAATCAAAATGCGTCCACCCGCCGGCTGTACAAACCCGGCAATGGCCCGCAGTACCGTGGTTTTCCCGGACCCAGAGGGGCCAATCAGCGCCAGCACTTCGCCTGGCTCAATGGTCAGCGACAGCGGTTTCAGTACCACGTTGCCGTGGTACGAAACGCGCAGAGAATCGAGGGTTATCCCCGAAGTCCCCGTCATTGACGGGGAGTGGGCAGCAGTCGTTTTCATCAACATCAGGCTTACTCGCTGTCGGTCACTTTATGCCAGCGGGCAATATCCGCCGATAGCGATACGGCCACATCGTCCCAGTTCGGTTGCCAGCTTTTCACGCCGTCGAGCGCCGCTTTTGCCGCCCGATAGTTACTGTCGGTTGGCGTCACATCGCTACGTACCGGCAGGCCCCAGGAGAGCGCGCTGACGCTGCTTTGCGCCTGCTTATCAAGCAGGAAGTTAATCAGCTTTTTACCGTTTTCACTCTGCGGCCCGTTCTGGACCAGACCCACGGTATACGGCAGGGCCAGCGCGCTGCGCTCGCCCTTATCGTCCGCCGGCCAGAAGATTTTCACATTCGGGTTTCGCGCAATTTGCGACAGGTTCATCTGCAGATCGCCGTTCGCCACCAACAGTTCACCTTTATTCACCAACGCGGTCAGCTTGCCGGTAGAGGCGGACGGGCCGACGTTATTGGCCTGCAGTTTCCCGAGATAAGCAAACCCGGCATCTTTGCCGCCGAGGCTGTGAAAGGCTTGTAGCATTACCGCAGTACCGTCACCGGCCTGGCCCGGCGTCGAGTACTGCAGCTTGTTTTTGTAGCGACTGTCCAGCAGTTCCTGCCAGCTGGCCGGGGCGGTTTTCAGCAGTTGGCTGTTGTAGATAAAAGTCAGGTAGTTGTTCACCAGCGGCGAGTAACGGGCATTGGCGCCGGGAATTTGTTCGCTGCCCTGCGGGGTAAATTCAGCCAACAGATTTTCTTTGCTGGCACGCTGGATAAACGGCGGAACGGTTACCAGCACGTCGGCCTGCGGGTTGGTACGCTCCTTCGCCAGCCGCTCAACGATTGCGCCAGAGCCGCCTTCCACATACTGCACTTTGATGCCCGTCGCTTTGGTAAAGGCGTCGAACTGGTTCTGATACCAGCTGTTATCGCCGTCATGCAGGCCATCAGCGGAATAAACGGTGACCACCCCATCGGCCCAAACCGGGGAACTGGTCAGCGCGAAAACGGACAGCAGAGCAAGTCGGGAAAGTTTCATCGTGTAAGCCTCATCGGATGGTGATTTTAAATGGTCTATACCAGATTGATTGTCACGCTACCGGGGATTTATGACAAAACGATGAATGAACGGTGTCGAAAGGATGAAAAGCGCAAGGGGGTAGTCAGGGTAAAAGTCGTGCAGGAATTTCCCCTGGAGGCGGCGCCAGCCGTGCTTTGTCAGGGTGACAAGATGGTGCTGAACGGGGCCCCGGTCAGCATAATGCCCACCTCACAGGGCCAACAAAATCAGTGGGTATCGACTTCGATACGCAGGCTATCGTGGCGCCAGTACTCGATATCGTAATCCAGGATACGCCCATGCTGATCGTAATTCAGACGGCGCAGCAGCAGGGCCGGACGCCCTTCCATCACCCCCAGCGCCTCCGCCGCCTGCGGTGGCATGGAGGTTGGATAGAACGACAAATGCATACTGGTATATATCAGGTCGTAATGGGCCTGATAAATCTCGGTCAGGCTGCCGTTCAGATCGTGGCGCAGCAGCTCCGGCACCCGCGCCGGCAGGCAGTGGTTTTCGCTGTAGCAAATCGCCCGTCCGTCGGCATAGCGCAGGCGCGTCAGGAGATAAACCTGATCGAACGGCTGCAGCGCCAGCGGCGCCATCACATCAAGCGGCACCGCGGCCAACCGACCGTTTAGCAAAACCGTTTTCGGCTCCCGCCCCTGCTCCAGGCACAGCTTATGGAAGTTGGTATTTTGTGTCGGGTCCAGCCACAGACGCTCCGGGGTCACAAACCAACCGCGGCGATCCGCACGATAAATCACGCCGCTGGCTTCCAGCTGCGCCAGGCTCTCGCGCACCGTAATTCGCGTGGTATTGAAAATAGTGCACAGCTCGCGTTCTGACGGCAGTTTATCGCCGCTTTTTAACGCCCCGTTTTCGATACGAGCCTGCAGTTGCGCCTTTATCAGCAGGTATTGCGGCGTTTCGCCAGAGGGTGATTTCATGTTGACTCGCAAGCAGATTTGATAGCGCCATTATACCCATGGAGATGAATTTTTTGTTGCAGCACGATCTTTTCTTTGACCTTTGGCGTCCCTTATCAGCATCATAAAGCCAATCTGGTATAGACCAATGGTGAGATAAATGACTTCACGCAACTACCTGCTGCTGACCCCTGGCCCGCTGACCACCTCCCGTACGGTAAAAGAGGCCATGCTGTTCGATAGCTGTACCTGGGATGATGATTACAATCTCGGCGTCGTACAAACCATTCGCCAGCAGCTGGTACAGCTGGCAACCCCGGCCGAAGGCTACACCTCGGTTCTGCTGCAGGGTAGCGGCAGTTACGCGGTCGAAGCGGTACTCGGTAGCGCAATCGGTCCGCAGGGCAAAGTGCTGATTATCAGCAACGGGGCCTACGGGGCGCGGATGATTGAAATGGCAGAAATGATGGGCGTTGCCTGTCACCCGTATGACTGCGGGGAAGTCGCCCGTCCAGACGTCGCAGCGATCGAACAGATCCTGCAGACGGACCCGGCGATCACTCATATTGCCATGGTCCATAGCGAAACCACTACCGGGATGCTTAACCCCATCGAAGAGGTAGCGGTACTGGCGCAGCGCTATGGTAAACGCTACATCGTTGATGCAATGAGCAGCTTCGGCGGTATTCCGATGGATATCGCCGCGCTGAATATCGATTACCTGATTAGCTCCGCCAACAAATGCATTCAGGGCGTACCGGGTTTCGCCTTTGTGATTGCCCGCGTAAGCGAACTGCAAACCTGTAAAGGCCGCTCGCGCTCGCTGTCTCTGGATCTGTATGCCCAGTGGCGATGCATGGAAGATAACCATGGAAAATGGCGCTTTACCTCCCCCACCCACACCGTGCTGGCTTTTGCCCAGGCGCTGAAAGAGCTGGCCGAAGAGGGCGGTGTGATCGCGCGCCACCAGCGCTATAGCGCCAACCAGCGCCGTCTGGTCGCCGGGATGCGTGCGCTGGGCTTCCAGCCGCTGCTGGACGATAGCCTGCATTCACCGATCATTACCGCGTTTTACTCTCCGGACGCGCCGCAGTACCGCTTCAAGGCGTTCTACCAGAAGCTGAAAGAGCAGGGCTTTGTTATCTATCCGGGCAAAGTCTCGCAGAGCGACTGTTTCCGTATTGGCAATATTGGCGAGGTTTATGACGCCGACATTACCGCCCTGCTGACCGCTATCGACAACGCCATGTACTGGACTCACTGAGGAACCGCCATGAACCGTATTACCGCACTGATCCTTGACTGGGCTGGCACCACCGTGGATTTCGGCTCATTTGCGCCAACGCAAATTTTCGTCGAGGCCTTTCATCAGGCATTTGATGTCGATATCACCCTGGCTGAAGCCCGTGTCCCGATGGGGCTTGGCAAGTGGCAGCATATTGAAGCGCTGGGTAAATTACCCTCCGTGGACGCGCGCTGGCAGGCGAAATTCGGCCGGGCGATGAGCGCTGCCGATATTGACGCGATTTATGCCGCTTTTATGCCGCTGCAAATTGCCAAAGTTGTCGACTTTTCTGCACCGATTGCCGGTGTTGTCGACACAATTTCCGCATTTCGCGCCGAAGGACTGAAGATTGGTTCCTGTTCGGGATACCCGCGCCCGGTAATGGAGAAGCTGGTGCCCGCCGCCGCCGCCCATGGCTATGCGCCGGACTACTGGGTCGCCACCGACGACCTCGCGGCTGGCGGCCGTCCAGGCCCGTGGATGGCGCTGCAAAACGTCGTTGTTCTGGGCATTGATGCCGTCGCTCACTGTGTGAAGGTGGACGATGCCGCCCCCGGGATCACCGAAGGGCTAAACGCCGGCATGTGGAGCGTCGGCCTGGCGGTTTCCGGCAACGAGTTTGGCGCCACCTGGGAAGAATATCAGGCAATGACGACGGAAGAGATAGCCACCCGCCGCGAGATTGCAGCAAGCAAGCTGTATGCCGCAGGGGCGCATTATGTGGTTGATACGCTGGCGGACCTGCCGGGAGTAATTGCCGAGATTAACGCCCGCCTGGCAAAAGGCGAACGCCCATAGATTTCACTACCTTTTCCCGGGCGGGGTCATACGCACCTTGCCCGGGTTGCCCTGCCCGTGAAACGTAGTCCCGACTACACCCGGACTTTGCCAGCCACCAGCAGGCCGGTCAACAGCATCAACGCGCCGGAAATCACCAGCGGCGATAGCAGGCCAAGATGGTCCAGCGCCACGCCCCCCACCGCCGCGCCACAGGTATTGGCCAGCTGAATGACCGCCACCTGGATTGAGCCGGCCTTCTCAGCCTGGTCGGAGAGCGAGCGGGTGATCCACGTTGACCACCCCACCGGAATCAATGCAAATGCAAAGCCCCAGATAACCGCCACCGCCGACGCTATCACCTGGCTTTCTCCCCACAGCACCAGCGTCGTCGCACAAATCGCCAGCAGCAGCGGCGCAACCGTCAGGGCCATTTTCACCGAATGCTTAAGGATCATCGACGACAGCGAGGTACCGATAAAGCTGGCAATACCGAAGCTCAGCAACACCAGCGTCAGGCCATCAACATCAAAACCGGCGAGGGTCATATAGACCGGACGAATATAGGTAAAGAAGGCAAATTGCCCGGCAAAGGCCATAAAAATGGCGCACATCCCGGCCATCACGCCGGGGCGTTTCAGCAGGCCGAACATATTTTGCTGTTGATGCGGCGCTTCGCCGGGTAAAGAGGGCAGCACCTTCAGCACCCAAAGCGTACAGAGTACGCCCATCACCGCCGCCGCATTAAAGACGTTACGCCAGCCGATAACGCCGCCCAGAAAGCTCCCCAACGGCGCGGCAATCACCAGCGCAATCGACACCGCGCCAAAGATAACCGACAGCGCTTTTGGCACCACCCGCATCGGGACAAGGCGCATCGTCAGCGAGGCGGACATCGCCCAGAAGCCGCCCAGCGCCAGCCCGAGACAGGCTCGGCCCACCAGCAGCAGCGCAAAGCTATTGGCGAAAGAGACCAGCAGACAGGATACCGTTAGCAGAACCGAGAAGAGAATCACCACATAGCGGCGATCGGTACTGCGAATCATGGAGGTGATAAACAGGCTGGCGAACATCGCCACAAACGCCGTGGTGGTGACCGACTGGCCGGCCAGCCCTTCAGAAATCCCCAGATCCTGGGCCATCGGCGTCAGCAAACTCACCGGTAAAAACTCAACGGTAATCAGGCAGGCCACGCAGAAGGCCACCGCGAAGACCGCCGACCAGTTTGGCCGCGCATGTTCGCTGGCATGTTGTTTGGCTTCATTCAGAGGAGTCATCAGTTACCTGCAAGGTTGAATGGCGGAAAAGCTGCGCAGTGTAACATTTTGTGTGTGACTAATTTAACGTTTTGACAACTTCAGGCTTGATTATTGTGCGTGAATAAAACCAAGCCCGCCAGTAACGGGCCGCAGCGCGATCAGATATCTGGTGGCCGACAAGGTAATCAGTGCAGCCAGTGCACGCCGTCTTCAGGTAAAAACAGCGCGTTATAGCGCTGCTGCAGGGCGACAATCTCGCTCAGCTCCGGGTCCAGCTCGCGCAGAAATCCTTGTGCCAGACGGATCTGCGCATCGGTAATCGGTGCAGCCAGGCGGGCTTTTTGCATCTGACGGAACCAGTAGTGCAGGTTCTGTTCACTGCTATCCACAATCCCCACCTGCCAGATCAGCAGGACCTGGGCGGCGTTTTGCAGATGCGCCTCATTGGGGCGCTCAAGGTAATGAAGGTACTCATTTCCGGCGGTTTTTCCCAGCTGATCGATCATCGATTCCAGCGGCACCGGGGTAATGGCTAACCGTTCGCTCAGGCGGCGAATAGCACGGCGTGAATCAGAGGTAAGTACCCGAAATCCGACAACAAAAACTACCACCAGCGTGGCCAATCCTAACCAGATCATGCTTCCTCTCATTCTACCGCAGCCCCACTATCATAATGGGAATTTGCCCGCTGTCGACTCCCGGGCATAGCATAATGTGACTTATCGCGGCTGGGGCCAGCCATGATGAGAGCTGGCTGTCTTAAACAGTCGAAAATAGCGGATGTGTATCACGGAAGTCGGTACGAGAAACGGCTCCGCGAGGTGCGACGAATTAAACCAGTTTTGCCGAGAGAGCCTGGCATGCCTCGCGAACCAGAACGGAGTATCGGGGAATACGGTCTTTGGGCATTTGCAGCTCCACGCCGCTGATGCTGACCGCAGCAATTACTTCCCGAGAGCGGTTAAAGACCGGAGCCGCAATACAATAAATGCCCGGCGAATCTTCCGCGTTGTCAAATGCCCACCCTTGCTCACGAATCCTGGCAAACTCCTGCATCAGAAGGGTTTTACTGGTGATAGTCGTAGCGGTAAAGCTCGGAAGCCTCTCTTCCGGTAACAGCTGGTCTATTTTTTCTGCAGGTAGCCAGGCACATAGCGCTTTCCCCACCCCAGAACTGTGCAGAGGCAGCTTTTTACCCACCCAGGTACGAATTCCGATTGGCTGTGTATTCTCAAGTTTCAGTACATAGATCGGCGCAACTTCATCAAGAATACCCAGATGACAGGTCAGATCGGTTTGTTCTCTCAGCTTTTCCAGCACAGGCAGTGCGACGTTGCGAATATCAAACTGCTCCAGCGAGCGGTTTCCCCACTCATAAAGCTTTAGCCCGAGGAAAAAACGACCTTTTTCCAGGCGCAATAGATGGTGATCAACCAACGCATTGAGCAACGAGGACGTGCTGCTTTTCGGTAAGCCCAAATCCTGCTGAATCTGGCTGAATGTAGCGCCGGGCGAATTGAACAGGTAATCACAGATTTTGACTGTCTTATCGAGGGCGGGTACCGGTGTTGTTATATCCTTGTTCATACGCAAATTGATCTTTTGATTCATACACTCCCATCAGTATACCCCATTCTATTCTCTCCGCGATGAGGCTTTTTTGCACAAATCCGTGACCTCCCTGGCTCTACCGGGCATTCCGTTTTAAATACGACACGAGTCACAATTGTTCATTAGTTCTACAAAAACCGTTGACGAAATGCGCGATGTTTTGCTGTACTTGATTCAACATACAGAACACTAGTTCCATATATAGAACAAAGGAGTTAAAATGACAGCCGCATTTAAGGGTGTATTTCCACCGGTACCGACCATTGTCAATGAACAAGGTGAACTCGATCGCCCAGGCATGGCCCGTATGCTGGATCATGTAATAGCTAATGGCGCTGACGGGGTGCTGATTCTTGGCAGCGGCGGGGAGTTTTCCCATTTATCGAACTGCCAACGTAAAGAGATTGCTGAATTTTGTCTCCAGCATATAAAAGGCAGGGTCCCGGTGCTAATGGGTATCGCCTGTGCCGGTACGGCGGAAACCATTGAACTGGGTTTACATGCCCAGCAGCATGGTGCGGATGGCGTACTCGTCGTCAATCCCTATTATGCCAAATTAAGTGACGAAGCGCGTTATACCCATTATAAGCGGGTCGCAGACGCATTAAACACCCCCGTATTTCTCTATAATTTTCCCGAACTGACCGGTCAGGATATTGGCATTGAGGTTATTACGCGTCTGGCCCAGGACGTGCCCAACATCGTTGGTATTAAAGACACCATTGATAACATCAGCCATACCCGCGAAATCATCAATCGGGTACATGCTTTTCGCCCGGATTTCATCATATTTAGCGGTTATGACGAATACATGCTGGATACCCTGCTGTTGGGTGGTCACGGCGGCATTCCCGCGACGTTTAATTTCGCGCCGCAGATTACGCGAGGGATTTACCAGGCCTTCCTTGATGGCGATATGACTGCTGCCAGTCTTTACCAAAAGCAGCTGGCCAGGCTTTCCCCGCTGTATGCCCTTGAACAACCGTTTTTTGGCGTGATTAAAGCGGCAATAAATTTAAGTGGCCTGGATATTTCTACTGCCGTTGTACCACCAGCCCTGCCGCTCAATGCTGAGAAAACGGAGTACGTTAAAAACGTTCTGGCCCGCATTAGCCAATAAATTCTAAGAGAGCAATGTCAATGAACACAAACCCTGTACTCAAACTAAATGATAAAGATGATGTCGTCATCGCCAGACAACCGGTCGCCGCCGGTACCTGGCTTCCTGAAGAACAATTGAAAACCCTCAGCGATATCCCCGCCGGTCATAAAATTGCCATTCGTGATATTGCCGCAGGTGAAGCGGTAAAACGCTACGGACAGATTATCGGGTTTGCTACCCAGTCTATTCGTCGTGGTGAGCATATTCATATGCAAAACCTCGGCATGGGCGATTTTGAGCGCGAGTATGGTTGGGGGGAAGACTGTCATACCCTGCCGCCTGCCGGGCACCAGGATACATTTATGGGCATACGCCGGGCCGATGGACGGGCAGCAACCCGCAACTACATTGGCGTACTGAGCTCAGTTAACTGCAGCGCTACCGTTGTCAAAGCCATTGAAGATCACTTTCGGCTTCATGGTCTCGGCGACTATCCCAACGTGGATGGCGTTGTCGCGCTGCCGCAAAGTTTTGGTTGCGCCATTGGTTCAAAAAGCGAATCGATGGAGGTCATGCGTCGAACCATGGCGGGTTATGCCACTCATGTCAATTTTGCTGGCGTGATCATCATTGGTCTCGGATGTGAATCCAGCCAAATCAAAGACATGATGAACGCCCATGGCTTAAGCGATGGGCCCATGCTGCACAGCTTCACGATTCAGGAGATCGGCGGTACCCGCCATGCTATTGCCAGGGGCATTGAGCTCATCAACGAAATGCTGCCGCAGGCAAACCAGGTACAACGGGAGCCGATTCCAGCAGCAGAAATCATTCTGGCCCTTGAATGTGGGGGGTCAGATAGCTATTCCGGTATCTCTGCCAATCCCGCGCTCGGTTACGCGGTTGATAAACTGGTGCAGCAAGGAGGTACCGCAATTCTCTCGGAAACGTCAGAGATCTATGGTGCTGAACATCTCCTGACCCGCCGCGCCGTCAGTCGTGAAGTCGGTGAAAAACTCATCGCGCGTATTCATTGGTGGGAAGATTATTGTCGCCGTACCGGGAGCGAGATGAACAATAACCCCTCAGCGGGTAATAAAGTTGGTGGACTGACCACCATCCTGGAAAAATCGCTTGGGGGAATTGCTAAGGCAGGAACCACAAATTTAACCGCTGTTTATGAATATGCCGAACCGGTAACGGAAAAAGGATTCGTATTTATGGATACTCCCGGGTATGACCCCATTGCGGTCACCGGGCAAATTGCCGGAGGCGCAAACCTGCTGTGCTTCACGACTGGCCGCGGTTCTGCGTTTGGCTCTAAACCCACCCCAAGCCTGAAACTCGCCACCAACAACGCCTTATGGCAACGCCAGCAGGAAGATATGGATATTAATTGCGGCACCATTGTTGAAGGTGAAGAGACAATTGCACAGGTCGGTGAACGTTTATATCAAATGATCCTTGAAATGGCATCCGGGAAAAAAACAAAAAGCGAAGAGTTTGGTTATGGTAGCCAGGAGTTTGTTCCCTGGACTATCGGTTCCATTATGTAAGTTACCCTGATAATTATAATACCTCGTATCGCCATGCTCATTATTGG
This sequence comes from Klebsiella planticola ATCC 33531, assembly GCF_000735435.1. Classification (GTDB taxonomy): domain Bacteria; phylum Pseudomonadota; class Gammaproteobacteria; order Enterobacterales; family Enterobacteriaceae; genus Klebsiella; species Klebsiella planticola. The sequence goes on along the minus strand of NZ_JMPP01000014.1, from coordinate 89,069 downwards.
GCATGGCAAGGAGCATCTATGTCTCATGTCAATGTCCATACTGAAGAAGAAAAGCTCAAAGCGACAACGGTAAGATGGCGAATATTTATTGTCATGCTTATTCTGGGAGCAATTAACTATATTGACCGCACCTCTTTATCCATTGCCATGCCCTATATTACCGATGAATTCGGCATTACCGACACGCGTGTGGTTGGTGTTATTCACAGTGCATTCTTCTGGGCCTATGCGCTCATGCAAATACCCAGCGGGGTCATTGCTGACAAATTTAAAGCCCGAAATATTATTGCTATCGCCACAATTTTATGGGGTGCATTTCAGGCTATCGCCGCCCTCTGTCACTCTATTTTTACCCTCTCAATTTCACGCATTGGGCTGGGTATCGCCGAGTCCCCCATTATGCCCGCGGGCGCAAAACTGATGGGGACCTGGCTGACCCCGACTGAACGCGGCCGCGGTTCAATGCTGCTGGATGGCGGTGCGCCGTTAGGTACCGCACTGGGTGCCGTAATCATTGCCGGACTTATTGCTCAGTTTGATTCCTGGCGGATGGCCTTCATCATTGCCGGGGTGGGGACTATCGCTATAGGTTTTCTTGCCTGGTGGTATATTCGTACCTATCCTTCTGAACATCCTGGTATTAACAAAGCTGAACTGGATCATATTACTGAAGCCAATGGAGATTCCACCTCTGGTAAAAAATATCGTCTCGCTGATATCAAACCTTATTTAAAACAACGTAATGTTATTGCGTTAATTTGTGGATGGGTTTGCTATAGCTTTGTCTTCTATGGTCTCATGACCTGGCTCCCGTTATATTTCCAGGCTACCTACGGCTTCGATATTAAGTCTATGGGTGGCGCCATGGCGATTATTTTCCTGCTGTGTTTTGTCGGCCAACTAACCGGGGGCTACATCATGGATAAATGGCGCAGTAAAGGCGGTAAAACCAGCCGCGTTATGCATACCATGCTGTCGATTTCAGCCATTACTGCTGGCATAGGAATATTTCTTTGCGCGCAAAGCAGTACGCCAGGCGTCGCGATTACGCTTCTCACTATCGCCCTGTTCCCCCTGCGCTGGGCAAGCGTTTACTGGTCTATTCCTGGCCTTCTCGGCGCTCAATCCGTAGCAGGGACTATCTGCGGCACCATGAACTTTACCAGCAATCTGTTCGCCGCCATCCTGCCGATTTTTATCGGTTTCCTTGTGCAATTCACCGGTAATTATTACGCCGCAATGATGTTCTTCGCCCTCGCAGCGGTGGGGTATCTGGTTTGCTCTTTGAGCATCAATTTCGATAAGAAAATGGAAATTTCAGAGCAGTAACTCTCTCATCCACGGCCTGGCAACAGGCCGTTTTATCCATCAGGAATGCTTGATGTTCAATCTACAAAACTATATTGCCGTGGACTGGGGTAGCAGCAATCTGCGCCTGTGGCTATTTCAGCAAGGTGAAGCGATCTGGACTTATCATAGTCGCGAAGGGGTAACCCACCAACGACCGGGCGCGTTTAAAGAGCTCTGGCTCACCATCCTCTCACGGTGTCCGCATCCCCTGGCCCCTGACACCATTGTCATCATGAGCGGCATGATCGGTAGTAATCTCGGCTGGCTTGCCGTGCCCTATATTCCCTGTCCGACATCCGTTTCAGCGCTCTCCTCAAACCTGACGCCGGTCGAAAATGCCGGGCCTCTACCGGTGTGGATTGTCCCCGGGCTCCAGCTCAACGGCCCGGAACATTTCAACGTGATGCGTGGAGAGGAAACGCAACTCCTGGGCGCACTGAATGTAGAGGAGTGGTATGTCTTTCCCGGCACCCACAGCAAATGGGTACGCATGGAGAGGGAGCGCATCGGTGATTTTCAAACCATCATGACCGGGGAGTTCTTTCACTTGCTAAGCCACTACTCCGTGCTGTCCCAGCCACAAGACGGGCATCGGGAAGATCACCAGGCATTTCTTGATGGCGCACGGCTGGGAGCACAAGAGTGCTGCCTGTCGCGAGGAACCTTTGCGCTGCGCGCACGTATGCTCTGCGGCGCCCTGCCTTCTGACGCTCTGCATAGCGCCCTCTCTGGACTGCTGATTGGTCACGAAGTCGCCCGGATGTACGAGCAATACGCCATTTCATCCACGGAAAGCGTAGTTCTGGTCGGTAACGATGCGCTACTGGCGCGATACCAAAGCGTTTTTACCCTTTTTGGCCTCACCTGTCGCCCCTTCAGCGGTGAAGCGGCCTTTCTTAACGGCATCAGGAGACTTCTTCATGACCACATCTGACTCTCTTCCTCTGGTCGCCATCCTGCGCGGGGTAACCCCAGATGATGTACTGGTGCACATGGCGGAACTGTATCGTGCGGGTTTTACGCAGGTAGAGATCCCGCTTAATTCCCCCAACTGGCAACAAAGTATTGTGCTTGCCGTAAAACATTACGGCGACCGGATGCGAATCGGCGCCGGTACGGTAACCACCCCGCGAGAGGTCGCCATACTAAAAGAGGCGGGCTGCGAATTTATCCTTACACCCAATACCGATATCTCCGTCATCAAGGCCGCGACATCTGCGGGAATGGCCACCTGCATCGGCTGTCTGACGGCCAGCGAGGCGTTGACCGCCCTCAGGCATGGCGCCAGCATGCTGAAGATCTTCCCTGCAGGCGATGTCGGGCCTGGCTACATTCGCTCGCTTCGGGCAATACTGCCGTCGAACACCCGACTGTACGCTGTGGGTGGCATCACCGCGACAAATCTCGCAGATTATCTCCGGGCCGGTTGCGAAGGGGCAGGATTAGGGAGCGATCTGTATCGTGCTGAACAGTCCCAGGCGGAAACCGCGGAAAAAGCGCAACGCTTCATCCAGGCCTGGCGCGCCTGGCAGGCCTGAAATAAAAAAGCCCGGCATAAATGCCGGGCAACGTTACCCATACTCATCACTCAGGCATTCTGCAGGATGGGTTTCTTTTTCTCGCGACGAATTTTACGTTCTTCAAAGACCGCGACGATGGCCATCAGGCAGATACAGCCGATAGCTGCCGCATCCAGCGCCGCAAAGGTACCCGCCCAGCCAGTCAGGCCAAAGACCGGCGTGCCGTCGGCAATCATCCCCAGTCCCAGTTTGGCAAAGCTGTCGCCTATCAGATAAGCGAAGGTGCCTTTGATACCGTCCGCCGCGCCGATGGCTTTTTTCGGGACGAAGCCCACCGCCGCCACGCCGATCAGCAGCTGCGGGCCAAAGACCAGGAAGCCTAAGGCAAACAGCGACATCAGATAGACATACTGGTTGCTGGCATGCTGGTAAACCCCCAGGGTGGCGATGATTAACGCCAGCGCGATACAGGCCACCAGCGCACGACGGCCGTTCGCCAGATCCGACAGCCAACCCCACAGCAGCGTGCCGACCAGCGCCCCGACTTCAAACAGGGTAAAGCCCTGAATCGCCACCTCTTTGGAAAGCTTCAGCTCCTGGAAGGCATAGACCGTCGACCACTGATCGATACCGATGCGCACCACATAGAGGAAGATGTTGGAGAAGCACAGCAGCCAGATGACTTTGTTTTTCAGGACATACTCGACGAAAATCTGCCATTTGGTCATGGCGTTCTCTTCCGTCTCTTTATCCTCTTCGCTGATCTCTTCGCCAAACAGCTCTTCCGCGTTACCGAGGCCGTAAGATTCCGGAGAGTCGCTACCAAAACGCAGACCGATAAAACCGACAATCAGCGCAATAATCGACGGGAAGATGAACATGCCGATGACGTGGCCGTCGAACAAATAGTTCGCGCCAAACAGCGCCACGCCCGCAGCGCCCGCGCCGCCGAGGTTGTGAGAGATATTCCAGAAGCCGAGGAAGGTGCCGCGCTTACGACGTGGCGTCCATTTGGTAATGGTCGAATAGCTACACGAACCGCCGGTGCTCTGGAAGAAACCGCTCAGCGCATAGAAGGCGATCATCAGGAACAGACTGGTTGAACCGGCCCCCATACTGGCGCTAAAGCCGAGCATACAGATGGCGGAGAGGATCAGCATAAACGGCAGGAACTGCTTGGTGTTTTTACCGTCTGCGTAGTAAGACACCAGCGTTTTACCCACGCCGTAGGTGATCGAGAAGCCAAGGCCAATCATCCCCAGCTGGGTCATGCTCAACCCGTAGGTGGAGATCATATCGTTCTGGGCAATGTTAAAGTTTTTGCGGATCAGATACATCGTCAGGTAGCCAATAAAGACCACCAGATAGGACTGCATGAACGGTTTGAACCACATTTTACGCCGCACATCGAGCGGCAGATCCAGGGTCGGCTTGCGCACCTGGTTTAGAAAGGCCAGCATAGGACACTCCGGGCTAATTTTTATACCTGCGAATGGCAGGCATTGTAAAAAGCCGCGCTGCGACTGGCCTGAGACAGTGTCCAGGCGCAACCGGGAAAATTTCTTAGTTTTGCCTCACTCGGGGTAAAAAGGAGAGACAGGTCACGCTTCGCTGGCGGTTCTGGGTGCCTGAGCGTTTAAAAATGGCAGCAGCAGCAGCGCGGAAATGCCGGCGGCAATAGCGATGACCACGAAAAAACCGCTCCAGTGCCAGATTTCCATAACCTGCGCCAGCGGCCAGCCGGACAGCGACGCCCCGAGATAGGCAAACAGCCCGACAAATCCGGTTGCCGCGCCCGCCGCTTCTTTATGGGAACACTCCGCCGCCGCCATGCCAATCAGCATCTGGGGGCCAAACACAAAGAAACCGGTGGTAAAGAAGCAGGCCGCCTGCATCACATAGCTGGCGAAAGGCATCAGCCACAAACCGCCGACCGAGAGCAAAATACCGGCGGCGAAAATCAGGTTCATCGGTCCACGGTTGCCGTTAAACAGCTTATCCGAGCCCCATCCCGCCACCAGCGCGCCAATAAAACCGCCCAGTTCGAACATCGTTACCGCCGAATTAGCGGTCACCAGATCGACGCCCAGCGTCTCCGACATATACAGGTTGCCCCAGTCGTTAATCGCCGCCCGCACCACGTATACCAGCACGTAACACAGCGACAGCAGCCAGATATAGGGATTGAGCAGTACGTATTTGGTAAGAATCTCTTTACGCGTCAGACCCGCCCCCTCCTGCTGCTGGGCAATCTCCAGCTCGTCATGCCGCCAGTCGCCCACCGCAGGCAGCCCGACGACCTGCGGCCGGTCGCGCAGTCGCCAGCAGAGGAACAGCCCGGCGAGAATCGCCAGCAACCCGGCAATCATCATCCCGGTACGCCAGCCGTAGCGTAGCGCCGCCGCGCCGACCACCATCGGAATCAGCGCCCCGCCGACGTTATGCGCGGTATTCCACAATGCCCACCAGCCGCCGCGCTCGGTTCGCGAATACCAGGCCGTCAGCAGACGGGCGCACACCGGCGACCCCCAGCCCTGGAAAAAGGCGTTCAGCGCCCACAGCAGGGCGAACGCCCATAGCGAGGTGGAGAAGCCAAACAGAATATTGACCACGCCGGTGGCGATAAGGCCCAGCCCCATAAAATAACGAGCGTTGGAACGGTCGCTGACGATGCCGGAGAAAAACTTCGACAGCCCGTAGGTGATGTAAAACAGCGTCGCCAGCAGGCCAATATCGCTGCGGGTCAGGACGTTGCTGGCGAGAATTTCCGGCACCGCGGCGTTAAAGCTTTTGCGCGTGAAATAAAACAGGGCATAGCCCAGCCAGATGGTCAGCAGAATATGACGCCGCCAGTAGCGATAACGCTCATCCAGCGCCTGCTTATCGGTAACCGGCGCGACATCGGGCGGGGATTTCAGAAAGCTCAGCATCATGACTCCTCAAACATAACGGCGCGGCAGGCTGACGCAGACACGGGTGCCGTGCGTGCAGGAGATAGTGAGCGTACCGCCCAGCGCCGTCACGCGTTCGCGCATACCGGTCAGGCCAAAGCCCTGCTGCCCGGTACCCGGCGGCAGCCCGCAGCCATCATCCTCAAGTACCAGCATCAGCCGTTGATCCTGCTGCCAGCCCTGCAGCGTCACCGCGCTGGCGCTGGCATGTTTGACGATATTATTCAGCCCTTCCTGACAGACGCGGAACAGCGTCACGCGCTGGTTTTCGCTCAAGGCGGCCTCATCAATGCGCCAGTCGAGATGGCTGATGATCCCACGATCTTCCAGTTCCATTTCGCGCATCAGCGAACGTACCGCCTGTTCAAGGGTCAGATCGTCGAGCTGACGCGGGCGCAGACGACCCAGCAGCCGACGAACCGAGTCGTAAACCCCTAGCGAAAGCTGCTCAATCAGCTGACCGCTCTGTTTCACGCCGCCGTTTTCCGGCGCCAGACGCTGCACAATCCCGGCCTGGGTGCGAATCGCGGTGATGGTCTGGCCAATATCATCATGCAGCTCGCGCGCCACGTCCCGGCGCACGCTCTCTTCCGTTTCCAGCAGCCGCTCCGCCAGCCGCCGGTTACGCGCCAGCTCGCTTTGCAGCGACTGGTTCAGCTCGCGCAGACGCTGAATTCCGGCGCCAAGCAGCAGCCCGGTCAGGCTCTGCGCCAGCAGTGAGAGCAGCAAATCCACCGGATGATCGTGCCAGGTCTGGCTGGCGATTAACGCGATAGCGTTCATCAGCGCGGCGATCAGCGCCCCCTGCCAGCCGTAATGCCAGGCTAAAGCGATGATCGGCAGCGCCAGGCAGAAAGGGGTAAAACGCGAGAGCTCGGCGGGCAATCCCAGCTGTAGCCAGAGGCTGACGGTAAACAGCAGCAGATACCAGATAAGATGCCGCCCTCGCCAGTTGACCGGCTGTGAAACCAGCGATGGCCCCAGCGGTCGCCAGACGGTGCTGGTGAGATAGTGCCAGATAACCAGGCAGGTCGGGGCCAGCGTCAGGCCGCCGGTTAACGTCAACAGCAGCGCGTTCAGTCCGTCGCTCCCTTCGCTCATCCACGGCAGTGATTGCAGCAGCGCGGCGGCAATCAGCGCCCCGCCCTGACGCAGCAATGTGAGCCAGTCGCGCTGGTGACGATAGCGTGAAATGAGCGCCACCGGCAGCAGTGCCAGCACGCTACCGATCATCAATATTATCGGATGCGCCAGCGCCACTTCCTGCGCCAGCCAGAAGATCAGCAGCCATTCAGCGCCCAGTAACACCGGCCAGTAGCCGCGCGGACACTGCAGCATCAAACCCAGCCGCAGGCCAAAGGGGAACAGCAGGACGGCAAGATCCGGTCGTTCGACCAGGTGCAGGCTGATGCTCCACAGGCAGAACCACGCGGCGGAGAAAATACAGAAGCAGCCAGCCACCGAAAGCAGCCGGGAGAGGAACGGTCTCATTGCCAGCTATCGAACATACGCCGCGCCAGCTCAACATCGTTGCTGACGCCCAGCTTTTCCAGCAGATTGGCGCGATGCACGTGTACGGTTTTTGGCGACAATGCCAGCTCAGCGGCGATCTCTTTCACCGCCATCCCCTGCGCCAGCTTTTCTGCGACCTGCCGCTCGCGGCGGGTGAGCGGATCCTGGCGGCCTGCCGCCAGCTTCATGGCGATATCCGGCGTCAGGTAACAACCGCCGGCCGCCACCGTTCTGACCGCGGCGATCAGCTCATCCGGGCTACAGCGTTTGGAGAGAAAACCGCGGGCGCCGGCATTCAGCGCCTGTTCCACCAGCGCCGGACTGTCGTGAACAGAGAGCATGATGGTCGCCATGCCTTTAGGCAGCTGGCTGAGCAGCTCAAGTCCTGACATATCCGGCATCGAAATATCACAAATACAGACCTGTACGCCGCGCCCGGGCAGCCCCGCCAGCGCTTCGCGGGCGGAACCAAATTCGGCAACCACCTGAAAGTCGGCTTCCAGCCCCAGCAGCTGCGCAAAACCGGAGCGGACGATAAGATGATCGTCGATAAGGGCAATGGTGGTCATGGCGTTTCCTGGCGGGTTAAAAAACGCGCTTACCTTAACGATATAAACGGCATCCTTCAAGCGGCGTCTGCGCTGGTGACATCTGCTTCCCCCAGCCACTGACTTAAGTCAGTAACCGGGGATTCTCAGACTTGCCGCCTTGACGCCACTTGAATGATTTTGTTTATCGCGCGTTGTTGTTCAATCCTTGAGCAGGATTATCCGCCTCAGGCGATACCGGTGGTCACCGTGAAGGTCCGGGTTTGCTGCGGCGCCAGTGAAATCAGGCTGCCATTACGCTGAGCCGCCAGGAATCCCTCGGGCCGACAGGTGGCGGGCAGCGCGAAAGCAGCAACCTGCTGATCGCCGTTATAGAGGATCCAGCGGGTAACATAATTGAACTCGGTGCTGGAGAACCGCGTGACAAACGTGGTGCCATCCGGCGCTATCATGCGAAATTCCGGGCTATCGGTGTAGCGATACAGCTGATCGGCAAAAAAGACGATTTCCGGGTCGTAATATTGAGGCTCGCACAACGCGGTCAGCGAGGCTTCGCCTTGCAGGAGACGCTGATTGAACGCCAGCCACGATTCCGTCGGCTGCACGTGGGCAGGTACCGATTCGCGCAGCGAGAGCGCTTCGTCAGGGATATTCTGGCTGAAGGTCGCCTGCGCCACATAGGCATAGTTCATATGGCACATGTACTGCAGCGGCATGGCGACAGAGGCAAGATTGGTCACCGCCATCTGGATATCAAACAGCGCGCTGGCTCGCCGTAAGGCCACCGTCGGCCGCGCCTCATAGTGATGACCAAAGCCCATCACGTATTCATAGCGCCCCGCCACGCGCAGGCAGTCTGCCTCCAGTTCAAGCCAGGCTTCATCCATGGCCGCACAGGCCATTTCACCATGCAGCGGGTGAGTATCCTGCGGCGACGGACAGCCGTTCGCCAACAGCCCTGAGTGGAAAGCGAAACAGCCATAGGTGGCCACCACCTCCGCTGCCGGCTTCGGCTCGCTGAACATATTGCGCATGGTCAGATCGCGGCCATCAAACTCAGCATCCCAGATCATTTGCCCCAGCCAGGGCAAAATCACCAGATAACCGCGCGCGTTTTCCACCCGCAGCCCCTCTACGCCGCTGGCATAGCGGAAAGCCGTCACCGTGAAGTCATCATTCGCCAGCAGCGTGCGCGGTTGCTCGCTAAAGAGCTGGCGCCATAAAGGTAAGCGTGTCGTCATGATCGTTCTCCTCAGGATGCCGTCGCTTCAGTCAGCGCCCGGCGGACTTTGCATTCGCGCCAGAAATAGATGCCGACATAGATGAAGCACAGCATCGGTACCAGGAAAGAGACCTGCAGCGAGTGGAACATATCGGCGACAAAGCCCTGAATCGCAGGGACGACGGCGGCACCAATAATCGCCATCACAATGACCGCACCGGCCATTTCAGTGTGTTCGTTATCCACCGTATTGAGCGTACCGGCATAGATGGTTGCCCAGCACGGTCCGAACAGCACGCTCACCAGCACCGCCACGTAGACCGCGCTAAAGCTCGGCGCCAGCGCCACATACGCAAGGAACAGTGCGCCGATAACCGAGTAGAGAATCAGCACCTTTTCCGGCGTGAAGCGGGTCATTAAAATGTTGGCGATAAACTTGCCAATAAAGAAGCAGGCAAAGCTGTAGACCATAAACGTTGAGGCATCACGCTCGTTGATATCACCCAACTCCAGCGCAAGGCGAATGGTGAACGACCAGACGGTAACCTGCATACCGACATACAGGAACTGGGCGGCAATTCCGCGACGAAAACGTGCGTTGGTAGCCAGGTAGCGCAGCGTGTCGGCCGCCGACGGGCGTTTATGGTTCGCCGTCTGCGCAACTTTACAGGTCGGGAAGCGCGTCAGCAGGAACAGCACCATGACCACCACCAGCACCATGATCATGTACTTGTAAGGCTCAAGGGTGTTTTCCAGCATCAGGACTTTAAAGTTATGGATCTGCTCGGCATTCATACCGGCCATCTGTTTTTCCAGACTTTCGCCATCGGAAAAGACCAGATATTTACCCAGCAAAATACCGGCTGCCGCGCCAATTGGATAAAAGGTCTGGCTGATGTTCAGGCGCAGCGTGGCATGGCTTTTCGGGCCGATCATCGAACTGTAGGTGTTCGCTGCCGTCTCAAGAAAGCTCAGGCCGATGGCAATCGCAAAAATCGCGGCCAGGAACATGGTGTAGGTTGCCATGTGCGAAGCCGGGAAAAAGAGCGTGCAGCCGACGATATACAGCGTCAGTCCGGTGAGAATAGCGACCTTATAGCTGGTGTTTTTAATCACTAACGACGCCGGAATCGCAATTAAAAAATAACCGCCATAAAATGCGCTCTGGACCAGCGCGGAGGCAAAGTTACTTAATGCAAACACGCTTTTAAACTGCGTAATTAAAATATCATTTAAGGCCGCAGCACATCCCCATAAAGGGAATAAGCAGGATAACAAAATAAACTGGAACAGAGGTGTTTTGTTCAGATAGCCGTCAGGCATCTGAATGATGTTTTTATCGTTCATAGTGCTACCTTTTACAGTGCAGAGTGATTATTCGTTTAACGACAGATATTCATTAAACTGCTCGATACTGGGATAAGACGATTGCGTGCCTTTCCCCGTGACGCTAAAGGCGGCAAAGAGAGCGGCTTTTTTCATGGCGGATTCAACATCTCCGCTCTGGACGTAATAGTGAGCAAAACAACCGATAAAGGCATCGCCTGCGCCGCTGGTATCTACCGCGCTGACTTTAAATGCCGGGACATGCACTTCCTGAGTGCGCGTCATCCACAGCGCGCCCTTCTCACCCATGGTCACAATAATATTGTTGAGGCCTTTTTCAACGAGGCTGCGGGCGGCGGCACGAATATTGTCGTAAGTATCAACAGGCAGGCCGGTTAATATTTCCAGCTCGGTCTCATTGGGAACAAAGAAATCACATTTACAGGCATAAGACATATCTAATTCGCGCAACGCGGGCGCCGGATTTAATAACACTTCAATGCCGTGCTTTTTACCAAATTCGATAGCGTGGTAAACCGTTTCCAGTTGAACCTCAAGCTGCAACACAATCAGCTGGCATTTTTTTAAATCCTCGGCGGCGCGATCGATATCTTCAGGAGAGAGGAACTTGTTGGCGCCTTTAATAATAAGAATGCTGTTGCTGGAGTTGGCATTCACAAAGATCGGCGCCACGCCGCTGCTGGTACAGGGGACTTTCTCAACATAAGTGGTATTGATGCCCCAGGACTCAAGATTGCGAATCGTGTTATCCGCAAAGATGTCATCTCCCACCTTGGTCAACATCAGCACTTTCGAATTAAGCTTAGCGGCGGCAACGGCCTGGTTGGCCCCTTTCCCGCCGCAGCCAATTTTGAACGCCGGCGCCTCAAGGGTTTCCCCCTCTTTCGGCATCTGGTTGGTGTAGGTGATGAGGTCCACCATGTTGGAGCCAATAACCGCGATATCCATTTTACTACCTCTCAGAAACAATCACACAACAATGATATTATCGTAACATTATCATGTTACTTTAGTACCATTTGTGACCATGATCGCGATTGCAGTATCATTTCTTGTTTATTTATCATCCAGGAAAATGTGGGCAATCGAGAGGGAAAGAAAAATAAAAATCAAAAACAACAAGATAAGAAACTGAAAATAAAGAGATTATATTAATAAAAACGAGATCGGTCAGACTTTTAATTCTCAAGGGGCCGCAGTATAGTAATGTGAATGCATAATGTTTCAGCAGGGACAAAAATGTTACCAAAGGAACATTTGCCAAATGAATTGCGGAGAGTGTGAATGGAGACCAAGCAAAAAGAACGTATACGTCGTCTGATGGAACTGCTGAAGAAAACCGACCGAATCCATCTTAAAGACGCCGCGCGTATGCTGGAGGTCTCTGTGATGACGATTCGTCGGGATCTCAGCCAGGAAAACGACGAACCGCTGCCGCTCACGCTATTAGGCGGCTACGTGGTGATGGTCAACAAACCCTCATCGCCTTCCGTCACGCCAGCGCTGGCGACAAAACCGGCCCATCATCGCGACGAACTGCCCATTGCCATCCTCGCCGCCGGCCTGGTCAGCGAAAACGACCTGGTCTTTTTTGATAACGGCAGCGAAATGCCGCTGGTCATCAATATGATCCCCGATGACATTACCTTTACCGGTATTTGCTATTCACATCGGGTGTTTATGGCCTTAAATGAAAAGCCCAATGCCACCGCCATCTTATGCGGTGGCACCTATCGGGCGAAGAGCGATGCCTTCTACGATACCGGCAACCCTTCGGCGCTGGATTCACTCAATCCGCGTAAAGTGTTTATCTCCGCCAGCGGCGTTCACGAACATTTTGGCGTCAGCTGGTTTAACCCCGACGACCTCGCCACGAAACGTAAAGCGATGGATCGCGGCCTGCGGAAAATCCTGCTCGCGCGCTACGCGCTGTTCGACGATGTTGCGCCTGCCAGTATAGCGCCGCTGCCGGCATTTGATGTGCTGATCAGCGATCGCCCGTTACCGGCAGACTATGCCACGCACTGCCGGAACGGGTCGGTAAAAGTCATCACGCCGGACTCTGAAAGCGAATAACTGAGCGTCATCCCACCAGGCGTAGATTGTTGCAGCCAGTCTGGACGCGGGCAGCGCGGAAAAACCAGAGCGTACACGCAGTACGTGCACTGCCCATGGCCAAAATGGCAAATAAAATAGCCTGATGGGGCAGGCTCTTACTCAAAGAAGACGGCAATTTTATTAAACATGGAAGGATCGGACTGATTACGCGCCACCTTCTCCACATCTTCCAGTTTTTCAATCTGACTGATCATCTGCCCCAGCCGCTGGTCATCGTTCACCAGCAGCCAGATGCGGCTGTGGTTGCTGTTCTGAATCGGCAAACAGAGAATGCCTTCCACGTTGAACGCGCGGCGGGCAAACAGGCCACAAACGTGGGTCATCACTCCCGGATGGTTGCGAACGGTGAGTTCCAGAATAACGTTGTCATGAGTCTGCTGTTGCATGGTTTATTCCCCCACCATTTCTGTATTTGCCGCTCCCGGCGGAACCATCGGATAGACTTTTTCTTCCGCATCAATACGCACATGAATCAGCGCCGGACCGGGACGATCGATGATCGCCTGCAGCGCCGCCTGCGGGTCAGCTTCGTGATTTAAATCGCAGGTTTGCAGACCAAATCCGGCGGCGATCTGCATAAAGTTAATCATTCCGGGATAGGTGGCAGCAAATACCCCCTGCTGATAGAACAGGCTCTGTTGCTGATAGACCAGCCCCAACGCTTCGTTATTCATCAGGATGATTTTCACATCCAGCTGGTTTTCTGCCGCGGTGGCCATCTCCTGAATGTTCATCATCAGGCTGCCGTCACCGGAGAAGCAGATGACTTTGCGCTGTGGATTAGCCAGCGCCGCTCCGACCGCTGCCGGCAGACCGAATCCCATGGTTCCCAGCCCGCCGGAAGTCAGCCATTGACGCGGGCGATTCAGCGGATAAGCCTGCGCGACCCACATCTGATGCTGACCGACATCGGTGGTGACGATCGCCTCATCATTGACGCAGGCGGCAACGGCGTTGATCAGGCCGTAATGGGTGAGCGGGTCGCTCTCCTGCGGAATCGGGGACGGAAACTCACGCTGCAGATCCGCCACCATCTGGCGCCACTCGTCGCGCGGCTGGGCGGCGACCTGCGGCGTCAGCTGCGCCAGAACGTCGGCCACATCCCCTTGAATCGCCACGTGCGGCTGCTTGATTTTACCCAGTTCGGAACGGTCGATATCAACGTGAATAATTTTCGCGTTCGGGCAGAACTGCTCGGTTTTACCAATCGCCCGGTCATCAAAACGCGCGCCTAAAACAACCAGTAAATCCGCTTCTTGCAGAATAAAGTTGGTGCTGCGCGCGCCGTGCATACCCAGCATGCCCAGCGACAGCGGATGCGCCTTCGGCAGCATCCCCAGCGCCATCAGGGTCATGGTGGTAGGCAGGTTCGCTTTTTCCGCCAGCGCACGCACCTGCTCAGGGGCGTTAATCACGCCGCCGCCCAGATAAAGTACCGGGCGCTTAGCCGCATTGATCATGGCGGCCGCGTCGTGGACGCTGGCGCTGTCAAATGTCGGCGGTGCGGTGCGCGCACCCGGCTCCGGTAACGCCTCCAGCTCGATGGTCGCCGTCTGCACATCCTTAGGAATATCTATCCACACCGGACCCGGGCGGCCGGACTGGGCGATGCGAAAAGCATCGCTCATCACCTGCGGCAGTTCAGCAATATCGCGGACCAGGTAGTTATGTTTGGTGATGGGGATAGAGATACCGTAGGTGTCGACTTCCTGGAACGCATCGGTCCCGATCATCGATGCCGGAACCTGGCCGGTAATGCACACCAGCGGAATCGAGTCCAGACGCGCATCGGCGATGGCGGTGATCAGGTTGGTGGCGCCCGGGCCGCTACAGGCCATACAGACCGCCGGTTTGCCCTCGGTACGCGCCATCCCCTGAGCGATAAAGCCCGCGCCCTGCTCGTGACGCGCCAGAACGTGGCGAATCTGCGTGCTTTGGCTTAATGCGTCATAGATGGGAAGGATAGAGCCGCCCGGGATGCCCGCAACGGTCGTGATCCCCTGGCGTTCCAGTAAATGAATAACTAACTGTGCGCCGGTAAAGCGCATTTTTTCTGATGTTGTGCCCGAACTTGCCATGCTCCAGTCCTTTTATTTTGAGCCGACTTACCGGGCGAGTGTCGAAAAAAAACCCCGCTCGGTTTGCGCCGGCGGGGTTTGGAATCGTGTTGTTCCGGACCCTACGGCGCATTGCCGACGACGACCACCACACGCACGACGACCACCGCGGCAGGCGCGGTTTTTAGTAGAGTCGAAGTCAGAATGGAAGCGTTCATTAGGGACCTGTTGTGTCGAAAATTTAACTGAATTTATACAAACACAGCCGCCGCCATTAAACAACGGATTTATTTTCATCCACGAGGATTTGTGTGAAGGATCACAATTTCTTACCGGTCGAAAAAAACAAAAAACCCCGCCGGAGCGAGGTTTTTCTCAGCATGTTTACGGCTGGTAACCGCAAGTACACTGTATTACGTCAACGCTGAAAGTATACGCGCGCGCAGGCGTTCACGCAATTTTCACCCCGGTTTTTGCCAAAGTAGAGTATGGATGGCGAGCGCAATTTTGTCGAGAAAATACTGTTTATATATACAGTATTTGTTTATACTGAAAACGTTCACATTGTGTCATTCGGGGCCGCATGTATCACCGGCGCAATAAAGTCCTGGCTGAAACGGGTGGTGCCGTCAGCGCCTTAACCCCGAGAGAGCACACTGTGTTACGTCAACAAATACGCTAATGTCTTCTGGGCACGGCAACGTGTCCCGGTAGTCGGCGTATACCCTGGCTGGCAACAGGCGGCGGAAAGGTACGCCAGCCGGTCGTGCTCCTGTACCAGAGGAGACGCGTATGGGTGCCATGGATATTATTGTTCTTATCCTGAAACTCATGGTTGCCGTGTTGCAACTGCTTGATGCTGTCCTGAAACAGCTGCGCTGATTCAGGTTCAAGTCGCACCTGAGAGGGGCGGGAAACCGCCCCTCTACAGGCGGTTCCCATTAACCTTATGCTGACTTGCTGGAGAAAATCATGCCACCGCTGTTGATTGCCGCCACGACCCCCGACGACCCCGGGTTTCTGGCTTTGCGCAGTGAAAGCCTCGCCCAACATTTCAATATGCTGCGCCGCCTGGCGGAGAACTGGCAAAGCGGGAAAAACCGCTTTAGTGCGCCGGGTGAAAAACTGCTGGGTGCCTTTGTCGGCGGGCAGCTGGTGGGAATTTGCGGGCTGAATGTTGACCCCTTCAGCCCGCAGCTGCGAACCGGGCGCATCCGCCATTTATACATCAGCGATGCCTTTCGTCGGCGGAATATTGGTCAGCAGCTGCTGGTGGCCGTCATCACCCACTCCGGCACCTGGTTTGATTTTCTCAACACTCACGCGCCGCCGTCGGCGTGGCCATTTTATGAATCGCTTGGATTTCGTCCGGTTTATGATGAGCCGCGGGTCACTCATCGCCTGTTCTGCTCACTTTAAGCGCGGCTGGCCGGGTGAAAATGCCCGTGTTACAGTTCCAGGACCCGGCCACTCACCAACACACCTGCCATGACGATAACCGTTTTCTGCGTTCTGCTGTTCGCCGCCCTGCTGCATGCCAGCTGGAATGCTATCGTCAAAGCAAGTGGAGATAAGCTGTACGCGGCGATCGGCGTGAGCGGCTCCGCCGCGCTGACCGCCCTGGTTGCATTGCCTTTCGCGCCGCAGCCCTCCCTGGCCAGCGCGCCGTATCTGGTGCTTTCCAGCGCACTGCAGGTGGTCTACACCGTTCTGGTCGCCAAAACCTACCAGGTCTCCGACATGAGTCAGACCTATCCACTGATGCGCGGCACCGCGCCGCTGCTGGTGGCGGTGATTAGCGTCGCATTCCTCGGCGATACGCTGTCGCCGCTGGCATGGACAGGGATTGGCGTAATTTGTCTGGCGATCCTCGCCATGGCCTGCAACGGTCGGACCCGCTCCGGCTACGGCATCACCCTCGCGCTGATCAACGCCTGTTTTATCGCCGGCTATACGTTAGTTGATGGTACCGGCGTGCGGTTGTCGGATACGGCGCTGGGCTACACGCTATGGTCCTTTTTTATGAACGGCTGCTGTCTGCTGAGCTGGTCGATGATCTATCGGCGCCAGGAAGCCAGCCGCTATCTGCGCCAGCACTGGAAAAAAGGCGCCATCGGCGGCCTGAGTACGATGGGATCATACGGCCTGGCACTGTGGGCGATGACCCAGGCACCGCTGGCAGTGGTGGCCGCGCTGCGAGAAACCTCGATTTTATTCGGCGCCGTCATCGCGTTGGTGCTGCTCAAAGAGAAGCTTATCGCCCTGCGAATCGTCGCCGCCTGCGGCATTGCGGCGGGGGCTATTCTGCTGCGTCTGTCCTAACGCAGAATGGCAACATTTGTTGCCGATTATTGTTTACAAAACCTGCCTGAAATCCCTCTCCAATCATCGTCATATAGTTGTACTGTCATTTTTATGTGGTAGATTCCTCCAGCATTTAAGGGATGTGCCAGTCACATATTCTTCATTTACCTATACTCACAAAGTATTCATCGACATGAAACGGCATAAGAACTTCACTTTGTTGTTGATGCTGGTACTGCTGGTGGCCGTTGGCCAGATGGCGCAGACCATTTATATCCCGGCGATCGCCGACATGGCTATCTCGCTGAACGCCCGTGAAGGGGCCGTGCAGAGCGTAATGGCGGCCTATTTGCTGACCTATGGCGTCTCTCAGCTCTTTTATGGCCCGCTGTCTGACCGCGTAGGAAGACGTCCGGTGATCCTCATCGGGATGTCTATCTTTATGCTGGCGACGCTGGTTGCTATCACCACCCACAGCCTGACGGTGCTGATTATCGCCAGCGCCATCCAGGGTATGGGAACCGGCGTCGGCGGGGTCATGGCGCGCACGCTGCCGCGCGATCTGTATGAAGGTGCCCAGCTCAGGCATGCCAACAGCCTGTTAAATATGGGAATTTTGGTCAGCCCGCTGCTGGCGCCGCTGATTGGCGGTATCCTCAATACGCTGTGGAGCTGGCGCGCCTGCTACGCTTTCCTGCTGATTTTGTGCGCGGGCGTAACCTTTAGCATGGCGCGCTGGATGCCTGAAACCCGTCCGGCTGGCGCACCGCGCTCCCGGCTGGCGACCAGTTACAAAACGCTGTTCGGCAATACCGCGTTCAACTGCTATCTGCTGATGCTGATTGGCGGCCTCGCCGGCATCGCCGTGTTCGAAGCCTGTTCCGGCGTGCTGATGGGCGCCGTGCTGGGCTTAAGCAGCATGGCGGTGAGTATTCTGTTTATTCTGCCCATCCCGGCGGCTTTTTTCGGTGCCTGGTTTGCCGGACGCCCGCATAAACGCTTCCCGACCCTGATGTGGCAATCGGTGATTTGCTGCCTGCTGGCGGGCATTATGATGTGGATCCCTGGCCTGATGGGCATCATGACCGTCTGGACGCTGCTGGTGCCCGCGGCGCTGTTTTTCTTTGGCGCCGGCATGCTGTTTCCGCTGGCGACCAGCGGCGCGATGGAACCCTTCCCGTTCCTCGCCGGGACGGCAGGCGCGCTGGTGGGCGGCCTGCAAAACATCGGCTCCGGCGTCCTGGCCTGGCTCTCGGCGATGATGCCGCAGACCGGTCAAAGCAGCCTGGGGTTATTGATGATGCTCATGGGGCTGCTGATTCTGCTGTGCTGGCTGCCGCTGGCTTCGCGCTTCAGCCGCCACCAGCAGCCGGTTTAAGCACCGGAGTCTCCCCGGATAGCGGCCTGCGCCTTATCCCGCGTCCGGGGAAAATCATTGCGCCAGACTTTGTAGCCAGTGAATAAAGGCGTCTATTTTCGGCCACTGGCGCCCCGCTAACGTGGTCACATAGTAGTGCTGGTGGCATTTCAGCGTCATCTCGCCAAAGGGCGCAATCAGCTCTCCGCTCGCCAGACGCTTTTGAACCAGCCGCTTACGCCCCATCGCCACGCCAACATGATTCATGGCAGCAATCACCGCCAAATCTGAGCGATCGAAACCAATACCCGACGATTGCGGCAAGTTAACCCCAAAGTGCTGCGCCCAGCTAAACCATTCGTCGGTGCCAGAATCATTGCTCCAGGCCTGGCGATCGTGCAGCAGGGTGCAATGTTGCAGATTATCGGGATGTTGCTGGAGCTGATGCTGCCGGGCATAGTCCGCCGTGCAAACCGGGACGATGGCTTCATCCATCAGATAATGGTGGGTTAATTGCGATGAAGGCAGATCGTCGAAATAGAGCGCCAGATCGATACCCGCTCGCTGCATATTCACGTTATCGTTACCGGTCAGAACAGTCAGCGATATCGACGGATAACGGCGGGTAAAGTCCCCGAGCGCCGGTACCAGCCAGCACTGGGCGATCGACGGACGTGAGTAGACGGTCAGCGTACCTGACAGCTCCTGGTTTTTGATATCCAGAATCTCCTGGTTCAGACTGTCCAGCGAGGATTTCAGCGCCCAGAACACCCGCCTCCCCTCATGGGTTAACTCCACTTTCCGATGAGAGCGTACAAAAAGCTGAATACCCAGCTCTTCCTCCAGCTGATTCATCCGGTGGCTCACTGCGCTGGGGGTCAGCGACAGCTCTTCCGCCGCCAGCGCGAAAGATTCATGCCGTGCGGCGACCTCAAAGGTATACAGCTTTGACAACTGCCAGCCGTTGAGCAGCCGGTTGCCTATCTCTTTAGCGACATCCATCGTTCGGTTCCCCTGATTTTTTACCGCTGATTGTAAGAAAAATGGTCACCCGACATGGGTTTAAAGATGAAAAAAAGTGACTCATAACGCAAATAAAAGCCATTTTTAGACTTTAATCACCATTTTGATTCAATCTAATTCACCTTAAGCGCCATTTATATCGTTTGTCAGCCGGTGTCGTTTTTCTGTTCAATAACCCCATCTTATTCACGGGCGAGGTGGGGTATGGAATCTCAGATTTGGGTTGTGAGCACGTTATTAATCAGCATTGTGTTGATTGTTTTGACTATCGTAAAACTGAAATTTCACCCCTTTCTGGCGCTGCTGTTAGCCAGTTTCTTCGTCGGCGCAATGATGGGGATGAGCCCACTGGACATGGTCAACGCCATTGAAAATGGGATCGGTGGAACCCTCGGTTTCCTGGCGGCAGTGATCGGCCTCGGCACCATTCTGGGCAAAATGATGGAGATTTCAGGCGCCGCCGAACGTATCGGCCTGACGCTTCAGCGCTGTCGCTGGCTGTCGGTCGATGTGATCATGGTACTGGTTGGCCTGATTTGCGGGATTACGCTGTTTGTCGAAGTCGGCGTCGTGCTGCTGATTCCGCTGGCCTTTTCTATTGCCAAAAAGACCCACACCTCTCTGCTGAAGCTGGCGATTCCGCTGTGTACCGCGCTAATGGCCGTGCACTGCGTGGTACCGCCGCACCCGGCGGCGCTGTTCGTCGCCAATAAGCTGGGCGCCGATATCGGTACCGTGATTGTCTATGGTTTGCTGGTCGGGTTGATGGCCTCACTGGTTGGCGGCCCGCTGTTCCTGAAGCTGCTGGGCAACCGCCTGCCGTTCAAAGCGGTTCCTGCCGAGTTCGCCAATCTGGACGTTCGTCAAGAAGAGACGCTGCCGTCGCTCGCCGCCACGCTGTTGACCATTTTGCTGCCGATCGCTCTGATGCTGGTGAAAACCGTCGCCGAGCTGAATATGGCCAAAACCGGCACGCTGTATATGCTGCTGGAGTTTATCGGTAATCCAATTACCGCCATGTTTATCGCCGTCTTCGTGGCTTACTACGTCCTCGGTATCCGTCAGAATATGGGCATGGCCACGCTGCTGACCCATACCGAAAAGGGCTTTGGTTCTATTGCCAATATCCTGCTGATTATCGGCGCAGGCGGCGCGTTCAACGCGGTCCTGAAAACCAGCGGCCTGGCTGATTCGCTGGCGGTTATTCTCTCCGGTCTGCATATGCACCCGATTCTGCTGGCCTGGCTGGTGGCGCTGATTCTGCACGCGGCGGTGGGTTCTGCCACCGTTGCCATGATGGGGGCCACGGCCATCGTGGCACCGATGCTGCCGCTCTACCCTGGCGTTAGCCCGGAGATCATCGCCATTGCCATTGGTTCCGGCGCAATTGGCTGCACGATCGTTACCGATTCCCTGTTCTGGCTGGTTAAACAATACTGTGGTGCGAGCCTGAGTGAGACGTTCAAATACTATACAACGGCAACATTTATCGCATCCTTACTTGCACTAGCCTGCACGTTCCTGCTTTCTTTCATCATCTGAGCGCAAAGAGACGTAATATGAAAAACGCTGACATGACCACTTTACTTGCCCGGTTTCCTCTGCTGAAGGATCTGGTTGACCTGAAAGAAACCACCTGGTTTAACCCGGCAACCACTTCGCTGGCGGAAGGTTTACCGTACGTTGGCCTGACGGCTGACGATGTTCAGGACGCCCGTGCCCGCCTTGAGCGCTTTGCGCCGTATCTGGCGCAGGCATTCCCGGAAACCGCCGCCACCGGTGGGATTATTGAATCCGAACTGGTCGCTATCCCGGCAATGAAAGCACGGCTGGAGCAGGCGTTTGCCCGGCCCGTCAGCGGCGATCTGCTGCTGAAAAAAGACAGTCATCTGCCGATTTCCGGCTCCATCAAGGCCCGCGGCGGTATTTACGAGGTGCTGACCCACGCCGAAAAGCTGGCGCTGGAAGCGGGGTTACTGACTACCGAAGATGACTATCGCAAGCTGCTGACCCCGGAATTTAAGCAGTTCTTTAGCCAGTACAGCATCGCCGTCGGCTCCACCGGCAACCTGGGGATGTCGATTGGCATCATGAGCGCATGTATCGGTTTTAACGTCACCGTGCATATGTCTGCCGATGCCCGGGCATGGAAAAAAGCGAAGCTGCGCAGCCACGGCGTAACGGTGGTTGAATACGAACAGGATTACGGCGTCGCGGTCGAGCAGGGGCGTAAAGCCGCCGAAGGGGACCCCAACTGCTTCTTTATCGATGATGAGAACTCGCGCACGCTGTTCCTCGGCTATGCCGTCGCAGGCGAGCGCCTGAAAGCGCAGTTTGCCCGCCAGGGACGTGTGGTCGATGCCGATCATCCGCTGTTTGTCTATCTGCCGTGTGGCGTCGGCGGCGGCCCTGGCGGGGTTGCGTTTGGTCTCAAGCTGGCTTTCGGCGACCATGTACACTGTTTCTTTGCTGAACCCACGCACTCTCCTTGTATGTTGCTCGGCGTCCATACCGGCCTGCATGATGAAATTTCGGTCCAGGACCTGGGTATTGATAACCTGACTGCCGCCGATGGCCTGGCCGTGGGTCGGGCTTCCGGATTTGTCGGCAGGGCCATGGAGCGTCTGCTGGATGGCTTCTATACCCTCAGCGACCAGACGATGTACGACATGCTGGGCTGGCTGGCGAAAGCTGAAAATATCCACCTGGAGCCGTCCGCGCTGGCCGGTATGGCCGGACCGCAGCGCGTTTGCGCCAGCGAGGCATATCAGCAGATGCACGGCTTCACGGCCGGCCAAATGGACAACGCCACGCATCTGGTCTGGGCGACCGGCGGCGGCATGGTGCCAGAGGAAGAGATGGCGCAGTATCTGGCGAAAGGGCGTTAATACCACGGGCTCAACGGCGAATGATAAGCCGTTGGGCCCGCTTTCCGCTATGTCACATTCTGCAGAAATAACGCGATCTGCCGCAGGTGCGTAGCCGCAAACATGAGCGATAGCGAAAGGACGGCGACGGCAATGAAAAACTTGTCACGTATCGCCTGCGGCTGAACAAAATCACTTGCGTCAACATCCATCAGATTACGGCGCCGCGTATAGCCCCAGAGCACAATAGCCGCTATCGCCAGTACGCCAATCGATAGCCAGAACAGCACCCCCGCGCTATGCCAGTTATGTTTGATCGCCAGCGCCATCAGCGCCGCGTAGCCCAGCAACGTTCGAAACCAGGCCAGCGATGTCCGCTCCGGCTGCAGCCCCGGATCGCTTTCCCGCCGCGCCCGGCGCCTATCCGCCATAGAGCACCAGCGCCATCACCACCCCCACCACGATCATCAATAAGACGCTAATGACCAGCAGCGTTCTGGTATAAGGCAGATCCTGCTTCAGGCGCATCGCTTTTTCGTTACTCAGCCAGCGCAGGTAGCCATAAATTGCCAGGCCGCCGGCAAACAGACATAGCAACAGCGCCAGCACTTCGCGAATCAGCGGCGTGGCAAAATCCGGCGCCAGCTGATCTAAGCCAACCCCGGCGGCAAGAAAACCTAATGCCGTGCGGATCCACGCCAGAAAAGTACGTTCGTTGGCCAGCGAGAAGCGGTAATCCGGCGCTTCGCCGACGCGAGAAATTTTCATCAGGGTTCCTTGTTCGTAGCGCGAGCAGGCTTCAGCATAGCGTAATTTGTTACGAACAGGGGAGCAGCGAAAGAACCGGCACCCGATGGATGCCGGTTGAGGCGAGGATTAATGCAGTTCCGGCCAGTAGTCTTTGTTGGCCTCAATCAGGTCGTCGAGAATCGCTTTCGCGACGGATGCGCTCGGCACGGTTTTCGACAGCGTAATCGCCTGCCACAGCTTGTGATAAGAGCGATGTTCCCAGGCATCCACCACCAGTTTCTCCACCGCCACCTGCTGGCTCATCATCCCTTTCTGGAAGTTCGGAATATCGCCGACCGTCAGCGGTTCCGGCCCGTTATGGCCAACCAGGCACGGAATTTCCACCATCGCATCAGCGTCAAAATTATGGATAGCGCCATTGTTCGGTACGATCAGCAGCATGCGCTCCTGGGTGTTGAAGGCAATGGCGGTGGCCAGATCCACGATGTATGAAGCGTGCTCATCGATCTCCAGATCGCCGGCAGAAGATTTACCCGCGGCAATAATTGCCCGACAGGCGCTAAAGACATTTTTCTCGCGGTGATCCATGACCTCGTTAGCGCGGGTACGCGCCGGGTTGGAGTGCTCGACGACGTAATCCGGGAACAGGTAATACTTCAGGTAGGTGTTCGGCATGGTATCCGGATCCAGCGCCTGCACATCTTTCGCCTTGGCAAAGGTATCGTTCCAGCTGGCTTCAGTATGCGGATCGTTAGAAGGCGGCACATAACCATATTTCGCTACATGTTCGCGCAGTTTCGGCATCAGATCGTTACCCTGCAGATCCTCAATCGACGTCCACCAGCCGAAGTGGTTCAGCCCGTAGTAACGCACCCGCATCTGTTTACGATCTTTGAGGCCGACAATTTGCGCCATGCGCCCTTCAATGCCGATCGGCATATCGCAGATATTGAGGATTTTCGCATTCGGACGCAGGCGGCGCGTGGCTTCTGCGACGATTGCCGCCGGGTTGGAGTAGTTCAGCATCCAGGCGTTCGGCGAATATTTTTCCATATAGTCCACCAGTTCCAGCACGCCACCGATAGAGCGCATGCCGTAGGCGATACCGCCAGGTCCGCAGGTTTCCTGACCCAGCACGCCGTGGCGCAGCGGGATTTTTTCATCTTTTTCACGCATCGGGTATTTGCCAACGCGGATATGCGCCATAACAAAATCCACGTCGGTAAAGGCCGCCTGCGGGTCGGTGGTATAGCTGAACTCAATTTCCGGCGCCTGCTCTTTAAGAATCACTTTACACGCTTCGGCGATGGTCTCCTGACGCGCGCCGTCGTTGTCATAAAATTTCAGTGCCCGCAGCGGGAAACGGTCCTGGTTTGCTAACAACATCAATACGATACCTGGTGTGAATGTACTGCCGCCGCCTGCGATAACAACTGAGAATTTTTTCATGATACTGCCTCCGTCATGGTGGTTTGTTCGGTCTGTAGAGAATTTTTCATCAGGGATTCCAGCTGGTCGCGAACCTGGGGAACATGCAGGCCCACGATGACCTGAATCCCGTTACCGCGACGCACCACCCCGTGAGCGCCCAGCGCTTTAAAGACGTCGTCGCTTTGTGTTTTCGCCATATCGACCAGCGTGATGCGAAGCCGTGTGGCGCAGTTGTTGACGCATTCGATATTGCTTGCGCCGCCCAGCGCCTGCAGAAAGCCTGCGGCCTGGCCTAATTTGGACTCTGTGGCACCCGCGGCGCTGGTTTTACCGCGCGCCGCCTGATAATCCGCTTTGCTGTAGAGCTTGATTTCACTCTCTTCGCGGCCCGGAGTTTTCAGATTCAGACGCAGGATCAGGGCGCGGAAGATAACGAAGTAGATAGCGGTAAAGCACACCCCGATACCTATCTGGATGAACATCATCGAGGCGTGGTTGTGAAACATGGGGATCCAGTTTTGCGGCAGGAACTGGTCAAGCAGGCCACCGCCGAAGTTGCCGACGACCCCGCACATATACATCACCGTCGCCATCGTCGCCGCCAGCACCGCGTGCACGGCAAACAGCAGCGGGGAGATAAACAGGAAGGTGAATTCCAGCGGTTCGGTAATCCCCACCAGCATGGCGGTCAGCGTCGCCGGGATCAGCAACCCGGCCACTTTGACGCGGTTTTCCGGCGCGGCGGTGAAATAGAGCGCCAGCGCAATCCCGACCGAACCAAAGACCTTGGAGTTGCCGTGCAGGGCGAAACCGCCTTCCGGGAACAGGGCTTTCAGCGGCTCCGTACTCTGGCTGAACTCCTGCAGATGCTGTGCCCAGTAGACCTGGATACCGCCTTCCACCACCGCCGGGCCAAAAATAAACGGTCCGTAGACAAAGTGATGCAGGCCTGTGGGAATCAGAATGCGCTCAAGGAAAATATAAACCCAGACCCCTAGCGCTCCGGCAGAGCGTAAAAAAGCCTGCAGCGATTCAATGCCCATCTGCACCTTTGGCCACCCCAGCAGCGTTAACCAGGCGCAGGGGATCATCGCCAGGAAGGCAACGATAACGACAAATGAAGAGCCCTGGAAAATACCGAGGAATACCGGCAGCGGTTTATCAAAATAGCGGTTATGTAGCGCGGTGACGATCCCGGAAATCACGATCGCACCGATGATACTGGTATCCAGCGTTTTAATGCCGGCAATCATCGTCAGGCCACTACCGGCGGTGGGGTCGGCAGAAAAATCGACGCCGAAAAAGTGGCCCCAGGTCATGCCCATGGCGTTGATGAAGTAGTTCCACGTCAGGAAACTCACCAGCACGGCAAGGCAAGCTCGTCCCTGCGCCTGTTTCGCGAGGCCAATCGGTAAGCCGACGGCAAAAATCAGCGGCATGTTACGAAATACCGTCCAGCCGCCTTCTTCAATAATGTGAACAATCTGGGCAAATAAACTATCAGGTGCTGTCAGCGCTTCGCCGACAAACATCGGGTTGCGCAGCATAATGGCAATACCCACCACGATCCCGGCGAAAGGAAACAGTAAAACCGGGGTAAACATGGCACCGCCAAAACGTTGTATTTGACTGAGCATTTTAAAATCCTCATTTAACAACCAGTAGGGTAAGAGGCCTTATTTGTCTTGAGTATCGGCCTAAAGCGAGAATAGGAATTTACCCGTCCGACAACATGCGATGGCGTTGCGATTCGTGATCGCTTTCATGGTTTTAATTTCCACAATGTTGTCTACTTTTTTAAGTAAAAATAGACATCATGAATTACGCTGATTAAAACATCAGGGTGAATTAATCATATCTTTATGTATTTAAAGTAATTATTAATAACATCCATTGGTAACAATGCCTTTTGAAAAGTGGAACAGAGGTCTACTGGTGATCTATAAATCCATCGCAGACAGATTGCGCCTTCGGCTGAATTCCTCCGATTTCAATGTCGGCAGCCCGCTGCCGGGAGAGAAAAAACTGGCAGAAGAGTTCGGCGTGGCGCGGATGACAATCCGCAAAGCTATCGAACTGCTGATTAGCTGGGGGCTGGTCGTTCGCCGCCACGGATCCGGCACCTTTGTCGCCCGTAAAGATGTGCATCACGAGACCACTAACCTCACCGGTCTGGCGGAAGTGTTACGCAAGCAAGGTAAAGAGGTGGTCAGCGAGGTGCTGATCTTCGAAGTCATGCCGGCGCCGCCGGCAATTGCCAGCCAGCTACGGATACAAATCAATGAACGGATCTACTTTTCACGCCGGGTGCGTTACGTGGACGGCAAACCTCTGATGCTGGAAGACAGCTATATGCCGGTCAAACTGTTCCGTAACCTGTCGCTGGTGCATCTGGAAGGGTCAAAATTCGATTACATTGAGAAAGAGTGCGGGATAACCATTAGCGGTAACTATGAAAGCCTGACGCCGGTGCTGGCGGACAAGCAGCTGGCCCGGTCAATGAATGTGCCGGAACAGACGCCGCTGCTGCGGATTACCTCGCTTTCCTACAGCGACAGCGGTGAGTTTCTGAACTATTCGGTGATGTTCCGCAACGCCAGTGAATACCAGGTGGACTACCATCTGCGGCGCGTCCACCTGGAGACGCCGTTAACTCATCCCCCAGAACAACACGGCCAGTAGCTGCGGCGTAATGATGCGCAAAAACATCACCAGCGGATAGACCGTGGCATACGAGAGCGCCGCGGCTCCGCTGGTGGCATGCAGATTGTTGGCGAACGCCAGTGCCGGTGGGTCGGTCATCGACCCGGCCAGCATGCCGCACAGGGTCAGGTAGTTCATCTTCAGCAGCAGCCGCGCCAGAATGCCTACCGTTAGCAGCGGAATCGCGGTAATAAAAATGCCGTAGGCAATCCAGCTCAGCCCGTCGCCTGCGGTCAGCGTTTCGACAAAATCACCGCCGGACTTCAGCCCGACGACCGCCAGAAAGAGCACAATCCCCAGCTCACGCAGCGCGAGGTTGGCGCTCGGCGGCATAAACCAGTAGAGCTTCCCGATACTGCCGATTCGCCCGAGGATCAGCGCCATAATCAGCGGGCCACCGGCCAGCCCCAGCTTCAACGCCACCGGGAAGCCGGGAACAAACAGCGGGACAGACCCCAGCAAAACCCCCAGGCCAATGCCGATAAACACCGGCAGCATCTGAACCTGCTGCAATTTTTGCTGTGCGTTACCCAGCTCGGCGGCAACCGCATCAATGGCTTCCGGACGGCCAACCAGGTTAAGAATATCACCGAATTGCAGGCTGGCATGGCTGCTGGCCACCAGCTCAACCCCGGCGCGATTAAGCCGCGAAATCACCACGTCATAACGCTGTTTAAAATGCAGGTCGCGGATCCGCTTACCTAATACCTTCTCATTGGTGACCACTACCCGCTCAACTTTCAAATCGGTGCCGCGGGTTGAAAGCGAGGTGGAAACTTCCTTACCGATAACCAGCTGCGCGTTGTGCAAATCCTCCGGGCGCCCGACCAGGTGCAGGAGGTCGCCGGTTTGAATTAAGGTCCCCGGAGCCGGCACCATCAGCAGATCATCACGTTTAAGACGGGAGCAAATCAGCTTATCGCTGTTGAGCATCGGCACGTCCTGAATCGCCATATTGTTCAGGTTCGGGTTTTCAACCCGGACGTTAATCGTTTGCAGAACCGCGTGTCCGTTCCCGCTGCTCTCATCAAACTGCTGAGCCTCTTTTTCGACGTTAACGCGAAAGAACAGACGCACCAGCCACATGGTCAGCAAAATGCCGCAAATACCAAACGGATAGGCCATGGCATAGCTCATCCCCATCTGATCGACAACGTCAAACGGTACGCCAAGATCGCGCAGAATTTGCTGCCCGGCCCCCAGCGCTGGCGTATTAGTGACTGCGCCGGAGAAAATACCGAGCACCACCGGCAGCGGGATATCAAAGAGCTTATGCAGCACTGCGGTCACCAGCCCCCCAAGGATGACAATCAGGATGGCAAAGAGATTGAGCCGTAGCCCGGAGACGCGCAGCGAGGCGAAGAAACCCGGCCCCACCTGGATGCCGATGGTATAGACGAAGAGAATCAGGCCAAATTCCTGAATAAAGTGCAGCATCGGGCTGCTAAGCGCGATACCCGCCTGGTCCACAAAGTGGCCAACGATAATGCCGCCAAACAGCACGCCGCCAATGCCAAACCCGACGCCGCGAATTTTGACATTGCCGATCCACAATCCGACTACCGCCACCAGCGCCAGAACGCTAACGGTCAATGCTATATCACTCATCGTCTGTTCCCTGTGAATAACATTATCAATATCATGGATTATGGCTTAAGCCTCCGGGCCTGTATGCAGCCTGGCGCACAATAATCGGCGGGTCATCTGAACGGTGTAGATCGGCGGGAAACGGCGGGCTGCCCTTTATAACGGCCAAAAAAAAGCCCCGATCATCGGGGCTTTCTCTGTCGTTTCGACTTAGCTGTCGAGCGCCGGACGCTCGCTAATCGCGATACGCTGCGGGATAACCACTTCCGGCTCGTTACGGGTTAAATCAATGTGCAGCAACCCGTTATTGAATGTGGCACCGGAGACTTCCATATTTTCCGCCAGGGTAAAGCTCAGGCTAAAGGCCTGACTGACTAACCCCTGGTGCAGCCATTTCGTTTCTTTGTCAGCCTGCTGCGGCGTACCTTTCACGCTCAGGCGCGTCCCTTCCAGCTGAATATCCAGATCTTCCTGACGGAAACCGGCCAGCGCAAGGGTAATGCGATAGTGGTTATCGTCGCTTTTTTCAATGTTATACGGCGGGAAGCTCTGGCTTTCGCTGGTGGTTTGCAGTGCATTGGCCAGTTTGTCAAAACCGATCCATTGACGCAGCAGTGGGGATAAATCGTAGTTACGCATAATGTATTTCTCCTTCTATGAAGCGAGTTAATCTCTGCAAATCCTGTGGATTCGCATTTGCCCCCTGACGGCGAGCAAGTTGGCAGTATCGGGCCGCACGGCGACCCGGATAAAATTAGTTAATTTCGATACGGCGCGGTTTGTCCGCTTCCGGAATCACGCGTTCCAGATCGATATACAGCAAGCCGTTCACCAGGTTTGCACCGCGGATATGGATATTTTCCGCCAACTGGAATTTGCGCTCAAAGTTGCGTTCCGCAATGCCCTGATAAAGATAGGTACGTTCTTTCTGCTCGGTTGCATGGGCGCCTTTGACGACCAGCAAATTATCCTGCGCGGTGATCTCCAGTTCGCTCTCGGCAAAACCGGCCACGGCAATAGCGATGCGATAATGGTTTTCATCTACCAGCTCGACGTTATACGGAGGGTAGCCGCCATTACTCTGACTCTGATTGTTTTCTAACAGATTAAAAAGGCGGTCAAAACCAATAGCAGAACGATACAGCGGAGAGAGATCGAAATTACGCATAATAAAAAGCTCCTGAAATCAGCGAGAATTTATGACCTTCCATCATGGACAGGTCGTCATTACCCGGAATACCCCGCAGGCGTATCCTCATCGGGTCACATTTCTAAAATGTGGCTCATTCCGCCGTTTTCAAGCGCGAAAAACCATTTTTTTTTGCAGTTTCCTGTCGATTGCTTAGACTGGGTGGAAAGCACAAAAGGCAAAATGCGATGCCTGCCACAGTGCGGTGCAATAACGCTAGGCATTCATGGAATGGCTCGATATAACCGATATGAAGGTTACCTCAATGCCCGAAACAACGATGGAAGAATGATGAAAAGCGGTCTGTTAAAGCTGGTCCTGTTCAGCGGGATGGTGGGTTTGAGCGGTTGCTCCAGCGTGATGTCACATACCGGTGGAAAGGAAGGAACCTATCCGGGAACTCGCGCCAGCGCTCAAATGCTGGGAAACAGTGATGCCAACTGGGGAACAAAATCCCTGGTCGCACTCGATATGCCCTTCACGGCGGTGATGGACACGCTGCTGCTGCCGTGGGATATGTTCCGTACCGACAGCTCGATAAAATCACGCGTCGAGAAAAGTGAGAAGAGCTCGCTGGCGACCAACGCCGTGATTCCACCAGCGGCCATGCCAGCGCCTTGATTTAAAACTCGACGTCGGTTATCCACAGCTGGCGATAGCCATTCACATCTTGCATCCAGGCAAGGTGTTTCCCGTCCGGTGAAAACACCACAGCATCCGCTGAAGGTGGGTTTTCATGATCGGCAGTCAAAAATGTAATTTCACCGCTCCGGGCATGACAGATAGCCATGCGGTTATCCAGCACAAATCCCAGCCACTCCCCTGACGGGTGCCAGTTAAAAGCCGATTGAATATCATTAACATTGTGGGTTAACTGCCGCAGATCGCGCCCCTGGGGGGAGATCAGCCAGAGTTGCACCACTCCCGCCTCGTCGCGCATCAGGAAGGCAATCTGCGTTGCCTGCGGGTTGGCCCGCACCCAGTGCCGCGGCGTATTGACCAGCCCCGGATAGCGTCGATGGTGAGTAAACGTTAAACGTCGCTGCATCACTCCGGCCGGCGGTGCAGGCATGGTGGTCTCCGTACCGGCCAGCGGCGTATCGCCCGGTTGCTTCCAGCCCCGCTCGCTCTCCGGGAGCGTCACAATAAACAGCTCAGGGATTCTGGCGCCATTGGTCGACAGCGTATCGCCGATAAATGCCAGCGCATGGTTCCCCACCCAGCCTTCTTCATAGGCGCGGTTAATCTCATCGCTGCCCGGCACCGGCGTCGGCGTTGTCCGGCTGACCAGCACGCTCCAGTGGCTGCCGCCATATTCACGCGGATGCTGCCCGTGCGGTGAGACCGGGCCATAAGGGGTCGCGACGCCGACGTTTCGCAGGTCAAGGGAGGCCGAACGTTGGTGCAGGACATGATCGTTATAAGTAAAGCTGACGAACTGCCCGTTTGGACTATAGACATGGACATGGCTGCCGCCGCGCAGCGCGCCCGGCGTATACGGTGCGGTGATATCCATCGCCTCAAGGTTGTGCGTCGCGCCCTGATACGTCACCACGCCGCGGCGATGGTGAAAATCATACTGCCAGTTTTCATCCGGGTGTTCCGGACCATGTATAAAGACGTATTTATCCATCGCAGGATGAACGGTCACCACACCAACATGCGCCCCGTGTTCCGCACCATAGAGGATCTCTACGGCCCCGGTTTGCACATTAACCCGTTCAATCGTCTTTCCGGTAAAGGAGGCTCCCGACGGACGAACGTCAAAGGCCAGCCACTGGCTGTCCGCAGTCCAGGTGCGCGTGTTGGTTAGCTGATGATGGCGGGGAGCAAAGGTGACTTGTTTCATAGAGATACCCTGATGCACAACGTTCATATCAGGGTATAGCATCGGACAGAATTAACCTACACGTTTAACATCGCCCGCCGGCAGGATACAGGAGTTGCCCCCGGCAACGCGATTGCGGCACTACAGACCAGAACCGGGCCGGGATAACGCGCACAAACCAGGCAAGCGCAGGAAAACGTTGCTTATTCCCGCTTTAGTGGTGTCGAATCGCGCCTGAATATGAGCGGATGTTCCAGCCCGAATGCAGCGACCGACGTCGACTATGGCGATGTAAACCACGAGAGTAAACCGCGACACCACGGTACTTCTGCAGGTGGATTCACAAGGACAGAACCCGACATCAGAAGGCTTCACCGACCTGGAAGTAAAAGCCGCTGCTGCCTTTGCCGATACCATAGTCGAGGCGAATATTCACCCGCGGTTTAAATTCAAAGCGATAGCCAACGCCCGCCGTCGGTAGCCAACGGCCGTCATTCAGAGAATCAACGGAAGGTCCCATCGTCCCTGCGCCAACCCAGGCAACAATGCCATGGCGCCAGGTAAGCTGGCGACGATACTCCAGCTGGGTGCTCAGCACATTTTTATCGCGATAGCGCCCCTGATAATAGCCGCGCATGCGCTCATCGCTGCCGAGAAGCGGCAGCATGCTCCACGGTACATCGCCGTGGGTAAATACTCCGTCGCTCTCCCACGCCAGGACGCTTTTTTCGCTGAGCGCGGTGTAGCGGCTGTAGTGAAGATGCCATTCATCAAATCGGGTATCGCTCCCCAGCCCCGGAGCATAGTGGGTATAGCGGAGGTCCGCATACTGGCCCTGGCGAGGGTTCGGAACAAAATCCCGATCGTCCCAGTTCACATCGATGCTGAAGCCAGAACTGAATACCGAGGGCCCCTGAGGAGTGCTTTCAATTTTGGGCAAATCGTCGCGGTCCGTCTCATCGGCATTCTGGGCGGCCAGTGACCAGCCCACGCCAAGATACATATTGTCCACCAGCTGTCGATATACGGTGGGCCGCAGCGTCAGTACCTGCGCGGTATATTTCTCTTTGCCACCGTCGTTATCGGCGGCAGTGAAACCTTGTCCCCAGTAATACGTTGGCGTATTGGCCAGCGAACCTTCGACAAAGATGCGCCAGAGATCGTCGGCAAAAAAGGCGTAGTTTTTTACGCTAATACCAAATGCGCCGGTGGAACTGGCGTAGCCGCTGAGCGTTAACGTCGAATTTTGACTGACGGTATCGCCGGGATCGGGGCGATACATGCCAACCATTGCGGTGCCGATTCCCAGACCTAGCTCCGGCGTGTAGAACGGCCCGGGCATCACGCCCCAGTCGATCCCTTTCGAAGCATCAAACTGGTCGCTGGCCCCCAGGTTTTTCAGCCAGTCATCAATATGTTCCTGGCTCAACGCCTGCGCCTGCCCGATAAAAGAGCATGCGGTACAACACAGAATGACGCTACGCAGCGTGCTCAAAAACGTTTCTCTCCGAGATAAAGGTGATGACGGCCGGCAATACGAAACCGCGTCGGGTTTGATTATAGTTGGCATCCGGCGTGGCTTTTTCGAGGGCGGTACGGGTTCATCGATATAAGAAGGAAAGCTTATCGAATTTGCAGCAATGAAGGGGAGACTTCTGTGCGGACTGGCGTGCGGTGAGGCAAAAATGCCCTAAGCGGTTAATTTAATGCATCATCAAGGCAGAATCAGGCCCGAAAACGCCGGGCCTGAAGATCGGGTCAGGATAAAACGTACTTCTCAATCGCCCAGGCTACACCATCTTCAAGGTTCGATTTGGTGATGAAGTTGGCGGCTTCCTTCACGCTCGGAATCGCGTTATCCATCGCCACGCCGACGCCGGCAAACTCAATCATCGCAATGTCGTTTTCCTGATCGCCAATCGCCATGATCTCTTCCTGCTTGATATTCAGCGCATCGGCCAGAGACTTCACGCCGGTTCCTTTATTGACGCGCTTATCGAGGATTTCGAGGAAGTACGGCGCGCTTTTCAGCACGGTATACTTCTCTTTGACTTCCGCCGGGATGCGGGCGATAGCCTGGTCAAGGATTGCCGGCTCATCGATCATCATCACCTTCAGCAGCTGGATATTCGGGTCCATATTTTCTGCTTCGCAGAAGACCAGTGGAATCGTCGCCACGTAGGATTCATGCACCGTGTAGTAGCTCACATCGCGGTTCGCGGTGTATAGCGTATTGCGATCGAGAGCATGGAAGTGAGAGCCAACATCGCGGGAAAGCTGTTCAAGATAGCGGTAGTCATCATAGCTCAGCGCTGTTTGCGCCACGGTACTGCCGTCGCTTGCCTTCTGTACTAATGCGCCGTTGTAGGTGATGCAGTAGTCTCCCGGCTGCTCCATGTGCAGCTCTTTCAGATAGCTATGCACACCGGCATACGGCCGGCCGGTGGTGAGCACAACGTTGACGCCACGCGCGCGCGCCGCGGCAATCGCGGTTTTAACAGCAGGAGAGATGGTATGGTCAGGCAGCAGCAGCGTACCGTCCATATCAATTGCAATCAGTTTAATAGCCATGAGATCCCCAGGTAAGATGAGTCCTGGGCCATGCTAACGCGATTCCGCTCAAAAAACAGCAACAGAAGAAGGGGAAAACGAGGATAGGATCGAAACGAGGAATTCCTCTTTTAGGCCGGAGGAACGCCCGGATAGTGGCGCGAGGCGCCCTGTCCGGGCAACATATTCCGCAACCCCGGCCGGCATCGCGCCACCGGGGACCAGAAGATGAGCTTAGATATCGATGTTCGCCGCTTTCAGGGCGTTTTCTTCGATAAAGGCGCGGCGCGGTTCTACGGCATCGCCCATCAGGGTGGTGAACAGCTGATCGGCAGCAATCGCATCCTTCACGGTTACGCGCAGCATACGACGGCTATCTGGATCCATCGTGGTTTCCCACAGCTGATCCGGGTTCATCTCGCCCAGCCCTTTATAGCGCTGGATAGACAGACCACGACGGGACTCTTTCACCAGCCAGTCCAGCGCCTGCTCGAAGCTGGCTACCGGTTGACGGCGTTCGCCACGTTCGATAAACGCGTCGTCTTCGATAAGCCCACGCAGTTTCTCGCCCAGCGTGCAAATACGACGATACTCACCGCCGGTGATAAACTCGTGATCCAGCGGATAGTCGGTGTCCACGCCGTGGGTACGCACGCGGATAACCGGTTCGAACAGATGCAGCTCGGCATTTTCGTGAACATCGAATTTCCACAGGCTGCCGTGCTGCTCTTTCTCATTCAGATCGGTCACCAGCGAATTCACCCAACGGGTTACGGTCTGCTCATCGGACAGATCGGCTTCGTTCAACGTCGGCTGATAAATCAGCTCTTTCAGCAGCGCTTTCGGGAAGCGACGCTCCATGCGAACAATCATTTTCTGCGTCGCATTGAACTCGGCAACCAGTTTCTCTAATGGTTCACCCGCCAGGGCCGGGGCGCTGGCATTGGTGTGCAGGGTTGCGCCATCAAGGGCGATAGAGATCTGGTATTGATCCATCGCTTCATCGTCTTTGATGTACTGTTCCTGTTTGCCTTTCTTCACTTTGTACAGCGGCGGCTGGGCAATGTAGACATGGCCACGTTCAACAATTTCAGGCATCTGACGGTAGAAGAAGGTCAACAGCAGAGTACGAATGTGCGAGCCGTCGACGTCCGCATCGGTCATGATGATGATGCTGTGATAACGCAGTTTATCCGGGTTGTACTCATCGCGACCGATGCCGCAGCCCAGCGCGGTAATCAGCGTCGCCACTTCCTGAGAAGAGAGCATTTTATCGAAGCGGGCTTTCTCGACGTTGAGGATTTTACCCTTCAGCGGCAGGATTGCCTGGTTCTTACGGTTACGACCCTGCTTCGCAGAACCGCCCGCTGAGTCCCCTTCCACGAGGTACAGTTCGGAGAGCGCCGGGTCGCGTTCCTGGCAATCTGCCAGTTTACCCGGCAGGCCTGCCAGGTCCAGCGCGCCTTTACGGCGGGTCATTTCACGTGCACGACGCGCGGCTTCACGCGCGCGGGCCGCATCAATAATTTTGCCGACCACGATTTTGGCGTCAGACGGGTTTTCCAGCAGATATTCATTCAGCAGTTCGTTCATCTGCTGCTCTACCGCCGTTTTCACCTCGGAGGAAACCAGTTTGTCTTTGGTCTGTGAGGAGAACTTCGGATCCGGAACCTTCACGGAAACCACGGCAATCAGGCCTTCACGCGCATCGTCGCCGGTGGCACTGACCTTCGCTTTTTTGCTGTAGCCTTCTTTATCCATGTAGGCGTTCAGGGTACGGGTCATCGCCGCACGGAAGCCCGCCAGGTGCGTACCGCCGTCGCGCTGTGGAATGTTGTTGGTAAAGCAGTAGATGTTCTCCTGGAAACCGTCGTTCCACTGCAGCGCGACTTCAACGCCAATACCGTCTTTTTCGGTGGAGAAATAGAAGATATTCGGATGGATCGGCGTTTTGTTCTTGTTGAGATACTCAACGAACGCCTTGATGCCGCCTTCGTAGTGGAAATGGTCTTCTTTGCCGTCACGCTTGTCGCGCAGGCGGATAGACACCCCTGAGTTCAGGAATGACAGCTCACGCAGGCGTTTTGCCAGGATTTCGTATTCGAATTCGATGACGTTGGTGAAGGTTTCATAGCTCGGCCAGAAACGCACCATGGTACCGGTTTT
This sequence comes from Klebsiella planticola ATCC 33531, assembly GCF_000735435.1. Lineage (GTDB taxonomy): Bacteria > Pseudomonadota > Gammaproteobacteria > Enterobacterales > Enterobacteriaceae > Klebsiella > Klebsiella planticola. The sequence goes on along the minus strand of NZ_JMPP01000014.1, from coordinate 52,689 downwards.
TTCGGTATCACCGGTTACGGCCAGCGGTGCCTGCGGTACGCCGTGGGCGTAGATCTGGCGGTGAATCTTGTTGTCGCGCTGAATCACCAGCTCCAGTTTCTGTGACAGGGCGTTAACTACAGAGACGCCCACGCCGTGCAGACCACCGGAGACTTTATAGGAGTTATCATCAAATTTACCGCCTGCGTGCAGTACGGTCATGATGACTTCAGCTGCCGACACACCCTCTTCCGGGTGAATACCGGTCGGAATACCGCGGCCATCGTCCTGTACGGAGACAGAGTTATCGCTATGGATAGTGACAACGATGTCTTTACAGTAACCTGCGAGCGCTTCGTCGATAGCGTTATCCACAACCTCGAATACCATGTGGTGCAGACCGGTGCCGTCATCCGTGTCGCCGATATACATACCCGGGCGCTTACGCACCGCATCCAGCCCTTTCAGGACTTTGATACTGGAGGAGTCATAAGAATTCGACATCAACGTTTCTCGCTCATTTAAACTTAGGTTAATCCGTTATTTTACCCTTTTCCACGGTGAACATCTTCGAATTTTTGTCCGACATGTCCATTACGTGTTCAGCGCCGATCGCGCTGACGAAAACCTGCGACTGCGTGGCTTTTAAGCGGCTGGCAAGCAGTCCGCGCCGCGCGTCATCAAGTTCCGAGGCAAAATCATCTATCAGATACAGACAGCGTCTCCCGCTTTCGCGGGTTAAAAACTCGCCCTGCGCCAGTCGTAGCGCGCACATCAGGAGTTTAAGCTGCCCACGTGACAAAGTATCTTCGACCGGCGCACCATCGGCACGAATGCGGAAATCCGCTTTGTGCGGGCCGTGGGCGGTGTAGGTCAGCATGCGGTCACGCTCGAAGTTTCTCTCCAGCACTTCGGAATAATCCGTTTCTTTCTCCCAGCCGCGCTGGAATGAGAAGGTCAGAGAGAATTCAGGTAAAAACTGTTTACAGGTATCCGCCATGTCTTCGACGATCGCGGCGCTATATTCGGCACGCCAGCGGCTGATTTGTTCCGCCAGCGGAATCAGTTCCAGATCCCAGGGACGTATCTGCGCATAGCGGCTGACCTGGCGCAGCGCGGCATTACGCTGCTTCAACAAGCGCTTCAGATTGCTCCAGGCGGTAAAGAATCCGGCTTCGTTGTGAAAGCATCCCCAGTCAAGGAACGCTCTTCTGTATTTGGGGCCGCCGTTGAGTAATGTAAACCCCTCCGGCGTAATCAGCTGCATCGGCATCAGGTGCGCCAGTTCCGCCACTTTGTGGCCGTCGCTACCGTCAATACGAACCTTGCTGTCGCCCTGTTTATCTTTAGTCAGGCCAATGGAGATTTCACGCTCTTCGCCCTGCAGGCGTCCGTGCAGCACGAACGACTCCTGCTCATGGCGAATCACCCGGCCAATTTGCAAGCTGCGAAACGCCCGACCGTGGCCGAGCGTATAGATGGCCTCGAGCACACTGGTTTTGCCGCTGCCGTTGGCGCCAACCAGAAAGTTAAAGCCGGGAGATAAGGCGAGATCCGCATTTTCAATGTTGCGGAAATCTTTGATCAGGAGTCGGGATAGCGACATAGTCAGCTCATAACCAGGGCATTATCGTCGCAGTTAGTCTGGTTACGGCCAGCGCGCAGCAACCGGAGCGTACTAAAGTACGTGAGGATTGCGAGCACTGCCCGGAGCCAGAATAACAAGTAAGATAGCCCGATATTCTTTACAAGCGCATAGGCATGACAACGTAAGCTGCGGATTGTGATGCCGCATCCTCAATCTGCACGCTCGATACCGAGTCGGTCAGCAAAATACGCACATTTTCGCACTTCAGCGCATTAAGCACATCCAGCACATAGCTGACGTTAAAGCCGATTTCCATCTCGCTGCCGGAGTAGGAAACGTCGAGAATCTCTTCCGCTTCTTCCTGTTCCGGGTTATTGGCGGTGATTTTCAGCTGATTTTCGCTGACATAGAGACGCACGCCGCGGAATTTTTCGTTCGACAGAATCGCGGCACGAGCAAAGGCCTGCTTAAGAATATCGCAGCCGGCATCCAGATGTTTATCGGGATTCTTCGGCAATACCCGGCGATAATCAGGGAAACGGCCATCAACCAGCTTCGATGTGAAGATAAAGTCACCGACGTGGGCGCGAATATTGTTGCTGCCAATCTGCACGCGCAGCGGCGTATCGCCGCCATCAAGCATGCGCATCAGCTCAATCACCCCTTTACGCGGCACGATCACCGAATGGTTCGGCAACGATTCACCCAGCGGCATTGAACAGACCGCCAGACGGTGTCCGTCGGTGGCAACGGTACGCAGTTCGTCACCTTCGGTTTCAAACAACATGCCGTTTAAGTAATAACGCACATCCTGATGCGCCATCGAAAACTGCGTGGCTTCAATCAGGCGCTTCATCGTCGCCTGCGGCAGGGTAAATTCGACTTCACTCTGCCAGTCATCAAGATTCGGGAAATCGGCAGCGGGCAGGGTCGACAGCGAAAAACGACTGCGTCCGGAACGCACCAGCATCCGATCGCCTTCCAGCTGAACGGCAATCTCCGCGCCTTCGGGCAGGCCGCGGCAGATATCAAAGAATTTTCGCGCCGGAACGGTCGTTGCACCCGCCTCATGCGGTTGAATCAGCGCAACGCGCGCCACCATTTCCATTTCGAGGTCCGTACCGGTCAGCGACAGCGCGCCATCCGAGACCTGAAGCAGCAGGTTACCGAGAATTGGCAGCGTCGGACGACCCCCTAAGGGACCGCTCACCTGTTGCAGCGGTTTTAATAAATGTTCACGTTCTACGGTAAATTTCATAGCGTCACGAGGATAATGTTCTGATTAAATTGGAAAAGTCTTCTTTGATATCGTGGCTTTCTTCACGCAGCTGCTCAATCTTACGGCAGGCGTGTAGCACGGTGGTATGGTCGCGACCGCCAAACGCATCGCCGATTTCCGGCAAACTGTGGTTGGTCAGTTCTTTCGCCAGCGCCATCGCCATCTGGCGTGGACGCGCCACCGAACGGGAGCGGCGTTTCGACAACAGGTCCGCTACCTTAATCTTGTAATATTCCGCCACCGTCTTCTGAATATTGTCGATGGTGACCAGTTTTTCCTGCAGCGCCAGCAGATCGCGCAGCGCTTCACGCACGAAATCGATGGTGATCGCCCGGCCGGTAAAGTTGGCATTGGCGATAACGCGGTTCAGCGCCCCTTCCAGCTCACGTACGTTAGAGCGTAGACGCTTGGCAATAAAGAAGGCCACTTCTCCCGGCAGACGAATGTCGTTTTCGTCGGCCTTTTTCATCAGGATCGCCACGCGGGTTTCCAGCTCAGGCGGCTCGATCGCCACCGTCAGCCCCCAGCCAAAGCGGGATTTCAGACGATCCTCAACACCATTGATCTCTTTCGGATAGCGATCCGAAGTGAGAATGATCTGCTGATTACCCTCCAGCAGAGCATTAAAGGTGTGGAAAAACTCTTCCTGAGAACGCTCTTTATTGGCAAAGAACTGAATATCATCGATCAACAGGGCGTCGACGGAGCGGTAGTAGCGTTTAAACTCTTCAATGGCGTTGTTCTGTAACGCTTTAACCATGTCCTGAACAAAACGCTCCGAGTGCATATAGACCACTTTGGCGTTGGGTTTGCGCGCAACAATGCCGTTACCGACCGCGTGCAACAGGTGGGTTTTACCCAGACCGGTACCGCCATAAAGGAATAAAGGGTTATATGCGCCACCCGGGTTATCGGCGACCTGACGCGCCGCCGCACGAGCCAGCTGGTTAGATTTACCTTCCACAAAATTGTCGAAGGTGTGCTTAACGTTAACGTTAGAGCGGTAGGTAGGCTCCGCCGGTGCCGGGACGTTATCCCAGCCGGGACGCACGATCGTTGGCGCGACGCGCGCCGTCTGAACCTGCGCTGCCGGTACGGCGGTCGCAACATGCGTATTTACCGCGCCGCGTTGCGCCTGCACCGCCGGGCGAGTCCCGACTTCAAATCGCAGTTGTGGGGCATCAGCACCGCAAAAATCATTGAGGAGTCCATTGATATTATTGAGGTATTTATCCCTTACCCAATCGAGCACAAAACGGTTTGGCGCATACAGTGCCAACGTGTTATCGCTCAATTCCGCCTGCAACGGGCGTATCCACATACTGAATTCTGTGGCTGGTAACTCATCCTGCAATCGGGCAAGACACTGCTGCCAAAGCGAAAGTGACACGGCGGACTCCACTCGAACATAAAATCGATATAAAGAAAAAAAGAAACAATCGTGATTGTTGGCACACGTCGACAAGACCCAGCATTGGCCGAAAAGCCCCTGCACAAAAGGGGTGACGCGCGAACCGCTATCTGCGGTATTTATCCGATGCGGATCGGTGGATCGCGATCAGGACCGGGGATCATAGCCTAAACTGAGAAAGATATCTTGTGTTTCTCAACAGATTCTTCCCGATTTATCCACAGGAAGGATCAAAGCCGGGTAAGTGTAATCGATCCGGAGAGGAGTGAGGCACGATTTCGCCCACATATTGGAAAATTTAATGAGCTATGCTGGTTTAGGGCCTAAACGATCTAACAAAGATCCTTTACGATCCTTGCGCTTTACCCGTCAGGCCGTATAATCCTCCACCCGGCGCGTAATGCCCGTTTTCCGTTGCCTGTCGCAGGTCATTTTTTGTGCGACAAGGTGCGAGAAATAAGGAAAGAGAATTGACTCCGGAGTGTACAATTATTACAATCCGGCCTCTTTAATCACCATCGCTGCCGCGTAAGTCGTTCGAAGTTCGTTCGGGTATACGCAAAAGTCAGTGAAATTATTCAAGTTTAGGTAGAAACCGCCATGAAACGCACTTTTCAACCGTCTGTACTGAAGCGCAACCGTTCTCACGGCTTCCGTGCACGTATGGCTACTAAAAATGGTCGTCAGGTTCTGGCACGTCGTCGTGCTAAAAGCCGTGCTCGTCTGACCGTTTCCAAGTAATAAAGCTAACCCTGCGTGGTTAAGCTCGCATTTCCCAGGGAGTTACGTTTGTTAACTCCCAGTCATTTCACTTTCGTCTTCCAGCAGCCACAACGGGCTGGCACGCCGCAAATCACCATCCTCGGCCGCCTGAATTCGCTGGGGCATCCCCGCATCGGTCTTACCGTCGCCAAGAAAAACGTCAAACGCGCACATGAACGCAATCGGATTAAACGTCTGACGCGTGAAAGTTTTCGTTTGCGTCAACATGAACTCCCGCCAATGGATTTCGTGGTGGTGGCAAAGAAAGGGGTTGCTGACCTCGATAACCGTGCTCTCTCGGAAGCGTTGGAAAAATTATGGCGCCGCCATTGTCGCCTGGCTCCCGGGTCCTGATAGGCCTTATTCGGGTCTATCAGCGCCTGATTAGTCCGCTACTCGGGCCGCATTGTCGTTTCACGCCAACCTGTTCAAGCTACGGAATTGAGGCATTGCGCAGGTTTGGAGTGATAAAAGGCAGTTGGTTGACAGTGAAACGCGTATTAAAATGCCACCCTTTACACCCTGGTGGTGACGATCCCGTCCCGCCTGGACCATTTGATACCAGAGAACACTAACGATGGATTCGCAACGCAATCTTCTTATCATCGCTTTGTTGTTCGTGTCTTTCATGATCTGGCAAGCCTGGGAGCAGGATAACAATCCTCAGGCTCAGCAACAGACCACGCAGACAACGACCACAGCAGCGGGTAGCGCCGCCGACCAGGGCGTACCGGCCAGTGGCCAGGGGAAACTGATTACGGTAAAAACCGATGTGCTTGAGCTGACCATCAACACCCGCGGTGGTGATGTGGAGCAAGCGCTGCTTCCGGCTTATCCGAAAGCACTGAAGTCGACTGAACCGTTCCAGTTACTGGAAACCACGCCACAGTTTATCTATCAGGCTCAAAGCGGCTTAACCGGTCGTGATGGCCCGGATAACCCGGCTAATGGAGCCCGCCCGCTGTATAACGTCGATAAAGATGCGTTTGTGCTGGCGGAAGGCCAGAACGAAATCGTCATTCCGCTGACGTATACCGATAAAGCAGGCAACGTCTTCACCAAAACCTTCACGCTGAAACGCGGTGATTATGCGGTGAACGTGGGTTATAACGTGCAGAACGTTGGTGAAAAACCGCTGGAGATTTCTACCTTCGGTCAGTTGAAACAGACTGCCAACCTGCCAACCAGCCGCGATACCCAAACCGGTGGCCTGTCTACGATGCACACCTTCCGTGGTGCCGCGTACTCAACGTCGGAATCGAAATACGAAAAATATAAATTCGATACCATCGTCGATAACGAAAACCTGAACGTCAGCACCAAAGACGGTTGGGTGGCGATGCTGCAGCAGTACTTCACCACCGCATGGGTTCCGCATAACGCTGGTACCAACAGCTTCTACACCGCCAACCTCGGCAACGGTGTTGTCGCAATCGGCTATAAATCGCAGCCGGTACTGGTACAGCCGGGTCAAACCGACAAGCTGGAAAGCATTCTGTGGGTCGGTCCGGCCATTCAGGACAAAATGGCTGCCGTCGCGCCGCACCTGGATCTGACCGTCGACTACGGCTGGCTGTGGTTCATCTCCCAACCGCTGTTTAAGCTGCTGAAATTCATCCACAGCTTCCTCGGTAACTGGGGCTTCTCGATTATCGTTATCACCTTTATCGTTCGTGGCATCATGTACCCGCTGACCAAAGCGCAGTACACCTCCATGGCGAAGATGCGCATGCTGCAGCCGAAGATTCAGGCAATGCGTGAGCGTCTGGGCGATGACAAACAGCGCCAAAGCCAGGAAATGATGGCCCTGTATAAAGCAGAAAAGGTCAACCCGCTGGGTGGCTGCTTCCCGCTGATTATTCAGATGCCAATCTTCCTTGCGCTGTACTACATGCTGAGCGCCTCGGTTGAACTGCGTCATGCGCCGTTTATCCTGTGGATCCACGACCTGTCAGCGCAAGACCCGTACTACATCCTGCCGATCATCATGGGCGCGACGATGTTCTTCATTCAGAAGATGTCTCCGACCACCGTGACCGACCCGATGCAGCAGAAGATCATGACCTTTATGCCGGTCATCTTTACGGTATTCTTCCTGTGGTTCCCGTCAGGTCTGGTGGTTTACTATATCGTCAGCAACCTGGTGACCATTATTCAGCAGCAGCTGATTTACCGTGGTCTCGAGAAGCGTGGTCTGCATAGCCGCGAGAAGAAAAAGAGCTGATACTCTGCTTAAGCCGCAGTAGAATCAATGCCAGAGAAGGCGGTCAATAGACCGCCTTTTTTACATTTACATAGAGAGTCATCATGAGCCATAACGACACTATCGTCGCCCAGGCAACCCCACCGGGACGCGGTGGTGTGGGCATCCTGCGCATCTCCGGCCTTAAAGCGCGCGACGTCGCGCAAGCGGTTCTCGGCAAGCTGCCAAAACCGCGCTACGCCGATTATCTGCCCTTTAAAGATACCGACGGCACGCCGCTGGATCAGGGTATTGCGCTATGGTTCCCCGGCCCGAACTCCTTTACCGGTGAAGATGTCCTGGAACTCCAGGGCCACGGCGGCCCGGTGATTCTGGATCTGCTACTGAAACGAATCCTGACGCTGCCGGGCGTGCGTATCGCCAGGCCCGGGGAGTTCTCTGAACGCGCATTTCTTAACGATAAGCTCGATCTCGCCCAGGCTGAAGCGATTGCTGACCTGATTGACGCCAGCTCCGAGCAGGCAGCACGCTCGGCGCTCAACTCGCTGCAGGGCGCCTTCTCTGCCCGGGTGAATCATCTGGTGGAAGCGCTGACCCATCTGCGTATCTATGTTGAAGCCGCTATCGACTTCCCGGATGAAGAGATAGATTTCCTCTCCGACGGTAAAATTGAAGCCCAGCTCAACGGCGTGATTGCCGATCTTGATGCCGTTCGCGCCGAGGCCCGCCAGGGCAGCCTGCTGCGAGAAGGGATGAAAGTGGTGATAGCCGGCCGCCCGAACGCCGGGAAGTCGAGCCTGCTGAACGCGCTGGCCGGGCGCGAAGCGGCGATCGTGACCGATATTGCCGGAACCACCCGCGATGTGCTGCGCGAGCATATCCATATCGACGGCATGCCGCTGCATATCATTGATACCGCAGGACTCCGCGATGCCAATGATGAGGTTGAGCGCATTGGTATTGAACGTGCCTGGCAGGAAATCGAGCAGGCCGATCGGGTACTGTTCATGGTGGACGGTACGACCACCCGCGCCGTCGACCCGGCGGAGATCTGGCCAGACTTTATCGAGCGTTTACCGGCGAAACTGCCGATTACCGTGGTGCGAAATAAAGCCGATGTCACCGGCGAAACGCTGGGTATCAGTGAAGTGAATGGCTACTCGCTGATTCGGCTGTCGGCGCGAACCGGAGAGGGCATAGATGTCCTGCGCAACCATCTCAAGCAGAGCATGGGCTTCGATACCAATATGGAAGGCGGTTTCCTCGCCCGTCGTCGCCACCTGCAGGCGCTGTCAGAAGCCGCCAGCCATCTACAGCAGGGCAAAGCGCAGCTGCTTGGCGCCTGGGCCGGAGAGCTGCTGGCGGAAGAGCTGCGGCTCGCGCAGCAGGCGCTGAGCGAAATCACCGGCGAGTTTACCTCTGATGACCTGCTGGGGCGCATTTTCTCCAGCTTCTGTATCGGGAAATAACGCGGCATCACTGCGCATTGGTGAGCATGAACTAACCTGCATCAACATAATGTTTATGCAGGTTTTTTTATTTCTCTGGCAGGGGGTTTTCCCTTTAACCTCACGATCCCACCGACGCAAGGTTGCTTCCTGTAACGTGGCATCATTAAATGTCATGACCCTCCCACAGCAGGATAGCGTCATGACTTCTGATTACACCGTTATCGAGACCGTCCCGTCGGCAGAGGATTTTTGCCGTTTACGCCTTATTGCCGGCATGTCCCCGCGCCCGCTGGAGGGCGTGAAGGCCGGGTTGCCGCGCAGCTGCTATGGCGTGCATATCCTCTGGCAAGGCGTTCCCGTGGGCATGGGGCGCATCGTCGGTGATGGCGCGGTGAATTTCGACATCGTCGATGTGGCGGTCGATCCGGCGCACCAGGGGAAAGGGCTGGGAAGAGTCATCATGGAAAAGATCGTCAGCTGGCTGGACGCTAACGCCTGCCAGGGCGCCTATGTCACGCTGGTCGCCGACGTCCCCGGGCTGTACGCGAAGTTTGGGTTTACCCCGGTGCGCCCGGCCAGCGAAGGAATGGCCAGAGTCTGGTAGTTTATCGCAGAACGCAACGAGGGTTTTTCCTCTCAGGAAATCATTGTTGTCCAAATGGCAACTCGTACTGCCGCGCAATAGCCATTACTCTGTACGCCTCTATTCTCGCGGGGGTCTTATGGCACGCTTTCTTATCTGCAGTTTTGCGCTGGTTTTACTCTATCCATCCGGCATCGATATGTATCTGGTGGGTTTGCCGCGTATTGCGCAGGACCTCGGCGCCAGCGAAGCACAGCTGCATATTGCGTTCTCGGTTTACCTTGCGGGCATGGCCGCCGCGATGCTGTTTGCCGGCAGAGCAGCCGATAAATCCGGGCGTAAACCGGTCGCCATTTTCGGTTCGACGACATTTATTCTGGCTTCGCTGCTCTGTGCGCACGCGCAGACCAGCGATCTCTTCCTCGTCGGGCGTTTTATCCAGGGCATCGGGGCGGGGAGCTGTTATGTCGTCGCTTTCGCCGTGCTGCGCGATACGCTCGACGATCGTCGTCGCGCCAGGGTGCTGTCGCTGTTAAATGGCATCACCTGCATTATCCCGGTCCTGGCTCCCGTTCTGGGTCACCTGATTATGCTGAAATACCCGTGGCAGAGCCTGTTCTACACCATGACCGGCATGGGAGTGATGGTCGGCCTGCTCTCGGTCTTTATGCTGCGGGAAACGCGGCCGGCAGCCCCTTCGCATACTCTCGCCGGGCAGAAAAATGCCACGGAATCCCTGCTGAACCGCTTTTTCCTCAGCCGTATCGTCATTACGACCCTCAGCGTAACGGCGATCCTCACCTACGTTAACGTCTCCCCGGTATTGATGATGGAAGAGATGGGGTTCGATCGCGGACAATATTCGATGGCGATGGCCTTAATGGCGCTGGTCAGCATGACGGTGTCGTTCTCAACGCCCTTTGCGCTCACCCTGTTTAAACCGCGGACGTTGATGCTGACGTCACAGGTCATGTTCTTTACGGCCGGGACTTTGCTCAGCCTTGCCACCAGCCAGACGGTAACTATGCTGGGTCTGGCGCTGATTTGCGCTGGCTTCTCAGTGGGCTTTGGCGTTGCTATGAGCCAGGCCCTGGGGCCCTTTACCCTGCGTGCCGGGGTTGCCAGCTCGGTACTGGGCATTGCTCAGGTTTGCGGCTCTTCGCTGTGGATTTGGCTGGCCGCCATCATCGGGTTAAGTGCCATGAATATGCTGATCGGGATTCTCATTGGCTGTAGCATAGTGAGTATTGTTCTGATTCTGGCCGCTTCCTCTGTTCGGGCTGCGCAACATAATGAAGAAATCCCTGTCGAGTCTCGATCTTAATTTATTACTCTGTCTGCAGCTTCTGACCCAGGAGCTCAGCGTCACCCGCACGGCGAAACGCATGAACGTTTCGCCGTCGGCGGTGAGTAAATCATTAGCTAAACTGCGTACCTGGTTTGACGATCCGCTATTCGTCAAAACGCCGCTCGGTCTGTCGCCGACGCCATTGATGACCAGCATGGAGCAGGATCTGGCGGACTGGATGCAGATGGGCAACCAGATCCTCGATAAACCCCACCACATCATGCCGAGCGGTCTGAAGTTTGAACTGGCGGCGGAAACACCGCTGCTGATGATCCTGTTTAATTCGCTGTCGCAGCAAATCTACCAGCGCTATCCCCAGGCGCTAATTCGCCTGCGCAACTGGGACTACGACTCGCTGGACGCGATCATTCGCGGTGAGGTTGATATCGGCTTTTGCGGACGTGAAACGCATCCGCGTTCACGGGAGCAGCTCAGCCAGCTGCCGTGGTATATCGATTTTGAAGTCCTGTTTACCGACCTGCCTCAGGTCTGGCTGCGCGCGGATCACCCGGCACTCGACGAAGAGTGGAATCTGGAGACCTTTTTACGCTATCCGCATATCAATATTAGCTGGGAACAGAGTGATACCTGGGCGCTGGATGACGTTCTCCACGAGCAGGGGCATAAACGTACCGTTGCGTTAACGCTGCCGGGATTTGAACAATCGCTGTTTATGGCCGCCCAGCCGAATCACACGATGCTGGCCACCGCGCCACGTTATTGCCATCACTATAACCGGCAGCACCATCTGCCGCTGGTGTCGCGGCCGCTTCCGCTGGAGCCGCTATTGCTGGAAAAAACGCGGGTGCCCTTTACCCTGCTATGGCACAAACGCAACAGCGACAACCCGAAGATAGTCTGGCTCAGAGAAACGTTTAAGCGGCTCTATGCGGACCCCCTCTGACGTGATTTCTCCTGCCATCCCCGCCTGACTGCGCAAGAAATTGTAAAAATCGCGCAAATCCCTTTTCAAGGGGGGATTTCCGCATTAAAACCTATCAATACCAGGTGATAATAGATCCCCACAACTTTTTCTCTGACCATTAATCACGGAGCGACGAATGGCAACGCATTTTGCAAGAGGGATACTCAGCACCAGGGAGCCGCTATCGACACGACTGTCCGCGGCCTGTCATCAATCCGCACAGCGCCTGCCAGAATACCGACAGGCCCGCTATCGCGCATCACGTTCACTGCTCGCCGAACTGTTGTTTATGCTGTATGGCATTAGTGAGCTCCCCGAAATCATCAGCGAAGATAACGGCAGGCCCGTTTTTCGCGATCCCCACCTGCCCCGATTTTCCATTTCCTATGCCGGAAACATTGTCGGCGTGAGCTTGACGACGGAAGGTGATTGCGGACTGGATATGGAGCTTCAGCACGCCTCACGCGGCGTCCACCCGCTGCACGATGCCAACCGCTACGTGTTCAACAGCAATGAGAATTTATGGATTAACATCCAGCACGACCCTGACGAAGCGCGCGCCCAGCTGGTGGCGCTGCGCCGGAGCGTGCTGAAGTTAACCGCTGAAGCGCCCGTTCGTCTGCAGCTGCTACCCGGCGCGGGCCGACTGCGAACCACCAACATGCAGCCTGTTGAAGCCCTGTGCGATGCGGAAACGATACTGGTCTGGTCGATTGCCGCCACGCCGGCCATCGGCCCGCTTAAAGTCTGGGAATACAATTGTCAGGAAGGCTGGCGTAGTCTGCCGGACGCACAGATGCGAGCAAAGGAGTCCTCTGCCCGTCTGATGCGCTTTACCAGCCTGCCCATAGAAAAAGCACTCTCCCTCAACTGACCGGTCTGTCCGGCCATCATGATGCAAAGGAGCAATCATGTCTGATACGTTGAAAGTTGTTACGCTACTCGGAAGTCTGCGCAAGGGGTCTTTTAATGGCATGGTTGCACGCACCCTGCCTGGCATTGCGCCGGCGGGCATGGAGATCGTCGCGCTGCCATCGATTGGCGACATTCCGTTATATGACGCGGATATCCAGCAGGAAGACGGGTTTCCGCAAAGCGTGCAGGATATTGCACAACAGATTCGCGAAGCCGACGGCGTTGTTATCGTCACGCCTGAATATAACTATTCCGTTCCTGGCGGCCTGAAAAATGCGATTGACTGGCTGTCGCGTCTGCCTGAACAACCGCTGTCCGGCAAACCGGTCCTGATTCAAACCAGCTCCATGGGCGCAATTGGCGGCGCGCGCTGCCAGTATCACCTGCGTCAAATTCTGGTGTTCCTCGACGCGATGGTGATGAACAAGCCTGAGTTTATGGGCGGCGTGATTCAGAACAAGGTCGATCCGCAATCGGGAGAGGTGGTCGATCAGAGCACGCTCGACCATTTGAGTGGGCAGCTGAGCGCCTTTGCCGAGTATATTCAGCGAGTAAAAGCGTAAAAAAAAGCCCGGCATCGCTGCCGGGCTTTTTCATTATGCACGACATGCACGACGCTTAGTGCGCGTCGATAAACACGATTTTCAGTACGAACAGCAGCGAGACGATAATCACGCACGGGCTGAGATCGCGCAGGCGACCGGTACCAATCTTCATCACGCAGTAAGAGATAAAGCCTAACGCAATCCCCTCGGTAATCGAGAAGCTGAACGGCATCATCACCGCGGTCACAAAGGCCGGCACCGCTTCCGTCAGGTCGTCCCACTTCACGCGCGACAGGCTGGATGTCATCAGTACGCCCACATAGATCAGCGCACCTGCTGCGGCATACGCCGGCACCATGCCGGCCAGCGGCGACAGGAAGATCACCAGCAGGAACAGAATCCCCACCACCACCGCCGTCAGACCGGTACGTCCGCCCACGGAAACACCGGAAGAGGATTCGATATAGGCGGTCACAGACGAGGTGCCGATAAAGGACCCTGCCACCGATGAGATACTGTCAACAAACAGCGCCTGCTTCATCCGCGGAAATTTGCCTTTTTCATCGGCCAGGCCGGCTTTGTCGGTCACGCCGATCAGAGTTCCGGAGGAGTCGAACAGGTTGACCAGCATAAAGGAGAAGATGATACCCGCCAGACCGAGATTAAAGGAGCCGGCCAAATCAACATGGCCAATCACCGATGTAATGCTCGGCGGAGCGGAAACAATACCGGTGTAGTGAACATCACCCAGAATCCAGCCCAGCAGCGTCGTAACGATGATGGAGACCAGTACCGCAGCATGAATGTTACGGGAAGCGAGAATAGCGATAATAAAGAAGCCGAGAATCCCCAGCAGCACGCTGTGGGAGGTCAGGTTGCCGATGCTCACCAGGGTGTCTTTGTTTGCGACAATCACGCCGGCATTTTTCAGCCCCATCATGCCGATAAACAACCCAATACCGCTGGTGATCCCCACGCGCAGGCTGACGGGAATATTGGCGATCATCCAGTAGCGTACGCGGAAAATAGTCAGCAGCAGCAGACCAACGGCGCCCCAGAAAATAGCCCCCATCCCCACCTGCCACGGCAGCCCCATCGCCTGGACGACGACAAAAGCGAAGAAGGCATTCAGCCCCATTGCCGGCGCCAGCGCAACCGGCAGGTTAGCAAACAGCCCCATCAAAATACTACCGAAGGCGGCGATAAGACAGGTCGTCACAAAGACAGCGCTGGTATCCATACCCGCTACGCCAAGAATTTGTGGGTTAACGAAAACAATGTAGACCATTGTCAAAAAGGTGGTGAAACCTGCTATCGCTTCGGTACGTGCCGTCGTGCCGTGTTCACGTAGTTTGAATACGCGCTCCAGCAGACCCTGGCCAGAAGACTGGCTGGTTTGTTGTTGACTCATTATCGGTTTCCGAACAAAAGGAGGGAAAATTCGTCGCTATCCTATACCAAAATGCGACACCGGGGGCAGTTGTATGGTAATTTTTTTCATTGAATTTGCTTATACGGCAACGATTGCGTCTTGTGAATAGGCAGGACGAAAACGTTAACTTGTTAAAATGGAAACGGCATGTCCCAAATAGAAGCCCTGTTTTTCGACTGCGACGGCACGCTGGTCGACAGCGAAGTGATCTGTTCCCGCGCCTATGTTCACATGTTCAAAGCGTTCGGCATTACCCTGGATTTAGACGAGATTTTTAAGCGTTTCAAAGGCGTAAAGCTCTACGAGATCATTGATACCATCAACGAAGAGCACGGCGTTAATCTACAAAAACCAGAGCTCGAACCCCTCTACCGCGCCGAAGTCGCGCGCCTGTTTGATTCTGAACTGGAAGCGATTGCAGGAGCGGAAACGCTGCTGGATGCGGTCAGCGTGCCAATGTGCGTGGTCTCTAACGGCCCGGTCAGTAAAATGCAGCACTCGCTGGGAAGAACCGGCATGTTGCGCCATTTTCCCGACCGACTGTACAGCGGTTACGATATTCAGCGCTGGAAACCCGATCCGGCACTGATGTTCCATGCAGCAAAGGCCATGAACGTTAACGTCGAAAACTGCATTCTGGTGGATGATTCCAGCGCAGGCGCTCAGTCCGGGATTGAGGCAGGAATGGAAGTCTTTTACTTCTGCGCCGACTCGCACAACAAACCGATCGATCATCCAAAAGTGACGACCTTTACTGATTTGGCACAGCTGCCCGCGCTGTGGAAAGCCCGTGGATGGAATATTACGCGTTAATGAAAAAAGCCGGATAGCGCTAGCGCTTATCCGGCCTACAGGATCCGTGGTGTTAAAGGCCCGGTAAGCATAGCGCCTCCGGGCATTTTACGGCGGATCACTCTTTCGGGTCTTTACCCGCCAGCAGCTTATCCAGCTCATCGCCACCAACGTGGCGGAAATCCTGGCCTTTGACGAAGTAGAAAATATATTCGCAAATATTCTGGCAACGGTCGCCGATACGCTCGATAGAACGGGCGCAGAACAGCGCGGTCAGCACGCTTGGAATCGTACGTGAATCTTCCATCATATAGGTCATCAGCTGACGCACGATGCCCTCATATTCCTGATCCACCTTCTTATCTTCGCGATAGATACGCACCGCCTCATCGAGATCCATGCGAGCAAAGGCATCCAGCACGTCATGCAGCATCTGCACGGTATGACGCCCCAGCGATTCCAGGCTCACCAGCAGCGGCTGGTGCTGCTGGGAGAACTTCTCCAGCGCGGTACGGCAAATTTTATCCGCCACGTCACCGATACGTTCCAGCTCGGCGATAGTCTTGATAATTGCCATGACTAAACGCAGATCGCTGGCGGTTGGCTGACGCTTGGCGATGATACGCACGCAGGCTTCATCAATGGCCACTTCCATCATGTTGACCTGCTTATCGCCGTCAATCACGCGTTTTGCCAGATCGCTGTCCTGATTGTGCATCGCGGTGATGGCATCAGACAGCTGCTGTTCCACCAGCCCACCCATGGTCAACACCTGAGTGCGGATATACTCCAGTTCTGCATTGAACTGGCCAGAAATATGTTTGTTAAGATTTAGGTTGTCCATGGTGTCTCCTGAATGCCCAACGGGTTAGATCCTGTGAAAGCAGAAGGGCAATCAACCGTAGCGGCCAGTAATATAATCTTCAGTTTGTTTCTTCGCGGGCTTGGTAAACAGATCGTCCGTGTTACTGAATTCAATCAGCTCGCCAAGATACATAAATGCCGTATGGTCTGAACAACGCGCAGCCTGCTGCATGTTGTGGGTAACGATAACGACGGTGTAGTCCTGTTTCAGTTCGGTGATCAGCTCTTCAATGCGCCCGGTGGAGATCGGGTCCAGCGCTGAACACGGTTCATCCAGTAACAGCACTTCCGGACGAATCGCGATACCGCGCGCGATGCACAGACGCTGCTGCTGACCGCCGGAGAGAGAATATCCGCTCTGATGCAGTTTATCTTTGGTTTCGTTCCATAATGCGGCTTTGGTCAAGGCCCACTGCACGCGCTCGTCCATATCGGCACGCGACAGCTTTTCAAACAGGCGAACGCCAAAGGCGATATTGTCATAAATCGACATCGGGAACGGCGTCGGCTTCTGGAAAACCATACCGACTTTGGCACGCAGCAGAGCGATATCCTGAGTATTGGTCAGAATATTATCGCCATCCAGCAGGATTTCACCTTCCGCACGCTGCTCCGGGTAGAGCTCGAACATCTTGTTGAATGTCCGCAGCAGGGTCGATTTACCGCAGCCTGACGGGCCGATAAACGCCGTAACCTGGTTTTTGGTGATATCCAGGTTGATATTTTTCAGGGCATGGAATTTTCCGTAGTAGAAGTTCAGGTTACGAACTGAAAGTTTACCCGGGGTCGCATTCGCCATACTCATCAATCTCTTCCTCATTCGGCGCCGCATTTCGCCGCGCCGCAAAAATTAACCGTGTTTATTCTTCGCGAAAACCACGCGCGCCAGAATGTTCAGCAGCAATACGCACAGGGTGATAAGCAGTACCCCGGCCCATGCCAGTTGCTGCCACTCCGCGAACGGACTCATGGCAAATTTGAAAATGGTCACCGGCAGGTTGGCAATCGGCTGCATCATATCGGTGCTCCAGAACTGGTTGGAGAGCGCAGTGAACAGCAGCGGCGCCGTTTCCCCGGCGATACGCGCGATAGCCAGCAGGATCCCCGTCATGATGCCGGACACCGAGGCCTTCAGGGTGATGGCAGAAATCATTTTCCACTTCGGCGTACCCAGCGCATAGGCCGCTTCACGCAGGCTGTCCGGCACCAGTTTCAGCATATTCTCGGTGGTACGAATCACGATAGGCACCTGCAGCAACGCCAGGGCGATAACCCCAGCCCAGCCGGAAAAGTGCTGCATCTGCGCAACCACGATGGTGTAGACGAACAAACCCACGACGATGGACGGCGCGGAAAGCAGGATATCGTTAATAAACCGGATCACTTCCGCCAGCACAGACTTACGCCCGTATTCCGCCAGATAGATACCCGCCATAATGCCTAGCGGCGTACCGAAAACCGTCGACCACAGGATCAGCAGGCCGCTGCCCGCCAGGGCATTCGCCAGACCACCGCCCGCGGTGTTCGGCGGCGGCGTCATTTCGGTAAACAGCGCCAGACTCATGCCATCAATACCGCGGGTCACGGTGGACATCAGGATCCAGATAAGCCAGAACAGCCCGAAGACCATGGTTCCCATTGACAGGGTCAGGGCGATACGGTTTTTCAGCCGGCGTTTAGCCTGCATCTTACGACGCGATTCAGCCAGCTCTGTGCTGGTTTGCAATTCAATCGTTGCCATTAGCGCGCCCCCTCACTCTTCGCCAGACGCATCACCATAAACTTCGATGCGGCCAGAACAATAAAGGTAATCACAAACAGAATCAGCCCCAGCTCCATCAGCGCCGCCACATGCAGCCCGGTTTCCGCTTCGGCAAACTCATTCGCCAGGGCGGAAGTAATACTGTTCCCCGGCATATACAGTGAAACGCTATCCAGCTGGTAGGTGTTGCCGATAATGAAGGTCACCGCCATGGTTTCCCCCAGCGCGCGCCCCAGACCGAGCATCACGCCGCCGATAACCCCGTTCTTGGTAAATGGCAGGACGATACGCCAGATAACCTCCCAGGTCGTACAGCCGATACCGTAGGCCGACTCTTTCATCATCACCGGCGTTTGTTCAAACACATCGCGCATGACGGCGGCGATGTACGGAATAATCATGATGGCCAGAATAACGCCCGCCGCCAGAATACCGATACCAAATGCCGGACCGGCAAACAGCGCCCCGACAAACGGAATCGTCGACAGGACGTTGCCCACCGGCTCCTGAAAGTAGGTAGCAAACAGCGGAGCAAAGATAAACAGGCCCCACATGCCGTAAACGATACTTGGGATGGCCGCCAACAGTTCAATGGCGATACCAAGAGGGCGTTTCAGCCAGGCAGGGGAGAGCTCCGTCAGGAACAGCGCGATACCAAAGCTCACCGGAACGGCGATCAGCAACGCAATAAATGAGGTCACCAGCGTGCCATAGATAGGCACCAGCGCACCGAAAATTTCGTTGGGCGCATCCCACTCTTTGGTCCACAAAAAGGAAAAACCAAACTTCTGAATGCTTGGCCATGAAGAGATGATGAGGGAAACGATGATGCCGCCCAGCATCAATAGCACAATCAGCGCCGCCAGTTTGACCAGCACGCCGAAAATTATGTCACCCTTTTTCCCCGGAGGGTTAAATGCCGGCTTGGTTGCAGCCATAGATTACTCTTTAAGTTCGGGCCCGAAAGGCCAGTATTTTACTGACCTTTCGGGCAAAGGTAATGCTATACACATCATCCTTTAAGCTGCCACTGGCGGACAGCTTAAAGTCTGGCGGTATTTAGTACAGCGCTTTACCGCTGCTGTCTTTCACGTTGGTTTTCCATGCAGCGCGAACCTGCTCAACCACGCTTTCCGGCAGCGTTGCGTAATCCAGTGCGTTGGCTTCTTTACTGCCATTTTTGTACGCCCAATCGAAGAACTTCAGCACTTCAGCAGTCTGTTCTGGTTTGGTCGTGGCTTTGTGTACCAGGATAAAGGTGGTTGAGGTGATCGGCCATGCATTCTCACCTTTCTGGTTAGTCAGATCCTGTGCGAAGGATTTGCTCCAGTCGATACCTTTAGCCGCGTTAGCGAAGTTATCTTCCGTCGGGCTGACCGGCTTGCCATCTGCGGAAAGCAGTTTGGTGTAGGCCAGGTTGTTCTGCTTCGCATACGCGTATTCTACGTAGCCAATGGAGCCCGGCAGACGTTGAACGAAAGCGGCGATGCCGTCGTTACCTTTACCGCCCAGACCGGTCGGCCAGTTAACGGTAGAACCCGCGCCAATCTTAGATTTCCACTCTTCGTTCACTTTCGCCAGGTAGCTGGTGAACACGAAGGAAGTACCGGAACCATCGGCGCGACGAACCACGGCGATATTCTGAGACGGCAGCTTCATACCCGGGTTGAGTTTAGCGATCGCTTCATCATCCCACTTTTTAATTTTGCCCAGGTAGATATCACCCAGAGTTTTACCGTCCAGAACCAGCTCACCCGACTTCACGCCGGGCAGGTTGATTGCCAGAACCACGCCACCGATCACGGTCGGGAACTGGAACAGGCCTTCCTGAGCCAGTTTGTCATCGGCCAGAGGAGCATCAGAAGCACCGAAATCGACGGTGTTAGCAATAATTTGTTTTACACCACCGGAAGAGCCAATACCCTGGTAGTTCACTTTATTGCCGGTTTCTTTCTGATAGGTATCAGCCCATTTGGCATACACCGGTGCAGGGAAAGTTGCGCCCGCGCCAGTCAGGCTTGCAGCTGCAAATGCAGAGAAAGCGCTCATCGATAAGGTCGCGGCGACAACTGTTGCGACGGTGGTACGCATAACGTTCATAATGTCTCCTGCTGGATTCGTAAATCGTTGTTTCGAGGCTATGGTGAGCAAAATAGGACAAAGAGGTGACAGTAAAATGTACGAATTATTACAGTTTTATGACACTCAAAAAGACAGCCGACTGGTGAAAATAAAAACAATATAAATCATACTTTTAATTATTTAAGTGACCGTAAGATTGCAGAAAAATTTTCTTTTTATGACACTTAAAATCGTAGTCGAAGATGACGGTTTGTCATAAACCCGCGCAGCGGCATTTTTCACCAGAGCACTGAAAAACGATCGCCGGAAATAAAAAAAGGGCCGCCGGATGGCAGCCCTTTGTCTGATGCGTGTTGGCTTATTCTACGGTGACCGATTTCGCCAGGTTACGCGGTTGGTCGACGTCAGTGCCTTTAATCAGCGCAACGTGATAGGCCAGCAGCTGCAGCGGCACAGTGTAGAAGATCGGCGCAATCACCTCTTCAACATGCGGCATTTCAATAATGTGCATATTATCGCTGCTGTTGAAACCCGCCTCGCCATCGGCGAAGACATACAGCTGGCCGCCACGCGCGCGAACTTCTTCAATGTTGGATTTCAGCTTCTCCAGCAATTCGTTATTCGGCGCAACGACGATCACCGGCATTTCAGCGTCAATCAGGGCCAGAGGACCGTGCTTCAGCTCACCGGCCGCATAGGCTTCCGCGTGGATATAAGAGATCTCTTTCAGCTTCAGCGCCCCTTCCAGCGCGATCGGATACTGATCGCCACGGCCAAGGAACAGCGCATGGTGCTTATCGGAGAAGTTCTCGGCCAGCGCTTCAATACGCTTATCCTGCGACAGCATCTGCTCAATACGGTTCGGCAACGCCTGCAGCCCATGAACGATATCATGCTCAACGGCGGCATCCAGACCTTTAAGGCGCGCCAGTTTTGCCACCAGCAGCAGCAATACGGTCAGCTGAGTGGTAAAGGCTTTGGTCGAGGCCACGCCGATCTCAGTGCCCGCTTTGGTCATCAGCGACAAATCGGACTCGCGGACCAGAGAAGAACTCGCCACGTTACAAATAGCCAGCGATCCGAGGTAGCCCAGCTCTTTTGACAGACGCAGCGCGGCCAGCGTATCCGCGGTTTCACCGGACTGGGAAAGCGTAATCATCAGACTGTTGCGACGCACCGCCGATTTGCGATAGCGGAATTCAGAGGCGATTTCCACATCGCACGGCACGCCCGCCAGCGCTTCAAACCAGTAGCGAGAAACCATGCCGGAGTTATACGAGGTGCCGCAGGCTACGATCTGGATATGTTCAACCTGAGACAACATTTCACTCGCATGCGTGCCCAGCTCGCTGAGATCCACTTCGCCATGGCTGATACGCCCGGTGAGGGTGTTTTTGATCGCATTCGGCTGTTCGTAAATCTCTTTTTGCATGTAGTGACGGTAGGTGCCTTTGTCGCCAGCGTCGTACTGCAGATTAGATTCGATCTCCTGACGTTTCACCTGCACGCCTTTGGTATCGAATACGGTCACGCTGCGGCGAGTCACTTCCGCGATATCGCCTTCTTCGAGGAAGATAAAGCGACGGGTAACCGGCAGAAGAGCCAGCTGATCGGAGGCAATAAAGTTTTCACCCATACCCAGACCGATAACCATCGGGCTACCGGAACGCGCTGCCAGCAGCGTGGACGGGTCACGGGAATCCATGATCACCGTACCGTAGGCGCCGCGAAGCTGAGGAATGGCTCGCAGTACCGCTTCACGCAGCGTACCGCCCTGCTCCAGCTCCCAGTGCACCAGGTGAGCAATCACTTCGGTGTCAGTTTCAGAGACGAAGGTGTAACCACGCGCTTTCAGCTCTTCGCGCAGCGGTTCGTGGTTTTCGATGATACCGTTATGGACCACCACAATGTGTTCAGAAACATGCGGATGCGCGTTACCTTCAGACGGCTCACCGTGCGTTGCCCAGCGGGTATGGGCAATCCCCGTACCACCGTGTAACGGGTGCTCTTCTACCGCCTGAGCCAGCATCTGGACTTTACCGAGACGACGAACGCGGGACATATGCCCTGCGTTATCAACCACTGCCAGACCGGCAGAGTCATATCCACGGTATTCCAGACGACGTAAACCTTCGAGAAGGATTTCAGCAATATCACGCTGCGCGACTGCGCCAACAATTCCACACATAGTTAAATTTCCTGATAATGGCGTTATGCCATGCGTTGTCGCTGACCTGTATTTGCCCGCGTTACGGGCGCCCCGAGCCTTGTAGAGAGTGGGGTTATTTTTATGGTACTGCCTGCGGACGGGGACCTATATTGATCCTCTCATCCTGGTTCGCCGGGCGGTTTCCCCCCGGCGACAATCCAAACATTACGTCTTCTTCACCGGACGCTGCCAGCCCTGTTTATGGACCTGCGGCACACGGCTTAAAACCAGTTCGTTGTCGGCAATATCGCGCGTGACCGTCGTACCGGCGGCAATCGTGACGCCGTTACCCACGGTCACCGGCGCCACCAGCTGAGTGTCGGAACCGACAAACACATCGTCGCCGATAATGGTTTTGAATTTATTTGCACCATCGTAGTTACAGGTAATGGTACCGGCGCCGATATTCACGTTGTCGCCGATTTCCGCGTCGCCGAGGTAGGAAAGATGCCCTGCCTTCGAGCCTTTACCCAGTCGCGCTTTTTTCATTTCTACGAAGTTGCCAACATGTGCGCCTTCCAGCAGTTCGGCGCCAGGACGCAGGCGCGCGAACGGACCGATGGTGCAGGCAGCCTGCAGATGAGCATCTTCCACAACCGAATACGGGCTGATCTCACAGTCATCGCCAATGGTGCTGTTTTTGATCACGCAGCCGGCGCCGATCTTCACGCGTTCACCCAGAACCACGTTGCCTTCGAGGATAACGTTAGTATCAATCTCCACATCGCGCCCATGTTTCAGGGTGCCGCGGAGATCAAAACGCGCCGGATCGCGCAGCATCACGCCTGCCAGCAGCAGTTTTTCCGCCTGTTCAGATTGATAAACGCGCTCCAGACGCGACAGCTGCAGGCGGTTGTTTACCCCTTCAACTTCGCTTAAGCGCTGCGGATGAACGGCAACGATTTCACGCCCTTCCTGATACGCCATGGCGATAATATCGGTGATGTAGTATTCACCCTGTACATTGTTGTTCGTCAGCTTCGCCAGCCAGCGTTTTAAATCCGCCCCACCAGCGATCAAAATACCGGTGTTAATTTCCTGAATCTGACGCTGCGTATCGCTGGCATCTTTATGCTCCACGATGCCGGTAACCTGACCGTTTTCACGCGTAATGCGACCATATCCGCTCGGATCGTCCAGCTTCACCGTCAGCAGGCCAATGCCGCCCTGTGGCTTAGCCGCGCGCAGGCGTTGTAGCGTATCAACGGAAATCAGCGGAACATCGCCGTACAGCATCATGATGTCTTCATCATCATGGAAGAACGGTGCCGCCTGTTGCATGGCATGGCCGGTACCGAGCTGTTCAGCTTGCAAGACCCAGTTAAGATTATCTTCATGCAGCGTCTGGCGCAGTAGATCGCCACCGTGCCCGTACACCAGATGTACGGCCGAAGCACCGAGATCTTTAGTCGCATCAATAACATGCTGCACCATTGGCTTCCCGGCCAGGGAGTGCAGCACCTTAGGAAGATCGGAATACATGCGGGTCCCTTTGCCTGCGGCAAGGATAACCACGCTCATCGCACTGTTTGACATACGCATCCTGACAACAATTAGAACGAAAAGTAAAAGCCTTTCACGTTGAAATATCTACATATTTTTCATCATGAAACGAGACGAGGATAAAACGCCCTGGCTCAACGATATACACCATTTTATGGTGCTCTTTTTCACCGCTGCAAATGAGTTTATCTCCTAAAAACGCGCATAAGGGAGATAAATCCCTGCTATCTCACTGCTTTTCCTGTTTTTTTGACACCTGAATAAAGCAAGGCAATAAAATAAAACGCAGTTTCAATATTCGCCAATTGTGACGCAACAAATAGAAACACCATTTCATTATTATGATAATGCTGCTCAATAATTACCCAGGAGACAAAAATGAATAAAAAAATACCTTTGGCATTAGCCCTTTGCAGCACAATTATCGCATTACCGCTGCAGGCTGACGAGCAGCATGTCTGGCGAGGCATCGCTTTTGGTCAATCAACTGACGTGAATTTTTCCTCCAACGTACTGCCGGAAAAGATCGGCGTTAACGATGTAACGATAGCAGGAAAAAAACTGGCTCCGCAGGATGTTGCCAATCTCCAGGCTCCTGTCACCATTGAGAGTCGGGGCGGAAAAATAGCTAACTCGCACGACGGTCTGACCTTCTTTTATACTGAACTACCGGCCCGACAGAATTTCATCCTGCAGGCCACGGTGACGGTGGATCAATTTGGTCCGGAAAATGGCGCCCTTCCGGCAGCACAAGAGGGCGCAGGGCTGCTGGTTCGCGATGTCATCGGCCATCCGCGGCAGCAGCCTTTAGTGGTTGGCTACGAAGAGTTTCCGGCAGCATCCAATATGGTCATGAACGCGATTATGACCCAGGATAAAAAAGATCGCTCGCGCGTCAAACTCCAGGCCATTACCCGGGAAGGGATCGCGCAACCGTGGGGAAACGCAGGTTCGACTATCAACCGGCTGAGTTATAAAGAGAATATCGATCTTAAACAGACACCGGACTTCCAGCTCAGACTCGAACGTACCAACGAGGGGTTTGTCACATCATGGGCGCCCGTCGGCAGCGATAAGTGGGTGAGTCAAAAAGTGCCTCATGCCGATCTGATCACGCAACAGGATAAAGACAATTACTACGTTGGCTTTTTTGCTTCTCGTAACGCCAAAATCACCGTCAGCCATGCATCTCTGGTGACATCCCCGGCAAATATCGTTGCTTCGCAGCCCTATGTTGCCAAAACCTGGCCGGTGGTGATGCAAATCGCCTCAGGCGTACAAAGCCAGAGCGCAGATTACGTATTGCAGGCCCGAGCCAGTGACGACGGCGATTTCACTGTTCGTCAGGATGAGGTGACGATTGGGATGAATAAAAAGGTCAAAGCCGGTGAGATGTTTACTCAACCCGCGACGCTCAAAGAGAAAAGTACCTTTGAAATTGTTTTTACCCCCGCCAGCGGCCAAAAACCCATTACGCAAAGCCTGACGGTTGAACGCAACCAGCGTGTTGAAGGGAACACGCTGCATGTCTCCCCTGAGGGGCAGTCTGACGCGAAAGGGACGCTGGATTCTCCGCTCGATCTCTCCACCGCGGTCGATTTGTTGCCTCCGGGCGGAAAGATTATCTTAGCCGCCGGGGATTATCCGCAAACGGTGATTCCGCTTCAGGCCAGCGGGCTCAGAGAAAAGGTAAAAACGCTGCAGGCCAACGGCAAGGCGGTTATTCATGGCCTGCTGCTGGATGCCAACTACTGGCATATCAAGGGCATCTCGATAACAGACAAAAGCCTGCGCATACAGGGCAGCCATAACCTGATCGAGAACGTCACGGCCTACAAAAACGAGGATACCGGGATCCAGATATCCTCCCCGGACAAAACAGGTCGCCCACTATGGGCCAGCTACAATCGGGTCGTGAACTCAGAATCCTACGGCAATGAGGATCCCGGTAAGATTAACGCCGATGGTTTCGCGGTAAAAATGCGGGTAGGGGAAGGTAATCGCCTGGAAGGTTGCTACTCACACGACAATATCGATGACGGATTCGACCTGTTTAACAAAATCGAAGACGGCGCCAATGGCGTTGTGGTGATCGAGAATTCAATTGCCCGCAATAACACCAGTAACGGTTTTAAACTCGGCGGGGAAGGGCAGCCGGTTGCCCACGAAATACGTAACAGCATTGCTATCGGTAACCATCTGGATGGGTTTACCGATAATTTCAATCCCGGCAAGCTGGTAGTGGTCAATAACGTCGCGGTAGATAACCAGCGCTTTAACTATCTCTTCCGCCCCAGCCCATACGGTAAGCCAGAGACTCAAGGCGATTTCAGCGACAACCTGTCACTGCGCAGCCAGCCCGGAAAATATGATGATGCCGTTGTCGGGAATATTAAAGATAACAACTACTTTATTCGCGGCGGGAAAAGCGTCAATGCAGAGGGGAAGACCATTCTGAGCGCCGATTATCAAACCCTGGCGCTACCGGATCCGCTGCTGCGTCATGCCGATGGCAGTTTTGCTACCGGAGACTTTCTCAACCGTCGATAGCAAGGGCGTCTTGCGCTTTACCCGGCTGAGAAAACACAAAGGCCGCCCTCGGGCGACCTTTTTCGTTCTGCTTCACACCGCATGTGTTGTCGTTTTCGTTAGCGGTACAGCGCAAATGCAGAGAGGTTGGCGACTTAGTGATTGAAGGTACCGAAAGTGACGTTCATAGCACTGAAGAAAGCGATGATTTTGTTAAGCAGTTTCATGATGACTTCCTGGATAAAAAATGTGTTCTGGTAGATTTGTTTTGTGACTCACATCACAAAAACAAGTCTACGCTTCATTTTTTAACCGATCAACAGAAATGAGATATTCGTCACAAAAAATTAAAATGCCATTTTAGTTTTGATAAATATGAAACGAAGCCATAAAAAAAGCCAGCCTGGAAACCAGACTGGCTTTTTAACTTTCAAGCCGGTGTTACATCGCTTTTTTGGTCAACTCGATAACGCGCAGTTTGGCGATCGCTTTGGCCAGTTCCGCGGACGCCTGAGCGTAATCCACGTCGCCGTGAGAGCTGTTAATGTGCTCTTCCGCTTTACGCTTCGATTCCAGGGCTCGCGCTTCGTCGAGATCCTGGCCACGAATTGCCGTATCAGCCAGAACGGTCACGCTACCAGGCTGCACTTCAAGAATGCCGCCGGACAGATAGATAAACTCTTCATGACCGTGCTGTTTAACGATGCGAATCATACCAGGCTTAATGGCGGTGAGCAGCGGTGCGTGACCCGGGTAAATACCCAGTTCACCTTCACTACCCGTTACCTGGATTTTCTCGACCAGACCGGAGAACATTTGTTGCTCCGCGCTGACGACGTCCAGGTGGTAAGTCATTGCCATATCACCCTCCGATTAAGGCGTTAAAGTTTTTTGGCTTTTTCCACGGCTTCGTCGATAGAACCGACCATGTAGAACGCCTGCTCTGGCAGGTGATCGTATTCGCCTTCCATGATGCCTTTAAAGCCACGGATGGTGTCTTTCAGGGAGACGTACTTGCCCGGAGAACCGGTAAATACTTCTGCCACGAAGAACGGCTGGGACAGGAAGCGCTGAATCTTACGTGCGCGAGCTACCACCAGTTTGTCTTCTTCAGACAGTTCATCCATACCGAGGATGGCGATGATGTCTTTCAGTTCCTGATAACGTTGCAGCAGGGACTGTACGCCACGTGCGGTGTCGTAGTGTTCCTGACCCACAACCAGCGGATCCAGCTGACGGCTGGTGGAGTCCAGCGGGTCAACGGCCGGGTAGATACCCAGAGACGCAATCTGACGGCTCAGTACCACGGTTGCATCAAGGTGAGCAAAGGTGGTGGCTGGTGACGGGTCAGTCAAGTCATCCGCAGGGACGTATACGGCCTGTACGGAAGTGATAGAACCGGTTTTGGTGGAGGTGATACGTTCCTGCAGAACACCCATCTCTTCCGCCAGGGTCGGCTGATAACCTACCGCTGAAGGCATACGACCCAGCAGTGCGGATACTTCAGTACCGGCCAGGGTATAACGATAGATGTTATCGACGAACAGCAGAACGTCACGACCTTCGTCACGGAATTTCTCAGCCATGGTCAGGCCGGTCAGAGCAACGCGCAGACGGTTTCCCGGCGGCTCGTTCATCTGGCCATAAACCAGGGATACTTTATCCAGAACGTTGGAGTCGGTCATTTCGTGGTAGAAGTCGTTACCCTCACGAGTACGTTCACCGACGCCCGCAAACACGGAGTAACCGGAGTGCTCGATCGCGATGTTACGGATCAGCTCCATCATGTTTACGGTTTTACCTACGCCCGCACCACCGAACAGACCTACTTTACCGCCCTTAGCGAACGGACACATCAGGTCGATAACTTTGATGCCGGTTTCCAGCAGTTCCTGAGAACTGGACAGCTCTTCATAAGACGGAGCTGCGCGGTGAATAGCCCAACGCTCTTCTTCGCCGATGTCGCCTTTCATATCGATCGGCTGACCCAGCACGTTCATGATACGACCCAGCGTTGCTTTACCAACCGGGACTTCGATCGGGTGCTCAAGGTCTTTAACTTCCAGACCACGACGCAGACCGTCAGAAGAACCCATGGCGATAGCACGTACGATACCACCGCCGAGCTGCTGCTGAACTTCCAGCACCAGGCTCTCATTACCATTCTGTACCTCAAGAGCATCGTACACGCGCGGTACGGCATCCTGAGGGAATTCGACGTCAACCACGGCGCCGATTACCTGGACAATTTTTCCAGTAGCCATCTTGAATCCTCTACGAATTAACCTGGTTATACCGCGGATGCACCACCGACGATCTCGGTGAGTTCCTGAGTAATGCTGGCCTGACGAGCTTTGTTGTATACCAACTGCAGCTCTTTAATCAGGCTGCCGCCATTATCGGTTGCGGCTTTCATCGCCACCATACGTGCGGCCTGCTCGCTGGCCAGGTTTTCTACCACGCCCTGATAAACCTGGGACTCGACATAACGACGCAGGAGGGTATCCAGCAGCGCTTTCGGGTCTGGCTCATACAGATAATCCCAGGATTTACGCTTCAGCTCAGCATCTTCTGATGCCGGTAACGGCAGCAGCTGAGTGATGGTCGGAGTCTGGGACATGGTATTAATAAATTTGTTGCTGACAACGTACAGCTTGTCCAGACGGCCTTCATCATAGGCCTGCAACATCACTTTTACCGGGCCGATTAGTTCGGACAGCGATGGGTTATCTCCCATGCCAGTCACCTGGGCGACAATATTGCCACCGACGGAACTAAAGAAAGATACGCCTTTAGAGCCGATCATTGCGATGTCGCACTGAACGCCTTTATCGGACCATACTTTCATATCTGCCAGCACTTTCTTGAACAGGTTAATGTTCAAGCCGCCGCACAGACCACGGTCGGTCGACACCACCAGGTAGCCCACGCGTTTAACGTCGCGTTCTTCCAGGTACGGGTGCTTATATTCCAGATTACCGTTTGCAAGGTGACCAATCACTTTGCGCATGGTATCTGCATAAGGACGGCTGGCCGCCATGCGCTCCTGCGATTTACGCATTTTGGAAGCGGCGACCATTTCCATCGCTTTAGTGATCTTTTGCGTGTTCTGGACGCTTGCGATCTTACTACGTATCTCTTTTGCGCCGGCCATGAACTTCTCCTCAATGCCTTGCGGCCTGCCCTAAGGCAAGCCGCCAGACTTTACCAGGACTGGGTTGCTTTAAAGGAGTCGAGGATGCTTTTCAGCTTGCCTTCGATCTCGTCGTTATAGCCACCGGTCTGGTTAATCTCTTGCATCAGCGGAGCGTGGTCACGGTCAACGTAAGCCAGCAGAGCGGCTTCGAAGCTACCGATTTTCGCCAGTTCCACATCTTCGAGGTAACCGCGTTCAGCAGCAAACAGGACCAGACCCTGCTGTGCTACAGACATCGGTGCATACTGTTTCTGTTTCAGCAGCTCGGTTACTTTCTGACCATGGCTCAGCTGTTTACGGGTTGCTTCATCCAGATCGGATGCGAACTGAGAGAACGCAGCCAGTTCACGATACTGCGCCAGCGCGGTACGGATACCACCGGACAGTTTCTTGATGATCTTGGTCTGAGCAGCACCACCAACACGGGATACGGAGATACCCGGGTTAACCGCAGGACGAATACCAGAGTTAAACAGGTTGGTTTCCAGGAAGATCTGACCATCGGTAATGGAAATTACGTTGGTCGGAACGAACGCAGAAACGTCACCCGCCTGGGTTTCGATAATCGGCAGTGCGGTCAGGGAGCCGGTTTTACCTTTGACTTCACCTTTGGTGAATTTCTCAACGTATTCCGCGTTAACGCGGGATGCGCGCTCCAGCAGACGGGAGTGGAGGTAGAACACGTCGCCCGGGAATGCTTCACGTCCTGGCGGACGACGGAGCAGCAGGGAAACCTGACGGTAAGCAACGGCCTGTTTAGACAGGTCATCGTAAACGATCAGCGCATCTTCACCGCGGTCACGGAAGTATTCGCCCATTGCGCAACCGGCATATGGCGCCAGGTATTGCAGTGCAGCAGATTCAGAAGCGGTCGCCACGACAACGATTGTGTTGGACAGCGCGCCGTGCTCTTCCAGTTTACGTACCACGTTAGAAATGGTGGACGCTTTCTGGCCAATAGCTACGTACACGCACTTGATGCCGGAATCACGTTGGTTGATGATCGCATCGATTGCCATCGCGGTTTTACCGGTCTGACGGTCACCGATGATCAGCTCACGCTGGCCACGGCCGATTGGAATCATGGCATCGACGGATTTGTAACCGGTCTGTACCGGCTGATCGACGGACTGACGTTCGATAACGCCCGGAGCGATAACTTCGATTGGCGAGAAGCCATCGTGCTCAACCGGACCTTTACCGTCGATAGGTGCACCCAGGGTGTTCACCACGCGACCCAGCAGGCCACGGCCAACCGGAACTTCAAGGATACGGCCAGTACATTTAACCTTCATGCCTTCGGCGAGGTCAGCGTACGGACCCATTACTACTGCACCTACGGAGTCGCGCTCCAGGTTCAGTGCGATAGCGTAACGGTTACCC
Source organism: Klebsiella planticola ATCC 33531 (assembly GCF_000735435.1). GTDB lineage: Bacteria > Pseudomonadota > Gammaproteobacteria > Enterobacterales > Enterobacteriaceae > Klebsiella > Klebsiella planticola. Next base: position 21,948 of record NZ_JMPP01000014.1, on the reverse strand, counting down.
GGCAGGGAAATCATCTCACCCTGCATACAATCGGCCAGGCCGTGGATGCGGATAACACCGTCACTGACGGAAACAATAGTACCTTCGTTGTGAGCTTCGCTCACCACATTGAACTGAGCAATGCGCTGCTTGATCAGTTCGCTGATTTCGGTGGAATTCAGTTGCATGCTCCAGTCCCCTTAAGACTGCAAGACGTCTGCAAGGCGATCAAGACGGCCGCGTACGCTACCATCAATGACCATATCACCCGCACGGATGATAACACCTGCCATAACAGACTTATCGATTTTGCAATTCAGCTTAACTTTGCGTGACAGACGTTTTTCCATCGCGCCGACGATCTTCTCAAGCTGTGCTTCACTCAACTGGGAGGCAGAAATAACATCGACCTCTGCGGTTGCCTCACTGGCAGCGCGCAGGTGAATGAATTGCTCAAGAACATCCGGGAGCACTTGCAGACGACCATTTTCAGCCATAACCCGAATCAGGTTCTGGCCATTTTCGTCCAGTTGCTCACCGCATACCGCAATGAACGCGTCAGAGAGCGTTTCCGGCGCCAGAGCACCGGACAGAAGCTCTGCCATTTGTTCGTTTTTGGTCACTTCAGCGGCAAACGCCAGCATATCCTGCCAGCGTTCAACACTTTTGTGTTCGACGGCAAAGTCAAAAGCTGCTTTGGCGTAGGGGCGAGCTACCGTTACAAATTCAGACATCAGCCCCTCCCTCCTTACAGTTCAGCGACAAGTTTGTCCACGATGTCGCTGTTAGCAGCTTCATCCACGGAACGTTCGATGATCTTCTCGGCGCCAGCAACAGCCAGGATTGCGACCTGCTTACGCAGCTCCTCGCGAGCACGTTTACGTTCGGCATCGATTTCAGCCTGCGCCTGTGCGACGATTTTGGTGCGTTCCTGTTCTGCTTCAGCTTTAGCTTCGTCCAGCATCTGAGAGCGACGCTTGTTCGCTTGCTCGATGATGACCTGAGCTTCCGCTTTCGCTTTTTTCAGCTGGTCGGTCGCGTTGGCCTGTGCAAGGTCCAAATCTTTCTTAGCGCGTTCTGCAGAAGCCAAACCGTCAGAAATCTCTTTCTGACGTTTTTCGATGGCAGCCATTAACGGCGGCCATACGTACTTCATGCAGAACCATACGAAAAGAACAAACGCGATGGCCTGGCCGAGGATTGTTGCGTTCATGTTCACAGCACAATACCTCTTAAATTAACTCTGTGGCTTAGGTTTCTTTCGAACAACTTACTACGCGACAGCAAACATCACGTACAGACCCAGACCTACAGCGATCATCGGGATAGCATCCACCAGACCCATAACGATAAAGAACTGAGTACGCAGCAGAGGAATCAGATCCGGTTGACGCGCTGCGCCTTCCAGGAATTTGCCCCCGAGGATGCCGATACCGATCGCAGCACCGATCGCCGCCAGACCCATCATCACAGCGGCAGCCATGTACAGCAGATCCATATTCAGGTTTTCCATGACAGTCTCCAGTTTGTTTCAGTAAAAACGTAGTATGTTGGTAAAAATCAATGCTCTTCAGATGCCATCGACAGATAGACGATCGTCAGAACCATGAAGATGAAGGCTTGCAGCGTAATAATCAGGATGTGGAAAATGGCCCATGGCACATTCAGAACCCACTGTGACCACCACGGCAGCAGACCAGCAATCAGAATGAAAATCAGCTCACCGGCATACATGTTGCCGAACAGTCGCAGACCAAGTGAAACCGGTTTGGACAGCAGGCTTACCCCTTCAAGGATTAAGTTGACAGGAATGAATGCCCAGTGATTGAACGGCTGCAGCGTCAGTTCTTTAACGAACCCACCCACGCCTTTCATTTTGATGCTGTAGAAAAGAATCAGGATAAACACGCCAAGCGCCATCGACAGGGTGATGTTCACGTCAGCAGACGGAACCACGCGCAGTGCAGGCAGGCCGAAAATGTGTTCGCCGATGTAAGGAATCAGGTCGATTGGCAGCAGGTCCATCAGGTTCATCAGGAATACCCAGACAAACACGGTGAGGGCCAGCGGAGCAATCAGCTTGCTCTTGCCATGATACATGTCTTTGACGCTGCCATGGACGAAGCCAATGGTCATCTCGATAGCCGTCTGGAGTTTACCAGGAACACCGCTGGTCGCTTTTTTCGCAACGCTACGGAAAATGGTAAGGAACAACAGACCGAGCACCACTGAGAAGAACATGGAGTCAATGTTGAGCGTCCAGAAGGTGGCCGGGGGGTTGTGCGGATCCACCAGCGAGAAAGTACGCAGGTCCAGCTGAAGGTTGTTCAGATGGTGGCCTATGTATTCCTGCGGCGTCATATTTTCTGCAGCCATGATGCCTTTTACCCTTTGTTGTTAATTACAGCTGGTGCCAGAATTTGTACCACCAGCACCAAAACCCACGTCACTATCAGCGGCATGAATACCACTTTGAATACAGCCAGCGCCACCGCGAGGAGGGCAAAGGTCAGCAACACCTTGAAAGCTTCGCCGAAGGCGAAGGTCCAGGCCACTCGGCCTTTAGATGGTGTATGCGCCTGATGACGCCAGGCAAAAATCATAAACAACATGTTTGGCAAAACAACCGCCAAACCTCCACATACAGCGGAGACGCCCCAGAAGGGGTCTTTTAGGCTGAACAGCAGTCCACTTGCTATTACTGCCAGTAACTGAATAAACAGAAGCTTACGAGCAACGTTTCGACTCAAGAGCGACACAGACATCACGTTTTTACTCCTGCTCCCTTCGAGGTATGTCGCGTGTCGTATAAAACGTCCTTTAAGACGAAGAGTCAAGCATCAAAAAGCGGACAAATTATACGGTGACGCCCCGTGATTTCAAACAATAAGTAGCAAAATAGTGAATAAATGTTTAATTATTTTCCAGCTGGCAACTTTTCCTGCATTTTGCCAATCTGTGAGCCGTCATACGAAACTGCAAATACTGAGAAAACACAGAGATTAAAGCGTGCACCAGATCACATATTAAACATTTTAGAGGAATGCGAATTAATTCCGTTCATAAATTGTCTGTTTTCATCTTTTTGATATTAAAGATAAAAAATGAGCAGTTTTTATAAAACAACCACGCATACAATGAAAACCTTTTATTGACATTTATAATAAATATTTAACATCTGTATGCTCTGTCAGGCGCTCGATTTTTAGCGTACTGATATTTTCAATGTTGACTATTTTATGGGTTAACCAACCGTCAAAGTTAACTTCGAGATAACCCATAGTAAAAACATGGTTAAAATGCTCCGGGAATAGCTCGCAGTCACATTTATTTTTGTAACATGCTACGGTCTCATTTTTTTCACATTTTTTGATAAAAACTAAATCATTTTTGGCTTAATAACCACCAGGTGACGCTCCCCTTCCAGCTCAGGAACATGCAGCCTGATGATCTCGCTGACGGTATATCCGTTGGGAAGATTTGCCATTTCATCTTCCTGGGCCACCCCTTTCAACGCATAGAAGCAGCCGGTTTCTGACGGCAGATGATGACACCAGCTGACCATGTCATTCAGAGAGGCAAATGCGCGGCTGATGACGCCATCGAACGGCGGCTCAGCGGGGAAATCTTCCACGCGGCTCTGTACCGGAGCAATATTATCCAGTTTTAACTCATGCTGGACCTGACGAAGAAAACGCACGCGCTTACCAAGGCTGTCCAGCAGCGTGAAATGTGCTTGCGGAAGAACTATCGCCAGCGGGATTCCCGGTAGCCCTGGCCCTGTTCCGACGTCGATAAAACGCGTTCCCTGCAGATACGGCGCAACAACAATGCTATCGAGGATATGGCGAATCAGCATCTCATTCGGATCGCGAACGGAAGTCAGATTGTAGGCTTTGTTCCACTTATCCAGCATTCCAACATAGGCCACCAGCTGGTTTTTCTGGTGATCGGTGAGCGAAATACCGGCTTCAGCCAGCAGACGAGAAAGTTTGTTGAGCACGTTCAATACCTGTCCAGAAATAATGAGCCCGGAGGCGATGACGCTTACCGGGCCGGTGAATCAAAAGGGCGGAGGCGCAGTCTGCTATCCGCCAAATTCCGCCTCTCAGGGCAATCAGGCGCTACGGCGCAGCATCCCCTGCTTTTTCAACCAGACCAGCAAAATAGAAATCGCCGCTGGCGTGATGCCGGAAATACGCGAAGCCTGACCGATTGAAGACGGTTTGTGATCGTTGAGCTTGGCAATCACTTCATTCGACAACCCGATCACCTGACGATAATCAAGCGTTGCCGGCAGGATCGTATTCTCATTACGCTGCTGTCTTTCGATCTCTTCCTGCTGACGAGCAATATACCCTTCGTACTTCACCTGGATTTCGACCTGTTCTGCGGCCTGCACATCTTCGAGGCCCGGTGCGAACGGTGACAGCTGAACCAGCTGCTCATAGGTCATTTCCGGACGACGGAGTAAATCTTCTCCGCTCGCTTCGCGAGAAAGTGGTGCAGTCAGGTGAGCATTCACTTCTTCTGCGCTGTCTGCCGCCGGATAAACCCAGGTGGTTTTCAGACGCTGACGCTCCAGCTCAATGCTTTCCAGCTTCTCATTGAAACGCGCCCAGCGTTCATCATCGACCAGACCCAGTTCACGTCCCTGTTCCGTCAGACGCAGATCGGCGTTATCTTCGCGCAGCATCAGACGATATTCGGCGCGTGAAGTAAACATCCGGTACGGTTCTTTCGTTCCCAGAGTACACAGATCGTCGACCAGCACGCCGAGGTAGGCTTCTGAACGCGCCGGCGCCCAACCCTCTTTTTCCGCAGAGAAACGACCGGCGTTCAGGCCGGCAAGCAGCCCCTGAGCGGCAGCTTCTTCGTAACCGGTGGTGCCGTTAATTTGTCCGGCAAAGAACAGACCGTGGATATATTTACTTTCCAACGTCGGCTTCAGATCGCGCGGGTCGAAAAAGTCGTACTCAATAGCGTAGCCTGGACGAACGATTCTGGCGTTCTCCATGCCTTGCATAGAGCGAACAATTTGCATTTGTACGTCAAACGGCAGGCTGGTGGAGATACCGTTTGGATAAATTTCATTAGATGTCAGCCCTTCAGGCTCAAGGAAGATCTGATGCTGGTTACGATCGGCAAAACGCATCACTTTATCTTCGATCGACGGGCAATAACGCGGGCCGATCCCTTCAATCACCCCGGCATACATTGGGCTACGATCGAGGTTATTACGGATCACGTCGTGGGTTTTTTCGTTGGTATACGTGATATAGCACGGTACCTGCTGCGGATGCTGAGCCACATTGCCCATGAACGAGAAGACCGGCATGGGGTTATCACCATGCTGCGGCGCCAGAACGCTAAAGTCGATGGTACGGGCGTCAATACGTGGCGGCGTACCGGTTTTCAGGCGGCTGACGCGCAGCGGCAGCTCACGTAAGCGGCGAGAAAGCGGGATGGACGGCGGATCGCCTGCGCGGCCACCGCTGTAGTTATCCAGTCCGATATGGATCTTGCCATCAAGGAAGGTACCGACGGTCAGGACCACCGCTTTGGCGCGGAATTTCAGTCCCATCTGGGTAACGGCTCCGACAACCCGATCGTTTTCAACAATCAGATCCTCAACCGCCTGCTGGAAGATCATCAGGTTGGGCTGGTTTTCCAGCGCAGTGCGTACCGCCTGACGATAGAGTACGCGGTCTGCCTGAGCTCGTGTCGCTCGTACCGCCGGTCCTTTGCTGGCGTTTAGTATCCTAAACTGAATGCCTGCCTGGTCGATCGCTTTCGCCATCAGTCCGCCAAGCGCATCCACTTCTTTTACCAGGTGTCCTTTCCCAATGCCGCCAATCGCCGGGTTGCAGCTCATCTGCCCCAACGTGTCGATATTGTGTGTCAAAAGCAGGGTCTGCTGACCCATTCGCGCTGCGGCCATCGCGGCCTCAGTGCCTGCATGACCCCCGCCAATGATGATGACGTCAAAAGGATCCTGATAAAACATGGTGGTATGCCTCGCATAAAGCGGTTTGAAAATGGATTGAAGCCCGGGCCGTGGATTCTACTCAACTTTAGTCGATCGAGAAAGCTCCGGGATCTTGAGTATTAAAAAGAAGATCTTTTATTTAGAGATCTGTTTTATTGTGATCTCTTATTAGGATCGAACCTTTCTGTGGATAAGCCAGATCCGCGTTTTAAGATCAAATGCTTAAGAAGGATCACTATCTGTGAATGATCGGTGATCCTGTTCCGTATAAGCTGGGATCAAAATGAAGGGTTATACACAGGTCAAAAAGCAGCCACTGGTTATACGTTGGATAACTACCGGTTGATCAGAGCTTTTAAGTGTAGTTATCCACAGAGGATCGGACGATCTTTACAAAACTTAGAGCAAATCTTTCCAGGATCCGACCCAAATCTCAGCCGGATCCTCCGGAATTTCATGTTCCAGGACATTTATCTTCAGCGTTTCGCCGATCTGTTGTGCGCCACATGCCTTCAATGCGCTGTCGATTTTGTCGATGGCGCCGCAGAAGGTGTCGTATTCGCGGCTGCCGATGCCCACGGCGCCAAAACGAACGGCGGACAGGTCTGCCTGCTTTTCCTGAAGCGCTTCATAGAACGGCAGCAGATTATCAGGGATATCACCCGCACCATGTGTAGAGGAGATAACTAACCAGATCCCCTCAGCCTGCAGATCCTCGATCAACGGACCGTGCTGGATTTCGGTGCTGTAGCCCGCCTCTTCCAGCTTTTCAGCCAGATGCTCCGCTACATATTCCGCACTGCCCAGGGTACTGCCGCTGATAAGCGTAATGTCTGCCATGATCGTCTGCTCAATTATTCAGAGTGGCACATTGTACGCTGTGTGAGAGCTGGGATCTACCTGTGGAAAATGTGGGATTAAAAAAGCCCGATCACGGGCGGATGGTCCGCATGATCGGGTTCTGCAGGGAGATCAGGGTCTCGGTGGACTGAATTTCATCGATTGTTTGGATCTTGTTGATAAGTACCTGCTGCAGGGCATCGATCGAGCGGCACATCACCTTAATAAAGATGCTGTAGTGCCCGGTGGTGTAGTAGGCCTCGGTGACCTCGTCGAGACTTTCGAGTTTGGCCAGCGCGGAGGGATAGTCTTTGGCGCTTTTCAAAATGATGCCGATAAAGCAGCAGACGTCGTAACCGAGCTGTTTGGGGTTCACGTCGATACGGGCGCCGGTAATGATCCCTGCCTGTTTCATCTTCTCTACGCGAACATGAATCGTCCCCGGGCTGACGCCAAACTGTTTGGCCAGTTCGGCATAGGCGGTACGGGCATTGGCCATTAAGGCTTCCAGGATGCCGCGGTCCAGATTGTCGATCTGATAATTTTCCATAGGTTTTTCTTATGATGTTTGAAGATTCTTTCTATATTAGCCGTATATTTTAATGAATCAAAAGTGAACATGGCTTTTTGTTGTTTGATTATTGTATTGGTGGCCATTTTTGTTGCTTAATCAATATCAACAGGACGCAGGAGTAATAAAAAAATGAAAACCGCATACATCGCAAAACAACGCCAGATTAGTTTCGTTAAGTCTCACTTTTCCCGCCAGCTGGAAGAGAAGCTTGGTCTGATTGAAGTCCAGGCACCTATCTTAAGCCGCGTAGGAGACGGGACTCAGGACAACCTGTCTGGTTGCGAGAAAGCGGTTCAGGTGAAAGTGAAAACGCTGCCAGACGCCCAGTTCGAAGTGGTTCATTCACTGGCGAAGTGGAAACGTCAAACCCTGGGACAACACGACTTCAGCGCGGGCGAAGGGCTGTACACGCACATGAAGGCCCTTCGCCCCGATGAAGACCGACTGACCGCCATCCACTCTGTTTACGTCGACCAGTGGGACTGGGAACGCGTGATGGGTGATGATGAACGCCATGCCGGTACATTAAAATCAACCGTAGAGGCTATCTACGCCGGGATTAAAGCGACCGAAGCCGCTGTATGTAAAGAGTTTGGCCTGACGCCGTTCCTGCCGGAACAGATTCAGTTTGTCCATAGCCAGACGCTGCTGAGCCGTTATCCGGGTCTCGATGCTAAAGGCCGCGAGCGGGCGATTGCGAAAGAGCTGGGAGCCGTATTCCTGATGGGGATTGGCGGTAAGCTTTCTGATGGCCAGCGTCACGACGTTCGTGCGCCGGATTATGATGACTGGAGTACATCGGTTGAGGAAGGCTTTAGCGGCCTGAACGGCGATATTCTGGTGTGGAACCCGGTGCTGGAAGACGCTTTCGAGCTCTCCTCTATGGGGATCCGCGTGGATGCCGAGGCCCTGAAGCGCCAGCTGGCGATCACCGGTGATGAGGATCGTCTGAAGCTGGAGTGGCACCAGGCGCTGCTGCGCGGTGAAATGCCGCAGACCATCGGCGGCGGCATTGGTCAATCCCGTCTTACCATGCTGCTGCTGCAGCTGGATCATATCGGCCAGGTACAGTGCGGCGTATGGCCGGCGCAGGTTCGTGAGAGCGTGGCTTCGCTCCTTTAATCGCCCCGAGAGATCCGTTAACGCCGCCAGCGTCGCAGCAGGCGGCTACGTAACCCGGTATCAAAGCGCCAGATATGATCGAAGATGCGCATGATGCCGGGTTTGCCATGGACAGACATCGCTACCGCATGAAAGCGATGATGATGCTTACGCTGTAGCTCCCCCACCTTATTGATCACCTCATCCGGCAGCCGCTGGGCAATAAAATCAGAAATCACCACCGCATCGGCATCGACCCACTGCGGGTTTTGCATTCGCTCAATGATGGAACGGAAACAGCTGGCTAAATCCGTACCGCCGCGAAAACGCTGGCTCAGGAAGCGGATCGCCTGCTCCAGACCCTGCGGGCCCGTCAGCTCGTAATGCACGACCTCACTGGAGAAAAGCATAATAAAGCAGCGGCGATTGTCCGCCAGCGCCACCCGCATTAATGCCAGGCAAAACGCCTTGGCGCACTGTTCGTTGAAACCGCCCATCGAGCCGGAAGTATCGACGCAGACGATAAAAGGTCCGCGTGGCTGTTCGTCAACATCTTGTCGGGTCACCGGCCTCTCGGTGATTTTTTCCCGCCAGGCGTCGCCATGTAGCCGATAGGTCAGCAGCTGCTTTTCTACCAGCTTGCGATAGAACTCGAATTCCAGTTCAGTGATCCCCAGCGTCGCCAGCTCCGGCGGCAGCAGGCGCAGGATATCGTCGCTCTGTTGTAGGCCATCAACCTGTTCCGGTACCGTTGCCGGCTCACGAACCAGGCTGCGAAAGGCTTCCATCGGCGCATCCTTTTTCGGTACCGATTTGGCTTCCCGCGAGCGGCCTAACTGCTCAGCCAGCTGCATCAACTCCGGCTGCTGGCTGAGAAAGTCACCGTAGCGAACGATCAGCTGATAGTCGCCGCGCTTCAGCTCGCCTGCGCTCATATCCCACAGCCGGCCCGCGGCGTTATCGTTTTCCACCAGCACCGGTTCCAGCTGTCCGCTCAGGGTCATCCTCTCCTGGACTTCACTCAGCAGCTGATCGCGTTCTTCATCCAGCAGCTGCTGGTTGAGTGTGGTTGCCTGCACCACCAGACTCAGACGCCAGCGCTGTAAAAACAGGGTATGTAGTGCGGGCGTGAAGGTCGCATTGTCATCCACCAGCTGTTGCGCCTGGGCGGCAAACGGCGAGTGCAGCTGATGCAGCTGGCCAAGGATCTGCGGGAGCTGCACGATGAACTGCGAGGTGGAGAGCAGCTGCGATCGCTGATAGTTCTGGACTTCAACATCCAGCTCCGGCGGGATCGGCGTCTCTTTGAGTCGTGCTCTGACGGCTTCCCGCCAGCGCGGAATATCGGCGGCGATAATATTCTTCAGGCGCGGAAATTTTTCGAAGAACACGGCAAGCTGAGGAGAGGCCAGCAGCGCCAGCAGCATCTCTTCGATCATCCCCTCTTCGCTGACTGCCAGCATGACATTCAGCATATCCAGCGTCATGGCTGTCGCGCCTGTTTAATCTGCGTGCCGACGTCCTGCAGGCTGGCTTCAATACGTCCTAGCCAGTCACCGGGAATAAACAGACATTTTTGCTGTTCGCTAAAGCGGTTATGCTGCTGGTGCCACTCGTCATCCAGCGCTTCCAGCTGCTGGCGGATTTCGGCCGGCATGTTTTCTTGCGATTCGCTGCCGGGCAGCGAAAGGCGGGAGCCTTGCAGGCTGACGTCGCGAACGACCAGATGCTGGCTGGCATCGACATCGATATTCAGCTGCTGGGCGAAACCAATGCCGTTAAGCTTACCGCGGATTTCACCGCCTTTTTCCAGCCAGTGCGAGAGCTCTTCGCGGACGAAGGTTATATGAATAACTTCCATATCGTGCAGCTTAAGCGGCTGCTGGAGCAGCAGGGTCAGCGTGGTATCCTTGAGTTCAGACGGTAATTCATAATGCGGTTTACGGCTGAACATCCCGCCGAGGCGCGTGACCTTCAGCGCGGTTTTGTCGCTGTGCTGCTGTTGGATTTGGATGCGTCTTTGGGTTATGGCGCCCAGTTTGGTCAGCATTGCCTGCTGTTGCCAGGCATGGCTGGTCATCAAGGTTTCCAGCTGCTGTGACATCAGATTCATGCTTTCGATATCGTGCCACAGGCAATCTTTCAGCAAAATAAGATCGATAGGGGCAATGGTATCCCGGCCGCTGAAGAAGGCGCTGGCCTGCAGCAGACGAATGGCCTTTTTCCAGCGCCGATCCGAGACATAAGGCGAACCCGATAACGTATCCAGCTGCTGGCGGAGCTGGAAGATAAGCTCAAACACGCTGTCCGGTAGCTTCACGGCGCTGATATCCTGCTGCCACTGCCGGAACTCTTCGTCGCTGACCTGCAGGCTGGCAGGGACCGGGTTGCTGTTTTCATCCTGCTGGCTTATCAGCATCGAGCGGAAGTTCGTTTTATCCTGGACCTTATCCAGCCATAAACGGATGAGCATGCGATCGTACAGCGCTTCAAGGCTGCTGTCCGCTTCCGGTAATTCGTTTGAGGCCGCCACCAGCAGGCGCATGGGGATTTTTTCTTCTTTCGCCCCGTTGCGGAACTGACGTTCGTTGATTGCCGTCAGTAAGGTGTTGAGAATAGCCGGGCCAGCTTTCCAGATTTCATCGAGGAAGACGATTTCGGCTTCCGGAAGATAGCCTGTCGTCAGGCGCTCGTAGCGTCCTTCATCCTTCAGCGCCTGGATGGAGAGGGGGCCAAAAACCTCTTCCGGAGTAGAAAAGCGGGTCATCAGGTATTCAAAAGCGCGGGCTTGCTGAAAGGCGAATTTGAGGCGGCGGGCGATCAGGCTTTTAGCGATGCCCGGCGGACCGAGTAAAAAAACGCTTTCGCCGCTGAGTGCGGCAAGCAGGCAGAGTCGTATCGCGTGACTGCGTTCGAACAAACCTTTTTCGAGGGAGGCGCTGAGCCGGGAAATTCTTTCTGCCAGTAAATGTGATTGAGCCATAATTGAGTTGCGTGCTTTTTCATGTGTCGTTATTGATTCGAGTATAGATGTTTGATTAGGGATGGTAATAGCCTGAAGAATCGATTTATTTTCTTTGAGCCAGGTTAATATGATGTTTGTTAGGGGTACGATTCAGCAAATAATCGTGCATACTGTGCGCTTTTTGTGGGCCAAGGGACTAGGCACACATTTGTTTTATAAACGAAAAGACTAGTCTATGAGCACTGATAATAAGCAATCGTTGCCAGCAATAACGCTGGCGGCTATCGGCGTGGTATACGGAGATATCGGTACCAGTCCGCTGTATACACTTCGGGAATGTCTGTCTGGTCAGTTTGGGTTTGGCGTTGAACGTGATGCTGTTTTTGGCTTTCTGTCGCTAATATTCTGGCTGTTGATCTTTACCGTATCACTCAAATATATCACCTTCGTAATGCGCGCAGATAACGCCGGTGAAGGGGGGATCCTGACGCTGATGTCGCTGGCGGGGCGTAATACGTCTGCGCGAATGACGTCGGTTCTGGTTATTCTTGGCCTGATCGGCGGCAGCTTCTTCTATGGTGAAGTGGTGATTACGCCAGCGATTTCGGTCATGTCGGCGATTGAAGGGCTGGAAATTATCGCCCCTAATCTGGATACCTGGATTGTCCCCATCTCCATTATCGTGTTGACGCTGCTGTTTGCTATCCAGAAGCACGGGACCAGTATGGTCGGCAAGCTGTTCGCGCCGATTATGCTGATTTGGTTCCTGCTGCTGGCGGTGCTGGGCGCGCGCAGCATTATCGCCAACCCGGAAGTGCTGCAGGCGCTAAACCCTTACTGGGCGGTTCATTTCTTCCTTGAATATAAAACCGTCTCTTTTGTTGCGCTGGGCGCGGTGGTGCTGTCCATTACCGGTGTCGAAGCGCTGTATGCGGATATGGGGCACTTTGGCAAACTACCGATTCGCCTGGCCTGGTTTTCGGTGGTGCTGCCCTCGCTGGTGCTGAACTACTTCGGCCAGGGAGCGCTGCTGTTGCAGCACCCGGAAGCGATCAAAAACCCCTTCTTCCTGCTGGCTCCTGAATGGGCGCTGATTCCGATGCTGATCATTGCGGCGCTGGCGACGGTTATCGCCTCGCAGGCGGTAATTTCCGGAGTCTTCTCGCTGACTCGCCAGGCGGTTCGTCTGGGATATCTGTCGCCGATGCGGATTATTCATACCTCGGAAATGGAGTCCGGACAGATCTATATTCCGTTCATCAACTGGCTGCTGTATGTCTCGGTGGTCATCGTGATTATCAACTTCGAGCACTCTTCGAACCTCGCGGCGGCGTACGGGATCGCGGTAACGGGAACCATGGTATTGACCACGATTCTCTTCACTACGGTCGCGCGTAAAAACTGGCGCTGGAATAAGTTCGTTGTCGCGCTGCTCCTTATCGCCTTTATGAGCATTGATTTTCCGCTGTTCTCGGCCAACCTCGATAAGATTGTTTCCGGCGGCTGGCTGCCGTTAACCCTGGGTCTGGTGATGTTCACCGTGATGACGACCTGGAAAAGCGAGCGTTTCCGTCTGCTGCGTCGGATGCATGAACACGGTAACTCTCTGGAAGCGATGATCTCTTCCCTCGAGAAATCACCGCCGGTTCGCGTACCGGGGACTGCCGTATATATGTCCCGTGCGCTGAACGTGATTCCGTTTGCCCTGCTGCATAACCTTAAGCACAACAAGGTGCTGCATGAACGCGTGATTCTGCTGACGCTGCGTACTGAAGATGCGCCTTATGTGCATAACGTCCGCCGGGTGCAGATCGAGCAGATTTCGCCGTCGTTCTGGCGCGTGGTGGCCAGCTACGGCTGGCGCGAAACGCCAAACGTGGAAGAGGTGTTCCACCGCTGCGGGCTGGAAGGTCTGAGCTGCCGGATGATGGAAACCTCGTTCTTTATGTCGCATGAGTCGCTGATTATCGGCAAACGGCCATGGTATTTGCGTCTGCGTGGAAAACTGTACCTCCTGCTGCAGCGTAACGCCCTGAGGGCGCCGGATCAGTTTGAAATCCCGCCAAACCGGGTGATTGAACTCGGTACCCAGGTCGAAATCTGATGCTCTGAAGCCCTTCCGCGTGAAGGGCTTTTTTTGGTTTTTTGCCCCGCTTCACTTTTCCTTCCCGGCGTTTGCGAAACGTTTCGATGGCGATCACATTTCTCTCTTCTGGTGATGGTTTTTCATGCGTGTATTGACAATACTTGCGACAGCGAAACGTTTCGCTAATGGAGCAAAAGAGAAAAATGAAAAAAGGCACCGTACTTAACGCTGATATTTCTTCGGTTATCTCCCGCCTGGGTCATACCGATACGCTGGTGGTCTGCGATGCCGGTTTACCGGTTCCCCGCAGCAGCACGCGCATCGATATGGCATTAACCCAGGGCGTTCCCTCCTTTATGCAGGTTCTGGAGGTGGTGACGGCGGAAATGCAGGTTGAGGCGGCGATCCTGGCGGAAGAGATAAAGACACACAATCCGCAGCTCCATGCGACGTTGCTCACTCACCTTGAGCTGCTGCAGCAACACCAGGGAAACACCATTGAAATTCGTTACACCAGTCATGAGCAGTTTAAAAAACAAACCGCAGATAGTCAGGCGGTGATTCGCAGCGGGGAGTGTTCCCCGTATGCGAACGTTATTCTCTGTGCCGGCGTGACGTTCTGAGGTCGCCGATATGGAAGCCTTATTGCAATTAAAAGGGATCGATAAAGCGTTCCCTGGCGTTAAGGCGCTCTCCGGCGCCTCGCTCAATGTCTATGCTGGCCGCGTGATGGCGCTGGTCGGCGAAAACGGTGCCGGCAAATCCACCATGATGAAGGTGCTGACCGGTATCTATACCCGCGATGCCGGCTCGCTGTTGTGGCTCGGCAAAGAGGTCACCTTCAACGGACCGAAATCCTCCCAGGAAGCCGGTATCGGCATTATTCACCAGGAACTCAACCTGATCCCACAACTGACGATCGCGGAAAACATTTTCCTCGGTCGTGAGTTCGTCAACCGGTTTGGCAAAATCGACTGGAAAACGATGTATGCCGAAGCCGACAAACTGCTGGCAAAGCTGAATTTACGCTTTAACAGCCAGAAGCTGGTGGGCGATCTGTCGATTGGCGATCAGCAGATGGTTGAAATCGCCAAGGTGCTGAGCTTTGAGTCGAAGGTCATCATTATGGATGAGCCAACGGACGCATTGACCGATACCGAAACGGAATCTCTGTTCCGCGTCATCCGCGAGCTGAAAGCGCAGGGGCGCGGGATTGTTTATATCTCCCACCGTATGAAAGAGATCTTCGAGATTTGCGATGATGTGACGGTCTTTCGCGACGGGCAGTTTATCGCCGAGCGCGAGGTCGCCAGTCTGAATGAAGATCTGCTGATCGAAATGATGGTTGGCCGCAAGCTGGAAGATCAGTATCCGCACCTGGATAAAGCGCCCGGTACGGTTCGTCTGAAGGTGGACAACCTGTGCGGGCCGGGTGTTGAAAATGTGACTTTTTCCCTCCGTCAGGGCGAAATTCTCGGCGTCGCCGGGCTGATGGGGGCCGGGCGAACGGAGTTGATGAAGGTGCTGTACGGCGCGCTGCCGCGCACCAGCGGTTCCGTCACGCTCGACGGCCATGAAGTGGTGACCCGTTCCCCTCAGGATGGTCTGGCAAACGGGATTGTCTATATCTCCGAAGACCGCAAGCGTGATGGCTTAGTGCTCGGTATGTCGGTGAAAGAAAACATGTCGTTAACGGCGCTGCGCTATTTCAGCCATGCTGGTGGCCGCCTGAAGCACAAAGATGAGCAGCAGGCGGTGAGCGATTTTATCCGCCTGTTCAATGTGAAAACGCCGTCGATGGAACAGGCAATAGGCCTGCTCTCCGGTGGTAACCAGCAAAAAGTGGCCATCGCCCGCGGGCTGATGACGCGGCCGAAGGTGCTGATCCTTGATGAACCGACCCGCGGCGTGGACGTTGGTGCGAAGAAAGAGATCTATCAGCTGATCAACCAGTTTAAAGCCGATGGTCTGAGCATCATTCTGGTCTCTTCGGAGATGCCGGAAGTGCTGGGCATGAGCGATCGCATCATGGTGATGCATGAAGGGCATCTCGGCGGTGAGTTCACACGCGAGCAGGCCACCCAGGAAGTATTGATGGCTGCCGCTGTGGGCAAGCTTAACCGTGTGAATCAGGAGTAAAAAAGATGACAACCCAGGCTGTTACTGGTCGCCGCTATTTCACAAAAGCATGGCTGATGGAGCAAAAGTCGTTGATTGCCCTGCTGGTGCTGATAGCGATTGTTTCGACCATGAGCCCCAACTTTTTTACCGTTAATAACCTCTTCAATATCCTGCAGCAGACGTCGGTCAACGCCATTATGGCCGTCGGAATGACGCTGGTCATTCTGACCTCGGGGATCGACCTGTCCGTCGGCTCCCTGCTGGCGCTGACCGGTGCGGTTGCGGCATCGATTGTGGGGCTGGAGGTGAATGCGCTGGTAGCGATTGCCGCAGCGCTTGCTTTAGGCGCGGCAATTGGCGCGGTGACCGGCGTGATTGTGGCGAAAGGGCGTGTTCAGGCCTTTATCGCCACCCTGGTGATGATGCTGCTCCTGCGCGGGGTGACGATGGTGTACACCAACGGCAGTCCGGTGAACACCGGGTTTACCGATAACGCCGACCTGTTTGGCTGGTTTGGTATCGGGCGCCCGTTAGGGGTTCCGACGCCGGTATGGATTATGGCAATCGTCTTTCTGGCGGCCTGGTACATGCTGCACCATACGCGGCTGGGTCGTTATATCTATGCGCTGGGCGGTAACGAGGCGGCGACCCGCTTATCCGGCATCAGCGTCAATAAAGTGAAAATCATCGTCTATTCGTTATGCGGCCTGCTGGCTTCGCTGGCGGGGATTATCGAAGTGGCGCGCCTCTCTTCCGCGCAGCCGACGGCGGGTACCGGTTATGAACTGGATGCTATCGCGGCGGTTGTGCTCGGCGGCACCAGTCTGGCGGGGGGGAAAGGGCGTATTGTCGGTACCTTGATTGGCGCGCTGATCCTTGGCTTCCTGAACAACGGTTTGAATCTATTAGGCGTTTCTTCCTATTACCAGATGATCGTGAAAGCGGTGGTAATTTTGCTGGCGGTGCTGGTAGACAACAAAAAGCAGTAACTCAGAACTCTACAGGACATCTTAACTATGAATATGAAAAAACTGGCGACCCTGGTCTCTGCTGTGGCTCTCAGTGCAACCGTCAGCGCCAACGCGATGGCGAAAGATACTATCGCCCTGGTTATCTCTACCCTGAATAACCCGTTCTTTGTTTCCCTGAAAGAGGGGGCGCAGAAAGAAGCGGACAAACTGGGCTACAACCTTGTCGTACTGGATTCGCAGAACAACCCGGCGAAAGAGCTGGCGAACGTACAGGATTTAACGGTCCGTGGCGCGAAGCTGCTGCTGATTAACCCTACCGATTCTGATGCGGTAGGTAACGCCGTGAAGATGGCTAACCAGGCGAAGATCCCGGTGATTACCCTCGACCGTCAGGCTTCGAAAGGCGATGTCGTCAGCCATATCGCGTCTGATAACGTGCTGGGCGGTAAGATGGCCGGCGACTACATTGCGAAGAAAGCCGGTGAAGGCGCGAAAGTGATTGAACTGCAGGGTATTGCAGGGACTTCCGCGGCTCGTGAACGTGGTGAGGGCTTTAAGCAGGCCGTTGCCGCGCACAAATTCAATGTTCTGGCCAGCCAGCCGGCGGACTTCGACCGTACCAAAGGTCTGAACGTCATGCAGAACCTGCTGACCGCCCATCCTGATGTGAAAGCGGTATTTGCGCAGAATGATGAAATGGCGCTGGGTGCGCTGCGTGCATTACAAACGGCAGGCAAATCCGATGTGATGGTGGTTGGATTTGACGGTACTCCGGATGGCGAAAAAGCCGTAAATAGTGGCAAACTGGCAGCGACCATCGCTCAGTTGCCAGAGCAGATCGGCGTGAAAGGCGTCGAAACTGCTGATAAAGTGCTGAAGGGTGAGAAAGTGGATGCCAGCTATCCGGTTGAGCTGAAGCTGGTCATTAAGCAGTAATATGCGATTCGGGTCGGAAACGGTCCGAGGGACAATATAAAAAAGAAAAGCAGGGCATGCGCCACCGGAATCCGGTGGCGCGCTTTCCCGGGAACAGAAATAATGAAAACCGCAGGCAAACTTGTCGTCCTTGGCAGCATCAATGCCGATCACATTCTTAACCTTGAATCTTTCCCGACGCCGGGCGAAACCGTCACCGGTCATCATTATCAGGTGGCTTTCGGCGGTAAAGGGGCTAACCAGGCCGTCGCCGCCGGGCGAAGCGGCGCGGATATTGCGTTTATTGCCTGTACCGGCGATGACGATATCGGTGAACGCGTTCGTCGCCAGCTCCAGAGCGATGGTATCGATGTTGCGCCGGTGCGGGCGGTCAAAGATCAATCGACCGGCGTGGCGCTGATTTTTGTTAACGCCGAAGGTGAGAATGTCATCGGTATTCATGCCGGAGCTAACGCCGCGCTCTCTGTCGAGCAGGTTGAGGCGGAAAAAGTGCGTATTGCGGGTGCTCAGGCGCTGCTGATGCAGCTGGAGTCACCGCTGGAAAGCGTGCTGGCGGCAGCAAAAATCGCGCATCAGCATCAAACCACCGTGGTGCTTAACCCGGCACCGGCGCGTGAGTTGTCAGATGAACTGCTCGCGCTGGTGGATATCATTACGCCTAACGAAACCGAAGCCGAGAAGCTGACCGGCATCCGCGTGGAAAACGATGACGATGCGGCTAACGCGGCCCGTGTGCTGCATGACAAAGGCATTGGTATCGTGATGATTACGCTTGGCAGCCGGGGCGTATGGGTCAGCCATGAAGGTCAAGGCCGTCGGGTTCCCGGTTTTAAAGTTCAGGCCATCGATACCATTGCCGCTGGTGATACCTTTAATGGCGCTTTTGTGACGGCCTTACTGGAAGGAATCGCGCTGGACGAAGCGATCCGTTTTGCCCATGCCGCGGCGGCGATTGCCGTTACCCGTAAAGGCGCACAGCCTTCCGTACCATGGCGCGAAGAAATCGACGAGTTTTTACGTCAACAGGGGTAACGTTTGGCTACCATGAAGGATGTAGCCCGCGAGGCGGGCGTTTCCACTTCAACAGTTTCTCACGTCATTAATAAAGATCGCTTCGTCAGCGAGGCGATTACCGCCAAAGTTGATGCGGCGATTAAAAACCTTAACTATGCGCCGTCTGCGCTGGCGCGTAGCCTCAAATTAAACCAGACCCGGACCATTGGCATGCTGATCACCGCCAGTACCAATCCGTTTTATTCGGAACTGGTGCGCGGCGTGGAGCGCAGCTGTTTTGAGCGAGGCTATAGTCTGGTGCTGTGTAATACCGAAGGCGATGAGCAGCGCATGAACCGCAATCTTGAGACGCTGATGCAAAAACGCGTCGATGGTCTGCTGCTGCTGTGTACCGAAACGCATCAGCCTTCACCGGAAATTATGCAGCGCTACCCGTCAGTCCCTACGGTGATGATGGACTGGGCGCCGTTCGACGGCGATAGCGATCTGATTCAGGACAACTCGCTGCTGGGCGGCGATATGGCAACCCAGTATCTGATTGATAAAGGATATACCCGCGTGGCCTGTATTGCAGGGCCGCTGGATAAAACGCCGTCGCGCCTGCGCCTAGAGGGGTATCACGCGGCGATGGCGCGCGCCGGGCTTCCGGTGATGGACGGTTATGTCATTACCAGTGATTTCGAATTTGGCGGCGGATTTAGCGCCATGCAAAAGCTGCTCGCCTTACCCGAGCGGCCGCAGGCGGTCTTCGTCGGCAACGACGCGATGGCCGTTGGGGCATATCAATCGCTGTATCAGGCCGGGTTACGAATTCCGCAGGATATGGCGCTGGTGGGGTATGACGATATCGAACTGGCGCGCTATATGACGCCACCACTGACTACTATCCATCAGCCGAAAGATGAACTGGGCGAACTGGCCATCGACGTGCTGATTCATCGCATGGCCGATCCGGGTCAGAAGCAGCAACGCGTTCAGCTCACCCCGGAGCTGGTCGTTCGCGGCTCCGTTTAACGCTTATGCCGCTCTTTAATCAGGTTGCGGCCGTCTTTCGCTCTTAACAGCATAAATGTCAGCGCCGAAACCACGGTAATCGCCCCCATCGTAATAAAGGTGTAGTGGAACTGCTCAACGGTACTGGCGCTGTCGAACCCTTCATAAAAGCGTAGCACTGCGGCACTAATGGCGACCCCGAGGCTAATGGATAGCTGTTGCGTCACGGCCAGCAGGCTATTGCCGCTGCTGGCGTTATCATCGGTCAAATCGGCCAGCGTGATGGTATTCATCGATGTGAACTGGGTGGACATCGCCATCCCCAGCACAAACAGCGGTAGCAAGAGCATCCAGACAGGCATTGCCGGAGACTGGAAGGAGAACTGGGCAATCATCAGTCCGATAAAAATGGTGACGCCGACCAGGGTTTTCCGATAGCCGAGCCAGCGTAAAATCTGAGTCACGGTTGATTTCGCGATAATCGAGCCGATTGCGGTGGGAGCGATCATGCAGCCTGCGACGATCGCTGGATAGCCAAAACCGACCTGCAACATCAAGGGCATCAGAAACGGCACACAGCCGGTGCCCAGACGGGTGGCCAGATTACCGGCAATACCGACCGAAAAGGTGCGCGTCTTAAATAAAGAAAGCGAGATCAGCGGAGTCGGGTGGCGACGCGCGTGGCGGATATAAGCCAGCAGCAGTATAACGCTAAGGGCAATGACCGAAAGAGCTATCCAGGTTGCGACGATTTTCTCGCCAAACAGTTCGATGCCGCTGGAAAACAGTACCAGGCTCAATCCAAACAACAGAAAACCGCTGGTATCGAAACGGCGGCGCGGCGTGGTGAAATCCGGCATATATTTGCGCGCGTACAGTATCCCGATAATGCCGATAGGAATATTAATGAGGAAAATCCAGTGCCAGCTGGCCCAGGTGACCAGCACGCCGCCGAGCACCGGCCCAAGAATCGGGCCAACAAGTCCGGGCATAGTGACGAAGTTCAGTACGGGGAGCAGTTCGCTGCGCGGGTAGGCTCTTAATAATGCCAGGCGCGCCACCGGCATCATCATGGCGCCGCCTATCCCCTGAATCACGCGAAAGATAACCAGCTCCATTAATGAACTGGAGAGGGCGCAGGCCAGTGAACCGAGCGTAAACAGGCCGACGGCAATGATAAACACCTTACGGGTGCCGAAGCGGTCAGCTAACCAGCCGCTGACCGGGATAAGCATAGCGACCGTTAATGTGTAGCTGATAATGGCAGACTGCATGGCCAGCGGTGAACGGTTTAGGCTATGCGCAATGGCGGGAAGGGCGGTGTTGAGAATCGTGGCATCCAGCGCCTGCATAAAAAAAGCCATGGCTGCAATCCACGGCAGTCCGGCCATACTGCGCCCTTTTTTTTCGCTCATGCGGAACCCTTGTTACTTGCCTGAATGGTTTGGTGCGTTCAATAACGTCTGGCAGGCGTTAAGCGCTCGCGGGCCATCGCTATCCTGGATAGCGTCGACAATGGCCTGGTGGAGATCCAGCTTTACCACTTCGTTCTGAGTAATCGAAGTGAAGTAGGTGTGGTAGACCGAATGAAACAGAGAAGCGAATGCGATCAGGAACGGATTTCCGCTCATTTCATAGATGTGCTCATGCCAGGCCATATCGACTTCTATCCAGCGTTCGCGCAGAAAGCGTTTTTTTAACTGGCCCATCTCTTCCATTAAGGTATTGAGCTGGGCCTTTTGTTCTGCGTTGCCAAAGGTGGCCGCCAGAAAACAGGCCTGAGGCTCCAGGCTGCTGCGCATAACCAGGAAATGGCTCACCACCTCTTCAAAGTTATCTTCCGTTAACCACCATGAGAGCAGCTCCTTGTCGAGGAAGTTCCAGCTACTGCGTGGCATGACTCGGGTACCGATACGCGGGCGCGGCAACAGCATCCCTTTGGCGGTAAGCGTCTTAACCGCTTCGCGTACCGCGGTGCGACTCACGCCAAACTGTTCGCCCAATTCCATTTCGCCAGGAAGAATACTTTCCGGCGGGTATTCGCCGGTCAGGATTTTTTGAGCCAGTTTCTCTGCTAATACCCAGGAGATGTTCTTTTGTGCCGCCAGTTGCTGTGCGCTTAAAGACATATATGCCGTTCCTTTCTCTTTTTATCTGTATCAGTATGCCATCTGGTGGACTATTTCGTTGGTTAAAACAGCAAAACGCTGGTTTTTTGCCACGTTACGAGCTGGTTTGGTGAAAAAAGAGACGGTTGAAAAGTTTTTTTAAAACAGGGCTTGTCAACGTCTCAGAACTCCCTATAATGCGCCTCCACTGACACGGAACAACGGCACGCAAGCCGCCGGGTCAGCGGGGTTCAGAGATGAACGCCAACGG